>JAIETP010000002.1 GCA_019744975.1 Burkholderiales bacterium
CGTACGCTTGTGATCTATCGGCCGTCGAATGCCTTCGTGGAAGAATACATTCGCGCGCTGCATTCCTAATCGACGCTCGGGCAAGCGAAGTGGGGACAGGTCTACGACAGTCTGTCCGCAATTGCGGCAGATGGCCCGTATCGTCCCTCCACCTCGGCACCCCTATCCGCTGCCGTCTAAGGGTGCACAATCAATATACAAGCCCGTATGGAACGAAGTGAAATACGGGAGCGGGGTTTCCCCGTAATCCGCTCTGCTCCTTGCTGGCTACTTCTACTTCTTGAGAATCATGCTGCAATTTGACAACAGCTATGCCCGCGACCTCGAAGGTCTCTACGTGCCGTGGAAAGCAGCAGAGATCCCCGAGCCAAAACTGATCAAACTCAACCACGCTCTGGCCGAAGAGCTGGGCCTGGACGCCAAAGCGCTGGATTCTCCCGAAGGCGCACTGATTTTCTCCGGCAACAAACTCCCGGAAGGCACGGCAACCATTGCCCAGGCCTACGCCGGCCACCAGTTCGGCGGTTTTTCTCCACAACTCGGCGATGGCCGTGCGCTGCTGCTGGGTGAAGTGATCGACAAACACGGTCAGCGCCGCGACATCGCATTCAAGGGTTCGGGCCGCACGCCGTTTTCGCGCGGCGGCGACGGCAAGGCTGCTTTGGGCCCCGTGCTGCGCGAGTACATCATCGGTGAGGCGATGCATGCGCTGGGCATTCCGACCACGCGTGCACTGGCGGCGGCAACCACCGGCGAATTCGTGCGCCGCGAACGCAATCTGCCCGGTGCGGTGCTGACCCGGGTCGCGTCCAGTCATATCCGCGTCGGTACTTTCCAGTTCGTCACGGTGCGCGGCGACACGGCCTTGCTGAAAAAACTCGCCGATTACGTGATCAAGCGCCATTACCCGGAACTGGAAGGTCAGCCCGAGCCTTATCTTGGATTGCTGAAGGCCGTCAGCGAGCGGCAGGCGGCGCTGATCGCGCAGTGGATGAACGTCGGATTCATCCACGGCGTGATGAACACCGACAACATGACCTTGTCCGGTGAAACCATCGACTACGGTCCCTGCGCTTTCATGGATCACTACAACCCGGCGACGGTGTTCAGTTCCATCGACGAGCAGGGGCGTTATGCCTATGCCAACCAGCCGCCGATTGCGAACTGGAATCTGTCGCGGCTTGCAGAGGCGCTGCTGCCGCTATTGGGCGAGGATCAGGACAAAGCGGTAGCGAAAGTGATGCCGGTGCTGGAAGCTTTCCAGTCGCGTTACCAGCATTACTGGCTGCAGGGTATGCGGCGGAAACTGGGGCTGACGCGTGATGAAGCGGATGATTTTGCGCTGGCTACGGATTTCCTCAAAACCATGGAAGGGCAGGGCGTGGATTTCACGCAGGCCTTTCGCCGGCTGGCCGATACCGCGGAAGCGGCCGATGCTTCACGCGAAGGTTTTCTGCGCAAGCTCTATGCGGATGATGCGGCGCTGGATGCCTGGCTGCCACGCTGGCGTGCGCGCATCAATGCTGAATCCGTCGCACCCGCACAGCGCGCACAGGCGATGCGAGCGGTGAATCCTGTTTATATTCCGCGCAACCACCGCGTCGAAGAAGCGCTGGCCGCTGCCGTCGATCTCGGTGACTACGCGCCCTTCGAAAAACTGCTGACCGTGTTGCAAAAGCCGTTTGATGAACAAATGGCGCTGTCAGCCTATGCCGATCCGGCGCCGGCCAGCGAGTCAGCCGGTTATCAGACGTTTTGCGGCACCTGATCGGCATGACGCACTGTTTTTATAAGTATTTGATTTAATTGATAATTTTAACAATCCCTGAGGAGGGCTGCGTATGCCTTATGCCAATGCGGACGGTGTGAAGCTGTACTACGAAGAAACCGGGCGCGGCACGCCCATCGTGTTTGTGCACGAGTTCGCCGATGACCTGCGCAGTTGGGAACCGCAGCTGCGGTTTTTCTCCCGCCGTTACCGCTGCATCGCTTTTAATGCGCGCGGTTATCCGCCGTCGGAGGTGCCGCGTGCGCGAACCAAATATTCGCAGGCCATCGCCGCGGATGACATTGCCGCGGTGATGCGGCATCTCAAAATAAAAAAGGCGCACATCATCGGCTGCTCGATGGGCGGTTATGCCACGCTGCATTTCGGTTTGCGCCATGCACGACTCGCGTTGTCGCTGACGGCGATCGGTGTCGGGTACGGCTCGGACGCCGACAAACGTGCGCAATTCCTCCGCGATACCGAAGTCATGGCGCGCCGCTTTGAAACCCTGGGCACGGCCGAGGCCATCAAGCCCTATCAGGTCGGTCCGTCGCGGGTGCAGTTTCAGAACAAGGATCCGCGCGGGTTTGCGCTGTTCTGCGCCGAATTCGCCAAACACTCTGCGCTGGGCGCGGCGAATACACTGCGCGGCGTGCAGGCGAAACGCCCGGTGATCCGCAGCCTGGAGAACGGCCTGAAACGGCTCAAGGTGCCGCTGCACATGGTCAGCGGCGATGAAGACAACAACTGTCTCGAATCGGGACTGTTCATCAAGCGGGTGTGTCCATCGGCCTGGCTGACGGTGGTGCCGAACACCGGGCATGCGGTGAACCTCGAGGAGCCGGAATTTTTCAACCGGCTGACCGCCGAATTCCTGGCGCAGGTGGATTCCGGCCGCTGGCGGCCGCGCGATCCGCGTTCGCTGGTGAAGTCGACCATGCAGCCGGGAAGAAAGTAAGTGATGACGGTCACGTTGATCGAAAATTTCCGCGCGGTGTTTTACGCGCCGTTTTATGCCGCGTTTGCGCTCGGCGCCTACAAAGCCGAAAACGTCGATGTGCGGCTGGAGGCTTCGGGCGGCGCGGCGCAGACCCTCACCGGGCTGCTCTCCGGCGCGGGGCAGGTGTCCTGGGGCGGGCCGATGCGGGTGATGCATGTGCTCGACGAACAGCCGCAGAGTGGGCTGGTCAGTTTCTGCGAAGTGGTCGGGCGCGATCCGTTTTATCTGCTCGGGCGGGAACCCAGGCCGGGTTTCCGCCTGCGCGATCTCGCCAACAGGACGCTGGCCGTGGTCAGCGAAGTGCCCACGCCCTGGTACTGCCTGCAGCATGACCTGCGCCTGGCCGGGGTTGATCCCGCAACCGTGAAACGCGCACCGGCGGCCAGCATGGCCGAAAATTTCGGGCGCCTGCGCGCGGGCGAGGTCGACGTGATCCAGGTCTTCGAACCGCTGGCCCATGATGCCGTGGCGCAAGGCTTCGGCCATGTCTGGTACTCGGCGGCGAGCCGCGGCCCGGCGTCGTACACCACATTCAATACCACGCGAGGTTTTCTCGAACGCGAAGCGGACACCGCGCTGCGCATGACGCGCGCGATGTATCGCACGCAGAAATGGATCGCGGCGCATGACGGACGTGCGCTGGCGGAAACCATAGCCGGGTATTTTCCCGGGCTGCCGCTGACGACACTGGCGGCCTGCCTCGAACGTTACAAGGCAAGCGGCATCTGGAACAGCAATCCCCTGCAGAGCAGCGCAGGTGTCGAGTGGCTGCGTGATGCGATGCTGGCCTGCGGCGCGATCAAAACCTGTTTTGCCTTCGCGGACCTGTCCGACATGTCATGCGCGGAGCAGGTCATGCGCGAGGATCCGGATTCAATATAAGTATTTGTTTTTATTGATATTTTATGCGGCATCCGGGGTGTGCAGGCGCACCACCTTGCCCTGCTCATCATTCGCCGCAGCCACTGGCGGCTCCCAACGCAGCAGTTCCATGCGCCCGTCCTGGTGTTCGACCACGGCGGTGCAGCTGTCCACCCAGTCGCCGCAATTGATGTAGGTGATGTTTTCGATGTTGCGCATGGCGGCGGTGTGGATGTGGCCGCAGATCACGCCGTCGAGTCCGCGTTGCGCGGCGGTGCGGGCGACCGCGGTTTCGAAATCACTGATAAAACTCACCGCCTGCAGCACATTGCGTTTGGCGTAATCCGCCAGTGACCAGTGGCCGCTGACGCCGAGCTTGCGGCGCAGCCAGGACAGCCCGCGATTGAGGTGGATCAGGAAGGTATAGGAGATGTCGCCGAGGATGGACACCCAGCGGTGCAGCGCGGTGATCTGGTCGTATTCGTCGCCGTGCAGCAGCAGGTATTTTTTGCCGTCGGCGGCGGTATGCACATGTTCGCGCACCAGGTGCACGTCGCCGAAATTCGAATCGACATGTTCACGCAGCAGTTCGTCGTGGTTGCCGGGGATCAGGAACACTTTTGTGTTGTGACGCGCCTTTTTCAGCACTTTCTGCACGATGGTGTTGTGCGATGCGGGCCAGTAGACCGCGCGGCTCATCGCCCAGAAATCAATGATGTCGCCGACCAGGAACAGGTGATCGCACTCGTATTCCTTGAGAAATGCCAGCAGGTGATCGGCCTGACAGGCGCGGGTGCCGAGGTGGATGTCGGAGAGGAACAGGGCGCGGACGTGACGGGTCATCGGGCGGGGATTGCGGGCTTGCGCCCGACGTAGATGTAATAAGGCATGCGCAGGCCCGGCAGGTAGGGCACGCCGGCGCTTGATTCGCGCAGCGTCACCGGCTCGGTCAGGGCCTGTAATTGCTCGATGTGCGCGGAATCGAGATGAACGCCGTCGTGGGCAAACCAGCGGCGCCAGAATTCGCAGGCGCAGCGCTCGGCGAGGTGGTCACCACGGGGCAGGTCGAAATCAACGACACCGAGCAGTCCGCCGGGCTTGAGCATGTCCAGCGCGTTGTCCAGTGCCTGCCGCCACTGCGGCATCATGGTCAGCGCGTAGGAGAAATAAACGCGGTCGGCGGGTTTTGCCGGGCGGTAATGCGTGGCATCGGCTTCGATGATGCGCACCCGCGGTTCATCGGCCCAGCGCAGCCGCGCCTGCTCGAGCAGCGCCGGACACAGGTCGACCAGTTCGATGGTTTCAAAATGCGCCAGCCGTTCGCCGAAATAACCGGCGTTGCGGCCGGTGCCGGCGCCGAGTTCGACGACCACCGCGCCGTCCGGCGGCGCGAGCAGTCCGATCATTTCACCGCGGCCGTGGAGCAGGCGTTCACGGAAGCGGTCGTAGTGTCCGGCCTGCGGGCGGTAAAAACGCTCCAGGCGTTCGGCATGGCTTGCACCGTCCGCCGCGCCGCGCGCCATCTGCCACAGGGTCTTGAGCTCCGCGGAGAGCGGGGGAGCGCTTTTCAAGGGGGCGCTTTTCATGCCGGCATCATTTATGGACGCACGTCAGCGATGTGGAAGCCGGCGTAGGTATGCACCCGATCCTCGCGTGTCAGTCGTGCGGCAAGTTGCGGGTGGAACGTCAGCAGTTCCCGCAGGCTGCGATCACCGCCGGCGCCGGGAACCGTCAGCGTATCCAGGTACGCCGGTTGCGCATGGGCACTGCGGAAAATGGCGCGTGCGCCGGGTGTCGCGCATTCGAGCAGCGCGGCCCATTCTTCGCGCAGCGCTTCCGGTTTGAACGAACCCAGCCAGTCCATGTGGTCGAGCAGCACGAATTTCGACACCCGTGGCTGCACGCTGCGCAGCAGGTCGGTCACGGTGCAGGTATGGTGGGTGATGCGGTCGGCCAGACCGTTTTTCAGCGCCATGAAATTGTCGCGTTTGAGATATTCCGGACAGCAGTCGCGGGTGTAGGCGCCGCGCACATAGACCCGCCAGAAATAATTGCTCCACAGCGGCAGGCAGCGGAACACATATTCGATGGCATCACGGACGAATCCGGGCACGCCGCCCGCGTGTTGCCGGCGCACTTCGTCGTGCTGGGGCGAGGGCACGCCGAGCATACTCATGGTGATCTGGCGCGACAGCGCCCAGTTCATGCCGCGCCCCCACATGCGTGGCGCTATCCGCGAGTCATAGATGGCGCACTGTTCTTCGAGCGACTGCGCATCGACGAGTTCATCGACAGCCGCGCGCAGCCCCGGCCGCAGATCGACGTACTGGCGAAACAGCATTGCAACACGTCCCGACAGGCTGTGGAAATAAAAGGTGTTGCGCGGATTGCGACGGTTGAACCACTGCCCGGCGTCGTCCCAGAACTGCTGCGCGAACGGTGACAGGTCACGCCGCAGCGTGTCGCGGTAGAGTGCGTTGAACTGCGGATGCCGGCCTTCGCCGAAGAGCATGAAAAAGTCGGTATAGGAGAGGCGCCGGATGGCGGCCAGCTTGAGTTCGAGCAGTGCGGTCTGCCGGGGATTGGCATCAACGGCATGGATGCGCCGCGGCGCGGCGAGCGCGTAATCCAGGGCATTGCAGCCGGCGCTGGTGATCACCAGAATGGTGTCGTCGCCGGTGATGTTGAGTGCCTGGCGGTCGACCGCGGGGTCTTCCCAGCAGGTGTTGTAGATCAGCGAGGAGGCATAAAGCGCATTGAACACACGCTCATTAACGCGATTTGTGAGTGAATTGCTCAAAGTATATGATTGGTTTGCATTTTTCTTCCGGCAAGATTAGCCGGGATTTATTTCCGCAGTGTGACTCCGGGATTGCGAATCGACGTCATGGCGCAGCCCGCCGGTACTGCGTCCGGCACGGTTGACTTGAAATGCCCGCATGACCATTCCGCTGCTGACCGAACTGCCGTACCACGCCGACAGCACGGCGCTCTTCCGGGCGGGGCGGCATCGTCGCCGATTCAGAGCGCGACGCCGGGTATCAGGAAACCTTCGACAAGGCAGCAGCCTTGTTGAGCCTGCAGCAGCAGCGTGCCGAAAGCGTCAGCGGCAACGCCTGATCCGTCATCTTTCTTTAACTATCGGCTTTTTATTATTGCTGTGCGAGGTAGTGCGCCAGATCGCGGATGTCGCTGTCGGTGGCCCTGTACATGGCGGCGTTCATGCTGGTGTCGGCGCCGGTGCGCTTGTCATCGCGGTACGCCCGCAGTGTCAGGGCGAGATAGTCTTCGCGTTGACCGGTGATGCGCGGGATATGCCGCTGGCCGCGGTAGTCCGCGAGATGACAACTGCCGCAGCCCATGCCTCGCGAAAGTGCGGCGCCACGCGCGTAGATCTGTTGATCCCGCTTGCTGCTTTCCGGCGACGGTTTCTGCGCGGAAAAATACGCGGCGACGTCCTCGAGATCGCGATCGGTGAAATCCTTGAGCAGTCCCGCCATGGGCGGCACCACCCGCAAGCCTTCGCGCATGAAAAACATTTGTAATACCAGGAACTCTGGCTGTTGGCCGGCGAGGGTGGGCATTCCGGGCAGCGGTGGTCGTTCGGGCGCGCCGTGGCAGACCGCACAGGCGGCGACTTTTTGCGCGCCGCGCACGGCGTCTCCATTGGCGTTTCCCGGCACGGGACCTGCGGAGAGCAGGAAGGCGACAGAAAAAATTACGGCACGGCGGATCATAAATCCGCCGTGCCGTGCCGTGAAATGCATTATTTCCTGTAACTCACCCGGTAAATCGCGCCGTTCTGTTCATCGGCGATCAGCATTGAACCGTCGGGCATTTGCATGACATCGACCGGGCGGCCCCAGAACGCGTTCGTGGCTTTGTCGAGGAAACCGGTGACAAACGGCGTGATCTGCGGGTTCTTGCCGTCGGCGGTGGCGGTGACGCGAAGTACGTCGTAGCCGTTCTTCTCGGTCTTGTTCCAGGAGCCGCGACGGGCCACGATGACCGCGCCCTGATAATCTGCCGGGAACGTTTTGCCGGTATAGAAGCGCATGCCCAGTGCCGCGGCATGCGCGCCGAGCGTGACCACCGGCAATTCGACGTTGGCGCAGGCGTTCGGTACTTTGATGTCCGGATCGGGCTGACCACTGCCGTGGCAGTACGGGAAGCCGAAGTGCGCACCGATTTTATTGGCGGGCAGGCGATTGAGTTCCTCCTCAAACCCTTCTTCGCCGCCCCAGTCGCGGCCGTTGTCGGTGAACCATAACTCGCCGGTTTTGGGATGGAAATCAAAGCCGACGGTGTTGCGCACACCGCGCGCCACGATTTCCATGCCCGTGCCGTCGAAGTTGTAGCGGCGGATCTGGCCGTGTATGCCAGGGTTGATTTCGCATATATTGCACGGCGCGCCGACCTGCATGTAAATCTTGTGGTCAGACCCCACGGCAATGAATTTCCAATTGTGATGCACCTCGGGCGGCAGCTTGAAGGCGTCGGTCATATCGACCGGCGTGGGGATGTTCTCCAGATTGGCTTCAATATTGTCGTAGCGCAGCACCTTGTTGATGGCAACCACGTAGAGCGAGCCCTTGTGAAACAGCACGCCGTTGGGCTGCACCAATTTATCGGCGATCACTTTGGAGACGCGCTTGCCGTCCTTTTCATAAATGGCATAAACGCGGCCGATGGCGCGCGTGCCCTGGAATACCGTGCCCTTGTCGCCGCGAGTCATCATGCGCGCGCCGGGAGAGCCGTGCGCCCACAGTTCAATCTGGAAGCCGGGCGGAACCTGCAGCTTGTTCAGGGGAATGTTCTCCGGCGGCGTTACGGTTACCGGAGTGACGTGGGGCGCCAGTCCGGTGGAACTCATGCGCTCGGGGTGGAAGCCGCCCATCAGCACGCGGGGGTCAGGTTTGGCGGCGGGCGCAGACGCTGTTTGTGCGATGGCGGACGGGCTTGCCACGGCAAGCATGCCGAGCGCCAATCCACCAGTGGCCAAAATACGAAGTAAACGAGGCTTGGAGCGATTCATGTTATTTCTCCCAGGGGGTTTTTTGATCGCGCGGGCATTTCTATTGATTTGCTCCTCCTCCTCACCGGCCTTGGCGCGCGGTGACATGATACACAATGATCAGCGGGCGCTGGACCCTGTGCAAAGTGCAGAGGGATGAGTGCCCAAGGGGTTTTATCCGGGCACGGAGCGGAAAACCCGCAGACCCGCAGCCCGATGCAGCGCGCCCTGAAGGAGGTCCCCTTGAGGGGGGGGCGCTTCTTTTAATCCGTATTACTACTACAGATAGTGCCCCCAAGTATTTTAATAACCTATTGTTTTTTAAATAGATTTTTATGCGCTGGGGGTGAGCGGCCGTATTGCTGCCCCGTATTGCTGCCAATACGCGCTCTGCGATCCCGCAGACTAAAATGCCCGCATGAGCATTCCGCTGCTGACCGAACTGCCATACCACGCCGACAGCGCCGCGCTGTTCGAAGCCGTGGCCGACCGGCCGTGGGCGGTGTTCCTCGACAGCGGGCTGCATCATCCGGGGCAGGCGCGTTACGACATCATTGCCGCCGAACCGTACGTGCGCCTGGTCACGCGCGGCGCGCTGACCGAGGTCCATGCCGAACACACCGAGCTGTCGCGCGCGGATCCTTTTGAACTGCTGCGGCAGTACGTCGCAGTGGACGCGGAATGTGCCGGCGAACTGCCGTTCAGCGGCGGCGCCATCGGTTATTTCGGTTATGACCTGACGCGGCGCATCGAACGCCTGCCGGCGCGGGCGCGGGATGCCGAACGCATTCCGGACATGGCCATCGGCATTTATGACTGGGCGGTGGTGGTTGATCACTCCGAGCGCCGCGCCTGGCTGGCCGGGCAGGGGCGTGATCCTGATACCGACCTCAAATGGAATGCACTGGTGCGCTTGTTCACCGACACCCCCCCCGAACGCCGCCGCGCGCCGTTCCGTGTGACGTCTCCGGTGACCTCGAACCTGACGCCGCAGCATTACGGCCGAGTGTTTGATCGTGTGCTCGATTACATCAGCGCCGGTGATTGTTACCAGGTCAATCTGGCGCAGCGTTTTTCAGCCGAGGCCACGGGCGACCCCTGGCTGGCCTATCAGCGGCTGCGCCTGATCAATCCGGCGCCGTACTCTGCATTTTTGTCGACCCCGTACGCGCAGATACTGTCCGCATCGCCGGAACGTTTCCTGCGCGTCGAAAACCGTCAGGTTGAAACCAGGCCGATCAAGGGCACACGACCGCGCGCGGGGCATCCACGGCTCGACGCCGAGTTGATCGCGGAGCTGGTGGCCAGTGAAAAGGACCGCGCCGAGAATCTGATGATCGTCGATCTGCTGCGCAACGACTTGTCGAAAAACTGCGAACTGGGTTCGGTCAAGGTGCCGAAACTGTTTGAGGTCGAGAGTTTTGCCACGGTGCACCACCTGGTGAGCACGGTGACCGGCCGTCTCGCGCCGGGGCGCGATGCGATTGATCTGCTGCGCGGCGCCTTTCCCGGCGGCTCGATCACCGGCGCGCCGAAAATGCGCGCGATGCAGATCATCGAGGAAATCGAACCGCACCGCCGCGGCGTGTATTGCGGCGCGATCGGTTACGTTGGTTATGACGGCAACATGGACACCAACATCGCGATCCGCACGCTGGTGCATTCGCACGGCACGGTGCGTTTCTGGGCGGGCGGCGGCATCGTCGCCGATTCAGAGCGCGACGCCGAGTACCAGGAAACCTTCGACAAGGCGGCTGCCCTGTTGAGTCTGCTGCAGCAGAGCGCCGCGCGGGAGCGCGAGGCCTAGCCCCATTCTTTCAGCGCTGTTTTTGCAGCAACGCGGAAAATTCCGCCGTCGGCAGCGCCGGGCTGCAGAGATAACCCTGCATTTCATTGCAGCCGGCGGCGGTCAGAAAGTCGCGTTGTGCCGCGGTTTCGACGCCTTCCGCGACCACCTTGAGTTTCAGGCTGTGGGCAAGGGCGATGGTGGCGCACATGATCGCCTCGCTGTTCGGGTCGTTGCCGACGTCGATGACGAACGAGCGGTCAATTTTCAGGGTGTCGAGCGGAAAACGCTTGAGGTAGGCGAGGCTCGAGTACCCGGTGCCGAAATCGTCCACCGCGAGCTTCACGCCCAGCGCATGTATTTCGCCCAGCACCTTGATCGCCTGCTCCGCGTTGGCCATTGCGGTGCCTTCCGTAATTTCCAGTTCGAGGGCACCGGGGGCGAGACCTGTGGCCTGTAATACGGATGCCACGACTTTCACGAGATTTTTCTGCCGAAACTGGCGCGGGGAAAGATTCACCGCGACCTTGATGGCGTGGCCCTGTGCGTGCCATGCCTGCATCTGCGCGCAGGCCGTGCGCAGCACCCATTCGCCGATCGGGACGATCAGGCCGCTTTCTTCGGCGACGGGAATGAAATGCGCGGGGCTGACCGCGCCGAGGTCCGGGCTGTTCCAGCGCAGCAGTGCTTCGGCGCCGGTGATGGCCCCGTCCTGCAGCCGCAGCTTGGGCTGGTAGTACAACTGAAATTCGTTGCGTTCCAGCGCATGGCGCAGCCGGATCTCGAGGCTGAGGCGCTGGCTGCGCGGCGTGATGGATTCGTTTTCGTAAGCCCGGTAGACGCCGCCGCCTTCGTGTTTGACCTGTTCCATGGCCATCTCGGCGTGTTCCAGCAGTTTGTCCATATCGTCAGTGTCGTTCGGGTGTGTGCTGAAGCCGATGCTGGCGGCGATGACGATCTCACTCTCCGCAACGGTGAATGGTCTGGCGAATGCCTCTATCAGTTTGTCAGCGATGGCGGTGACGTCGTTTTTTCCGGGAACGCTTTCGACAAGAATCGCAAACTCGTCGCCACCCAGCCGTGCGATGGTGTCGACGTCGCGCAGGGTGTTCTTGAGCCGCTCCGCGACTTGCCGTAGCAGGTCGTCGCCAGCCTCCAGCCCCAGGCCGTCATTGACCTGCTTGAAGCGGTCGATATTGCACACCATGATCCCGGTCATCTCGCCGCGGCGCTTGCCGCGCGCGATGGCGAGCCCGAGCCGGTCGCGGAACAGGTTGCGGTTGGGCAATCTGGTCAGCGCGTCGTATTGCGACAGGTAAGCGATTTGTTCCTGGTTTTTTTTACGTTCGGTAAAGTCGCGCGTAACCGAGAGCATCGCTGCGGCGCCGCTTTCCGGCATCAGCATGCGTGTCGCATGGGATTCCAGCCAGCGGTGGGTACCTTGCAGGCCGACCATCTCGAACTCCAAGGTCGAGGTCTCTCCAATCAATGCCTGGTTGAAGTGCTGAGAGTAGCGCGCCCGTTGTTCCGGCAACACGAAGTTGATGAGTCCATGGTCGCGTACCTGTGTTATGGACGTCGCTTCGAACATCTCGAGGCCGGCACGATTGATTTCGATGGGTGAGCCATCAGCACCGACCACTTTTACGCACTCCGATTGGTTCTCGAGAATCGCGCGCAGCCTGGCCGCTCCCGCCTGGATTGTCTTGTTGGACCGGTCGCGTTCGATCAGGCGCGCGAGCTGTGAGCTGATGTTGCCCATGTTCTCCAGCAGCAGTGCGTCGGTCTGCCGCTGCTCGTCGGAGAAAAATTCGAGCAGCGCGAGCACCTCACCCCGAACCACCACCGGGAATCCGTAACCGGAGCAGATGCCCTGCTGTTGCAGTGACAGAAAACGGCCACGATATGGAAAATTATGGATGTCTTCGACCCAAATTGGTTTCTGTTGCTTGAGTATTTTTCCAACTAACGCACCGGTGGTCTGGGAGTAATCGTAGGTCAGCGTCTTGCTGATGAAATCGGCGAAGAGTGCGCGGTCTGTTTCCGGGATGTTCCAGAAGTGTGCGACGACGGCCCTTGCCGGGTCGGACTGCCTGAAGGTCACGACGTGGCCTATCCGCCACCCGCCGTGCGCGCAAATGGTATCGAGGCAGGTCTGCAATGCCGCTTCGGGCGTCGGGGCTTCATTCGCCGTGCGGGCGAGGGTTTCCATCAGCAGCGCCAGCGTGGATTTTCGGATCAGTTCGTTCCGGATGCGCTTCAACTCGGTGATGTCGCGGGTGATCTGTGACGCACCGACTATTTGGCCGTGCGCGTCGAGGATCGGAGACAGCGAGTTGGATACGTCAAGCAACCGTCCATCCTTGGTAATGCGTTGTGTCTCGAAAGGCGGAACATGGAAATTACGCACCAGCTGTTCGTTGTTCAGCGCCGTTTTTGCCCGTACACCGGGTGGCAGTATCAACGAGACTGGCTGGCCAATCGCTTCGGCGGCGGTATAGCCGTACAGTTTTTCGGCCGCAGGGTTCCAGGAGGTGATGATGCCGTCCAGCGTGCGGCTGATGATGGCGTCATTGCTCGATTCGACGATGGCCGCGAGCCGCCCGGCCTCGGCTTGGGCGTGTTGCAGATTTTTGCGGGTCTTGACGATCTCGAGTGTGCGTTTCAGGGCGATATCGAGCCGAAACAGTTTGTCTTTGGGGACAAAATCATCCGCGCCGGCCTGCATGACCGCCACCGCCAGTTCATCCCCGATGGTTCCTGATACCAGGATGAACGGCGTATCCAGCCCCCGACCGCGCAGAATCTGCAGTGCACGCAGTCCGTTGAAGGCCGGCAGGCGGTAATCAGCAAAGATGATTTCCGGATTGTTGTCGAGTGCCGCGGAAAAATCGTGTTCGGTGCTGACGATGCGGGCGTCGAGGTCGTAGCCCTGCTCCCTCAGGTTGATGCAAAGCAGCTCCGCATCGGACGGGCTGTCCTCAACGATTAATGCACGAAGGTGTTTCACATGGGGCCTTGAGGATGGGGCGTCGACGGATAATGTCCGTCGCCCGGCGGCGGTGTCCGGTTGAGCAGCAGCCAGTACAGGCCGATCTGCCGCACGGACTCGACAACCTGTTCAAAAGTGACCGGCTTGACGATGTAGCTGTTCACGCCGAGTTCATAACTTTCGATGATGTCCCGGTCTTCACGGGAGGATGTCAGTACGACCACCGGTATGGTGCGCAGAGCCGGATGTTCCTTGATGAACCGGAGGATTTCCAGTCCACCCACCTTGGGCAGCTTGAGGTCGAGCAGGATCAGTTTCGGCTTGCTGCCCGCCGGGTCGCTGGTCAGCTGTTCGCTGCAGCGAGTCAGGAATTCGAGCGCCTCGGCGCCATCGCGGAGGACGTGAACTTCGTTGACCAGGTTGTGTTTGCGCATGGCCAGCAACGCGAGTTCTTCGTCGTCGGGATTGTCCTCGATCAACAGCAGTTCGATGGTTTTTTTATTCATGTTTGCATGCCGCCAAGGGTGAAGTGGAAAGTGGCGCCCTGGCCCGGTGCCGCTTCCGCCCAGATCCTGCCGCCATGCTGCTTGATGATGCGCTGGACGATGGCGAGCCCGACGCCGGTGCCCGGAAACTCAGCGATGCCGTGCAGGCGCTGGAATACGCCGAACAGCTTGTCGGCGTAGCGCATGTCGAATCCGGCGCCGTTGTCGCGAACGGAGTAGACGGTTTCGCCATTCTGTTCAAGGCTGCCGATTTCAATCCGGGCGCCGATGGTTTTGCCGCTGAACTTGAGGGCATTGGACAGCAGGTTGATCCACACCTGTTTCAGCAAGTGGGGATCACCCCTACACCGCGCGAGTTGACTGATTTTGATCTGGGTTTTGTGCGGATCGTATTCATTGCGCAGCGTTTCCAGGCATTCCTGTACCAGGGTTTCGCTGGCGATTTCCTGGACATTCATGGCGCGGCGACCCAGGCGCGAAAAGGCCAGCAGGTCGTCGATCAGGTTGCCCATGCGCTGCACGCCCTCGCGCACGCGCGCCAGATAGTGTTTTGTTTCCGCTTTGGTGTCCGGGCCCAGATCCTTCACTGCAAGCTGCGCGAAACCGTCAACCGCCCGCAACGGTGTGCGCAGGTCGTGCGAAACCGAGTAGCAGAAAGCCTCCAATTCCCGGATCGCGGCGTCACGTTCCTGCAGGCGTTTCTCGATCAGCCCAAGGGTTTCCTGCAGATGCGCGGCCATGTCATCGAAATCCGCGGCCAATGCGCCGATCTCGTCGGTTTTGGCGAGGCCGATACGGTGTCCGAGGTCGCCGCCCCCGATCTGACGGGCACCGGTGGTGAGCGTTTTCAGGCGGCTCAGCACGTTGTGGCGCACATAGGCGAAGGCCGCGGCCACGACCAGAATCGCGAACAGGATTGCGTAGAAGGCGATCTGCTTCATCCAGTGCTGGGCCTGTGCGGCGTCCTGCAGGGTATTTTCCGCTTGGATGGTGCCAAGCGCGCGCAGATCGCGCAGATTGGCATCGACCCTTTCGCGCTGGATCGCCCATTTGCCGGTGAGCATTCGCACACGCTGCGTGTCACCCAGTGCGTTGCTGCGGATCAGTTCGCGCCGGGTGGCGACAATCGCATGGTGACTTTCCAGGAAAATCTGCAATTGCGGCGCGACTTCGTCATTGCCGGCCTGCAGCGGATGGTCATCAACGGCCCTGGCGATATCGCGGTCGGCTTCGGCGATGGCATCGAGGTCGCTCTGTTTGCCGGTTTGCAGGTACAGCAGCAAGTGGGTCTCGATGGCGGCGCGCTGCTGGCGCAGTTCACCGACCAGATGGTCCATCACCAGCAGCTGACGGCCGGTGTCGCGCAGCGACTGCTGTTGCAGATGCAGGGAATAGACGATGAAGCCGCTCATTCCGGCGAGCAGCAGCAGGCTCAGCAGGGCGGGCAGCAGTATTTTCAGGCTGAGTCGCATGGCATTCCGTTCCGGTTCAGTCAGTACGGATATGCAGCGTGGTGGCGTCGGGTTTCACCGCATGCAGGAATTCCGTCATCACGAAATCCCTGAAATCCGGAACGGGGGTCTTGAATGCGCCCGCGTCTCTCATCCATCGCGCTTCCTGCGTCAACAGCGACAGCAGCAGATTGTCGAGTTCGATGTCAAAGCGGAGTGCGGGCCAACTCAGGCGAATGGCTGTTTCGGGGTATTGCTTCGCGAGCTCGCGGATGACGATTTCCAGGCTTTCTTCGGGGTTGGTTTGGATGTAGGCATGTGCGCGCAGGACGGCTTTGAGCAGTCGCTGCATGGCCACCGGATTTGCCAGCAGTTTTTCGCGCATACCAACCAGCATCGAGGTTTCTATGTAGAGGTCGGAGTAAAAAACGGCCAGGCGTTCCTTGCCCAATTTATCCTGCAATGATTGCAGATGGGCACCGAAAACCACCAGGGCATCGATTTCACCGCCGGTGATGGCGGCTTCGAAATTTTCCGGTTCGACGCTGATTTTTCTGACACTGAAGGCCGGAATGCTTTCCGCGGCCAGCAACAGATGCAACAGGTATTCCATCGAGGCCCCGAGCGTCACGCCGATGCGTTTGCCTTCGAGGTCAGTTGCAGTGGAAATGCCGCGGTCGCGGCGTGCGACTATCGCCTGGTTGCGCGTCGAGGTGTGCAGGCTTGCGATGATGCCCAGAGGTACCCACTCGTATATGCGCCGCACCACCGGCGTTCCGAATGCCGTGGCGATGTCCGCCTTGCCCTCGATCACGCTGTTGAGCGCGTTCCGTCCCAGCGTGTGTGGTTGCAATTCAACGTTCAGTCCTTCTTCCTCGAAATAACCACGGGCGGCGGCGATGTAGATCAGCGCGAACGATGGCTGCGAGGCGTGGGCGATCACCAGTTTTTCCGGTTGCCGTGCGGGTTGGGTGGCGAAACGCACCCAGACGGCGATCAGCAATGCCGCGATCAATGCCGCCGCAATGACGGGCAGCTTGCGTGTCAGCAGGCGCCGGTACCAGGGCGCGGGGGTGTTCAGGTCATTCATTGAAGGGGCTGCTGTCGGTAGCAGAAGTGCCGATGCAGCGGGCGATCAGCGGCTCCAGGTCGCGGAACAGGTGATTCTTGTCGACAAAGGCCGCGGCGCCCGCGGATTGCGCTTTTTCGGCGATATGCGTGTCCGCCATCATCGACATCGCGATGACCACGGTTTCGGGCGTCCGTGCCTTGATGCGGCGGGTGATTTCCACACCGTTCATGTCCGGCAGTTGGATGTCCATCAGTACCAGCCGCGGCTGCAGTCGCGTAAATTTTTCCAGCGCCCCGCCGCCGGTTCGCGCTTCATGCACCTCGAACTGCGGGAAGCGCAGCGCAAGGAATTCGCGCAGCGCTTTGCTGAACGCCTTGTTGTCCTCGACGATCAGCACAATGGTGGGTATCGGCGCGCTCATGGGGCAGGCCGCTGCGTGATGGAGTGGGGATTTGTTTTCATGCCGCCATTTAACGGCATGGCCCCGGATGGGGTCTGTAGGGAGACTTTGAGTGCAACAAAAAAAATAACCAATTAAATCAATTGGTTATAAATTCAGA
Source organism: Burkholderiales bacterium (assembly GCA_019744975.1). Lineage (GTDB taxonomy): Bacteria > Pseudomonadota > Gammaproteobacteria > Burkholderiales > SG8-41. The sequence continues at coordinate 17,011 of JAIETP010000002.1, forward strand.
TGCGAAATGCTAGTCGAGGCTGGTGATGCCGTGCTGGATGGCGAACTTGACCAGCGCGGGCATGTCGGCGACGCCGAGCTTTTTCATCAAGCGGCTGCGATACGTCTCTACGGTTTTGGGCGAAAGATCTACGACAACGGCGATCTCGGCGCTGGATTTGCCTTCGACCACGAGTTGCAGCACCTGGCGTTCGCGTGAGGACAGGCTGGCGAGCGGGCCGGCCGTTGCCGCGGTGTTGCCGGGATTGTTTTTGTCGATGGCGCTGCTGACATAGCGGCGACCGCCGGCGGCGGCGCGTACTGCGGCCAGTACTTCAGTGCCGGCTGCCTCTTTCAACACATAAGCGGTGGCGCCGGCGGCGAAGGCCTGATGTATCCGTTCCGGGCTGGTATGCATCGACAGGATCACGACCTGTGTCGCCGGGCAGCGTTGGCGGATGAGCCGGGTGGCCTCGATGCCGTTCATGTCCGGCATCGAGATATCCATGACCACGACATCAGGGTGATGCAGAACAGCGGCCTCGATTGCCTCACGGCCGTTGACGACGGCGGCGACCACGGTGGCGGCGGCGCCGTTTTCGATCAGCGTGCGCAGGCCTTCGCGCATCACGGCGTGGTCGTCGGCAATCAGCACCCGGATGTTCATGTCGCCTCCGGCGGCAGTTCGACACTGATGCGGGTGCCTTTGCCCGGCGTGGAATCGACACGCAGCACGGCGCCGACAGCCTGCGCGCGTTCGCGCATGGTGCGCAGGCCGTGGTTCCGCGGCCGGGCGGCGCTGCTGTCGAAGCCGCGCCCGTCATCGCTGATGCGCAGCGCGAGCCGGTTTGCCGCGGCGTCCTTTTCCAGATCGATGCGGATGTTCGTCGCGCCGGCATGTTTGGCGATATTGCTGACTGCTTCCTGCGCGATGCGGAACAGCGCCAGTTCAACGGCCGGCGCGGGCCGTGCGCCGTGCCAGCCGTTGTTAACCGTAACGGGGATATTCAGCCGTTGCGAGATGTGTTCCGCGTGATACTGCAGCGCGAGGGCGAGGCCGGAGTCTTCGAGCCCCGCGGGGTGCAGATCGGCCATGATGTCGCGTGTGCTGTCGATGGATGAGCGCACCAGCCGTTGTATGTCATCAAGGCGGGACTGCTGGTCCTGCTGCGTGTTGCCCGACTGCTGCATGCGCATGATGTCGATGGTGAGATTGATGGCCGACAGATCCTGGCCGATGCGGTCGTGCAGCTCGCGCGAGATCGCCCGGCGTTCGGCTTCCTCCGTTTCGAGCAGCTGGCGGGACAATTCGCGTTGCGCCGCTTCGGCCTGTCTGCGTTCGGTGATGTCGCGCAGGATGACCGTGAACAATTTGCCCGGCGAAACGCCGATCTGCGATATCGAGGCCTCGATCGGGAACTCCTCGCCGTTTGAGCGCAGTCCGGAAATGACGCCGAGGCGGCCCATCGAACGTGCGGTCACGCCGGAATCCGCGAATTCCCGGACATGATGTTCATGCGCCGCACGGAAACGCAGCGGCAGCAGCATGTCGAGCGGACGACCGATCACCTTGTCTTTTGTGTACTGGAACATGCGTTCGGCCGCCGGGTTGAACAGCAGGATGCAGCGCCGTTCATCGATGGCGATGATCGCGTCCATCGCCGAGTTGATGATGCCGGAGTAGCGGTCTTCACTGACGCGCAGGGCGCGTTCACCCTGTTCCCTGACGGCTTCGCGGGAACGTTCGATTTCGCCGACCAGGGGCTTGAGCCGCGCGTACAGGAACACACCGCCGCCAACACCCAGCAGCAATGACAGCAGCAGCGCGTTGTGCAGGTATTCGCGGATCGGCGCGTAGAGTTCGATGGTATCCATCTTGACCACCATGCCGAAGCCGGGGGCGCCGATCGGGCCGTGGGCGGCGATGACATTCTGCCGGCGATAGTCGCGGGTGCGAATAATGCCGGTTTCTCCGGCCACGGCCCGGCTCATCGGCAGGGCTTTTGAATACGGAATGCGGTACACCTTCGGCATGAAGCGTTGCGGGATGCAGTGGAACATGTCGTCCTGCACCTTGCAGATGCCGATTTCGCTGGTCTGTCCCAGCGTTTCAATATTGCCCAGTGCCTTGGTCAGTGCCGTCAGTGGCTGTTCGGCCAGCACTGTGCCGACAACCTTGCCGTCGCTGATGATGGGCAGGCGGGTGCTGAGTACCAGGCTGTTGTTCCACCACAGCAAACGGGTTTCATGCGGCAGCTTGAGTTCAAGTGACCAATCCGGCTGATCCGCAAACTGACCCGTCCGCAGCACATCCCGACCGCTGTCATCAAGAAACGCAACACCCGAAAAACCCGACGGCAGGAAACTTTCGGCCAGTTCCGCCAGTCGGCGCATCGATTCCGCGTCATCATTCCGGGAGTTCAGATTGAGCAGATATTCTCTCGCCCGGGGGCGGCTGGGGATGGTGGTTGCCCGTTCGTTACGCTGATCAACATTGAGCATGATCAGACTGATGTTGTTCTTCAGCACCTGCAACAAACCTTCGCTGATCTTGGCCTCGACTTCGCGCTGTGCGATGCCGAATCCGGTCAGTACGGCACCGGAAGTGACAACCGCGAGGATCAGGGCTCCGGTCAGGCCGATGCGCTGCCCCTCGTCTTTAAGAATGGCGCGGGAGCGGTACCATGCTGTTTTGCGCCAGCACAACCAGAGCGTGATGCTGATGACAATAAAACAGGCCGCAGTCGATGCGGCCATCTGGGCGAGCAGATAATCCGGGTAGACGAAGCGGAGTGAGAGCGCCAGACCGATCAGGGCGGCGACGGCGATGGCTGCAGGCAGGGCGGTCAGCATCTGTACCAGCAGACCCTGTCGCAGCCCGCGGGCACGGTGCATCAGCAGCAGCACGGCGCCGCAGCAGAGGAAGGATAAAGCCGTCGGGCGTGACATGCGCCCGGGGTAGGGGTTGTCGTCGGCAAACCAGCGGTGCAGTGACGGCCAGTCCAGTCCGACAGTGATGTTGAACAGGTGCTGACCCTGCACGGCGCCGGCAATAATGATCACGCTGCCGCCCAGCCATTGCTGGATGTGGATTTTTTGTGATGAGTCCGGGTTGTCCAGGACAACCGCCAGCGCCATCAGCGCAAAACACAGCGCGGTGTTGAACACCATGACCGGGCCGCCGACGGGCTGGACCAGAGAAGGGATGCCGGCAATCCAGCCCAGCATGACGCTCAGGGCGATCAGCAGCACGATCGTGCTCATGATCGCGGCGGGGCGAATGTCCAGTTTTTGCGCCATTATCCAGGCAAACCGGCGCACAACGGCTCACGGCATTGATTCATGACGTCCCTTGGTGCTTTTATTGTTACAACTACTTTACCCCGAACGCTGATATTCAGCATCCAGTGCGCTGTGGATGTCACCGGCCTGTAATCATCTGGCTTTAAGGTGCTTGGCTTTCACAATCGGGAGCGCATATGAGCCACAGTTACAGCGACGGGCGGACCCTCAACGATTCGCCGAATGCCACGTTTGACCAAATCCTCGAAACCCGGTTGTCACGCCGTGGCCTGTTGAAAGGCGCTGCGGCGCTGGCCGTTGCCGGCAGCCTGCCGTTGGCGGGTTGCGCAACTGCCGGCCTGCGCCGGGAGGGCAACCTCGGTTTCAAAGGCATTTCAGTTTCAACGGCTGATGCGGTTCGTGTCCCCGAGGGGTATTCAGCGAACGTGCTGTATGCCTGGGGCGATCCCGTCGGCCACCCTTCCGCTTCGCCGGCATTCAAACAGGACGCCGGCAACAGCGCCGATGAGCAGGCACTGCAGGCGGGCATGCACCATGACGGCATTCATTATTTCGCGCTGCCCTACGGCTCGGAGAATTCCGCCAACGGCCTGCTGGTGATGAACCACGAATACAGCGATGACGGCCTGTTGCATGCCGATGGTTTTGCCAACTGGAATGCCGACAAGGTGCGCAAGGCGCAGAACGCGCATGGTTGTTCGGTGGTCGAGGTTCGGGAAAAGGGCGGCAAATGGGAAGTAGTGCGGCCTTCGCCGTTTGCGCGGCGGGTGACCGCGCGCACACCGATGCGTATCGCCGGGCCGGCCGCAGGAAGCGCGGACATGAAAACCGCCGCCGATCCCGCGGGTATGACGGTGCTCGGCACCTTCAATAACTGCGCACACGGCTATACGCCCTGGGGTACCTACCTGACCTGTGAAGAAAACTGGAACAGCTATTTCACCAACAGCGGCACATTGACGGCGGATCACCGGCGCAATGGCGTGAGCCCTAAAGGCCGCGGTTACCGCTGGGAAGAGTTTGACGAACGGTTTGATGCCGGCAAACATCCCAACGAATCCAACCGCCACGGCTGGGTCGTCGAATTCGATCCTTATGATCCGCAGTCGCAACCGGTAAAACGCACGGCCCTCGGGCGTTTCAGCCACGAGGGCGCATGGACCGCCGCTGCAAACGACGGGCGGCTGGTGGTTTACATGGGGGACGACCGCGCGTTCGAATACATCTACAAATTCGTCTCGCGTGATGCCTGGAACCGGACCGACCGCAACGCCAATCGCAATATCCTCGACCACGGTACGTTGTATGTCGCGAAGTTCAGCGATGACGCTTCGGGCGAATGGATTCCGCTGATTCACGGTCGCGGTGCATTGACAAAGGAGGCGGGTTTTGCCGACCAGGCCGATGTGCTGATCCGCACCCGCGCGGCAGGTGATGCCGTCGGTGCGACAAAAATGGACCGGCCGGAATGGATTGCCGTGCATCCGGCGACCAATGAGGTCTATTGCACCTTGACCAACAACAGCGGTCGCGGCGGCAAGGACCGGCCGGGTACCGACCGCGCCAATCCGCGGGTGAACAACGTGTTCGGCCAGATCATCCGCTGGCGCGAAAGTGGCAATGACCCGGCGGCACTGAATTTCCAATGGGATTTGTTTGCGATTGCCGGCGATCCGCAGCATCCCGACGCCGGCCGGCGCGGCAATATCAAGGGTGATGCCTACGGCAGCCCTGACGGTTTGTGGTTTGATGATGGCGGCCTGTTGTGGATCCAGACCGATGTCTCGGCGAGCACCATCAGCAAAAACCACTATGAACGCCTCGGCAACAACCAGATGCTTGCCGCCGACATTCGCAGCGGCGAGACGCGCCGTTTCCTGACCGGACCCAATGGTTGCGAAGTCACCGGCGTGGTGATGACGCCGGACGCGCGCACCATGTTCATCAATATTCAGCACCCGGGCGAGGCGCCGAAGGGCCGCAACGATCCGCAGAATCCGAAGGCGCACAGCAGCTGGCCCGATGGCGCAGCCGGCGGCCGGCCGCGTTCGGCGACCGTGGTGATTCGCAAGAACGACGGCGGTGTGATCGGTACCTGAGTCGTCTCAACCGGATTTTGTGCGATCATCGCACTTCATTCACAGCGAATGGAGTGCGATGATGGCTGTCCAGGAATTAACCGAAGCGAATTTCGAAAGCACGGTCACCGGCAACAAAATGGTGATCATCGATTTTTGGGCGCCGTGGTGCGGCCCCTGTAAAAGTTTCGCACCGGTATTCGAGGCCGCCGCGGAAAAACATCCCGATGTGGTGTTCGCCAAGGTCAATTCCGACGACGAGCAGGGATTGTCCGCGCATTTCGGCATTCGCTCGATTCCGACCCTCATGCTGTTCCGCGAGGAAGTGATCGTGTTCATGCAGTCGGGGGCGTTGCCGGCGTCAGGGCTGGACAGCGTACTGACCCAGGCGAAGGCGCTGGACATGGACAAGGTGCGGCGCGACATCGCTGCCCAGCAGGCGCAACAACAATAAAAATCAATAAAATCAAATACTTATAGTATTTCGCCCGGTGCGGTCCGTGCAGCCGGTGCCTGTATCAACCGAGAGGAGCGGTGATGACCACGCGTGGTTTCTGGATTGATCATTTTCCCGGCAATTTCCTGTGGTCCAACGCCGCACTGGCGTGCAAGGGCATGGCGCCGTATGGTGTGGTGGCGATGGACGAGATCGATCGCATCGCCGAAAAACTGAAAACGCGGCAGGGTGAGCCGCAGGCCTGGCAGGAGGAATGGTGCGCGATGGCGGCGCAGCTTGAAAAAACCGCCGATGCCGCGGCGGCTAAAGGCAATGACCGCACGGCAGGCAATTACTATATGCGTGCCGGCAACTATTACTATACCGGTGAGCGTTTTATTCCGCCGGGCGAGGCCAAGGTCGCGGTCGGGCGCAAGGCCTACCGCTGTTTCCAGGCGGGGTTGAGTCGCGGTTATCCCAATCTCGAATTCGTCGAAGTGCCTTATGAGAATGAGATGCGGAAAGGCACCACGCTGCCCGCATTGTTCATGAAGGCGCCGGGCGTGTCGGTGCGCGCGCCGACCGTGGTGATTTTCAACGGAATGGACAATTGCAAGGAAATGAGTGTGATCTTCGCCGGGCTGGAATTCGCCAGGCGCGGCATGCACACGCTGGCGATCGACGGGCCGGGGCAGGGCGAGACGCTGCGTTTTCGCGGCATTCCCAGCCGTTATGACTACGAAGTGCCGGGAAGCGCGGCCTACGAATATGTCGCGCAACGCGCCGATGTTGATCCGGCGCGGGTGGTGATCATGGGCTACAGCTTTGGCGGTTATTACTCGGCGCGCATCGCGGCCTTCGAGAAACGTTATGCCGCGGGTGTGGCGATGACCGCGCTGCACTGGGATCTCGCCGGCTGGCAGCAGAAGATCAAGGAAAAGGCGCAGGCCGAGGGCAACAAGGTCGCGCAGTCGAATTTCCAGTTCCAGTGGGTGGTTGGCGCGGCGGATGCCGAGGCCGGCATCGAAGTCGCGAAACGCTTCACGCTGAAGGATGTGGCGCACCAGATCACCATGCCATTCCTGGTCACTCATGGCGCCAACGACCGCGTGGTGCCGGCGGAAAACGCGCAGAAGCTTTATGACGCCATCGGCTCGAAGCGCAAAACCCTGCGCGTGTTTACCGCAGAGGACGGTGGCGCCGAACACGCCCATGTCGATAACCGGCAGGTCGGCGTTGATTTTGTCGCGGACTGGATCGCTGCGAATCTGCCGGGCTGATCTGGGATACGCGGATTGCGTGATCCCGGCTGGTGCATCGGCACTGCGCTGGTGCGACCCGGCTCCGGCTTCTTCCGGATATCCGTTCTGACAGTGCGTGTGCAGTCGCGGTAAACTTCCTGCTCCTTCTGCTGTCTGAATTCCGGGTTTCCCGAAATCACTCCTTTTCCCTCATGAAACGCATTGTTTATCTTGCGCTTGCGGTCGCATTGCTGGTTGCTGCCGGCCTGGCCTGGCGGCATTTTTCCAAACCCCAGCTTCCTGCGGCCAAACCCGCGGTCGCCGGTCCGGCGCGCGCCTTGCCGGTCAAGGCGGCACAGGTGCGCAAGGACACGGTGACCGATACCGTCAGTGCGGTGGGCACGCTGCTGGCCAATGAGGCGGTGATGATCCGGCCGGAAATCGACGGACGCATCGAGGCCATTCATTTCCAGGAAGGACAAGTGGTGCGCAGGGGCGACAAGCTGGTGTCGCTGGATTCATCCGAGGTGGATGCGCAACTTGCCTCCGCGGTGGCCGCCGCCAACCTGAATCGCAGCCGGCTGAAGCGCTCCCAGGAGTTGCACGAGAAAAAATTCATCAGCGCCCAGGCACTGGACGAGGCGCGCGAAAATCTGAACCAGACCGATGCGCGTGAATCCGAAATCAGGGCCAGGCTGGCGAAAACCGTGGTTCGCGCACCGTTTGAAGGTGTGACCGGTCTGCGCCAGATCAGCCCCGGCGCCTATGCCAAGGCGGGACAGGACGTGGCGCGGCTCGAAGGCATCGGCATCCTGAAAATCGATTTTCGCGTGCCGGAACTGTACTTGAGCAAGGTCCGCGTTGGCCAGGCGCTGGCGGTGACAGTCGATGCCTATCCCGCTGAAACCTTCAACGGCGCAATTTATGCCATCGAACCCTCGGTTGATGAAGCGACGCGCACGGTGCTGATCCGCGCGCGCCTGCCCAATCCGGGCGTACGCCTGAAGCCCGGCATGTTCGCGCGGGTGAGTCTCGTGCTGGAGCAACGCAACAACGCGCTGCTGGTGCCGGAGCAGGCGCTGGTGCCGCGCGGCGCCGAGCGTTTTGTGTACCGCATCATCGACGGCAAAGCCGTGCTGACCAGGGTGCAGATGGGCATGCGCCGTCCCGGTGAAGTTGAAATTTTGTCCGGGCTGGAGGAGGGCCAGAGCATCGTTGCCGACGGCCAGCTGAAACTGCAGGACGGCGCGGCGGTCACCGTGATGGCGGAAAAACCGCCCGCGGCAAAGCCTTAGACACCTTAACCATGTTCCTGCCCGAAATTTCCGTCAAACGTCCCGTGCTGGCCACGGTGATGAGCCTGCTGATCGTGCTGATCGGCATCATTTCCTTCGACCGGCTGACGGTGCGCGAGTATCCGAAAATTGATTCGCCGGTGGTGTCGGTGCGGACTGTGTACACGGGCGCCAGCCCGCAGGTGATCGAGTCGCAGGTGACGCAGCCGCTGGAAGACAGCATTTCCGGCATCGAGGGCGTCAAGACGCTGAAGTCGATCAGCCGCGAGGAAGTCAGCCAGATTACCGTTGAATTCACCAACGACCGCGATCCGGATCTGGCGGCCAACGACGTGCGTGACCGGGTGTCGCGCGCGCGCGAACGCCTGCCCGATGAAGTCAACGAACCGATCATCGCCAAGGTCGAGGCCGACGCACAGGCGATCATGTGGCTGCGCCTGTTCTCAGACCGCCATGGTGCGCTGGAAATTTCCGATTATGCCGACCGGTATGTCGCCGACCGGCTGAAAACGTTGTCCGGCGTGGCCTCGGTGATCATCGGCGGCGAACGCCGTTACGCAATGCGCATCTGGCTCGATCGCGAACGGCTGGCGGCTTACGCGCTGACGCCGCAGGATGTCGAAGACGCATTGCGCCGGCAGAACATCGAAGTGCCTTCGGGACGCATCGAAAGCAGCCAGCGCGAGTTCACCGTGCTGTCCGAAACCGATTTGCGCACGCCGGAACAGTTCAACCAGCTGATCGTTCGTGAGGTGAAGGGTTATCCGGTGCGGCTGAGCGATCTTGGCCGCGCCGAGCTGGGTGCCGCGGATGAACGCAATATCCTGCGCGTCAACGGCAATGCCGCCGTGGGCCTGGGCATCGTCAAGCAGTCCACCGCCAATACGCTGGCCGTGGCGCAGGCGGTGAAGGCCGAGGTGCCGAAACTCGCCGCTGCATTGCCCGCCGGCATGCAGATCGCGGTGGCTTTCGACACATCCGTGTTCATCGAAAAATCGATCACTTCGGTCTATACGGTGATGGCCGAGGCGCTGGTGCTGGTGGTGCTGGTGATTTTCCTGTTCCTGCGCTCGGTGCGCGCCACGCTGATTCCCTTCGTGACCATCCCGGTGTCTCTGGTCGGCGCCTGTTTCCTGATCTGGATCATGGGGTTTTCGATCAACGTGCTGACGCTGCTCGGCATCGTGCTCGCGGTGGGGCTGGTGGTCGATGATGCGATCGTGGTGCTGGAAAACATCCACCGCCACATCGAGGACGGCATGAAGCCTGTCGATGCGGCTTTGAAGGGCGGGCGCGAGATCGCCTTTGCCGTGGTGGCGATGACAGTGACGCTGGCTGCGGTGTTCGCACCCCTGGCATTTGCCACCGGCAATACCGGGCGGCTGTTTCTCGAGTTTGCACTGACGGTGGCCTCGGCCGTCGTGGTGTCGGGGTTTGTCGCGCTGACGCTGACACCCATGATGTGTTCGAAGCTGCTGCGCCGCGAGCCCGCCCACGGCCGTCTCTACAACGCACTGGAGCGGTTTTTCACGGCGATGTCCTCCAGCTACGAGCGGGGGCTGCGCTGGAGCCTCGCGCACCGCCTGCGGGTGGTGGCCGCGTTCGCGGTGGTTGCGGTCGCCGGCGGAACGTTGTTCATGACCATCAAGTCCGAACTGTCGCCGCTGGAAGACCGCGGTTTTTTTCTCGGTGTGATGTCGGGGCCGGAAGGTGCGACCAAGGAATACATGGATGATTACGCACGGGTGTGGGAGCGCATCTACAAGGATGTGCCGGAGATCAGTTCCTATTTCGTTGTCGTCGCCCCCGGCCTTGATCGTCCCAACCCGGTGAATTTTGCGCTGTCATTCGTGCGGCTGACGGACTGGAGCGAGCGCAGCCGCAAGACGCAGGAGATCACCGCGTCGATTGCGCCGAAAATGTTCGCGACCATGCCCGGCGTACTGGCGTTCCCGATCAATCCGCCGTCACTGGGCCAGAGCTTCCGCAATCCAGCCCTGCAATTCGTGGTGCAGGGCAATTCGTATGAAGACCTCGACCGCAAGGTCAATGCATTGATGGCGAAGGCGCGCACTTCACCGGCGCTGACCAACATCGACAGCGACCTGAAACTCAACAAACCCCAGTTGTCGGTGGACATCGACCGTGAGAAGGCGGCGGTGCTGGGCATCCAGATCGAAACCATAGGCCGTACGCTGGAAACGCTGCTCGGCGGGCGCCAGGTCACGCGCTTCAAGCGCGAAGGCAAGCAGTACGATGTCATTGTCAAGCTCGAAGACAAGGACCGGCGCAAACCCACCGATCTGACCTCGATTTATGTGCGCGGTGCGACTGGAAGCGTCACCCAGCTTTCGAACCTGGTCACGGTGCGCGAAACGGTCGCGCCCAAGGAACTCAACCATTTCAACCGGCTGCGCGCCGCGATCATCTCCGCCAACGTCGCGCCCGGGTATACGCTGAACGAGGCACTGACGGTCATGGAGCAGGCGGCCGGCGAAGTGCTGACGCCGGAGTACCAGACGGCGCTCGACGGCCAGTCGCGTGAATTCCGCGAGTCCGGTCAGCAGCTCTACCTGATATTCGTGCTGGCTCTGGCTTTCATCTATCTGGTGCTGGCCGCGCAATTCGAGAGTTTCCGCGGCCCGCTGGTGATCATGCTGACCGTGCCGCTGGCGGTGACCGGTGCGCTGCTGATCATGAAGCTCACGGGCGGTACTCTCAACGTCTACAGCCAGATCGGGCTGGTGATGCTGATCGGACTGATCACCAAAAACGGCATCCTGATCGTCGAGTTCGCCAACCAGTTGCGCGACCAGGGCCGCGAAAAAATAGAGGCACTGGCCGAGGCCTGTGCGCTGCGGCTGCGGCCGATCCTGATGACCACGCTGGCCACCGTGCTCGGTGCGGTGCCGCTGGCTGTTGCGACAGGGGCCGGGGCTGAGTCGCGTTCTGCGATCGGCTGGGTGATTGTCGGCGGCATGAGTTTCGGTACGCTGTTCACGCTGTTCGTGATTCCCGTGGCTTATACCTATATTGTTGGTGATCGCGCGCTGCCGGAGGCAGAGGGCGTTCCGGCCCCGGCGTCAGGACACTGAGCGTGACGATTCTGCGACGCAAGTCTGCAGGGCGCGGTCCAGCCAGCCCTTGGCGCTGACCTGCTCGACAAACCACTTCAATGCCTTGCCGCGGTGCGTCGTGCGCCAGGCGACGTACAGCATCTGGCTGACCTTGGGTTCTTCGGTGCGGCGAATCACCAATTCACCTTTGGCGGCGACTGTGGCGGCCAGGCACTGCGGCAGGTAACCCACGCCCAGGCCCATGACCTGTGCCTGCAGCTTGGATGCCGTGTCGAATACGGTCAGCGTTTCCTGTCCCGATATCAATCCGGTGGTGCGCGGCGGCAGGTTGCGTGAGCTGTCGGCGACGGTGATTGCACGATGTTTCAGGATGTCGTCGCGGGTCAGTGGTTCGGCTGCCGCCGCCAGAGGATGTGTCGGCGCGATCGCAAACACCCAGTCGATTTCCCCCAGCGTACGCGTCTGGTAACCACCACCTGCGGGGCCGTCGCCCGATGCGCCGATGGCGAGATCGGCGCGGCCCGAAGCCAGGGCATCCCAGCAGCCGCCCAGTACTTCGGTCGAAAATCGCAGGCGGGTGCTGGTGGTCTCGGCATGGAAATCACGCGCGAGTTCGAGCATCACGGTGGGCGGGATCAGGCCATCGAAGGCGATGCGCAGTTCGGCTTCCCAGCCGGTGGCGACGCGTTTGACGCGGGATTCCAGATCGACGGCGGCATGCAGCAGGTGGCGGCCTTCGTTCAGCAGCTCATGGCCGGCGGGTGTGAGTTTGGCGCGATGACCGCGGCGGTCGAACAACAGTACGTCGAGGTCTTCTTCGAGTTTTTGCACGGTGTAGGTGATCGCCGAGGGCACGCGATGCAGTTCGTGCGCGGCGGCGGCGAAGCTGCCTTTGCGGTCGATGGCGTCGATCACCAGTAATGCGTCGAGGGAGAGTCTCATGTTCGATCAAGCCTTGATGCAGTTAAACAATAAATTCTTAGTTATTAATATAACATATTGTTTTTAAATATAAATATAGTTCATAAATTTTGACTGATTTGATCAAATAGTTTCGCTATCAAGTGCCGGCCGGCGCTCCCAGAATGCGTTTCATGCAATACCCGATCAACGCAACCGGTAATCAACGCAAATGCAAAAAGGAGAAAACATGCTGACCCTGCGCAAAAGTGAAGACCGCGGCCATGCCAACCACGGCTGGCTGGATTCGTACCACAGCTTCTCCTTTGCCGGTTACCACGACCCCGAACACATGGGTTATGGCCCGCTGCGCGTTATCAACGAAGACCGCGTGCAGGCCGGCTCCGGCTTCGGCACCCACGGCCATCGCGACATGGAAATCATCAGCTATGTGCTCGAAGGTGGACTGGGCCATGAGGATTCGATGGGCAACGGTTCAACGATCGTGCCCGGTGATGTGCAGCGCATGAGCGCCGGCACGGGTGTGCGCCATTCCGAATTCAATCACAACAAATCCGGGACGACGCATTTCCTGCAGATCTGGATCGAGCCGAGGTTCACCGGCATCAAGCCGTCTTATGAGCAGAAGCATTTTTCTGCTGAAGAAAAACGCGGACGCCTGCGTCTGATCGTCTCGCCCGATGGACGCGACGGTTCGGTGGCGATGAACCAAGACGCGCTGCTGTATGCCGGCCTGTTTAATGGCGCGGAGCGCGGCGAACTGCGGCTGGACGAAGGACGCCGGGCTTATGTGCATGTCGCGCGCGGGCAGATCACCGTCAACGGCCAGGTGCTGGGTGCCGGTGATGCGCTGAAAACCGGTGCCGGCACGCTGACACTGGAAAACGGACAGGCAGCCGAAGTGCTGGTATTCGATCTGCCCTGATTTCTCATAAGTGCGGCGTTTCGCCGCTTTTGTTTTAATTGATTTTTTCGGAAAAGGAGATGTCATGAGTCAGTATCCCATTGCCGTGATTGTCGGCAGCCTGCGCAAGGATTCCTTCAATGCAAAACTTGCTGCCGCGCTGGCGAAACTTGCGCCGGCCGGTTTTTCATTCAAGCCGGTGCGCATTGATGATTTGCCGCTCTATAACCAGGACGACGACGGCAAACCCGCCGCATCGGTGTTGCGCCTGAAAAAGGAAATCGCGGAAGCCCATGGCCTGCTGTTCCTGACTCCGGAGTACAACCGCTCGATTCCGGGCGTGCTGAAGAATGCGATTGATCATGCTTCGCGGCCTTATGGGCAGAGCGTCTGGGGCGGCAAGCCCGCGGGTTTGCTCGGCGTGTCGGTCGGGGCAATAGGCACGGCGCTGGCGCAACAACATCTGCGCAACATTCTTGCCTATCTCGATGTGCCGACGCTGGGCCAGCCCGAGGTGTTCCTGCAGGCCAAGGAAGGGCTGTTTGATGCGGATGGCGGCATCGGAACCGACAGCCGGAAATTCCTGCAGGACTGGATGGACCGTTACGCAGCCTGGGTGAAGCAGCACAGCGCCTGAACGGCAGACCGGAGTGCAACCATGACGACACGTATGCCCGCGCTGTTTGTTTCACACGGTGCGCCGACACTGGCACTGGAACCGGGGCCGACGCGCGGTTTTCTCGCGCAACTCGGCACCGGGCTCGGGCGGCCCAAAGCCATATTCGTGGTGTCGGCGCACTGGGAAACGGCGGCGCCTGCGGTCAGCACCGCGCTGCAGCCGGAGACCATCCATGATTTTTACGGTTTCCCGGAAGCGCTGTACCAGATGCGTTATCCGGCGCCGGGGGCACCGTTACTCGCCCAGCAGGCGCTGTGGTTATTGACCGAGGCGGGCCTGGCTGCCGCTGCAGTGCCGGATCGCGGCCTTGATCACGGCGCCTGGGTGCCCTTGCGGCTGATGTATCCGAAGGCGGATATTCCCGTGGCGCAGATTGCAGTGCAGACCCGGCTGGGTCCGGCGCATCACTTCAAGCTGGGCGAGGTCTTGCGGCCATTGCGCGAAGAGGGCGTATTGATCATCGGTTCCGGCAGCGCGACTCATAATCTCAGCGAATTCCGCAACCATGGTTATGATTCGCCGCCGCCGGACTGGGTCAGCACATTCGATGACTGGCTGGCAGAAACGCTTGCCGCGGGACGCACTGCGGATCTGCTGGATTATCGCCGGTTGGCACCGCAGGCGGCGCGTAATCATCCGACCGAAGAGCATCTGCTGCCCTTGTTTGCCGCTCATGGTGCAGGGACACCCGGAGTGCCGCCGCAACACATCCACAGCGGTTACACCTACGGCGTGATCGGCATGGATGCCTGGCGTTTCGACTGAAACGGACACATTCCGGCTACACTTCAGGTTATCGCCGGTTCGGCGGAATGCTTTGGCGTAAATCAATCGGATAATCATGGAACAGATGACCAGTCTGCTGGCGCAGCACGGCCTTCTTCTCGTATTCGTCAACGTGCTGCTGACGCAGGCAGGTATTCCGGTGCCGGCAGTGCCGATGCTGGTGGTCGCGGGCGCGCTGGCGGCGCAGGGCGAATTTGGCTATATCGCGTTGCTGCTGACTGCGCTGGCGGCAACGCTGGCCGGTGATGTTCCCTGGTATTTTGCCGGCCAGCGCTACGGTCATCGCGTGCTGCGCACCCTGTGCCGGATTTCGATCGAGCCGGATTCCTGTGTAAAGCAGACCGAATCCATTTTCGAGCGCTGGGGCGCGCCGTCGCTGATCGTGGCCAAATACATTCCCGGATTTTCAACGGTTGCACCGCCGCTCGCCGGTGCGATGCGGCTGGGTTTGCCGTCCTTCCTGCTGTTCAGCACGCTCGGCGCCCTGTTGTGGATCGCAGTGCCGGTGGCGCTGGGCGCGGTGTTCCATGCCGAAGTCGAGTGGGCGCTCGAAAGGTTGACCGAGCTCGGTTCCGGCGCACTGCTGACGCTGGCCGTGGTGGCGCTGCTGTATGCGGGTGTCAAGGCGATGCAGCGTTACCTGTTCCTGCGCATGCTGCGCGCGGCGAGGATGACCGTGCAGGAACTGCGCGAATTGCTGCAGGGTGAAATTCCGCCGGTGGTGGTCGATGTGCGCTCGGATGTCGTGCGCAGGCTCGATCCGCGGCGCATACCCGGCGCCATTGCCGTGAACATGGAGAATGCCGCCGCCGCGCTGGAGGAAATTCCGCCGGACCGCGACGTGGTGGTGTATTGCAGTTGACCCAACGAAGCCAGCGCGGCGCGTGTCGCCCGCATGTTGATGGACCGGGGTTATCAAAGAGTGCGTCCGCTGGAAGGCGGGCTGGATGCATGGATCGCCGATGGCGGCGAAGTGACTTTTTTTGAGGTTGATATTCGAGGTTAACCAGTGGAGACCGCTATGCAGGAACGCAAGGCAATGACCAGTGTGCCCATCAACGATCTCGCGGCGCGGCGCTGGAGTCCGCGCGCCTTCGACGCGACGCGGGGTGTCAGCGCTGCGCAGCAGATGGCCTTGATCGAAGCGGCGCGCTGGTCGCCCTCGTGTTTCGGTGCCGAGCCCTGGCGTTTCCTGGTGTGGAACCGGACGACTGATCCCGCGGGCTGGCAGCAGGCTTTCGACTGCCTGTCGGAAAACAACCGCAAATGGTGCAAAAAAGTGCCGTTGCTGTTCATGTCCTGCGCCGGCGCTACATTCGAACACAATGGTCAAGCCAATCGCTGGGCACAGTACGACACCGGCATGGCGGCCTTGTCATTGTCGCTGGAGGCGGTGGCTCAGGGGCTGGTTGCGCACCAGATGGGTGGTTTTGATATTGCCAAGGCGCGTGCTGCGTTTGCAATCCCCGACGATTTCATGCCGATGGCGATGATTGCAGTCGGCCATCAGGCCGCTGCGGACACCATCGAAGACGAAGAAACGCGGCAGAAGGAACTTAAAGCCCGCGGGCGTAAAGCTGTGGCCGCGCGTTTTTACGCCGGCCGCTGGGGCCATCCCGCCGGTTGAGGCGGCGGGCCACAGCAGCTTTCATGCGGCGGTGGCGGTCTGGCGCGGGGCGATTGTGCCTGAAGCCACTGCGTCCGGCGCTTCGTTGTTGGGGAAATTGAATTCCAGCATGGTACCCACCGGATCCCGCATGAAGATCTGGTAGCCGGCATCAGCGACGTTCTGCTGTTCGTAGGCCATGCCCATGCGATCCAGCCTGGTGCGGAATTCCGCCGCGCCGTGTGTCTGGAACGCGATATGGTCGACGCTGCCATGGTGTTTGTCCTGCAGGAAACCTTCCACACAGCGTGCGCTGACATGCACCAGCGGATGGTCATCCAGGTAGAGCCAGATGCCGGGGTTCGGAAAATTCGGCCGCGGCCCTTTTTTCAGACCCAGGACTTCGCCGTAAAATTTTTCGATGGCGGGCAGATCACCCGGTGCACAGCGGATGTTGAGGTGGTGTATGCGATCGATTTTCATGGTGATTTCAGGGTGGGTTGCCGGTGGGGTTAATTTATGGACGCCTGTAAGTTATTGTTTTTATTGAAAAAATAAATTCCGCCATGCCTGTGATGATTACACTCTAATCGGACGCGGATACACACGCAACGCCGGCGTGCCCGCATTGTGCGAAATCCGACCGCCCCTTAACATGAGGCTGCGCAACACATCGCGAATTTCTACCTGCACAACAATATCAAGGGCGCATGCCCAATAAGCAAGGGAGGGGATAGTCATGAACCAGGTGTCGAGGTTGGCCGCAATGCTGGTGTTGATGTTCGTCGCCGGCGCAGCTGCCGCGCAGAAGTTTCCCGAGCGCCCGATCCGCGTGATCGTGCCTTTGCCGCCGGGATCGGCCAGCGATTTTCTCTCCCGTACGCTGAGCGGGCCGCTGACCGAACTATATGGCCAGCAGGTCGTGGTCGACAACCGGCCCGGTGCCGGTGGACTGATCGGCAGCGGCATACTGGCCAAGGCGACGGGTGATGGTTACACCTACGCGATGGTCGCGCCGCCGCATACTGTCGCCGCGTTACTGCAGAAAAATCCGCCCTATCATCCGCTGCGCGATTTCACGATGGTCATGGAAGTGGCGTCGATCCCGAACATCATCGCCGTCACCCCCGGCCTGCCGGCGCGTAACCTCAAAGAGCTGGTGGCCTTGCTGAAAGCCGATCCGTCGAAGTACAACTACGCCTCGCTGGGCGTGGGTACGCTCGCGCATATCGGCGCCGAAATTTTCAATCAGGCGGCCGGTGTCAGAACGGTGCATGTACCGTTCAAGGTGGTTCCCGATGTGTTGAGTGAGACGGTTTCAGGCCGCGTACATTACCTGGTGTTCACGGTGCCGACGATTTCACCGGTGGTACGTGACGGGCGCCTGCGTGCGCTCGCAGTGACGTCGGCAAAACGCAATCCGGCGTTCCCGAATATTCCGTCCGTCGTCGAGGAAGGTTTGCCGGCGGCACGCTCCGACGGCTGGTTCGGTCTGCTCGGGCCGGCTGGTGTGCCCAAAAAGATTGTGGCGCAGCTGGCGGCAGACGTGAAAAAAATCATCACCGAGCCGCGAATCAGGGAGACTTTCGCGAAGCAGGGGGCGGAGGCGGCGGTGGATTCAGGGCCGGAAGCTTACGACAAGCTGATGAAGTCCGAGTACGAGCGCTACGTCAAGCTGGTGAAGGACGTGGGGATGCAAGTGCAATGAGGATTGGGGATTGAGGAGTGCGGAGCGAACACCTGCCTTGGTTTTGATGTTCCGCTCAATCCTCAATCCTCAATCCTCAATCCTCAATCCGCATCCCTCATTCATAACTGCAGTCCTTCCCATCCGCCGCCCAGCGCCCTGACCACATCGGCCACGGCGGCGCGTTGCGCGCGCAGCGCATCAGCGCGGTTGAGTTCGGCGTTGAGCAGGTTGCGCTCCGCGTCGAGGACCTCCAGCTGGCTGGTCAGGCCGTTGTCGTAACGGACGCGGGCCAGTCGCAGGGATTCGTTCAGCGCCACGGCGCGCGCGGTTCCGGCATCAAACACTTCGCGGGCCTTGGTCTGCGCCACCAGCGCATCATGGGTTTCGCGGAACGCCGTCTGCAGGGTTTTCTGGTACTGCGCCAGCGCCTGTCGCTCACGCGCTTCGACAGCCTCGATTTCGCCGAACAGCCGGCCGCCCTGGAAAATCGGTTGCGCCAGTGCAAATCCGAGACTCCAGATCCCCGCCGGTCCCGTGAACAGATCGGTCAGCGCGGCGCTTTCGCTGCCGAGGTAACCGCTGAGTCCGATGCGCGGGAAAAGTGCCGCGCGGGCGGCGCCGATGCGGGCGTTGGCGGCGATCAATTGTTGTTCGGCGGCAACCACATCGGGCCGGCGCAGCAGCAGTGACGAGGGCAGATCGGCCGGGATCACCGGTGTCGCCGGCTGACCGGCTTCGGCGGTGCGGGCGACGCTGTCGTTGATCAATGCACGCGGGCTGCGGCCGAGCAGCACCCCCAATGCGAGTTCTTCGCCGGTGCGACGGCGTTCGAGCGCCGGCAACTGTGCCTGTGCCGCGAGCACTTCGGCTTCGATCTGGCGCAGCGTGAATTCATTGATCAACCCGGCGTTGGCGCGGGTGCGCTGCAGCCGGAAGTCCTGCTGGCGCAGTTCCAGCGATCTGCGTGTCGCAGCGATCTGCGCGTCAAAGGACACCAGCGCGTAGTACGAGCGGACAACCTCGGCGGTCAGCGCGATGCGCACGGTTTCCCGTGCGGCGGTTGTCGCCAGCAACCCGGCGCGTGCGGCCTTGCTGCTGTTGCTCAGGCGGCCCCACAGGTCGATTTCATAAGCGACATTGAGTTGAGCGCGGTAGTTGTTGTTTTCCAGTGCGCCCGGAATCCGTGTCGCGGTGCTGTTCGAGCGCCGGCTGCGGTCACGCTGGAACGTGGCGTCTACCGATGGCGCTTGTTCTGCGTCGGCAATCCGCGCCAGCGCGCGCGCTTCATCGAGCCGGGCGGTGGCCAGCGCCAGATCCTGGTTGCCGGCCAGCGCTTCGCTCACCAGGCGGTCCAGCGTGGCATCGCCATAGATCGCCCACCAGCGTTCGGCGGGCATGGTTTTTCCCTGCGCCGGCACAGCGAGCCAGGCTTCCGGCAGTTCGGCGGCGGGCCGTTCGTACGCCGGACCGATGCTGCAGCCGGCGAGCAGGGTTGATGCAAGCGCAATGTAAATCAGTGATCGCTTATTCATTGCCGGTTTCCTTGCTGGGCGGGGCATGACGCGGGGTATGGGTCGAGCGCAATGCCAGCTCGCGATGATGCGCGACTTCACTTTCAATCTCGGCAGTGGAGCGGCTGTCGGATAATTTTCGATCAACGATCAGTTTGTAGAACCACGGGATGAAGAAAATCGCGAGGAAGGTCGCCGCCAGCATGCCGCCCATCACCCCCGTGCCGGCGGAGTGGCGCGCGCCGGCGCCGGCGCCGCTGGAAATGACCAGCGGCACCACGCCGAGAATGAAGGCGAGCGAGGTCATCAGGATCGGGCGGAAACGCAGGCGGGCCGCTTCGATGGCTGCCGCCGAGGTCGACATGCCTTCGTTCTTTTTCATCACTGCGAACTCGACGATCAGGATCGCGTTTTTCGCGGCCAGGCCGAGCAGCGTGACCAGGCCGATCTGGAAATAAACGTCATTGCTGAGCCGCGCGATGCCGGCCAGCGGCGACAGCAGTCCCTGCAGCCAGGGTATGCCCTGCGCCAGGTAATAGGGCATCGGCAGCAGGTTGTTGATGAAAATGGCCGCCAGCGCACCGAAGGTGCCGAAGGGCAGTGCCAGCATCACCGCCAGCGGCAGTGACCAGCGGTCGTATTGCGCGGCAAGAATCAGGAACACCATCAGTGCGGCGAGTCCCAGCGCCAGCACCGAGGTGCCGCCCGAGCGTTTTTCCTGGAACGAGGAGCCGCCCCAGTCAAAGGTGAAATCGGCCGGCAGCGTCGCCTTCGCGATGCGTTCCATGCCGGCGATGGCTTCACCGGAGCTGAACCCGGGTTGAGCTGAACCGAAGATCTTGACCGCAGGCAGGTTGTTGAAACGGTCCAGCGAATCCGGGCCCGATGAGTAATTCACCTTGGCCAGCGCCGACAGCGGCACCATCGCGCCGTGTTCCGAGCGCACGTACACCGCGCCAACGTCGTCCGGGCGTTTGCGGTAGCCGGGTTCCGCCGACATCAGCACCTGCCAGGTGCGGCCGAATTTGTTGAAGTCATTGACGTAGGCGGTGCCCAGCGTCGCGGCGAGCGTGTTGTAGAGTTCGTCGATCGGCACGCCCAGTGTTTTGGCTTTTTCGCGGTCGGTTTCGACGTAGAGCTGCGGCACGTTGGCGCGCCACAAGGTGTTGACCTGGCCGAACATCGGATCCTTCTGCACCGCGGCGAGCAGCTGCTGTGTCGCTTCGGACAGTTTCTGTGCGCCGCCTTCGCCGCGGTTCTGGATATAGAACTCGAAGCCGCCGGCGTTGCCCAGGCCGAAAATCGGCGGCGGGCCGAAGGCCAGCGCCAGGCCTTCCTTGATGTGCGCGGTTTTCATGAAAAACTCGCCGACCAGCTGGCCGGTGGACACCGTGCGTTCATCCCAGTGTTTCTGGGTGACGAAAATTGTCGCCGCGCTGTTGCGGAAACCGCCGCCGAGGAAGTCGAAGCCGGTGAAGGCGATCGCGGTTTCGTTGGCCGGATTCGACTTGATGATCTCAACCACTTCGTTGACCACCTTGTCGGTGCGTTCAAGGGTCGCGCCATCCGGCAGGAACACCGCTGCGATGTAATAACCCTGGTCCTCATCGGGCACCAGAGAACCCGGCGTGGCGCGCCACAGGCCGAAGGTCAGCGCGACCATGCCGGCAAAGAGCAGCACGGCGATCAGGCCGCGGCGCAGCATCCAGGTCACACCGTCGACATAACGCCCGGTCATGCGGCTGAACCAGTCGTTGAACCAGGTGAAAAAGCGGCCGGGTTTCGCGTGCTGGCGTTTCAGGATCAGTACGCACAGTGAGGGCGTCAGCGTCAGAGCGACGATGCCCGAGATCACCACCGCGATCGATATGGTCACGGCAAACTGGCGGTAGAGTTCGCCAGTCAGGCCGCCGAGGAAGGCGATGGGTACAAACACCGCGCACAGCGTCAGCACGATGGCGATGATCGGGCTGGTGACCTCGCGCATCGCCTTGATCGCCGCTTCGCGCGCATCGAGACGTTCCTCGTGCATGATGCGTTCGACGTTTTCCAGCACCACGATGGCATCGTCAACGACGATGCCGATGGCCAGCACCATGCCGAACAATGTCAGCGTGTTGATCGAATAACCGAGCAGCAGCAGGCCGGCGAAGGTGCCGATCAGCGATACCGGCACAGCGGCAAACGGGATCAGCGTGGCGCGCCAGTTCTGCAGGAACAGGAACACCACCAGGAACACCAGCGCCATCGCTTCGAGCAGGGTGTAGATCACCTCGCGGATCGAGACTTCGACGAAACGCGTGGTGTCGTACACCACGATGTGGGTCAGGCCCGGCGGATAGACCTGCGCCAGCGGCGTCAGTACCGCCTTCACGCGGTCGGCGGTGGCCAGCGCATTGGAGTTGGGTTGCAGGAAAATACCGACCAGGGTCGCTGTTTTTCCGTTGACGCGGCCGATGAACTCGTAATCCTTGGAGCCCAGTTCGACGCGCGCCACATCCTTCAGCCGGAGCAGTGTGCCGTCGGGGTTGGCGCGGACGACGATGTTCTCGAACTCCGCGGGTTCCGACAGCCGGCCCTTGGTGGTGATGGTATAGACCAGTTCCTGTGGGCCGCCGGTCGGCGATTGGCCGATCTTGCCGGCGGCGAACTGCGCGTTTTGTTCGTTCAGCGCACGCGTCAGGTCACCCGGCGTCAGCTTCAACTGCGCCAAGCGGTCGGGACGCGTCCAGATGCGCATCGCGTAATCCTTGGCGCCGAAAATCTGCACGTTGGTGGTGCCGGGTATGCGTTTCAGCGCGTCGAGCACGTTCAGCGTGACGTAGTTCGAGATGAACAGGTCGTCGCGGCTGCCGTCGGGGGAGCTGAAGGCGATCACCTGCAGGAACGCCGACGAACCTTTTTCCACAGTGACACCCTGGCGCCGGACTTCCAGCGGCAGGCGCGGTTCGGCCTGTTTGACGCGGTTGTTGACGTTCAGCGCCGCCTTGTCGACATCGGCGCCGATTTCGAAGGTGACCTGGATTTCAACGACACCGCTCGAAGTCGAGGTCGAACTCATGTAGAGCATGTTCTCGACACCGGTGATCTGGTTTTCCAGCGGGGCGGCGACGGTCTGTTCCAGCACCTGGGCCGAAGCGCCGGGATAGATCGCGCGCACGGTGACCACCGGCGGGGCGATTTCCGGATATTGCGCAATCGGCAGCACGCGTATCGCGGCCATGCCGGCGAGTACGATGAAAATCGAAATCACCACCGCGAAGATCGGGCGGTCTATGAAAAAACGTGACATGGTTATCAGTCCGCCGGGTTCAGGATTTCACGGCCGGCTTGGCCGCGGGTTTTTCTTTTGGGGAGGCCGCTGGTTTTTCCGTCGGCTTGCCGTTCGTTGCCGGAGCTGCCGGCTCGGTGACATTGACCGGAGCGCCGGGACCGATTTTCAGCACACCGTCGACGATCACGCGTTCGCCGGGTTTGAGGCCGGCGTTGATCACCCAGCCGTCGCTGACCCAGGCGCCGACTTCAACCGGGCGCGCTTCGGCTTTGGATTCGGCGTTGACCACGTAGACGAATTTCCCGGCCGGGCTTTCGAGCACCGCGCGCTGCGGGATGACGATGGCCGCGGGCCGTATCGCGCCGGAGAGCGCAATGCGCACGAATTCACCGGCGCGCAACTGGTTGCCGGGATTGGGGAACTCGGCGCGCGATTCGCTGGTGCCGGTCTGGGTGTTGACCCGGACATCGCTGAAATTGACCGCGCCGCTGCGTGCATAGTCGCGGCCGTCGCCGAGTTTCAGCGTGGCTTTGAGTTTGCCGTCGGCCGGCAGCTTGATGCGGCCGGCTTCAACATCGCGTCGCAGCGCGAGGTGGTCACGGTCGGAGACGCCGAATATCACGTACATCGGATCAGTCTGGGTGACCGTGGT
The DNA here is from genome assembly GCA_019744975.1 of Burkholderiales bacterium. Taxonomy (GTDB): domain Bacteria; phylum Pseudomonadota; class Gammaproteobacteria; order Burkholderiales; family SG8-41. The sequence continues at coordinate 40,442 of JAIETP010000002.1, forward strand.
CAGCAATACGCCGGGACCGGAGACCAGCGTGCCCTCGGATACCGCGGCACGACCGGCAATGCCGGTGATCGGCGCTTCGACGCGGGTCCACTCCATGTTGAGACGCGCTTCATTGACCCGGGCGCGGGCACTCTCGACCTGGGCGCGGGTGATGCGTTCACTTGACGTCGCATCATCGAGTTCTTTCTGGCTGACGGCCTTGGCTTCGTATACGGGTTTCAGGCGTGCCAGTTCACGTTGCGCCTGCTGCAGTTGTGCTTCGGCAACACCGAGGTCCGCCTGGGCGCGCGCTTGTGCAAGCTGGAAGGGGGCGGGGTCAATGGTAAACAGGGATTCACCCTGGCGTACTGTACTGCCTTCGCGGTAATTCCTTTTCAGCAGGATGCCGCTGACCCGGGCGCGCACCTCGACTTCACGGTAACCCGCGGTCTGTGCGGTGTAATCCAGCGTGATCGGAACATCGCGTGTTTCGGTGGTTACGACGGAGACCGGGGATGGCGGAAAAGCGGGCGGGCCGCCGGCCGGGCCGCAGCCGGCGACCAGGCCGGCAATGAGCAGCGACGCCGCAGCCAGGGGGGGGTGGCGCAGTGCGGAACGCAAATAAGGAGCGTAGAGGGCGATCATGTTGTTATTCCCTGAGGTGGCCGGCCGGGGATCGGCGGCAGGTGTACAAAAAGTGAAATTTTGTGCAGATAGTGCTGTGCGGGCAGTTTACATACAACCATGAATGTATGTAAAGTGCAGTTTTATGACAATATCCGGCACCAACCGGGAATTGCCTGGTAGGTGATAAGGGTAAGTACTTGGTAAGTCGGCAAGAATTTGGCTAAATAGTCGGGTAAATGGCCGGGTAAGTGGTTGGGCAAGCAAGCCTGGTTTTTTATTGCTTACTGAATTCTTACTTGCTGCTACAGGTAAATATTGGAGGATCGTGGCCAGACGTACAAAAGACGAGGCAGTGGAAACCCGCAACCAGATTCTTGATGCGGCAGAACGCGTATTCAACAAACGCGGCGTGTCACGCACCTCGCTCTCGGATATTGCCGAGGCGGCATCAGTGACGCGCGGTGCGATCTACTGGCATTTCAAGGACAAGGCCGATCTGTTTTGCGAAATGGTGGCGCGCGTGACCATGCCGATGGAGGACGCACCCTGCCAGATCAATCCGGCAAGGGAAGAGGATCCGCTGACCAGTGTGCGCGCGATGCTGACCGGCATCCTGCAGCGCACCTCCGGCGACCTGCAGGCGCGGCGGGTGTTTCATATCGTGTTTCACAAGTGCGAATATGTCGATGAAATGGAGCCGGTTTGGAAGCGTTTCAGTGAAATGCAGGAGGGCTGTCTGTCGCGGCTGGAGCAGGGCCTCGCACGGGCGCTCAAGCAGGGGCAGTTGCCGGCGGGGCTGGATGTGCGGCGTACCGCAATCGGCCTGCATGCCATGGTTGACGGCCTGATCAGCAACTGGTCGATAGATCCTGAAACCATGCCGCCGGAAAGTGATGCGGGCCGGGTCATCGACGTATTTCTTGACGGCATCCTGCACGCCCCGCCGCAGACGGTGAAGCCGGCGCCACGCCGGGCAACGCACAAAACGCCGCGCAAGGCGGCGAAATCCGCGCCGCGCCGGCGCCGCGCCTGATAATCGGCCAGTTGGACAGTTATACGCCTTAGGCGTATAGTGGTTGCATGTTCACTGTTGTCGAGACTCCCTTGTTCCAGAAACAATGGCCTCTTTACTGGAGTGAAGAGGATCTGGGTGAATTCGCGGCATACATCGCCGAATTCCCCGATGCCGGAGACGTGGTGCCCAATTCCGGCGGTATTCGAAAAGTCCGCTGGCGACGGGCCGGTACCGGCAAATCCGGAGGCGTGCGCGTCATTTATTTAACGCGCAAAGCCGAGGAAGAAGTCGTACTGCTGATCATGTATGCGAAAGCCAAAACAGACAACATTACCGGTGCCAAGCTAAAGGAGATTCGCCGTGCCCTCGAAAACTAAACCGCTTACCCCGGCAAAACTGCGGGCCTATGAGGCCAAGCGTGATCTTGCCGCCGAGTTGCTGGAGTCCGTGCAGCAAATGAAAGCCGGCAAGACCCAGGTGGTCCTGTCACCGGCAATTGAGGCCCGTGAACGTACGGGCCTGTCGCAATCGCAGTTTGCCCGCTTGCTGGGCGTGTCCGTGCGCACGCTTCAGGGCTGGGAGCAAGGCCGTAAACAGCCCAGCGGCGCTGCGCGAACCCTGCTGACCATTGCGCAAACCAATCCCAAGGCTTTGCTGGCGGTTGTTGAGCGGTAGAGAGGAAATTCAATGTGCTGGCCGCACCTTTGTATTCTGAGTTTCGGAAAAGAAATCTACTCCGTGTCATTTTTTCTTCACGGGTTTTAAGAGTTCAGGATTCCCAGGGTGCTGCGTTGGTCGTGGTGATCCCGTAACGGGCCACTGCCGCAGCCACAACATCGCGGCTGATACTGTCGTCATCCGCCAGCGCCGCCAGCGCGGCGACCGCGATATGGTGGCGATCCATTTCAAAAAACCGGCGCAGATTCTCCCGCGTGTCGCTGCGCCCATAACCATCTGTCCCGAGTGCGACATAGCGTCTAGGCACATATGCACGGATCAGGTCGGGTACGGCAGTGACATGGTCGGATGCGGCAATCACCGGGCCGGTGTGTTGTGCGAGTAATCCTTCAACATGTGATACCCGTGGTTCGGCGGCAGGATTCAGGCGGTGGTGGCGCGCACAGGCCATACCGTCGCGGCGCAGTTCGCTCCAGCTGGTGACGCTCCACACATTGGCGGCGATGCCGAAATCGTTTTGTAGTAATTCCGCGGCGGCAATCGATTCGCGCAGGATGGTGCCGCTGCCAAGCAGTTGCACAGCGGCATCCGGTTTCCACTGCAGCAGGTACATGCCTTTCAGAATGCCCTCGCGCGCATTGGCAGGCATCGCCGGCTGCACATAGTTTTCGTTCATCACGGTGATGTAATAAAAAACATCCTCCTGCGCGTCGAGCATGCGCCGTGTGCCGTCCTGGATAATGGTCGCCAGTTCGTAACCATAGGCGGGATCCCAGGCGCGGCAGTTCGGCACCGTGGAGGCGATCAGCTGCGAGGAGCCGTCCTGGTGCTGCAGGCCTTCGCCGGAGAGCGTGGTGCGGCCGGCGGTGGCGCCGATCAGGAAGCCGCGTGACCGGCAGTCACCCGCCTGCCAGATCAGGTCACCGACGCGCTGGAAGCCGAACATGGAGTAAAAAATATAAAAGGGCAGCATCGGCGTGCCATGCACGCTGTAGCTGGTGGCCGCTGCGATCCAGGACGACAGTGCACCGGCTTCATTGATGCCTTCCTCGAGAATCTGTCCGTCCTGCGCTTCCTTGTAATACAGCAGCTCGTCGCGGTCTTCGGGTTCGTAGAGCTGACCGAAGGGAGAGTAGATTGCCACCTGGCGGAACAGCGACTGCATGCCGAAGGTGCGCGCCTCGTCGGCGACGATGGGCACGATGTGTTTGCCGATGGCGGGATCCTTCAGCATCTGTGCGAGCATTTTGACGAAGCTCATGGTCGTCGATTCTTCGCGCCCGCTGGAGCCTTCGGTAATCCGGGTGTAAGCCTCGGGCACCGGCACCGTGATGCGTGCTGCGGTGGTGACCCGCGCCGGCAGGTAGCCGCCGAGAGCCGTGCGGCGCGCATGCAGGTAACGCATTTCCGGACTGTCGTCGGCGGGTTTCCAGAATTTCAGCGCCTTGACGTCAGCGTCGGGGATTGGCAAAGCAAAACGGTCACGGAAGGCGAGCAGCGCATCGTCTTCCATTTTTTTCTGCTGATGCGCACCCATCTTGCCCTGGCCCCAGTGGCCCATGCCATAACCTTTTTTGGTCTGCGCCAGGATCACCGTCGGCCGGCCGCGGTGATTCATCGCCGACTGATAGGCGGCGTGGATTTTTACCGGGTCGTGGCCGCCGCGGCGCAGGCGGTCGATGTCCTCGTCCGACAGATGGGACACCAGCGCCTGCAGCTCCGGATCCTTGTTGAAAAAATGCTCGCGGTTGAAGCGGCCGTCGGTGGCCGCGTATTTCTGGAATTCGCCGTCCACGGTTTCATGCAGGCGTTTCAGGATCACGTGTTCCGTGTCGCGCGCGAACAGCGGATCCCATTCCGAACCCCAAAGCAGCTTGGTGACATGCCAGCCTGCCCCCGAGAACAGGCCTTCGAGTTCCTGGATCAGCGAACCGTTGCCGCGCACCGGACCGTCAAGCCGCTGCAGATTGCAGTTGACGACAAAGATCAGGTTGTCGAGACCCTCGCGTGCGGCCAGCGAAAGTCCGGCCAGGGATTCCGGTTCATCCATTTCGCCGTCGCCGACGAAGGCCCAGACCTTGCGCCCCGCGGTTTTCTGGATGCCGCGGTGTTCCAGGTAACGCATGAACCGCGCCTGGTAAATTGCATTCACAGGACCGAGGCCCATCGAGGCGTTGGGGAATTGCCAGAAATCCGGCATCAGGTAGGGATGGCAATAGGATGACAGTCCCGTTCCCGGTCCGCTGGTTTCGCGGCGGTAGTTGTTCAACTGGTCTTCGCTCAAACGGCCTTCGAGCCAGGCGCGGGCATAAATGCCGGGCGAGGCATGGGGCTGGAAAAACACTGCATCGCCATTCTGTCCGGCGCGGAAAAAATGGTTGAAACCGACTTCAAACAAATCAGCGATCGAAGCGTAAGTCGCGATATGGCCGCCGAGTTCAGCGCTGCCGCGATTGGCGCGCACCACCATTGCCAGCGCATTCCAGCGCACCAAGGCGGAGATGCGTGTTTCCACATCAAGGTTGCCCGGGAACTGCGGCTGTTCGGCGAGATCGATGCTGTTGCAGTAAGGGGTGTTCAATACCGGTGGCATCGGTACTCGTTGCGCCCGCGCTTCATCCAGCAGTTTGCGCAGCAGATAGGTGGCGCGTTCACGGCCGCCTGATTCGATCAGCGAATTGAAGGCGTCCAGCCATTCGCGGGTTTCGACCGGATCAGGGTCGGCGGGCATCACACGCCAGAAGGCGGCGGCAAGTTCGGACAGGTCGGCCATGGTTTCCTCCGCGCGCGAGTTCGCGCGCATGCCCGGATGTTACGCAAAAGGCCGCAGAACAGGGTTTCGTATCTTATTGTTTTTATTGGTTATATAAGCATATAATGCTGCTTATTTAACAATTAGCAGCATAAAATGCCAAAAATTAATCTCGATGCAACAGATTGGAAAATCCTCGCCCGGCTGCAGCAGGACGCGCGGCTGTCCAATGTTGAACTGGCGCGCGCGGTGAACCTGTCGCCGTCGCCCTGCCTCGCGCGGGTGCGGCGGCTGGAGGAGGCCGGGCTGATCAGCCGTTATGTGACGCTGCTCGATGCGCTGGCGCTGGGACTGACGGTGTCGGTGTTCATCCAGGTGCGGCTGGAGCGGCAGGTGGAAAAAGCGCTGGAGCTTTTTGAGCGCGCGATCGCCGAGCGGCCCGAGGTCATGGAGTGTTACCTGATGACCGGTGACTCGGACTACATGCTGCGGGTGATGGTGGCCGACGTGCAGGCGCTGGAACGCTTCATTGTCGATTTTCTGGCGAAGATTCCCGGTGTCGGCAACCTGAAATCGAGTTTTGCGCTGAAGCAGGTCAAATACAAGACGGCATTGCCGCTGCCGGGCGCCATTCCGGCAATACCGGCACGAAAAAAACGGCCCTGAAGGGGCCGTGATTAACGTCGATTAACTTAACTTCGCTTAAATTAGCGTCGTTTGACAAAAGCCGGGCGTGCGCCGCCGGGTGGACCGGCGCGTTCATCCTTGTGGCGAAAGCTGATGCGACCCTTGTTCAGATCGTACGGCGAAATCTCGATGGTAACCTTGTCGCCGGCGAGTATGCGAATGCGGTGTTTGCGGATCTTGCCCGATGCATAAGCGGTGACGGCGTGGCCGTTTTCCAGCTTGACGCGAAACATCGTGTTGGGCAGCACCTCGTCAATGACGCCCTCGTATTCGACCATATCTTCCTTGGACATCGGCGGATTTCCTGTGGGTATGCTGCGACCGCGCGGCGATCAGATGGCGGCCAGGTTGACTGCGGATGAACGGCCGTCCTGGCCTTTTTCGATGTCGAACGAGACCTTCTGGTTTTCAGTCAGGGTTTTCATGCCGGCGCGTTCCACCGCGGAAATGTGCACGAATACGTCTTTCGACTGATCCTGCGGCTGGATAAAACCGAAACCCTTGGTGGCGTTGAAAAATTTTACGGTGCCGATGGTGGCCATGCCTGCTTCTCCGGAAGTGGGGATCAGCGCCCGGGATTGGACGCAATATCAATGACGTATGGAGAAGACCAAACAGAGGCGCCCGCAAAGGGGCGCGAAGAATAGACTGATATCCAACCGCCGGCGCGGAGTATGGGCGCTTGAGCACTGATTTGCAAGGAATATTCCGTGATGCAGGTCAGGTTCCTTGACCAGTTTGTCCCGGCGTAACACTGCTGGCGTGCGCGCATGGCAACTCAGCGCGGCGGAATCCTCGAGGCCAGGGGTTTGACGGCGTAGTCAGGGACAAACCGGCAGTCGGCTGGCGTTGCGGCGCGCAGCGTCCGGCAAAGCGCTGCAATGCCGTCCGGTGTGGGTTTCTCGTCCTTGTCGATCCAGTTCAGCAGTGCCTCAAACAGGGGTGGATACATCGCATCACCCCAGTAGCTGTGCTGATTCGAATCGACGAAGGTTTGTACCAGGCGCGCGGCGCGGCCGGCCGCCGCCATGCGCTGGCGCAGTGTGTCGCTGCCTTCGACGAAGACGGTCGAGTCGTTGATGGCGTGGGCTGCCAGCACGGGCATCGCGAAACGTCCGGTGTAATCGACGTCGGCGGCAAAACGAGCCGCTGCTGCAGGATCGGCGCGGTAGCGCCTGACGCCGGCGTTCAGTGCGGCATCGTCATCCGAGCCCGTGTACCGCACGTTGTCGTTGCCGAAGGGGCTGGTGCCGGTGCGCTGGATCACGTCGCGCAGCGTGAAGGTGCCCCATCTCAAGTGGCCGATGATTGCGTTCTCGGGAATGCGTACGACATCGGTGATGGTGCGCACGCGCCGTGCCTGTTCCGGCGTGCGCTGCGCAGCGGGTTTGTTCAAACCGAGGCAGTCATTCATGCGGGCAGTGAGATCGGCGTTGCTGAGCTTGCTGTCGGCCGGCAGGCCCATCCACAGCGGATATTGCGCTTCATCGGATCGCGGGTGGTTGTTGCACAGGTATTGATAAATGACCCGCAGGTCGAGCCGGAAATCGTAGGTTGTCGGGCCGGCGACGACGCCACTGGTCAGCAGCATCCCCTCCCACGACTGCGGAAACAGTTCGGCCGCTTTGGTGGCGACCATCGCGCCCCAGGACTGTCCGTGCAGCAGCGTGCGCCGCGGTTTGGCGACATGGTCGACGAAGATGCGGCGTACACGGTCGGTGTCTTCCGCCGCGGTGGTAACGGCAAAACCGCCCTGGCGAAATACCGAGCCCGCCCAGGCATGGCCCTGACTTACGGTGATGGCCCAGCGCTTGATGTCTTCGTCGGCGCGCGAGGCCTTGGGCTCGCCGAGTGACGGGCCGCCATGCGCATGTACGACAAGCACGCCGCTCCATTGGGCAGGCATCACGATCAGGTAGTGGGCTTTTGCCGAATCCTGGCCGCGCAGGCAGCGGGCGCCGGCTGGTACGCCTTCCGGGCAGGCGGCGGCCTGTGGTGCGACTTCTGGTGGATGTGACGGTGCGGTTGCGCAACCGGCCAGCAGGGCGAGCGTACCACCCAGTAACAGAGTTGATCGTATGGTTGCTTTCATGGTTACCCCGTCAGGAAATTGTCGAAGAGAAAAAAGCAGGTCTGTTTACCGCAGATCCAGCTTGAGTTCCTGGATCAGGTTGCCCCAGCGCGTCATCCCGTCAGCGATCAGTTTTGAAACTTCCTCGGGGGAACTGGGCTGTGCTTCGAAGCCCGCGGCCAGAAGTTTGTCGCGTGCTGCGGGATGTTTGAGGATTGCGTTGATCTCGGTGTTCAGGCGGCTGATGACCGCTTTTGGTGTCTTTGCGGGTGCGAGCATCGCCGTCCACTGATAAACATCGAATCCCTTCAATCCGGATTCATCCAGCGTCTGCACATCCTGCAGAACGGCCGAGCGTTTCTTTGAAGTGACCGCGAGTATCCGGACCCGCCCGGCCTTGTGCTGCGGGATCACAGTGGATGAGCCGAGTACTGCAGCAGGCACCTGACCGCCGCTGAGGTCGATGATCGCCTGGCCGCCACCCTTGTACGGGATGTGCACCATGTCGATACCGGTCATTTTCTTGATCAGTTCGCCCGACAGGTGTTGCGAGGTTCCGGTGCCCGAAGTGGCAAATGACAGCGATCTGGTTTTGGCGAGAGCTACGAACTCCTTCACGTTCCTCGCCGGTACGGCGGAATGAACGGCAAGCACCAGGGGCTGGGTGGACATGGTGGATACCGGGGCAAAACTGCTGCGCGGATCGAATTTCAGGTTCTTGTAGGAGAAGGGCACAACCGTCAGCGAATCCGCCGTGGTGATCAACGTGTATCCGTCGGCTTCTGCTGCGGCCACGCCGGTGAAGGCAATGGTGCCGGTGGCGCCGGGGCGGTTGTCGACCACGACCTGCTGTCCGAGGCGGGCTGTCAATTGTTCGCCGACGATGCGCGATACGAGGTCGGTGGCGCCGCCGGGCACGTAGGGCACGACCAGGCGCATCGGGCGGCTGGGCCAGGACTGTGCGGCCGCCTGCCCGGAGAGCGGAAACAGTGCGGTTATCAGCACCGAGGTGGCCATTACGATGCGGCTTAGCAGGGGGCGTGGCAGAATCATTTGCATTCCTTTCAACAGGTTATATTCGTGACCACGGTCTGCGACCGGTGTCTGCAGGCATGATGGCTTTTGCCATTGAAGGCCTTTAGAAGTAGCATTAGCAACTACTATGCCATATATTTCTGAAAAAAAGAAAAAGCCCGGCACACGTCCCGTGCGTTCCGGAACACCGCTGGCGGAGGCTTTGCGCCGGCTCGGGTTTACCGACTACGAGGCCCGTGCCTACGCGGCGCTTTCCGCGACGCATCCGGCGACGGCCTACGAGATCGCCAAGAAGGCCGTTTTGCCGCGGGCCAATGTTTACGCCACCCTGCATGCGCTGGAGGCGCGGGGCGCGATCCAGCCGGTCACTGAAAATCCCGTGCGTTATGTCCCGGTCGATCCAGAGCAGTTTTTCCGAGGCGTCCAGCGCGCCACCAGCGAGTTGTGCGAGGACGTGGTGCGGGCAATGCGCCGCAGCGCGCAGCCGCCCGCCAACGCCTATGTGTCGATTTTCCGCGGCGAGGAGGACGTCCGGCGCAAGCTCACCGACATGATCGAACGCGCGCACGACCACATCTGGATGAAAGGCCCGGTCGGACTGATCGGACCGCATGCCGCCGCGCTGGCCGCCGCGGCCCGCCGCGGCGTGATGGTGCGTCTGATCGTGTTCGGCAAGGCGGTCGCCGGGCTGAAGCCGCACAGGCGCCTGCAGCTGATTCCACACGAAGGGGACGGCGAACCGCATGGTCCGCCTTCGGACCGCATGCTCACCGCGACGGTCGACAGCGAGGGCATGCTGATCGCTTCATTTTCCGGCACGGCCAAGGCCTCCTTCGCCAGGGATTACTCGATTGTTTACGTGATCGAGACCCTGTTGCTGCACGAGGTTTATCTCGCCGAAATCCACGGGGCCTTCGGCCGCCAGCTCGAATCGAGGTTCGGCCGCCAGTTGGGCAGCCTGCGCCGGAAGTACCGGCCCCGGGGACGTGAGCGGCCGGTGCTTGAGGGCGCCGAACCCGAACCTTCTTGAATCGCCACAGACCGGCAAACATCCTTGCCTTGAATACGCAATCCTGGGAGAACCTGAAATGACCGCACCGAATGCGAACGCCCGTCCCAATATCGTGCTGATCCTCGCCGACAACCTCGGCTGGGGCGAACTCGGGTGTTATGGCGGCGGGCTGCTGCGCGGCGCTCCGACTCCGCGCATCGATGCGCTGGCCGCCGAAGGCCTGCGCCTGCTCAATTTCAACGTCGAAAGCGATTGTGTGCCGACACGTTCGGCGCTGATGACCGGGCGGCATCCGATCCGCACCGGCGCGTTGCAGTCAGTACCGGCCGGGTTGCCGCAGGGCATCATTCCCTGGGAGATGACACTGGCGCAGTTGCTGAAGCAGCGGGGGTATGCGACGGCGATCCACGGCAAATGGCATCTCGGCGACCGTAAAGGGCGCTTTCCCACCGACCGCGGATTTGACGAGTGGTACGGCATTCCGCGCACCACCAACGAAAGCATGTTCACTAGTGCCGCCGGCTACGATCCGGAAGTCACGCCGCTGCCGTATGTACTTGAGGCCAAAGCTGGCGAGGTGCCGCGTGAAGCCGGGCTGTACGACCTCGACATGCGCCGCCGCATCGACGGTGAACTGGTCGGTCGTGCGCAGGATTTCATCCAGCGGCAACACCGGGCGGGCAAGCCGTTTTTTTCCTATGTGCCGCTGACGCAGCTGCATTATCCGACGATTCCGCACATGGATTTTGCCGGCAAAACCGGCGCCGGTGATTTTGCCGATGCGATGGCGGAAATGGATCACCGCGTCGGCCAACTGGTCGATACCGTGGATCAGCTCGGCATCGCGGACAACACGCTGTTCATTTTTGCCAGCGACAACGGCCCGGAATTCCGCCGGCCGTGGCGCGGCTCGGCTGGCATGTGGCAGGGCACGTATCACACGGCGATGGAGGGTGGCTTGCGCGCGCCCTGCATGTTGCGCTGGCCGGGGCGCATCCCCGAAGGCGGCGTGTCGAATGAAATTGTGCAGGTGACCGATCTTTACACCACACTGGCCGGCATTGCCGGAGCGACACTGCCCGCCGATCGCCCGATCGACGGTGTCGACCAGCTGGATTTTTTCACCGGAAAAACCGCGAAATCGGCGCGTGAAGGTCTGGTGTTTTACATCAAGACTGAATTACGTGCCGCGAAATGGCGCGACTGGAAACTGCATCTGGTGTGGGAGGCCGAGCCCAATGCCGGTGCCAACCATCTCGAGTCGCCGCTGCTGTTCAATCTGATCCAGGACCCCAAGGAGGAAACCGACGTCAATACGACGGCCGGCTGGGTGCGTACGCCGATTCGCCACATGATGCACGACTTCCAGGAAAGCCTGAAACGCAATCCGCCGATCCCGCCGGGCGCGCCCGACGGTTACCTGCCCGCGGTCAACAAGAGTTGACACCGGGTTCCGGCCCGCGTCTTGGACAAGCATGGTGCCGTCCGCGGGAATAGAGGTTTGCCGCCGGCTGTGCCTTGTCAAGCGCCGGGCTTTGGCCTAGTGTTTCGGCCTCGCCCGTTTGCCGAGTTTTCCATTTGAGGAGATGACCATGAACGACATGCTGCGTGAAGACTTGCTGGCCCTGGTTTCCAATCGCACCACCGTGTCGCGCCGCGAATTCGTCGCCGGCTCGCTGGCCGCCGGATTCGCGCTGGCCGTGCAGCCGGTGTCCGCGCAAACCATGATTACCACCGACACCAGCGGCCTGACCGCCGGCGAAGTCCAGATCACCACCGCCAACGGTGACATTCCCGCGTATCGCGCGATGCCTGCCGGCGGCAAGGCTTTGGCAACCATCCTGGTTGTGCAGGAAATTTTCGGTGTGCATGAACACATCAAGGACGTCTGCCGGCGTTTTGCCAAGGCCGGTTACCTGGCGATTGCGCCGGAAATGTATTACCGCCAGGGCGACGTGTCGAAGCTGAAGGACAACAAGGAAATTTTCGCGGTGGTGGTGAGCAAGGTGCCCGACGCGCAGGTGATGAGCGACCTCGATGCGGCGGTGGCCTGGGCGGCGAAAAACGGCGGCGATGGCAAGCGCATCGGCATCACCGGTTTCTGCTGGGGCGGGCGCATCACCTGGCTCTACACCGCGCACAACAAAAACGTCAAGGCGGGAGTGGCCTGGTACGGTCGCCTGGTCGGTGACGCCACCGAGATGACGCCGAAACACCCGCTGGATGTCGTTGACCAGATCAACGCGCCGGTGCTCGGCCTCTACGGCGGCGCCGATGCCGGCATTCCCAACGACACCGTCGACAGGATGAATGCCGCGCTGAAGGAAAAAGGCAAACCGTCGATGATCCATCTCTATCCCGACACGCCGCATGCCTTCCATGCCGACTACCGGCCGAGTTACCGCAAGGCGCAGGCCGACGACGGCTGGAAACGCGCCACGGAGTGGTTCAAAAAGCACGGGGTGTGATCTGTGCCGGCAGTCACGGTAAAAAAACAAAACGGGGCTCGCGGGCCCCGTTTGTTGTTTTTGGCGACCGGATCAGCCCAGTGCACGCAGGATCAGCGATATTCCGCTCAGTACCAGCAACGCGCCCATCACGCGGATCACCGTTTCCCGCGCCAGGTTCAGGTGCAGGTGGTGGCCGGCCCACACGCCCAGCGCCATCACCGGCAGCAGCGTGACCGCGGCGACCAGCGCGGCCGGCGAGTACAGTCCGGCGACAATGAACAGGGCAATCCGTGCCACGGTGGTGAACATGAATATCATCGGCATGGTGGCGCGGATCTGCGTGGGCGTAGCGTTGCGTCCGGCAAGAAAAAACACATAGATCGGACCGCCGATGCCGAATACCGCCGAAGTGGCGCCGCCAAAACAACCGATCGGCGCGCCGGACCAGTAAGGCAGCGGGAATCCCTTGCCGCTTTTGGCCACGTAGGAGACACCGAAAATCACCACGAACACCCCGAGGCCACCGAGCAGCAGTTCCGGGCTGACGCGCACCAGCAGGTAAACCCCGCCGAGTATGCCGAGAGCCATGAAAGGCAGCAGCAGCAGGATTTCGCGGCGCATCACGTCACCACGCAGGCGGATGCCCATGCTGAAGGCGCCGGCACAATCGAGCAGCACGAAAAAAGGCACCACGAACTGCAGCGGAAACAGGTGCGCCAGCAAGGGCACCGCGATCAGCGTCGACCCGAAACCTGAAATGCCCATGACCACATAGGCCGCAAAAACAATCAGCGGCGCGAGGATCAGGATGTGGGGCTGCAGCAGGTCTGCAATCGGCATCGCCCGGAGTATAAACCGGTAGAATCAGATGGAGGATGGAGAGCAAAGGATTGAGGAGTGAGGATTGAGAAAACCTGCGAATCTCCCCCGCCACTCACTCCTCAATCCCGATAGATCAATGACCCAATTAATTTTGATCCGCCACGGCGAAACGCTGTGGAACACCCAACGCCGCATGCAGGGCCAGCTTGACAGTCCGTTGACCGAACGCGGCCTGTGGCAAGCCTGCCGTCTGGGGGAGCGATTGCAGACCCAGCCGTTTGCCGCCTTGTATTCCAGCGATCTGCCGCGGGCGCGGCTGACTGCCGAGCGTATTGCCGATGCCACCGGGCACGCGATCATCGATGATGCGCGGCTGCGCGAACGCCATTTCGGGGTATTTGAAGGAATGACCCGGGCCGAGATGGAAAAACACGATGCGGAAATTTACGCGCGTTTCATGTCGCGCGATCCGCAATACGCAGTGCCCGGCGGTGAAAGCCCGGCGGGATTTTTTGCGCGCTGCCGCGCGGCACTGGAGGAACTCGCCGCGCGCCATGCCGGTCAGACCATCGCTGTTGTAACCCATGGACTGGTGCTCGACGCCGCTTACCGCGCAGCCAGTGGGCTCGCGCTTGAGGTGTTGCGCCCGGTGCCGTTGGTTAATGCCAGCCTCAACTGGTTTGCCTGTGATGGCGGTCGCTGGAGTGCGGGGCGCTGGGGTGACGCCGATCATCTGGGCGCCGACGGCGTAACCATTTTCGGAGACGGCAGCGTATAAAAAATATCAATAAAAACAATTACTTATGAATTATCTCGCCAACCATCACACGGCATGTCTCCGGTAACGCCCGCCGAACCGGTGATCATCATCCACGGCTTGTGGATGCCCGGCCTGGTCATGGGCTGGCTGACGCGGCGCATTGCGCAGGACGGTTTTGCCGCGCGCAGTTATGCCTATCCCACGATGCGGCTGACGCTCAGTGAAAACGCCGAACGTTTCGCGCGGTATTGCACCAGCCTCGCCGCACCCCGGGTGCATATCGTTGCGCACAGCATGGGCGGACTGGTGGCATTGAAAATGCTGCAGATGAATCGCCAGTTGCGCTGCGGCCGGCTGGTTCTGATCGGCACACCGTACACCGGCAGCTTTGCGGCGCAGCGCCTGGCGCGATGGCCGGGCGGTCATACCTTGCTCGGCCGCAGCATTGCCGAGTGGCTGCGTGAACCGCGGCCGGCGCCCGATGGCGTTGCCGAGATCGGCATCATCGCCGGCACCCGCGGTTACGGCCTGGGCCGCCTGGTCGCGCCGGATTTGCCGCAGCCCAACGATGGCGTGGTGGCGCTTGCCGAAACCGCGATCCCGGGCGTGACCCGGCGTATTGAACTGAAGGTGGGGCATACCGGGATGCTGGTGTCGCGCGAAGTCGCCCGGCAATGCTGCGCTTTTCTGCACAATGGCCGGTTCATCTGATGCGTACCGCGATCCCACTGCTGCTGACGCTGTTGTTGACACAGCTGCTAACCGGGTGCGGCAATGTGTCCTACTACCTGCAGTCGGTCGGTGGCCAGCTCGAAATCTGGCAGCGCGAAGTGCCGGTGGAGCGCCTGCTCGGGGATCCCGACCTCCCGCCGACACTGAAAGCGCAACTCGAACGCGCGCTGCGCATCCGCGACTACGCCAGCCGTGAACTCGGCCTGCCCGATAATCGCAGTTATCGTTCCTATGCCGACCTTGCGCGGCCGTTTGTGGTGTGGAACGTGTTTGCCGCGGCGGAGTTTTCGACCGAACCGCGGCAATGGTGTTTTGCCGTCGCCGGCTGCGTCGGTTACCGCGGTTATTTTTCCGAAGCCGAAGCACGCCGCCATGCCGCGACACTGGCGGCGGCTGGTGACGATGTCTATGTCGGCGGTGTGCCGGCCTATTCCACCATCGGCTGGTTCGACGATCCGCTGCTCAATACCTTCATCCATTACCCGGAACCGGAACTGGCGCGGCTGTTGTTCCACGAACTCGCGCACCAGCTGCTGTATGTGAAAGACGACACCGTGTTCAATGAATCCTTTGCCACCGTGGTCGAACAGGCCGGCGTTACCCGCTGGCTGGCCGCCCATGGTAGTGATGCCGACCGCGTGCGTTATGCGCAACTGCAAGGTTACCGCGCTGATTTCCGCGTGCTGGTGACGCAGACGCGCGCTGCACTGGCCGGTCTTTATGCCGGCAACGCCGCGCCCGAAGAGAAACGCCGGCGCAAGGCGGAATTGCTTTCGGTGCTGCAAACCCAGTACCGGCAGCGCAAGGGCGATTGGAGCGGATTTTCCGGATACGACCGCTGGTTTGCGCAACCACTGGGCAATGCCCACCTCGCCTCGGTGGCGATTTATACCCAGCGGGTGCCGGCATTTGAGGCTTTGCTCCGGCAGCAGGGCGGCGACCTGCCGCGTTTTTACGCGGCAGTGCGTGAACTGGCTGCCTTGCCCGCGGCAGAGCGCAACAGGCGTCTGGATGCGCTGGCGCCGTTGTTATAATCAAAACCTGTTTTTATGAAGGGAAATACGCATGAAACTGACCAGCACCAGCTTCGGCGACGGCCAGCCGATCCCGGCCGAATTCGCCTTCTGTGCGCCCGACGCAAAAAACCATTGCACCCTGGGTGCCAACCGCAACCCGCAACTGGCCTGGAGTGATTTGCCGGTCGGCACAAAGTCCCTGGTGCTGATCTGTCACGATCCCGACGTGCCGTCGAAACCCGATGACGTCAATCAGGAAGGCCGCGAGGTTCCGGCGTCCTTGCCGCGTATCGATTTTTTCCACTGGACACTGGTCGATCTGGACCCGAAATCGGGCGCCATCGGGGCGGGTGAGTTTTGCGCTGGTGTGACCACCCGCGGCAAGGCCGGCCCCACCGGCCCGCGCGGCACGCGCCAGGGCATCAATGATTACACGGCGTGGTTCGCCGGCGACAATGACATGAAGGGCGATTATTTCGGCTACGACGGCCCGTGCCCGCCGTGGAACGACAGCATCAAGCACCATTACGTGTTCACGCTGTATGCGCTGGACGTCGCGAAATGCCCGGTGCAGGGCAGGTTCGGCGGCGCCGATGTACGCAAGGCGATTACCGGGCATGTGCTGGCCGAGGCAAAACTGACGGGGCTGTATACCTTGAACCCGAAAGTGAAACTTTGATCGTGTTTCATGCGCTGCCGGGGCCGGTGACCGCCGGCCCTTTTTGTTTTAAAAGCAAAAGACTTGCCACAGAGTTCGCAGAGAACACAGAGAACTGCAAACCATGGTTTTCCTCTGTGAACTCTGTGACCTCTGTGGCTAAAGGTTTTTGACCTTGAACCCTCGCACTGCGAACTCTGTGGCTAAGGTTTTTTTGTCTTGAAACCCCGCACCCCCGAAGACATGGCACAACGCCTGCGCAATCTGCCGCAGCCGGCGTACCCCGACGACCTGCCGGTGGTGGCGATGCGCGCGGAGATCCGGCGCGCCATCGCTGAAAACCAGGTGGTCATCATCTGCGGTGAAACCGGTTCCGGCAAAACCACGCAGCTGCCCAAGATCTGCCTCGAGCTGCAGCGCGGTGTTGCCGGCCTGATCGGCCACACCCAGCCGCGGCGCATTGCCGCGCGTACGGTGGCGACACGCATCGCGCAGGAACTCAAGACGCCGCTGGGCCATGCCGTCGGTTACAAGGTGCGTTTTTCCGACAAGCTGTCGTCGAACAGTTACATCAAGTTGATGACGGACGGCATCCTGCTTGCCGAAACCCAGGGTGATCGCGACCTCCGGGCCTATGACACGCTGATCATTGACGAGGCGCATGAACGCAGCCTGAACATCGATTTCCTGCTCGGTTACCTGAAGCGACTGATGCCGCGGCGGCCGGACCTCAAAATCATCGTCACCTCGGCAACCATTGATGCCACCCGTTTTGCCGAACATTTTTCAACGAAGGGCAAACCGGCGCCGGTGATCGAAGTCTCCGGTCGCACTTATCCGGTGGAAGTGCGTTATCGCCCGCTGATCTCCCCTCTCCCATCGGGAGAGGGGGCGGGGGTGAGGGCCAGTGGCGAGGATATCGAAATGGAGGAGGCCATCGTAGATGCCGTTGCCGAACTGTGGCGTGAACGCGCGGGCGGCGATGTGCTGGTGTTCCTGCCCGGCGAGCGCGAAATCCGCGAAGCCGCCGAAGCGTTGCGCAAAAATCATCCCAGGGGTGCGGAAATCCTGCCGCTGTACGCGCGACTGTCGTTTGAAGAGCAGGATCGGGTGTTCAAATCCGGCGGTGCACGGCGCATCGTGCTCGCCACCAACGTTGCCGAGACTTCACTGACCGTTCCCGGCATCCATTACGTGGTCGACACCGGGCTCGCGCGCATCAACCGTTACAGCTACCGCAACAAGGTCGAGCAGCTGCAGATCGAAAAAATTGCCCGCGCCTCCGCCGATCAACGTGCCGGGCGCTGTGGCCGTGTCGCCGCCGGCGTCGCGATCCGGCTCTACGCAGAGGATGATTACGCAGCGCGTCCACAATACACCGATCCGGAAATCCTGCGCTCCTCACTGGCGCATGTGATCCTGCGCATGAAGGCGCTCAGGATCGGTGACGTCGAAGATTTCCCTTTCCTCGAAGCGCCAACTCCGCGGATGATTGCCGACGGCTACCAATTGCTGGCCGAACTCGGCGCTGTTGATGCGGACAAGGCGCTGACCCCGGTCGGCTGGCAGCTCGCCAAATTCCCGATCGACCCGCGCATCGCACGCATGATCATTGCCGCGAAGCAGGAGAATTGTCTCAACGAAGTGCTGATCATTGCCTCCGCCTTGTCGGTGCAGGATCCGCGTGAACGTCCCTTCGACAAGGCCGAGGCCGCCGACCGCGCGCATGCGCAGTTTGTCGACGACAAGTCGGATTTCATGGCTTTTCTCAAGCTGTGGCAGTTTTTCGGCGACGCCATCCAGCACAAAAAATCCAACAGCAAGCTGGCGCAGGAACTGGCCGCACAGTTTTTGTCGCAGCGCCGGCTGCGCGAATGGCGCGACATCCACAGCCAGCTCGCTTCGCTGGTCGCCGAGATCGGCATGCAGGTCAATGAAACAGCGGCCACGCCGGAGCAGATCCATCGTGCCTTGCTCGCCGGCCTGCTTGGCAATATCGGTTTCAAGAACGAAGAGGGGGAGTACCTCGGTGCGCGTGGCATCAAGTTCACCATTTTCCCTGGTTCGGGCCTGCGCAAAGCCCAGCCAAAATGGGTGATGGCCGGTGAACTGGTGGATACGGCACGACTCTATGCACGCAGCGTTGCTCGTATAGAACCGGAATGGATAGAACCGCTGGCGCGCGATCTGGTCGACCGCCATTACTTTGATCCGCACTGGGAGCGTGAACGCGCGATGGTCACTGCCTACGAGCGTGTCACGCTGTACGGCATCACCATCGTGCCCAAACGCCGTGTGCATTACGGCGCGATCAATCCGCAGGAGTCGCGCGAGATCTTTATCCGTCAGGCCTTGGTCGCCGGGGACTACGCCACGCAGTCAAAATTTATTCAACAAAATCAATTACTTATAAAAGAAGTGCAGGAGCTGGAGCACAAGGCGCGCAAACGCGACGTGCTGGTCAGTGATGAAGCGATATTCGCGTTTTATGACGCGCTGATTCCGCAGGACATCGTCAACGGCGCCGGTTTCGAAAAATGGCGCAAGGAAGCCGAGCAGAAAAACGCCGCGCACTTGCTTCTTACCCGCGACTATCTGATGCGCCATGCCGCTGAGGACATCACTGAGGCGCAGTTTCCCGACAGCCTGCATGCGGGTGAGTTTGATGTGCCGCTGAAGTACCGCTTCGATCCCGGTCACGCGCTGGACGGCATCACCGCCACCGTGCCGCTGGCCTTGCTGAACAAACTGGATGCGGCTGCTTTTGACTGGCTGGTGCCGGGCATGATCCGCGACAAGGTGGCGTTTGCGTTCAAGGCTTTGCCGAAAAACTGGCGACGCAACCTGACACCGCCTTCAGAGCATGTGACACGTTTCCTGCAGACTGAAGGAGCGACCCAGGGTCTGCTCGGTGATGCGGTGGTGCGTTACGCCTCGCGAGCGGCAGGTGTGCCGCTTTCGCGCGAAGAGGCCGCCGGCATCGACTACCCGCCGCACCTGCGCTGCAACTATCGCGTCATCGACGAATCGGGACGCGAACTGGCGCAGGGCCGGGACCTGGCCGCATTAAAAGCCCAGCTCGGCGAGGCGGCGCAACTGACTTTCAGCACCACCACCACCGGCATCGAACGCAAGGACATCCGCAGCTGGGATTTTGGCGATCTGCCGCAGACCCTGACCTTCACCCGCGCCGGACGCAAGGTCACCGGTTATCCCGCGCTGGCCGACGAGGGCGACAGCGTGGCGATCCAGCTGTTTGACGTGGAGCAGGCGGCGCAGGCTGCCATGCGCGCCGGCGTGGTGCGGCTGATGCGTTTTACGCTGAAAGAGCAGATGCGCCAGCTGGAAAAAAACCTGCGCGGTTTTGAACAGGCGGCGCTGCAGCTGCGCAGCGTTGCCAATGTCGATGAATTGCGCGCCGATCTGGTCTCGGCGATCTGTGACCGCGCCTTCATCAGTGATGACGAATTGCCACGCGGATTAAAAGCGTTTGAGGAGCAGGTGAAGCGTGCGCGCACGCGGCTGCCTGCGGTGAATGAAGCGGCCTGCCGCATGTTCACCACCATCGCCATGGAGCATCACCAGCTGTCGCTGGCGCTGGGTGCAGCCAAGGGCACGGTGCTGCGTGCGGCCAACGATGTTCGCGCCCAGTTGCAGCGCCTGGTCTACAAGGGGTTTTTTAATGCCACGCCGTGGCCGCAGCTGACCCATCTGCCGCGTTATCTGCAGGCGATGCGCATGCGCCTGGCCAAATTCCCGGCGAACGCCGAACGCGACGCCAAACATGCGGCGAGCATTGCTCAGTTGTGGGGCCGTTACGAAATGCGCCTCGACCAGCAGCAGAAGGCGGGCATGGTCGATCCGCGCCTGCTTGAATTCCGCTGGCACATCGAGGAACTGCGTGTGTCGCTGTATGCGCAGGAACTGAAGACGCCGTATCCGGTGTCGTACAAACGGCTGGACAAGCTGTGGAGCCTGATGGGCTAACGAATTTTTTATTCGTCACCCCGGCGCAAGCCGGGGTCCAGAGCGGGTTCTGCAATGGCAACAGTGGTTGCCTGGATTCCGGCTTGCGCCGGAATGACGGTATGAATGGGATTTAGGATTCCATGCTGAGGACTCCGGTCATGCTGTTGGTAATCATTCGATTAAACTTCTGCATTCCGCATTAAGTCCGCACTGAAAGATTCCATAAGATGAACGACGTTTCACCTGACATGCCGCTGCTGTTCACGCCCATCAAGCTGCGCTCGATTGTCGCCCGCAACCGCATCGTCAGTTCGCCGATGTGCCAGTACCTGTCGGACGACGGCGGTCCTGAAGATTGGCAGCTGGTCAATTTCGGCCGCTTCGCGATGGGCGGCTGCGGCATCGTGTTCGGCGAAGAAACCGCCGTCGAGGCGCGTGGCCGCAAGACCCATCATTGCGCTGGCATTTACAAGGACAGCCATGTCCCCGCCTACCGGCGCATCAACGATTTCATCCGTGCGCAGGGCGCCGTGCCGGCGGTGCAGCTCGGTCATTGCGGCCGGCGCGCGTCCCAGCATGGTCCGTTGAAGGATCGCGCGGCGCTCACCG
The DNA here is from genome assembly GCA_019744975.1 of Burkholderiales bacterium. GTDB lineage: Bacteria > Pseudomonadota > Gammaproteobacteria > Burkholderiales > SG8-41. The sequence goes on from JAIETP010000002.1 coordinate 61,314, forward strand.
ACGCCGAACGCCCCTGGCAGGGCATATCCCCAAGCGCCTTGCCGCCAACGCCGGATGGCGCGATTCCGCGCGAGATGGACGTCAGCGACATCCGCACAACCATCATCGCCTGGCGCGAGGCCGCGCAACGGTCAATCGATGCCGGGTACGACATCTGTGAAATCCACGGCGCCCATGGTTACCTGATCCACCAGTTTTTATCGCCGCTGTCCAACCTGCGTACCGATGCCTATGGCGGAAGTCTCAAGAACCGCATGCGTTATGCGCTCGAAGTGGTCGAGGCGGTGCGCGCGGTGTGGCCGCAGGACAAGCCGCTGTGGTTCCGCACTTCGGCGGTCGAAGGTCCCGGCGGTGCCTGGGGCATCGAGGAAACGCTGGCACTGGTGCGCGAGCTGAAACAGCGCGGCGTCGACATGGTCGATTGTTCGTCCGGCGGCATCGCCCTCGGCGGCGAGGGTGGTTTGTCTGCGGTTCCCCGCGTACCGGGTTTCCAGGCGGGATACGCGCGTGAAATCCGCCGCGAGACCGGCATGCCGACGGTTGCTGTCGGCATGATCAGCGATGCGCGACACGCGGAAACAATCCTGCGTGAGGGTCATGCCGATCTGGTGGCACTGGCGCGCGGTTTGATGGACGACCCGAACTGGCCGCTGCATGCGGCGCGCGAGCTTGGATGTGCCGATCCGCTGGCGCTGGTGCATGCGCGCGAAGCACAACGTTTGCGCCAGCTCGAGCAGCACAGCAAGTCTTACCCGCCCGGCAGCGCAGTCGAGATTCCCTTCGGCACTGAAGAACAAATTGCCTATTCCTGGTCTGCGGGTATCGCTGATCGCAGGGGCCATCGCTGACACGGCTTGCATTTATGGCGTCAACGGTGCTTGTTTAAATAATTAATAAAATCAAATATTTACATTCATTTCCAGCGAGGGCATGCACGACAGTGTCCGCAGTGCGGGAACTGCATGGCGCAAAGCAGGCGAATTGCCTACCATTGCCTGCCATTAAGCAGAAAAAATCAAGCAGCAAAAATCAAACAGCAAAAAGCATTTCCATAGAGGAGTATCACCATGTCAGTCATGACCAAACGCGCCACCGGCATGCTCGCCGCTGCTTTGATCGCTGCGGTTTCAGGCACCGTCTGGGCGCAGGCCGATGCCGCCAGGGATTATCCGAACAAACCGGTGCGTTTCATTTCACCGTTTACCCCCGGCGCCGGCACCGACACCACGGCACGCGCACTGGCCTCGCATCTCAGCACCCTGTACAACCAGCAGTTCGTGGTCGACAACCGCACCGGCGCGGCAGGATCCATTGGTGTTGAACTGACCGCGGGTGCGCCGCCCGACGGCTACACCATCTGCCTGATCTCCGCTTCGCACAGCGTCAACTCCGGCACCAGTTCCAAGATGCCCTATGACCTGGGCCGCGATCTGCAGGGCATTTCGCAGGCGACTTCGCTGTTTTATGCGGTGTACATCAACCCGAAAGTGCCGGCGAAAACCATCCAGGAACTGATCAGTTACGCCAAGGCCAATCCCGGCAAGCTGAACTTCAGTTCCTCCGGCACCGGTGGCCTGCAGCACTTCGCCGGCGAAATGTTCAACCACCTGGCCAAGGTGCAGATGACCCACGTCGCCTACAAGGGCACGGCAGCGGGTGTCATTGCCAATCTTTCCGGTGACGTCCAGGTCGGCTTCGGCACCTTGTTCGGTGTGCGTTCGCACTGGCAGGCCGGCCGCCTGCGCGTACTGGCGATCACTGCCAGCAAACGTTCCCCGGCCGTGCCCGATGTGCCGACGGTCGCCGAGTCCGGTGTCCCCGGTTATGAAGTGGATCAGTGGTATGGCGTGATCACCGGTGCCAAGGTGCCGAAGCCCATCGTCACCAAGCTCCGCAACGGCATCGTCGATGCGCTGAAGCAGCCGGACACCGCAAAACGCCTGGCGGCGGAAGGTTCGACCGCCGTCGGTTCGACACCGGAGCAGTTCACCGCGCACATCCGCGCTGAAATGGCGAAGTGGAACAAACTCGCGAAAGCGGCGAAGCTCGACCTGCAGTAAGCTGAAATCCACATCACCGGCTCCCAAGATGAATAAAACATTCACATTGGCTGCCGGTACTGTGGCCACCGCCATGTTCTTGATCTGCGCCGCGCCGTTGACCGTCGCGGCGCAGTCTTATCCTTCACGGCCGGTGCGTCTGGTCGTGCCGTTCCCGCCCGGCGGCAGCAACGACATCGTCGGCCGGCTGGTGGGGGCCGGTCTTGGGGAACGTCTTGGCAGGCAGGTGGTCATCGACAACCGTGCCGGCGGCAATTCCATCATCGGCACTGAAATCGCCGCGACATCGCAGCCCGACGGCTACACGCTGCTGGTGATTTCCACCTCGTTCACCACCAATCCGATCATTCACAAGCTGCCCTACGATCCGAAAAAAGCATTTGCCTGGGTGGCGATGCTGGGCGTCGGACCGAATGTGCTGGCCGTAAACCCGGGTTTCCCCGCCAAGTCCGTGGCGGAACTGATCGCACTGGCCAAGGCCAAGCCCGACTACGTGATTTATGCTTCGACCGGCGTCGGCAGCAATGCGCATTTCGGCACCGAACTGTTCAAACACCTGACCGGCACGAAAATGCTGCATGTGCCGTACAAGGGCGGCGGCCCGGCGCTGATTGCCACGGTGGCCGGGCAGGCGCACATCTGCCTGTCCTCGCTGATCCAGGCCATCGGCCACATTCGCTCCGGCAAACTGCGCGGCCTTGCCACCAGTGGTGCGAAACGCAGCATCACGCTGCCCGACATGCCGACCATCGCCGAATCCGGCGTGCCCGGTTACGACACGGCCAACTGGTGGGGGGTTGCCGCGCCGCGCGGCACAGCACCGGCGATCATCAAGCGCCTCAATGCCGAATTGAAGGTCGTGCTGGAAAATCCGGAGACGACAAAACGCATGATCAACGAAGGTGCGGAGCCGATGACCAAGTCGCCGGAAGAACTCGGCAAACACGTGATCGATGAAATGGACAAGTGGGCCAGGGTCGCAAAAATCGCCGGCATCAAGGGCGAATAAGACGTGTCCGCGTGCTAACGCCAGACTCTTGTGATGCGTTTCGCGGGCTAACGCTGTTCTATCACAAGCATTCCAGGATATTGGCTGCAATCCGCCATTACTGGTGAGGCATTTCTTTCCCAAGTCCGTTCTCCCGTGTTGACAGTTCTGGGTGCCCTACACACAATGCCGGCACCCTCAGGAGGAGAACAAAATGAATGTCAAAAATATCGTTGTCGGGGCGGCACTTGCCGTATTTGCCATCAGTGCATCCGCCCAATCATTCCCGTCCAAACCGGTGCGCATCCTCGTCGGCTTTGGCGCGGGCGGCAGCACTGACATTGTCGCGCGCGTGCTGGCGCAGAGCATGACCGCGGACTGGAAGCAGAACGTGCTGGTCGAAAACCGCCCCGGCGCCAGCGGCATGATCGCCGCCGAACTGGTGGCCAAGTCGCCCGCCGACGGCCACACACTGATGCTCACGCCTCAGACCAGCCTTGCGGTCGCGCCCGCGCTCTACGGCAAGGCGCCGTACGACACCATGCGCGATTTCACGCCGATTACACTGACGGGCTACACGCCGCTGCTGATGGTGATCCATCCGTCGTTTCCGCCGAAAACCTTCAAGGATTTCATCGCGCTTGCCAAAAAGAGCAGGGAGCCGATCACCTTCGGCTCCGGCGGCGTGGGTTCCTCGCCGCACATGGCCGGTGAACTGATGGCCGCGCAGCTCGGCATCAAGATCACGCATGTGCCGTACAAGGGCGAAAACCCGGCGCTGGCCGACACCATCGGCGGCCAGATTCCCATCATGTTCGGCAACCTGCCGGTCGCCGTGCCGCATGTGAACAGCGGCAAGCTGCGCGGTCTGGCCAACACCTGGAGCACGCGCTCACCGCTGGCCAGGGACATCCCGACCGTTGCCGAATCAGGCTTCAAGGATTATGCGATCGCGACCTGGTTCGGCCTGCTCGGCCCCGCCAACATGCCGCCGGAACTTGTTGCGCGCATCCAGCGTGATACCGCGCGGCTGTTCAATGTGCCTGCGACCAAGGAAAAGCTCACCGGCATGGGCGTCGATCTGGTGCTCAATTCACCTGAACAGTTTCGTGATTATCTGAAAAGCGAAGTGGCGCGCTACAGCAAGGTGATCAAGGACGCCGGCATCAAGGCGCAATAAAAATGTCTGACATGCGGCCACCGGAAATGCGCGTCGGCGTCATCGGCCTCGGCGCGCTGGGGCGGCCGATCAGCGAACTCCTGCTGAAAGCCCGCTACCGCACGGCGGTCTACGACGTACGTCGCGAACCGGTGCAGGAACTCGCGGCTTTGGGCGCGATTGCCTGCAAGTCACCCGCGGCCCTTGCGGAGCAGAGCGACCTGATCATCAGTCTGGTGTCCGATGCCGCGCAGACCGACGCCATTGTCTCCGGCGACAAGGGCATCCTCGACACCTTTCAGCGCGGCGCGATTTTCGCCACCGGCAGCACGCTGGGACCGGAGCCGGTGCTGCGCGTCGCGATGAAAATCGCGGCGAAAGGCGGCGACACGCTGGACATGCCGATCTCCGGCGGCATCCTCGCTGCGAAGGAGGGCACGCTGAGCCTGATGGTCGGCGGCAGCCAGGCCACGCTGGAGCGTGTAATGCCGGTGTTTCGCACTTTCGCGCGTGATATTACCCACACAGGTGCCGTCGGCAGCGGTCAGGCCGCGAAACTCGCGCACCAGCTGGTGTTCAGCGTCAACGTGATGGCGCTGCTGGAGGGTTTGTCGCTGGGTGTCGCCGGCGGTGTCGCGCCGGAGATCATGAAAAATGTACTCAAACAGGGCCTCGCCAACAGCACCGTGCTGCAGGTCTGGCAGGACTTGGGGCCGCGCTGGAAAGGCATGCTCGAAGCCCTGCCGCCGGATGCGCCGCTGCCCAATCTGCGCAAGGATTTGCATCTGGTACTGGAGCTCGCCGAGTCGCTGGGCATACCGCTGCAGATCGCTGAACATGCATCGCAGGTGGCGGATTCCGGCACAGCGACCGGGCACGACGACCCGTTGATTTGATCCGCGCGTCTGGCTGGAATATCCCGCCTTAATCACCTAATCACCTAATCACCTAATCACCAGTTACCAATTACCAGTCACCCATAACTCATTACCCATTGCCGATCAAATGCCCGACACCAAACCCAAACAACCATCCCCCGTCGGCACCTGCGACACGCACATGCATATTTTCGAACCGGGTTACACGGTATTGCCCGGCACCAACCTGCCGGCGATTCCCGGCAACACCGCCGAATACCGCAAGCTGCGTGCGCGCCTCGGCATTACCCGCACCGTCATCGTCCAGCCTGCGGCCTACGGCAACGACAACCGCTGCACGCTGGAAGCGATGAAAGCCCTCGCAGATGACATGCATCAGACCCGCGGCGTGGCCGTGGTGTTTCCCGGTGACAGCGATGCTGAAATCGCCCGCCTCACCGCCGCCGGCATCCGCGGCATCCGTTATCACCTGCTGCCTTATGGCGGCGTGAGTTGGGACACGCTGAATGAAATGGCGGCACGCGTCGCGCCGCACGGCTGGCATGTGCAGTTGCAAATGAACGGGGAGGAACTGGCGGGGCGCGAAGCGATGCTCAAATCATTACCCTGCGACATCGTCATCGATCACATTGGCCGCTTCACACAGCCGATTGCGGCGGACGACCCGGCGTGGAGGGTGATGCGCAGGCTGGTCGACACCGGACGCTGCTGGGTCAAACTCTCCGCGCCCTATCACGGCTCAAAAACCGGCGCGCCGCGTTACGAAGATGCCGGCAACACCGCAAAGGAGTTGATCCGCGCCGCGCCCGAACGCATGCTGTATGCGACCAACTGGCCGCATCCCTCACTGAAGAGCAATCATCCCGACGATGCGGGGCTGCTGGATCTGCTCAATGATTGGGCGGGGAGCGAGGCGGTGCGCCAGAAAATCCTCGTCAGCAATCCTGCTAAACTCTACGGATTCTAAAAATATCAATAAAAACAAATAGATAAATCAATGCCCAGTGGATGGCAAGTTCGGCCTGCTCCAATAGTCTAAAATGGCTATTTTAGCTATAATGGGCCAAATAGCCACTGGGGTAATCCATGTCGACACTGACCTATCGCAACAGCCACGGCGAACTAGTCGATGTACCAGCCGTTGCCGCGACCCAGCTCAAGAACGGGCTGGCCACCGTGCTGGAGCAGGTGATGCGTGGCGGTGCCGTCGCCATCACCCGGCACGAAACACCCAAGGCTGTGCTGATCGCCTATGACGAATTCGTGGCACTGACCAAAGATCGCGCGCCGGTGCTGAATGATCTGGCTGCTGAATATGATGTGTTGCTGGCGCGCATGCAGACGCCGGCGGCGCGCAAAGCCGTGGTCGATGCATTTAATGCGACCCCCGAGGAAATGGGGCGGGCAGCGGTGAAAGCCGCAGGCAAGCAGCGCTGAATCGGCAGCCCTGACCGATGGCGCCGCGCATCAATGTGCTGGCTGGTGTCAATGGTGCGGGCAAGAGCAGCGTGGCTGGTGCGACACTCCGTAGCGGTGGCGGTTTCTATTACAACCCGGATGAAGCAGCGCGCGGTCTGAAGCTCGCAAACCCGAATCTGACCCAGATCCAGGCCAATAGCGCAGCCTGGCATCGGGGCCGTGAAATGCTGGAGCGGGCTATCGCTCAGCGACTCGACTTCACTTTTGAAACCACGCTTGGCGCATCAACTATTCCGAAGCTGTTGATTGATGCGGCAAGGCAGGGCATCGAAGTGCATGTCTGGTATACAGGACTCACGACTCCGGAGCTTCATATTGCGCGGGTACGTGCGCGCGTAGCGCGTGGCGGTCATGCCATTCCTGAGGATGACATCCGCCGGCGTTTCGAACACAGCCGTTTAAACCTGATCCAGATGCTGCCGGTCCTGGCTGTGTTGCGCGTCTATGACAACAGCTTTGAGGCCGATCCTGCTGCAGGCAAAACACCGGCGCCGGCGCTGGTGTTGCACATGGAACGCGGCCGGATACTTAACCCACAGGATTTGCCGCATGTGCCCGGCTGGGCAAAACCCATCGCTGCTGCTGCCATGAAAATCGGTTTGGACTGAAGAGGCCGTCACCCCGGCGCAATTCCTGCCGGTATGGCAGCTGTTCGTAATGTGGAGCCGCATGCGCAGCATCGGCGGGCTTGTTATACGATGATCATCAGAACAAGCGGATCCCGCCGCATTATCCAGAACATTAACTAGAACCGTCCCGGAGGAGCCCCAAATGACCACCATCAATTTTTACGACCCCTGCGGCCCGCTCGAAGTCAGCGTGCCCTTCGCGCCGCGCATCGACACCCTGGCCGGCAAGCGCATCGGTTTTGTCACCAACGAACAATGGCAGGCCTTCCGCATGCTGCCGATGCTGCGCGACCTGATCAAGGCGGATTTCCCGACCGCGGAACTCTTGCCGATCGACGCTTATCCGCAGGGCAATGTGCTGATTCCGACCGAAGACACGGCGCGGCGGGTCAAGGAAAGCGGGGTCGACGCGGTCATCGTCGGCAACGCGGCCTGAGGGTCCTGCGCCACTGCCTGCGGCCGTGCTGCCGCGCAAATCGAAGCCCTGGGTATCCCCACCGTCACGCTGACGCGTACGGATTTTGTCGGTGTGATGAAAAACGCCGTGTCCGGCCTCGGCCTCGCACCCGATGCCGCGATGGTGACTTTTCCGATCGACATGTTTCTGCCGGGCAGCGACCTCTCTGCGGTCGCTGCGCGCAAGCGCGAGTTCTACAACGGCCTGACGAAATGGCAGACCGAATTCAAGGTCGGCACGCCGGAAGCCGCCGCATTGCTGTCGGTGGAAGGACGCAGCTACGAAGACGCGCTGCAGAAAGCCAACAACCTGCTGCTGACCAACCTCTGGGGGGATGGCCTGCCGGTGTGGCCCGCCACCGAGGAGCGCGTCGACTGGATCCTGCGCGGCTCCGCATTGCCGCGCACGCATCGCCTCGGCAAATTTCCGCCGCGGGGCGGCATCACCACCGTCGAGACCTGCGCCATCGCGCTGGCGATGGCGGGCGGCCGCCCCGAATACCTGCCGGTGCTGATCGCGGCGGTGGAGGCTTGCCTCGCACCGGAAGCGTTGTTTGACCAATTGCAGGCGACTTCCGGCGGACCGTTTCCGGTGGTCATCGTCAACGGGCCGATTGCAAAGGAGATCCGGCTCAATTCCGGATTCGGCTGCCTCGGCCCCGATCCGCAACGACCCGCCGGCGCCAGCATCGGCCGCGCGCTGCGCCTGATGCAGCAAAACGTCGGCGGCGCGCTGCCGGGTGTGGGCACCATGGCAATTTACGGTGCGATGCGTTACACCAACGCGGTGTTTGCCGAAGATGAAGCGAGCCTGCCCGAAGGCTGGGAACCCCACGGTACGCGGCGGCACGGCTTCACGCCGGGTACCAATTCGGTGTCGGTGTATTTCGCCAGCGGCGTCACCAACATCCGCCGCCGCGGTGCGAAAAAAGAAACTCCGGAAGAGGACATCACGCAGGGCCTCCATCGCATGGCGGATTTCATGCGCACGCCGAACTTTGCCGCGCTGGCCGGCTGGGAAACCGGCACGCCGGGCGCGATGATGGTTTCACCCGTGGTGGCCGGCATGATGGCCAAACTCGGCTGGACCCCAAAGAAGCTGCAGGACTTCCTGTGGGAACACTCGAAGATCCCGATGAAGGACATCAAACGCGCCGGCGGCGCGGCCTGGATCGAGATCGATCCCAGTCCTGCTGCGCGCGACAGCCTGAAGCTCGACCCGTGGCCGATTGCGCAAAAGGCGGAGAACCTCATTTTCATCGTGGCCGGCGGTGATCACCCGACGCACAGCCAGTGGCTGCAGGGACATTCGCCAGCCGTCATCGGCAAAATGATTCGTGTGCCTGAAACCTTCGATCGCCTGCTGGCCGAATCGGATCGCGATCTGGGTTGCGGCTCGGATGAGTGCCGGATCTGAACGCCCGACTAAATGTAGCGGGCTTCGACAGAGCCTGTCCTGAGCTTGCCGAAGGACTCAGCCCGAACGGAGGTGAGTTTCGAGGCTGTACTTCATCCGTTACCGTTCGCCCTGAGCCTGTCGAAGGGCGGGATTCGACAAGGCCTGTCCTGAATGCGTCGAAGGGCTCAGCCCGAACGGATTGGGCGCTAGAGAATAATCGTACTGCTTAGTGTCCGCCCGTCCCAAAGTGCCCCTGCAGTTCCTCATCAAACTTGCCGTCGATCAGCACATACAACATCAACACCGGTTTGTCGGAACGGTTGCTCCAGGCGTGGTTGGTGCCGCGCTGGATCACCACGTCGCCTTCCTTCAACACCACATCCTGATCATCAAGCAGCATGGTGACTTCGCCTTTCAGCACCACGGCGTAGTCAATCGTCTGCGTACGATGCATGAACGGGTGGCGGCCCTTGGCCGAGCCGGCAGTGGTGGCGTTTTTATTGCCCATGGCTTCAAACACCGCCTTCGATTGCTCCGGGCTGATGTTACGGATGGCTTCAGTCTCGGGTGCGATCTCGCTGATGCGGAACACCGTGCCGCCGGGCAGCGGATGAATCTGCTTCGGGCCGCCGGTCGGATCCGGCTCGGTGGCGTGCAGGATGTGCGGCGTGGCGGCGGTTTTCCACAGGTCGACGGATATATGCCCGGGGCGCAGCGGATTCGTGCGCACCGCGGGGGCGAGGCCGTCCTCGATGACGATGGCCCTGCCGTTTTTGTCGTGGCCGGTGACTACGCGGCGGATTTTTCCGTTCATGCAAAAACTCCCTGATTGATCACTTGAAACAAGTGTTTAACTTTGATGGATGCTCAGGCTGTTGCAGCCATGATGCGCTCAAGCGCGATGATAAGCGAAGGCAAGTCACGCGTCGCTGTTGGATAAGGCTGCGGCATCGAAGTCCAAAATGCGCGAAGGCATCGTGCAGCCGCGGGTGCGGCAGAGTATTCTTGCCGGGTATTTATCAAGACTCGAAGTCCGACAACGGGTCATTCCATCCACCGTCAAGGGGCAGGTTCATGGAGAAACTATCCACAGAGGATGCACTCGAGGCGCGCCGGCTCGCTGATCAGCTGGGCCTGCGCAAGCTGTCTGACCAGGACCTGGTCAAGCTGCTCAATGCGGCGCGCGTCGCCAACATGCGGCGTGACGCGCTCGACATCTCAGGCCTTACACCCGCCGACGAGCCGGCACTGGTGTTTCGTCTTCCGGCGACGGGGCAATCGCTGTGACGGACCTGGCCTATCTGTCGATCGCGGAAGGCTCTGCGCTGATCCGCGACAAAAAACTCTCTCCGGTCGAATGGACAGAGGCGCTCATCGCGCGCGTCGAGCAATACGACGGCCGGCTCAATGCCTTCCTGCGTTTCATGCCGGAGATCGCGCTCAGCGACGCCCGCCGTGCCGAAGCCGAAATCAGCGCCGGTAACTGGCGCGGTACGCTGCATGGCGTGCCCTATGGCCTGAAGGACATCATCGATTACGCAGGTTTGCCGACCACCGCGCACTCCGCGATCCTGAAGCACAATATCGCGACAGCCGACGCCTTCGTCACCCAGCGGCTGCGTGCCGCCGGCGCCGTGTTCATGGGCAAACTCTCCACCCACGAATTCGCGATCGGCGGGCCTTGTTTTGACTTGCCGTGGCCGCCGGCCCGCAATCCCTGGAACCGCGACTATTTCTGCGGCGGTTCATCCAGCGGATCCGGCGTCGCCACCGCTGCAGGCTTCCTGCCTTTTGCCATCGGCACCGACACCGGCGGCTCGATACGCAATCCATCCACCATGTGCGGCGTCACCGGCATCAAACCGACGTATGGTCTGGTCAGCCGGCGTGGCGTATTTCCGCTGGCGTTCTCGCTGGATCATGTCGGGCCGCTGACTCGCACCGTCCACGACAACGCCATCGTGCTCAATGCGCTGGCGGGGCACGACGGTCTTGACCCGGGCAGCATCGCCCGGCCGGGTGTCGATTACACCGCGCTGACCGGCAAAGGCCTGAAGGGTGTGCGCATCGGATGGCTAAAGCATTTTTACCACGACGACATCAAGGCCGACCCGCAAATGGGCGCGGCTGTTGATGCCGCAGTCCTCAAAATGCAGGAACTCGGCGCGCAGGTGACCGAAGTCAAAACCATCCCGCTCAGCCAGTTCCAGGCCTGTAATCGCATCATCATGGGCTCAGAGTCCTATGCCATCCACCAGAAATGGCTGCGTGAACGACCGCAGGATTACGGCGACATCACGCGCCAGCGTTTCCTTTATGGCGCGATGTACAGCGCCAGCGACTACATTAACGCGCTGCGCATGCGCAGCAAATACACCGCGGATTTCCATGCACTGTTCAATGACGTCGACGTCATCGTCACCGCGAGCGCACACGATCCGGCCTGCCGCATCGATGACCCGGAAGCCTGCGAATTCATCTACAGCCGCCAGGCGCGCGCGCCGTTCAATGTCACCGGCAGTCCCGCCATCGCGGTGCCGGCCGGCTTCAGCAAGGAAGGCCTGCCGCTGGGCATCCAGATCGTCGGCGCGCCCTATAATGAGGCGACGGTGTATCGGGTCGGTGCGGCATATGAGGCAGCAACGGCGTGGACGGCGCAGCATCCGGTGTTGCCGGCCTGAGCCGGCCCTGAAAACGTGCCGTCAAAAAAATGCCTGGCAACAGGGTTTGGCGGGCCTGATTCTTGCAATGAATTTTTGCAATAAAGTTTTGCAATAAAGTTTTGCAATAAAGCAAAAATATCGGAATAAACGACGCAATACTGCAATCCTGAAAAAACTGGAGACCACATGAAAGCAATTGCAAAAGGCAGCTTGGCGGGGGCGGTTCTGGTCGCGGTAACAACCGTGTTTGCCGCCATGAGCGCGAGCGCGGCCTGGCCCGAGCGGCCAGTGCGCTTCGTAGTGCCCTGGGCGCCTGGCGGCAGCACCGACATTGTCGCGCGCATACTGGCGCTCGACCTGACCAAGCGTCTCGGACAGCAAGTCCTCGTCGAGAATCGTGCGGGTGCCGGCGCCATTGTGGGTATGCAGTACACCGCGCAGCAGCCCCCCGACGGCGCCACCTTCCTGCTCACTTCGACGGGTTATGGTTTTCTGATCAACAAGGGTTCGAATGTCGACTTCGTCAATTCCTTCGCCTCGGTCGCGATGATCGGATTCTCCGACAGTGCGCTCGTCGTCAATCCCTATCTGCCGATCAACTCGGTGAAAGACCTGATCGCGCTGGCCAAGAAACGGCCCGGCGAACTGCTGTATTCGTCATCGGGCGTCGGCGGCTTTCCGCACATGAACACCGAACTGTTCAAATTGATGGCCGGGATCAACCTGACACACGTGCCGTTCAAGGGCGGCGGCCCCGCCGTCGCCGATACCGCGGCCGGCCACACGCAGTTGCAGATCGGTTCGATTCCCACAGTGATCGGTCAGGTCCGCGCCAAGCGCCTGAGGGCCATTGCTGTCGGCGGGCCCAAGCCCAATCCTGCCTTGCCCGGCCTGCCGACGATCAGCGAATCCGGTGTGCCCGGTTATGAGTCGCAGATCTGGTTCGGGGTGTTCGCGCCCAAGGCCCTGCCGCCGGCCATCATCACCGCGATGCACGGCGGTATCGGCGGCGCGCTGGATAACGCCGATACCGTCAAACGCCTCAATGAGCAGGGCGTAGACATCAACAAGATGTCGACGCCGGCATTCGCCAAACTGATGGCCTCCGAGCAGGAAAAGTGGGCCAAGGTGATCAAGGCTGCGAACATCACGGGCGAATGAACGGATCCCGATGTCCGGCGCATCAGACCTGATCCCACCGCAAGCCGGACACCAGTTGCTGTCCGCCGCTGAAGCCAGCGCCGCGATCCATGTCGGCACATTGACTGCGGAGGCACTGGTCTCGGCCTGCCTCGAGCGTATCGCGCAACGCGAGGGCGATGTGCAAGCCTGGGCTTTTATCGACCCCGAACAGGCCTTGGCGCAGGCGAGGGCGCTGGACCGCGAGCCGCCGCGCTCCTGGCTGCATGGCATTCCGGTGGGCATCAAGGACGTCATCGACACCTGTGACATGCCGACCGCTTACGGATCGCCGATTTATCACGGCCACCGGCCCGTAGCCGATGCCGCCTGTGTCGCGCAGATCCGCGAGCTGGGCGGCGTCATCCTCGGCAAGACCGTATCGACGGAATTCGCGACGCGCCACCCCAACAAGACGCGCAATCCCCATCGCCTCACACAAACGCCGGGCGGCTCGTCGAGCGGCGCAGGTGCTGCAGTGGCGGATTACATGGTGCCGCTGGCACTGGGCACGCAGACTTCATCTTCCGTCATTCGGCCTGCCGCGTACTGCGGTGTAGTCGGCTACAAGCCGAGCTTCGGCTTGATCAACCGCGCGGGTATGAAGTTTTTGGCGGAGTCGCTCGACACCGTCGGCATCCTGTCGCGCACCGTCACCGATGCCGGCATGCTCGCCGCGCTGCTGTCCGGGCTGCCAGTCGGCCCGAATTCTTTCAAAGGCAACAAGGCGCCGCGCATCGGGCTCTGCCGCACACCTTGGTGGAGCGAAGCCTCGCCGTCCGTGCAGCAGTCGCTGCTGCAATGCGCGGAGCAGTTCCGCAAAGCGGGTGCCACGGTGAGCGAGATCGAACTCCCGCCGGAGTTCACGCAACTCAACGAAGTGCAGATTCGTTTGAGCGCCTACGAATTTTTCCGTGCCTTGAGCCATGAGCGCATCCGCCATCCACAGCTGATCTCCGCCAGCCTGACTCAGCGCATCGCCGCCGGCGGACAGGTGACGCGGCAGCAGTACGAAGCCGCCGTTGCGTTGACGAAACGTTGCCAGCGCTGGATGGAAGCGTTGATGTCCGGTTATGAACTGCTGATGGCGCCGAGCGCGCCGGGCGAAGCACCGGACATTGCCGGTACCGGCGAACCCACCTTCGGCCTGATGTGGACCCTGCTGCAGATGCCGTGCATGACGCTGCCCTGCGGTTTCGGGCAGTCCGGCCTGCCGGTGGGTGTGCAACTCATCGCGGCCGGCGGCAACGATATCGGCCTTTATCGCGATGCGGCCTGGGCCGAGGCTCAGCTGTCCGCGCGCTAAGCGGGCCGGCAACTCATCAATCGAAGCGAAATACCAGTGAAGGCTGCTCCATGCGTCCGCGCGGTTTGCGCAGACGCCCGGCCATCGCCAGTGCGTGCGGCGCCGTTTCCATCAGAATCATCATCTGCCGCTCATCGAGCTTCAAGCCCGCCTGCAGCGCCATCTGTACGACATGGGATTGCTTGGGCGGGATTCCCCCACGCTTCAATGCTGAGAGGATTTAGTCGGGAAAATCAAGTTCCCGCTGATGCCGGATGGACAGCATCCTTACCTGATCTGTTACTGGCAGAAAACGGTATAGCGCAACGTAACCGGTTTTGCCGTAAGAAATCACGAGTTCGCGCAGTTCGCCTTCAACCCGGCGGCCTGCCAGTGGGTGCGACGCCAGTATTTCCACGGCACTGCGTATCGCGACGGCTGAATCCCCCGCAATGTGTGGGTCGTGCTCGGCAAGGAACTGGAACAGGCGTTCCAGATCATCCAGCGCACGACCTGCATAGATTATTTGTGCCAACTTATTTGCGTAGGGCTTTGGGGCGTTCAGCCTTGCCGTCACGCGCCAGGCGTTCCATCCACGTGTGGACTTCCCCGGCGCTGTATACCTTCGCGCCCGCGTCGATCGCTTTGTCGGCGGCCTGCGCATCCTTTACGAACTGGCGATAGCGCTCGGTGCGATCCACCTCACGCTCAATGGCTTCGACCATCACACCGTGTGGTGAGCGGCCCGACTCCTTGGCAATTTGGGCGACGCGCGCTTTGAGTTTTTCCGGCAGCTTGAGGGTGGTGGAGGCAGTCATGTGAGGCTCCGCAGAATGAACGGGAATGAGGTGTCACTATGGTAACACCGCACGTGAAGCTCGGCAAAACACCACGAATTCGCGTATTTCACCCATCACCCATCACCCATCACCCATCACCAATTACCAGTCACCAGTTACCAATCACCGAATCACCTAATCACTCAGGTATATACCCCGCCAGCTTCACCATCTCCGCAAACCTCTTAAGCTCCTCCTCCATAAACGCCGCAAACTCCTTGGGCGTATTCGCCACCGGTGTCAGTTGCAGGCCCTCGATGCGTTCCACCACCTGCGGCACTTTCAGTGCGGCGGCGAATTCGCTGTGGAGCCTGGTGGTGATCATCGGCGGCAGCTTGGCCGGGCCGAACACGCCGTACCAGCTCATGTTGTCCATCGTGGCACCGGGCACGCCGGCTTCGGCGATGGTCGGGATATTGGGCATGAAGGGCGCGCGTTTGGGCCCCGTGTAGGCGAGGGGGCGGATGCGTTTGGCCTCGATCTGCGGCATGCCCAGGGGTGTGGTCACGAACATCACCTGGATCTCGCCGCCGACCAGCGCCGCGACGGCCGGGCCAGCGCCTTTGTAGGGCACATGCACCATGCGCGTCCCGGCACGCGCGTTAAAGAGCTCGCCCGCCAGGTGCAGCGTATTGCCGGGGCCGGCCGAGCCAAATGAAAGTTTGGATGCAGGATTTTTACCCAGCGCCACCAGCTCCTGCACCGAATTCACCGGCACCTTGGGATGCACCACCAGGAAATAACCGCCGCCCGAAGCGACATTGGTGATCGGCGTGAAATCGCGGCGCACGTCGAAGGGGAGTTTTTTCTGGGTGGAGGGATTGGTCGCGAACGAAGCCGACGTCAGCAGCAGCGTGTAACCGTCGGGCGAGCTCTTGGCCACGAGGTCGGCACCGATGATGCCGTTGGCGCCGGGGCGGTTGTCGACAACGACCTGCTGCTCGATTTGCGCCGAGACCTGCGCCGCCACCAGCCGCGCCACGGTATCCGGCGCGCCGGGGCCGAAGCCGACGATCAGGCGCACGGGGCGGGTGGGGTAATTGTCCGCGGACTGTGCAGTGGCGAGAGCGGGGGTGGAGAGGGCGAGCGCGACGAGCGCGGGGGCGAACAGGCGGGTGAACATGTGGAGCTCCGGATATTGTTATGGATGCGAATAACGCGATTCTAGCAAGCGGCTCATCAACTACGGTTTTGTAGGGCGGGAGGAGCGTAGCGTATCCCGCCGTTCAGTCTCCCGTTCGATCAAGGATACGGTTAAATTACGGTTGATGTCGTTCCCTGAGGCACTGACGCGGACAACAAAATATGGTCACCCGATATGACGTCAAAGGAGTGGAGGCCGAATTCGAGCCCGGTTCGCGTGGACGCGTTCTGCGCAACTTGCAGGCTATCTGCTCTGCGCGGGAAATGGCCCGCAGAGAATCGGAAACGTTGGTTTTAGCAACGCAGCAATTGATCGACAACACGGAGCTGGATCAGACATTCACTTCTGCCGATATTTGTCGCATGCATGCGTTGTGGCTGGGAACGATTTATCCGTGGGCCGGGCAGTACCGGCAAGTCAATGTGGGCAAGGATGGCTTCATGTTCGCTGCAGCTGGAGAAGTGCCGCGTTTGATGCGCGAATTCGAACGCGGGCCGTTGCGGGAATTTACGCCATGCCGAATGACGGGGTTGGAGGCGCAAGCGCGGGCATTGGCGGTAGTGCATGTGGAACTGGTGCTGATACATCCGTTCCGCGAAGGCAACGGACGTTGCTCTCGACTACTCGCCATGCTGATGGGATTGCAGGCCGGGTTGCCTGCACTGGATTTCAGCGGCGTTCGCGGCGAAGAAAAGCGACGCTACATTGCTGCAGTACAGGTGGGACTTGGTCGGGACTATGAGCCGATGACGGCCATTTTCCGGCGCATCATCACTCGGACCCTGCGCTTGCAGCGCTAACGCTTGCTGCGGGTAGAGCTTGATTTTCCGGATTTGGACGACAGCTTGCCTGATGCCGAATCGCGGAACGGCGCACGGATGCCCTCGATGGCCGATGAGCTGGCAACGGATTTGAGTACAGAGCGCTCACGCTGCACGGGATCGCGCAAGTAGGGATTAGTGCTGCTTAGCAGTTTGCGACTCATGGTTGGATTATAACGAAATCTCTCAAATCTTCAGCCATTCGCCGATCTCGCGCTTTGAGTTGATTTCCTTGGCAATCATGCCGAGATTCTTCTCCAATCGTCCGGGTTTGGTCCAGCGGCCGGCTTCCTGCGCCAGACCTTGCAGCAAGGCGGGCGTGGCTTCGTCGAACAGCGTGCGGAAGTGCGGACGTCTGCCTGCCGGAATTTTGCCGGTGAGCAGTGCGCGGATCAGTTCATCTTCCGACAGGGTGTCCCGGTAGCTGACATTCGCGGTGGTGCAGGCCATACGCACGAAGTCCGGCGCGGCAGCTTTCTCCGCGCGCTGGATGATCAACGTGAGTCCCACCTGATCCAGGATGGCCCGGAGCTTCTTCACGCCGAGATCGGGGAACAGCCCGTTTTCGAGTTGGTTCAGCGTCGTGCGCGATACCTTCGCTGCATGAGCGAGCTGCGCCTGGGTCAATCCCTGTTCAAGCCGGGCCTGGCGGATCTGGTAACTGATGTTTTGTAGCCGCATAAAAGGTCGTTAAAATGTTTAATATATTGAACATAATAATGATCTTTTATGGAAAATCAAGTCTCACTCAATAGGAAAAATAGCATGGCTTGACAGCATTATAGTTCTATAGCACTATTATTGCGTTATGACGAAAAAGGAGTCTCATGCGCACCATTGAAGTGGATTTCGACGTATTCAAAGCACTGACCCAGCGCCGCCCGACCGAGAGCGTCACGGAAAACGACGTGTTGCGTGAACTGCTGGGGCTGGCGCCGGCAAGGGTAAGCCAATCAATGAAAGCGTCTTCGACCCCGCCGTTGGAGCCGGGCGGCTGGATCAGCAAGGGTGTGCGTTTCCCTCCGGGTACTGAGTTCCGTGCGCATTACAAAGGCGAAACACACCTCGCCCGTGTGGAGAACGGCGCGTTGGTGCTGAACGGTAAACGCTACGACACACCCTCCGCTGCGGCGATGTCGATCACCAGCGGCCCGGTCAACGGCTGGACGTTCTGGGAATGCCGGGTACCGGGAAGTGCGGCCTGGCAGGTGATCAAAGCGCGTCGCCCGCAGAAATCATAATTAACAATAAAAACAAATACTTACATCGTCTCGCCAGATTGGACTGCACCGCCCCCTTGGTGGCCCGCTGTGTTACAAACCAATATCGCCCGCGCAACGGCAGGCTGTTGTCATCTGAAGCAACGCAACAAGGGAAAACAAAAAGAATGAAAGCCGTTTATTTCACAAAAAACGGAGGCCCCGAAGTCCTGCAATACGGCGAGCAGCCCGATCCCGTCGCCGGCGACAGCCAGGTCGTGGTCGACATCCATGCGGCCAGCGTCAACGGCGCCGACTGGAAAACACGCTCGGGCTACTACGCACCCACCAAACGTTTTCCGCACATCCCGGGGCGGGATTTCGCCGGCATCGTCAGCGCCATCGGGCGCGGCGTGACGGATTTCAAAGTGGGTGACGCCGTGTTCGGCGTGGTGGAGAGCGCCGACGAAGGCTGTTATGCCGAAAAGGTGGCGATCAACGCCGCCATCGTCACCAAGAAGCCCGCGCAATGGAGCCACATCGAAGCGGCTGCCCTGGGGCTGGTCGGGCTCACCGCCATTGTCTCGATTGAAAACGCATTGCAGGTCAAGGCCGGACAGACCGTGCTGGTGCAGGGCGGAGCGGGTGGTGTCGCGAGCTTCGGGCTGCAACTGGCCAAACACCTCGGCGCGCGGGTGATCACCACCTGCAGCGCGGCCAACGCCGACTATGTGAAGGGCCTCGGCGCCGACCAGGTGATCGATTACAACAAAGCCGATTTCACCCAAGTGGTGAAGGACTGCGACGCCGTGTTCGACACCGTGGGCGGCGAGGTCGCGAAAAATGCCTTTAAGGTACTGCGTCGTGGCGGCCGCGCGGCATTCATCAACGGCCCTGCACCAACACCGCCCTTTGAGGACATGGCCTCGTTGAAGCCCGACGCCAGCCGCAAACGCGCCCACCTCGACCGCATTGTTTCACTGGTGACTTCGGGTGCCGTGAAGCTGCCGCAGATCACCAGCTATGCGCTGGCGGATGCGGAGGCGGCGCATCGGGTGAGTGAGGGAAGGCATTTGCGGGGGAAGCTGGTGTTCAAGGTGCGGTGAGTAACACCTCGTCGGCACGATAGGTCTAAACGTCTAGTCCTGCGCCGTTAATTCTGAGCCAGTCCTTGCGCTCTTTATACGTCGGCATGATTTTGTCGACCTCATTCCAGAATGCCTCGGTGTGGTCCTGGTGATGAAAGTGGCAAAGCTCGTGGACGACGATGTAATCAATGATGGTTTGCGGAGCCATCATGCATTTCCAGTGAAATGCCAGTTTTCCGGAAGGTGAGCATGATGCCCAGCGGTGGCCCAGTTCCCGCACATCAAGTCCGGCGGGTTCGACCCCCACCTTCGGTGCGTAGTAACGGACGCGTTCCGCGATGCGTTCCATCCCGCGGCCAATGTAGTAGTTGCGAAACACTGATTGCGCGGCGCCCACATCCCCGCGTTCAACCACGTCACGTTTCAGGTTGAATCGGCCGCCTTTGAGAAGCAATGGTTCATTTTGCTCTGCGACCAGCAGCAAACGGTAAGAACGTCCGAGGTAAAGGAAACCCTCGCCGTTGCGGTACTCGCGCAGCACCCGAGTCGCATTGAGGTCTCGCCATTCTGCGAGAGCCTTGTATATCCAGTAGCGCTTGGCTTCGACAATGTCTTCGACGCGCTCGTCCTGCAGGTGTGCTGGTGCGCGCACGATGATGCGGCCATCGCGTTCAACAACGATGTCCGCGGTCGCGCGAGGGCTGCGCACGACCTGGTAATCAATTTCACGGGTTTTTATGGCGCTCATTTCGTCAATTCGTCGTTTCGTTTTTCAGCTAGTCGGGTGATTTCCACGGCCAGCCGCTCATGCGTTTTTATGATCTCGGGGATGTTGGTCAGCAGCAGCTCGGTGGCGATGTTGCCGCGTAATTTTTTGATCTCAATTGGTTTTTTCCAGAAATCGAGAATGTCGATGGTATCTTGCAGCAGTTCGACGATGCGGGTCATCAGCTTTTTCATGGCAGGCTGATGCTGTGCCGGCACACCACCGGCACCAAAGGCCAGATCGGCGACATGATCGTAGAAGGTAGTGGCTTCCCGGCCCAGACCGTCGATGTTGTCCTTGCGTCCCGACAGGGCTTCGGCGCGAAGTTGTTCGTATCCTTCGGCCAGCACGTTCCAGTTGTCCTTGTGTTCCTGAATCAGTTTTTCCAGCTTGTCGCTCAATCGTTTGTAAAAAGCCGGGTCTTCGTCGAAATGCACCGTGCAGTGTTTGCGCAGCGCATGCTCCATCTCGCTGGCCTTGGCTTCCGGATCACCGGAAGCGTGTTTCTGCACGTGCTCCAGAAAATTGTCTGCAAGCAGTTCCACCAGCGGAATTTTCGGGTTGATGCCCAGCTCGACCAGATGCTCGTTAATCAGCGCCTTCACCTTGGCGCCGGCATCGGCAATATCCAATGAATCGTCCTTGTAACGTTCCTTGATCATGCGCAGCAGGTAGCCGAAGCGCCGCGCCGGACCGCGATAGGGGTGACCGGCTGCGTGAGGCAGGATCAGGTTGAGACTTTGCAGGAACTTGTTCAGATAGACCTCGAAGTCCGCGCGGTGCTTGATGTCCTGCATCGCGCCCACGGCTCCATGCACTACGCCAACCTCGATTTCGGGTGATCCGGATTCGCCTTTGATGAAAGCTTCAATGCCTTTTACGCCAGCAGCATGGAAGTGTTGAATGAGGCGCTGATAGCGCTCTTCGAGTATGGGCAGTTCGCTCAACAGGTTTTGCAGACCCAGCGCGAGATCCGCCTGATCTTCCGCGCTGTAAATGGCCAAGGCCTCGGTCAGGTGGTTGGCTAGACCGATGTAGTCGACGATAAAACCGCGATGCTTGTTCTTGGTGACCCGGTTCACCCGCGCGATGGCCTGCAGCAGGTTGTGTTCCCGCAGTCGCTTGTCGATATACATTACCTGCTCGACTGGCGCGTCGAATCCGGTCAACAGCATGTCGCAGACGATCAGGAAGGCGACACCGGTGAGTGTCTTTTCCGGATCATCGAAATCGAAGGGTTTGCAGAAGCTCTCCACCGCATTCCACGACTTTGCTTCCTTGCGTGCGGCGGTGATGGCGGCCAACTCGTTGGTGGCGTCGGCTGATACCACGACCACGGCTTTCAGGAATTCGATACGCCGGGTCAGCTCGGCATCAGGTTTGGCTTTCAGTCGCTCGCACGCAATGCGTTCCGTCAACGCTTCGCGAATGGCGCCCTGGTAGCGCACGGCGGCGAGCTTGGAATGGCAGACCACCTGTGCCTTGAAGCCGTCAGGCAGGATGTTGTCGATGTAATGGTCAACAAGGTCGCGCGCGATGGCTGCGATGCGCTTCTCGGCTTCAAGGATATCGCCGCTGGCGCCGTATTTTTTCTTGATCGCCGCCAGTTCTTCCGGCGTGCGGTCGCGGAACAGGTCTTCGAACTTCGTATCGAAACCATGCTTGTCCCTGATCGCGGTGTCGGCGGTGCGGCCTTCATACAGAATCTGCAGCGTTGCGCCATCATGCACCGCGTCCATCAGCTTGTAGGTGTCGATGTACTCGCCGAAGCGTTTGACGGTCTTGCGGGCACCATGCTGCTCGGTGATCAGTGGAGTTCCGGTGAAGGCTATGCGCGTCGCGTTGGGGAAAGCCTCGAACACGTTATCGCCGAGGTCCGAGCTTTGCGTGCGGTGCGCCTCGTCGATCATGATCAGGATCCGTTCCGACGCATTCACCACACCGAAAGTCTCCGCCGAAGGTGGCTTGCCGTAGCTGGCCAGCGCTTCCGCCACCTTCAGTGGTACGGCTTCCATGCGTTCCATGAACTTGTGCACCATCACCATGTTCACGTCGGAGGCGTCGGTGCCGAGGTGCTCGCGCAGCTGCGCGGTGCTTTCGATGACGTTGACCTTGCCGCCGATCAGCTTTGCAGTGGCTGCAAGCTGGTCTTCAAGGTCTATCCGATCGTTGACTAAAAGTATTTTAAAATCAATGAGTTGCGTAGATGCCCGGAGCATGCGCGCGACAAACACCATGGTCAGCGATTTACCCGAGCCCTGCGTGTGCCACACCACGCCAGAGCGGTCCAACGGCGTTTTGCCGCTGCGCAGCCGCTCGATAATGCGCCGCGCCGCGCGGTACTGCTGGTAGCGGCAGACCACCTTCACCCGTTTGCCCGAATCGGTATCCATGAACACCGTGCAGGTGCGCAGGACTTCGAGCAGCGTGTCGGGTGCGAGCAAGCCCTGGATCATTCGCTCCTGTTCACGTTCAATGCCCAAAGGCGGCGCGTAGTTGCGGCGGCTTTTCGGCCAGATGTCTTTCCAGGCGTAGAAATGTTCATGGCCCGAGGACAGCGTGCCGAACTCAGCCTTCTCGCCGCAGGTTCGGATCAGCAACAGATTGGGCTGGAACAATCGCGGCTCGCCTTCGCGCAAGCCCGTAGCAGCGGTTTCCGGCCGCGCATTGCGATAACGCAGCAACTGCTCGAACGCGGCGTGTAGCGGGTTCGCCGTGTTGGCATCGCCGATCTTGGCCTCGATTACCACCAGCGGAATGCCGTTCACGAACAGCACGATGTCCGGGATGATGAAATCCTTGACGCAACCCGGCGTATCAACGCGGAACTGATTGATCGCGTGAAAGGCATTGCGTTCCGGGTGGGCAAAGTCGATCAGCCTGACCACCGGGTCGGGCTTGCCGGTCAGCTCGTTGACATCGACCTGTGCCTTGAGCAATAGCGCTTGCACCGACTCGTTGGCTTCGAGCAGCGAGCGGTTGGGGTGGCGCAGCAACTGGTCGCGCAGATCGTCGAGCTGGCGGGGTGTCAGCCACTCGCGCCCGTCCTCCATGCGATTGATGGCGCTGATGGACAGGCGGAAAACCTCCGGCAGCAGCCATTCGCGGAAATTGCTGCGTAGGCTCGCTGCCGGATCGCCCGGCACGCCTTGCCCCTGGTCGATAACTGTCCAGCCCAGCGATGAAAGCTGGGCCAGAAAAGGTTTTTCGACGTGGAGGTATTCCGACATATTGGCTTGCTGAAACGGACCTATTCTTCCGGCTCTTCCTCTTCAGAGTGGCGGGGCCGGGTTTTCCGGCGTTTGGGCTGCACCTTGGATGGCGCGCGGGGGTCTTTCTTTTTCTTTTTTCTTTTTTCCCATTCGGCTTTGAGATCCAGCGTCAGCGCAGTATCGCCAGCATCGCCGATCGCGGCGATGGTGAAAAGGTCGTCTGGTTCTATCCATTGCTCTGCGTACCAAGTCATGGTATCGGCGCGTTGTTTTAATGGTGCGAAAAGTTCATAGGCGTCGGCCTCCTCCAGCTCAAAATCCGGATAGTTAATAAAGGTGACGTAATGACCCCGTGGTTTTTCTGCGTTGGTATCTGTACATTCATAGGTTATAGCAACCCTGTAGTGCGTCGCATATTCTTTTATCGTTACTGACAGGCGCCGGCTCCCGTTATCGGAAATTGTGCCGAACAATTCCAGGTTCGGATCGTCTTCCCAGTAGTCATGGATTTGCGGGCGGTCTACCGGTGGGACCCTGAAGCGTACGCGCAGATCAGGATAGAACCGGCACAACCGGCGACTGGGAATACACCAGGACACATTGTTGTCGGCCAATTCGGTCACCACTAGTCCGACGAATGCACTCAGGGCAGGGCACCACACCGGCGCGCCGCTGAAGCCGCCCAGCACTGACAACGCGCCGCCGCGATCCATCTGCACCAGCCCCTTGGTATCCGCCGCGTGCAGTCTGCCTGCGGCGTTGCGGCCCTGTCGATCGCCACCCGGAAAACCGAGTACGGAATATTCCTTGCCATAGTGGCGTAACGGGCTGGCAAACTCTGCCGCGGGTATGACCAGATTGAGACCGGTTGTAATTTCGAGTAACGCGAGATCATTTTCCGGACCATCAGCGCCGCATTGCTTTACCGTGCCCCAGACGGTCGGTTTTCTGTCGATCCCAGCGAGGGTGATTGCGACCTTCTGTCCTGTGGCGAGTTCTGCGGGATGCAGCGCCGCGGCTACAACGTGCCGGCAGGTCAGTATCGTGGAGCTGTCAATGAGGCAACCGGCACCGACGATTTCCCCGTTAGCACGATGCACTGCGACAACGCGCGCCGTTTCCTGATCGGTGACTCGAAGACTCAAGATGTCTTGAACGGGGGGTCCCATGAGATGCCCCTTTGCCTGTAAGCAGGTTGATTTAATCAGTCATTCTTCCACTTCAGTTTGATCTTGAAGTTGGCTTTTGCCTGGCCGCTGGTGATGAGCGGGACGCAAAGGGAGCCGCCGACCTCAACGCCAAACTCGATTTCCACTTCACCGGGCTGCAGAGTTTTCATTTTCTCCAGCATCGCCGAGGCCACTGCGGAGACCGAAGCAAACTCCTTGTCCAGATCCAGTTTGTTCGCCACATCCAGAAAGGATGTGGCATTGCGCGGCACGTTGCCGCCGCCCTCCACGCAGGCAATGGCGATGGTTACCGGTTTTCCGCTGCCAGTTTTTATCTGGTAGATCGCATGATCGACCCTCGGGACATGGGGCTGGCTCATTTCGGGATTCTGATTGGCAAAGAACTGAGGTGGATCGGTGGCCATGATTCAATCTCCTTTGCGAAGTGGTTGGTTGTGTGTCGGGCGGCTAGGTTGCGTTGACGCGTACGCGGCCGGTCAGCAGGTCGTGCATGAGGCCGTTTTTTTCCTGACGCAATTTATCAAGGTGAACTTTTTCGGCGTTGATTGTTTCTTGAGCGGCCAAAAACATTTCTCGAATACGCTGTTGTTCGGGGATTTCGGCTATGGGTATCCAAAATCGCTCAATTTGATACAAGGCCAATTTTGGAACCCCTGCACCTACTCCAATGGCGGCATATTTCTGTTTGGTCAGCAAGTCTGATCGCAGCGCTGCACACAAGTAATCAAGGTCAACGACGGATGTATCGATATCGGTAATACGAGCTGCATTCTCCGTCAGCTGTGACCCGCTGAGATGTTCCGGGATTCGACCGAATTCTCCGAGCGTGCCGGCAATCGTGACGTAAATATCGTTTCTGAATATCTTGTAAGCCGATATCAGTTTTTCGGTGCGGGAGTCGACATGGACTAGTGCGGAGTCATCAATAGTGCCATCGACCATGTCTGTCACGCGCAGGTATGAAAACGGCGTGATCTCATCGGCAAACGGCGTGCCGGCGGGGACGCGTTTTCCACCCTTAACTTTTCCAATTTCGTGCACCTGCTTCGGCTGCCATTCCCTCGGAATCCAGCCAAGGGGTGATTTCTTGTAAAGCTGGGGCGCCTCATCTTGAGTGGGGCGGAGGCAGCCGTCGGGGGTGACGCCGCGGGTGAACAGGTCGTGCATCAGCCCGACCTTGATCTGCTGATGCTTCGCGATCAGCGCTTCCGTCTGTTCTATCGTTTTGTCCAGCGTGGTCAGGATTTCGGCGATGCGGTCTTGCTCAGTATTGCTTTTTGGTGCGCGAATAGGTATTCGCTTGATCGCCTGCATGTCCAGCATGAGTACGGTCGTGCCCCTGGCGATGCGGAGCATATGCGATCGATACTCCGGCAGACATAGCAGATAGTAAAGAAATGTGTCTGTGACATCGGTGTTGAGTCGCAAGCGAGTCACGTGATGAGAATAGAGCGCCTTAACCGTTTTAAGTTCTTGCGGCAGTAATGCCGGGGCGCCAACGATGTCACCCGCTGTTACATCGGTATTGGCTACCAAGAGATCGCGCTCGCCTATCAAATCATTTGGTGTGTAAATGCCAACATAGCGTTTTGTACCCTCTGGGTTAAAGCCGCCACCCTTTCGGAACGACTTCATGTTTATGTAAGGTAGCCCTTCGGCTTCGGACTCCAGCATCTCGGAGCTGTAGGTAATACCTCGCCGCGGCTCCGCTATTTTGCAGAGCAGTTGCACGTGCCAGCTTTCGTGCATTGGGCTACTCATATCCCAACTCGGTCAGAAACGCCTTCAGCTTCGCCGCCTCAGCATCACGCCGAGCCTCGATCTGCTTCGCGGTCACCGCATACTTGCTCCACAGGTTCTCCAGCGCAGTCTGGCAGGCGCGCTGATCTGCGCGCAGATATCCTTCGTAGGTCTGCAGTAGCAGCCGGTGCAGGCGGTCGAGAATTACGCGGCGCGCTTCGTCGCGGTCAATCTTTGCGCGCGCGGCGGCGACCAGCTCTTCCTTTTTCTTTTCGGTGGCGCGTAAGTCGGCCTTCAGTTGCTTGGCTTCGTCCTCCAGTGTCTTGTGGCGACCGAGTTTCTGTTCTGCGGTTTCGACGCGGGCCAGCAAGTCACCAACACTGCGTTTTTCCTTCTTTGCCAGCTTGATCTGTGCTTTGCATTCCTTGAGTTCCGCCTTCAGCGCTTTCACTTCGTCGCTGGGTAGCACGCCGGCATCCTCGCTGTCCTCGTAGTCTTCCTCGTCCGCCGCGGTGAACAACGCGTCGAGTTCGGCGATGCGCAGGCGTTTCTGTTCCATCTCATTCAGCAGTTCCGGGAACTGGCTGGTGAGGATGTCGTCGTCGGGGATCAGTTCCGGCCCCCAGCCACTGGCGGCGATGGATTTGAGGTCAGCCTTGAGGTCTTCCATGTAGCGGGCGAAGGCGCCACGGATCTGGAATTCGGTGAGCAGGGTTTGTTTTGAGAAGGTGGCGGCAATGTCGGCTAGCAGCAGGCTGCGCAGCGCGTAGACATTGCCACGCTCGCCGTTTTTTGGGGCGAGGGCTTCGAGCGGTGGCAGGTTTTTTTGCCACCAGGATTCGAGGGTGCCTAGGAATTGACCTTGTGCTTCGGTAATGCCGGGATCGGATTTCACCACCTCGGCGATGGCACGTTTATCGGTGAGGGCGGGGGCGAAGTCGGCATAAGTGGTATTCCCCGCGCGAGGCACAAAGCAGCGCTCACGCAGGCCCGGGTAGTTGTTCCAGAAATGACCGAGTGATTCGATCTCGGTGACCGGCACGCCGCCGTGCAGATGCGCGCGCACGTCATGCGGCTCCGCTGGCGGGGCGTTGTCGACATAGCGGCGGATGTTGCAGTTCCAGTCTTCGGCTTCGATGTCGGCGATGGCGACGCGTTTGGCATAGCCGTCCACGTCTTTCATATTGCGGTAGACGTGAACTATCTTGTTGATGTCTTCGGGGCGCAGGAAATTCTGTGCCTTGCCTTCGCGGTATTCGCGGTCGGCATTGATGAAAAACACGTGTTTGCGGTTCGCCGCGTCCTTCTTGTTCAGCACCAGCACGCAGGCCGGAATGCCAGTGCCGTAGAACAGCCCGGCGGGCAAACCGATGATGGCTTCCAGCCAGCCCTGCTTGATGAAATGTTTGCGCGCTTCTTTTTCCTCGCCGCCGCGGAACAGCACGCCGTGGGGCATCACGGTCGCCATCTTGCCGTCGGCCTTGAGCACGGCCAGCATGTGCTGGACGAACATCAGGTCGGCTTTTTTGCCTTTTTCCGGCATCCACACGTGGAAACGGCCGGGGTAGTTGATGTCCTTCTTGATGTAGTTCTGGCTGAACGGCGGGTTGGCAAGCACGCGGTCGAAACGTTTTAGCTCATTGTTTTCGTCCTTGTGCTGTGGCTGGCGGATGGTGTCTTCCTGCCGGATGTCAGCATGCGGGATGCCGTGCAGCAGCATGTTCATCTTGCAGATCGACCAGGTGGTGCCGATGCTTTCCTGACCAGCGAGCACGAGGTCGCGCGGGTCGCCGCCGCACTCGCGGATGTAGTCGCGGGTCTGGATCAGCATGCCGCCGGAACCGCAGGTCGGGTCGTAGACGCTCATGCCGGTCTGGGGCTCGACGATCTCGACCAGTGTGCGCACCACGTCCGCTGGGGTGTAGAACTCGCCTGCTTTTTTGCCGGCTGAGTCGGCAAAGAACTTGATCAGGTATTCATAGGCTGCGCCGAGCAGGTCCGGGAATTCGAAGTTTTCGTCGCGCAGCGGAATCTTTTCGAAGTTCTGCACGAAATTGACCAGCGTATCGTCGTCGAGCGCGCGCTGGCCGATCTTGCGGTTGAAGTTGATGTGCTTGAGCACATCCTGCAGCGCATCGACGTTGGCGTCCTCGATGGCTTCGAGCGCCTTGTTCAGTGTGCTACCGACGTTTTCCTTGACGTGGCGGATGGTGTTCCAGTGCGCGATCTCAGGCACGAAGAAGGTGTAGTTGTCGGAGTTGGCGAGCTGAGTGGCGATTGCGGCATCGGCCATGCCCTTGGCCTTGAGGTCGCGCGCGATTTGTTCCCTTTCCTGATCGAAGAGGTCGCTCAGGCGTTTCAGGAACAGCATGCCGAAGATGTATTCCTTGTACTCCGAGGCATCCATGTTGCCGCGCAGGTCGTCGCAGGCGCGGAACAGCAAGCCGGAAAGCTGGCTAAGGGTGAGTTTTTGTGCCATTCGCTTTTAAAAATTATATAAATTATTGTTTTAATTAATATTTTTTACGGCGGGCTTGACCATTTTTGTTCCCGGTGGCGGAAACGGAGGTTTTCAACCAATGGCTGCAGTGCTTTTGATTTTGGTAAATACATTGATCTGCCATGCCAGGCAACCGTATTTGATTTGTCAGCCGCAGAATAGGGACCATCGGTCATTTTATGATCGTAATAAACAACTTTGAATGATTCGCTGATAGTCATCAGTTCCGCATCAAACAGCCGGTGATGGGTAGCGCATAGCAAAATGCCGTTCCTCGGATCCAGTCGCTGGGATGCGGAGGCGTGCTGCCACGGGACTATATGACAGGCCTGCAGTGCCTCTTCGAATGTCAGTCCACATACGGCGCATTGCTGGTCGTAGGCCTTGAGCAAGGCCTTGCGAAATATGATTTGGGCGACACCGCGAACTTTGACTTTCGCATAAACGTCTGCGCTAGCGGATGGATTGGTTACCAGTTCGTCAGCGAGTGATATGGCTGAATCATCAGGTCCAAAATCAGAAAACGGGTTCTGGACACTGCGCCAGTCTTTGGAAAAAACCAGTCTGTGTGCGCTATCCAGATCTGAGATATCCCAGGCGATGAATCCTGTTCCGGGCATTTGGTTATATTTGCCGACCACAATGGAGGTAAGCGGTGGGAGCCGTTCCTCCAGACAGTAGTCCTGAATAGGGCTCAAGGCCTTACCTACAGAGAGCGGGTTTGTGCCGATCCTTGGCGCCAGTTCCTGATAGGTTGGCGTGCGTTTTCTGGCGGCAGCGGCCGTCAGGAGTGGCCAGAGTATTCCCGCCGCGTGTTCCCAGTTTTTGGTTGGCATGGTTTTCGTGTGTCTCGAACAATAGGCCGGGGATTGAGTGTCAATACGCAAAATGAACAATTGACCCCCGGTAACTCCCGAGCTTACCGCAGGCACCCGGTTGTGAATGGAATATTGGAAAACTGCTGGATTCACCGACCGGCTCGCATTGGTTTTTGGGGTGGTTTAAGCTGCATTATTGCTGTTATCCGAGGGAGGGCGTCGATTGCAATTCTGTTTTCCCGGGTTGGTAAATGGTGCTTCGGCACTTCCGAATGGAGGTACGCATGGCCAAGAAAAACCGTGATGCGCAACGCGATTCATTTGACTTCAGGGACTTGATATATCGCCCCGCCTTGGTTGAATTGCCGGATGAGTTATACCCTGAATGGAAATACCTGCATGTGCTTGATCAGGGCACGGAGGGGGCATGCACGGGTTTCGGGCTTGCTGCCGTAGTCAACTACCTGCTCGCAAACAAGCGTAAGGCCCCACCGTCCAAATCGGAAGCGCGGGCCAGTGCGCGCATGCTGTTCCAGATGGCGAAGCGTTATGACCAGTGGCTAGGCGAAAAATATGAATGGTCGAGTGCGCGAGGGGCCATGAAGGGCTGGTTCAAGCATGGTGTTTGTCGTGAATCAGAGTGGTCAAACATGCCTGTTCTCGGAACTGTAAATTACCTGACTAGAGACCGCCAGTTGGCGGCGCTTTCTTGTCCACTTGGTGCTTACTACCGTGTCCTGCCCAAACGAACGGATGTTCATGCTGCCCTTGTCGAAACTGGAATAGTTTACGCGGCGGCGGATACTCATGATGGCTGGGACAAGGCTGAAGGAAAAGGCGAGATTCCCTACAAGCGCGAGAAAGGGGCCGGTGGAGGCGGGCACGCATTTGCCATTGTCGGCTATACCCCAGAGGGTTTTCTGGTGCAGAACTCATGGGGGTCTGATTGGGGAGGTTACCGGATTCCAAAAAGCAGAAAGGTTTGCGAAGGGGTCGCATTATGGCGATATGAAGATTTTGATCGAAACGTCTGGGATATCTGGGTTGCCAGAATGGCATTGCCGTATGAGTCACTGGAGGCGCTGAGAGGTCAGCGGTATACCCATGGCGGAAGTGGAACCCGTGTGCAGGAAGCATCGCCGCCGGCTCATGAGGTTTGGGGGCATTACGTTCATATTGATGACGCCCAATTTGATCCTGAAGGCGAATACCCTACCAATCACGAAGAGATTGTGGATATTGTTGATCGCCTGGTTAACGGGGACGTGGTTGAAGACGTTCGTCAGGCCAGACCGAAGTCATTACTTCTTTTTGCGCATGGTGGGCTCAATTCGGTAGAAAGTTCGGCCACGCGCGTGGCGAAATGGCGGCCGGTTTTCAAGAGCAACAACGTGGCGGAGTTGCACTTCATTTGGGAAACAGGTTTGCTGGCTGAGCTCAAGGACGTCTTGCTGGGCAAAGATGAATTTGTGCGGCAGCGCGTTTCTGGCGGCTCTGAGTGGTGGGATGACTGGGTAGAAAAGGCGAGCAGGCCGCTTGGCTATCCATTGTGGCGGGAGATGCGCGATGACGCTGAATCCGCCTTTGCAACATCCTCTGTGGCCGGTTCTTTGTTCATTGATGAGCTTGTAAAAGCACTTAATGCTGCTGGCGACAAGGCGCCGGCAGTGCACCTTGCCTGTCATAGCGCTGGAGCGATCTGGATGTCTCATCTGATGGAGCGCTGGGATTCGTTATCCGGGCCTGTGATTGATCAACTGATCCTTTTTGCGCCTGCATGTACTGTGGATCTTTTCTTTGAAAAAGTGGCGCCTCGGATGTCCGGGGCCAAGCGTTTATTAAAGTCTGCTTCCCTTTTTCGTTTGGATGATGGTCGTGAGCGTGATGACAGTGTGGCGGCTGTATACAGAAAATCGCTGCTATATCTGGTGTCCAGATCATTCCAGGAGAAAGGGGCGGTTGTTCCAATTTTGGGGATGGAGAAATGCCGGGAACTTATTGAAAAGCGCATCAAAGATGCCGGCATCCAATCAAGACTGAAGATTTATGATCCAGTAAGTCATCCGGCTTGGACGAAAGCGGATTCACATGGCAGTTTCGATAACGATTTGGCAACGATGAATTCTTTGCTGAAGCTGATTCTTGGTGCCGATCCGGGTGAAAAGGGATTCAAGGCGGAACATATGAAAGGGTACTGATGAGTTTTCAAAAAAGGAATTAATGTTAAAAAAGCTTGAAGTCCTTGTTGATGCGACAAGTTGGGGCGCAGCGTCGCCGCCGGCAGCGTTGATAGCGTTAAATAAGACGACGCGTCAGGTTAATGTTGTCCAGGCACTCATCAACACCGCACAGCTTACGAGGCCCCCCAAAGTTACGGGGTTTCATCTGAGCGACTACTGGGCTTGTTTGCGTTATTTGCCTGCCCTGAGCAATAGCTCGTGGTTGGAATTGTGTAAAGACTGGGACTCAGTCGACCCGCACCAGAAGACGGTTATGAGTGACGAGTTGGGCATGGGATTTTCAGCCCAATTGGTGTCAGAGGTGTTCAATTGTCCGGAGTTTGTGGACACAATTTATGTGATGCGAGTCTTACACCCGGGAAAGTTCAGTCTCTCCTCTGGAAATAAGCGAGGTCCCAAGAAATCCCCGGACTTTATTGCGGAGGATGGTTCTGGAAATTTCGTGGCATTGGAATGCAAAGGTACGCAGACCTCCAGAAAAGAACTCCTAAATGCCTTGGGCCGAGGTGCCAAGCAAAAGAAGAGTTTGACTGCGGTGGCCGGAACGAGGATTTCTCATTCGCTAGTTGCCGGGCTATTTATTCCGCAGTGGAGTAATGTCAATCGGGCATGTATCCATGTTGCTGACCCGACATGGTCGGAGCTTGACACTCTTTTAGCTGACACCGAGGCGATCAATATACGGAAAGCGATTATTCAAATTGGGCTCGCAAAGCAATTGGCTTTGGCTGGCTTTGTAGAGTTGCCAAATCTGTTGAGTAATACGGGAATTGAATATTTCGGGGAACTGACCCAGCGTGTTCGTAATGAAATTAATCAATATGCTCACGTTAAATCTCAGATGATGGACGCGGACGGTTACCGTTTGGCTTTTGATACGGCTGAGTTGAGGGCTCGGACCCCGGGTGTTATTGCGCAACGGCAGGTGCGATTCTTTTCAAAAGTTACCGAGGATCTTTTGAAAATTTTGCGAGAAAGTGAGACGGTCGAAGATATCAGGGGTGAATTGGTAAAACGCCAGCGGCGAAGGCCGCTTATTTCGGAAAAGGATAACGGCTCATCTGTTGGCTTAAATACCATGTTGGGAGTTGAATTCAGGGCTGATGTTGCAGAAAGTGAAGGCAGCTAATTAAAAAGGCTGTTGATTGGGAAATGCCCTAACTTTTTCCCTGTGATTGATATGGCGGAGATAGACTATTATTTTCGTGTTGTCGGTTCGCAGATGTTGATGACTGTGACGCGCGCTTATCTTGCGGCGTGCATCTAAAATTGAAGAATTTGGCGAGACAAAGTCATGAGTGATAAAAAAGAAAATGACGATCAGAAAGAGAGATTTCTTCAGGTCGTAGAGGACTCTCTCGCTGGGTTGTTTCGATTTTTTACACGTTTTTTTACCACCATTATTCACGTGGCGTTTCGGCCAAGCCGGTTTCGTGGCGATCAGGCCTCACGCTTTGCGCATGTTAATTACATAGGGCCGTATACTTTTTTGTCGTTACCGGCTTTTTTTTCGATCAAGCTTTTGCGATTAACAATTATTGTTGCTTTGGTAGGGTATACAAACAGCATACGTGGCTGTAATGCGGAAACACTCCAATACGTTAAAGGCCCCCCGCTGGAGAGTTTGTTTGAGTTGCCTGCTCTTGGGGAGCTTTTATTTTTAGCCACCCCAATGATCGCAGTTGCTATAGCGGTTGGATGGTTTTTGAGAGTTGTCTTTACAAAAAGGCTGCCTGCCAATAATTCATTGGATTTTATTGGGGCGGCCTGCTATTCCACTGGTTTTCAATATATTCTTTTTCTTCCAATTTGCGCTTTAAATTTTTATTTGATTTTTCGCAAGAACAGCAGCGGTCAATTGCAGTTATTTCCAGGCCCCTCTGTGGGCGACTTCTACGTTATTTATTGGTTTTTGATCGCGGTACTTATTTTTTGGCCAGCGATATGTTTTCTTCGTATCGTTGGATATCGCGCGATTGAGCGTTATGGTCGTGTTAGGGGGAAGTTATTTAATTGGATTGCTTTGGGATTGGCTTCGGTTTTTTTGTCTGTGACCACTCTTTCGCTCGGGGTTGCAATAGCCTACCCACTTGCTGTTTGGGAGAGAAATGATAAGTATCCCGCGAAACCCGTTCTTACTGCGATTGCTTTTAATGAGGGAAGCGACGGGCCTGATAAAGCTATATCAAGGGTTCGCTCGTGGACAGATATTCCCATTTCCTTGCAAAATAATACCGATGCAACAATTCAATTTGGATCGGAGGTGAGGATATGGGACGTTGATGGTGTCGAATATTTCGCGAAGCTTGTAAGTGCTGAGGCAGCACCTATTTCTGTTTTTACTCTTGAGCCTAAGCAACGAAGTTTGATTGTGGTTAGCGTCGGGGCGGTAAAGTATGAAGAAGGCATTTCGAGGGTAGACGAAAGACTTCGTTTGTTTGGTATTTATGAAAATCGAAGAATGCAAATTAATGCACTTATTCAATAGTAATGACTGATTGCCAAGGATCCTGCGGAATTGCTGCGATTTAATTTTAGAAAGACGGGAAATTGGTCGCTGGAGCTGGTGGATTTGGCGGTTCAATTATGGCTGCAGTCTTGATCTGTGTAGGCCATCATTTAATCTGAGGTGCCGAAGCTTCAATTACCGAGTTTGATCATGTCTACTGCATTAATGACTGATAACTGGGTCCTGCAGGATGTGGCGAATTGCCTGGTAAATGGACTTGACGATGATCAGGCCAGCACTTTAATCATTGATCAAGCCCGAGATGTACATGAATTCAGGGATGTTTCCGGCGCAGGAATGCAGTTGGAGACGCTGATCGGTTTTCTCGGTGATATCGTTCTCAGAGACGAGATTCTTGTGGACCAGAAGTTTGGCGGCGGCTGGGTGCGGCACAGGGAATTGTTTTCAAATTTGCTTAATTTGGGATTGCTTAAAACAGTGGATTTCCTTGCTCATGAGGATCGACTGGCTGATCCAAGGCGCGAGATTGTCTCAGTGTTGTGCGTTACATCGAGCCTTAAAGATATTCAAAAAAAGAATGAGCTGGCCTGGGCTAAGAAAAAACAGGTGGTTGACGAATATGTTTCACAGGTTCTATGGGGCGGTGCTGGAATGCTGAGCAGAAGTCACGTATTTGAGGTGGCATACTCGGGGCATCCTGCTCGACGACGCTTATTTGACCAGGTGCTTGATCCAGCCGCGCGTCGGGATATGGTGCGAGAAACAATGGATTGGACTATCGCACAACGCCTCCGCTTATATCAGAGCCAAAATGAAGCGGGGAAATTTACATCGATAAAAATGGCTTTGCCTCTTGTTGCGATCGATGTCATTAACGAAGCTTCTGATGTGAGGCAATTGATTCCGGTAGCCATTCAAATGCGTGAAAAATACAGGAGCCTTCGTGAATGGCTAAAAGCTGTTCAGATGGGGTAATCCCCCCATTTTTAGCATCAGCCAGAAGTGGGGTTAAGCAGCGAGCTTTAATTTCTGCATGGGCGTGATGCC
>JAIETP010000009.1 GCA_019744975.1 Burkholderiales bacterium
GTTTCGGTAAACACAATGAAAATCTTCAGGGAGAATGAAGCATGAAGAAAAATTTGATGGCTTTGGCTGTCGCGGGCGCGCTGGTTGCGCCGGCACTGGCGTTCGCGCAAGCGAGCAGCGTGCAGATCTACGGAGCGATGGACGCCGGCTTTCAGTACGTGGATGCCCCTGGCGCCACCGGCGTCAATCAGTACCAGGCGCGCACGCGTATCGCCAGCAACTCTTCACTGATCGGCTTCAGGGGTAGCGAAAACCTGGGTGGCGGCCTCAGGGCCATTTGGCAGTTGGAGAACCAGCTCTCGATCGACGGCGTGGGCGGCAACAACACCCAGACCATGGCCAACGGCTGGAACACCCGGACCACCTTCGTCGGGCTGACCGGCGGCTTCGGCCAGGTGCTGGTGGGTTACCTCAACCCGCCGCGCCGTGCGTATGCCGTCCGGAATGCTTTGGTGCCCGGTGGCACGGGTCCCCTCGCGGTCGTAAACTACGCGGGCCGGATTAACCTGGGCGCTGCGTTTGCTCCCTTGAACGCCGCCGCCAATACGACCGCCAACACTTTCGGGACCACCAACGGTCTTGCCAACCTCTCCAGCATCACTTCTCGTACCCAAGGTGTCTCGTACAAAACCCCCACCTTCGACGGCTTTGACGCCGAGATCATGTACACGCCGAACGAGAGCGCCGGCAACGTCGCTTTGAGCGCGACCCAGGCGAAGCTCGATCCCAGTCTTTGGAACCTAGGGTTGAACTATGCCCGCGGCCCGTTCAACATGCAATTCAGCTATGCTAGGCTTAACGACTGGACGACCCAGAGTCTTACCAGCGCCAACCTCACCGCCCTCGGTATCACCGGCAGGGAGAGAACTGATGCGTGGATGTTGGGCGGCGGCTATGCATTCGGCGCGACCACGGTTGCTGCCCTATTCGAGCGCGTTGACGTCGGTTTGGGTCAGCAGCCGGGCTTGGGCGCCTTGAATATCAAGCGCGATCTGTGGATGCTGCGGGGGAGGCACACGGCCGGCCCTCATAATGTCGTGCTCTCTTACACCCGGCTCGGCGACAACAGCGTAGACGGGCGCGCGCTGGCTGCCGGCTTCACCTACGGCGAGAGCGGGGCGGACGTCTATGCGCTGCGCTATGGCTATAACTTCAGCAGGCGCACGGAGGTCAACTTCGTCTATTCCGATACCCGGAACAAGAAAAACGGTAACTATCAAACTGCAGGAGTGAGTTCGATGTTCCCGGGTGGGACCGGCGGCGGGGCCGGTGTGATCAATGCCGGAGCGGATCCGCGCATCATCGGCATTGGTCTGCGTCATACCTTCTGATTTTGTATCGGGCGGGTCCCGAGTCAAAAGGCAAGTATCGAACGGGCATCTGCGGATGCCTGTTTTTTTTGGTGCGCCCGGCAGGGCGCACTTACTTTGCTGTCATGGAATCACATTATTTTGTTGCACTGTATTCACGCAACAATCTTTTGTTGTTGCGGATCAGCCCGCCGTTTGGTAGTTTAGCGCTGTCCGCACCGTAAAGCGGGCGTGCAGTTAGTTGGGAGGCCTACAGAGAAGAGAAATGAAATCATGTCGCGATGTTCAGCGTTGAAAAAAACTCGAGGAGATTTATTATGAAAAAGATAGTAAAAGCAGTGGCTGTGGCAGGGGCTTTGGCCGCACCGGCAGTAGCGTTCGCGCAAGCGAGCACCGTGCAAATCTACGGGCAGATGTACAGCGGCTATGATCAGGTGTCCGCCTCCGGAGCCACCGCCGGCCCAAGCGGCCCGAGCAACCAATACGCCTCGCGTGGGCGTATCCCCAGCAACTCTGCGCTAATTGGCTTCAGAGGTAGCGAGAACCTGGGTGGCGGCCTCAGGGCCATTTGGCAGGTGGAGAACCAGCTCTCGATCGACGGCGTGGGCGGCAACAACACCCAGACCATGGCCAACGGCTGGAACACCCGGACCACCTTCGTCGGGATGACCGGCGGCTTTGGTCAGGTGCTAGTGGGTTTCCTTAACCCGCCGCGCCGTCAGTTTGGCAGCATGGTTGCTTTAGTGCCCGGCTCCACCGGCACCCTTGTGGCCAATACCCTCCTAAGCGCGGTGAACATAGGCGCGGTGTTCCAGCCCTTGAACGTTGCCACCAATACGACTACCAACACTTTCGGGACCGGGACCGGCGGACTTGCCAACAACATCGGCACTATTTTCCGCAGCCAGGGGGTCTCATACACAACTCCCACCTTCAACGGCTTTAAGGCCGAGATCATGTACACGCCGGACGAGAGCCGCGACAACACCGCTGTGGGCGCCGGCCAGGCGCAGCGCGCTGCCAAGCTTTGGAACTTGGGGTTGAACTACGATCGCGGCCCGTTACGAATGAAAATGAGCTATGCCAAGCTCGACGACTGGACGCTCCAGACCCGTACCTCCGCCCAACTCACCGCCCTCGGTCTCACTGGCGCGGATAAAACCGAGCAGTGGATGTTGGGCGCTGGCTACGCACTCGGCGGCGGGACCACGGTTGCCGGCCTATTCCAGCGCGCTACCCTCGATCTCGCTCAGAGCGGGGGCTTGGGCGACTTGAGTATCAGGCGCGATTTGTGGCTGCTTCGGGCAAGGCACGATGTCGGCCCTCATGGTTTCGTCGCCTCTTACGCCCGGTTCGGCGACAACAGTGTAAGCGGCCGCGCGCTCGCCGCCAACACGACCTACGGCAATAGCGGGGCGGACACATTCGGGCTGCGCTATAGCTATAGTTTCAGCAAGCGCACCCAAGTCGGCGTCGATTATGCTGAACTCCGGAACAAGGCCAACGGTAACTATTTTATAGGAGTCAGCCCGATGCTCGGTGGTGGGACCGGCGGCGGCGCCGGCGTGGTCAATGCCGGAGCGGATCCGCGCATCATCAGTATCAATCTGTACCACAGCTACTGATTTTGCATCGGGCGGGTCCCGAGTCAAAAGGCAAGTATCGAACGGGCATCTTCGGATGCCCGTTTTTTTAGCTACTAGTTTGATGACTCGCCGGGCTCATGCTCGCGGAGTATCAAGACCTGCGTGACAATACCGGCTTCGTTAAAGATGACGTGCAACCCGGACGGATAACCCCATAGGTCCCTGAAGCGATAATCCCAAAACTCTTCCTTGCGCTGCTCGAAATAGCCGGTGCGCCAGGGCGAGCCGATCCGCCGCAGCACATCTTCGCGCGTGATTTTGTCGCTTCCCAGAAGCGTGAGGCTGTGCTCGCCCAATACCTGTTCGATGCTCTTGAGCACACGGTTTTTGTCGAGATGCGCCATATAAGTATGAAAACCCATCGGCCCGCGCGGATACTCCCAGATTTCGCTTCCGTCAGCCTCGCGATAGACGTTACGCGGCGCGCCCATGGTTTGCCGTACCTCGTCCGCGGTGGCGAGGCCGGGCTTGAGGCTCGAGCCGCTGTATGAGGCGCAACCGCCAAACCAGGCTGCGAAGCACAGCGCCACCACGACCCGTGTCAGGGAAAGCAATCGCATAATCCCCTCCGTATATCAAAGATAAGATCGGATTTTCGTCCCGCTGCCACCTAGCAGTCTGTTGAAAAAGTGATGCGCGAGCGCGTGGGGAGCGAAGCGACCAAGCGCACACGCGTACAAGTCATTGATTTAACGAGAGTTGAAAAATCTGGTGTGTCAGCCAATAGCATCAATTTCGAGAATTTCAACAAACTGCTAGGAGTTTGTCGGACTTGGCCCCGACAAACTCCTAAAATGGAAAAAACTGAAGAACGAGACGATTATGGGTACAACACCATGCAAGTGACGCTTATTCCGGCCGACACAGCATTTTGACTCGCAAAACTTCTTTTTTAAGCAACTTGGCGCCGAAGCGTCGATCAACAGCGATTCGTTAACGCTACGCGTTTCGGTATTCCCAAAAAAGCGGCCCCATGAAGGGGCCGCAAGGGTGAGTCAATTGCTGCTGATTGACGGAAACGGTCATTCGCGATGCGTACTATGAAGCAATTCTTGGGCGCGCCAGATCTCGTTTCCGTTCATGATGATTTTCTTGCCGTCCTTGGTTTCCATGGCGTGACCCTGCTTCATGACGGTGGCACGTCCGAGCTTGTCTTCCATGCCCATCTTTCCATCCTTGAAAATGTACACCGTCGAGCCATCCTTGAGGGGGATGGATTTCGACACTTGGGCCATGTCAACTGCAAAGGCGGACAGTGCGATTGTGCTGCTTACTGCTATTACAGCGGCCACCAAAATCTTCTTTAACATAAACTTCTCCTTTTTATTGATCAAGTAGCCCATTATACTACAACATGGGGGTTCAAACTCGAAATGCAAAGGCCTGTCTTTTGCCACCCCCTAATATTGTCGCAAAAAAACAACACAAGAACACCTAAATACGAATAAATATATGTGCAGTTCTTGCTGTTGGGGGCGTGGCTTGTCAGAATTGTTCCTAACTACTGCAATGGCAATGGGGTAAGGGTAGGGAACAGTGTAGAAGTATACGCAAGGGGGGCTAATAGAAAAGCCTCCGACAATGGCAAACACAAACGAAGGAGTATTGCACATGAACAAGAAACTGATTGTATTGGCGGTTGCGGGCGCTTGCGCGGCGCCTGCCCTCGCTCTGGCGCAAGCGAGCACCGTGCAAATCTACGGTGTGATGGACGGCTCCTATGAGCAAGTGTCGGCCAGCGGCGCCACCGGTGCCAACCAGTACGCCTCGCGTGGGCGTATCGCCACCAACTCTTCGCTGCTCGGCTTCAAGGGCACCGAGAAACTGGGCAGCGGTCTCAGTGCTATTTGGCAACTGGAGAACCAGATTTCCCTTGACGGCGTGGGCGGCAACAATACCCAGACCATGCCCAACGGCTGGAACACCCGGGACACCTTCGTCGGGCTGACCGGAGGCTTTGGCCAGGCAAAGGTCGGCTTCCTCTCCACGCCGCACCGTCTGACCCTTGTCAAGTTTGACGTGATGCCCGGCGCCACCGGCCCTGGCTCGTCGCTGAACTACATCGGCCGCGTGAACGTCGGCGCGGTGTTCAACCCCTTGAACGTTGCCACCAATACGACTGCCAACACTTTCGGGACCACTAACGGGCTCGCCAACAACGTGGGCACCGTCTTCCGGAGCCAACAGATCGCGTATTCCACGCCGAGCTTCAACGGCTTTAGCGCTATGGCAGCCTATACGCCGAATGAGAGCCGCGGCAATGTCGCTCTGGGTGCCGGCCAGGCGAGGCTCGATCCGAATCTTTGGAACCTGGCGGGGTTCTACGACAACGGTCCGTTGAGCGTGGGCGTGAGCTATGTCAAACTCAACGACTGGACGACCCAGAGTCTTACCAGCGCCAACCTCACCGCCCTTGGCCTCACCGGCAGGGAGGATACGCGGAATTGGATATTAGGCGCGTCCTACGCCTTCGGCGCGACCAAGGTGTCGGTCATGTATGACCGCGTTGATAGCGACTTCAGCTTGGCTGGCGGTGGCAATGCGAATCTGAAACGCAACAATTGGTATCTCGGTGCGAAGCACACAGCAGGCGCCCACGAAATCGCCGGTACCTACACCCGATTCGGTGACAATGGCGTAAGCGGTCGCACGCTCGCCGCCAACCAGACCTACGGGCAGAGCGGGGCGGCCGCGTATGTTCTGCGCTATGGTTATAACTTCAGCAAGCGCACCCAGCTCTACGCTGTCTACGCCGATATCCGGAACAAGGCCAACGGTAACTTCGAGATGTCCGCGATCGACCCGATGCTCGGTGGTGGGACCGGCGGCGGGGCCGGTGTGATCAATGCCGGAGCGGATCCGCAGGTGATCGGTATCGGTGTGCGCCACACCTTCTAATTGGGTATCGGGCAGGTCCCGAATCAAAGGGGAAGTATCGAACGGGCGCCTTCGGGCGCCCGTTTTTTTTAGCCACTTACGCACAACGCGCGCACTTGGCGTTGCGGCGGCTGACGATGCCGCGGAGCGAGTGGCTGGGGGATGCGGAGAAATCGGGAACGGCTCCTGTGGCCTGTCTGCGCTGTAGCCACGAATGCTTGGACACTGCGCCGTGATCTACCTAGAATGTGGCCGCAGATTCAATCCCCCAATCCGCATCAGGGCTCACTGATGGCCGACCGTCAGGAAATCCGTCCCGGAGTAGAAAAGCAGCTCGAGCAGGTGATCGAGCTGCTGCACCGGCACGAGCTGGTGGAGAACCTGGTTCATCGCCAGCAAAGCCCGCGCCACGAACTGGTCGAAACGCTGGTGCATCGCCAGCATCTGGGCGCGCTGCAACAGCTGCTCGACCGTTTGCATTCGGCGGACATCGCTTATGTGCTGGAGGCGCTGCCGCTCGACCAGCGGCTGGTGGTATGGGATCTGGTCAAGGCCGAGCGCGACGGTGAAATCCTGCTCGAGGTCTCGGATGCGGTGCGCGAGACGCTGATTGCGCACATGGACGAGGGCGAACTGGTTGCCGCCACCGGCCAGCTTGATACCGATGAAATCGCCGACCTTGCCCCGGATCTGCCGCGTGAGGTCATACAGGACGTTTTCAAGTCGCTGTCGACCGAGGAGCGCGAGCAGTTGCGCGCCGCAATGTCGTACCCGGAAGAGGCGGTCGGCGCGCTGATGGATTTCGAGATGATCGAGGTGCGCGAGGACGTCACGCTGGAAGTGGTGCTGCGTTACCTGCGCCGCCTTGACCAGTTGCCGGACCATACCGACCAGTTGTTCGTGGTTGATCGCGATGAACATCTGCAGGGTCTGCTGCCGGTGAACCGGTTGCTGGTCGGCGACCCCGACGTTTTGGTCGGTGAGGTGATGATCCGGGATTACACCAGTTTCCATCCTGAACAGGATGCACATGACGCCGCCAGCGCCTTCGAGCGTTATGACCTGGTGTCGGCGCCGGTGATCGACGGTGAAGGCTGCCTGGTTGGCCGAATGACGGTCAATGCCGTGGTGGATTTCATCCGCGAGGCGAAGGACAGCGAGACGCTGGCCGCCGGCGGCCTGGCCGAGGACGAAGACCTGTTTGCTCCCGTGTGGAGAAGCGTGCGCAATCGCTGGGCGTGGCTGGCAATCAATCTGGTCACGGCATTCATTGCTTCGCGCGTGATCGGCGTGTTTGAGAACTCGATTGCGCAACTGGTGGCGCTGGCGGCGCTGATGCCCATCATCGCCGGCATAGGCGGTAATTCCGGCAACCAGACGACAACCATGATCGTGCGGGCGCTGGCGCTGGGCCAGATCACCCAGGACAGCGCCCGCACGCTGTTTTTGAAGGAAATCAGCGTATCGGCGCTGAACGGCTTGATCTGGGGCAGCCTGGTCGGCCTGTTTGCGTTCCTGATTTACCACAGCTGGCAGCTGGGCCTGGTGATGACCGGCGCAATGGTGCTGAATCTGCTGCTGGCGGCGGTGATGGGGGTGGCGATTCCGCTGGTGATGGAGAAGTTCGGCCGTGATCCGGCCATCGGTTCCAGCGTCATGATCACAGCCATCACCGACAGCGGTGGATTTTTCATATTCCTCGGTCTCGCCACGCTGTTTTTGGTCTGAACGGCGCCGTTGTTGCCGCCGCCGCGTAAAATTGTCCGGTGAGCACCGGTGGGAATAACCCCGGGCAGCCCGGTGTTCAGGAGGTAACGGCAGTGAATCGACCCGCAGCCGACGTGTTTGCCGCCCAGGCCATGCAGTACATCCCGCGTCTGCGCCGTTATGCGCGCGCGCTGACGGGGGACGCCAGCGCAGCCGACGATCTGGTGCAGGACGCGCTGGAGCGTGCGCTGGTCAAACGAAGCCTGTGGCGTGAGGGTACGGATCTGCGCGCCTGGCTGTTTACCGTGATGCATAACGTATTCGTGAACCAGGTGCGCAGCGCCGCCGTCAGCCGGACGGTGCAGCTCGACGATGCAATGGCTGACCGACCGCAGCCGCAAAGCACCGACCGGCTGGAAATACGCGATCTGGATGCGGCACTGCAGGCGCTGCCGGAAGAGCAGCGTGCCGTGGTGTTATTGGTGGGACTGGAACAGATGACTTACGACGAAGCAGCGCGCGTACTCGAAGTGCCGATAGGCACGGTGATGTCGCGGCTGTCGCGCGGCCGGGAGCGGCTGCGCCGGCTGATGCAGGGCCTGC
Organism: Burkholderiales bacterium; assembly: GCA_019744975.1. Classification (GTDB taxonomy): domain Bacteria; phylum Pseudomonadota; class Gammaproteobacteria; order Burkholderiales; family SG8-41. The sequence goes on from JAIETP010000009.1 coordinate 8,144, forward strand.
CGGAAACGGTGCCGCTGAAGGTGGTGAAATGACGGTGATGAGATGAGCACGCAGCCGGTGACGGAGGCCGAACTGCAGGCTTATGTTGATGGTCAGCTGCCGGCGGCACGCGCGGCCGAGGTGGCACAGCACCTGGCGCAGCACGAGGAAGACGCGCAACGCGTGGCAGCCTACCGCCGCCAGAACGAAACCTTGCGAACGGCCTACGATCCGCTGCTGGCCGCGGCGGTACCCGCCCGGTTGCGGCCGGGTACGCCACGCGGCTGGTGGGCGCCGGTGCAGCCGCTTCTGCGGCATTACGCCATTGCCGCGGCACTGACGGCGGTCAGCGGCATCGCCGGCTGGCACATGCATGCCACTGTTGCCGGCGAGCGCATTCAAACCGTCTATCTGGCCCGGGTCGCCGCGGTCGCCCATGCCGTTTACAGTCCGGAAGTGCGGCATCCGGTGGAAGTCGGCGCCGACCAGGAAGAACACCTGGTGCGCTGGCTGTCGAAACGGCTGGGTGCCGGCCTGAAGATCCCCCATCTTGCGGCGCAGGGGTATGCGCTGGTCGGCGGACGTTTGCTGCCGGGTGAACGCGGACCGGCGGCGCAGTTCATGTATCAGGACATGAAGGGCCAGCGCCTGACACTGTATGTACGCGTCAGCAAGGAAGCGCGCGAACAGACTGCATTTCGTTTTGCGCAGGAAAATAAAGTCGGCGTGTTTTACTGGCTTGATGGCCGGCTGGGTTACGCCTTGTCCGGTGAAACGGATCGCGCTGAATTATTGCGCGTCGCTGACGCTGTTTACCGTCAACTCAATCCCTGAACAGTCCCTGCGTGATGGCGCGTGTATCCATGGTGTTGCAAATGCCATGGGCTTTACCGCGAGAGTATCGATAAGTATTTGATTTTATTGATATTTTTATGGTTTTCTGGCACTGCCAATTACCCCGATCACTAGCGCAGGAAAAACTTCAGAAAATCGATGAACGGGGTGTTGCCGGAAATCAATGCGCACGGGGAATGCGCAAGAGGAGATGCTGAAATGCGAAGGCCGGGGGTTACCCGGCCTTCGCAACTGCTACTACTTCTTCTTGGCTGCTTTCTTCTTACCAGCTTTTTTCTTTGCTTTTTTCTTCGCTGCCATAATCGTCTCCTTAAAAGTTAACTCAGGCATCGTTTGAATGCGGCTTTTGTTCCGCACTACCAGCACACGATTTTCAAGAACATTTCACGGCGTTTTATTAACCGCCATTCCGCGCTCCAACCAAAAAAATTGGCGAGAACCGTGTTCGGTGCGCCAATTCTATGCTAAGCGGAAAAATAAATGCAACACCTTTGTAAAGATTATTTGATCAAGCGATTCCGGTTGTGGATTTGCGGCAACAGCCTATTGCAACGCAAAAGTACGTACTCAACACCGTTTTGATGCCCCGATATGACGTCATTAATCCGGCAAACGATGCTCGTTTGCCATCAGCATGGCGATGGTTTCGCGGTCGCGGATGCGGTGTACGCGATCACCATCCACCATGATTTCGGCGGCGCGCGGCCGGGTGTTGTAGTTGGAGGACATGCTCATGCCATATGCGCCGGCCGACGCGATGGCGATCAAATCCCCCGGATTTACAGCCAGTTGACGGTCGCGCGCGAGGAAATCACCGCTTTCACAGACCGGGCCGACGATGTCGTATGACTTGCCGCCCGCTGCTGTTTCGCGCAGCGGCAGAACCTCATGCCAGGCCTCGTACAGCGCCGGGCGCATCAGATCGTTCATCGCGGCATCGACGATCGCGAAATTCTTGCTTTGTCCCGGCTCCTGCCCGGGTTTCAGGTAAAGCACGGTACTCAGCAGCACCCCGGCGTTGCCGGTCAACAGCCGGCCCGGTTCAAATAATAGTTTCTGAGGGCGTTGGCCGAGCGCCTTGAGCAGCGCCTGCGCGTATTCGGCGACCGGTGGCGGTGTCTCGTCCTGGTAACGAATGCCCAGTCCGCCGCCGAGATCAATGTGGTGGATGGCGATGCCGTCACGTGCCAGGACATCGACCAACGCCAGTACCCGCTCCAGTGCGGCGAGGAACGGCGCCGTTTCCGTCAGCTGCGAACCGATATGGCAGTCGATGCCTTCGATGCGCAGATGCGGCAGTTCGCTGGCGCGGCGGTACACCGCTGGCGCATCGGTATAGGCCACGCCGAACTTGTTTTCCTTCAGGCCGGTGGCGATGTAAGGGTGGGTTTTGGCGTCGACATCGGGGTTCACACGCAGGCTGACCGGGGCGGTCATGCCCATTTCGCCGGCGACCCGGCTCAGCAGTTCCAGTTCCGGCGCGGATTCGACGTTGAAGCACAAAATGCCGGCCTGCAGGGCCTGGCGCATTTCGGCGGCGGTCTTGCCGACCCCCGAAAACACCACTTTGCGCGGATCACCACCGGCGGCGATGACCCGCGCCAGCTCGCCGCCGGACACGATGTCGAAACCGCTGCCGAGGCGCGCAAAAACATTCAGAACGCCGAGATTGGGATTGGCTTTTACCGCATAACACAGCAGATGATCGCGCCCGGCGAAGGCGGCGTCGAAGTCGCGCCAGGCCCGGGTCAGTTCGGCGCGCGAGTACACATAACAGGGGGTGCCGAATTCCGCGGCGATGCGCGACAGGGGCACCATTTCGGCATGGAGTTCGCCATTGCGGTAGCTGAACGGGTTCATGGCGAAGGTGTAGTTGCTGATGGCTCCGCTGCAGGCTTGGCTGCCGGGGGTTTGGGAGCAGGCTTTGCGGCGACGGGTTTGTCTTTGGCAAAATACAGCGGGCCTTTGTAGCCGCAGCCGGCGACAGACAGCGTCAGGATCATCAAAATGAGTGTCGTACGCACAGGAATACTCGCGCGGAAAGTGGCAGGAAGTTTAGCACAGCACATTAATGCGCCTGCCTTGTACGCATCGGGTTGCGCAGTGGTTTAGAGCAGCAGATAACGATGTGCTTCGCGGCGTAATGCAGCCCGGCGTTCGGCGTAATCAGGAACCAGTGCAGCGACGGCATGCCAGAACGCCGGTGAATGATTCATCTGGCGCAGGTGGGCGACTTCATGCGCGGCGACATAGCTTATCCACGCCATCGGTGCCTGCACCAGCCGCCAGTTCATGCTGATGCGGCCATTGGCATGGCAGCTGCCCCAGCGCGTGCGCGCATTCGACAGCCGCACCGCCGGCGCCGGCAGATCCAGTTGCGCGCTGTAATCGCGGCAGTGCCCGGTAAAACACGGCAACGCCTGCTGTTTCAGCCAGTGGCGCACTCCGGATTCGATGGCTGTCGGCGCCAGTTGCGGGTCAAACAGCAGCCGGTCCTGTTGCAGTTGCGGCAGCTTGATGCCGGCGTATGCCTCCAGCGTCACCGGTGCGCCGTACAACATGATTTGTGCGCCGGAGACCCATGAAAGCGGCGGCGGGCGCTTTTGCTGCCAGTCCCGGACCTTGCGGATCACCCAGACGGCATGCAGCCGTAGCAGATCGTCTATGGCCCGTTGCGGCGCTTTAAGCGGTGCTGCGACGCGCAGGCCGCGTTCATCAATCAACAGCGAGATCGTGTGCCGGCGCCGGGTGCGCTGCAGCGTGTAGCTGATGTGTTGCCCGCCCAAGTCGATGACCGGACCGGATTCCGGCGCTGCAAGCAGCGGCATTTCGGATTGCCGGGCCGGATTTTGGGTCATTGCTGCTGATTCAGCGGGTGTCGAGCAGCGGCATCTCGCCCTCGATCCAGTCTTCCACGCGTTTGGCCAGCGTTTCCGCGTCAGTGCCATCAGGCCGCATGGCTGGGCCGATGCTGACGGTGATCAACCCCGGGCGCTTGAGGAAGGCGTTGCGGCCCCAGCAGGTGCCGGCGTTATGTGCGACCGGAATTACCGTGGTGCCGGTTTGTACCGCAAGTCGTGCGCCGCCGGGACGGTATTTGCCGCGGCTCCCCGGCGGGATGCGGGTGCCTTCGGGGAAAATGACGATACAGAATCCCGCCGCGAGTCGTTGAACCCCCTGTTCGACCAGTTGCTGCAGCGCTTCGCGGCGCAAACTGCGGTCGATGGCGATGGGCGACAGCATGGCCAGTCCCCAGCCGAAAAACGGCACGCGCAGCAGTTCGCGCTTCAACACCCAGACCTGTGGCGGAAAAATCTGCTGGAAGGCCAGTGTTTCCCAGGCCGACTGGTGTTTGGACAGGATGATGCAGGGCTCGGCGGGGATGTTTTCGCGGCCGATCACACGGTAGCGGATGCCACAGATGACGCGGGCAGCCCACATCACCCAATGTGTCCATAGGGAAATGATGCGATAACGCGTCAGCGCCGGCAGCGGGAAGGTCAGCAGCGCAATGACCGCAAAAACGGGGGTGATCAGGGCCAGGAATAAAGCGAACAGCGTGGAACGCAGAGTGATTATTGAAAGTTGCATAAATGATGACAAAAACAGGCCTCTGCTCGGTTGGCAGATTCGGCTGTCATGTTTTTGGAAAAATTCAATAACCCCATCATTGCAGCAGGCTGCGCACGGCTGCCGCGAGATCGTCGTAAACGACGGTGCCTTCCGGCAGGCCGCCGTCCTTGCGGGTTTTTTTGCCCTTGCCGGTCAGCACCAGAATTGGCTGCGCGCCGACCGCGACAGCGGCCTGCAGGTCGCGCAGCGAATCGCCGATGAATGGCACGCCTTCCAGGCTGACACCGAAACGGTGGGCGATTTCTTCCAGCAGCCCGGGTTTCGGCTTGCGGCAGTTGCAGCCGGCGTCCTGCGAGTGCGGGCAGTAGAAAATCCCGTCAATGCGGCCACCGGCGAGGCCCAGCGCGCGGTGCATCTTGTCGTGGATCGCGTTCAGCGTCGCCATTTCGAACAGGCCGCGGCCGACCCCCGACTGGTTGGTGGCAACCAGCACCCGGTACCCGGCCTGGCTCAGCAGCGCGATCGCCTCCAGGCTGCCCGGGATCGGTTTCCACTCCTCCGGGCTTTTGATGTACGCCGGGCTGTCGTGGTTGATGACACCGTCGCGGTCGAGGATGATCAGTTTCATCGGTTGGCGAGGAGTGAGGGGCGGGGATTGAGGAGTGAAGGCGTCATGCGGCGAGTTTGGAGATGTCGGCGAAGCGGTTAAAAGCGTTTTCGAGCTTCATCAACAGCAGCAGGCGGTTACTGCGAAGAGCCGGATCCTCGACGTTGACCATGACTTTGTCGAAAAACGCATCCACGGCCGGCTTTAACACGGCCAGCGCCTGCAGGGTTTCCGTAAATTGTCCGGCCTCGTAGGCGGCATCCGCTTTTGTGTCGGCGGACATGAAGGCCTTGTAAAGCTCGGACTCTTCCCTGGCCTGAAAATGCTTTTCGGAGAACACGTCGCCGGCAGAGGGGGCTGATTTCCCGATGATGTTCTTGATGCGCTTGTTGGCTGCCGCCAGGCTCGCCGCCTCGGGCAGCGCCGCAAAGGCCCGCACGGCTGAGAGTTGCAGCGGGATTTTATGAATCAGGGCCGGGCTCATGCTCAGCACCGCATCGATTTCCTGTGTGTTGTAACCGGCATCGGTGAAATAACCGCGCATGCGCTCGAAGATGAAGATTTCGAGGTCAGTATGCGCATCCGCGATCTTGGGATGGAATGCGGTAAACGCTGCGCTGACCAGTTCATCCAGACGCAACGGCAGGTCGCGCTCGATCAGGATGCGAATCACGCCCAGCGCATGGCGGCGCAGCGCGAAGGGATCGCGGTCGCCGGTAGGTAATTGACCGATGCCGAACAGACCGGCAAGGGTTTCCAGTTTGTCTGCCAAGGCGACGGCACAGGACACTTTGTTTTCGGGCAGCCGTTCGCCTGCAAACCGGGGTTGGTAATGCTCTGCGATCGCATCGGCGACTGCGGCAGGTTCGCCGTCATGCCGCGCGTAATAACGACCCATGATGCCTTGCAGTTCCGGAAATTCGCCGACCATGCCGGTTGTCAGGTCGGCTTTGGCCAGCCAGGCGGCGCGTTCCGCCTGCGCCGCGTCAGCATTCAGCAACCGCGCGATTTTCCCGGCCAGCAACTGCACGCGCTGGACACGCTGCAACTGGGTGCCGAGTTTGTTGTGATAAACGACCTTTTCCAGCCGCGGGACCCGGGTTTCCAGCCGTTCCTTGCGGTCCTGGTTGTAGAAAAAGCGCGCATCTTCCAGTCGCGGCCGGATCACGCGCTGGTTGCCGCTGATGATGTGCGCCGGATCGGCGAGCTGCATATTGCTGACGATCAGGAAGCGGTTTGTCAGTTTCCCGGTGCCGTCGAACAGCGGGAAGTATTTCTGGTTCTGGCGCATGGTCAAAATCAGGCATTCGGCGGGGACTTCGAGGAATCCCGCATCAAAGGCGCCGACATAGACTGAGGGATGTTCGACGAGTGCTGTGACCTCGTCGAGAAGATCCTGATACTCGCCCAGCGTGGCCTGCTGCTTTTTCGCTTCCGCCTGCAGCAGTCCGTCGATCATGCTGCGGCGTTGGGCAAAATCGGCGATGACCATGCCGTCTTTGGCCAGTACGGTTTCGTAGGCTTCGGCATTGGGGATGACCAGTTCCGACTGCCCCATGAAGCGATGGCCACGGGTTTTGTTGTCCGAGGGGATGCCGAGCACGGTGCCGGGCACGACGGATGCGCCGTGCAACATGATCAGGCCGTGCACCGGGCGTACAAATTCTGCGTCGCCGTCGCCCCAGCGCATCATTTTGGCGACGGGCAGTTTTTTCAGGGCGGCTTCGACTTTTGCGGCCAGCGTGTTTTTCAGCGCACTGCCGTTGGCGGTTTTGCGGCAGGCGAACACCATGCCCTTGGCTGATTCGATCTGCACCAGGTCTTCGACCGCAATACCGTTTTTCTTGGCGAAGCCGGCCAGTGCCGGTGTGGCTTTGCCGTCCTTGTCGAGCCCGACCTTGACCGACGGCCCCTGGATTTCCAGCGCCTTGTCCGGGGACTGCGCGAGCACTTGCGTGATCTGCACCGCAAGACGCCGCGGTGTGGCATAGGCGCGCGATGCGCTGCCTGTGGCGAGAAAACCTTCCTGCTGCAGATCTTCAGTCAGTGCTTTGCGGAACGCTTCAGCCAGTCGTGCCAGCGATTTCGGCGGCAGTTCCTCGGTCAGCAGTTCGACCAACAGTGTCGCGGCCGTCATGCCGTGCGCACCATCGGGAAACCGAGTTTTTCGCGCGACTCGTAATAGGCCTGCGCAACAGCGCGGGACAAAGTGCGAACACGGCCGATGTAGGCGGCACGTTCTGTGACTGATATTGCGCCGCGCGCGTCGAGCAGATTGAAGGTGTGTGAGGCTTTCATCACCATTTCATAACCGGGCAGCACGCATTGCGCTTCGATCAGCCGCTTCGCTTCCTGCTCATATTCGCTGAAATGGCGGAACAGCATATCGGCGTTCGACAGTTCAAAGTTGTAACGCGACTGCTCGACTTCATTCTGGTGGTAGACGTCGCGGTATGTGACACCGGGCGTCCAGGTCAGGTCGAACACGGATTCAACCCCCTGCAGGTACATCGCGAGGCGCTCCAAGCCGTAGGTGATTTCACCGAGCACCGGTTTGCAGGACAGGCTGCCGACTTCCTGGAAGTAGGTGAACTGGGTGACTTCCATGCCGTCGAGCCAGACTTCCCAGCCGAGGCCCCAGGCGCCCAGCGTCGGCGATTCCCAGTCATCTTCGACAAAACGGATGTCATGTGCCTTGGGATCGATGCCCAGCGCGCGCAGCGAGTCGAGATAGAGTTCCTGGATGTTGGCCGGCGACGGTTTCAGCACCACTTGATACTGGTAGTAATGCTGCAGCCGGTTCGGGTTGTCGCCGTAACGACCGTCCTTGGGCCGGCGTGACGGTTGCACGAAGGCGGCTTTCCATGGCTCCGGGCCGATGGCGCGCAGAAAGGTCGCGGTGTGAAAGGTGCCCGCCCCCACTTCCATGTCGTACGGTTGCAGCAGGGCGCAGCCCTGACGGTCCCAGAACTGGTTCAACGTCAGGATGATTTGCTGGAAGCTAGACATGAAAAATGAGCATGGCAGGGCGTTGATAAGCCGCGAATTTTACAGGGTTTGCCGCGCTGCGCCAAAGGCGGGGCGCTGTCCGGCGCGCTTATTTTCGTGCGCGGCGCAGAGTGAAAAGGGCGACTGCGATGCCGATCACGCACAACAGCAGCGCTACGGAATTGCCCCAGCGCACATACGGCGTTGCGCCGCGCATGCCGGCGACCGTCCGTGTCAGTACCGCTGACTGGAATTCGGGTGCAACAGCTTCAACGAGACCTTGCGGACTGACCACCGCCGTCATGCCGGTATTGGTGGCGCGCAGCATGTAACGGCCGGTTTCCAGCGCGCGCATTTGCGCGATCTGCAGATGCTGCTGCGGCGCAATCGATCGGCCGAACCAGGCAACATTGCTGACATTGACCAGCAGCGTGGCCTGCGGCAACTGGCGGATGATTTCATCACCAAAGACGTCTTCGTAACAGATGTTGATCGCAACCTGTTCGCCGGCGACGGCCAGCGGTTGCTGCTCAGGCGTGCCGCGTGAGAAATCCTGCAGCGGAATCGCCAGCCTCGATACCACTTCGCCGAGTACCGGGCGCAGCGGAATGAATTCACCGAAGGGCACCAGATGGCTTTTGCGGTAGGTCTGGCGCGCGGCGCTGCCGACGGAAATCACGCTGTTGTAATAGTTGCCGTTGGGCAGGCGTTCGGGGACGCCGATCAGCACATCGCCGTTGTTGCGCTTGGCGTGTTCCGCCAGTGCATCCAGATAGTTTTCGGGTACGTCGCGCAGAAACAGCGGCAAGGCGGTCTCGGGCAGGATGATCAAACGCGCATCGCTGCCGCGGACCATGCCGAGGTAAGTGTCCAGCGTCGCGCGCAACTGATCCTCGCGCCATTTCTGATCCTGGTCGATATTGCCCTGGAGCAGGCTGACGGAGATGCGGGTGCCGGTGGGCTCGGTCCAGGCGATGGTTTTAAGGCCGGCGCCGGCGATCCAGATGGCAAGCAGCGCCGCTGGCCAGGGCCACAGCGCGCGCGCTTGTTTCCACGGTTTCACCAGCCATGCCCAGCACAAGACACCGGCGGTGGCGAACAGCAACAGGGTGATGCCGTGCAGGCCGAGCACGGCGGCATAGCCCGCGAGCGGACTGACGGGGGCCTGCGAATAACCGGGGTTGAGCCAGGGGAATCCGGTGAACAACCATTCGCGTACCCATTCGATCAGCGTGAAAGCGGCAGGCACGAACACGATCCAGTTCAGCGCCGGCGAAAGCGCAAAGCGTTTGCTCAGCCAGCCGATGAGGGCCGGATGCAGTGCAAGGTAGGCGCATAACAATAAGGTGGCGGCGGCGGCCAGGGGCGCCGGCATCGCACCGAATACATTCAAGCTGATATAGATCCAGGACACACCGGCGCAGAACCAGCCGAGGCCAAAGGCAAAACCAAGCAGTGCAGCGTCGCGGCCGGTGGCTGCGCGTTGCCACAGCAGAAACAGCGCAGCGAAAGTCAGCAGCGGCAGTGGAAACAGGTAGAACGGTGCGAAACCCGCCACGGTGATGGCGCCCAGCGCCGCGGCGATGACCCACTGGGTGCTGCGGCGTGGCGTGGGCATCGTTGGCGCTAATCTAAAATATCAATAAAAACAAATATTTACGTTATGCCGCCGTTACGTGGCCGGTTTATCGAGCTTTTTCGCGACCTGCAGCAGATAAACCCGCCGACTGTCGGCGCGTAACACGCGGAAATTCCACTGCTCGATCAGCAGTTGCTCGCCGCGTTTGGGCACACGGCCGAACCGTTTGAGTACCAGGCCGCCGACGGTGTCGAATTCCTCGTCGCTGAAGTCCGTGCCGAAGGTGGCATTGAAATCGGCAATCTCGGTCAGCGCTTTGACGCGGTAGATGCCGCGTTTTTCCTGCACGATGTTGTCTTCGGCTTCGTCGAAATCGTATTCATCTTCGATGTCACCGACGATCTGCTCCAGCACGTCCTCGATGGTGATCAGGCCGGCAACACCACCATACTCATCGACCACGATGGCGATATGGTTGCGGTTTTTGCGGAATTCCTTGAGCAGTACATTCAGCGGCTTCGATTCCGGAATGAACACCGCCGGGCGCAGCATTTCGCGCACGTTGAATTCTTCCTCCCCGGCGTAATAACGCAGCAGGTCCTTGGCGAGCAGGATGCCGATGACGTCGTCCTTGCCGTCACCGATCACCGGGAAACGCGAGTGCGCGGTTTCGATGACCAGCGGAATGAAGCGATCCGGGGGTTCGTTGACGTCGATGACGTCCATCTGTGCGCGCGGCACCATGATGTCGCGCGCCTGCATTTCGGCGACCTGCATCACGCCTTCGATCATCGCCAGGCCGTCGGCGTCGAGCAGGTTGTGGTCGTGCGCCGAGCGCAGCAGGGCAATCAGTTGTTCGCGGTCTTCGGGCTCGCGCAGCAGCAGCGCCGAGAGTCTTTCGAGCAGGGTGGGTTTTTGTGGTTCAGTCATGGGCGGTGTTGTAGTCAGGCGCCGCGTACCGGAGCAGGGCGATACGGGTCAGGATACCCGAAGCGGGCGAGCAGTGTTTTTTCACGGCGCTCCATCGCTGCGGCATCCTGATCATTTTCGTGGTCGTACCCCTGCAGATGCAGCAGGCCGTGTATGACCATGTGCGCGTAATGCGCGGCGACGGTTTTGCGCTGGGCGCGCGCTTCGCGCGTGATCACCGGCGCGCACAAAGCGATGTCGCCTTCGAGCGGCGGCGTATCGCGAAAAACAAAAGTCAGCACGTTGGTGGCGTAATCCCTGTTGCGGTAGCTGCGGTTCAACAGCCGGCCTTCGGCCTGACCGACGATACGAATGGTGACGCGCGCGTCGCCGGCCGCATTGCTGGCCAGCGCCGCGCGCGCCCACCGGCGGATGCGCGCGGGCGTCGGTACGTTGCGCGCGGTGGCCACGCATTGCACATCGATGCGCCGTGCCGCAGTGCGTCTGGCGGCAGCTTTCACTTCCTGGTCCCGTCAGCGGCTTTACCACCTTCAGTGGTTTTACCATAGCGGTCGTAAGCGTTGACGATGCGCTGTACCAGCGGGTGGCGCACCACGTCTTCGGCCTTGAAAAACGTAAAGGCGATGCCGCGCACTTTTTTCAGCACCACCTGCGCCTCAACGAGGCCGCTGATCATGCCCTTGGGCAGGTCGATCTGGGTGACGTCGCCGGTGATCACGGCTTTGCTGCCGAAACCGATGCGGGTCAGGAACATTTTCATCTGTTCGCGGGTGGTGTTCTGCGCCTCGTCGAGGATGATGAAGGCGTGGTTCAGCGTGCGGCCGCGCATGAAGGCAAGGGGTGCGATTTCAATCGCCTGGCGCTCAAACATCCTGGCAACCTTGTCGTAACCCATCAGGTCATACAGCGCGTCGTAGAGCGGGCGCAGGTACGGATCCACCTTCTGCGCCATGTCGCCGGGCAGGAAACCCAGCCGTTCTCCGGCCTCGACCGCGGGGCGGACCAGGATGATGCGTTCCACCGCGTCGCGTTCCAGCGCGTCGACCGCGCAGGCCACCGCCAGATAGGTCTTGCCGGTGCCGGCCGGGCCGATGCTGAAGGTGATGTCATGTTTCTGGATGTTCAGCAGGTATTCGTTCTGGCGCGGTGTGCGGCCGTGCAGATCGGTCTTGCGGGTGATCAGCGCGGGCACCGGGAGCGAGGCATGCGCTGCACCCTGGTGGCCGGCTTCGATCAGCGCGAGTTGTATGGCATCGAGCGACAGCGAATCCTGCGATTTGGCATAGAAATCCTGCAGCACTTTACTGGCGATACGTACGCGATCCAGTGAGCCGGTCAGCGCGAAATGTTCGTTGCGCCGTGCGATGCCGACATCGAGTGCGGTTTCGATCTGGCGCAGGTTTTCGTCGAGCGGTCCGCACAAGTTGGCCAGGCGATGGTTGTCGACCGGGGTAAAGCTGATATCAAGGGATTTCATTCAATGTGTTAATGCGCTTTCAGTGGCGACCAGTTCACCGCGCAGGGTGTGTGCCTGCATTTCGGTGATCAGGACTTCGGCAAAGGTGCCGATGCGGTGCTGCGGGCCGGGGAAATTCACCACGCGGTTGTTGTCGGTGCGGGCGGCGAGTTCCTTGGCATCGCGGCGCGAGACGCCGTCGATCAGCACGCGTTGACGGGTGCCGACCATGGCGGCGCTGAGGGTGCGCGCCTGCCGGGCAATCAGCGTTTGCAGGCGCTGCAGTCGTTGCAGTTTCATTTCTTGCGGCGTGTCATCCGCCAAGTCGGCGGCGGGCGTGCCGGGGCGCGGGCTGTAGACAAAGCTGTAGCTGTCGTCAAAACCGACTTCGGTGATCAGTTGCAAAGTCGCCTCAAAGTCGTGTTCGGTTTCACCGGGGAAGCCGACGATAAAATCCGAGGAAATGCTGATGCCCGGTCGCGCGGCGCGCAGGCGGCGAATGATGGATTTGTATTCAAGAGCGGTGTAACCGCGTTTCATCGCCGCCAGCACGCGGTCGGAACCCGATTGCACCGGCAGATGCACGTGATCCCCCAGTTGCGGGATGCGGGCATGGGCCTCGATCAGACGCGCCGTGAATTCCTTGGGATGCGAGGTCGTGTAGCGGATGCGTTCGATGCCGGGAATGCCGGCGACATACTCGAGCAGCAGTGCCAGATCCGCGCCATCAGCCTCACCCTCGACGGGGGTGCGGTACGCATTGACGTTCTGGCCGAGCAGCGTGACCTCGCGCACACCCTGCAGCGCCAGCTCGGCGATGTCGGTAAGCACGTCATCGAAGGGGCGTGACACTTCCTCGCCGCGGGTGTACGGCACCACGCAGAATGAACAGTATTTACTGCAGCCTTCCATGATCGATACGAAGGCTGTGACGCCTTCGACGCGTGCGGGGGGCAGGTGGTCGAATTTTTCGATCGCCGGGAAGCTGATGTCGACCTGCGGCTGGCCGGTGCTGCGGCGCGCGGCGATCAGCTGCGGCAGGCGGTGCAGGGTCTGCGGGCCGAACACCACATCGACATAGGGCGCGCGTTTGACGATGGCGGCACCTTCCTGGCTGGCGACGCAGCCGCCGACGCCGATGATCAGCCTGGGGTTGTGCAGTTTGAGTTCACGCACGCGGCCGAGTTCGTGAAAGACTTTTTCCTGGGCTTTTTCGCGCACCGAACAGGTGTTGAACAGGATCACGTCGGCGGCAGCGGGGTCATCGGTGGGGGTCAATCCTTCACCGGTGCGGAGTACGTCGGCCATTTTGCCCGAGTCATACTCGTTCATCTGGCAGCCGAAGGTTTTGATGTAAACCTTGCCCACGATTAGGGCCTGTTAATAATCATTTCGTGAGATGCGTTGTGTCCAAAATCGTCAGTGGCAAGGCGTTTGCCGCGACTCATATCGGGAATATGGGTAAGGCAAACAACGCAGCCAGTGGCGATTTTGGACACAACCCGGAGGGACGGGACGATTTGGCCCCGGGCCATTGTCGCCCCTTCGCTTATTTGCCAACGGGCAAACCGCGCTCGGTGCTTCGCGTCCCAGGGCCAAATCGTCGCCGTCGCACTCATGAAATGATTATTAACAGGCCCTACTTTTTAGCGCTGTTGAGCCGAGCCTGTTCCTCTGGCGTCAGGATCACGATGCGCTGCACCTCGCCATTGCGGTCGAGTTGGTACAGTACTTCTGAATTCGGGGGCAGCTGGCCCTGGGTGATGGTGAGGTTGTTGCTGTTGACGATGATGCCGCCGGGCGCCAGGCGCAGAATGTCTTTGCCGATCTGTACCGTGGGGAACATTTGGCGTTCGCCGGTGGTGCCGCGTTTGGCTTCAGCCGGCAGCGCACGCTGCGCCCAGGCGGGTGCAGCGAAAGCCAAAAAAGCCAATAAAAGCATTAACTTACGCATGGTTTCACGATAACACGCTGGGCATGGTCCGGCAAACATATTGTGCCGGACAAACAAAAGAAATGGTGGCGAGTCAGGGATTTGAACCCCGGACCAATGGATTATGATTCCACTGCTCTAACCACTGAGCTAACTCGCCACGGGAAGGCGGCGCAGTCTAAATAGAGGGGGTGGCCTTGTCAAGGCCAGCCGCCGCTGCCATTTTACTGATTTTCCTGAATAATCCGGACCTTGCCGCTGTTTGTTGGAAAAGTCTTTCCGTTGTCGTTACGTCTGCCTGGAATATCAGATCGTGGAATCTCGAACGAACAAAACCAAAACCGCCGGGTATGGATGCCACGACGCCGCCATCGTCGGTGGCGGCCTGGTCGGGGCCTGTCTGGCCCTGGCTTTACAGCGCGCCGGGCTGGATGTGGCCTTGATCGATCCGCAAGTGCCACAAATTCCCCCTGTCGCCGGAGCTTGGGACAGCCGCATTTACGCAATCAGCCCCGGCAATGCCGATTTTCTGGGGGGTCTGGGCGTGTGGTCGCGGCTGGATACGCAGCGTATACAGCGTGTCGAAACCATGTCGATCTACGGTGATGCGCCGGCCGGACGTCTGGAATTCAGCGCGTACGAGGCAGGGTTGCGCGAGCTGGCTTATATCGTTGAAGGCAGCGCCCTGCTGCAGGCCCTGCATGCGGCGATTGCCGATACCGGTCAGGTTCGCGTGGAGCGTCCGGCGCAGGCGGCTTCGCTGGAGATTAATGCGCATGTCGCACAGCTCACGCTGGCCGATGACAGACAAATGGCGGCTCAACTGGTGATCGGCACGGACGGCGGGGATTCCTGGGTACGGCGTGCCGCCGGCATTGCGGCGCGTGTCAGCGATTACCACCAGCTGGGCGTTGTAGCCAACTTCGAGACTGAAAAAAGTCATGGTGGAACCGCATTCCAGTGGTTTCGCGCGGACGGTGTGCTGGCGTTGTTGCCGCTGCCGGGCAAACAGGTGTCGATGGTGTGGTCGGCGACGGAGGAACACGCTCAATTACTGTTGGCGATGGACGCTGCGGCACTGGCCGACGCGGTGGCTACAGCCAGCGGCGGTGCAGTCGGCGGATTGCGGCTGGTGACGCCGGCGGCCGGATTCCCGCTGCGCCTGGCGCATATCGAAAACCTCGTTGCGCCGCGGATTGCGCTGGCCGGCGATGCTGCGCATCATGTGCACCCGCTGGCGGGGCAGGGGGTGAACCTGGGTTTCCGCGATGTGCGCGAACTCACCGCGGTGCTGGCCGGCCGCGCGCCGCAGCAGGATTGCGGAGATTTGTCACTGTTGCGCCGTTACGCGCGGGCCCGGCGCGAGGATATTGCTACCATGGAGCTGGGCACGGATGTTTTACAGAAACTTTTCACCGCGCAGTCGGTCTGGCTTTCCGGGGCGCGCAATTCCGGCATGGCCGCCGTGAACCGGCTGCCGTTCCTGAAAAACCTGCTGATCCGGCACGCTGCGGCTTAGTTGCGTAGATGAGTTGGGTAAGCAGATTAGACAGGCTGAGCCGGGCAAATCACAGTTGTATTGATCAATCTGATGGGCAATCTGCCCAGGGAATTCCAAATGTTTAACCGAATTGCAGTGGTCTTGAGCGCCGTATTGTTGCTGATCTTTCCGGCGCGGGCCGACGAAGGCAGCGTGCGCAAGGCTTTTGAGGCCAAATTTCCGTCGATGAAAATCGAAAGCGTTACCCGCATGCCGTTTCCGGGGTTGTACGAAATCGTGTTTGACGGGCAGGTGGTCTACACCGATGAAAAACTCACTTATCTGATGAATGGCAACCTGTTTGACCTGCGTGATGCCAAGGAGCGCAATCTGACGCGCGAGCGGCGCGACCAGATCGCCTCGGGCGCGCTGGTGAAGGCGCAGCCGAATGCGATCAAACGCGTCAAGGGCAGCGGCAAGCGGGTGGTCTACACCTTCGAGGATCCCAACTGCGGTTACTGCAAGGAACTGCAGAAGGAACTCAACAAGATGAAAGACATCACCGTGTACACCTTCCTGCTGCCGATCCTGTCGGCGGATTCTGCGGAAAAATCGAAGGCGGTATGGTGTGCCAGGGATCGCGCCAAGGCCTGGGATGACCTGATGAACAAGGCGTCCTTGCCGGCGAATGCGGTAAAAACCTGCGCCACACCGCTGGAAGAAAATCAGTTGCTGGCGCAGCGTTTCGGCGTGCGCGGCACGCCGGCGGTGTACCTTGCCAACGGCCAGCAGGTCGGTGGTTTTCTCCCCGCTGACAAACTGGAGCAGGCGCTCGCCGCGGTGCAGTAACCGCGACACGTCCACGGCGTATCCCGCGTGATGATTGCCGCCCGTCATTCCGCCCTGCAGCGCGACCTGCCGGCACGACGGATACTGATTGCCCTGGGGGCGTCACTGCTGGTGCATTTTCTGCTGGTCGGCTACCAAGGTGGTTCCGGTGCGATACACAGCGCCGCGACTGTGCTGGCGCCCTTGCAGGCGCGGCTGGAATTGACGCCTGAGGCGCTTCCGCCACCGGCAGAAGCCGAAATCCCGCCGCTCATGAAGCCCTTCATTGAGCCCCTCATTAAACCCCTTGCCACGCCGGTCACCACAGCAAAGCAGCCGGCGGCACCGCTGCATCGTCTCCCGGTCGCTGCCGCTGTTGCTGCTCAGCCGTTGCCGGCCGGTGCTGGTTCGAGCGGGCCGGATCTGCGGTTTTATCTGGCGCGCGAACTCGACCAGTATCCATCGCCATTGTCGGCATTGAGTCTGGACAATGGTCGCGGGACTGCCGGCAGCGCACGGTTGTGGGTCAGCATCGATCAGGCGGGACAGGTTGTGGATGCGGCGGTCATTGATGCCGATCCGCCCGGCGAGTTCGAACGGCTGGCGCGAGACCGCGTGCTGGCGACACGTTTTGTGCCGGCACAGCGCGAAGGGAGGGCGGTAAAAAGCCGGGTTTTGCTGGTGTTGCGCCAAGGCGCCTGAATCCGCGCCGGCCGGCGGCCAACGAGGTTTGCCCGGGTTGTGGAACTGCGACTTGCCGGCGCGGGCTTTAGAGTAAAATTACCGGCCCTATACTCCCCCGCGAAAGTGCAGCATGACGTCCGTAACCGGAACCCTGATCTCTGCTGCCGATTCTGCGACCTTTCCCGCGCGCCGCGATGGCGCAGTGGCCCGGACCTAAGTCGGGAGACGGCCATGCGACTCCGCGTACTGGGCTGCTCCGGCAGCATCGGTGGACAGCAGCATCGAACGACCTCGTTCCTGGTCGATCAGGACATATTGATCGACGCCGGCACCGGGGTGGGCGAGTTGTCGCTGGCCGAGCTGACCCTGATCGACCATATTTTCATCACCCATTCACACCTCGACCACGTCGATTCCATTGCTTTTTTCCTCGATTCGGTCGGCGCATTGCGGCCCAAGCCGGTCACCGTTTATGCGACGGGGCCGACCATCGAAATCCTGAAAAAAAACCTGTTCAACTGGGATATCTGGCCCGATTTCACGGTGATACCGACGCCCGAGGAGCCGTTCATGCGTTACCGGGAAATTGCCGTGGGTAATGTCATTGAACTGGGCGGCCGGAAAATCACGGCACTACCGGCGATCCATACCGTGCCCGCAGTGGGTTACCTGCTCGACAGCGGCAAAAGCAGTCTGGTGTTCAGTGGTGATACCGGGCCCAATGACGGCCTGTGGAAAATCGTGAATAACACTGTAAATCTGAAATACCTGATCATCGAGACCGCATTTTCGGACAAGGATCGCCGGCTGGCCGAGCTGGCCAAGCACTTGTGTCCATCCATGCTCGGCGAGGAACTGTCCAAGCTGGAGCGGGCAGCGGAGGTCTACATTACCCATCTGAAGCCCAGTGAAATCGAGCTGACGATGCAGGAAATCGAGGAGCTTTCGGCGAAAACACCGCCGCGCCTGCTGCAGAACAATCACGTATTCGAATTTTGAACCGGTCGCGACGCACTTGCGCATGCTGCCCGCAGGACGGAGAATTCTCCGGGTTATCAGGGGTGCTGGCGGCGGCGGATTGATTCCATCAAAAAAATGAAAAAAGAAGTTCCCGTAGAAAAACTCGAATTCGGCGTTTTTATCTCCGAACTCGACCGCCCGTGGACGGAAACACCGTTCATGTACCAGGGCTTCGTACTCAATAACGAAAAGCAGCTCGAGGCCCTGAAAAAGTACTGCAAGAAAGTCATCATCGACCTCGACAAGGGACCGGATCTTCCTGAGCGCAACGAATTGCTGACCAGTCGCACCGGAGAGGGCGCCCGTCCCAAGCTGGCTGAGCCGCTCGGCCCCAGCGTGCTGACGGCGATCAAGCAGAAGGTCACCTACAGGGAAAAAGCGACCGTCGACGAAGAGTTGCCGGTCGCGCGTTCGGTTCAGCAGAAAACCGAAGTGGTACTGAAAGACATCATGGGCACGGTGCAGGCGGGCAAGGCGCTGGACGCGCCGCGCGTGCAGGAAGCCGTGACCAGCATGACCGACAGCGTCGTGCGCAACCCCGATGCGATGATGCTGCTGGCCAAACTGAAAGCCAAAGGCGGGCATACGCTCGATCGCGCATTCGGTGTGTCCATTTACATGCTGACCTTCGGCCGCTTTCTCCAGCTGCCGCGCGAACAGCTCGACCTGCTCGGCATGCTCGGTCTGTTGCAGGATGTCGGCATGACCGCGGTCCCTGAGGAGGTGGTGGCGAAAAAAGAGCCGCTGTCCAAGGTTGAGCTGATGGTCTGCCGCAGCCATGTCGCCCATTCGGTATCCATCATCAAGGAGACGCCCGGGTTGCCGCCTGAGCTGTCGGGGCTCGCTGAGTTGCATCACGAACGTTACGACGGCAGCGGTTATCCCAAGGGGCTGAAGGCTGACCGGATCGGCCTGTTCGGATCGATCGCCGGACTGGTCGACTGTTTCGATGCGATGACGCATCCCCGGCCCTATGCTGAGGTGTATTCACCTTCCAATGCGCTCAATTACCTCTACAACACGCGCAACGTCCAGTTCGACGGCCCGCTGGTCGAGCAGTTCGTGCAGTGCATCGGCATTTTCCCGGTCGGCGCCCTGGTGGAACTGAATTCCGGTGAAGTGGGCATCGTGATCGCGCAGAATCTGGTGCGGCGCCTGCTGCCGAAAGTGATGGTGGTGCTCGATGCCAAGGGCAACCCGCTGCGGCCGCAGGTGATCCTTGACCTCGCCAGCGAACCCAAGGCCGCGCCTGGCGTCCCGTACCGTATCAAACGCACGCTGGAGCAGGGCAGTGTCCCCATCGATCCCTCCGAATTCTTCCTCTGATCCCGGCACAGCAGTGGATCCCGTCGTTCAGCCCGGAGTAAGCCTGGACGCCCTGGTCATGCGCCTCGCCGAAGAATTTGGCGCCGGACCCGAAACCATGCTCCGGGTGGCCATGGTATTCCGCGATGTCAGTGAGCGTGCCCCCGATCTGTTTGTGCCTGCGGCCGGTACGCTGGCCACGGCGTTCACCGCCCAGGCGACTGCCGGGGGCACGGATGCCGGGATCATCCACGCCGCGCTGGGTGAGTGGGCGCTGGACGCCGAGAATGAACCGCTGGAGCGCATGCGGCGGGATTGTCAGCGTTTCCAGGATGCAATGACGCGAGGTGCCCTGCGTCTTTACGCCGACGATGCCGCGCAGTGCACGGAAAATCTGCTTGCGCTGCAGCGTTTCAATTTCCTGCAGCTGGCCCTGCTGGCTTCGCTGGCGACCCGCAGCCAGGAAGAGGGCGGTGTGGTGCGCACGTTGCCGACGCCGGAATACGCGGCGTTCATGGAGATTTTCCGCACTACCATCGAAAGTCACCGCCAGGACGGCAAACAGCTGGGATTGTTGCTGCTGCAGGTCGGCAAGGTGGAGCAGATCGACCGCCAGCTCGGACTGCAGAAGGGTGAGGCGTTCATGCTGCGCGTCACGCGGCGCATGCGTGAAGGGGTGCTGCGCAAGCAGGATCAACTGGGCCGCGTCAGCCGCGACCAGTTTGCCTGCCTGCTGCCGCGAATCGCCGGTGAAGGTGTGGCGATACTGGCGGCGAACAAGGTGCTGGGCGCGTTGGAGGCGCCGATCCCGATCGGTGACCGCACGTTTGATACGGATACTGTGATCGGCATCGTGGTCTATCCGGATCACGGCGCGGATCCGCAGGCGCTGGTGCGTAATGCCAAACTCGCAGCGCGCGCGGCACGCGGGGGCTCGGAACGTACCGCTGTTTATGATCCGGCCCATGGCGAGAACGAAGAGCGCCAGATGCGCTTTGAGACCCGGTTGCGCCACGCGCTGGAACAAAACACGCTGGGGCTGGCGTTCGAGCTGCAGCTCGACGCGCAGTCGGGCCGCATCGGCGGACTGGAGTGCGTGTTGCGCTGGACGGATGCGGAGCTGGGCGAGGTGACGGAGGCGCAGGCGCTGGAAACCGCGGAAAGCGCCGGCCTGGTCCGCGAGGTGACCTGGTGGATATTCAACAATGCCCTGCGCCAGGGGGCGGAATTCGCGCGCGCCGGTTTGCAGTGCAAGATCGGACTCAAGGTGTCGGCGAGCGGTTTGTTGCAGCCGGATTTTCCGGAGTTTGTCGACCGCGCGCTGCGCACCTGGGGCGTGCCGCCGGGACGGGTGGTGATCGGGGTGCACGAGACGGCAATAGCCGGAGAACTGGGCCCGGTGAAAGATGCGTTTGCACGCCTGAAGCGGCTCGGACTGCGCCTGGGCATCGACGGTTTTGCCACCGGCGCCTCTTCGCTCAGCAATCTGGCGCAATTGCCGTTTGACGAATTGAAACTGAACGCCTCGTTTGTGCATGACATGCAGCGTTCGGCGCTGCACGGGAAAATCGTCCGTTCACTGGTGCGCCTGGCCCGTGATCTTGGACTGCAGGTGACGGCGGAGGGTGTCGGTGACGGCGAAACGGTACTCGCCCTGCTCGCACTGGGCTGCGAGCGGGTGCAGGGCCCGCATGTCAGCCTGCCGCTGACCGCCGAGGAAATTCTGGTGTTCGAAAAAAGCGGCGCAGGACTGGCCAAGTTGAGATTGTCCGATCTTTAGACTCACCGACGGACACAGCGGACATGAAGATCGATTTCGAAATCATCCGCGGCATCCTGGAACGGCGCTTGCAGCAGACGGACATCGAGCGCTTGCTCGGCGGGCTGTCGGACACAGAAAAGACCCAGCTGCTGATCCGCATCACCGAACTCGTGCGCCGCACCACCGCACTGGTCGATGTCGCCAACCGCGTGTCCGACACCCTGTCGCTCGACGTGTTGTTCCCGCGGCTGATGGAAGTGGTGACCGAAACCCTCAACGTCGAACGCAGCTCGCTGTTTCTCTACGACGCTGAAACGAAAGAGCTGTTTTCCCGCGTGATGCAGGGCAACGCAATGGGAGAAATCCGGTTTCCCGCGGACCGCGGCATTGCGGGTTCGGTGTTCACCAGCGGTGAAGGCGAGATCATTCCCGACGCCTATGCTGACCCACGGTTTAATCGCAAGGTTGATACGGACACCGGTTATCGCACACGAAACATCCTCTGCGTGCCCATCCGCAACAAGAAACAGGTGGTGATCGGCGTCACGCAGGCGCTGAACAAGCGGGAGGGCGGATTTGACACCGAGGACCAGCAGTCACTGGAGGCGCTGTCCTCGCAGGCCGCTGCTGCGCTGGAGAACGCGCGGATATTCGAGAAAGTCGAGCGCTCGCAACGCGAAGAGGCGTTGCTGCTCGATGTGGTGAGTTCGATTACTTCGGAAATCCTGCTCGATCCGCTGCTCGAAAAAATTCTTGCTGCGGCGACACAGTTGCTGGGCGCCGACCGCGGCTCGCTGTTCCTTCACGATCCGGCCAGCAATGAGCTGTGGTCCCGTGTCGCGGGCGGTGAATCGTCCCGCCAGATCCGGTTCCCGGCCGGCGCCGGCATCGCCGGTGAGTGTTTCACCAGGGGGGCGCGTATCAACATCGATGACGCCTACAAGGATTCGCGCTTCAACCCGGATGTGGACAAGGGCACGGGTTACCGTACCCGCAACATCCTGTGCATGCCGATCACCACCAAGGGCGGCAACAAGGTCGGGGTGATGGAAATCCTCAACAAAAAGGAGGGGTCCTTTACCGCCAGCGACCAGCGGCGCCTCGCCGCATTGTGCGCCCAGGCGGCGGTGTCCATCGAAAACGCGCAGTTGTTCGAGGATGTCAGCAATGCACGAAACTACAACGAAAGCATCCTGCGCAGCATGAGCAACGGCGTGCTGACGCTGGACAAGACCAATGTGATCAGCAAGGTCAACCAGTCTGCACTGCGCATCCTGCAGCGCGCCGAGCCGGAGATGGTCAACCGCGGGATCGGCGAAGTGTTCGGCGGCCCCAACAGCTGGGTGACCAACAGCCTGGACAAGGTGTTGCGCACCGGCCGCATCGACAACACCGTGGATTCGGACCTGGTGCTTGACGGGCGCCGGGCGGTATCGGTGAACATGACCGCGGTACCTTTGCAGGACCAGCGCGACGAACAACTCGGCGCCATGCTGATCATGGAGGACATCACCCAGGAAAAACGGCTGCGCAACACCATGTCGCGCTACATGAGCAAGGCGGTGATGGACGAACTGCTGGCGGGCGGCGAGGCGGTGCTGGGCGGCACCAATCGTAAAGTGAGTGTGCTGTTTTCGGACATTCGCGGCTTCACCACCATGTCGGAGCGGCTGGGAGCGCGGGAAACCGTGGCCATGCTCAACGATTATTTCACCGACATGGTCGACATCGTATTTGCCCATAACGGCATCCTCGACAAATACATCGGCGACATGATCATGGCGGTGTTCGGTTCGGTGCGCGCAACACAGCAGGACGCGGAAAACGCCGTGGCCGTGGGCAGCAAAATGATGGTTGCGCTGCATGAACTGAACCGTCGCCGCGCGCCGGCCGGGCATGAACCGATCCGCGTCGGGATCGGCATCAGCACCGGTGAAGTGGTCGCCGGCAGCATCGGTTCACCCAAGCGGCTCGAGTACACGGTGATCGGTGATCGCGTCAATTTCGCCGAGCGCCTGCAGAACGCCAACAAGTATTACGGCACCAATGTGCTGATCTGCGAATCCACCGCAGCGCGGCTGCCCAAGCCGGTGCGGATGCGCGAACTGGATCTGATCCGCGTGCGCGGCATGCAGAAACCGGTGGCCATCTGCGAGGTGCTGGAACACCACACTGCGGAGAGTTTTCCGCATTTGGACGAAGTCATTTTTGCGTTTGCAGAAGCGGTGGCGTATTACCGCAACCGATCGTGGGCGCACGCCGCTGCGCTGTTCGCCGACGTTCTCAAGGCCAATCCTGCCGACCGGCCGTCGCAGCTCTATCTGGAGCGCTGCGAGATCTACCGCAAAAACCCGCCGCCCGAGGATTGGGACGGGGTCTGGACGCTGCAGGTGCAGTGAGCGCGGCAGCCCACTAAAAACTCAATAAAAACAAATAGTTACAATGCATTTTCTATGAGCGGGCGCTTACTTTAAGTTTACCGACGCTACTCTGCCGACGCGACCGGATAACCTTGGGGCAGCAGCACCCACATCCGCAATGACTGTTTCATGCGTCCCGCTTCGCGCCCCGCTTCATCACCGTAACCCCAGAAAAAATCGGCGCGCACCGCGCCGCGGATGGCGGAGCCGGTGTCCTGGGCGAGCATCAACTGGTTCAGCGGTTTGTTGCTGAGCGGCCATGTGGTGGCGAGAAACACCGGCGCACCCAGCGGCACGAAACGCGGATCGACGGCAATCGAACGGCGTGCGGTCAGCGGCACACCCAGCGCACCCAATGGCCCGCCGAGGCCCGCCGGCAATTCACGGAAAAAAATGTAGCGCGGGTTGTAATCGAGGACTTCGCGCAGTTTGTCCGGATTCTGCTGCGCCCAGGCCTTGATGCCCTGCATCGATGCACGCTCCGCCGGCAGTTCGCCGCGGTCAATCAGCAGGCGGCCGATGGAGCGATAGGGATGCCCGTTGTGATCGGCGAAACCCAGGCGCATCACGCCGCCACCATCGAGATCAAGCCGGCCCGAGCCCTGGATCTGCAGGAAAAACAGTTCCACCGGATCATCGACCCAGGCGATTTCGCGTCCGCGCAGCGACGCTGCACCGGCTTCGATCTGTGCGCGATCGAAATACGGTACCACGCGTTTGCCGTCCAGTCGCGCACGCAGCCGCGATTCGCGCGCATCGATGCCGAA
Organism: Burkholderiales bacterium; assembly: GCA_019744975.1. Taxonomy (GTDB): domain Bacteria; phylum Pseudomonadota; class Gammaproteobacteria; order Burkholderiales; family SG8-41. Next base: position 32,310 of record JAIETP010000009.1, read on the forward strand.
GGCCGGCAGGTCGATGCTGATCAGGTCGTCGGGCGTGCCGTACACGGGATAACGGTATCGCGCCGTCGGTTTGCGGCTGCCGCGCAGCAGGGGTTCGTAATAACCGGTGGCAAGGCCTTCGACACCGCCGTCGGATTGATGTAACTGGTACGGCAGGAAGTTCAATTCAAAAAAGCGCCGGGCGTGCTCACGGTCGGGGCGGGGTGCGGCCAGTGCAGCGGCGCAGACCGCGCGCCACGCCTCCTGCGTCTTCAGGGCGCCGCAACTCGTGAGCAAAGCCTCCCAGGCCGCGGCCGGATCATCCTCGCGCCAGCCGGGCAGATCGGTCCAGTTGCCGCGGCGCAGATGGCTGCCGGTAATCGGTGCGGTTGCCGTGACTGCCGACGCAGGTTCCGGCAGCAGCGCCGGTTGTGCCGGTGCCGGCGTCACGGCTGCAACCGGCGGCGGCGATACCGGCGCTGCCGCGGGTTTGTCCGGTGTCGAACGGCAGGCGGCCATGACCAGTGCCACGACCACGGCGGTGAACGTCATGAGCGCCCCGGAGGAAGTTCTCCTGGGGGGCGGCGGGAATTTGTTAAAGTCGGAACGATGCATGGGCAATTCAAAAGGCGGGCGTAATGACCGGATTGATGTGGTATTTGATCGAGGCTGCGGTGGCCTTGGCGTTGCTGGGCGGCATCGTCTGGCTGACCTGGCCGCGCCGTGATGATGACGACAGGGATGATTCCGGCAAGCCCTGATCCGCGATTTTCTCCAGGGTAATCATGCGGAACCAGCCTCCCGCCATGACCGGTTCGTCGGCGATGACCCGCAGTTCGTTGAGACCGGTCAACGCTTCCTCGAATACGACATTGGTGCGAGTGGCAATCTGCCGCGCCAGCGGATTGATCATTCGCCGCAGCCATGCGGCCTCGCCCTGGCGCAGGAATTTGTCGAGTATGAACAGCTGTCCGCCCACCCTGACCACGCGCGCGGCTTCACGCAGCGCTGCGCGGGTGTCCGGCACGATGGCGAGGATCAGGTGCAGCAATACATGGTCGAATGCCCCGCTGCGGAATGGCAGCCGCTGGCTGTCGCCTTGCGTCCATTGCAGGTTGAGATGGCTGCCGCGCGGCAGCGCTTTTTGCAGCATGGCCCGCGTCAGGTCGAGTGCGGTGTAGCGATGCGTGGCCGGGAGCAGCGGCAGGTCGAGTCCGGTGCCGATGCCGTTGAGCAGGATGTGCGCGCCGCCGGAGCGGGGCAGGCGCGCGAGGCTTTTGGCACGCACCCGGCCGAGCGCCGGGCCGATCAGCCAGTCATAAAACGGCGCGATCAGTGTGTAACTGGTGCGGAGGGACATGCCCGCAGTGACTAGTGCAGCACGCGCGGCGCGGACAGCGTGAATTCGGGGATGGTGGCGTCGAAACGTGTGCCGTCCTCGGCCAGCATCTGGTAGGCGCCGCGCATCGTACCCACCGGTGTCGCCAGCACCGAACCGCTGGTGTATTCAAAACTTTCGCCGGGCTTGAGTTTCGGCTGGGCGCCGACCACGCCCTGGCCTTTGACTTCCTGCACCAGGTTGTTGGCATCGGTGATGATCCAGTGACGGCTCAGCAGTTGTGCCGGCACTGCGCCGGTGTTGGTGATGGTGATGGTATAGGCGAACGCGTAACGATCGGCGTCGGCATCGGATTGTTCCGCGATGTAGGTCGCGCGCGGCGACACGGTAATTTGATATTTGTGTTCGGTCATGGCCGTATTCTCGCATCCGCGGCGCGCCTGCGGAAGTTCCGCATGTCCGTCACCGGCGGGAACGGGTAGAATTATCGGGTCACTCACCCGGATTCCGTCATGACCCACCGTCTCGCGCCCAGCATCCTGTCCGCCGACTTTGCCCGCCTGGGCGAGGAAGTGCAGGCGGTGGTCGCCGCGGGCGCTGACCTGATCCATTTTGACGTGATGGACAACCACTATGTGCCCAACCTGACCATCGGACCCCTGGTGTGCCAGGCGATCCGCCCGCTGGTCAAGGTGCCGATCGACGTGCATCTGATGGTGAAACCGGTGGACCGCATCGTGCCGGATTTCGCCAAGGCCGGCGCCAATATCATTTCCTTCCACCCGGAAGCCTCCGAACACATCGACCGCACCATCGGCCTGATCAAGGAGCATGGTTGCAAGGCCGGGCTGGTGTTCAATCCTGCGACGCCACTGGACTACCTCGACCACGTCATGGACAAACTTGACTTGATACTGATCATGTCGGTGAATCCCGGTTTCGGCGGGCAGGCCTTCATTCCGGGTGCGCTGGCCAAGCTCGCCGCCGTGCGCAAACGCATAACTCAGAGCGGCCGTGATATCTGGCTGGAAGTGGATGGCGGGGTCAAAACCGACAACATCGCGGAAATCGCCAAAGCCGGCGCGGATACCTTTGTCTCGGGCTCGGCGATATTCGGCACCAGGGACTACAAGACCACCATCGCGGCGATGCGCGCAGCGCTCGCCAAATCCTGAACTCTCCGGTAGTGCGGCGTCGCGGCCGGTGAGCCGCGCTGCCCTGCCGTTTCCTGCAGCTGAATCATGAAAAAAACGTTTCCGATTGCCGTGCAGGCCGTGATGATTGATCTCGACGGCACCCTGCTCGATACCATTCCTGATCTTGCTGCTGCGGCCAACCTGATGCTGGAGGCGCTGGGCCACGCGCCGCTGCCGCTGGATGCCGTGCGCACTTTCGTCGGCAAGGGCATACCGCGGCTGGTCGAGCGTGCGCTGGCCCGCGACATCGACGGCCATGCCGATGCTGTGGCGATGGCAGAGGCGCTGCCGGTGTTCGAGCGTTTTTACACCGAGGTCAACGGGCGTTACACCACGGTGTATCCCGGAGTCATGGAGGGCCTGGAGCAATTCCGTGCCGGCGGTTTCCCGCTGGCCTGCGTCACCAACAAATCCGGCGCATTCACGCTGCCGCTGCTGGAGCGCATGGGTATGGCCCATTTTTTTGCGCAGACCATTTCCGGCGACACGCTGGCGCGCAAAAAACCCGATCCCATGCAGTTGCTGCATGCCTGCGCGCAGTTTGGTGTTGCACCGGAGCGCATGCTGATGATCGGCGACTCGGTGAATGACGCGCAGGCGGCGCGCGCGGCGGGTTGCCCGGTGTTCTGCGTGCCCTACGGCTATAACGAGGGGCTGGCTGTGCAGAGCCTTGATGTTGATGCTATAGTAGGCGCGCTGACTGAATGTATCCCTTTGATTAAAAAGATTTAATCGTGTCTTTAAACGTATTGCTCCCGATGAGGTTGAAAACGGTGTCTGGCGCCTGGCGCTGGCGTCGCGATTGGCGTTGCTGATCGCGCGTTGCCGGACTGCTGTTCCGTTTCCGTACCCGAGCTCATTTCGTGGAGCAAGACATGACTGAATCTGAATTCGATCGACTCGCCGCCGCGGGTTACAACCGCGTGCCGGTGGTGCTCGAAACCTTTGCCGACCTCGACACGCCGCTGTCGATTTACCTGAAGCTTGCCAACCAGCCGTACAGCTATCTGCTGGAGTCGGTGGTCGGGGGTGAACGTTTCGGGCGTTATTCCTTCATCGGCCTCGCCGCCGGCACCCGCATCGAAGTGCGCGACCACAGCTGCATCGAGGTGCGCGGCGGCAAGGAGGCGCTGCGCGAAGAAGCCGATGATCCCCTGACATTCGTTGAAAATTACCTGAAACGCTTCAAGGTCGCGACCGATCCACGGCTGCCGCGGTTCTGCGGCGGGCTGGTCGGTTATTTCGGTTACGACACCGTGCGGTACATCGAAAAACGCCTCGCCCGCAGCAACAAGCGCGACGAATTGGGCACGCCGGACATCCTGCTGCTGGTTTCCGAGGAAATCGCCATTGTCGACAACTTATCGGGCAAGTTGTCGCTGGTGGTGTATGCCGAACCGGGCAAACCCGGCGCTTACGCCGCAGCGCGTGCGCGGCTTGCCGTGCTGCTGGTAAAACTGCGCGCGCCGGTGAAGCTGCCGGAAAGTGCACCGACCCAATCCGAACCCGCAGTATCCGGTTTCGGCGAAGCCGCTTATTACAAAGCGGTGGAACGCGCGAAAAAGTACATTTTCGAAGGCGACATCATGCAGGTGGTGCCGTCGCAACGTATGAGCAAACCCTTCCACGCTTCGCCGCTGTCCTTGTATCGTGCGTTGCGCGCGCTGAATCCCTCCCCGTACATGTTCTCATTCAATTTCGGTGATTTCCATGTCGTCGGCGCTTCGCCGGAAATCCTCGCGCGGCTGGAAGGCGACGTGGTCACGGTGCGGCCGATTGCCGGCACGCGCCGCCGCGGCGCCACACCGGAAGAAGATGCTGCACTGGCGACGGAATTGCTGGCGGACGCCAAGGAGCGTGCCGAGCACCTGATGCTGGTCGATCTTGGCCGCAACGATGCGGGACGCGTCGCCCAGACCGGCAGCGTCAAAGTCACCGAGCAGATGATCATCGAGCGTTATTCGCATGTGATGCACATCGTATCCAGCGTCGAGGCCAAACTCAAACCGGGGCTCAACGCGATCGATGTGCTGCGCGCGACTTTCCCGGCAGGCACGGTGTCGGGTGCGCCCAAGGTGCGGGCGATGGAAATCATCGACGAACTGGAGCCGGTCAAACGCAGCATTTATGCCGGCGCGGTCGGCTATCTCGGTTTCCACGGCAACATGGATGTGGCAATTGCCTTGCGCACTGCGGTGATCAAGGACGGCCGTTTGCATGTTCAGGCGGGCGGCGGCGTGGTCGCTGATTCGCAGCCGGAAGCCGAATGGCAGGAAACGCAGAGCAAGGCGCGGGCCCTGCTGCGTGCCGCCGAGATCGCCGAAGCCGGCCTGGATACTCGACTAGATGCGCACGACTGAAAGGGGGTCGCCATGTTACTGATGATTGATAATTACGATTCCTTCACTTACAACCTGGTGCAGTATTTCGGTGAGCTCGGCGAAGAGGTGGCCGTGCATCGCAACGACGAAATCACGCTGGCTGACATTGCACGACTGAAGCCGGCATGTATTGTCGTGTCACCGGGGCCGTGTACGCCGAACGAAGCGGGCGTATCGGTGCCGCTGATCAAGGAGTTTGCCGGGAAAATCCCCATTCTCGGCGTCTGCCTTGGCCACCAGAGCGTCGGCCAGGCTTTCGGCGGGAAAATCGTCCATGCGCGGCAGTTGATGCACGGCAAAACTTCGCCGATCCAGCATGAGGGCGCGGGGGTGTTTCGCGGATTGCCACGGCCGTTTTCGGCGACGCGTTACCATTCGCTGGTGATCGAGCGCAGCAGTCTGCCCGATTGTCTGGCGGTGACGGCCTGGACCGATGACGGCGAAATCATGGGGGTGCGCCACAAGACGCTGGCGGTCGAGGGGGTGCAGTTTCACCCGGAATCGATACTGACCGAACATGGCCACCAGATGCTGAAGAATTTCCTCGAGGAAAAACGATGACCGATACGGCGATGAAACCGCAGGAAGCGCTGGCGCGCATCATCGAGCACCGCGAGATTTTTCACGACGAGATGCTGTCGCTGATGCGGCAGATCATGAGTGGCGAGGTGTCACCGGTGCTGATCGCCGCGATCATCTCCGGGTTGCGCGTCAAAAAGGAAACCATCGGTGAAATTGCCGCTGCGGCAACCGTAATGCGCGAATTTGCCACCCAGGTGCCGGTGCCCGATGCGCCGGAACTGATCGATACCTGCGGCACCGGTGGCGATTCAGCGCACACATTCAACGTGTCGACGGCGGCGATGTTCGTTGCCGCTGCCGCCGGCGCCAAAATCGCCAAACACGGCGGCCGTTCAGTCTCCAGCAAATCCGGCAGCGCGGACGTGCTGGAATTGCTGGGCGTGAACATCAACCTGAAACCCGAAGCCGTGGCGGAGTCGATTGCATCTACCGGCATCGGCTTCATGTTTGCGCCCAATCATCACAGCGCGATGAAACATGCCGCACCGGTGCGCCGTGAACTGGGTGTTAAAACCATATTCAACATCCTCGGGCCGCTGACCAACCCGGCGGGGGCAAAACAACAGGTGATGGGCGTATTCCATCCCGATCTGGTTGGCATCCAGGCGCGGGTGCTGCAGCGTCTGGGCAGTCGCCGCGTGATGATCGTGCACGGTCTGGAGGGTCTCGACGAATTGTCGATCAGCGGGCCGACTACGGTCGGCGAACTGAAAGACGGTCAGGTGCGCGAATACATGGTGGCGCCGGCGGATGTCGGGCTGAAAACCCACAATAACGCGGCGATCCGCGTCGAAGGTATCGAGCAGTCGCGCGATATGCTGCTCGCTGCGCTGGACAACAAGCCGGGTGCGGCGCGTGACATCGTCGCGTTGAATGCCGGGGCAAGCATTTATGTCGCCGGACTGACGCCGACCCTGATCGACGGTGTCAAAAAAGCGCTGGCCATACTGGACAGCGGCGCGGCGCGGCAGAAGCTTGATCAGTTCGTGGCGTTCACCAAAAACCATGGCTGACATCCTGCAACGCATACTTGCAGTCAAGGCGCAGGAAATCAGCGCGGCGCAGGCGCGCATGCCGCTGATGGAGATGCAGGCTGTGGCACGGGCTACGGCTCCGGCGCGCGATTTTGCCGGTGCGCTGCGCGCCAAAATAGCTGCCGGCAAACCGGCGGTGATTGCCGAAGTCAAAAAAGCCAGTCCGAGCAAGGGCGTGTTGCGCGAGCAGTTTGATCCAGCGGCGATTGCCGCCACCTACGAGCGCCACGGTGCGGCCTGCCTGTCAGTGCTGACTGACCACCAGTTTTTCCAGGGCAAGCTGGATGACCTGAAAGCCGCTCGCGGCGCCTGCAGGTTGCCGGTGTTGCGCAAGGATTTCATGATGGATCCGTACCAGGTCTACGAGGCGCGCGCCGCCGGCGCCGACTGCATTCTGCTGATTGTCGCTGCACTGGAAGCCAGCCGCATGCGTGAACTCGAAGCCACGGCCTACGAACTGGGCATGGCGGTATTGGTGGAAGTGCATGATGGTGCTGAACTCGACGCAGCACTGGCGCTCAAGACCCCGCTGATCGGTGTCAACAACCGCAACCTGCGCACCTTCGAAACCACGCTGGACACCACACTGGGTCTGCTGCAGAAAATCCCGGCAGAGCGGCTGGTGATTACCGAAAGTGGCATTCTCAAGCCTCAGGATGTGGAAAAAATGCGCGCCCACGCCGTGCACGGTTTCCTCGTTGGAGAAGCGTTCATGCGCGCCGCCGACCCTGGTGCGGAACTGGAACGTTTGTTTGGAAAGGCGGCCTGACCATGCTGCGCATCGACGAACTGATCATCGGTTTTGACAAGGGTTTGCGCACGTTGTTTGCCCCGGCCCGCAGCACCCGTCCGGTTCCCGGCGAAACACTCCCGGATGCCGACCTGGACGCCGCGCAGCGCTCCCTCGCTGCAGCGCTGATGCGGGTGAATCACAGTGGTGAAATCTGCGCCCAGGCCCTGTATCAGGGACAGGCGCTGACCGCGCGCGATTCCGGCGCACGTGCTGCGCTGGAGGCTGCGGCGCAGGAAGAAACCGAACACCTGGCGTGGACCGAGAGGCGTATTGCCGAACTGGGTGGCCGCAAGAGCCTGTTGAATCCGCTGTGGTACGCCGGCTCCTTCGCGATCGGTGCGGCGGCCGGTGCGCTGGGTGACAAATGGAATCTCGGATTTCTCGCTGAAACCGAACGCCAGGTCGAGCGCCATCTTGAGGATCATCTTGCGCGCCTGCCGGTAACTGATCAGAAAAGTCGCGCCATCGTGGAGCAGATGTGCGCTGACGAAGCGCGCCATGCCATTACTGCGCGCCAACATGGTGGCGCGGAACTGCCGACACCGGTCAAGGCGGTGATGCAGGTTTCGTCGAAAGTGATGACCGGCGCTTCGTTCCTGGTGTGACGGACGGAGTTTAAGTTTCCGCTTCGCGGATTTCAAAATCGTGGGAGATCGCCGCGGTCTTGCCCAGCATGATCGACGCCGAACAGTATTTTTCCGCTGACAGATGCACCGCGCGCTCGACTTGTGCCGCCTTCAGGCCTTTGCCGGTGATGATGAAGTGGAAATGGATTTTGGTGAATACCTTGGGATCTTCCGCGGCGCGCTCGGAATCGATTTCCAGTACGCAATCGGTGACCGGCGCGCGCGATTTGCGCAGGATGTGCATGACGTCATAGGCGGTGCAGCCGCCGGTGCCCATCAGCACCACTTCCATCGGCCGGGGGCCCAGGTCGCGGCCGCCGCCTTCCGGCGCGCCATCAATTACCAGCGCGTGGCCGCTGCCCGACTCGGCGACAAAACTGACATTCTCGATCCACTTGATGCGTGCTTTCATGCCTGCCTCCGCGATCAGCCCTCATAAAATGAGGCGCAAACGATACCAGACTATGCCGATGACTTCGTGGAAAAACAGCGCGCTGTTGCGCAGTGCCAGCGCGCTCGGCAGAAAATCAAGGATGGTCAGCCGGAAACGCGTGGTGTACGCCGTTGCGGCCGGGATGACCTTGAATCCGGCGGCCTCGAAAACAAGTTGCGCGCGCGGCATGTGCCAGGCGTGGGTGACCAGATGGATGCTGCGGATGTTCTCAGCGGCCAGCATGCGGTAGCTGAGGCGGGCGTTGTCCAGCGTATTGGCAGAGCCACCCTCAACCCAGCGCACCGGCGCCGAAAACTCCTGCTGCAGCGTGCGTTGCATCAGTTCCGCTTCGGTCTGCGGACTGTCTTCGGAGCTGCCGCCGCTGACCAGGATGGGCAGCCCTGTCCGGCGTTGCAGATGCGCCGCGTAACGCAACCGCACCAGTGTGGCCCCATGCACGGTGTCGCCGCCGAACTCCGGTGCACTGTGCGATTTGCCGCCGCCCAGCACGACGATTGCGGCGCCGCCATCCGTCGTGGCTGCTGGCGGCTGTGGTTCCCAGCCGGCGAGCAGAACATGCGCGGTCAAGGGCATCGAGAGTACATACAACGCTGCCAGGCCGCTGGCGATCAGCCCTGTGCCGAGGCGCGGCCAGCGGCAGCGCAACGCCAGGCCACCGGCCATGGCCAGAATCAGGATGCCCGGAGGCAACAACAGTGCGGTCAGTGTATTGGTTAATTGCCAGGACAGCATTGTCGTAAATTATTGTTTTTAAAAAGTTTTTTGACGAATCGCGGCTGTGGTAACCGATATCGGGAAAGTGTCTGAAGTTTGACACATCCGCTTGATTTCCCATAGAATTCGCGGTTTCCCTGAATCACGAGAGCGCGCAGGAACAAGCATGAAAACCTATTCCGCAAAACCGAGCGACGTCAAACGCGACTGGTACGTGGTTGACGCCTCCGACAAAGTGCTGGGCCGGCTCGCCGCGGGGATCGCGCATCGCCTGCGCGGCAAACACAAGCCCGAGTTCACCCGCCACATCGACACCGGTGATTTTATCGTTGTTGTCAACGTCGACAAGCTGCGTGTGACCGGCAACAAGGCCAAGGACAAGCTCTACAACCGCCACAGCGGTTATCCCGGCGGCCTGTACACCACGAACTTTGAAAAAATGCAGGAAAAATTTCCGGCACGCGTACTCGAAAAAGCGGTGAAGGGCATGCTGCCCAAGGGACCGCTCGGTTACGCGATGCTGAAAAAAATGAAAGCCTATGTGGGTACCGATCACCCGCATGTCGCCCAACAGCCCAAGACCCTCGAAATCTAGGATCACAGACCATGGCAGTTCAAAAGAACTACGGTACCGGCCGGCGCAAAAGCGCAGTGGCCCGTGTTTACCTGCAGCCCGGCAAGGGCAGCATCGTCGTCAACGGCAAACCGGTCGACGAATTCTTCTCGCGTGAAACCGGCCGCATGGTCGTGCGCCAGCCGCTGGCGCTGATCGAGAAGCTGGATACCTTCGATATCAAGGTCAACGTGACCGGCGGTGGCGAATCCGGGCAGGCCGGTGCAGTGCGCCACGGCATCACCCGCGCACTGATCGATTACGACGCCGCGCTGAAACCGGTACTGCGCAAGGCGGGCCTCGTCACGCGCGACGCGCGTGAAGTCGAACGCAAAAAAGTCGGTTTGCGCAAAGCGCGGCGGCGCAAGCAGTTCTCCAAGCGGTAACGCATTTTTTGGCAGAACAGTGTTCGGACAAAGCCGCCCCAGGGCGGCTTTGTCGTCTCTGGCGGAAGTGTCGTTATAAGCCGACAAACCGGCGGACAGGGAAGGGCGGGACATGACGGAGAAGACCATCAAGGTGGGAATCGTCGGCGGCACCGGGTATACCGGGGTCGAATTGCTGCGTTTGCTGGCCCAGCATCCGCATTGCGAGTTGCGCGCGATCACTTCGCGCAAGGAAGCCGGCATGCCGGTGGCCGAGATGTTTCCGAATCTGCGCGGCCGGGTCAGCCTGCGCTTCAGCGAGCCTGCTGCGTCGGGCCTCGATCAATGTGACGTGGTGTTTTTTGCGACGCCCAACGGGGTGGCGATGCAGGAAGCACGCGTACTGGTCGACGCCGGGGTGAAGGTCATCGACCTGGCTGCCGACTTCCGCATCCGTGATGTGGCGGTCTGGGAACAGTATTACAAGATGAAACATGCCTGCCCGGAACTGGTGGCCGAGGCGGTGTACGCCTTGCCCGAAATCAACCGGGCTGAAATCAAAAAAGCCCGTGTGATTGCCAATCCGGGGTGTTACCCAACCGCAGTCCAACTGGGTTTTTTGCCGCTGATCGAGGCCGGCTGCGTCGATGTCGGCCATCTGATTGCCGATGCCAAGTCCGGCGTGTCCGGCGCCGGCCGCAAGGCTGAAACGCATATCCTTCATGCCGAGGCCGCTGATAATTTCAAGGCCTACGGTGTCGGCACCCATCGCCATCAACCGGAAATTGCGCAAGGACTGGTCCGCGCCGCCGGAAAACCGGTCGGCCTGGTGTTTGTACCGCATTTGACGCCGATGATCCGCGGCATCCATGCCACGCTGTATGCGCGGCTGACTGACTCGGCAAAAGCGTCAATGACAGCGTCGGGTTTGCAGGCATTGTATGAAAAACGCTATGCCGGCGAAGCGTTTGTCGACGTGATGCCGGCAGGCAGCCATCCCGAAACGCGTTCGGTGCGCGGTGCCAACCAGTGCCGTATTGCCGTGCACCAGCCGCAGGGCGGGGACACCGTGGTCGTGTTGTCGGTGATCGACAACCTGGTCAAGGGAGCGGCCGGCCAAGCCGTGCAGAACATGAATATCCTGTTCGGGTTGGCCGAGGATACCGGTCTGACCCAGGTGGCCTTGCTGCCCTGATGGCATGAAGCGCACGCTCAAAAACATCGTGCGCCGTTTCGGCATCGACGCACCGCGACTCGCGGTGCGCCCACACATGCCTTGGTACTGGCGCTGGAGCGGTGTGGTTGCCGGCGGGATGCTGGTTGCCGGCGTGGCCTGGTTTACCTATGACTTTGGCCTGGAATACGCCGGTTTTCGCCAGGGAGAGGCGACGCGCCTGCGCGCGCAGCTCGACGAAACTGTACGCAAGCAGCAGGTCGAACTCGCGGAACTGAATGCCAAAACCGCAGCCGCCGAACGCCAGTTGCAGATCGAACGCGCAACCTACGGCGACCTTGCGCGTCAGGTCAAATCGCTGGCCCAGGAAAACGCCACGCTGAAGGAAGATCTCGCGTTTTTCCAGTCGCTGACCGCCGCCACCGGCAAGGAAGGCGCTGTCAGCATCAACCGTTTCCGCCTGATGCCGGAGACCGTCCCCGGTGAATATCGCTACCAGCTGCTGCTGGTGCAGACGGGGGAGCGGGCCAAAGAGTTCAACGGCCGCTTGCAGTTCGTATTGAATCTGCAGCAGGATGGCCGTAAAGTAGTCCTGATGCTGCCGCCGGATCCCAAGGCGGCGTCCAAGGAATATCAGGTCAGTTTCAAGCTGTTCCAGCGCGTCGAGGGCATGTTCAGGATTGCTCCTGGTGCGGCGGTCAAGGGTCTGCAGGTGCGCGTGTTTGAAGGCAACTCCGATGCACCGAAATTGACCCACAATGTCACGATTTCATAGCGGGAGACATCATCATGTTCGGTAATAAACCCAGCAAACCCCAGAATCGCATCGATTGCCTGATCGGCGCGGGAACCGTGATCAAGGGCGATCTGACCTTCGACGGCGGACTGCGCGTGGATGGCCTTGTGCACGGCAACGTGATTTCCGTGGAAGGAAAACCGGGCACGCTGGTTCTGTCGGAAGCCGCCCGCATCGAAGGTGAAATCCGCGTCTCCCATGTGGTTATCAACGGCACGGTGGTTGGCCCGGTGCATGCCGCCGATTACGTCGAACTGCAGAGCAAAGCGAATGTCACAGGGGATGTGTATTACCGGACCCTGGAAATGCAGCTGGGTGCCGTGGTGCAGGGTCGGCTGGTCTACCAGGATGACGTCAAAGCCGATAAAGTCGTCAAATTCAAGCCCGCATCGGCCGAGTAAGCGCTGGCAGGTGCCGGGGGATATAATGTCCCCTGCAGCACAGCACTGAATCAGGAGCAAACCATGAATGCAGTCGTTGAAATGATGCCGGATCCGTTGGTGTTCACTGAGAACGCCGCGGCCAAAGTGCGGCAATTGATCGAAGAAGAAGGCAATCCCGGACTCAAGCTGCGGGTGTTCGTCACCGGTGGCGGCTGTTCCGGATTCCAGTATGGCTTCACCTTCGACGAAGCCGTGAACGAAGATGACACCTCCCTGCAAAAAGGCGGTGTGACGCTGCTGGTCGATCCAATGAGCCTGCAATACCTGACTGGCGCGGAAATCGACTATCAGGAAAACGTCGAAGGTGCGCAGTTCGTGATCAAGAATCCGAACGCCAGCTCCACCTGCGGTTGCGGTTCGTCGTTCTCCGCCTGAGCTGAAACGTAAGGCTGCAATCATAACGGGGGCTTTTGCTCCCGTTTTTGTTTTTCAGGTTCGGCAGGTTTTCGACCCGGAAATCGTCAGGCCGGATAAATCGCGCCCAGTACGCGCAGGCCACGCGCTCCCGTGACCTGCGGCAGGTTGCCGGGCTCCCCGGCCAGCGCACGCTGCGCCAGCCAGGCAAACGCCGCGGCTTCCACGGACTCGGCGGCAATACCCAGTTCGTCGGTGACCGCCACGCGCTTTCCCGGCAGCAGCGCGGCAAGGCGCTTGCGCAGTACATCGTTGCGGGCCCCGCCCCCACACAGATAAACCTCGAAGGCATCGGCACAATGCGTTGCCAGTGCCCGGGCGATGCCGGTCGCCGTCAGTTCGCACAGCGTAGCCTGCACGTCCACCGGCCGTTCGTTGCCGGCCAGCGTTCGTTTGAGGTTTTGCAGATTGAAGGTTTCACGCCCGGTGCTTTTCGGCGGCAAACGTTCGAAAAACTCATGGGTCAGCAGGCGCTCCAGCAATTCCGGCAATACGGTGCCCTGTGCTGCCCAGGCGCCGCCAGCGTCGTAGCTGGCGCCCTGATGCGCCATGATCCAGCCGTCCATCAGTACATTGCCGGGACCACAGTCGAAACCGGTGACATCGCCCTGTGCCGGCAGGCTGGTGATATTGGCGATGCCGCCGATATTGACCACCGCGCGCGATTGTTGCGGATGTGCGAACACTGCGCGATGGAAAGCCGGGACCAGCGGTGCGCCTTCACCGCCGGCGGCGATGTCGCGGCTGCGAAAATCGCAGACCACGCGAATGCCGGCGAGTTCGGCCAGCAGCGCAGCATTGACCAGTTGCAGGGTGTAGCCGGATTCCGGGCGATGGCGCACGGTCTGACCATGGCAACCGATGGCGACGACCTGATCGGTAGTCGCCTGCGCCTGTGCCAGCAGCGTGCGCGCCACCGTGGCATAACCCAGCGCCAGCGCGTTGGCGGCGAGGGCGGCGCGATGCAGTTCATCGTCGCCCGGTTCGTTCAGCGCGAGCAGTGCCGCGCGCAATTGCGGCGAAAACGGCTGGTGGCTGTGGTGCAGCAGTTTGGGGGTGTTGCCGAGATCGACCAGCACGGCGTCGATGCCGTCCATGCTGGTGCCGGACATCAACCCGATATACAGACCGGGCATCGCGTCGTGCTTTAGCGGGTAACCGGGGAAATCTGCCGCAGCAACGCGAGGCGATCATTCATCGGGCGAGTGACCTCGTTAAACGCGGCGCGGTATTGCGGTGCCAGCGGCGGCGCCGGCGGCATCGCAACGCGCAAGGGATCCTGGTGGGTATTGTTGATGCGGAATTCGTAATGCAGGTGGGGGCCGGTGGCGAGCCCGGTGCTGCCGACATAACCGATGACGTCGCCCTGGGATACACGTTTGCCGCGCTGCATGCCCGGTGCGAATCCTGACAGATGGCCGTACCACGTTGTGTATTTCGACTGATGCCGTATGACCACCAGGTTGCCGTAACCGCCCTGGCGCCCGGCAAACTCGACGATGCCGCTGCCGGTGGCCTTGATCCGGGTGCCGGTGGGCGCTGCGTAATCGACACCGGTGTGGGCGCGCCAGGTTTTCAGCACCGGATGAAAGCGCGCTTTCGTGAAACCCGAACTGATACGCGAGAATTCCAGTGGTGAACGCAGGAAGGCCTTGCGGATGTTTTTGCCGTCCAGGGTGTAATAACCGCCCTCGCCCTCAGGGTTCTGGAACCATACCGCATGGAAGGTTTTGCCTTGATTGGTGAATTCCGCAGCCAGCAGGCGGTTGGTCTTCACCGGTTCACCCTGGTGATACTGCACTTCATAAATGGCGGAGAAACGGTCGCCGCGCCGGAGGTCTCGATGAAAATCAATATCGGTGGAGAATATGTCCGCAATCTGCACGGCGACTGCGTCGGACATGCCGGCGGCGTCGGTTGCGGCAAACAGCGAGGACACGATTTCGCCGGAGCGCATGTGGATCTGGGTCTCGACGGCGGCGGGGCCTTCCCAGACCTGCAGCACATCGTTGCCGGCTTGGTCGATTTTCAGCAATTGCGCGCCATTGAGGTAACGCAGTGCCAGCAGGCGGCCGTCGCCGGTGGTCTGGGCGCGCACCGTGCGGCCCGGGATCAGCCGGTACAACGCACGCGCCTGTCGCGTATGTTGCAGCAACAGCGCCGAACCCGCCTCGTCGATCTGCAGGCGTTGCAGGATGGAGGCGATGGTGTCGCCGCGCTCGATGCGTGTTTCGCGCCAGTAGGTTTCACCGGCAATGTTGGTAACGGGGAGGGTCGGCAATACCAGCTCTTCGACCACGTTTTCCCGTGCCACGGTGTCGGTGACGGTGTCGGGGGCAATGCCGAATGCCGCCATTACGCCGACAAATGGCAGTACCAGCGCAAGCAGCACGCGCCGCGCCACGCCGCCGTGGAGCCAGCCTGAAAGTTTTTGCGCTAGAATCGCGAATCGCGCCGACAACATGCGCTTTCCTTATGATTTACAACGGGATTTGCAGCGAATTTAGAAGCGTTTTCAGCCCGAAGTTTAGCAGAGTACCGTGGGCTGGAAAACCCGTTTTTTGCAATGTGAAATATCACACCGAATGACCAACAACGTGACCAGCATCGATCACCAAATCGAGGTTATCCGCCGTGGTTGCGACGAATTGCTGCGCGAACCGGAATTGCGCGAAAAACTCGCCACCGGCCGGCCCCTGCGCATCAAAGCCGGGTTTGATCCGACGGCACCGGACCTGCACTTGGGGCATACCGTGCTGATCAACAAGCTGCGCCAGTTCCAGGAACTCGGCCACCATGTCCTGTTCCTGATCGGTGATTTCACCGGCATGATCGGCGACCCGACCGGAAAAAATGCCACCCGTCCACCACTGACCCGCGAGGAGGTTGCGCGCAACGCCGTGACTTACACCGAGCAGGTGTTTCGCATCCTCGACCGTGAGCGCACCGAGGTGGTATTCAACTCGACCTGGATGGACCGCATGAGTGCGGTGGACATGATCAAACTGGCGGCTTCGCACACCGTCGCGCGCATGCTCGAACGCGATGATTTTTCCAAACGTTACCGCGGCAACCAGCCGATTGCGATCCACGAATTCCTCTACCCGCTGGTGCAGGGCTACGATTCGGTGGCGCTGCAGGCCGACGTCGAACTCGGCGGCACCGACCAGAAATTCAACCTGCTGATGGGGCGCGAACTGCAGAAACACCACGGCCAGGCACCGCAGTGCATCCTGACCATGCCGCTGCTTGAGGGACTGGACGGTGTCAACAAAATGTCGAAATCCCTGGGCAATTATGTCGGTATCCAGGAAGCACCCAACGAGATTTTCGGCAAACTGATGTCGGTCTCCGACGAGCTGATGTGGCGCTACCTCGAGCTGCTGTCATTTGAGCCATTGGAAAAAATAAGAGCGAAAAAAACCGCAGTCAATGAAGGGTCTAATCCACGCGATGTAAAATTTGAGTTCGCTCAAGAAATTGTCGAACGTTTTCACGGGAAAAATGCTGCGCAACTTGCCGCTAGCGATTTCATCGCGCGTTTCCGGCGCGATGAAATTCCAGAAGACATCGCCGAAGTCAGCCTAGAAGGCGAAGCCGACGGCCTGACGATTGCCGCAGTGCTCAAACTGGCCGGGCTGACGCCGAGTACTTCGGATGCGCTGCGCATGTTGGCGCAAGGCGGTGTCAAAATGGACGGTGAAAAAATCAGCGACAAATCGCTGAAACTCGCGCGTGGCGCAAGCGTGGTTTTGCAGGTCGGCAAGCGCAAATTCGCGCGCGTCACCGTCAGTTAAAAACATAAATAAAATCAAATACTTATGATATATGTGCGGCGCGATAGCGCTGCATGAACGCTGTGTCGATGTAATCCTTCCATCGCCACACCCACGCGCCGCCAAACGCAAACGATCCGTATGACGCCACTGCATAACGGTCGCCGGTACTGATCAAGGCCAGCGCCCTGCGCTGCGGGTGGTATTCAAGCAGTGTGCCGCCGCGCAGTGCGCGGCGCAGGTTTTCCGTCAGCGGCGGACCCTGGCGCACCGCATAGACACCGGATTTCGGCCGCGGCGTTGACGGCATGGCCGCGATGTCGCCGGTGGCAAACACGCAGTCATGAGACGGTGATTGCAGATGCGCATTGACGACGATGAAGCCGGCGGCATCGGTCAGCAGTCCGCATTCCCGCGGCCAGGCTGGCGCCGCAGCGCCAGTGACCCAGATCACATGGTCGGCGCGCAACATTTCGCCGCCACCCAGCACCAGTCCTTCAGCTGTTGCCGTCTGCACCGGGGCATTGAGGCGCAGCGTAATGCAGCGTTCGCGCAATACCGCGCTGAAACGCCGCTGCACGCCTGCCGGATGCGCGGCCAGCAGCGTCGGGCCGTCGCTGATGACAGTGAACTGCGCATGGCCATTGTCGGCACGGATGCGGTTGTGCATGGCTAATGCCAGCTCGACGCCGCCGGCACCGGCACCGACGATGGCGATGCGCAAATCGGCGCTTGCGCTGCGCGCCGCTGCGCGCAGTGTCGTCCAATAGTCGAGGAAGGCGGGGACTGGTTTAACCGGTATGCCGTGTTGTGCCGCGCCGGGAATGCCGGCGATGACCGGTGTTGAGCCGCTGTCGATGGCAACCACGTCGAAGGCGTACTCTGTGCCGTCAGCGCAACGGGCGATGCGGCGTTGCAAATCGATGCCGCCGACCGTTCCCGCCACGCGCGTGACGCCGGCGCTGCGGCACAGTGTTTCCAGATCGATATGGCAGTCTTCAAAACGGTAATGCCCGGCGATGTAGCCGGGCAGCATTCCCGAATAAGTCGTATGCCGGTCGGGGCTGACCAGGGTTACTGCAACGCCCGGTTCGGGGTTGAGGCCGAAGCGCCGGATGACTTCGACGTGGCTGTGGCCGCCGCCGATCAGCAGCAGGCGCTTCTGCATCACCACTGGCTTATTGGGTTTTCCACACTTCCTTCAATCGCGCCGCGCGACCGCAGCTGGTCTTGTAGTAGGTGTAACGGACCGGGTTTTTCTTGTAATAGTCCTGATGGTATTCCTCGGCGACATAAAACTCCGTCGCCTTGTTGATCAGCGTATGCACGTCGCCGGTGAAAGGTTTGTCCTTCAGCAGCTTTGTTTTTGAGGCCTCGGCCGCTTTGCGCTGGTCTTCAGTGTGATAAAAAATTTCGCTGCGGTACTGCGAACCGTGATCGCAGAACTGACCGTTGGCCTGGGTCGGATCGATGTTGCGCCAGAAGGTGTCGAGCAGCTGTGCGTAAGTGACTTTCGCCGGGTCAAAGGCCACCTGCACCACCTCGTTGTGGCCGGTGTTGCCTGCCGAAACCTGGGGATAAGTCGGGTTCTTGGTGCGGCCGCCCATGTAGCCGGAAGTGGTCGAAATCACGCCGGGCACCTTGTCGAAGGCTTCTTCGACGCACCAGAAACAGCCGCCACCGAATGTGGCAACCGAGGTGGCTGCTGCGGGGGCGGCGGCCGCCGGTTTGCTGGCCTGGGCTTGCGCCAGCGCCGGCAGCAGCATTGCGCACAGCAATGCGAAGCGCCAGAAAATACCCTTGAAAATCATGTACATCATTTGTGTCTCCCGGTTAAAACCAGTATATCGGATAATCTTTATTCACAGACCCGGCGTGCCGGGCTTCGTTCATTAGTGGAGAAAACATGCGGCGCATTACACTCACGCAGTATCTGGTTGAACAACAGCGCGAAAAAGGCGTTGTTTCCGCGGAACTGCGCTTGCTGGTTGAAGTGGTCGCGCGCGCCTGCAAATCGATCAGCAATGCCGTCAGCAAGGGTGCGCTGACCGGCATCCTCGGCAATGCCGGCAGCGACAATGTGCAGGGCGAGGCGCAGAAAAAACTCGACGTCATTTCCAACGAAGTGCTGCTCGAGGCCAACGAGTGGGGCGGCCACCTGGCGGCGATGGCTTCCGAGGAAATGGAGCACCCGCACCAGATCCCCAACCGTTATCCACGCGGTGAATTCCTGCTGCTGATGGATCCGCTGGATGGTTCTTCGAACATCGATGTCAACGTGTCGATCGGCACCATTTTTTCGGTGCTGCGCTGCCCCGAAGGCTGCGAACCCAACGAACAGGCCTTCCTGCAGCCCGGGGTGAAACAAGTGGCGGCCGGTTTTGCGGTCTACGGCCCGTCGGCCATCCTTGTGCTGACGGTGGGCAACGGTGTCGCGGGCTTCACGCTGGACCGCGAACTAGGCAGCTGGGTGCTGACCCAGCCGAAAATCGAAATCCCCGCCGAAACCGCCGAATTCGCGATCAACATGTCGAACATGCGCAATTGGGGGGCGCCGGTGAAGCGCTACATCGACGAATGCCTCGCCGGTAAAACGGGCCCCCTGGGCAAGGACTACAACATGCGCTGGGTGGCCTCGATGGTGGCCGACGTTTACCGCATCCTGTCGCGCGGCGGCATTTTCATGTATCCGCAGGACGCCAAACACAAGGAAGGCCGCTTGCGGCTGATGTACGAAGCCAACCCGATGGCGTTCATTGTCGAACAGGCGGGCGGCGCCGCCACCAACGGGCACGAGCGCATCCTGGAGGTCCAGCCGACCAAATTGCACCAGCGTGTCGGGGTGATCCTTGGCTCGCGCAACGAAGTCGAACGCGTGACCGGCTACCACCGCAAGGCATAAGCTGTCCGGCTGTCAGGAACCGGCGCTGCCGGCGACAGATTCGCGCTGGACCCAACATAAGGAGGCATCAATGCCGGCTACCGATGAACATGCAGGTGCGCGCGAAGTCGCCACTCTGGGCGGCGGCTGTTTCTGGTGTATCGAGGCGGTGTTCGACAGCCTGCAGGGCGTAATCTCGGTCGAATCCGGTTACAGCGGCGGACATCAGCCGAATCCGACCTACGAAGACATTTGTGGGGGTGATACCGGACATGCCGAAGTCATCCGGGTGAGCTTTGACCCCGCTGTGGTGACCTACCGCGACATCCTCGATATTTTTTTCGAAATCCACGATCCGACCACGCTGAATGCCCAGGGCAATGACGTCGGCACCCAGTACCGCTCGGTGATTTATTACCATACGCCGGAGCAGAAGGCCGCTGCCGAAGCGGTAATCCGGGCGCTGACCGCGGCGAAGGCCTTCAGCCGGTCCATCGTCACCGAAATAGCGCCGGCGCCGCAGTTCTACGTCGCCGAGCCGTACCACCAGGAATATTTCGAGCGCAATCCACGTCAACCGTACTGCCAGTACGTGGTTTCACCCAAGGTGGCCAAATTCCGCAAGCAGTTCGCCGCGCGACTCAAAAAATAACCGGCGCCCGCGGCAAGTGTGCGGTTTCTCACGCCTTCCCGGCCTGCTGACGCTGCCGCACTGAGGTGACGATGGCTTGGGCCAATTTGATCAAGGTCAGCGGCGCTGATCCCTCGGCCTTGTTGTTGACAATCACCGTGCATTCATGGCCCGCCGCCAGTGTCGCGGTGCACAGCCGGGCGATGGATTCACGCGTCGCGCTGTCCTCGTCGATCAGCCGGTCGAACGGGGTAAAACGTGCCTTGGCTTCCTCATAGCTGTAGCCCGCCTTGAGATTCCAGCGCACGATCAGCGGTCCCGGACCGAAACCCGACATCGCCGCCGCTTGTGTAGCGACCGGCGGCATCCGCGGGTGTACGCCGAGGCAATAACGCACGCCAAGCTCTTTCAATGATGCAAAAAACCGCCGCGTGATGATCCGGTCATCGCGCATTTCGACCGCATACAACGGTCCCTGCGGCAGCCGGCTGAGGAATTCCTGCAGTTGCGCGATGAACCGTTCCGGCGCCCGTGTCAGCGTACGCCCCAGTGGCGGAAACTGGAACAGCAGCGGTCCCGCGTTTGCGCCCAGCCCCTCGCGCGCGGGCTCGACGAACTGTTGAATGGCATACGCGGCGTCGAGGAACAAGGCATTGTTTTTCCCTCTGCCGCCGTCTTCGCCGTGAATCCAGGGGCTGGTCAGCAGGCTGGGCGCTTTGATGACAAAACGAAAGCTGACAGGAACCTGACGGGCATAACTCTCGTACTGGCGCGTCGACAGCGGCGCATAAAACGACCGGTCAACGCCGACGGTGCTGAACAGCGGATGCTGCGCATAGGCGGCGAGTCCGTAGCGCGAAAGGTCGCCCGGCGTCACCGCGTCCGCCCAGACAATATCGCGCCAGCCGGGGAAATGCCATGACGAAGTACCCAGCCGTATTCCCGGCGGCAATTGGCGCGCCAGGTCGCGTACCTCCGGTGTGACCGCCGCGCCGGCGATGGCTGGCTGCGCCGCGCCAGCACGGGTTTCACCCTCGAACAGGGAAAGCTGTCTGGCCATGGTTAAGCGGTGTTTCCCGGGGGAAATAGCGCCATGGCGTCACCGTGCGGCGACGCCATATTGCCCGTGCATGATCGCAGATGTTGCAGAGACACAATTCAAGTTTCCCGTTTAGGTCATTGATTTGTTTCTGCTCTTGCGCCGTGGACAAGGTCCCGGAGACGGCGGGCGAGGGAGGCGCTATTGTGCTGCGAGTCGGCCGGAGATACAAACGATGCGCATTCCGGCGGGGGTGCCCGTCCGTACATGCCGGTTGCTTTAGCTGCTGTACGCTCTTATTTTCCCTCTGGCAAACATTGACAAAGGTGTTTTCCCTCGGCATCCTCTCGTCACCGTGCGCTATCACGGCAAACCAGACTAACCTGACCAACTGATCCAATCCGGACCTACACGGGAGAATAATCGATGGCTGCAAAGAAAAAAGCTACCAAGAAACCCGCTGCAAAGAAAAAGAAAGCTGCTGCGAAACGCAAACCCAATGCAGCATTCATGAAGCCCATGCAGCCGAGCGCAGCGCTCGGTGCGGTGATCGGCAACGGCATGATGCCGCGTACCGAAGTCACCAAGAAAATCTGGGGCTACATCAAGAAGCACGGCCTGCAAGACAGCAAGAACCGCCGCAACATCAACGCCGACGAGAAACTGAAAGACGTTTTCGGCGGCAAAAAGCAGGTGTCGATGTTTGAAATGACCAAACTGGTCAACAAGCATCTGAAATAATCTGCCTCACGGCAGGACTGTAACGGGGCGCTCAGGCGCCCCGTTTCTTTTGTACGGTTTTCGTACAAGTATCCCCACGGTTTTTGCCCCGCTTTTACTTCTAGCGCCTGCTGACGTAGGCGCCCCCCAGCAGCAGTATCACCGCCATCGCCCAGAACACCGGTGTCATGCCCAGTGTCGCGCCGAGGATGCCGAACAGCAGGGGAATGCCCACCTGGGTCAGGTTGAGCAGGAAGGTGCGCACACCGACCACCTCGCCACCGCGTCCCGGGGGTGCTGCGTTATACAGCAGCGCCATGATCATCGGTTGTGTGCCGCCGATGGCCAGGCCGAGTGCGAAGGCCACCGCCATCAGCAGCGGCACCTGCTCGATCAGCGGGAACACCGTCATCGCCGCAGCGGTGGCGAACATGCCGCCGATTACCAGCGGCCATTCGCGCACCCGGTGCGCGATCAGCGGCAACAACACACGCACCAGGAAAATCGCGCCGCCGAATGCACCGAGAATCAGACCGATGGTGGATGCCGAGAGTCCGAGGCCGGTGCCATGGATCGGCGTGACAAAGGTGAACAGGTCCCAGGCCATCGACAGGGTTGCGCTGGCGATGAAGGCGCGGCGCAGCCCGCGCATGCGGAACAGGTCGCTGACCCGCTTGGCTGGCGCATCGTGGGCCGGCGCCGGATGGGCGGGGAGCGTGATCGGCCGGGTCAGCAGCAGTACGATGGCGATCACCACGCTGGCGCCCAGCAGCAGGAAGGTCAGCCGGTGGCCGATCAGGTCGATGGCAAAACCGGAAATCATCGGTCCGAGAAAACCCGAGGTTGAAAACGCCAGCGCAAGCAGGCTGAAATTGCGCGAGCGCTGCTCCGGCGTGCCGAGCAGGCCGATGGCGTGGTTGACACAGATATGCACCAGCATGAACCCGCTGCCGGTCACCGCGCTGACGATGAACAGGGTTTCGATGCGCGGAATGGCGACCGCCAGCAGCAGCGCGCCGAGCACTGCGCCGGCACCGATGAACAGCGGTGTGCGCACACCGATGCGGTCAATGCTGCGTCCCCAGCCCACCGAAAACACCAGCGGCACCGCCGCCAGCAGCGAAATCAGCACACCCACCGCCAGCGCTGACGCGTGCAAGTGCAGCGCGAACAGCGACAGCGTGACGCGCGAGCCGGCAAACGCCAGGTGCAGCAGGATGGTCAGCAGCAGTACGAGGCGGATGCTCATCAAGCGGCCTGCGGCGCACGGCGCTGCCACGACACCAGAGCCACGCCGAGGCAGGTGATGACGATACCGGCCAGCGAAATGGCGGTTGGCACCACACCAAACAGCAACAGCTCCAGTGCCACTGCAAAAATCGGGGTCAGGTAAATCAGGCTGGTGACCCGCGTCGCCTGACCGCGCCGCATCAGCGTATGCAGCGCATTGACGGCGAGTATCGAGGCGCCGATCACCAGGAAAACGATGGTGCCGGCGAGTGTCCATGACCAACGCACGGCGGCGCCCTCGACCAGCCACGCCAGGGGGGCCAGCACGACGATGTTGCCGGCGAACTGGATCAATGCCGCCGCACGAAGGTCGACCGCCGGGCAGTACACGCGCTGGTACAAGGTGCCGGCGGTCACGCCGATCAACGACACCGTCACCGCCAGCAGCGCCCCCAGCGTGGCTTCACGGATGTCAATCTTGTGCCAGACGATCAGTGTCACGCCGGCCAGCCCGATGGCGATGCCCAGCCATTGCCGCAGACCCAGGCGTTCGCCCATCCAGCGCCCGGCAATCACCGCGGTCAGCAGCGGCTGGATCGACAGCAACACGGCAGTGATGCCTGCCGACATGCCGAGGTACTGGGTGTAATGGCTGCCGCCGAGGTGTACGGTGTGCATCAGCAGTCCGGCGACGATGATGTGGCCATACTCGCCACGATGTTCCGGCCAGCGTGGTTTGGAAATCAGGACGATCGGAATCAGGCACAGGATACCGAAGGCAAAACGCAGCGCGAGGAAAGTGAAGGGCGCCGCATGCTGCAGGCCGATTTTGGTGGCGAGGAAGCCTGAGCCCCAAACCGAGACGAAATACCACGCCAGCAGGGTTTCGTAATGACGGGCGGAAAGCGGGGAAGCCAAGATGGCGGGGCGGCAAAGCCGTAAAGGCGTTGAGTATAACGCGGCACGCGGTTGAAAGCCGCTGCGGACAGGAACGTCGTAAGATGTACTGAAGGAGGGACATGTCATGACCCGGAAAAGCACATTCATTGCATCACGCCTGTTGTTTCTGCTGGTGCTGCTGGCACTGTTGCCCGGTTGCGCGACGATGAACGTGGTATCCGACGGCGCCGATTCGCAACTGATGCTGCGCGGCAATGATCCGGTGGCGTATCACACGCAGGGCAAGGCGGTGCCCGGAGATCCGCAGATCAAAGTGCAGCATGACGGCCTGACCTATCGTTTTGCCAGCGAGGAGCACCGCAGGATGTTTGCCGCCGCCCCGCAGCGCTATGTGCCGGCGTATGGCGGTTTTTGCGCCAGCGGCGCGCCCTATGCCTTGAAGTCCAATATCGGCGCCAATACCTTCAAAATCGTCGACGGCCGGCTCTATTTGTTCGGCGGCCCGCGCTCACGCCGGCATTGGGAAATGGATCAGCAGCAGAATATTGCGCTGGGCGACCGCTATTGGGAGCAGGAGACCAGGGACCGCCCGTTCCGCCCGCAGAACTGGTATCGCTATACCTTTCGCGTGCCGCACTATAAAACGGATGCCGAACTCGAGGCCGAGTGGCAGCGGCGTTACGGCAAGCCGGGTGCCGAACCGATCAAGGCGCCAGCCGGCTGATGCTCCAGCGAGCGCCGTCGCGCGAGTACAGCAAGCGGTCGTGCAGTCGGTTGCGCCGGCCCTGCCAGAATTCCACCGCTATTGGTTTTAACCTGTAGCCGCCCCAGTGTGCTGGGCGGGCGGGTGCTTCGCCCTGATTTTTGGCGACTTCAGCAAAGCGGGTTTCGAGCGCGCTGCGACTGGCGACTACCGTGCTTTGCGGCGATGCGATGGCGGCATGACGGCTGCCCAGCGGCCGGCTGGAAAAATAGTCGTCGGATTCTGCGGCGCTGGTTTTTTCAACCGCGCCTTCGATACGCACTTCGCGCTCAAGCTCAACCCAGTGAAATACCATCACGGCGCGCGGATTGGCCGCCAGTTCGCGGCCCTTGCGGCTCTGGTAGTTGGTGTAAAACACGAAGCCTTGTTGATCCGCGCCCTTCAGCAGCACGATGCGTGCACCCGGCGTGCCGTCAGCGGCCACTGTGGCCAGAGTCATCGCATTCGGCGTCGGCAGTTCGGCACGGACGGCTTCATCAAACCAGTGCTGGAATTGCGTCAGCGGATCAGCGGCGGCATCAGCCTCATCAAGGCTGGCACGCCGGTATTCGTTGCGCATCGCGGCCAAATTCAAGGACACTCCCGGACTGGTTGGTGGCAATGCATTTTATCGCTCAGTTTATCGTTCAGTTTAGCGCGCACTTTACCGCTCAGGCAGGGGAATGAATTCCGTTTCGCCGGGCACGCCGGGGAAACGCTGTTCGCGCCAGCGGCTGCGCGCGTCTTCGATCAGTTCCTTGCTGCTGGCGACAAAATTCCAGGAAATAAAACGGTCGCCGTCCATCGCCGCACCGCCAAACGCCATGATGCGCGCAGCGGAACTGGTGTTCACGGTCACTGGTACGCCAGGTTCGAACACGGCGACCGTATGCGGTGCGGTGACGGTGCCGCAGACGCTGACATCACCGTCAACGACATAAATCGCGCGCTCGGCATGTTCCGGCGGCAGCTCGAACTGCGCCGCACCACTGGTGGTGATGGCGCCATAAAACATCGGCGAAAAAGTTTTCACCGGTGCCTGCAGTCCCCAGCCCGATCCTGCGATCAGGCGCAGCTCCGCATTCGGCCAATGTTTGACCGGCAGCGTGGCTGCCGGATGGTGGGCAAACGCCGGATCGGTGCGCTCGTCGGCGACCGGCAGCGCAATCCAGGTCTGGATGCCATGCAGCCCGCGAGCTTTCCCGCGCTCGTCCTCGGGGCTGCGCTCGGAATGCACGATGCCGTGGCCGGCGGTCATCCAGTTGACGTCGCCGGGAGTGATGCGTTGTTCATAACCCAGACTGTCGCGATGCATGATCGCGCCCTCGAACAGATAGGTCACGGTCGCCAGCCCGATGTGCGGATGCGGCCGCACGTCGATGGCGCGGCCGGGCGCGAAGTTGACCGGGCCCATGTGGTCGAAAAAAATGAAAGGGCCGACCATCTTGCGCGTCGCCGCCGGCAGCAGGCGCCGCACTGTAAAGCCGTCGCCCAAGTCCTTGGTGTGGGCCTTCAGGGTCTGAGAAATCATAACGGAGTCATAACTGCGTCATGGCTGCAGTTTTGCAGCGGGTTTTTCCGCCGGTTTTTCAACACTGCGGCGGAAACGCGCGCTGTCGTCGCCGGCGGAGAGGATCAGCGCATCGCCTTCAGTACGGAAATAGGGTTTGCCCTGCAGCAGCTTGAAATAACGGCCTTCAAAACTGCCGACCGGTTCGATGCAGGCACGGCGGGTGACGGCCAGCGGGGTCGCGACCATTCTGCCGTCGACCGAACTTACTGCGCCGGTGCCGGTGTTGCAGCCGCTGAAAGCCGAAATGCGCCCGTCGCGGAGCAGCAGGGTCGCGCGCGCCAGGCCGGGCATGCGGCCGATGTCGACAAAGCTCGACGTAGTCATTTCCCACCGGCCTTCCGGCAGCGGGATGGGTTTGTCGACAACGGCGCAGGACGCGCTGAAGATGGCGACCGCGGCGCACAGCAGTTTCAGGCGGAAGAAGCTTGATGACATGGGGTCGTGAGAGCGTAATGGGGACGTTGATACAGGGGAGACGTGATTATAAACCGCGTTGTTGTTGCGGGATTCCCAATCAGATGCCGCGTTCGCGCAGGAATTCGCCGAGTATGCGCGCGGTATGCGAGCGCCTGGGGTTTTTGACCACCTGCGCCGGCGGCCCTTCGGCGACAATGCGTCCGCCGCCGTCGCCGCCCTCGGGTCCCAGATCGATGATCCAGTCGGCTTCGGCCATCACGTCAAGATTGTGTTCGATCACCACCACCGAATTGCCGGCATCGACCAGCCGGTGCAGCACATGGATCAGCTTCTCGACATCCGCCATGTGCAGTCCGACGGTCGGCTCGTCGAGCACATACAGTGTACGTTTCTGCGCGCCTGAACGACCCGGCCGCCCGCCCGCGTCATCACCGTTGACGCGGACCTTGGCCAGTTCGGTGACCAGCTTGATGCGCTGGGCTTCACCTCCCGACAACGTCGGACTTTGCTGGCCCAGTGTCAGGTAACCGAGGCCGACATCCTGCAGCAGCCGCAGCGTGTGGTGAATCATCGGGTGCGCCGCGAAAAAATCCACCGCGTCATCCACACTCATTGCCAGCACATCACCGATGGATTTTTCCTTAAACCGTACCGCCAGCGTTTCCGTATCAAACCGCGCGCCATTGCAGACATCGCAGGGCACTTTCACATCGGGTAGAAAACTCATTTCGATTTTCTGCACGCCTTGTCCTTCGCAGGCCTCGCAACGGCCGCCCTTGGTGTTGAAGGAGAAACGGCTCGCCGTGTAACCGCGCATGCGCGCTTCCGGCGCTTCGGTGTAGAGGCGGCGGATGGTGTCCCAGAATCCGACATAGGTCGCGGGACAGGAGCGTGGTGTTTTGCCGATGGGGGTCTGATCGACTTCCAATACCCGGCCTACTGCGTCCCAGCCCGTGATTGTTTTGCAACTATTTGTTTTTATTGATAATTTTGATTTGTTGTTGACCAGGCGCACGAGGTTGGCATGCAACACATCGCGTGCCAGTGTTGATTTGCCCGAGCCTGATACGCCCGTGATCACCGTCAGACGTCCCAGCGGCACACCTGCGGTCACGCGTTGCAGGTTGTGCAAAGCGGCTTCGCGAATGATCAGCAACGATGTGTGTTTGTCGACTCGCCGCGGCGGATGTAATGGATGCTGCAGCGGTTTGGCCAGCAGACGGCCGGTGACCGACTGCGGATTGGACTGCAGTTCGGCCGCAGTGCCGGCCGCAACGACATGGCCGCCGCGACGTCCGGCACCGGGGCCGAGGTCGATCACATGGTCGGCGCGGCGGATGGTGTCTTCATCGTGTTCGACCACGATCAGGGTGTTCCCCTTGGTCTGCAGTTTGGCCAGCGTGTCGAGCAGGATGCGGTTGTCGCGCGGATGCAGGCCGATGGTCGGTTCATCGAGAATGTAGGCGACGCCGCGCAGGTTCGATCCCAATTGCGCCGCGAGGCGGATACGCTGTGCTTCGCCACCCGACAGCGTGGGCGCGGCGCGGTCCAGCGCCAAATAACCCAGACCGACTTCATCGAGAAAACTCAGCCGGCTGCGGATTTCACTGACAATGTCGCGCGCAATCGCCGCTTCGCGACCACTGAATGACACATCAGTGAATTCGCGCGCAAGTTTGGCCACCGGCAAAGCAGCGAGCGCTGCAATCGAACGTTTGCGGTAACGCACCGCCAGTGCCGTCGGATTCAGGCGTTGGCCGTCACAGCTCGGGCAGGGTTCATCGACCTCCAGCCAGTTCAGCCAGGAATCCAGCACATGTTCCTCGGTGCCGGTTTTTTCACGCTCTTCGTCCCAGTCGATTTTTTCCAGGGTCAGTCCGGTGCCGAAGCACGACGGGCACCAGCCGTGTTTGGAGTTGTACGAAAACAATCGCGGATCGAGTTCGGGAAAACTCTTGTTGCAGGACGGACAGGCGCGTTTGATCGAATACACAACCTCGGTCAGTTTGATCCGGCGCGCATCCTTTTTCGCCATCGCCTCGGCCAGCGTATCGATGCCGCCCAGCACCTGCACGATGCCCTTGCCGTGCTCCAATGCCGTCGCCAGTCCGGCGCGCAGGGCGGCTTCGTTTTCCGGCGTGACGCGAATGTCGGCGACCGGCAGTTCAATGCTGTGTTCCTTGAAGCGCGCCAGCCGCGGCCAGGGCGAGGTCGGGATGAATTCACCATCGACCCGGAGATGGGTGTAACCCCTGCCCGCGGCCCATTTCGCGAGGTCGGTGTAATAACCCTTGCGGTTGACCACCAGGGGGGCCAGCAGGCCGACGCGATCATTGCGGTACTGCTTCATGATGCGCGCGGTGATCTGGTCGATGCTCTGCGGTTCGATCGCGACATCGCAGTCCGGGCAGTACTGGGTGCCGAGTTTGACGTAGAGCAGGCGCAGGAAATGGTAGATCTCGGTCAGTGTGGCCACCGTGCTGCGCCGGCCGCCGCGGCTGGTGCGCTGCTCGATGGCCACGGTCGGTGGAATGCCGTAAATCGCATCGACGTCGGGACGTGCCGCCGCCTGCACAAACTGGCGGGCGTAGGCATTCAATGACTCCAGGTAACGCCGCTGGCCTTCGGCAAACACGATATCGAAAGCCAGTGTCGATTTGCCGCTGCCCGACACCCCCGTGACCACGGTGAATTTGCCGCGCGGAATGTTGACGCTGATGTTTTGCAGATTGTGTTCGCGGGCGTGGCTGACACTGATGTTGTTGCCGTTGCGCAATGCCGTCATCGGCAGGGGTTGTGGTGCAACCGGCGCACCTAGCGAAGCGGTGTAGTCGCGCAAGGCTTTGCCGGTATGCGAAACCGGGTGTGCGGCGACAATGTCCGGCGTGCCCGTGCACACCACTTCGCCGCCGGCGTCTCCACCCTCGGGGCCGAGGTCGATGATCCAGTCGGCGGCGCGGATCACGTCGAGATTGTGTTCGATGACCATCAGCGAATGACCGGCGGCAATCAGCTTGCGGAACGCACCCAGCAGTTTGCGTACATCATCGAAATGCAGCCCCGTGGTCGGTTCATCGAACAGGAACAATATGTTTTTGCGTCCGGCCGCATTACGTCCAACATTGGCGGCTTCAGCGAGGAAGCCCGCGAGTTTCAGCCGCTGCGCTTCGCCGCCCGACAGCGTCGGCACCGGCTGGCCCAGTTTCAGGTAATCAAGGCCGACATCGGTCAGTGGTTGCAGGACGCGCGCAATGTCCGGCGCGTGGTTGAAAAACGCCAGCGCATCGGCGACGGTCAGTTCGAGCACGTCGGCGATCGATTTGCCGTCGACGGTGATTTCCAGCACCTCGGCGCGATAACGCCGGCCGTCGCAGTCCGGGCAGCGCAGATAGACGTCGGACAGGAACTGCATCTCCACGTGTTCGAAACCATTGCCGCTGCAGGTCGGGCAGCGCCCGGTACCCGAATTGAAGCTGAAGGTGCCGGCGGTGTAACCGCGTGACTGGGCCAGCGGCGCTGATGAAAAGCGGCTGCGGATGGCGTCGAAGGCGCCGACATAACTCGCCGGGTTCGAGCGCGTGGTGCGGCCGATGGAAGATTGATCAACCATCACCACGTCGCTGATGTGGTCCGCGCCGTAGAGTCCGTCGTGTTTGCC
Source organism: Burkholderiales bacterium (assembly GCA_019744975.1). Taxonomy (GTDB): domain Bacteria; phylum Pseudomonadota; class Gammaproteobacteria; order Burkholderiales; family SG8-41. The sequence continues at coordinate 62,780 of JAIETP010000009.1, forward strand.
CGGCGCTTCCGTCGGTTTGCCCAGTGCCTTGCGCAGCGCGGCGTACAACACATCCTGCACCAGCGTCGACTTGCCCGAACCCGATACGCCGGTGATGCAGGTCAGCCGCCCCAGCGGGAAATCGACGTCGATGTTTTTCAGATTGTGTTCGGTGACGCCGCGCAGCCGCAGTTGCGCTGTGTTCTTGGTCGGCACACGCGGCGCGTCATGACCGGCCGCACGCAACTCTCCCGACAGATAACGCCCAGTGATCGAATCCCTGGCGCCCATGATCCGTGCCGGCGTGTCGAAGCCGACAATTTCGCCGCCGCGTGAGCCGGGGCCCGGGCCGATGTCGAGGATGCGGTCGGCAGCGAGCATCACCTGCGGATCGTGCTCCACCACCACCAGCGAATTGCCGGCGTTGCGCAGCTTGTGCATGACGCCGATGACACGGCCCATGTCGCGCGGATGCAGACCGATCGACGGCTCATCCAGTACAAACAGTGTGTTGACCAGCGATGTGCCGAGCGCCGTGGTCAGGTTGATGCGTTGTACTTCGCCGCCGGACAAGGTGCGCGACTGGCGGTCCAGTGTCAGGTAACCGAGGCCGACCTGGTTCAGATAATCGAGCCGGGTGCGGATTTCGCCGACCAGCATGTCGGTCGCTTCATCCAGCGGCGCCGGCAGTTCCAGCGCAGCAAAAAACAGTTTCGTGCGTTCCAGCGGCAGCAGCACCACGTCATGCAGCGTCAGTCCGGGCAGTGCGGCGAGCTGCTCATCGCTGTAATTCACGCCCAGCGGTTTGTAGCGGCCGCGCTTGTTTCCCCCTTCTCCTAATGCCGTGTTGGCGTTTGCCAGCGTGCCGACACGCCACAGCAGCGCATCGGTTTTTAATCGCGCGCCGCCGCAGGCCGTGCATTCGGTGTAGGCGCGGTACTTGGACAGCAGCACACGCACATGCATTTTGTACGACTTGGTTTCCAGCCATTTGAAAAACCGGCCGACGCCGTACCACACGCCCGGCCAGGATTTGCGCCAGCTCACCCATTCCGGTTCGCCGTCGAGCACCCAGCGTTTTTCCCTGGCTGACAGCTCGCGCCAGGGTTTGTCCAGCGGAATGTTACGTTTGCGGGCGTAGTTGAGTAAATCGTCCTGGCATTCCTTGTTCGACGGCGTCTGCCAGGGTTTGACCGCGCCGTCGCGCAGTGATTTGGATTCATCCGGAATTACCAGCCCGTAATCGAGACCGATCACCCGGCCGAAGCCGCGGCAGGTGTCGCAGGCGCCCAGCGGCGAGTTGAAAGAAAACAGGCTCGGATTCGGTTCGCTGTAAGCAATGTCGCATTCAGCGCAGTGCAGGTTCGATGAGTAGCGCCATACGGTGCCGCTGCTGGCGTTGGCATCCTCTGCATTCAGCACATGAACGTTGACCCGGCCCTGGCCGACTTTCAGTGAGGCTTCCAGTGCCTCGATGACGCGCCCGCGTTCCGCGCTGCCGGCGCGCAGCCGATCCTGTACGACCTCGAAATGGTCTTTGCTTTCATTCAAAAAACGCGTGTAACCCTGCGCCGTGAGCAGCGCCTTGACTTCATCGGCCTTGAAATTCGCCGGTACCGGCACCGGAAAGGTAATCGCCAGCCGCGGATCGCCGGCGGTTTTGGCGCGCGCGGTCATGGCATCAAAAATGGTTTGGGGCGTATCGCGCACCACCCGCGCGCCGCAATTGCGGCAATGCAGATGCGCGGCACGGGCAAACAGCAGCTTCAGGTGATCGTTGAGCTCTGTCATCGTGCCCACGGTCGAGCGCGAGGTGCGCACCGGATTGACCTGGTCGATGGCGATGGCCGGCGGAATGCCGTCGATGCTGTCGACCTGCGGCCGATCCTGGCGATCAAGGAACTGGCGCGCGTACGGCGAAAAGGTTTCGACATAACGCCGCTGGCCTTCGGCATACAAGGTATCGAACACTAGCGAAGACTTGCCGCTGCCGGAGACGCCGGTGACGACAATCATCTCGTTCAGCGGCAAATCGAGTGACAGATTCTTCAGATTGTTCTGGCGCGCACCGCGAATCAGGATGGCGTCGCGGGACGGACGGACGGGCGTATCAGGCATGGAATTCCGGAAGACTGCGCTGCGGGATCGCTGCGCAAAAACGCAATTCTACCGGCGCATGCGCCACTGCACATGCATCACCAGTGTAAGATTTGCGGCAAGGGGGGACGGCAAATGAAAGCGATGTTGCTCAAAGGGAAAAATCAGCCACTTGTACTGGACACCGTGCCGGATCCGGTGCCCGGTCCCGGCGAAGCCGTGGCCCGTGTACTGGCCTGCGGTGCCGGGCTCACGGTCCACCATGCCCGTGCCGGCCGTGTGCCCATTCAATATCCGCGCATTCTCGGCCACGAAATTACCGCCGAGATCGTGGCTGCCGGCGCCGGCGTGACCAGCCTCAAGGTTGGCGATGCCGTGACCGCCTACTTTTACCTGACCTGCGGGCATTGTTACTGGTGCCGCATCAACCGCGAAACCCTGTGCGACAACTTCAAGGGTTTCGTCGGTCGCGAGATCGACGGCGGTTACGCCGAATACATCAAGTTGCCGGCAGCGAATTTCATCAAACTGCCCGAAGGCATGGACTGGAAAAAACATCCCGCTGAAATCGGCGTGATCTGCGACGCCATCGCCACCCCCCTGAAGGTCACGCGCAAAGCGCGGGTCGCGCCCTCCGATACCGTCGCCGTGATCGGCGCCGGCGGCGGGCTTGGTGTGCACATGCTGATGGTGGCGCGCTGGGCGCATGCACGCAAAATCATTGCGGTGGACACCCGTGCCGCTAAATTCGAAACCTGCCTCAAGGCGGGGGCTGATGCGACCATCGATGCCTCCGACGGCAAGGTCAGCCAGCAGTTGCAGGAAATGACCGCGGGGCGGGGGGTTGATGTGGTGTTCGACTTCATCTGTACCAAACAGAGCATCGAATCCGCCATCGGCGGGCTCAACAAAGGCGGGCGTCTTGTGCTGCTCGCCGGCAACAGCGAGCGGTTTGATGCCGACGGGCCGGCGATCATGCGCAAGGAAATCGAAGTCATGGGCAGTCGTTACGCGACCAAACAGGAAGTCATGGAGTCGCTGGAACTGGTGGCGCGCGGTGATTTGTGGCCGCTGGTGACTGAAAAAGTGCCGCTGGTCGATGCTGAAGCCGTTCATCAGCGGCTGGAGACCGGATCGATTGCCGGGCGCGCGGCACTGGTGATTCCGTAACCCCGGTTTTTGCCGGCCGCATTGCCAAGGTACTGCAGCGCGGGCGCCCACGATATGCACTGTGAGCGCTTCATCGTACCTGATGAGAATATAATTTGGCGGCGAAAACACGGTGTTTCAGTGTTCCTCGCGCTTTCAAGCAGTGACTCCAACTTTCAAGCCGTGACTCCAGCCAGCGAAACCCAGCGGTCCGCTCCGGCGATGATTGACCGGTACACCAGGAAAGGTTCTGCCATGTTCTCCACCCGTTTTGCGCTGCCCGCCTTGCTGCTGGCCGCGTCACTGTCATGCAATGCCATCGCCCAGGCGTATCCCGACAAGGCCGTGCGTGTCATCGTGCCCTTTCCCGCCGGCGGCGCTGCCGACATCGTCGCGCGTCACTTCACCACCCGACTGTCTCCCCTCATCGGCCAACAGATCATCGTCGACAATCGTGGTGGCGCGGGCGGCATCATCGGCGGCGAAATCGCCGCACGCGCGCCGGCCGACGGCTACAACCTGCTGTTTGCCTCGTCGAGCGTACTGTCGATCAACCCGCATCTGGGCGCCAAGGCGCCGTACGACGTGCTGAAAAGTTTCACCCCCATCGTCAAGATCGGTGATGCGCCGAACGTGCTGACCGTGCATCCCTCGGTGCCGGCCAAAACCGTCAAGGAACTGATCGTGATTGCCAGAGCCAAACCCGAAGCACTGGCCTATGCCTCCAACGGCGCCGGCACCTTGAGCCACCTGACCGGTGAACTGTTCGCGCAGCGCGCCGGCGTCAAAATGCTGCACGTGCCGTACAAAGGCGGGGCGCCGGCGGTGATTGATACCGTTGCCGGCAATGTATCGGTGCTGTTCGCTGCATTTCCCACTGTCTCCGGGCAGATGCGCGCCGGCCGCCTGAAGGCGCTGGCCGTGACCAGCGCCAAACGCATCGCCGTCGCGCCTGAACTGCCGACCGTGGCCGAGGCTGCACTCAAAGGGTTTGAATCCAGCCAGTGGTGGGGGCTCTATGGCCCGGCCGGTTTGCCGGCAGCCGTGGTCGAGAAACTCAATGCCGCGGGCAACAAGGTGCTGGTCACTGACGACATCAAAAAGGCTCTGGCGCTCGACGGCGCCGAGCCTTCCGGCGGCACACCGGCGGCGCTGGCGGCGTACCACAAGGCTGATTACGAAAAGTGGGGTGTGGTGATTTCCAAAGCCGGCATCAAGGCGAACTGATTTAAATCGAACAGAATCAAGGCCAATTGAACATGCCCGACACCACCGCAGTAGTCACGGCGACGCGGCAGTTCGCCGGATTTGCCGCCGATCTCGATTACCAGGCCTTGCCTGTCACGGTCAAAGAACACCTGACCATGTTCATGCTCGACTACCTGCGCGTGGCCTCACTCGGACAACGCATGCCGTGGAGCGCGTGGGCGACCAACCTTGCGCGCGAACTGGGCGGGCAGGGCCACTCGACCGTGTTGTTTTCGACGGATCGCACTGATCCCGAACGTGCCACCTTCGTCAACGCCACTTATTCCGGCAGCATAGACGCCGATGATGTGCATGTCGGCTCCATGCTGCATCCGGGCTGCATCGTGATTTCAGCGGCACTGGCCATCGGCGAGGCGCGTCACCTCCGTGGTGACAGGATCCTTGCTGCCATCGCCGCCGGTTACGAGAACATGATCCGCATCGGCCTGTCGATCCAGCCTTCGCATTTCCGCCGCGGTTTCCAGAGCACCGCCACCTGTGGCGGATTCGGCGCGGCGACTGCCGCCGCCAGCCTGCTGTTCACCGGCAAGGATCGTACGACGCGTATTGCCGAAACCATCGGCCTGGTCGCCTCGTTCAGCGGCGGCCTGACCCAGTTTTATCATTCGGGCTCCACTGTCAAACGCATCCATGCCGCACATGCCGCCGGCGAAGGCGTCCATGCCGCGTTGCTGGCGGAGGCTGGATTCTCCGGCCCGGCGGACATTCTCGAAGGCCGCGACGGGTTTGCCCGTGCCTACGCCGACGGTCATGATTTCGAAAAAGGTCTTGCCGGCATCGGCAGCCACTGGCGACTGCTCGAAACAGCGATCAAACCCCACGCCATCAGCGCGCGGGTGCTGTCGGCGGTCGAGGCCAGCGGTGAATTGTGCCGCGAACATCAGCTCGACGCCGGCGACATCAAGGCGATCCGTGTCGGCATCCCGAAAATCATCCAGGGCCGCTTGACGGTTGCCGAACCCAGGGACGTGCAGGCCGGACAGATGAGCCTGCCGTACTGCATGGCGATGGTGATCAAGCAGGGCAAAAAAGTGCCGCCCGGATTCACCATCAACATCGATGACTTCGAAGGCGCGCTGGCTGATCCCTCGGTGATGGCGATTTCCAAAAGCATCGACTGCGCACTGGACCCCGATGCCGAACGCGTCAGCACCGAGCAGTCGGTGGGCGCCAAAGTCACGTTTACGCTGCAGTCGGGAAAAACGGTGGAGAAGTTCATCGAAGCGCCCAAGGGCAGCGCATCGCGCCCCTTTACGCTGGACGATCACATCGCCCGCTTCACGGCGGAAATGCTCAAGCGCTTTACCCCGGCGCAAGTTGATGGTTTGCTGGATGAGGTACGGAATTTCGCGCAGGCGCCGAATCCTGACCGGCTGATGCACCTGCTGGCCGCGAAAAAATAAACTTATCGAAACAAGCGTATCTAAATAAAATTATTGCGATGCCGACGCTGAAACTGCCCGACTGTGAAATGTACTACCGGGTCGATGATTTCACCGATCCGTGGACAAAACCCGAAACCGTGTTGATGCTGCACGGCAACGCCGAGAGCAGCCTGTCCTGGTACGCCTGGGTGCCGGTGCTGGCGCGGCACTATCGCGTAGTGCGGCCCGACATGCGCGGTTACGGCCAGTCGACGCCGATGCCGCGCGAATACGAATGGACCTTCGATAAACTGATCGACGATTACTGCCGGCTGATGGACCATCTCCAGATCGAGCGCTTCCATCTCGTTGCTGCAAAAATCGGCGGCACCATCGCCCGTGTCTTTGCCGCCCGCCGCCCGGAGCGCATGTTGTCGCTGACCGTCGTTGGCACACCACAGGCCAAACGCCCCGGCGCCGAACAGATTCCCGCGCTGATCGAAGAATACGAAACCCACGGTGCCGAACACTGGGCACGCCGCACCATGGACGGCCGGTTGGGTGAACATTTCCCGGCCGAAGGTGTGGAGTGGTGGACAAAATTCATGGGCCGCGCGCCGGTGTCGTCGCTGATCGGTTTTAACCGCGGCATCAACTACGCCGATATCCGCGCCGACCTGCCCAAGATCAGCTGCCCGACGCTGGTGATCACCACCGAGGAAAGCGGCCTCGGTACGGTGGAGCGCACCCGTGAATGGCAGCAGACCATTCCCGATTCACGGCTGCAGGTATTGCCCGGCAAGTCCTACCACGTTGCGGCGAGTGATGCCGAGGCCTGCGCACAGGCCACACTCGAATTCATCCGCAAAAAATCCCGCAAGGTCTGACATGGACAGAATGAAAGGCAAAGTGGCCTTCCTCACCGGCGCCGGTGCCGGCATTGCCAAGGCCACCGCCAAAGCCTTTGTGCGCGAAGGCGCAAAAGTGGCCTTGTTCGAACTCGACCGCAAAGCAGGTGAGGCTGCGGAGAAAGAAATCCGCGCTGAAGGCGGCGAAGCGATATTCATCGAAATTGATGTCACGCAGGACGCAGCGGTCAAATGCGCGGTTGATACTGTGGTTGCCACTTACGGCCGACTCGACGTCATCATGAACTGCGCCGGGGGTTCGCTGCAGGAAGACAAACCTGTGCACCAGATGGATCTCGACACCTGGCACAAGACGATTGCGCTGAACCTGCTGCATCCCTTCCTGTGCTGCCGCCATGCGATTCCGCACATGATCAAAGCCGGCGGCGGTTCCATCATCAACTTCGGCTCGCACCTCGGCACCAAAGGTTCCGAGAAGCCCGCGTATGCCGCGGCCAAGGGCGGCATCATGTCCTTTACGCAGACACTGGCGGCGCAGTACGTCGAATACAACATCCGTGCCAATGCCATCGCACCGGCCATTGTGCGTACCGAGCGTTCGATCAAACGCTGGGAAAACAAAGAGTGGCTGTTTGCCGACAACCCATCGCCGGCGGCGCGCGCCCGCATCGCCATGCAAAAGCTGTATCCGTTTTCGGTCGGCGAACCGGAACACATCGCGGCCATCGCGGTGTTCCTCGGTTCCGATGAATCGCGCATGCTGACCGGCATTACCATCCCCGCCGACGGCGGACGTTCGTCCTATCTAAAGGTGGCGGCGGACTGAGTCGTCTCCGCCATCGCTCAGTGCTGTTGTATAACCGGAGGAGTAAAAAATGCAATTAAAACAAATACTTATAGCATCATCGGCAATTCTGCTCGGCATTAGCGCAACAAGCAGCCATGCCCAGGCCTATCCCGCCAAAACCATTCGCATGATTGTGCCCATCGCTGCAGGCGGCGGCACTGACACCATGGCGCGGCTGATTTCGCAAAAACTTGCCGAACAGATGAATGTCACGGTGTTCGTCGACAACCGTCCCGGTGGTGGCACCGTCATCGGTACCGAATATTTTTCCAAGACACCGCCCGATGGTTACACGCTGATGACCGTGGCGCCGGAATTTTCGATCCAGCCCAGTCTGCGCAAGGTGCCCTACGATCCGATCAAGGATTTCAGCTTTATCACCCAGCTTACCTCGGGCCAGTATTTTCTGACCACGCATCCGACGGTGCCGGTCAAAACGGCGAAACAGTTTATTGCCTTGGTCAAGGAGCGCCCTGGGCAGGTGACCTTTGCCTCCTCCGGCAACGGCAGCGCCAACCATCTGGCCGGTGTGCTGTTCCAGCACATGACCGGAACCAAAATGATCCACGTGCCGTACAAGGGCGCGGGTCCGGCCGGCATCGCCCTGCTCGGCGGCGAAATCGATTTCATGTTTAGCAATGTGGCCTCGGCAATCCCGTATGTGCGCTCAGGAAAACTGCGCGCCATCGCGTCCACCGGTGAAAAACGCTCCGGTGTCACCCCCGACGTCCCGACCATTGCCGAATCCGCGGTGCCCGGCTTCGTCGTCACCGGCTTTTTCATCATGATGGCGCCTGCCGGCACACCGCGCGACATCATCACCAGAGTCAATGGCGAAGCGGTCAAGGCCCTGCAGTCGACGGCGTTCAAGGAGCGCCTGTCTGCGCTGGGCCTGGATGCCATCGGCAACTCACCCGAAGCGGCGACCAAATTTATCCAGGCAGAAATCACCAAATGGGCACCGGTGGTGAAGGCGGCCGGCATGAAGACGGATTGATCATGAACACGGCGGTAGCCACGGCAGGCCTCGCGCGCTTCGTGGCGGAAACGCCCGCCGCGCGGATTCCCGGGGCCGTACTGCACCAGGGCAAACGCTGCATCATCAACACCATTGCAGTGGCGCTGCATTCCACGCACGATCCGGCGCTGCAGATGCTGCTCAAGGTGCTGGCGGCGGAGGGCGGCGCCAAACATGCATCGGTGCTCGGCGGCAGCTTCAAAACCAGTCTGCAGAATGCGGCGCTGGCCAATGGCCTGCTGGTGCACCTCGACGATTACGACGACACGTTTTTCCCCACGGTGCTGCATCCTTCCGCGCCGACCATACCCGCGGCGCTGGCGCTGGCCGAACAGGGCAAACGCAGCGGACAGGATTTCCTGATCGCGAGCATTCTCGGGCTCGAAGCCTGCTGTCGCACCGCGCTGGCGATTCAGGGTGTGCGTCATGGCGCGGTGTGGCACATGACAGGAACGGCGGGTGTGTTCGGCAGCGCAGCCGCAGCCGGACGTTTGCTCGGGCTGGATGCCGGCACCATGGCCATCGCCTTGAGCCTAGCCGGTACTCAGGCCTCGGGTTTGCGCGAAACCTTCGGCACCATGACCAAGGCCTTTCATCCGGCGCGTGCGGCACAGTCGGGCGTGCTGGCCGCACTGCTGGCGCAGCAGGGTTTCACCAGCGCCAGCACCATCATTGAAGGCCGACATGGGTTTATCGCGGCATTCGCACCCAATGATGGTGACGCGAATTGCATCACCGACGGCCTGCTGGAGCGCTGGGAGGTGATGAACAACGCACCCAAGCCCTATGCCTCCGCGATTCTCAGCCATCCGCTGATTGATGCGATGCTCGATTTCCGCCGCAAACCCGGGGTATCACCGGAACAGGTCGCCAGCATTCGCGGTCGCGTGAATCCGCTGACCATCAAACTGGAAAGCCGCCCGAATCCGCAGACAGGGCTCGAGGGCCGGCTGTCGTTCCAGCATGCGATGACCATGGCGCTGGTCGACGGTGTTTGTTTCCCCGCCCAGTTCACCGATGCGCGGGTGCGGGATCCGCAGGCGATCGAATTACGCAGCAAAATCGCAGTCGAGGCTGATGCATTGATCGCCCAGGACCAGTGCGAACTGACGCTGACATTGCATGACGGGCGTTCGTACACCGAAAGGGTGGCACATGCCACCGGCAGTCCCGACAATCCGGTGACCGATGTACAGCTCGAGCGGAAATTCCGCGAGCTTGCCGGCAGCGTGTTGCCGAAAGCGCGGGTGAGGCGGTTACTGGCGGCCTTGTGGCAACTGGAGCAGGTGGCGGATGTCGGCGAAATCATCAAGCTGTGCCGTATCCCCCGGTGGCGCCAGTAGACCGGGGGCTTATGTTTGTATAACTCAATAGTCTTGCGGGTTATACCGGGTTTAATTACATTCAGGTGTTGTCCTTTGTGCACTGCAGTGAAGAGGCATCAATGGGGCACACGTTCCGGTTTTGAAATCGGTGTTTAAAAATAAGGCGGCAAACGTGGGCAGACTCGAAGGCAAAGTGGTTTTTCTGACCGGCGCCGGCGCCGGCATCGCCAAGGCGACGGCGCAATCCTGTGTGCGTGAAGGCGCCAGGGTCGCGCTGTTCGAACTCAACGAAGAGGCCGGCGCGAGCGCGGAAAAGCAGATCCGCGATGCCGGCGGCGACGCGCTGTTTGTTCATACCGACGTCACCAACGACAACAGCGTGCGCGAGGCGGTTGCAAAAACCGTCAAACACTTCGGCCGGCTGGATGTGATCTTCAACTGCGCTGGCGGTTCCTCGGAAGACGACCATCCTGTGCACGAAATGGATCTCGAGGTCTGGCACAAGACCGTAGCACTCAACCTGCTGCACCCCTTCCTCACCTGCCGCCACGGCATCCCGCATTTGATGAAAGCCGGTGGTGGTTCGATCATCAACGTGACTTCGCATCTGGGCCTGATCGGTTCAGCCAAGCCGGCTTATGCCGCGACCAAGGGCGGCATCATCTCCTTCACCAAAACGCTGGCGGCGCAGTACGTCTCCTACAACATCCGCGCCAATGCGATCGCGCCCGGTTCGATCCGCACCGAACGTACCCTCGGTCGTTACGACAACCCGAATGCCGTGCTGTCCGAGCGCGCCAAGCTGGATTTGCGCCGCCGCGCCAAAATGAAAAAACTCTATCCCTTCGCCAGCGGGGATCCGAAGGACATCGCGGAAATCGCGGTGTTCCTCGCATCCGACGAATCGCGCATGCTGACCGGCACCACCATCGCCGCGGACGGCGGGCGATCCAGTTATCTGAACGTGTATTCCGAAGACTAAGGCCAGTTAACCATGCTCATGAGGAGCTGACCATCATGTCCACCGCCGCAGCCGGCACACAAACACCAGGCCGGATCGATGTTGTCCCGGCCAAAGCCGCCCTCGGCGCAGAAGTTGAGGGTGTTGATCTCAGCAAGATCGACGACATCACCTTCAAACAATTACACGACATCTGGCTCGGCCACCTGCTGCTGGTGTTTCGCGGCCAGAAATTCACAGCGCAGGATCTGGTGACCCTGGTCAAACGTTTCGGCACGCCGGTGACTTCGTCCAATCTGCACAAACGCGGGCTTGAGGAGCGCACGGCGAACAAGGTGTTCAACCTGCCGCCGGAAGTGACGGTGGTGACCAATGTCCGCGAAAACGGCAAACCGGTCGGCATCCTCGGCGACGGTGAGGTGGTTTGGCATTCGGATTTTTCATTCAAGGAAGCACCGACTGCCGCGCGCATGCTGCTCGCCGTGGAGATTCCGCCGGCGGGCGGTTACACCTATTTCTCGAACTGTTATGCCGCGTACGATGCGCTGTCGCCCGCGATGAAAAAACGCATCGCCGGCATGAGCATCAAGCAGGCCAACATCGTTGACACTGCAATGCAGATTCGGCCCGGCGCGTCGCTGGACATGGACATCCGCGACATTCCCGGTCCCGGCCATCCGATCATCTCCACCCATCCGGAAACCGGGCGCAACATGATTTTTCTCGGCCGCCGCCATAGTGCTTACGTCAACGGCTGCACGCTGGAAGAATCCGAAGCCCTGCTCAATGAGCTGTGGGCACATACCACCGACCCGCGCTTTGTTTACGAGCATCACTGGGCGGTGGGCGATGTCGTGGTTTGGGACAACCGCGCCACGCTGCACCGCCGCGATGCCTTCAATTCCGACAGCCGGCGCGTGTTGTATGCCGCGCAGGTTGAAGGCCATCGCCCGTACGAGGCGCCGGATGCACTGAGCCTGCCGCCGCATACGCGGTATGCTGTCGCAGCCTGAGCGCTGAAAGTCTGTGGCCTCCGGCATCAAACCCGAAGGTATCGTGTAATAACGCGGGGCGCGCTGCCGGCCCCGCATCAAACTTTGGACCAGGAATACCATGATTGATCGCATCGAAATCCATGTCACCAGCCTGTCCACGCGGCTGAAGCGTATTTTCTCCAGCGGCGTTTACGACACCGGCCCCAACGACAGTATCAACAGCAAACCGGTGCTGGTGAAGATTTACGCCGACGGCGTGGTCGGCATGGGGCAGATCCGGCCGATCAGCCCCGGCCACTTCGTCGCCGACACCACGCAGAGCATGGTCGCCGCGATCAAGGAAATCTACGGACCGGCGTTGCTCGGCAAATCGATATTCGACATCGAAACCATCAACGAGATGTTCGACAACCGCCTCGCCAACAACCCGGCGGCGCGTGCCGTGCTCGACATCGCCGTGCGCGACGCGATGGGCAAGGCGCTGAAAACCCCCCTCTACAACCTGATCGGCGGCTGCTGCCAGCCGCGCATCCCGCTCGAATGGTCGGTGAGCATGGCCGACGACGTGCAGACCATGATCGAGGAGAGCAAACGCGCGGTCGATGAATTCGGCATCAAGGTGCTGTGCCTGAAAATGGCCGACCGCCGCGGCTGGCGGCATGATGTCGCCAACTTCGCCGCAGTACGCAAGGCCGTAGGTAAAGACATCATGATCGGCATCGATCCCAACGCCGGCTGGACGGTGGCCGATTCGCTGCGCGCTATCGCCGAGATCATCCCGATGGATCTCGGTTACATCGAACAGCCCATCGAGCGCCGCGACCTGAAAGGCATGGCGGAAATCCGCCGCGCCGCGGGTGGTGTGCCGATGATGGCCGACGAGGGTGTGTTCACGCTGCAGGATGCCTACGCGCTGGCCGAGGCGCGTGCGGTCGACGCCTATTGCATCAAGCTCTACAAGATCGGCGGCATCACCCCCGCCAAAAAAATCGCCGCGATGGCCGAAGCGGCGAACATCCAGTTGAACTGCGGCGGCCTCGCCGTGCAGTCACAGCTCGAAGCCGCCGCCGGCGCGCATTTTTACGCCAGCGTACCGAAGGCACGCATGATGGGCGCCGCCGAATTCGTGATGGGCCTCAATTCCACCGCCAAAGATCCGATCTGCCCGGAAAGCGATTTCAAAATCATCGACGGCCATGTCAATGTGCCCACCGGCCCCGGCCTCGGTGTCACCATCGACGAAAAGCTGCTGAAGGCCAACACCCTGTTGCATGAAACCATCAGTAAGTAAGGGTTGATGCAGCGGCAGCATCATAAAAATATCAATAAAAACAAATACTTGCAATCATTTGTCAGTGCTCACTCTGTGCCTCGCCCGGCACGTGCCAGCGGTGCGCAGCGGTTGCGGATCCAGCGCATGAAGGTCCGCACCTCTGGTCGTTCGGTCGCAGCCGGGGTCGCCAGCAGCCAGTAGGCGCGGTCCTGGGTGGAGGTGCTGTACCGCGCGTCGGCGAGGGGCGCGACCAGAGAACCGTCATCCAGTTGCGCCGAAATCAGCGGCAGGCGGCCGAGTGCCACGCCCTGGCCGTTGATCGCTGCGCGCAGCAGCATGTCGTAGTGGCTGAAACCCGGCATGCCGCGGGTTGTGGGCAAGGGGGTGCGCATCACCTCGAACCATACCGCCCAGGTCAGCCATGGCGTGATCTGCTGCGGCTCCTCGAAATTGAGCAGCACAAAATCCTGCAGTTCGGCGGCGCTGCGTAGTTTGCGACCGCCCAGCAATTTGGGGCTGCACACCGGCAGCACGCGTTCGCCAAAGAGCCGCGTGGCGCCGGGGCCTGCGTTCTTGCGCGTCGTGTAACGGATCGCCACGTCCATGCCTTCGCGTTCAAGATCGAGCATCGTGTTGTCGGCGGCAACATGCACCGCGATGTCCGGATGCTGCTGCTGGAAATCCGCGAGTTGGGGCACCAGCCACAGCGAGGCAAAAGTCATCGCCGTGGTCACGGTGATCACGCGGTCGCCGCGCACCGCCGCCAGATTGGCGCCGGCCTCGCGCAACTGGTGCAGCGCCTGGCTGACATCACGGTAATAACGCTGGCCCGCCTCGGTCAGCAGCAGCGCGCGCGTGCGGCGGATGAACAGCGGCTGCCCGAGCTGGGTTTCGAGTTGCTGGATCTGCCGGCTGACCGCCGACTGCGACAGGAACAGTTCATTGCCGGCGCGCGTGAACGACAGATTTCGCGCCGCGGCTTCGAAAGCTTTCAGCAGGTCCAGCGCCGGCAGTTCGCGCGGTTTATACATGCATTTAACGCATTCATAGACTGCAAAAAAACCGCTTGTCCGGCTGCAGGGCAAGGGCACATATTGCTGCTGTCGCCGGCGGCACTGCGCTGCCGGCAATCATGCAGGAAATGCATCCATTATGGACATCCCGAAACGGCAGGACAAGCCAGGCCCGGGGGAGCATCGGCTCGCTGCCGGTGAAACGGTTTCGATCATGGGGCGCCGCGGCAGCGTGGTGCGCGTGTTGCAGGGCCGGACCTGGATCACCCAGGAAGGGGATGCGCGCGATTATGTGGTGCCCGCCGGCATGCGTTTTTGTGTCGCGCGCAAAGGCCATGTCGTGGTCAGCGCGGTGGTAGACGACACGACCATAGCGCTGTACGAGGTGCGGCCGTCACCCGCTGCCGAATGGTCGTGCAACCGGGTCTGTTTTGCGCCGGACTTTGCGCTGACAGCGCGCCGCGAAGCGCAGCGTGAAACGGCACGTCAGGTGGCGGCGCTGGTGTCCCGGCTGTGGCGCCGCATCCGCCGCCTGTGGACAGGTCGCAGCGGCACCGCGCAGCCGCCACGCCTGCGCAGTTACCATTGTGGATGACGGGCATGCCGCCCGGTCACCACGGAGAACCCCGATGAGCCGCAGCATCCATGACATCGCCATCCGCGCCGCCGAGGCGCCGCCCAAAGCGCGGCAGACCAATTACCCCGAGCCTTTTGCTGCGCGCGTCGCCGGCCGCTGCAAGCAGCCGCTGGGGGATCTGTTTGGCCTGAAAAATTTTGGCATCAACCTGACGCAACTTGCGCCGGGCGCGGTTTCGGCACTGCGTCACGCGCACAGCACGCAGGATGAATTCATCTACATCCTGCAGGGCAGGCCGGTGCTGATCACCGATGAAGGCGAAACGCCGCTGCAGCCGGGCATGTGCGCGGGCTTTGCGGCCGGCACCGGCAATGCCCACCACATGGTGAATCGCGGCGATGACAAAGTTGTGTATATCGAAGTCGGCGATCGCAGCCCCGGTGATCGCGCGACCTATCCCGACGATGACCTGCAGGCGATGCTCGACGCCCAGGGGCAATGGGTATTCACCCGCAAGGACGGCAGCCCGTACTGAAAAGGATCACCATGATGAACAGTTTCGTACTTTATGAAATAAACGGCGGCATCGCCACCGTGACGCTGAACCGGCCGCAGAAATTGAACGCGATCAATTACGCAATGGCCGACCAGCTGATGGCGGTGCTGGATGCCATCGAATCCAATGCCGCGGTGCGCGCGGTGATCCTCACGGGAGCCGGCGAGCGTGCGTTCAGCGCCGGCGGCGACATCCACGAGTTTTCGCAGAGCGTGCGCGCGGGCACGGCGGTGGCGATGCGCGAATTCGTGCGGCGCGGCCAGGCACTGACTTCGCGCATCGAGGCTTATTCGAAGCCGCTGATCGTCGCCGTCAACGGCCTGGCCTATGGCGGCGGCTGCGAAATCACCGAGGCCGCGCACCTCGCGGTCGCGGCGGAACACGCCACTTTCGCCAAACCCGAAATCAACCTCGGCATGCCGCCGACCTTTGGCGGCACCCAGCGCCTGCCGCGGCTCGCCGGACGCAAGCGCGCCTTGGAATGCCTGCTCACCGGCGACACCTTCAGCGCCGCCCGCGCGCTGGAGCTGGGTCTGGTCAACCGCGTGGTGCCCGCGGCTGCACTGATGTCCTCAGCGCGTGAACTGGCGCAACGCATCCTGCGCCATTCCCCGCTCGCCGCCGCCGGCATCATCAGCGCCGTCACCCGCGGCATCAACGCCAGCATCGGCGAAGGCCTGCTGATGGAAGGCGAACAGTTCGCCCGCCTGGTGCCGAGCCACGACCTCACTGAAGGGCTGGAGGCGTGGAAGGCGCGCCGCGCCCCCATCTATGCCGGACGCTGAAGCCATGTCACCGAACGACCACTATGTACTGATGGCCCGCTACAACCGCTGGATGAACCAGAAGCTCTACGCGATCTGCGCGGACATTCCCGATGCCGAACGCAAGCGGGACCGCGGCGCGTTTTTCAAATCGATCCACGGCACGCTGAACCACCTGCTGTTCGGCGATACCGTGTGGATGGGGCGCTTTCAGGGGCGCGACATCCCGACGACGATCATCACCGAGATGCACGCGGACTTCGGCGAGCTGCGCGCCGCGCGCGAGGCCATGGATGCGCGCATCATCGAGTGGACGTTAACACTGGCGCCGCAATGGCTGGCGGCGCCGTTCCGTTTTATCAGCAACGTCGACCGCAAGACACGCACGCTGCCGGCCTGGGCGCTGGTGGCGCAGATATTCAATCACCAGACCCACCACCGCGGCCAGCTCACCACCTTGTTGTTTCAGCACGGCATCGATCCGGGCGTGACCGACATTCCTTTTTTGCCGGAGTTTGCCGGTTGCGTCGAGTGAGCCCTGGTTAATCCGCCTGCGCCCCCGAGGCCTTGATCAGCTTCGCGTACTTGTCGATCTCGCGCTGCAGGTAGGCGGTCATTTCTTCCGGCGAGCTGCCCAGCGGTGCCGCGCCCTGGTTTTCCATCAGCTTGCGCACATCCGCATCGGTCAGCACCTTGGTCATTTCGGCGTGATAACGCGTGATGATCGCGGCGGGCGTTTTCGCCGGGAAAAACATTCCGTACCAGTTGTCGCTTTCAAAACCCTTCAGTGTTTCATCCACGGTGGGCAGGTTCGGCATCGACGGCGCGCGTTTCAGCGTGGTCACGGCCAGCGCCCGCATGCGGCCTGAATTGATGTGCGGTACCGCGGCGATGATGGTGGTGAACAGCATGTCGATTTCGCCGCTGGCCAGCGCAACCACGGCCTGGCCGGCGCCCTTGTAGGGGATGTGCGTCATTTTTGTTCCGGTCATGGTCTTCAGCAGCTCGGCGGCGAGATGGCTGGTGGTGCCGGTGCTGTTGGAACCAAAATTGAAAACGCCGGGTTTGGATTTGGCCAGGGCCACCAGCTCCTTGACGTTTTTCGCGGGTACCGACGGGTGGATGACCAGGATCAGCGGCGTCGAAGACACCAGCATCACCGGCGCCAGATCGCGCATCGCGTTGTAGTTCAATTTGCGGTACAGGGAAGCGTTGACCGCAAGGGACGCCGACTGGAACAGCACCGTGTAACCATCGGGCGGCGCCTTCGCCACCAGTTCCGCGCCGATGTTGCCGCCGGCCCCGGTGCGGTTATCGACAATGATCTGCTGGCCGAGCAGGGGTTGCAGCTTGGCGGAGAACAGCCGCGCCTGGATATCGGTGCCGCCGCCGGTGGCGAAGGGCACGATCATGCGCACCGGACGTGTCGGCCAGTTCTGCGCCAGCGCAGATGTGGCACACATCAAGCCGGCAGTCAGCAGTGCGGCAGTAATGAATGCAGAGCGGGGGCGTTGCGGCTTGCGATTGTGCATGGTGCGTGTCTCCTCACGTGTAGCGGTGGCAGTTTGCAGGCTGCGCGATGTTCGCTGTCGGCGATATTCTGTGCGCGTGTGACCAAAATTTCCCCGTGTCATGCACAGTGCGGGAATGCAGTGAGCCTATGCCCGGCCTCTGGCCCAGTCAAGCGTGCGGACGCAGTAAACGAGCGCTTGTTTACTGCCTGACTGCCAGCAACCCATCCCCATTCACCGCCACCACAAACCCGGCGCGCTGCAGGCGTTTCGCCACTTCATCCGGCACATCGCGTCCGCTGCTCAGTTTGTTGGGTGAACCGGTGTAATGAAACAGTTTGCCGCGGCGTTTGATCACGCGCGCAAGCTGGTCATAAAACATTTGCGAATAAAGTTCGCCGGCGATGCCGAAACGCGGCGGGTCGTGCAGGATGGCATCGACGGAAGCCGCGGGCATCCGCGTAATCTCCTCAGTGATGTCGCCCTGCGTCAGCTTGAGCACCGGGCCGGCTTCGGGTGACCACGGATTCAGGCTGCGCAGCCAGAGCACGTCGGGATTTTTTTCAAAGGAAATTACCTGCTGCGCCCCACCCGCGATGCACCACGCCGCGAAATATCCGAGGCCGCCGCAGGTGTCGAGAATCACCTTGCCGCGCGGCGCAATCAATCCCACCTTGTGTTCGGCATCGGCATAAGGCGACACCTGCGCCGTGGGCAGCATCTTGATGCCGTCGATTTCAAAGGTCGGCGCGCCCCATTCGGTGGGCACCAGCTTGATCAGCGCCGTGGTGAAGCGCGACACCGGCGCGAAACCTTCCGCCGTCCAGTGATAAATCGTGCGTTCGCGACAACTGTCGAACCAGGGATATTCACGGCCCTGCCAGGTCCAGCCCGCAACACCCAAACCGACGGTGGTTTGCGTGCGCTCGAGGTCGAGCGAACATTCGGCCGTGGCGGCACCGGCGCGCTGTGCTGCGCGCAGCAGATTGTGGACTGGGAGGGTCAGGAGAGGAATGGTGGGCTCGTGGCAGCGAAATGCAGGTCAGGTTGGCGCGGTGTGAGGATGATGCCCCGGTGTGCGTACAACCCTGTGTTTATATTGAAGATTTGATTGGGGATTGAAACGGATGCTGCAGGCAGCTTACCCCGCGGGCAGCCGGCCCGGCGATCTTTTTTGCCTGATATTGCCCTCTGTGATTGCCCTTTTCCCCAATCGAAGTTAGCTTAGTCGCCCGCAGTGCGATGGCCTCATTACGATGTCATATCCCGGAAGCCCCATGAAACAACGGTTGCGGCTATTGATCGTCGAAAACTCGGATGCCGACCGGGCGCTTCTGCTGCACGCCCTGGACAGCCAGGGTTATGCCGTGGTGTCGCTGGCCGTCGCCACCGCAATCGAACTGCGCGCCGCGCTGGAAGAAGAGCAGTGGGATCTGATCATCTGCGGCCAGCCCATTGCCGATTTCCCCGCCGCGGCAGCGCTGGCGATTGCGAAGGAAGTGCGCCCGCTGCTGCCCTTCATCATCGTTTCCAGCGAAACCGACTTGAACCTCGCCGTGGCGCTGATCAAACTCGGCGCGCAGGACTATGTGCAAAAAAGTGAACTGGTCCGCCTCGGCGCGGTGATCGACCGCGAGCTGCGCACGGCCGAGTGGCGGCGCCGGCAGAAAGTCACCGAAGGCAAACTCTACGAGACCCAGGAACTGTTCCGCGCCATCGTCGAAAACGTCGGTGACCTCGTCGCCGTGCTCGACACCGAAGGCCGCCGCGTCTACAACAGCCCCTCGTACCGGCCGCTGTTCCGCGAAAAGGACATCCGCCAGGGCAGCAGTTCCTTCATGGAAATCCATCCCGACGACCGCGAACGCATCAAGGCCGTGTTCCGCAAAACCGTCGAGACGGGCATCGGCGAGTGTTCCGAATTCCGCTTTGTGCTCCGGGACGGCAGCATCCGTTTCATGGAGTCCGACGGGCGCGCCATCCGCGATGCCGAAGGCAAGGTGTCCAAGGTGGTGGTGGTGTCGCGCGACATCACCGAACAAAAACGCCTCGAAGCCGATCTCCGGGAAATGGCCGCCACCGACATGCTGACCGGGCTGCCGAACCGGCGGCATTTCCTCGGCCAGCTCGAACAGGAAAAAGCCCGTGTCAGCCGCGCCGAGGAAAAATGCGCCGCGGTGCTGATGATCGACATTGATCACTTCAAGGTGGTCAACGACAGCTTCGGCCATGCCGCCGGCGACCATGTGCTGCGCCACCTGGCCACGCTGATGAAAGAAGATCTGCGCAAGATCGACACCCTGGGGCGCCTCGGTGGTGAAGAGTTCGCCGTCATCCTGCCCGGCGCCGATCGAGCGGCAGCCGAAATCTTTGCCGAACGCCTCCGGAAGCAGGTGGCGGAAACCCCGGCAGTGCTCGACAAGTGGACCATCCCGGTGACCATCAGCATCGGCGTCACCGAAATCAAACCGGGGGACGACAGCGCCGACGACGCACTGACCCGCGCCGACCGGGCGCTCTATCGCGCCAAGGAGTGCGGGCGGAATCGGGTGACGGTTGAGGTCTGAACCGCCGTGACAAGGCGGAATCTGTTTTGCACCAAGAAACCAAACAAAGGGGGATGAAATGACCTTCGGTGAATCCATCGGCACCTGCTTCAAAAAATACGCGACCTTTGATGGCCGCGCCACACGCTCGGAATACTGGTGGTTTTTCCTTTTTACATTCCTGGTGTCGGTGGCACTGGGCATCGTCAGTGAAGTGTTGTCGGGGCTGTTCACACTGGCGGTTCTCTTGCCTTCGCTCGCGGTTGGCGCGCGGCGGTTGCACGACATCGACAAAAGCGGATGGTTTCTTCTGGTCTGGTTCATTCCAATCATTGGCTGGATCATCATGATTGTGTGGGCTGTGCAGGAAGGGAAGGAACCCAACCGGTTTTCGGCTGCGGCTTAGCTTATCGCTCGCAGTAAGTCGGGAGGGTCTGGGTCGCAGGATTGCTTGATGCAATCCGCCATTGCGATAAATCAAAAAATAATAATAAAATCAAATACTTATATAAGTATCGCCGCACACGCGAATCCCGGCAGCGAGGCCTTGGATGATAGTAATTTATAGATTACAGTGCCATGACTACGCATAAATTCTCGCTGACAAAAAAACATTGGCTATGCCAAAGCCTGCTACCAAGTCCACAAAGACCGTTCGCAAAAAGTCCGCGACACCGTCGGTTACTCATGAGGCTTGGCTGCTGGATCGGCTGAAAGACCCAGCGGAAGCCGCAGCCTATATAGAGGCTGCCATCGAAGACGGCGATCAGCCGGCGTTGATGATGGCGCTGCGCCATGTGGCGCAGGCACAGGGCGGCATAGCCAAACTCGCGCGCAAATCAAAACTCACGCGTGAGGCGACTTACCGGATGTTGTCGGCGTCGGGTAATCCGGAGTTGCGCAGTCTCACGGCGATACTGGATGCGGCGGGGTTGCGCTTGTCTGTTAAGCCTATTGGGCGGCGGGTAGTGTAGTGTAAAAGTATCGAGCTTAGTCCCTTAAAAGCTTGTAATTTTAGCCGTCTACATAGACTCGACTAATATTAGAGTGCCTATATCACTAAATAAAACGATAACTTATGCCCACAGAAACTTTGCCTCTTTTAGACACTCTCATCGGCTACTTGGTTGGCGGCGCTGATGGATTTAAGTTTGAGAGACTAATTCAAGAATTGCTTTCTATACGTGAGGAGAGGCGCTTTACAGCTTTAGGAGGAAACAAAGACGGTGGGGCAGATGGGTTTTTGCGGAGTGTATGGGAAGACGAAAAACAAGTCGGTCACTATGTGCAAATTAGTAAGCAAGAAAATGTCACGTCGAAAATACGTGGAACAGTCGCTCGGTTAAATGAAGTTGGGAGGGTAATCCCCCCATTTTTAGCATCAGCCAGAAGTGGGGTTAAGCAGCGAGCTTTAATTTCTGCATGGGCGTGA
>JAIETP010000007.1 GCA_019744975.1 Burkholderiales bacterium
ACGATCGCGAACCTTGGGGCGTTCACGGGCAACGGGTTGACGGTGAATGACACGACGGGTGGTCTGAACGTGACGGGGGTGGTGAATGCCGGCACGGGGCTGGCGTCGCTGACGACCACGGGCGGGAACCTGGCGGTGACGACGGGTAGCGTTGCGGGTAACGGCGTGACGCTGGTGACCACGGGTGCGAACGACATCACGCTGAATGGTGCGGTGGACGGTGGTGCGGGGACGGTGACGCTGACCTCGGGTCAGGCGATCAGCCAGACGGCGACGGGGACGATCAACACGACGGGGACGCTGACGGGTTCGGCGCAGACGACGGCGACGCTCGGGCAGGGCAACACGATCGCGAACCTTGGGGCGTTCACGGGCAACGGGTTGACGGTGAATGACACGACGGGTGGTCTGAACGTGACGGGCAACTTAGCGAGCGGTATCGGTCTGATGTCAATCACAACATCCGGGGGCGCGCTTTCGATCGGTGCTGACGTGGATGCGACAGGGCAGAATCTTGTGCTGACCGGTGTTGGTGTTAACCAGACGGCGGGCAAAGTCCTGGCAGCAACAACTACGGTGAGCGCCGGCACCGGCGCGATCGCGCTGAATTCCACGACAAACAATTTCACTGGGGCAGTAACCCTCAACTCTTCTGGAGCAACCATTTCAATCCGGGATGCGGATGCGCTGACACTCGGCGCCCCGACCCTGCACGGCGCGAACACGGCCATCACGGCGATCGCCGGAACCACGCTCACGCTTCCCGCATACAACTACAGCACTGGTACTGGCGCCATTGATTTCCAAAGTCTCGGTGGAGCCCTGGCCACAAACGGGTCGCTGACCACAACAACGGGGAATATTTCGCTGACCGGATCGTCCGGCATTACGCTCGCGCATAACCTCAGCACTGGCGGCGGCAATATTGCCCTGCTGAATCCGGCGACCCTGGGTGCCTCGGTAAACTTGAGTTCCGGCGGAGGGAACATCGGCACGTTGAGCATTGTCGGCACTACAGCACCCGCTCAGAACCTGACGCTCGCCGCAGGAGGCGGCGATATTTCGATTGCTGGCGACATCGGTGCGACCTGCCTGGGGTCGCTGACGGTGACTTCCGGCGACGTGGTGCAGTTTCAGGGAACTGGTACGCAGCAAGTCAGTGCGTTGACAGTGACCCAGAGCACCAGCACCGTCTTCAGCGGCGCAGTGAATATCAGCAACGGCATGACCCTGGCGGCGACAGCTGGTGACGTATCTTTTCTCAATGGCGTGACCACCGGTGCGGCTTCCACGCTGGCCACGACTGGAACCTTGCAAATCGGGGATGCCACCGCGGATACATCGTCGATCGCTGCCGGATTGAGCCGCGGTGCCGGTTTGCAGACGGTTCTTGCCGGCGGCATTGCGGTGGCAGGCGCTGTTTCGCTTTCCGGTACGGCCATCCCTGCGGGTCAGGTTGCAACCATCAACAGCGGAAGCAATCCAGTCACGTTTAACACCACGGTCAGTGGGCCGGGGGGCTTGACAGTCAATTCCGGCGGGGTAACCACCTTCGTCGGCCAGGTTGGTGCAACGACACCGCTTTCCGGCATCACTACTGATGCCGCGGGAACCACGGTGATCAGTGGTGGGCAGATGAGGACAAGCGGTGCGGCCGGGCAAACGTACAACGATCCAGTGTCGATAGGTGCCGGCCCTGCGAACACAGTGTTTTTGTCCGGCGGAAACGACGTCACGTTCAATCAGACGCTGACAGGCAATGGCGGTGATATTACTTTTGGTTCGATGCTTGCGCCCTTGGGAAATCTGCAGGTGGTCGGCGCGTTGACGAATGTGGATGATTTCGATGTTTTCGCTGCAAGCGCATCGGTCAACAGCGGCAGCAATAACGCGATCAACCGAGTTGCCTTCAATACCAGCGGCAACGTGTCGCATTTTGATCAAGGCGGCATTCTCCTCGATACCTCGTCAGTGGGCGGTACTCTTGTGCTTTCGGCAGATACCGGGAGCATCACGCAGACGGGAGTGGTCAGTGTGGGTGGTGCCGCGACCATCAGCACCAATCGGGGTGGCATTACAACCGGAGGCGCGGGCATCGGATTTACCGCGGCATCGGCAACGTTTACCGCAAGCGACGGATTGGGCAATGACACGGGCACACTGACTGTGGGCGCCGGTGGCATTACTACGACTGGGGCAGGCGGCGCCATAGTTCTCAAGGCTGCCGACGGAATTTCGGTAAACGGGCCGGTTATTACCAATAACGGCAACATCACGCTGGCTTCCGGCAACACGGCGGGAATGGCGTCGCTGGGCATGTCACTTGCGGCCAACGCCGGCGGAGCCGCACTCGGCAGCGTGGCCATCAACGCCCCGGTACGCTCCGGAAACGGGGATATCACGATCTATTCTTCGGGTCCGGTGTCGCAGTTGACTGGCGTCAATAACGATGCCGGGCTGCAGAGCCGCAATGCGCTGACTGTGCGGACTTATAACGACACCGCAGGGGCTGCAACGATCAATCTGAACAACGACAACAATGCAGCAAATTCGACGTCGACGGTGTCGCCGTCGGGTTGCACCGGAATTGCTGCGGGGCATGGTGCCGGCAACTGCGCGCTCCAGATCACCCTGGAAACCCGGCAGGCCGGAGATACAGGCGTATCCAGTCTTACGTCCTTTCCCGGCGGATTTGCCGCCAGTCAGATCAGTTACAAGAGTATCAGCGGTACGCAGATTATCGGTATAGGCACCGCGAGCGACGTGCTGCTGGAGGCTGACAGCTGGAGCCTGGGTGCCGGTGCCATTAACGGCCGAAATGTGAATATCGTCGCAACCGGGAGCAGTGGCGGCGGCAATATCGATGTCGGCATTGCAATCCCCACGACGTACATCAACAACAATCAGACCGGCGGATCGCTGAACCTGGTTGCAGCGCGGAATATCAATATGCTGCCGGCGGGATCCATCGGTGCGGCCGGAACGAGATTTGACCATAACCTGATGCTGGCTGCGGGCAACGACATCAATTTACAGGGGTCGATTTATCTGAGCGGCGATTTGAATCTGCGCGCCAACGGTCTGGCTGCTGACCTGTTCGGAAATACCCCGCTGGGCAGCAGCGGCAGCGTAACCATGACCACACCGGGCACCGTGCCGCTGGAGGTGAGGGCTGCCAACATTACACTGGGTACAGCATTGCGGCCAGTCAACAATTTCACGATCACCTCCGGTACCGCGGCGACCGGTCAGCAAGCCGATGCCCGGCTGATGGCAGATAACAACCTGAATATCAATCTGTCAGGGAATTTAGGCATCGTTGCCGGCAGCGCAGCCGCAACGGTTTCCAGTTCGGCTGACACTTCTGCGGATGCGATTGTACGCGGCGGTGCGACATCGGTGATCGTGGGCGGTAATCTGAGTATGACCGGCGGGTCGGCGTCAATTGCCAGCACCGCCGGGGCCAGCCAGACGGCCGATGCCAGTGCCATATTGGAAGGCGGCAGCTTCAGTCTGAAAGTGACGGGAGGCGTTGATCTTGCGGGCGGCACGGCTTTTGCAGCCACCGGCGGCAACACCGCAACAGCGAATGCGCAGATGGTCTCTCACGCGGTCTTTAATCCAGAGATTCAGGGGGATCTGACCCTCACCGGCGGTACAGCGACGGCGCAGCCAATCGCCGGCCAGATAGCGAATGCCGTGGCGGCGGCACGTTTCGAGTCTGACGGCAATTTGTTGCTCAAGGTTGCGGGCAACGTCGACCTGCAGGCCGGAACGGCAACCGCGATCAATACCAGCGGTGGTACTTTTGCGGAAGCGGATGCCGGGGCTGTGGTGCGCTCGAAGGCGAAAATTGGCATGTTGGTCACTCAGAATTTCGATATCACGGGCGGCAATGCTGTAGCGACAGGTTCAAGTCTGCGGGCCATTGCCTCAGCTGGAGTCCTCACCGGAGATGTTGTCTCCGGCGAGTCGTTGCTGATCACAACAACCGGCAATATGCGCCTCACTGGCGGCACAGCGGCGGGGCCGGCCGCCGATGCCGCAGCGTTGATTTATTCCGCCGCCGAAGCCAAGCTGAACATCGGCGGTCCGCAGGGGTTGCGGCTGGAAGGTGGCACCGGCCCGTTTTTCCCGCCTTTCGACACGGGGGTGTTTACCCCGAACAGCGATTTTTTCCATCTGATCGGTGGCGACTCCCTGATCCGCATTCTGGGCAACGCCTATCCGATCACCATCACCGGCAGCATTACGCTGGTGGCCAACCCTGCGCTGGGCGCGGCGTTGTTTATTTCCGAAGCGCCGCCATTGAACCTGGATTCACTGCTGGCGGCGTTCATTAAAACCACCGATTGCGTTTCATTCAGTGGTGGAGCCTGCACACTGTCGGGCGCTGTTGCGTCGGGTTCTTCTAAAAGCAAGGATCCTGCGGGAGGGGTCTGCAAATAAAGCAGGCATGACTATTGGCCCGCGTTCTGGCAACATGCCCTTACCCGTGACCGTGGAATACCATGTGCCCGGGAAAAACAGCCAAAACAGACCATAGTGACGAGTCCCATGCCCGCTCCCATCGCATTGAATCCCCAGATTCTGAAAACAGTCCCCCTGTTTTCGACTTTTTCGGATCAACAGATCGCTGCCTTGCTCCCGGGCGTCCAGCAACGCAGTTATCCGCGCGGCGCGGCAATCCTGCGTGCCGGCGAGGAAACCGAGGCGCTTTACATCATTCTTTCGGGCCGGGTCAAAGTGCTGATCCCGGATGAAGAGGGGCATGAAGTTATCCTGACAGTGATGGGCGCCCAAGACTTTGTCGGCGAAATGGGATTGCTCGACAGCCTGCCGAGTTCAGCCACGGTGGAGACGCTGGAGCCCTGTGAGATGCTGCGGATCCCGCGGACGGCTTTCCTGGCTTGCCTGGAGAGCCACGCTGAAATGGCGATGCTGGTGCTGCGGAACATGGTCAAACGCCTGCGTGACGCCGACCGCAAGATCGAAAGCCTGGCGCTGATCGATGTCTATGGACGGGTTGCGCGCCTGATTATCGACATGGCCGAAAATATCGACGGTCAATGGGTGGTGCAGCGGGCGCCGGCAAAGCAGGAAATCGCACGCATGATCGGCGCGTCGCGCGAAATGGTCAGCCGGGTGGTCAAGGATTTGCAGGAAAAGAACCTGATCGTCACCGACAAGCGCAAAATCATCGTAATTGATCGCAAGTCGATGGCGCATCGCGGTTCTGCGGATTAGTCCCGCAGGGCCGGGCGGAGCGTGATTTTTCTCACGTTTTCAGGGGCTTGGCGGGATTGCAGCATCTCGGTTTCCCTCGCAAATTCCCGACTTGTGGTATAAAAATGAACTTGTCAGAACCGTAGTCATAACGGGATTCGCATGCGGCCTGCGGGTGCGCATTGAAAGGGGGCTGGTCATGGTTTCGATCAAAAGGTGGGTGCAAGGCGTAGCGGGGGTTGCGCTGGTGATGGTTGCCGCGGGTGTGTGGGCAGCCGGTGCAGGGGTGGTGACCCATCTGAGCGGCACCATGTCCGTGCAGCGACCTGACGGGTCTGTGCGGATTCTCTCGCAGAAATCGGAAGTTCAACCGGGCGATGTGCTGACCACGCAGCGCGACAGTTATGCCCAGATCAATTTTACCGACGGCAGCGCGGCAACCATGCGGCCGAACAGCACGATGAAGCTTGAAACCTATTCCTTCAACAAGGATGCGCCGCAGAGCGACGGCATGTTCATGCGTTTGTTAAAAGGCGGCTTGCGCACCGTGACCGGCTTGATCGGAAAACGCGGCAATCAGGATGCCTACAAAATCGGGACTTCAACTGCCACCATCGGTATTCGAGGCTCTTCCGGAGATACCGTGGCGTGTTCATCCGATTGCGGTAATCTCGAGCCCGGCACTTATCATACGACCTACACCGGCAGTTACATCATGCAAACCCAGGGCGGCACTCAGTTGGTGAACGAAGGCCAGTTCGGTTTCGCCCAAGACCCGAGTAAGCCTCCGGTGCTGCTGCCGGGGGATCCGGGGCTGAACCTGAGCCAGTTGCCGTTCACCCTGGGTATCGGTGGCGGCGCGGTGGGTGGCGGTGCCAGCCAGGAATGCATCGTGCGTTGAAGCTTTGCGGTTTTTTGCTGACAAACCCCGCCTTCCGGCGGGGTTTGTTTTTCCGGCGGGGCTTTTGCGGTGCGTCAGGTCATTTCACTTATAATCATCAGGTTAACAAAATTTTTCCGTGAAAAATCTGATGCTGGCCAGCGATAAATCCCCTGCCGCCAAAACTGCGCCGAATCCGCTGCCGCCGAAACTCGCGGCTCTGTTGCGTGAATCCTGGTGGTTGGCTTTCCTCGCCGTTGCGCTGTATCTGCTGCTGGTATTGCTCACATTCCACAAGGGTGATCCCGGTTGGTCGCACAGCGTTGGCACCGACCAGATCGGCAACGCCGGCGGGCTGGTCGGCGCTTATGTCGCGGACCTGCTGCTGTTCATGTTCGGCATTTCCGCCTACTGGTGGGTGGCCTTGTGCGGAGCACTGGTGCTGTGGAGTTTTCGCCGCATCGAAACCATTACCGAAACTGACCGCCGTTCGCATGTGGTGATGCTGATCGGTTTTTTCGTGTTGCTGACGGCCAGCTGTGGTCTCGAGTCGTTGCGGCTGTACACGCTGCGCGCCGAACTGCCCGGTGCGCCGGGTGGCGCCCTGGGCGCGCTGGTCGGCAGTGGCCTGGCGATGGTGGCGGGATTCACCGGCGGCACCTTGCTGCTGCTGCTGTTGCTGGCGGCGGGGCTCAGCCTGTTCACGGGCATTTCATGGCTGCTGGTGATCGAACGCCTGGGCGACTGGTCGGAGCGGTTCTACGCGTATGTGATCGCCAGGGTGCAGGAGCGGGCTGATCGCAAAGCCGGCGCCGAAGCCGTGGTCGCGCGCAAGGATGCGGTTGAAGACAGCAGGAAAAAAATCGAGGCGCACGAACCGGTGCGTATCGAGCCGCCACGCATTGTCGAAATTCCAAAATCAGCACGGGTTGAACGTGAAAAGCAGGTGCCGCTGTTCGGCGATCTTCCCGATTCGTTGCTGCCGCCGTTGAACCTGCTCGACGAGGCGGATGCGAATATCGAGACCGTTTCAGCGGACACGCTGGAATTCACTTCGCGCCTGATCGAGAAAAAACTGCTCGATTTTGGTGTCGAGGTCAAGGTGCTGGCGGCTTATCCCGGGCCGGTGGTGACGCGATTCGAGATTGAACCCTCCATCGGGGTCAAGGGCAGTCAGATCATCAACCTGGTGCGCGACCTGGCGCGTGCGCTGTCGGTGATGAGCATCCGCGTCGTCGAGACCATCCCCGGCAAGAGTTGCATGGGGCTGGAGATTCCCAATCCCAAGCGGCAGATCGTGCGCCTGTCGGAAATTCTGAGTTCACAGGTTTATGCGGACATGGGTTCGCCGCTGGCGCTGGCGCTGGGCAAGGACATTGCCGGTCATCCGGTTGTCGCCGACCTCGCGCGTATGCCGCATCTGCTGGTTGCCGGCACGACCGGTTCCGGAAAATCGGTGGCGATCAATGCGATGATCCTGTCGCTTCTTTACAAGGCGCCGCCGTCGCAGGTGCGGCTGATCCTGATCGACCCGAAAATGCTTGAGCTGTCGGTCTATGAAGGCATCCCGCATCTGCTGGCGCCGGTGGTCACCGACATGCGGCAGGCGGCGAATGCGCTGAACTGGTGTGTCGGCGAAATGGAGCGGCGCTACAAGCTGATGTCGACGCTGGGCGTGCGCAACATGGCCGGCTTCAACCAGAAGGTGCGCGACGCGGCGAAAAAGAAAACGCCGCTGATGAATCCGATTGCCTCGACACCTGACAACCCGGTGCCGCTGGTGGAAATGGCGCTGATCGTCGTGGTCATCGACGAACTGGCCGACCTGATGATGGTGGTCGGTAAAAAAATCGAAGAACTGATTGCGCGGCTGGCGCAGAAGGCGCGTGCCGCCGGCGTGCACTTGGTGCTGGCCACGCAGCGGCCGTCGGTGGACGTGATCACCGGGCTGATCAAGGCCAACATCCCTACGCGGATTGCGTTCCAGGTATCGGCCAAGGTCGATTCGCGCACGATTCTAGACCAGATGGGCGCGGAGGCGCTGCTGGGCCAGGGCGACATGTTGTACCTCCCGCCCGGCCAGGGCTATACCCAGCGCGTACACGGTGCCTTTGTGGATGACCAGGAAGTGCACAAGGTGGTGGATCACCTGAAAAGCCTGGCAAAACCACAATACATTGATGAAATCCTCGAAAGCCCGGAGGCTTCGGTTGAGGGTGCTGTCGAGGGGGCGGAAGGGGGCAATGGCGAGTCCGATCCACTCTATGACCAGGCTGTCGCCATCGTGCTCAAGACGCGACGCCCGTCGATTTCGCTGGTACAGCGCCATTTGCGCATCGGCTACAACCGGGCCGCGCGGCTGATCGAGCAGATGGAGCGTTCCGGGCTGGTGTCGCCGATGCAGTCCAACGGCAACCGCGAGGTGCTGGCCCCGGCCTCTGCATCCGACAATGATTGATCCCTGGCAACGAATTATTACAAATTGCCTGACAAACTTTCCGCGCTGACGATGGTCTGACTTTACATGCTGATACGCTCATTCATTCTGCTTTCCGTGCTGTGGTGGGGTTTTGCCGGTGCTGCCGAAGATGTGGCTCCGCGGGGCATGGCCTTCGAGGTCTATATCCGTCTTGAGCATGGCATGACCGAGGGTGAACTGGTGCTGCGCGCAGGCAAACCCGATCACCAGGCGCTGGACAACATCCGCGAAGGCCTGAAGTCGTACTATTATTTTCCGACACTGGTCAATCCTTTCCTGACCACGGTCACACTGCGCTCAGGCCGCATTGAAAACATCGACCGCGTGCGCAAACCCTTTTGATGCGAATCATTCTGATGCTGCTTTGCCTGTTGCCCGGTCTCGCATCCGCTGCGGCCACCGACGCGCTAAAGGTGTTCCTGACCCAGACGCAGACCGTCAAGGCGCGTTTTGCGCAGATGGTGCTCGATAAAAACGGCAAACAATTGCAGCAGGCGCAGGGGGTGATGCAGTTCTCGCGGCCGGGAAAATTCCGCTGGGATTACCAGAAACCGTATGAGCAGGCCATCGTCGGCGACGGCAGCAAGCTGTGGATTTTTGACAAGGACCTGAATCAGGTCACGGTGCGCAAACTCGATCGCGCGCTGGGTTCCAGTCCCGCGGCGCTGCTCTCCGGCAGCAACGACCTCGAACGCGATTTCAAATTGTCCAACCTTGGCATGGACAAGGGACTCGACTGGCTGGAAGCGCTGCCGAAAAGCCGCGAAACGGTGTTTGAACGTGTGCGCATGGGCTTCGGCAAGTCCGGGCTTGAGGCGATGGAGTTGCGCGACCAGTTCGGCCAGACTACGGTGATCACCTTTGCCGATGTTGAACGAAATCCGCGCATTGCCGCCGAAGTCTTCCGCTTCACGCCGCCGCAGGGCGCCGACGTTATCAGCGAATAACGGCTAACTGGGGACAAACCGGCGTGAGCGACCTGTTCGCGAAACGTGAGCCCGATGCGCCGCTGGCGGAGCGGATGCGGCCGCGCACGCTGGATGAGGTAGTCGGACAGCAGCACCTGCTTGGTACCGGCAAACCTCTGCGCCTTGCCTTCGAAGCCGGCAAACCGCATTCGATGATTTTGTGGGGCCCGCCCGGCGTCGGAAAAACCACGCTGGCGCGTTTGATGGCGCAGTCCTTCGATGCCGAGTTCATCGCCATCTCCGCGGTGCTTGCTGGCGTCAAGGAAATCCGTGAGGCCGTGGCGCGCGCCGAAGTCGTGCTGCAGCAGAGCGGGCGGCGCACCATCCTGTTTGTGGACGAAGTGCATCGTTTCAATAAATCGCAACAAGATGCCTTCCTGCCGTTCGTAGAGCAGGGGCTGATCACTTTTATCGGCGCCACCACCGAGAATCCGTCGTTTGAGGTCAACAGCGCGCTGCTGTCGCGTGCCGCGGTGTATGTATTGCAGCCTTTGACCGCCACCGACCTTGCCGGACTGGTGACGCGGGCGATAGATAACCCTTTGTTTTTATTGAAATTATCGGACACCGCCCGCGACAGCCTGGTGGCTTATGCCGATGGTGATGCCCGTCGTTTGCTGAACATGATGGAACAGGTGGCGACGGCGGCGGCACAAAGCAAACAAATCGAAATCGACGATGACTTCATCAAACAAACGCTGACGCAAAGTTTGCGCCGTTTCGACAAGGGCGGCGATGCGTTTTACGACCAGATATCGGCGCTGCATAAATCTGTTCGCGGTTCGGCGCCGGATGCCGCCTTGTACTGGCTGGTGCGCATGCTCGATGGTGGTGCCGATCCGCTGTATCTCGGCCGGCGATTGATCCGCATGGCGGTTGAAGATATCGGCCTCGCCGATGCACGTGCGCTGCGCATGGCGCTCGATGCCTGCGAAACCTATGAGAGGCTGGGTTCACCCGAAGGTGAACTGGCCCTGGCGGAGGCCACGATTTATCTGGCGGTCGCGGCGAAAAGCAATGCGGCCTATGTTGCCTACAACCGCGCACGTGAACTGGTAAGCAACGACCTGTCACGCCCGGTGCCCGAACACCTGCGCAATGCCCCGACCAGATTGATGAAGGACCTGGGTTACGGCCGCGAGTACCGTTACGCCCATGATGAAGCCGGAGCCTATGCCGCCGGCGAGAATTATTTTCCCGACGACCTGCCGGCCCCCCGGCTCTATGAACCCACCGAACGCGGCCTCGAGGCGCGGATCAGTGAACGGCTCGAAGCTTTAAGGGAACTCGACCGGCAGGTTGCCGTGAAACGCCGCGAGGGCGGCGGTACTTATTGAAAGTTGCGTAAATAATGACAAAAACATGCCTCTGACGAGGCTGTCATGTTTTTGGGAATACTCAATAATCTGTTCGCATCGTCGCGGCATCATGTTTTCGCAGACGGCCCGGCATTCTCAATTCCCATACCCCGGCCGGCGGCGCGTTGCGCCATACGGTGACACAACGCCGCCAGACCAGACCCGCCGGCGCCTTGAACGGAGCCCTGGGCTGGTAAGTGAACTGGATCAGCCTTCGTTGCGGGCCTTCTGTCAACAGGCGATGCAGAACGGCGATAGTGGGCGTTACGATGTGTGCGGGCAGGGAGCGAAACGGCAATGATGAAACAAATACGGCCCGCTCCGGCAGGTGTGCGAGCAGCTCAGGACGCGCATGAAAACATTCGGGAACGATCTGCGCATGTGGAAAATGCCGGTGCAGATGGCCAGCCAGGATCGAATTCTGCTCAAACAGGATCAACGGCACCGCGGGGTGCTGGCGCACAAGTTCGGTGGTGATCGTACCGGTGCCCGCTCCCAATTCGACCAGTGTGTCGGAGTCGCCGGCGTGGCGTGCCATGACTTTTGCCAGGTGCTTCGAGGACGGCAGGATGGCCCCCACCAGCGCGGGTGTTTTCAGCCATTGGTGCAGGAAGCCGGCGCCCATGGTCATCAGAAACCGTACAGCCGCGCCGGATTGTCCACCAGCACTTTGCGCCGTTGCGCTTCGTCCGGGACCCATTCCGCCAGCATATCGGCGAGCACATGGTCTTCCGGCATCAACGCGCGTGCGCCGGGATGGGGCCAGTCTGTCCCCCAGACGATGCGGTCCGGCGCAGCCGCAACCAGCGCGCGGGCCATCGGAGTGACTTCCGGATACAGCGGCGCGTTTTTTGACGTGAAATAAGGCCCCATGATTTTGGCCCAGCAGTTGTCGCGGCTGACCAGTCGCTGCAGGGACTGGAATGCTGGCGCGGTGACTCCGGCCTCTGCCTGGCAGCGTGCAAAATGGTCAATGACGATGTTGATTTTTAATTTCGACAGTTTGGCTTCGGCCTCGGGCATCTTCGGCAGATCAAGGTAAAACTGCAGATGCCAGCCCAGCTCCTTCAGCCGCGGCGCCAGGCGTTCGCCGTCCGCCAGTGTCAGGCCCTCGGTTTCCGAGGCGAGGTTGATGCGCACGCCACGCACCCCGGCGGCATGGAGGTCGGCAAGTTCACTGTCCGATACGCCGGCTTCGACAACTGCGATGCCGCGCAAGGCATGTAATCCCGAACGCAGCGTATCGACCATGCAGCTGTTGTCGGTGCCGTAAACGCTGGGTTGCACCAATACGCCGCGGTCGCAACCGTTGTTTTTCAGCATGCCGACATAATCCGAGGCCATCGCGTCGGGCGCGATGTAGGCGGCATTGGCGAGGTACGGAAAACGTTCCTGTGGTCCGAACACATGGGCATGGCAGTCGCAGGCCCCGGCCGGGAAATGTGTTTCGGGCTTCTGGGTATGGGGGATGAAGCCGGGGATATTGGGCACACGTGCTGAAGCCATGATGTAAGGCGGAAAATGGGAAATAGAGGAGGCGCGACTGTAGAAGGGTGCTCGCCGCTGTGTCAAGTAACGGTGATCGGAGGGAGCGAGGGGCGGGGCTGGCTGGAGTCGGTGAACTCACCGATAATGGCGGCTCTTTTCACGGTTTGAATGGGTATTTGAGACGGACATGCTTGACATCAACACATTACGCGCCGACATGCAGGCGCTCGCAAAAAGGCTGGCTGATCGTGGTTACACCCTGGATACGGCGCAGTTTGCGGCGCTGGAAGCGGAGCGTAAAACCATACAGATCGAAACCCAGGATCTGCAGGCGAAGCGCAACGCGCTGTCGAAGCAGATCGGGCAGCTGAAGGCCAGGAAGGAAGACGCCTCGGCGCTGATGGCGGAGGTCAGCGCGCAGGCCGAGCAGCTGAAGTCGCTGGAAACCAGGCTCGAAGACGTGCAGCAGCGGCTTAATAATTTTCTGATGCATGTGCCCAATGTGCCGCATGCCAGCGTGCCGACCGGTCGTGATGCCGAAGCTAATGTTGAATTACGACGTTTCGGCGAACCCAAACCATTCTCTTTCCCGGCGAAAGACCATGTCGACATCGGCGAAGGACTGGGGCTGCTGGATTTCGAAACGGCAACCAAGATTGCCCAGGCGCGTTTTGTGGTCATGAAGGGCGGACTGTCGCGGCTGCATCGCGCGCTGGCGCAGTTCATGCTCGACGTGCATACACAGGAGCATGGCTACACCGAAGTGTATGCACCGTACATGGTCAATGCCGATTCGATGCGCGGCACCGGGCAGTTTCCGAAATTCGAAGACGACCAGTTTGCGATCGCCGCCGATGGTCTGTACCTGATCCCGACTGCGGAAGTACCGGTGACCAACATCGTGCGCGGCGAAATCCTTGCCGGTGCGCAACTGCCGATGAAGTTTGTCTGTCACACGCCGTGTTTTCGGCGCGAAGCCGGCTCCTACGGCAAGGACACCCGCGGCATGATCCGCCAGCACCAGTTCGACAAGGTTGAACTGGTGCAGATCATTCATCCCGAGCAGTCCTATGCCGGGCTTGAGGAGCTTACGGGCCATGCTGAAACCATACTCAAAAAACTCGGTTTGCCGTACCGCGTGATGACGCTGTGCACCGGCGACATGGGTTTCTCGGCGGCCAAAACTTATGACATTGAAGTCTGGCTGCCGGGGCAGAATGCCTACCGCGAAATTTCCTCATGCAGCAATTTTGAAAATTTCCAGGCGCGGCGCATGCAGGCGCGATACCGCAACGACAAAAACAAGCCCGAGCTGGTGCACACTCTGAACGGTTCGGGGCTGGCGGTGGGGCGCACGTTGGTGGCGGTACTGGAGAATTACCAGCGCGCCGACGGCGGTGTCGATATTCCAACGGCGCTGCAGTCTTATATGGGCGGGCTGAAGGCGCTGGAGCCCGCACGTTAGGGCTGGTAGAATCCCGCCCCTCACGTCCACAGCGACGCCACAGCTTTCAGGAGAGGTGGCAGAGTGGTTGAATGTACCGGTCTCGAAAACCGGAATACGCGCAAGCGTATCGTGGGTTCGAATCCCACCCTCTCCGCCAGATCAAAACGGCCCCAATCGGGGCCGTTTTTTTTGAGCATTCCGGTCCAAGGCAGCGGTTGTGGGATTGGGCGGCCGGCATCAGCACTGGTTCTTCCTTTGCCTTAACCGTCGGAGCGAAAACACGTAAGCGTTTTGGCTCAGCCCGAATGCTGCAGCGCATCAATAAATCTTTAAAAAGCGTGAAAAATTCACGCTAAAAAGTGTCTGCTGAGCATCCATCCATCCGCTTGGCAGATTCTGTGTCGCATCAAATCCGATATTTACTTTTCCAAGCCCGTGATTATTCAACGGCCTATTGATTCAGGGCATAAATATATTAGAAAATACTATATTAGAAAAAACTGTATTAGAACTAGAAAATTTTCCTCTGCACACGGCCATGCGCAGAGGCGAAGTGGAGCCCCAGTTGGCCTTGAATTCAGGGACGAATCAAGGGCTCTGTAGATAGCCTGGCCATCCCCCCATCGTCGTCGCATTGAATCCCAACCTTTTCTGATGAAAGGAAGGTGTCGTTTGTTTGCGTCCCTATTACGCGCGGGTCTTGCCTTGTTGGCCGCGCTCGCCCTGCTTTATCCGTGGAGTACGGTTTACGCCTTAGGAACAGCCGCAGGTACTACGATCAACAACAATGCGACAGCCACCTACAGCATCGGCGGTGTGCCTGCCCCCCCGGTCAGCAGCGGTGTATCCATTCGCGTCGATGAATTGATCAACGTGCGGGTCACAGCGCCGGTGTCAGCGACTGCGGTGAATACACCGGACTCCAATAAAGTGCTGGTGTTCACGGTGACCAATATCGGTAATGGTCCCGAGTCGTTCAATCTGACGCCCAATCTCTCCGTGGGGGGCGATCAGTTCAATCCCACCCCGGGAACTGCCGGTCAGCTGTTTCTGGATGTCAACAATAACGGCGTACTGGACGGAGGCGATACGCTGATATCCGCATCGTTGGCGCTGGCGGCCAACCAGTCGGCAAGTATCCTGCTGGTGTCCAACATTCCTTCGTCTCGCATCAATGGTGATCAAGGTGTGGTGACTCTTGCTGTTGCTGCAACGACTGCCGGGGCGGCGGGCGCTACGCCGGGCACCGTGCTGATCGGTCTCGGTACGCCTGCCGTTGGCGTCGGCTCAGTGGACGCGGTCATCGGCGCCGGTCCCGGAGGTCCAGCCGACTCCGGTGCGGATGACTCCGTCAATGGCACCTACGTTGTCGCCAACGTCACGGTAACAGTCAGCAAGGTGATCATCGCGGTCACCAGTCCGTTTGGCGTCACCACCACGGGCTGTAACGCGGGTGTCCCTCCGGTCGCCTGTACGGCATTGGTGCCCGGAACGATCATCCAGTACGAAGTGACGGTGACGATCGCCGGCACCGGCACCGCTCAGGGGGTGCAGGTTACGGACAATGTTCCGGCCAATACCACGTATGTGGGTAACAGCATCCGTTTCAATACGGCCACTCGTACCGATGCCGTCGATCCTGACAACGCGAGCTGCGCGGGTTGCGGCAACGCGGTTGGCACTGTAACGGT
This sequence comes from Burkholderiales bacterium, assembly GCA_019744975.1. Taxonomy (GTDB): domain Bacteria; phylum Pseudomonadota; class Gammaproteobacteria; order Burkholderiales; family SG8-41. The sequence continues at coordinate 15,538 of JAIETP010000007.1, forward strand.
CCTGATCGGCGATGTCACTGTTGCCGGTGCGCCGATCACCCATGTCATTGATTACAAATTCACCATCAACTAAGAGGAAGTATCGCCATGCAAAAAATGATCCATTACGTATTGCTTGTCAGTGTTTCAACCCTGCTTCTGGGTAATGCAGTCATCGCCCGGGCGCAGTCCGTCGAACTCGCAACCAAGGCTGAGAAGGTGATTGAGGTTGTGGACAAAGGCGCCAAGAGCAAAAAGCTCATGCCGGCTGAAAAGATGCTTCCGGGGGACGAGGTCACGTACACGCTGACCTATGTCAACAAGACGGCAAAGCCGGCCGAGAGGGTTGTCATCACCAACCCGCTGCCGAGGCACACCCGCTACAAGGAGGGCAGCGCGGCAGGAGAGGGCGCCGATATCACCTACTCGGTGGATGGCGGCAAAACCTTTGCCACGCCTGACAAGCTGACGATGACCGTCAAGGACAAAAGCGGGCAAGACATCACGCGACCGGCGGCTGCGCAAGACTACACGCATGTTCGCTGGCTGCTCAGGCAGAACGTCGCGCCGGGCAGGTCCGGCACGGTCCGGTTCGGCGCAGTCATTCTTTGAAATTCGTGATTACACGCATTGATGGTTTTAAGAGTCTTTTTTTACGGAGGGGTTTGAATCATGAATATCAAGAGCGGCGAGGATGTCGGGCAAAAGCAGTTGTTATGGAAACATTCATTTAATAAAAGGGAAAAAGCCGTGAAGAACAGCAGTGGATGGTATCGAAAGGCCGTGACGGGCCTGGCCTTGATGGCCGGTTTGGTTTTTGTCTCAACGCCGGTGCTGGCCCAGTTTCTCGCGGGCGGTACTGTAACCACGGGTGGTATTTCGGCGAATACCGATATCACCAACAGCGCAACATTGAATTATTCGATCAGCGGTACAGCACAGCCCTTGATTACCAGCCCGAGCACGACGTTCAAGGTCGATAACCTGGTGCGCGTCACGGTGGCAGAAGTGGGTGGCAGCTTTACCGCCGTGGCGCCCAATGCTACTGCCCAAGTTACCACCTTCACCGTCACCAATACCGGCAATACACCGATGGATTATGCATTGACGCCGAATGGTGCGATCGCCAGTGGACAGTCGGTAACCCTGGGCGTGTTGTTAACGGACTCCAATATTACGGCGGGATTTGATGCAACGGCTTGTGTGGCGCGTGTTGAGAACGGAGTGACCCCCGGAAGCTACCAGTCGGGACAGGATACGGCGGCTGCCATTTTGCAACTTTCACCGATTGCCGGTAGCAATACAGTGACGGTGTACGTGGTGTGCAACATTCCCAGCGCCGTGACAGCCACCAACGGCAATAATGCCCTGGTCTCACTTACGGCGACCACATCCAATAATGGCACTTGCGCTGCAAATGGTACCGGTTGCGTAACCACCACATTGCCGACTTCGGCGGGACTGAACGTGGTGTTTGCTGATGCTGCGGGCAGTGATGATGCCGCGCGTGACGGTGCGCATTCAGCGCGAGACGCTTACCAGGTGGCTGCGGCGGTCATCAGCGTCAGCAAAACGGTGACGGTCATCTGCGATCCGTTTAACGGAGCAACAAGTCCAAGGAATATTCCCGGCGCTTTTGTTCGTTACGAGATCACCATCAGCAACGCGGCGGGCGCGGCTTCTGCGACCCTGACGGATATTTCCGATGCGCTGAATGCCAATACCTCGTTTGATCCGGATCAGCGTCTGGGTACCGGGGGTACTGTCGGCGCCAATCTGTGCACGACTTCAACGGTGGCCAGTGCTGTGGGATCCGGATTTCGGCTGAGTTGCACTTCCGGCGCGGTTACTCCGCGTGCTTGTGTTGCCACGCCGGTGTTCTACACATCCGCCAATGATGGCGACGCCATGTTCTTCAACGCCGGCACGGTTACGGCTCGGTTTGGTGCCGGTGGCGGTTCTGTAACTGGCGTGCAGGCACTGCCGGCTGAAGCTGTCGGCCTGGGTTATGCCGCCGGGGAGCTCAAAGGCGGCGAGTCGGTGACCATACGCTTTAACGCCATCATCAACTGATCGCGTAGCGCACGGTTGCTGGCGGCTTAGTGCCAGCTTTTATCGCGCGCGCCTGGCAGGCGCTGCACGGCGGTTTTGTCGTGCTCGCGTTGTGTAGTCTCGCGGTGATGCTCTTTACGGGCATCGCCGCTGCGGCTACGCCTGCCGGGACGACGATTACCAATACCGCCCAGGTTCGCTGGGGGGTAGGGGCAGGTACGCTCGTCGCCAGCGCACAAAGCCAGATCACGGTTGCGACCTATACCCTGGGATCGGATCTGGTATTGAGCATGGCGGGTCCGGCGCAGGTTGCGTCAGGCAGCAACATGACCTGGAAAGCTGTGGTGTCAAATGCAGGGCCGTCGGCAGCAAGCGGTGCGCAGGTCATCGTTGCGTTGCCGCCGGGCGTGACTGGCATCAGTGCCGGTTGTGCAGTGCTGACCAGTGGGACATGCGGCACCGTCACCGTGGGTGCAATGACCCCGGCTGGCACGCAAGTCACAATTACCATGCCCAGTCTGCCGGTCGGAGGCAGCGTGGAAATCACGTTGCGCGGTACCGCACCGGCGACCCCGGGTAATTTGAATACATTGGCACAGGCATCGACGCCGGCTTTGGTCGATCCTGTGTCAACCAATAATGTGGCGACGGCGCAGACACAGGTTCTGGCCGGCGCTCCCAATACCGGATCACTGTCCGGGCATGTGTGGCTGGATACCAACCACGATCGCCTGCGTGGCAGCGGTGAGTTTTTATTCCAGGGCTTCACCATCCGCGTGTATGACGCCGCGGGAACCACGGTGGTGCGGCAGTCGGTTACCGATGCCCTGGGCGCCTACACCATCGCGGGATTGCCCGCGGGGGTGGACTACCAGTTGGAGTTTCGTGATCCCGCCGGCAATGCGGTGTTCGGGCTTCCGGTTACTGCCGAGACCGGCGGCACGGGGTTTGCCAGTACGAATGCATGCGGGAACATGCCCGAGACCACGGCGCCGAATATCGTGATGCCGGTGCCTGGCGGCAGTTGCTACAGTCTGACGACGAACGGTTCGACAGCACAGGTGCAGCGCGCCGGACGCATCCTGATTCGGCTGCAACCCGGTGACAACATCATCGAGCAGAGTCTGCCGCTGGATCCGGCAGGTGTGGTTTACGATGCTGTCACCCGGCTGCCGGTGGCCGGGGCCACAGTGACTTTCACCGGCCCTGCGGGATTTGACCCGGCAATACACTTGATCGGCGGGGTCGCAAATCAGGCTCAGGTTACCGGCGCGTCTGGTTTCTATCAGTTCCTGCTGGTGGGTGGGGCGCCCGCGGGCACCTATACCCTGACGGTGACGGGGCCGCCAGGTTACGTATCGCCGTCCGCATTGCTGCCGGCTGCGGGTACGCTGGATCCGACGGGCCTTGGTTTCGGCGGCGTGTTTCCGGTGCAAGCGCAGGCCGTACCGCCCACGGGCCCGCAGCCGACGATCTACCATCTGACGTTCGATCTCGCGCTGGGCGACCCCAACGTGGTCAACAACCACATTCCGATCGACCCCATCGGTGTGCCGGGCGGCACTCTGGTGCTGCGCAAGGTCGGCAACAAGAGCGTTGCTGCAGTGGGTGATTTTGTCCAGTATCAACTGTCGCTGTCCAATCCCGGTGCGGTGCCGGTGACCGGAATCAGCGTCAGCGACCGGCTGCCGCCGGGTTTCCGTTATCGTGCGGGCACTGCGCAGATCAACGCCGTTGCCAGCGCCAATCCGGCGATCTCCGCCGATGGCCGTACGCTGACGTTCAACATCGGCGCGCTTGCCGGTGGCGCGGCGCTGGAGATTCGTTACGTCACGGAGATCACCGCGGGTACGACACTGGGTGACGCGATCAACAGCGCATCTGCTGCGGGTGCCGGCGGCGCCAGTTCGCTGGTGGCGCGCGCGACCGTGAACGTCAAGGAGGATCTGTTCCGCAGCCGCAGCATCCTGCTCGGCCGCGTCATCGAACTCAGCGGGCCCAAGTCTGCAGCAGCAGGTTTGGATTTGTGCGGCCCCGAGCGGTTTTTTGGCAAAGGAGTCGAGGGTGCGCGCATTTTCATGGAAGACGGCGCTTATGTGCGTACCGACAAGGATGGCAAGTGGCATATCGAGGGTGTCAAACCCGGCACCCATGTCGTGCAGCTGGATGCGAAGTCACTGCCGGAGGGTTATGAGCCGGTGCTGTGTGAGGGCAATACACGCCATGCGGGGCGGGCCTACTCACAGTTCGTCAATACCCGTGGCGGCACCCTGTGGCGCGCTGATTTCTATGTGCGCAACACCGGCAGGAGCAGTATCGAGCACGAAGCGGGGCACCGCTTGCTGGTGACTCCGGTTACAACCGGCGCACGGATCATGCTGGAACTGAAGGGTATCACCACCGACGTGCGCAATACGTCGATGACGATTGTCCTGCCGCAAGGCCTTGCCTATTCGACGGGCAGTGCGCGCATGAACAGTGCCGCCGCCGAGCCGGAAGTCAACGGCAACCTGCTGGTGTTCCGTGCCGGAGACGCCGACGGCATCTGGAGAAAAGTGCTGGAATTTGAAGTAACTGGCACGATGGACGCCGGTGCGACGGTGCAGGGCATCAGCCAATTCCAGAGCGCCGATGGCGAAACGCGCCGACTGCCGCAAGTCAGCGTGGTGCTGACTTTACCGGCGGCAGCCGATCAGCTGCCGCTGAGCGACCAGCAAATAATTCAATATAAACAATTGGTCAAGGCGGCCGCTCCCAAACCTGAAGTCCCGGCGGCAACGGCAAGCGGCTCGGCGGCAGCGCCCAGCGCAAGCAATCTCAACATTTATGCGCCGGGTGCCGATAAATTTGATGCCGCATGGCTGGCTGCCGCGGAACCCGGGCTGGAGGTCGTCTATCCGCCGGAAAATTTCATCCCAGGCATCAACGCGACCAAGGTCATCATCAAGCACGATCAGGCGCACAAGATCACTCTGAGCATGAACGGCGTACCGGCGCATGCCCTCAATTTTGACGGCAATGAACAGAATCCGGATAAAGCCCTCACCCTTGCCCGCTGGGGCGGCGTGGGCCTGCAGGATGGGACGAACAAGATCGTGGTCATTGCTGTCGATGCCTCGGGTCGTGAGGTTGGACGTGCCGAGCGCATGCTGCACTATTCAGGTGCTGGCGTTGAAGGCCGCTTCGTATCCGACGCGTCAACTCTGGTGGCTGACGGACGCACTGCGCCGGTGATCGCCATTCGGATTTTTGACCGTGAGGGCAAACCCGCGCGTCACGGGACGGAAGGCGCGCTGAGTATATCGGCGCCTTACCAGTCGCTGGAGGTGATGCAGCGCCAGAATGCCCGCCCCTTGCTGGGGGACATCGGCAATCAGGCGCGCTGGCGGGTCACCGAAGACGGACTGGCCCTGATCCGTCTGCAGCCAACCACGACTGCGGGCGAGGTGGTGCTGACTTTCAATTTTCCCGGTCGTGCACCGCAATTGCTGCGCGCCTGGCTGAAGCCCGAGCTGCGCGAGTGGATACTGGTGGGATTGGGTGAGGGCACGATCGGCGAGCGCAAGCTTTCGGGTGGAGTAGAGAATCTGCCTTCCAATCTGGTCGATGACAAACTATGGAAGGATGGGCGCGTTGCGTTCTATGCCAAAGGTCAGGTCAAAGGGGAGTTCCTGATGACGGTTGCCTACGACACTGACAAGGAACGTCGCCGCATCGGTGGCAATCAGGGCGATCGCCTGGGCCAGACCCTGGACCGCAATCAGTACTACACAATCTATGGCGACGCCACCAGCGTGCAATACGACGCGGCCAGCACGAGAAAACTGTATCTCAAGATCGAGAAAGATCAGTTGTATGCGCTTTTCGGCGACTACGATACCGGCATGAGTGTGACGGAGCTGTCGCGCTATTCGCGCACCCTGAACGGTGTGAAAAGCGAGTTCCGCGGCCAAAATGTGTCATATACGGCTTTTGCCGCCCAGACTGCGCAGGCCTTCGTCAAGGACGAACTGCGTCCGGACGGCACTTCAGGCCTGTACCGGCTGACACGTCGCAACATACTGCCCAACAGCGACAAGATCGTCCTTGAAACGCGGGATCGCTTCCGTAATGAAGTCATCCTCAAGTCCGAGCCGTTGAGCCGCGGTATGGATTACGAAATCGACTACACCCTGGGCACTGTGTTTTTCCGCAAGGCGGTTACGGAAAAGGATCGGAATTTCAATCCGGTTTACATCATTGCGGATTATGAATCGGCCGACCCGATGCAAGACGAACGCTTGACCGGCGGCGGACGCGCGGCGCTGCGCACCAGCGACGGCAAGCAGGAGATCGGCTTGAGCGCAGTGCACGAAGGTACCATCGGCGCGCGTGGGGACCTGAGCGGAGTCGATGCGACTTACCAGATCAATGACAAGACCCGTGTGCGGGCTGAATTGGCGCAGAGCCGGCGTGAAGCGAGAGGCTCCCGTGTCGAGGGCGGCGCCTATCTGGTCGAGGCGCGGCGCCAGGATGAAAATGTCGCCGCTACAGTCTACTTGCGCGGGCAGGAGGGTGGATTTGGCCTGGGGCAGCAGGCAGCGGCGGGAGCCGGCACGACCAAGGTGGGTGGCGATGTGTCGGTGAAAATCAGCCAGGATCTGCGCCTCAATGCGTTGGCAACCCATGAACGCGTAGACAACGCAGGCGCACAAGCTGACCGCACCCGGGTGGAAGGGCGGGCCAATTATGTGCAGCCCGATTACAGCGCCTATGCCGGTGGCCGCGCGGTTCGCGATCACACCGCGGCGGGCGAAACGCTGGCTTCCAACCAGGTGGTGGCGGGCGGCAATCGCAAATTGATGGACGGTCGTCTCAATCTGCGCATGGACTCGGAATTGAGCATTGCCGGAAACAATGGCAGCGCTGATTTTCCGCACCGCCTGCGCGTGGGTGTTGACTACAAATTGACCGAGAAGATTTCAGTTTTCGTGGATCAGGAACTCACCTACGGTGCACGCGAGAATACGGACACCACGCGCTTCGGCATCAAGTCGCGGTTATGGGAAGGCGGGGAGAGCGCGAACTCACTGAATCTGCGCCAGACGCCGGACGGGCCGCTGGTTTCGTCGACCAGCAGCATGACGCAGACCGTGCGTGTATCTTCTGAGTTGACGGTGAATGCGGGCATGGACCGCACCAGTACGCTACGCAAACCGGGCACTACACCGTTGAACTCGAATGTACCGGTGGCGCAGGGTGTTAACGCCACGGGCGGAGCCGCATCGCAAAGTACGCTGCCACCCACAGGTCTTGCCGCGGCGCCGATCGAGGATTACACCGCGTTGTTTGCCGGTGCGACCTGGAACAGGGGGCCGTGGGGCCTCACTGCGCGCGGCGAATATCGCCACGGAACAACCACCGACCGCATCAATCTGGTGGGCAGCGTGCATCGTGACCTCAAGTCAGGCGAGGCGCTGGCGGTCACCGCGCTCTACAACAGCACCAGCGGCGGGCCCGTGGGCGACAACAAGGGATTCAATCTGCGCCTGAGTTATGCGCTGCGTCCACCGGACAGTCTGTGGATTGTGCTCAACCGTTTGGATTATGTGCAGGATGAGTCTGCCACGGCCGGCGGTTCGCGCAGCCGGCGTCTGGTCAATAATACCGGCATCAACCATCAATACAACCGCCGTACGCAGATCGCGCTCCAGTACGGCGCCAAATACGTTTTTGATACCTTTGATCATGCGAGCGCGTCCGGCTTCACCGATCTCTACGGGGCAGAGGCGCGCTACGATCTGGGCAGCCAGTTCGACATCGGTGTGCATGCCTCACTGCTGAATTCCTGGCAGACCCGTGTGCTGACGTCCTCCTACGGATTGTCGGTCGGCCATTCCCCGGTGACCAACCTGTGGTTGGGGCTGGGCTACAACTTTGCCGGATTCCGCGACCGTGATTTCACGGCGGCCCATGCCACGGCCAAGGGCTGGCATCTCTACTTCCGCCTGAAGGCGGACCAGGGCGAGAAAGACACCGCGAGCCGGCGCAAACTCATGTTTGAAGAGGTCAACCGTTGATGATCCAGATTAAATTCATGCGCATCATGGCTTTGCATCGGCTGTGGCGCGGTATGGCGGCGTTGGTGCTGATGTGCGCCTTGATGCCCGTGGCGCTGGCGCAGACCTGTCCGGTGCCACCTACGGCGAACTGCGTCTTTGGCGCCGGCAGTGCCAATGATTACTGGCCGGGCACGCTGTCGCCGGCTTCGGGCGCGACTACCGTGACCCTGGGCGTTCGAGCAGCGGGCGGTGCAGGCAATACGATTGCGAGTGGCGATCTCGTGCTGCTGATTCAAATGCAGGATGCGGACATCAATTCGAATAACGCTGATACCTACGGCTCGGGTGTCGCCGGCAATAATGGCAGCGGTTCCACCGCCCTCAACAGCGCGGGACGTTATCAGTTTGTACGCGCAACGGCGCCGGTGGTTGCGCTAGGCGGCGTGTTCAGCTTTACGCCGGCACTGGCGTTCGGCCTGCGTACCCGCGATAACGAGGGCGGTAGTACACAAGGACAGGCGCGCTGGCAGGCCATCAGAGTGCCGCCGTGTGCGACGGCAACGGCGAGCGGTGTGACTGCACCGGCGTGGAACGGAACGACGGGTGGTGTGGTGGCGCTGGATGTGCTGGGGCAACTGACCCTGGGCGGAGCGACAGCGATCAATGTCGCCGGGCTGGGATTTCGCGGCGGCCTGGGGCGCACGCTGGGCGGTGGAACCGGCGCAAATACCGACTACCGAACAGCGGCGACCATCAATGTCAATGCTTCCAAGGGTGAAGGTATCGCAGGCACGCCGCGTTACATGAACAACGTGGCCACATATAACGGTGCGCCGGTGACCCTGAACAACACACTGGAAGGTTATCCGAACGGCTCTTATGCGCGCGGTGCTCCCGGCAATGCCGGGGGTGGTGGCACCGACGGACAGACAAACAACAACAGTGAAAACACTGGCGGGGGTGGCGGTGGCAATTACAGCGCCGGCGGTACCGGCGGAAATCCGTGGAACGACCCTACCGCTTTTGTCGGCGGGCGCGGCGGATTCGGTTATGTCGGTTCATTATCCTTCAGCCGCATATTCGCTGGCGGCGGGGGTGGTGCGGGGACCTCAAACAATGGCACTGGAGACAACTCGACTTATACGAGTCCGCCGGGCATCGCCTGCAGTTCCGGAGCGCTGTGCTCCAGCGGTGCACGCGGCGGTGGCATCGTCATCGTGCGCGCGGGCAGTGTCACGGGGAGCGGGGTGATCGACGCGCGCGGCGCCGACGGTTATAACGTGCTTAATGACGGCGGCGGCGGCGGCGGTGCCGGCGGCAGCGTGGTGGTGCAGACCTACGCCGGTGGCAGTGCCACGATCAACGCCTCCGGCGGCAACGGGGGCAATGCGTGGCGCGGCACGACCGGTGCCGCGAACCGGCACGGCCCGGGTGGTGGCGGTGGTGGCGGCTTCATTGCGTACAGCCCGTCGTCCGGGTTATCCATCAACGCGACATTTAACGGTGGCCTGCCTGGCAGAACCAGCGATGGTGACGCCTATGGTTCGACAGCGGCCAGCGGCGGTATCTCGGCATTCGACCTGCCGGCGGTGCCCGGCGTGCAACCTGCCGCGTACTGTCCGGCGGGCATAAAGGCCGTGAGCTTGTTTGCCGATGCCGGTATCGCCGGGCAGGTCAATCCGGGAGATGTCCTCCAGTACACCGTGTTGTTCCGCAATGGCGGCGACTCGGCGATTACCGGTTTCAATATTGCGGACACACTGCCTTCTGGACTGACCTATGTATCGGGTTCACTCGCGATAACGGCGTCGGGTGGCGCTGCTGCCGCGGCCAACGGGTCGTATAACGGTGCGGGGACGAACAACTTGCTGTCGGCGGCCGTTTCATTACCGGCAGGCGGGATTATTCGGGCGACTTTGCGCGCGACGGTTGACACCGGGGCCGGCGCAGTGTGTGGCAACGTTATCAATCAGGCCATCGCCACCACGTTGGGTCTTACCGACAGTGCAGACAGTACCCAAAACAGCAACGGACTGCCTGCCGGAACCTATATCACGCAGGCGCCGACGTTCGCGACCGGTGGCGCTGCTGACGCAACCGGCGTGGTGAACACCTGTTTGCCCACCATCACCAAGACCAAGGTCACCATTCCGATCTCCGATCCGTTTAACGGGGCCGCCAATCCCAGGAACATACCGGGCGCAATCGTCGAATACCTCGTGCTGGTGACCAACGCGGGCGCTGCGATGACGGCCAATTCCGTGGTGGTGGTGGATGTGCTGGATGCAAATACGGAACTGGTGGTTACGGATATTGGGGGCGTGGGTTCCGGCCCGGTGCTGTTTAGCCAAGGTACGCCGACCAGCGGCCTGACTTATACCTACGTCAATCCCGCCAGTGCGCTTGACGATCTGGAGTTTTTCAACGCTGCCACCGGCGGCACGCGAATAACGGCATTCATGCCCAATGCCCTGGGCTGTGACGCGGCAGTCAAGCGTATTGCAATCAATCCGAAGGGGATTTTTGCAGACGGCACTGCGGTGGGCTCGGACCCCAGTTTCCAGGTGCGGTTCCGGGTCTGCATCAAGTAGTGTGGAGCCCTTTTGATCGGGCATCGGACATGTGACGGCCGATTATTGATATTTTCCAAAAACATGACAGCCTCGTCAGAGGCATGTTTTGTCATTATTTACGGAGTTTTCAATAATCTGTGGCCGGGGCGGGGTTATAACTTTGCCGCATCCCGCGATCATGAATTCTGCGCAGACTGGTCAATCTGCCCCTGTACGCGGGTGACCGGAGGTATGCACGCGCACTGCGCTGTCGAATTGGATCCCCGGCTGCAGCGGCGGGTGGCGTGATGTTAAAAAACCAATTAAATCAAATAGTTATAAAGTAGGCTGATAGCGGAAATCCAGTTGAATCAACCGCTTGCAGAGCAGATGACGGAGTTTGTCGTATGCCGGTATTCCAGGCACGAAGTTGTAGAGTGCGATGACAAATTACTTCGCCAGCTTATTTGGCCAACTCATGCATCACCTTGATCAAATCCGCTTTGCCCTCAAAGCCGATCCCCGGCAACTCCGGCATGGTGATCATGCTGTTTTCCACCTTCACGCCGTCCGGGAATCCGCCGTAGGGCTGAAACAGGTCGGGATAACTTTCATTGCCGCCGAGGCCCAGGCCGGCAGCGATGTTCAGCGACATCTGGTGGCCGCCGTGCGGAATGCAGCGCGAAGCTGACCAGCCGGCAATTTTTAATTCCTGCAGCGTGCGTTCGTATTCACACAGGCCGTAGGACAGCGCGCAGTCGAACTGCAGCCAGTCGCGGTCGGGGCGCATGCCGCCGTAACGCAGCAGGTTGCGTGCATCCTGGTGGCTGAACAGGTTCTCGCCGGTGGCCATCGGCCCCGGATAAAACTCCGCCAGTGTCGCCTGCAGCGCAAAATCCAGCGGGTCGCCGGCTTCCTCGTACCAGAACAGCGGATAGTCGCGCAGCATTTTTGCGTAGGCAATCGCGGTTTCGAGATCGAAGCGGCCGTTGGCATCGACGGCGAGCCGCGCGTCCTTGCCGATTTCAGTGAGTACGGCTTCGATGCGTCGCCGGTCCTCGGCAATATCGGCGCCGCCGATTTTCATCTTGACCACGCTGTAGCCGCGATTGAGATAACCGCGCATTTCATTGCGCAGCGCTTGCAAATCCTTGCCCGGATAGTAATAACCGCCGGCGGCATAGACGAACACTTTGGGATTGGCGGTGACGTCATGCTGTTCGGCCAGCAACCGGAACAACGGTTTGCGCGCGATCTTGGCGACGGCATCCCAGATCGCCATGTCCAGCGTGCCGACCGCCACGGAGCGTTCGCCGTGGCCGCCGGGTTTTTCGTTTTGCATCATCGCGCCCCAGGCGCGGTGAGGATCGATGTTGTCGCCTTTTGTGTTGAGCAGGGTCGCTGGATCGGCTTCCAGCAGCCGCGGCGCGAAACGTTCCCGGATCAGTCCGCCCTGGCCATACCGTCCGTTGGAGTTGAAGCCGTAGCCGACGACGGTGCGGCCGTCGACTTTGACGTCGGTGACCACGGCGACCAGGCTGGTGGTCATTTTGCTGAAATCAATATAGGCGTTGCGGATCGGCGAGGCGATCGGCTTGGTGACTTCACGGACATCGACAATACGAACCATGTAAAAACTTTCAGAGATGGTGGCCGGCGTTGCCGGCGAGGGGGATGGAAATGCAGTCCACATCTTAATTCAAGGCCACGGCCTGTGGCCAGACCGGGGTAAGATTGGAGTCACAAGAATCACAAAAAATCCTGAAGATTCGCGAGGGCAACATGTTGAAATCGCATCCATTCGCATGCCTGACCGCATTGTGTGCGGCGCTGTTCATCACGCTGTCTGTCAATATGCCGGCAACCGCTGCCGGGCAGTATCAGTATCCGCAACGCCCGGTGCGTCTGGTCATTCCGTATCCGCCCGGAGGCGCCGGTGACATCGTCGGCCGCCTGCTCGGCAACAGCCTGGGTGCGGCGATGGGGCAGCAGTTCGTCAGCGACAACCGCGGCGGCGGCGGGCAGATCATTGCCACGCAAATCAGCGCCAATGCCGCCCCCGACGGCTACACCTTGTTCCTCGCCAGCGCCACACATTCGATCAATCCCGCGCTGCGCAACAATCTGCCTTACGACACGCTGAAAGCTTTTGCGCCGATCACGCTGGTCGCCGAATCACCGCTGGTGTTTGTGGTCCACCCGTCGCTGAAGGCGGCCAATATCAGGGAACTCATCGCGCTGGCCAAAACCCAGCCCGGTCGCCTCAATTACGCATCGTCCGGGCCCGGCACAGGCGGCCACATGTCGGTCGAGTTGCTGAAATCACTGACCGGCATCGACCTCGTGCACATACCCTACAAGGGTGCGGGTCCGGCGCTGGTCGATGTGGTGGCCGGTCAGGTGCAGATCATCTGCACCAGCCCGCTGCCTGCCATGCCGCATGTCAAGGCGGGGCGCCTGCGCGCGCTGGGCATGACCAGCCTGCAGCGTTCGCCGGCGCACCCCGATGTGCCGCCGGTCGCGGACACGGTGCCGGGTTACCAGTCGACGCTGTGGTACGCCTTGCTGGCGCCGGCCAGTACGCCGCAGGCCATCGTCAAAAAAGTGCATGCTGAAACCGTGAAGGCGCTGGCGGCGCCGCAGATGCGTGAACAACTGCTGGCGCTAGGCGCAACACCGGTCGGCAACAGTCCGCAGGAACTGCAGAATTTCATGCGCGACGAAATCGCGATGTGGAACAAACTGGTGAAGCAGGCCAACATCAAACTGAATCCCTGATTTGATCCCGGATCTCCCGGGTTTATACCCATTGATTGCAGAGGGCAACATGACCGCAACCGTAATGCTGTTTGACCCGACTGCGCCGCGCGGTGGTTCCGCGCAGGCCGCTGCAGTGCCGGCGCAGCGCACTGTACTGGCCGGCGCCGTGATCGGGTTCATCGACAATGCCAAGCCCAATTTTCACCACCTCGTTGACGATATCGCCGAACTGCTGGTCAGCCGTTATGGTGCGGCGAAAGTGATCAAGCGGCGCAAATCCTCGGCGTCGATACCCGCCGATGCCGCGGTGATCGCGGAACTGTCGGGCGAGTGTGACGTCGTCATCGCCGGCTCCGGCGACTGAGGGTCCTGTTCGTCGTGGAGTGTCCACGACAGTATCGAAGTGACCAAGCAGGGCAAGGCTGCCATCACCGTGTGTTCAACGGCGTTCCTGACGCTGGGCCGCGCCCAGGCGCGCGCGCTGGGCAACGGCGCGCTGCCGATTGCGGTGATTCCGCATCCCTTTGGCGGGCGCAAACGAGAGGACGTGCGCAAGATCGCCGAACAATGTGTTGATGACATCGCCAGACTGCTGAGCGGGGCGGCATGAGCGCAATACCCGCCGATCGTGCCGCGACTTTCGATGCGCCAGACGATTTGGACGCCATCAACCGCATCTACCGCGAGAGGCGCTGGAGCGACGGCCTGCCCATCGTGCCGCCGACTGCGGCGCGGGTTGAACGCATGTTGCGCGGGACCTGCCGCAGCCGCGACGAAGTCATCGCCAGCGTCGCGCCGGGTTTTGGCACGGCCACGGTTGAGCGCATTGCCATCAACGCCGTGCTCGCCGGCTGCGATCCGGGTGTCCTGCCGGTGCTGATTGCCGCGACCGAAGCCGTGGCTGATCCTGCGTTCAACCTGCAGGGCATCCAGGCGACGACCAATCCGGTCGCTGTCTGGTTGGTGATCAACGGCCCGCTGGCGCAGCAGCTGCAGGTCAACGCCACTTTCAACTGCATCGGCCAGGGCGCCTGGGCCAATGCCACGCTGGGCCGTGCGCTGCGGCTGATCCTGCAGAACATCGGTGGTGCATTGCCGGGAGAGATGGACCGCGCGACCCATGGTCAGCCCGGCAAGTACAGTTTCTGCTGCGCCGAGAACGAAGAGGCGCATCCCTGGCAGCCCTTGCATGTCGAACGTGGTTTTGCCGCGACCGACAGCACGGTGACCGTGGTCGGCGCCGAAGGCACGATGAACATGAACACCCACGCCAAGACCGCGGACGAGCTGGCGCGGGTGATTGCCGAAACCATGGTGCATCCGCCCAGCAATGAATACGTGCATGGCGGTGAGCCCTGGTTCATCCTCGGATCCGAACACGCCGAAATTTTTCAGCGCGAAGGTTGGAACAAGGCGCGGGTCAAACGAGAGTTGTGGCAACGCTCGAAAATGGCGGTCAGACAATTGAGCGTCAACGAAATAGAACGCGCGCGCGCTTCGCGTACCCCGGAGCTCGGCACCCTGACCGAAGACACGCTGCTGCCGATTTCACCGCAGCCGGAGGATATCCAGCTGATCGTCGCGGGCGGCGCGGGCACCCATTCAGTGTACGTGCCGTGTTTCGGCAACAGCCGTGCCGTGACCCGCCGGATTGAAAGCTGAAACCGCCAATACAATGCCGGAATATTTTTTAAGTATTTGATTTTATTGATAATTTTATAATGGAGTCTGGCCGATCGACGTAAGCTTGCTGTAAGTCATGGGTATTAAGGTGTCACCGTGCAGTGACTTGCGTAGTGAATCAACGCAAAACGAGACGGGAGCAGACACCATGGGCAGAGGACGTATCAAGGCCGAACCGGGCGATCCCAACAATTCGATCGCAACCCGCATCCGTACCGCCATGGCGGCTTGCGGCATGAAATCCGTCGCTGAACTGGGCCGACGCATCGGCCTGCCGCGGCAGACGGTGCATCGCTGGATCAACGGCGATACCAAGAACATGACCCACGAGAACCTCTACAAGGTTGCTGATGCGCTGCAGGTGCGCGCGCGCTGGCTGGCGGTGGGTGATACCGCACCGGCGCAAATTGACCTTGGTGAAGGTGATGTTGTCGGCCTTATCAAAATCTACGAAACAATGTCGACGGCCGCGCGCGAGCAGTGGCTGGCCATCGGCCGCACGCTGTTGTCCATGCACACGGTGGGCAAGGGCACGGCCATCGATCCCTATCCGAACCTGATGGCGCCGGTGCAGTCACCGGAAAACAGCGGCAATTCCGCATCGGCTCAGTCCGTGCAGCGCTGAACTGACTCTCCACGCAACGCCCGCTTCCGGGGCTCCTGACCCGGCCCCTGACACATTCCTGATCTGAATCGCTGGCGCTGCACTGCGCCGGCTTGGTAATCTTCCGCTTTCACTTTCCTTGTAACAGAGCAGGATGCCGCGGGCAGATGTTGCACCGCGCGTATCCGGAAAACGGAGTGATGCCTCGTATCTTGCGGATGATGATGTTGCGCGCAGTGGTGTGCGTGCTGGTTCTTGCGGCGGCGGCAACCCATGCCGCGGCGCATTCCGAACTCGCAGCCGATGCCCAGGCATTCGTGCGGGACATGGTGGAGCGTCATGGTTTCGAGCGCTCCGCGCTGGAGCGCGCCCTGCGCAATACCAAATTTCTCGCATCCATCGTGCGCGCGATGGATGCGCCGTCAACGGCGCTGCCGTGGCATGAGTTCCGTGCGCGCCACATCACGGAAGCACGGATCAATGCCGGCCTCAGATTCTGGACGGAAAATGCCGTGGTGCTCGAACGGGCGGCCGTGGAATACCAGGTGCCGCCGGAAATCATGGTCGCCACCATCGGCATCGAAACCCTGTTCGGCCGCCTCACCGGCAACGTCAATGTGCTGGACGCGCTGACCACGCTGGCCTTTGGTTACCCGCGGCGCGCGGATTTTTTTCGCGCTGAACTGGAGCAGTTCCTGCTGCTGAGCCGTGAAAACGGCTGGGACCTGAACAGCGTCAAGGGTTCATTTGCCGGCGCCATCGGTGTACCGCAGTTTTTGCCGAGCAGTTATCGCAAATACGCCGTGGATTTCGACGGCGACGGCCGCCGTGACCTGCGCCAGGTCACCGATGCCATCGGCAGCGTCGCCAATTATTACCGGCAGTTCGGCTGGCAGCAGGGCGCGCCGGTGATCGTGCCGGTCGACGTTGGCAATACCGCGCTCGAACCGTTGCTGGGCGCGGGGCTGCTGCCGCATATCAGCGTGGCGGAGTTGCGCAAACGCGGCGTACTGCCGCTGGAGCCGGTCGCTGACGATGTGCTGGCGTCCCTCTTTTCAGTGGAGACCGAGGTCGGTCCGCGTTACTGGCTGGGTTTGAACAATTTTTACGTGATCACGCGTTACAACCGCAGCATCAATTACGCGATGGTGGTGCAGGAACTGGCATCGACCCTGCGCCAGCAGCGCCCGCGCACGGCAGGAGTTGCGCCGGCTGTACCGTAAAACGGGGCAAACCGGTCAGCTGTGCGACTGCTGTACCGCCGGGTTGCGCGGGAATGCGACCAGGTGGTCAAGTTCCAGCCGAATGCCGATTTTTTCGCCAATGGCGTGGTTGTGGTGACTGGGCACCAGTGAATACACCAGCCCGCCGTCGGGCAGGCGCAGCGTGTAGAGAAACTCCGCGCCGCGGAAGGCCTTGTGCAGCACCATCGCCTGCAGCGGGCTTGCGTCATCATGCAGCACGTCGTCGGGCCGCAGCAACACGTCGACTGCCGTGCCGGCCGGCCAGCGCGACGCTGTGTCCTGCACGAATTCTCCGAGTTCAAGCCGGATCTGGCCGTTGTCGGTGATGCTGCCGGGAAGGAACAGGCCCTGGCCGATGAAATCCGCGGCATACCGCGTCTGCGGCTCGTGATACAGCTTGTACGGCGTATCCCATTGCTCAATGCGGCCGTCCTTCATGATGCCGACCATGTCGGCAATATTGAAGGCTTCATGCTGGTCGTGGGTAACCATGACCGCGGTGATTTTTTCGCGCTTGAGGATGTCGCGCACCTCGACGCTCAGGTGTTCGCGCATTTCCACGTCGAGATTGGAAAAGGGTTCGTCGAGCAACAGCAATTGCGGGCGCGGCGCCAGCGCACGGGCGAGGGCGACGCGCTGTTGCTGGCCGCCTGAGAGCTCCTGCGGATATTTTTCACCGAGACCGCCGAGGCCGACCACCTCCAGCAGTTCCCGCACCCGCGCATGCTGTTCATCAGCCGTGGCTCCGCGCAGACCGAAGGCGATATTGCCGGCGACCGTCAGGTGCGGGAACAGCGCGTAATCCTGGAACACTACGCCGATGCGCCGCTGTTCCGGCGGCAGCGAGAGGTTTTTTGCGCTGATCACCACACCGTCGAGTGCCACGGTGCCGCTGAGCACCGGTTCAAAACCGGCAATGCAGCGCAGCACGGTTGTTTTGCCGCAGCCGCTGGCGCCGAGCAGGCAGGCAATCATGCCGGGCTCAACTTCGAAACTGACGCCCTGCAACACCGGTGTGCGGTCGTAGGCGTGGCAGACATCCGAAAATGCGAGGCGCGAATTTGTCACAACCGAATTTGTTACAAGATCAGTCATGCTCAAATTATAACGTTTTTGCTGCTGATAATGATTCTTGTTAAAATGATTTTCTCATAATTTTCCGTAACTTAGGCCCACTCAAGCTTGGGTTAATCCAGACAGGCAACGCCGGCTTCCCGTGACCACCACCACCGTCCCGCAACCCGTCTTCACGCCATCAGCCCTGCGCACGCGCCTGCCGCGCCTGCTGACGGTTTTTGCCGTCGCGCTGGCCGCCGTGCTGGCGCTGCCGGTGATCGTGGTGTTGTTCAACCTGCTGGCGCCGGCGACCGATACCTGGCGCCATCTCGCGAGTACGGTGCTCGGCGAATATGTGACCAACTCATTGTTGTTGATGCTGGGCGTCGCATTCGGCGTGATCATCGGCGGTGTTTCCACCGCGTGGCTGACCACCATGTGCCGCTTTCCGGGGCGCCGCGTGTTCGAGTGGGCGCTGCTGCTGCCGATGGCGGTGCCGGCATACGTGATGGCCTATGCCTATACCGACCTGCTGCAGTTCGCAGGGCCTGTGCAGTCGCTGTTGCGCGAATTGACCGGTTGGGGTGTGCATCAATACTGGTTTCCCGATGTGCGTTCGCTGGGTGGTGCGATCGTCATGCTGGCGCTGGTGCTCTATCCCTATGTCTACCTGCTGGCGCGTGCGGCATTCCTCGAACAGTCCGACAGCATGCTCGAAGTGGCGCGGGTATCCGGCTACGGGCCCTGGGGCACCTTCCGCCGCGTGGCATTGCCGCTCGCCCGCCCCGGCATTGTGGCCGGCACCGCGCTGGCGTTGATGGAGGCGCTGGCCGATTACGGCACGGTGGCTTATTTCGGCGTGAATACCTTCACCACGGGCATATTCCGCGCCTGGTTTTCGCTGGGAGACCATGCGGCGGCCGCGCAGTTGTCGGCGATGCTGCTGGGCTTCGTGTTCCTGCTGCTGCTGCTGGAGCGCATCAGCCGCCGTGGTGCGGCCTTCCACTCGACCTCGCATCGCAAACGCCTGCGCAATGTCTATCACCTGCGCGGTATGCGCGCCGCCGCTGCCGTGTTGTTCTGCGTGGTGCCGCTGGTATTTGGTTTCCTGTTGCCGGTGGGCGTCATGGGCCACATGGCGATGACTTCGGGGGATGCCCAGTTCGGTGCGCGTTACCTGACGCTGACCGGCAACACCGTGACACTGGCCGCGGTCACCGCGGGCCTCGCGGTGATGCTGGCGCTGGTGGTGGGTTACGCCGGGCGCGTGTCACCGACACGCATGGTGCGTGCAGCGAACCGCATTGCCGGCTTGGGTTATGCGGTGCCGGGTGCGGTGATTGCCGTCGGCGTGCTGATTCCCGTGACCCGGCTTGACCATGTACTGGCAGGATGGATGGAAGCCGCGACCGCGACCAATCCCGGCCTGATCCTGACCGGCGGCATTGCCGCGCTGGTTTATGCCTACCTCGCGCGGTTTTTTGCGGTGGCGCTGCAGACGGTGGATGCGGGGCTCGCCAAGATCACGCCGTCGATGAACGATGCCGCGCGGTCGATGGGCCTGGGGCCCGGCGAGACGCTGCGGCGGGTGCATGCACCGCTGCTTTGGCGCAGCGCGCTGACGGCGGGACTGCTGGTGTTTGTCGATGTGATGAAGGAACTGCCGGCCACCTTTGTGATGCGGCCGTTCAATTTCGACACGCTGGCGGTGCAGGCCTACAATCTGGCCGCCGATGAACGCCTCGCCGAAGCGTCAACGGCAGCGCTCACCATCGTGCTGGTGGGGCTGCTGCCGCTGATCGTGCTGTCGCGGATGATGCTCAGGCCGGGGCCCGGGCATCATTCCGATTAATGGACGGGTTTTGGCGGATTACTTGTAACCGACGCGATCGAAAATCTTCTGTGCTGTCGGCTGGTTTTTGCCGAGCACGCCGATGTTCAGCGTATCCATCTTGAAGGTGCCCAGCGAGGCCAGCGCCTTGTTGTTCAGCGGCGCGCCCTTGACCACCGGCCATTCGTTGTTGCCTTCGGCAAAATAAGTCTGTGCCTCATTGCTGGTCAGATATTCGAGGAACTTGATCGCGGCATCCTTGTTTTTGGCGGTCTTGATCACGCCGGCGCCGGAGACGTTCATGTGGGTGCCGGTGGTTTTCTGGTTGGGCCAGATCAGGCCGGTGGCCGCGATGACTTTCTGGTCTTCGGGCTTGGTCGATTTCAACAGCCGCACATAGTAATAGCTGTTGCTGATGGCTACACCGCATTCGCCGCTGGCCACCGCCTTGATCTGGTCGGTGTCGCCGCCCTTGGGTGCGCGGGCAAAATTGTCGACGACACCTTTGGCCCATTGCTCCGCCTTGGCTTCGCCGTTGTGTTCGATCAGCGCGCTCATCAGCGACAGGTTGTAGATGTGGCCGCCGGAGCGTGTGCAGACCTTGCCCTTCAGTTTCGGATTGGCGAGGTCCTCATAGTTCTGCACGTCGGCCGGATTGACGGTGAGTTTGTTGTAAACGATGACGCGGGCGCGGGCGGAGAAACCGAACCACTGGTTGCCGGCGGCGAGCATGTTGGCGGGCAGGCGCTCGGCCAGCACTTTGGACTGGATCGGCTGGAACAGGCCCGCCTGTTCGGCGCGCCACAGGCGGCCGGCATCCACGGTGACCAGCACATCGGCGGGGGAGGCCGCGCCTTCATTGATGATGCGCGCGATCAGCGGATCTTCGCCGGCTTCAATGCGGTTCAGCTTGATGCCGGCGGCCTTGGTGAAGCCGCTGTACAGCGCTTCATCGGTCTGGTAGTGGCGTGAGGAGTACAGATTCAGTTCTTGGGCAGCAGCCTGGGTGCTGAGCAACCCGGCCAGTACCAAGGTCAGAATGGAGTGACGCATAAAATATCCTTTAAAAACAATAGTTTATAACGATTAAGGTTTGAGGCTCGGTGCCGGAGCAGAATACTAACAAGAATTATTCTCAATATCAAGTTTAATGAGAATCATTGTTGTCTACGGCGGCTACCCACGGCAGCCAAGGATTACAGGTTCGCACAAGCGACCAGTGCGGGTTTTGATCGGGAACAAAGGAAGGGCGGCAGGGAACGAAAATCAGGGATCGGGAAGTGCGAGCCTGAAAAAATCAGGCGGGACCGGACGCAACCGGCCGGAGGGATAATTAAATCGGCAGACGGCGGGCGCCGTTGTAGCGGTTCTGCCAGTAACGCTGGCTCATGTCGACGATTTCAACTGCGCCGCCGCGGCTGGGCGAATGCACGAAGCGTGATTCGCCGAGATAAATGCCGACATGGGAAAACGGTTTGCGCAGCGTATTGAAAAACACCAGGTCGCCGGGCTGCAGTTCGGATTTGTCCACGGTGGCGCCGACGCGGCTGATTTCCTGTGCGGTGCCATTCAGCGCCTGGCCGGTGATCTGGGCGTAGACATAACGGATCAACCCGCTGCAATCAAAACCGGTGTCGGGTGAGGTGCCCCCCCATTTGTAACGCACACCGATGAAACTGAGCGCCCGCAGCGCAAATTCCTGGGCCTGGCCCAGCACACCTTCGGCCGCGGCCGGCGTCGATTGGGTGAAGCTTGGCGGACTACCCTCGTCCGCATAAGCGGGCAAGGGCAGCAGCGCCATTACGATGAGGAGTATCCGGAATCGTCGCATGCGCGAACTGTAATCAATAACAATATGATTGTAAAGGAGAAATCGCCATTGCCTCGGGGCTGCGCCGCGGCTGCGGGGCGGGTAAACTGAAACATCTTGCAAATCGTTGAATCAATCATGGCTAAAACAATGATCCGCGCCTTGGGCCTGGCCATCGCCTTGCTGGTGACGCCGGCTACGGTCGCGCAGACCACGGTGGAAGTGTTGCCGCTGAAATACCGCAAAAGTGAGCAGGTGATCCCGGTGCTCCAGCAGCTACTCGGCCGCGATTCCAGCATCAGCGGTTTCCAGAACCAGCTGGTGATCCGCGCCACCCCTGCCGAACTGGCGCAACTCAAACGCGTTCTGGCCGACATCGACACCATGCCGAAGCGCCTGCTGATCACCGTGCGCCAGGATGCCGATCTCGACCGTGCCCGCCGCGAAGCCGAGCTCTCTGGGAGCATCGGCAACGACAACGCCCGCATCACCGTGCCCGGCAGCGGCTCACGCGAGGGCGGCAACGTGGTATTCCGTGACGGCGATGACCGTCTGCGCGGGCGCGTGGTCGATACACAGCGCTCCAGCAGCTCCAGCACCTCGCAGACGATCCAGGTGCTCGAAGGCAACAGCGCCTTCATCAATGTCGGTGAATCACGCCCGGTGCGCAGCCGCCAGGTGGTGCGCACGGTGATCAACGGACAGATTGTTGACCGTGTGGTGGAAGGCACCGAATACCGCAGCGCCAATACCGGTTTCAGCGTGGTGCCGCGGGTGCAGGGCAATCTGGTCACGCTGGATATCGACCCGCAGCGCGAAGTGTTCGAGGAGGGGAGGCGCGGCGCCGTCAACGTACAGCGCGTGGTGACCACGGTGTCCGGACGACTCGGTGAGTGGATGGACCTCGGCGGCGTCAACGAATCGCGCAGCGACAACCAGTCACAGCTACTTGGTCGCAGCAACACCGGCAGCAGCGAGCGGCGCGGGGTGCAGGTGAAGGTCGAAGAGCTGCACTGACTGTTGTAGTCAGAAGGACGATCCCGGCTGTTTCAGAAACTCAATCTCTTCCGGTGTCGAAGCGCGGCCGAGGATGTGATTACGGTGCGGAAAACGCCCGAAACGGTGGATCACATCGCGGTGGCGCACCGCGTAATCGACATAGCCGGCGAAGGTTTTGCGGTCGGCTTCCGGCACGCCGGCGGCCAGCGCGGTGAACAGCGCGACGCAGCGTTCCTGCAATTCCTGAGACTCGGCGTGTTCCAGCGGCAGGTAAAAAAACACGCGTTCGATCGCGCGCAGGCTGCGGTCTGCGCCGCTGGAGATCCCTTTCATTGCCAGTTTGGCGGAGAGAGGGTCGTAAGCGAACGCGCGCGGCGTGTCGCGGTACATATTGCGCGGGAACTGGTCGAACAGCAGGATCAGCGCCAGTTGTCCGCGCGCATCCTGCGCCCAGTGGTCGAATTTTCCGGCAGCGGCGGTTTCCACCAGTTTGCCAAAACGGTCGCGGATGTCGGCATCGACCGCCGCGTTTTTCGACCACCACAGTTTCTGCTGTGCCTGCGCCGTGGCGGTATCGTCGCCGGCATTGCCGAACCAGAAATCAAGGACGGTGGCGGGGGTGATGGTATCCGGCATGGTGGCTTTCAGCGGTATTTGGCAGCGGTGATGAACTGGCCGAAGGTTTCGCACCAGACGATCACCGTGTTGTAGTTTGCGGGATTCACCGCCTCCGGCACCGGCACGATGAAATTGTCGAAGGTTTTTACATCGCCGACCCGTACCATGCCCGGCTTCAGACGCAGGAAATCAGCCTCGGTTTCGACGAATTCGGGCGACAGGTAGAGTTTGTAATCCGGCCCCGGCGCGAGGCGGCCCATCAGCACGATGCTGCGACGGCTGATCGAGACTGTGCCTTCGCCCCAGTGCAGGAGGTCGCTGTCTTTGAGATCACGGCGGAATTGTCCGGTGAACTCAGCGCTGACGGCCTGGGCTTTTACGTCGGTGGCCGTGGGAGCGGACGGGGCAATCAGGATCGGCAGCGCGTAAATGCCCGCGGCAAAGCCGATGGCCAGCGCGAGTAGATGTGTTGCGCCTGATACGACCAGTTTTTTCATCGGCGGATTTCCTTCCGGCAGATTTTTCGCCAGTATGTCAGGTCACTGCGGCTCATGTTGTATCGGGAGCGCGCAGCAGGCTTGCGGTAATGCCGAATGCCAGTGTCAGCAGCAAAACCTCAATGACCGACACCGCCACTAGGGGAACCAGCATTCTGGCGTATCCCTCGCTGATCAGCGGGCGTGCCGTCACTTCCTCGGCTCCGACCAGCAGCAGGAAACACGCGATGTACGCCAGCGCCGGCAGCATCGAATAAGCGAAGAACAGCGCCGTTGCCCGGACTTTTCGCTGCGTGCCGCGGCGCACCTGAAGAATCTGGCGGGCGAACACGCCGACCGGTATCAGCATGATCAGCCAGAAGAGTCCTGCCGCCAGTTGTTCATCCATGTTGCGCCTTCCGGTGAATGCGGCGAAGGTCGGGTGCGGCCGCCCCGGGATGATGCTTGCCGCATGCACCGCCAAGCATAAACCAGATTGCCATGGGCTTGACGCTGGCCCGGCATCTGGTGAGTATGCAAGCCCCGTCACCGGAGTACTGTTCCATGCTCATCAAGCGCGGTTTTGATTCCATCGTGGCCACCTGGCTTGCCGGTCTGGTGGTGTTTCTGCCGCTGGCGCTGACGCTGGGCGTGCTCGGCTGGCTGGTCGGGCTGCTTGACCATTACCTCGGGCCGGACAGCATGATCGGCGGTTTTTTTTCGACGCTGGGATACAAGATTGCCGGTGATTCCCCGGTGCCGTACCTGCTCGGCACACTGGTGCTGATGATCGCGATCTATCTGCTGGGGCTGGCGTTGCGGCTGGGTCTGAGGCGCCCGCTGGCACAGTTTCTCGACGTCACGCTGCGGCGCGTCCCTCTGCTCGGCAGCCTGTACGATTTCACCAGTGGATTTGTCGGTCTGCTCGACAAGAAACAGGGCGGCATTGGCACGATGAGCGCGGTTTGGTGTTTTTTCGGCGGTGACGGTGTTGCGGTGCTGGCGCTGGCGCCGAGCGCTGAACCCGTGGAAATCGACGGTCGGCGTTATTTCGCGGTGCTGGTGCCGACCTCCCCGGTACCCATCGGCGGCGGGCTGGTGTACGTGCCGGTGGAATGGGTCAAGCCGGCCAACTTCGGCATTGAAAAGCTGACCGAGATCTACGTGTCGATGGGGTTGACGCCGCCGCCGACCGAAACGGCACCGGGATCAGGCCGCATCATTGTCGATGCAGTGGACGGAGCGAAAGAAAAAGAACAGAAGTAATTTTTGGCAGGCCCTAATCCAGCAGGCCCTAATCCGCAGTCAGCGTCATCAGGATATCGGCATACCAGGCACAGTTCAGCCCCAGCGCTTCGTCCTGATCCGTATCGCGCGTGCCGACATCGAGCCGCGCCGAGTGTACGCCGAGCAGCAGCCACGGCAGATGGTCGATCGGAGAGTCCTCTCCGGGCAGGCGCATCACCACCGGAGAGCCGCTGGTGCCGCGGTGGGTGCGCGCATCGGTGAGGAAATAACCCTTGCCCTGAAAGCGCAGCCCGAATGACGAGGCCACCGCCGCGCGGCGCGCCACCGGCATGTGGTGCAGCGTGTCGTGGAAACCCAGCGGAAAACCCACCACCAGCAGCCTGGTGCCGACCTCGATCCGGTCGTCCGCGCCGTACAAATGCTCCGGCGTGAAAGCGCGATACACCACGGTCTCCGGCAGCGCGGGGCGTTCGATTTCAATGACTGCGACGTCGATGCCGCCGGCAGTGTCCACGCCCTGACGCCACAGCCGGTTGCCGTTGCGGTACAGCGGAATCGAAAATCCGGTGGACTGCACCATGTTTTCGGAGTCGATATGCAGCTCGATTTCGATGCGGTCCGGCTGGTGCAGGCTTGGTTCGTCGAGCATCACATGCAGGCTGGTTACCAGGAACAGCCGCCCGTCGCGCTCGAAAAAAAAGCCGCTGGCGTTGGTCAGCTGCCGCTGCTGCTGGAAAGTGAGGATGCGGGTGGCGGTGAGGAGCAGGGATTCAATCATTGCCGCTGCAGTTTAACGCAACAGCGCGGCGCGCCCTACTGCCTGCTGCTGTAGCCGAGTGCGAACCAGATCGCAACGCCGGCCAGTCCGGCGATAAAGCAGGCGAGATAGAGCGCGTCGATGCTGATCAAACCGAGCAGCGCGTTATCCGCCGACCACGGTCGCAGCGGCAGCATGTCGGCGTGCATGATGCTGTCGAAAAACACATGACTGTAAGTGCCGATAAAGGCGCCGCTGGCCGCGGCCGGCCGCGTGACCGGTTCCGGCGAACGCAGCCAGTGCAGCTTGTGGTATTCGAGTTCACGGTTCCAGCGGCGCAGGATCCAGTTGCACAAGGGCCGGGCCAGCAGGAACACCGCGATGCCGATCAGCGTCGCGCCGAGGATCGTATGTGTCCAACCGTGCAGCACAGTCCAGCCCTTGATGATGCCGATAAGCGGTTCGATGTCCATCGCCACTTGCGCGATGCCGAACACCAGCACGCTGAAATGGCGGCCCCCGGCGGCCTTGATCACCAGCGCGGGACCCATGTGGAAGGGAGTGAAGGGCATTGCGTCCGCGTGAGTTTAATGCAGGTTGCTGCACCATTGTTTCTTATTGCACCGTCGCCCCGTTGGGCAAGGCATAAAGCGCCTCGATCGTCTGCAGGTCCCGGTCCGACAATTCCGCCCGCGTGCTCGGCAGTATCTGCGGATACATGATGTCACGGGGCGAGTCGCTGTGGCCCAGGAGGCCGAGCGAATGCCCCATTTCATGGATGGTGACGGCCTTGATGTGTTCCAGGACGGCGTCGTTGATGCCCATCATGACCTGCGGCGGCAGCACGACGGCCATGCCGTCGGTTTCGAGTTTCAGGCGTTTGCCGTCGATTTTCCAGCCGACGCGGGCCTGGCCGGCGGCGTGGTTGTTCATGCCCTGGGTCCAGACCACGCGGATATCCCAGAAGCGCAGCGTGAAGTCGCCACTGTCGATGATCAGTGGAAAGGGTTTGCGGTCCCAGGCCTTGATGCCTTCGACGACGGCATCGCGCACCCGCCGGTCGGCATCGCCGCTGAGGTATTCCGTTGGAGGCACGCGGATGCGCAGCCTGCCCTTGTCGAGTCCCCAGCGCACAACCTGGGAGCCCTGCATCGCCGCGCAGAGATAGCCGGAGCCGCGGCAGACTTCGCGCGCATCCAGCGTCACACCGACACCTTCCTCGATTTCAGGCGGCGGGCAGGCGAGTGCACCGCTGGTGCCGCAACCGCTGCGGAAGCCGAACCAGTAGATAGCGAAGAAGAATGCGCCCCAGCAGATCGTGCGGACCATGGCGCTATACCGTGCCTGACTGCCGGACGAGTGTCATGTGTTTACGGCATTTTCCAGCCCAGCCACTCGCAGATCCCGCGCCCCAGCACCCATTCCTTGTCGGAGGCGCTGAGCCAGGAGGCCTCCTGCCACATGGTGACATGTTCGCGGTATGGCACCGGCGAACGTGACCAGTCGCTGCCCCAGAACAAGCGTTTCGGGCCGAAGGCCTCAAAGGCGCGTTTGGCATAGGTCTGCGCTTTTTTGAACGGATACGGTTCGGCGATGTAGGAGGGCAGCGCGCTGGCCTTGACCGCGACGTTGGGGCGTTTGGCGATGGGCAGCAGCTTGTCGAAATCGCGGAAGGTTTCGTCTTCCGGCTTGCCGCTGCTGAGGGCCATATGATCCATGATGATGCTGAGGCCCGGATATTTTGCCGCCACGTCGTCAATGGCATGCACAAAGTTCTGCGGCACCAGCACCATCAGCTTGATGCCGAGTTTTTCAGCCTCGGCCCACACCCAGTCGAACTTTCCTTCGACCAGCGGTTGTTGCAGCACGGGGATGTGGAATGCAAAACGCATGCCGAGCATGCCGGGTTGATTGAGCCAGGTCTTGATCGTTGATTTGGCATCCGGCGCCTCCGGATTGAAGCGGCCCATGATCGCAAAGCGGTTCGGGTGTGCCTTCACTGCGGCGATGGCGAGGTCATTGCGGTCACCTTCCCAGGACGGCGGCACGATCACCACGCGATCAACACCGGCTTCGTCCATGTCCTTGAGCAATTGCTCGTGGCCGAGCGGGATTTCGCGCTGGGCATGCGCGCGCGCCGGCCAGGGCCGCTCGGCTGTGTTGGCGCCCCAGATGTGTACTTGTGAATCAGCGATCAGCATTAAATCCTCCGGTTACGGGTTTGCACGATTTGTTATTGGGTGGCGAGTTCAGTCCAGGGCTTGATCTTTGCCAGCTTGCGGCCCAGGGTGCGTTCCGCCACTTCCGTGTCATAAGCGGCTTGTGCGCGCAGCCAGTAGCCGTTCGACAGACCAAAAAACCGGCACAGGCGCAGATCGGTATCGGCAGTCACGGTGCGCCGGCCGGCGACGATTTCACCGATGCGCTGCGCCGGGACGTCGATTTCCTTGGCGAGGCGGTACTGGGTGATGCCCATCGGTTTCAGGAACTCTTCCAGCAGGAGTTCTCCGGGATTTACGGGTTTTAGTTTGCGCATAGAGGCGATTTCAGAGCTGGTTCACTATTTAAACATTCTCAATTTGATGCTTGATTGTACGACTTGATTACTATTGCGCCTTAATCTGAACATTGATTCGATTGTCGTTGCCGGTTTTTATTTGGAATGGCTGACGCGACCAGCAAAGTCATTCAGAATCGTTACCTCACTGCGTTCTGATGGCCGGCAAGCTGCTGCGCAGGCGACGGGCAATTATAAATATATGATTTTAAAGGATAATTTATGAACGGCGCAGAGAGCCTGGTGCGCACGCTGCTGAACGGCGACGTCAATGTCTGCTTCGCCAATCCCGG
The DNA here is from genome assembly GCA_019744975.1 of Burkholderiales bacterium. GTDB lineage: Bacteria > Pseudomonadota > Gammaproteobacteria > Burkholderiales > SG8-41. The sequence goes on from JAIETP010000007.1 coordinate 44,098, forward strand.
TACTTCGGAAATGCATTTTGTCTCGGCGCTGGATCGCGTCGAAGGTGTGCGCTGCATCCTTGGCCTGTTCGAAGGTGTGGTCACTGGCGCGGCTGATGGTTATTACCGCATGGCGGGTAAACCGGCGGCGACCTTGCTGCATCTCGGTCCCGGGCTCGGCAACGGGCTGGCCAATCTGCACAACGCGAAAAAAGCGCGCTCCGGGATTATCAACATCGTCGGTGAGCACGCGAGTTATCACATTAAACATGATGCGCCGCTGACCGCCGACATCGAAGGCGTGGCGCAACCGATGTCGGACTGGGTGCTGACATCGCGGTCATCAAAAGACGTTGCAGCCGATGGCGCGCGGGCGGTGGAAGCTGCATACAAGGCACCGGGTCAGATTGCGACGCTGATTTTGCCCGCGGATACCGCATGGGGTGAAGCGGGAGGGCCGGCGACCGTGAATGCACCTGCAGCGCGGGCGCGTGTGCCGGACAGCGCGATCAATGACGGCGTACGCGCGCTGACCGCTGGTCAGCCGGCAGCGATCCTGCTCGGCGGTGCGGCCTTACGCGGTAAGGCTTTGGATTACGCCGCACGCATTGCTGCAAAAACCGGCTGCACACTGATCTCTGAATACAACAATGCACGCATGGAGCGCGGTGCAGGGCGGGCGGTGGTCAAACAACTGCCCTTCGTCGTCGACAACGCGCTGGCGATGCTGAAGGATGTGCGGCAGTTGTTGCTGGTCGGCGCCAAATCACCGGTGTCGTTTTTTGCCTACCCGGGCAAACCCAGTGTATTGGTGCCGGAGGGCTGCACGGTGACCAAGGTCGCCGGCGCGGAAGCCGACCTTGAACACGCACTGGAAGCTCTGGCCGATGCGCTGGGCGCGCGCGGCACGGCGCCGCGCATCAATGCACCGGCATTTGATGCGGCGCTGCCCACCGGCAACATCACCCTCGACGGCCTCGGCGCCTTGTTCAACGCATTGATCCCCGACAACGCCATCATCATCGACGAAGCCGTCACCAGCGGCCGTGCCTTCACCGGCGCGACCATGGGCGCACGGCCGCACGACTGGCTCAATATTATGGGCGGTTCCATCGGCTGGGGATTGCCGGCGGCGACGGGGGCGGCAATCGCGGCACCCGATCGCAAGGTCATTGCTTTTGAAGGCGACGGCAGCGCGCTTTACACGCAACAGGCGCTGTGGACCATGGCGCGCGAAGGCTTGGACGTCACGGTGGTAATTTTTGCCAACCGGGCTTACAAGATTCTGCTCGGCGAACTCGTTAACGTTGGCGCCGCAGCACCGGGGCATAACGCCACTGCGATGCTGACGCTGGACCGGCCGGACTTGGACTGGGTGTCGATTGCCAAGGGGTTTGGTGTGGCGGCGGGAAGGGCGACGACGCTGGATGAACTGGCGCTGCAGTTCAGGCGGGGGTTGGCGACGCCGGGGCCGTATCTGGTGGAGCTGGTGATGTAGTAATTCTTTGATCCCTTTGAACTATTGACAGTCTGACAAGGGAGGAATACAAGGTAATACAACTGTAACAATGTGCGGCCGTGCTCCATTTCTCGCGGGCTGCATGCTGACGATGACAGTTAAGGGGGCGACCCGAACAACCGCTGGTGGAGGTGCGAAGATGCGCTGGCTGCTGGTGTTACTGCTGTTCCTTCCCGTGCCGGGCGTTGCCCAGCGCCTCCTGGATTTTCGTGAAGACCTCGCCTTCAAGGCAGAGGTCGTGGAGGGGGTGGCGGGCAAGGCCTACGCCCGGCGACTGAGCCTCCTCGAAGCCGAAGGCAAACTCGATACCGACCGGGATCTGCTCGAGCGCCTGCACGGCATTCTCGATCGCTTGCGTGCTGCCGCCGAATACGAGCAACCCGCATCGTCCGCCATCCATTGGCAAATCCACAGCTGTCGCAACTGCGGCGAAAGCGCCTCGGCCATGGCCGGTGGCCGGCTGCTGTTCGGCGAGGAGTTCATCGCCGGGCTGGCGCCCACGGACGACGAGCTGGCCTTTGTGATCGCGCATGAAATGGCCCATGTGCTGGCGGAGCACACGCGAGAGTACGCAACAACCGCGCGCTTTTTTCTCGCCAACGGACTGCATCGGGAATACTGGGACATCCAGCGCGAGCTCGATGAAAGCATCGTGGCCAATCTGCGCATGGCCCACGAATACCAGAGACAGGAACTGGATGCCGACTACATCGGCTTCATCCTCGGCGCACGGGCCGGATATCAGCCCGAAGCCATGTTGAGCCTGTTGCGCAAGCTGGGGGCTGACGATCCTTCTTTCCTGTCACGTCATCCCGAAGAAAAGCAACGCATGCGGCAGGCGCAGACCATGCTGGAGTCGGTGCGGCGGATTTACACGCTCTCGAGCGGGCAGTTGCGCTGAGCGAATTCATGCCCGGCAAGCCTGCGTCTTTATGGCGCGGCCTGATAAACTCGCGCAGTGTCTGATCTCGCATCCGTATTCTCCTTGACCGGCGCATTGGCGCAGGTAGTCCCCGGCTTCCGGGCGCGGCCGTTCCAATTGGAAATGGCCGAGGAAATACAAAAAATCATTAAAAATCAAATGGTTATGGTTGCCGAGGCGGGGACAGGCACGGGCAAGACCTTTGCCTATCTGGTGCCGGCGCTGCTGTCCGGCGGCAAGGTGATCATTTCCACCGGTACCAAGACGCTGCAGGACCAGTTGTTCGGGCGCGATATTCCGACGGTGCGTGATGCGCTGAAAGTGCCGGTCACCGTGGCGCTGCTGAAAGGCCGCGCCAATTACGTCTGCCATCACCATCTGGAGCGCGCCAAGGACGACGGCCGCCTGCCGACGCGGGATGATGTGATGCACCTGGCGCGCATTGAAAGTTTTGCGCGCATCACCATGACCGGGGATCGCGCCGATTGCACCGAAGTACCGGAAAACGCCGGTGTCTGGCCGCTGGTGACCTCCACCCGCGACAACTGCCTGGGTTCGCAGTGTACGCATTACGACAAATGTTTTGTGATGAAGGCGCGCAAGCAGGCGCTGGAAGCCGATGTGGTGGTGGTCAACCACCATCTGTTTTTTGCCGATGTGATGCTGCGTGAGGAAAGTGTTGCCGAACTGCTGCCGGCCTGCAACACGGTGATTTTTGACGAAGCGCACCAGTTACCGGAAACCGCCAGCCTGTTTTTCGGGCAGTCGGTGTCGACGACGCAACTGCTTGACCTCGCGCGTGATGTGCGCATCGAGGCCGCGACCAGCGCCAAGGATTTCCCGGCGCTGCCGGTCGCCGCCAATGCGCTGGAAAAGGCAGCGCGCGATCTGCGCCTGGCTTTTGACGACAGCGGCACACGCATACCGGCCACCGCGCTGAAGCAGCGCAAGCAGATCACCGAAGCGCTGGCGGATGCCTGCGACAAGCTGACCATGCTCGCCGAGACGCTGCATAGCCAGGCCGCGCGCAGCGATGGCCTGCAGCAGTGTTTTGAGCGTGCCGATGCCCTGCGCGGACAACTGAGCGGCTGGCGCGAGGACAGTGATGCCGAACTGGTGCGCTGGGTGGAGGTGTTCCACCAGTCGGTGCAGTTCAATGCCACGCCGCTGTCGATTGCGGAAATTTTCCGCAAGCAGGTCGAGGCGCAGGCCAAGGCCTGGGTGTTCACCTCGGCGACTTTGTCGGTGAACGGCGATTTCAAACATTACGTCAATGAACTCGGCATTGAGTCCGGACAGACCGCGAGCTGGGCCAGCCCCTTTGATTTCGCCAAGCAGGGATTGTTGTACGTGCCGCAGAATCTGCCCGATCCGAATACGCCGGACTACACCGCGGCCGTGGTCGAGGCGGCATTGCCGGTGGTCGAAGCCAGCCGCGGCCGGGCGTTCCTGCTCTTCACCAGCCTGCGCGCGATGCGCGAGGCGCATGGTCTGCTGCAGGATGAATTCAAAAAACGCGGCTGGGATTACCCGCTGCTGGTGCAGGGCGAGGGTTCGCGCACCGAACTGCTGCAGCGTTTCCGCAGTCTCGGCAACGCGGTGCTGGTCGGCAGCCAGTCGTTCTGGGAAGGGGTGGACGTGCGCGGCGATGCCTTGTCGGTGGTGATGATCGACAAGTTGCCTTTTGCGCCGCCCGATGATCCGGTGCTGGCGGCGCGTATCGCCAAGATCAATGCCGAGGGCCGCAATGCGTTCATGGAATACCAGCTTCCGCGCGCGGTGATTTCACTGAAGCAGGGCGCCGGCCGGTTGATTCGCGATGAAACCGACCGCGGCGTGCTGATGATCTGTGACCCGCGGCTGATTTCCAAGGCTTACGGCAAACGCATCTGGCGCAGTCTGCCGCCGATGACGCGGACGCGGGATGTGGCCGATGTCACCGCGTTTTTTGCGCAGGAGCCGGTGCCGGTTTAATTGCCGGGAGGCGGTGGCAAGGGTGCAACTGCTGCCGCCGGATCACGACGCAGCCGCGCGCGCACCATGTCGATGTGGCCGCGCAGCGTGTAGACATAATCCCAGTAGGTCAGCGGTACCTGGGTGCCGTCGACGCCGTCCTCGATTTCGTCGAGGCGGGTCAGCAGCGCCGTGGTGTCGGCTTTGTCGGGATTGTTCCGCGCCGCGATTTCGACGGCCTTCAGTTCGCGGTACCAGCGGAACACCTTGCGTTTGATCCGCCAGTCGTACATTGCCGGCATGATGCGCATCACCGGGATCAGCACCGCGATCAGCGGCACCAGCAGCACCAGCAGGCGTTCGATCAGGTTGGCCACCCAGAACGGCATGTAGCGTTGCAGGAACGGCGGGCCGGATTTGAAAAAGCGCTGTGCGTCTTCGCTGACCGGGAAATCGCCTTCGCGGATGGTCGGGAATTCCCCGGCCTTGCGGAACACGCCGGCGCCGCCGTGCACCCTGGTCGCCGCCTGCAGCAGCACCGACACCAGCGCCGGGTGAAAATCCTCGCGCGCGACGAGATGGGTGGTGGCGGCAACCATGCGTACGTTGCTTGACGGGATATCGGCGCCGAGGTCGATCATGCCGCGCGGCAGCGTGATCGCCGACAGGTAGTGGAAACGCCGCGCCAGCGCCTCGGAGTGCGACAGGCTCATCAGGCGGATTCCCGGCGTCTTCAGCAGCATCTGCACCACCGTGGCATCTGGCGCGGCAACAAACAGCGCGGCATCGAGCCTGCCGGCGATCAGCGCTTCGGCTGCGGCCTTGCCAGTGAGTCCGGACGGCGACATCCCGGGCTTCAGTGCGTTGCCGGCGCGGAGGATGTGGGTGACCAGCGCACGCGTGCCGCTGCCCTCGGGGCCGGCGGCGATGCGTTTGCCGGAAAGCTGGGAGAGCAGGGTCAGCGGATTTTCATCGCGGTAGAAAATCCACAGGGGTTCGTAATACAGCGCTGCCAGCGAAACCAGACCCTCCGTTTGTTCGGGGGTGGCGACGCCACCCTGGACAAGGGCCACTTCGACACCCGATCGGGGATCAGCGAGGCGGTTCAGGTTGTCTATGGAGCCGGCGGATGGCCGTAGTTCGACGTCTATTTTTTCGCGGGCCAGCAGTTCGAGGTAACGCTCGCCGAACAGGTGGTACGCGCCGGCCTCGTTGCCGGTGGAAATGACAAAACTGCTTGGCGGCGCGGGTCGCACGAAACGGTAGGCGATCAGGAAGGCTGCGCCGATGATCAGCGCGCCGATCAGCGTGACGATCGACAGTTCGCGGTAGGCGATGCTGCTGCCCGGTACGCGCAGCCGCAGGCGCAGGGTTTTTTTGGGTGACGGTTCGCTCATGGGCGGGTGTTGATTACTGGGTGAGCCAGCGCCACAGCAGCCATGCGAGCAGTATCCAAAGCACGACAAAAATGGCGGCGACGAAGTAATTCTGCGGTTTTGGCTTGCGCGCGTCCAGCCAAGCCTGCGCCTGCAGCCGGCATTCGGCGACGACCGGGGCCGGCACCATCTTTACCGCGAGCCAGATGCCGATGGGCAGCAGGATGGCATCGTCGAGCAGACCGATGACGGGAATAAAATCCGGTATCAGGTCGATCGGGCTGAAGGCATAAGCGACCACCAGCACGGTAAAAATTTTGGCGTACAGCGGTGTCTGCGGATGGCGGTAGGCGAACCACAGCATGAGCACATCACCTTTGAGCAATTTGGCCCATTGCCGCAGGGTCTGCAGCATGGGGTTTTACCCGACCGCACGCGGGCCGGACGGGGTGGCCCACAGGTCGTGGGCGTCGGATTTGGTGATTTTGACGCGCGCGAATTCACCGACCTTGAGCTTCGTGCCCTTGCCGATGATCACGCGACCATCGATTTCCGGTGCGTCGGCGGCAGAGCGCGCGATGGCGCCGTCGGGCCCGGCTTCATCGACCAATACGGTGATGGTCTGGCCGACTTTTTTCTTCAGGCGTGCCGTGCTGATTTTTTTCTGCACCGCCATGAATCGCGCCTGGCGTTCTTCGCGAATTTCCGCCGGCACAGGATCGGGCAGCGCATTGGCTTTTGCTCCCTCGACCGGCGAATAGGCAAAACATCCAACACGGTCGAGCTGGGCTTCTTCGAGGAACTCCAGCAGTGATTCGAATTCGGCTTCGGTCTCGCCGGGGAAGCCGGCGATGAAAGTGCTGCGGATGGTCAGCTCCGGGCAGATCGCGCGCCAGTCGCGGATGCGCTGCAGTGTGCCCTCCGCATTGGCCGGGCGTTTCATCAATTTGAGGATGCGCGGGCTGGCGTGCTGAAAGGGTACGTCGAGGTAGGGCAGCAGCCTGCCTTCGGCCATCAGCGGGATGACTTCATCGACATGCGGATAGGGGTAGACGTAATGCAGACGCACCCACACGCCGAGACCGGCCAGCGCCTGTGTCAGTTCGGTCATGCGCGTCTTGATCGGCCGCCCGTTCCAGAAGCCGGTGCGGTATTTGACGTCGACGCCGTAGGCGCTGGTGTCCTGTGAAATGACCAGCAGTTCCCTGACGCCGGCATTGACCAGGTTTTCCGCCTCTTTCATCACGTCGCCGATCGGCCGGCTGACCAGGTCGCCGCGCATCGACGGGATGATGCAGAAGGTGCAGCGATGATTGCAGCCTTCGGAAATTTTCAGATAGGCGTAATGCCGCGGCGTCAGGCGGATGCCCTGCGGCGGGATCAGGTCCATATGCGGGTCGTGCGGCTGCGGCAGGTGGATATGCACTGCTTCCATCACCGCGGCGGTGGCATGCGGCCCGGTGACGGCGAGTACTTTCGGGTGGGTCTCGCGCACGATGTCGCCCTTGGCGCCGAGGCAGCCGGTGACGATGACGCGGCCGTTTTCGGCGAGCGCCTCGCCGATGGCATCCAACGATTCCTCGACCGCGGCGTCGATGAAGCCGCAGGTGTTGACGACCACGAGGTCAGCGTCTTGGTAACTCGGCGCGACGATATAACCCTCGGCGCGCAATTGCGTCAGGATCAGTTCGGAGTCGACGGTCGCCTTGGGGCAGCCGAGCGAAACGAATCCGACCTTGCGGGGAGGGGTGGTGGGCACAGCGGGGAGCGGTAAGAGTGGCGCGTTCTGGAGGTGCGTGCTGCGGTTACGAACAGCAGCCTCAGGCCTTCGGTTCTTCGCCGTCTTCTTTTTTGGTTTCGCCGGGTGCACCGGGGAAACCGGGGAAGGGGAAGTTGCCCCATAAATTGCGGGTCTGCGCCGTCAGCTGGTTTTGCATGTTGAGGAAAGTTTGTGCGCTCTGCTCCAGGTAGCGGCCCATCAATCCCTGCATGGCGGGGGCCTGCATCTTGACGAACTCGTTCCAGGTTTCGGAGTTGAGCATCGGGTTCTGGCCATACACCTGACGCGACTGATCCTGCAATTTGTTCTGGATCTGCATGAAGGTTTCGATGTTCTTTTCAAGGTAGCCGCCCATCATGCCCTGCATGGCATTGCCGTAGAAGCGGATGATCTGTGACAGCGAATCGCTGGTGAACATTGGCGCGCCGGCGGATTCTTCTTCGAGGATGATCTGCAGCAGAATGCTGCGCGTCAGGTCGTCCTTGGTCTTGGCGTCCTCGACCTTGAACTCGACATTTTCAAGCACCAGTTTTTTGACATCGGCCAGCGTGATGTAGCTACTGGTCTCCGTGTCATAGAGACGCCGGTTCGGGTACTTCTTGATGGTTCTGGCCTGTGCGCTCATCGGGTGCCTTTGGGGTGGTGGTCAGGCATTATTTCATACGAAATGCTGCAACGCAACCCGCAGTTATAAAAATACATATATAAATCAATAGCTTATAAAGTAATGCAATGCTGCATTTTTGCGGTGCAACTATTGCATGTGCTGACCGCCGTTGATGGCGATATTGGCGCCGGTGACGAAAGCGGCTTCCTCGGAACACAGATAGGCGACCAGGCCCGCGACTTCCTCGGGTTTGCCCAGCCGGCCGATGGGAATCTGAGGAATGATTTTGCTGTCCAGCACTTCCTTCGGGATGGCCATCACCATCTTGGTGCCGATGTAGCCCGGCGAGATCGTGTTCACCGTGACACCCTTGCGCGCGTATTCCAGCGCGGCGGCCTTGGTGAAGCCGTGCATGCCGGCCTTGGCCGCGGAATAGTTGGTCTGGCCAAAAGCGCCTTTCTGGCCATTGACCGAGGACACGTTGATGACCCGTCCCCAGCCGCGTTCGGCCATGCCGTCGATCACCGGTTTGGTCATGTTGAACACGCTGTCGAGGTTGGTTTTCATCACCGCATCCCAGCCTTCTTTTTCCATTTTGCGGAAGGTGGTATCGCGGGTGATGCCGGCGTTGTTGACCAGCACATCGACCGGACCGATGTCTTTGGTGATCTGCGCGACGGCTTTTTTGCTGGATTCGTAATCGGCGACGTCCACCGACACGGCGCGGAAATCATGGCCCTGCAATTTCATTTCAGCCACCCAGGCCGCATGCTTGGTATTGCCGGGTGAATAAGTGGCGACCACCTGGTAGCCCATTTTCGAGAGTTTCATGCAGATGGCCTCGCCGAGGCCCCCCATACCGCCAGTGACAACTGCGACTCGTGACATGATCACCTCCTTGGTTGAACTTGTGACTGTAATTTAACAGCAAACCGCGGCGCTGAATCCGGTCCCCGGCAGGTTTACCGGTTTTTTACTTTGACGTAACGGCCCGGGGCCGCTTCGATCGCCGGATAACGGGCGTTGCCGGGTGCGGTCGGCGCGGCGACCTGTGCGCCGGCGTATTGCGCCAGCCAGCGGGTCCAGTGCGGCCACCAGCTGCCGGGCTGTGATTTCGCGCCCTCCAGCCAGGTTTCGGCTTCCGGCGGCAAACTCTCGTTGATCCAGTAATTACGCTTGTTGCGGAGCGCCGGATTGATCACCCCGGCGATGTGGCCGCTGGCCGCGAGCACGAATTGCAGCGGGCCACCCAATAGCGGAACACTACCGTACGCGGTGCGCCAGGGGACGATATGGTCCTCTCTCGCCGCCAGCAGGTAGGCCGGCATGTCGACATTCGCCAAGTCAACCGGCACACCGCACATGGTCAGTTTGCCGGGGATGCGGAGGTTGTTCTCGAGATAGGTGTGGCGCACATAATATTTGTACATCGTGCCGGGCAGGTTGGTGCTGTCGCTGTTCCAGTAGAGCAGGTCGAACGGCTCGGGCGTGCGACCCTTCAGGTAATTGTTGACCACGTACGGCCAGATCAGGTCATTGGCGCGCAGGCTGGCGAAGGTCAGCGCCAGTTCGCGTCCTTTCAGCACGCCGCCCTGGGCGAACTCGGTTTCGCGCGCCGCCACGTAGGGCTCGTCGATGAACACGCTCAGTTCGCCGGTGTCGCTGAAATCGAGCATGGTGGTGAGGAAGGTGGCGCTCGCCACTGGATCCTCGCCGCGCCCCCGCAGCACCGCCAGCGCGCAGGCGAGCAGTGTGCCGCCGACGCAGAACCCCAGTGCGTTGACCTGCGGCGCGCCGCTGATGTCCTGTGCCACGGAGAGGGCGCGCATCACGCCGTGCTCGAGGTAGTCGTCCCAACTGGCATGACCCATTTCCGCCGGCATGTTGCGCCAGGACACCATGAATACCGTGTGGCCTGCGGCGACTGCGTGGCGGACATAGGAATTGTCGGGCTGCAGGTCGAGGATGTAGTACTTGTTGATGCACGGCGGTACCATCACCAGCGGCCGTTCATGTACTTCGGTGGTCAGCGGGGCGTACTGCAGCAATTGCATGAAGTCGTTTTCGTAGACCACCGCACCCGGCGTGATCGCCAGGTTGCGGCCGACTTCGAAGGCGGTTTCGTCGGTCATCGACACCAGGCCGCGGTCGATGTCGGCAGCGAGGTTTTTCAGACCCTGGTTGAGGCTTTCACCCTCGGTTTCGGCGGCCAGTTTGATTGCCTCTGGATTGGTCCAGGGGTAATTGGCCGGCGACAGCGCGTCGATCATCTGCCGCGTATAGAACTCCAGCTTGTGTTTGGCATGGGCTTCAAGCTTGGCGGCGGCGGTCATTTCCTCCAGCCAGCGCGCCGACAGCAGATAGGACTGGGCGAGATAGTTGTAATAGGGTTCGCGCCATTCCGGGGCACGGAAACGGCGGTCATTGGGTGGCGACAGTGTGGCGGAAGCAGCGGCGCCGTCCGCGGAGGAATTGGCGCAAGCCTGCCACAGTGTCAGGTGTTCGTGGTAATAACGCTTGTTCAGTTCCAGCCAGCGTTCACTGTCCTGCGCCATGCCGGCGGCAAGCAGTTGCATCATTTGCCCCATGTCGGGCATGGTTTTCCCGGCATCAAGTTTGCCGGCGGCGCCGGCAAACAACATGCGGTTCAGTTCGGCAAACGCTGCGGCAGGGTTCGGCACTTCGGATGCGGGTTTGGACGTGGATTCAGTCATGGGCAGTCAGCAGCATGCGATAGCGGAATGACATGATTATGGCAATGGCGCCATGACAACGAAGTCAGGACAATGAAGTCAGGACAACAATAACATACCGGTTCGCGCAAGCCGACGCGCTTGCGCTGCTATTTTTGGATTGTGTTCAGTGCCCGCCGTGCGCCCACTCGCCGACCAGCCAGATGGTGGCGATGCCCAGCCCGATCAGCAGCACCTGCTGCGCGGTGGCCGCCAGTTCGGGACGGCGGTGCAGGCCGGGAATCAGGTCGGCGACGGCGACATAAAGCATGCTCGCCGCGGCCAGCGCCAGCAATGGCGTGACCAGTGCTTCGGCCAGTTGCAAAGTGAAATAGGCAAGCACGCCGCCGATGACCATCGCCGCGCTGGCGATCACGTTCAGCAGCATCGCTTTCTGTTTGCTGTAACCGGAGTGCAACAAGATCAGGAAGTCGCCGACTTCCTGCGGCACTTCGTGGGCGATTATCGCGATGGCGGTAACGATGCCGAGCTGGATGTCGGCCATGAAGGCGGCGGCGATCAGCACGCCGTCGACAAAATTATGGAAGGTGTCGCCGACCAGGATCATCAGCCCGCTGCGACCGTGGTCATTGTGCTGGTGACCGTGCGCGTTATGGTCAGTATTCGGTGGCGACGGGAGATGCGGATCGTGGGCTTCGCATTCCTCGACATGGCAGTGCCGCCACAGCACCAGTTTTTCAAGAATGAAGAATCCCAGGATGCCGAACAGCACGGTGGCCGCGGTGGCCTGCAGGCTGTCGCTGCGTTCGAAGGCGTGCGGCAGCACTTCGATGAAGGCGGCGCCGAGCAGCGCGCCGACCGCGTAACTGACCAGCATCGGCACTTGCGAGGCTTTGGCCTTGATCGCGAACAGGCCGGCGGTGACGGCGGATAGTATGCCGCCGGCGAGGGTGGCGAGGATGATCCAGGAGAGGGTGGTCAAGGAGATTCGCTTTTAGGCGCTGTGCAGGATGCGTCGCGAGGCGGGATTATAACCAAGTGATGAGTGAGGAGTGATGAATGATGAGCGAAACGTCAAAACCGGCGGAGGGGTTCGCTCCGCGCTCATCACTCATCGCTGGATCCAAACCAGTGCCGCCATGCGTCCGGTGACCGGGTTGCGGCGATGGGAATAAAAGCGTTCGCTATCGGTATAAGTGCAGAGGTCGCCGCCATAAACTGCTGTCACGCCGGCGCGGTGCAGGGCATCGCGCGCCAGTGCCGGCAGGTCGCACAGCCATTTGCCGGCAACAGGCAAGGGTTTGAACGCTGATTTACGCTCCGGTGCATCGGCGCAGAAAGCCTGCAACACGTCATCGCCGACTTCGAAGGCCGTCGGTCCGATGCCGGGGCCGATCCAGGCCATCAGCTCGGCGGGTTTTGCCGGCATGCGCGAAATGGTGTTGGCGAGTACGCCGCCGGCGAGGCCGCGCCAGCCGGCATGGGCGGCGGCGATGCAGCTGCCGCTGCGGTCGGTGAATAACACGGGCAGGCAGTCGGCAACGAGGATCGCGCACACCGTGCCGGGGCGGCGCGCGACACTGGCGTCGGCTTGCGGTACTTCAATGTTTGTACTGTTCATCATGTCAGCATCGACGACAGTACTGCCGTGCACTTGCGCCAGCCAGCGCGGCGGTTCGGGCAGCAACCGGTTCAGTTGCGCATGGTTGGCCTCGACCGCGGCGGGATCATCCGCAGTGCGCCGTCCGAGATTCATGCCGGCGTACGGTCCGCTGCTGGTGCCGCCGGCGCGCGTGGTGACCAGTGCCCGCACCCGTGCCGGCGCCGGCCAGTCGGGAACGATCCATTGCGGGTGAGGGGTATTCATTCGTCGCGCAGGGCTGCGATCAGTTGCTGCATGTCTTCCGGCAGCGGCGCATGCCATTGCATGGTTTCCCCGCTTTGCGGGTGGGTCAGCGCCAGTTTTTCGGCATGCAGTGCCTGGCGCGGCAGTTGCGGTTTTGCGGGCGGATTGCGCGGTCCGTAGACCGGGTCGCCCCAGATCGGGTGGCCGAGTTTCTGCAGGTGTACGCGGATCTGATGGGTGCGCCCGGTTTCGAGGCGACAGGCGAGGACGCTGGCGCGCGCCAGTTTTTCCAGCACCTTGTAATGGGTGACTGCCGGTTTGCCGGAGTGCACCACGGCCATGCGGATGCGGCTGCGCGGGTCGCGGCCGATGGCGCCCTCGATCTTGCCGTCGCGGGCGACCTTGCCGTGGGCGACGGCGCGGTATTCGCGGGTTACGGTGCGCGCCTGCAACTGGCGCACCAGGTCGGTTTGTGCGGTCAGCGTTTTGGCGATCACCAGCAGTCCGCTGGTGTCCTTGTCGAGGCGGTGTACGATGCCGGCGCGCGGCACGGTGGCGAGTTGCGGGGCGTGGGCAAGTAGCGCGTTCAACAAGGTGCCCTGCCAGTTGCCGCTTCCCGGGTGCACCACCAGGCCCGGTGGTTTGTTGATGACCATCAGCGTGTCATCTTCGTACATCACATCCAGCGGTATGGTTTCAGGCCGGAACGCCGTTTCTTCGGGCGACAGCGCCGGTTGCACGGCCACCTGCTCACCGCCATGGAGTTTGTCACGGGGCGCCAGCGCCTTGCCGTCCACGGTGACGCGGCCTTCGCGCACCCAGGCGGTCAGGCGGGCGCGGGAATAATGCGGCAATAGCTGCGCCAGTGCCTGATCCAGGCGCAAACCGGCGCAGGTCTCCGGCACCGTTAGATGATACGGAGCCGGAGGGTCCCCGTTTTGGGTATAATTTTCGGATGGAAAATCAGCGTTCATTGATGCGCAGCATTTTAACGGTATTCACAGCCGTCGCCGTCGGCTTGTTATTGGGCGGCTGCGGCATTTTCAGCGGCAAGGAAGTCGACGAGACCCGCGGCTGGTCGGTGCAGAAACTGTACGCTGAAGCCCGCCAGGAACTCGCCGACCGCAACTGGGAAAATGCGATCAAACATTATGAGCGCATCGAGTCGCGTTATCCCTTCGGGCGCTTCGCCCAGCAGGCGCAGATCGAAGTGGCCTACGCCCACTGGAAAAACGAGGATCCGGCTTCGGCGCTGGCGACCATCGACCGTTTCGTCAAGCAGAATCCGAACCATCCCAGCGCCGATTACATGTATTTCCTGAAGGGACTGATCAATTTCAACGACGACCTCGGCATCATGGGGTTTTTCAGCGGGCAGGACTTGTCCGAGCGTGATCCCAAGGCTGCGGCAGAGGCCTTTATTTCGTTCAAGGACCTGGTCACGCGGTTTCCCGACAGCAAATATGCTCCTGACGCGATCCAGCGCATGAATTACCTGGTCAACGCGCTGGCATCACACGAAATCCATGTGGCGCGTTATTACATCAAGCGCAAGGCCTATGTTGCCGCTGCGAACCGGGCGCAGTACGCGCTGAAGACCTATCCGGGCGCGCCGGCCAATGAGGAAGGGCTGGTGATCATGGTCCAGGCGTATGACGCACTGGGCATGACGACTCTGCGCAATGACGCCGAGCGCGTCATGCTCAAAAATTTCCCGGACAGTGTTTACCTGAAGGGTGGTCCGAAAAATAATGCCCCCTGGTGGCAACCCTGGAACTGGTAGCAGGGGTGTTTTAACAGCGCCTAACGCGCAAAACGTTTGACCACGGCCATCAGTTCCGTGATGGCCCTGTCTCCATTACCTCCATTACCCTTGCTGCCGCGGTCAGCCCTGACCGCATCGGCGACGCAACCCCGGGTGTGATCCTCCAGCAGTTGCAGCGCCACTGCGTCCAGTGCCGACTGGATCGCCGCGACCTGGGTCAACACGTCGACACAATAACGGTCGTCCTGGATCATCTGCGCGACGCCGCGCACCTGGCCCTCGACGCGATTCAGCCGTTTCAGCAGCGTTTGTTTGTGTGGCTGTACGACTTGCGGGTCATGACAGTCGACGCGGGCTGCGGCGCGTTTGGGTTCAGGCGACGTCATAACCGGCATCCGTGATTGCGGTCTTGATCGCCTGCAGGCTGGTTTTGCCGGGGTCATAGGTTACCGCGGCCTGCGCTTTTTCCAGCGAGACTTCGGCTTGCGTGATGCCGGCCATGCCGCTTAGTACGCGTTTTACGCTGGACACGCAGCCCATGCAGGTCATGCCTTTGATGGGGACGATGGTGGTTTCCATGTGTTTTCCTTTTTCATCGGGTGATTAGGTAATTAGGTGATTAGGTGATTGGCGAGTTCTTAATTACTTATCACTTAGTCACCGCCTTTGAAGGTTTCCAGCGTTTGAGCAGCAGCGAGTTGCTGACGACCGATACTGAACTCATCGCCATTGCCGCCCCGGCAATTACCGGATTGAGCAAACCCATCGCGGCCAGCGGTATGCCCAATACGTTGTAAAAAAAGGCAAAAAACAGGTTCTGCTTTATTTTGCGAAAAGTCGCGCGTGACAGGCTGACCGCATCCACCGCGCTCATCAGATCGCTGCGCATCAGCGTCACGTCGGCGGCATGGATGGCCACGTCGGAACCGGCGCCGATGGCGAGGCTGACTTGTGCCGCAGCCAGTGCCGGTGCGTCGTTGACGCCGTCGCCGATCATGCCCACCACATGACCTTCCGCTTTCAGCGCGGCGATGCGCTGTGCCTTGTCCTGCGGCAGCATCTCTGCCGCGAATGTGGCAATGCCGACCTCGCGGGCAATGTGTTCCGCCGTGCGCTGGTTGTCGCCGGTGAGCATGATCACTTCGATGCCGAGTGCCTGCAGTGCCGCAACCGCTGCGGCTGAAGTCGGCCGCAGCGGATCGGCGATGGCGATCAGTCCGAGGACACGGTGATTGTGGGCGACACCGATCACGGTTTTGCCCTGATCCTGCAGCCGCGTAACAGTTTGCGCATCCAAAGGCAGTCCGGCGTCGGCCAGCAGCCGTGGTGAGCCGAGCAGGGCGGCCGCGCCGTCGAGCAGGGCGTGCACGCCTTTACCGGTGACAGCCGAGAAATCCTGCACTGCCGGCGCTGTGATGCCGCGGTCGCGGGCGCGGTTGAGGATGGCACGCGCCAGCGGATGTTCTGAACCGGCTTCCAGTGCGGCGGCAATGCGCAATACATCGTTTTCAGTGCTGCCTTCGCCGGCGACAATGTCAGTGACCGCGGGTTTGCCCTGGGTCAGCGTACCGGTCTTGTCGAGGACCAGCGTATCGATGTGACCGGCGTGTTCCAGGGCTTCGGCATTTTTGATCAGCACGCCGGCGCGCGCGCCGGCGCCGCTGCCGACCATGATCGCGGTCGGTGTGGCGAGGCCCAGCGCGCAGGGACAGGCAATGACCAGCACGGCCACCGCGGGCACGAGGGCGTCCGCCCACGCGCCGGAGTACCACCACCAGCCGGCAAAAGTCAGCACGGCCAGTGCAATGACCACCGGTACAAATACTCCGGAAATGGTATCGGCCAGTCTCTGGATCGGCGCCTTGGAGCCCTGGGCTTCCTCGACCAGGCGGATGATACCGGCGAGAGCGGTGTCGGCGCCGACCCCGGTGGCGCGGCAGCGCAGCAGGCCCTGGGCGTTGAGGGTTGCGGCGTACACCGGACTGCCTGCCGTTTTGGCGACAGGCAGGCTTTCGCCGGTGAGCATGGCCTCATCGACGCTGGAACTGCCGTCAATGACCTTGCCATCAACAGGCACGGCTTCGCCCGGTCGCACCACAAACACGTCATCGACACGGATGTTGGCCACCGGAATTTCGACGATCCCGCCATTGCGTTCGATACGCGCGGTTTTGGGCTGTAAGCGGATCAGTTCCTCGATCGCCGAGGAAGCGCGGGCGCGGGCGCGGGATTCCAGCAGCTTGCCGAGGAACACCAGCGTGATGATGCTGACCGCGGCTTCGAAGTAGAGATGGCCATCGAGTCCGAGCAGCACGACGGCGGCGCTGTAGAAATAAGCAACACTGGTGCCCAGCGCGATCAGCACATCCATATTGGCGCCGCCGCCGCGCAGTGCATGAAAGGCACCGATATAAAACCGGCCGCCAATCCAGAACTGGACGGGGGTGGCGATCAGCAGCTGCGCCAGCGGTGGCAGCCAACTGGCGTGGTGAGCGCCGGTGAGCATGTACAGCATCAACGCAAGGAAGGGCAGTGTCAGCATCGCGGAAATGGTGAACAGCCGCAGGTCGCGTTGGTAGGCGGCGAGGCGTTCGGCCTTGCGCGTGGCATCGTCGCCGGACGCCGGCATTTGCGCGTCGTAACCGGCCTTGCGAATGGCGGCGATCAGATCGGCGGGGACGAGGCTTCCTGCCGGATATTCGACATGGGCTTTTTCGGTGGCGAAGTTCACCGCGGCCTTCACATCGGGCAGGCGGTTCAGTGTTTTTTCGATGCGCGCGGCACAGGCGGCGCAGGTCATGCCGGTGATTGGCAGGTCGATGACGGCCGGTTTGTGGTTTGGGTCAGTGATGGTATTCATGGCCGCAGCATATACCCCAGTGGGGTATATTTGCAACAGCCATAAAATTGTTAAATAAAATCAATTGCTTGTTGATTTACTCAAAAATACTGACGGTATGGAGAATTCAGCTGAAATAAAAAAAGCGCCCCGATTGGGGCGCTTTGATGGTTATGCGGCACCGGCCTAGCCGGCGGTGAGATTGCCATTGACGATGCGCACCTTGCTGCCGGCCTGAAATGCAGGCTGGGAGTCGTATGAGAAGCGGCGGGTACTGCCGTCGTCCATGTTCACGATAACTTCATAACTCGTGGTCGATTTCATGTTTTTCTCGACCTGGTGGCCGGCATAGGCGCCGCCTGCCGCACCGGCCACGGTGGCGATCTTTTTGCCCGTGCCGCCGCCGACCTGGTTACCCAGTACGCCGCCCAACACGCCGCCTGCGACTGCGCCGAGCCCGCTGCCTTCGCCTTTTTGTGTGATGGTGTTCACACTGGCCACCACCCCACAGTTGGCGCATAGCGGCGCAGCCTTTGGCTTTTCAGCCGCTGTTGCTGGCGCCTGGGTGGCGACCTGCGCCGGTTTGCCGGTATCCGTTTGTTTGGCCACCTTCGGTTTGGATGGCGCGGATGCAGGTTGAGGGACGGGTGCCGGGTTCGTGGCGGTTTTTGCGGATTCGGCCTGCAGCGCCGTTTCACTGTTTTTGGAAAACGAGCTCGGGACGAGCCCGGTCATGATGCCGACGCCGACCAGACTGAATACAGTCACTGAGACGGCGGCAATGGCGACGAGTGGATTGATTTTGCTGGGTTCCGACATGATGTTCTCCTTTTGTGGTTCAGTGGAACATCATCATCCTAATGCGGTTTCAACGCTTAGCGTGTGAACTAAATCACATCGTTACAAAGCGTTACATCGTGCACCGGCATCAGGCGTGCAATCCCGGTTGCGTAATCTCAGTTGGGTAATATCAGTCGCGTTATATCAGTTCCGTAATTCCGGGCGGTCGCGGAATTGTTCGAGCGCTTCCGGGTTGGCCAGTGCTTCGATATTTTTCACCGGCTGGCCGTGCACGATGTTGCGCACGGCGAGTTCGACGATCTTGCCGCTCTTGGTGCGCGGGATGTCGGCGACCTGCACCACCTGCGCCGGCACGTGGCGCGGCGTGGTGTTGTCGCGGATCTGTTTTTTGATGCGATCGGTCAGCGCGGCATTCAGCGTCAGGCCGTCGCGCAGGCGCACGAACAGCACGACGCGTACATCATTCGGTTGCTGCGGCGGCCAGTCCTGGCCGATGGCCAGGCTTTCGACAACTTCATCCAGTTGTTCGACCTGGCGATAGATTTCAGCGGTGCCGATGCGCACGCCCCCGGGATTCAACACCGCATCGGAGCGGCCGAAAATCATCAGCCCGTCGTGCGCAGTCAGTTCGACGTAATCGCCGTGGTGCCAGATGCCGGGGTAACGTTCGAAATAAGCCGCCCGGTATTTGGCGCCATCGTCGTCGTTCCAGAATCCGATTGGCATCGAGGGGAAGGGGGCGGTGCACACCAGTTCGCCTTTTTCGCCACGCACCGGTTTGCCCTCGTCATTCCACACTTCAACTTTCATGCCCAGGCCGCGGCATTGCAGTTCGCCGCGCCATACCGGCAGCACGGGGCAGCCCAGCGCAAAGCAGGAAATGATGTCGGTGCCGCCGGAAATCGACGCCAGCTGCAGCCTGGATTTGATATTGCGATAGACGTAATCAAAACTTTCCGGCGCCAGCGGCGAACCGGTCGACAGCATCGCGCGCAGTGCTGACAGGTCGTGGGTCTCGCGCGGCGCGAGTCCGAGTTTGGCCAGGGCGTCGATGTATTTGGCCGAGGTGCCGAACACCGTCATTTTTTCCTGCGTGGCGTAATCCCACAGCACCGCGCCCTTGCTGATGAAGGGGGAGCCGTCATAGAGCAGCAGTGTCGCGCCGGCGGCCAGCCCGGAAACCAGCCAGTTCCACATCATCCAGCCGCAGGTGGTGAAATAAAACACCCTGTCCCCGCGTTTGATGTCGGCATGCAACACATGTTCCTTCAGGTGCTGCAACAACGTGCCGCCGGCGCCGTGGACGATGCACTTGGGAACGCCGGTGGTGCCCGAGGAAAACATGATGAACAGCGGGTGGTCGAAGGGCAGTTGTTTGAAATCGATGGGGCCGGGTTTGAACGGCGCCATGAAATCATGGACGTTGATGGCGCGCGGCAGGCCTTTGAGGTCCGGCGTGCCCGAGGCATAGGGCACGATCAGCAGTTTTTCGACGCTCGGCAGTTGCGCCATGATTTCACGCAGCCGCGGCAGATTGTCGATGGTGTGGCGGTTGTAGAAATAGCCGTCTGCCGCAATGAGGATGCGCGGCCCGATCTGGCCGAAACGGTCAACCACACCCTGCACGCCGAAATCCGGGGAGCAGGATGACCACACCGCGCCGATGCTGGTCGCAGCGAGCATGGCGATCACGGTGCCGGGCAGGTTGGGCATGTAGGCGGCGACACGGTCCCCCGGTTTGATGCCGGCGGCGCGCAGGGCCTGGGCGAGCCGCGAGACTTCGTCGTGTAACTCGCTGAAGCTTATTTTGCTTTTGATCTGGTTTTCGCCCCAGAAGACTATCGCGGTATCAGCATCTTTCTCCCCCAAGGGGACTTGCTTTCCCCCAAGAGGACTTGCTTCGCAGCGCGCGGCGCCCCCCAAGGGGACTTGCTTCGCAGCGCGCAGCAGGTTTTCTGCGTAGTTGAGCTTCGCATCCGGAAACCAGCGAGCACCCGGCATCCGGTCCGCATGTTCCAGTACCCTTGCACCGCGGTGTTCGGCTTTGATATCGCAGTAATCCCAAACTGCCGTCCAGAAATCGGCGGGGTGTTCAACCGACCATTGATACAGTGCGGCATAGTCCGCCAGCCGTGGCCCGCCGGATGTTTCGATGTGATGGATGAACGCCGTGATGTTGGCCGCCGCGACCTGCTGCGCGTCCGGTTGCCAGAGCGGTTGATTCATTTTTTCTCTCTCACCGTTCGCCCTGAGTTTATCGAAGGGCGTATGCCACCATCGCTGTTTCGGCTTCGGGCAAGTCTGGAGACTTCGTCCCAGTCTCCACGGGCCAGCGCTTCTTTCTTTTTGCGGCTCCAGCCTTTGATCTGGCGCTCAGCGGTGAGCGCCTCTTCGCGTGTTGGATGTTCTTGCGAAAATATCAAGCTGACTGGAAGCCGTGACGATGTATATCCGGGGATTTCACGACGGGAATGTTTGCCGATGCGGATTTCCAGATCCTCGGTATGCCCGACATAGTAAGAATCGTCAGCACATTTGAGCATGTAGACCCAGAATCCCATGTATTGTCCCGAATAACGCCCTTCGACAGGCTCAGGGCGAACGGTGGTGGCATTGATGGCAGGGTTATATCTGGCTTATTCCGGCCGCATTTGCGGGAACAGGATCACGTCACGAATCGACGGACTGTCGGTCAGCATCATCACCACGCGGTCGATGCCGATGCCGGCGCCGCCGCAGGGCGGCAGGCCGTATTCCAGCGCGCGGATGTAATCGGCGTCGTAATGCATGGCTTCGTGGTCGCCGGCGTCCTTCTGCCGGACCTGTTCCATGAACCGTTCGGCCTGGTCTTCCGGGTCGTTCAGTTCCGAGAAGCCGTTGGCGATTTCGCGACCGCAGATGTAGAGCTCGAAACGCTCCGTCAGTTCCGGGTTCTGGTCGCTGCGTCGCGCCAGTGGCGAGACTTCGGCCGGGTAATCGACGATATAGGTCGGGTCCCACAGTTCGGCTTCGACGGTGTTTTCGAACAGCGTCAGTTGCAGGCCGCCAAGGCCGTCTTTTTCGCGGAACGGGATTTTCAGTTCCATCAGCTTGGCGACTATGCGTGTGCGGTCGGTGAGTACGTCGTCACCGATCTCCGGCCGGTATTTTTTGATGGCGCCGGCGATGGTCAGTCGAGCGAAAGGTTTGGACAGGTCGAGCGGGCGCCCCTGATAGGTGATCTGTTCAGTGCCGCAGGCGGCCTGCGCAGCAGTGCGCAGGATCTTCTCGATGAAATCCATCAGGAAGGAGTGGGTGACGTAAGCCGCGTAGAACTCGAGCATGGTGAATTCCGGGTTGTGCCGGGTCGACATGCCTTCGTTGCGGAAATTGCGGTTGATCTCGAAGACTTTTTCGAAGCCGCCGACCACCAGCCGTTTCAGGTACAGCTCCGGGGCGATGCGCAGATAGAGCTGCAGGTCGAGCGCGTTGTGATGGGTGACGAAGGGGCGGGCCGAGGCGCCGCCGGGGATGGGCTGCATCATCGGGGTTTCAGCTTCGTAATAACGCCGGTCGATCAGCAGTTTGCGGATGGCCTGGATGATGCGCGCGCGCTGCACGAACACCAGCCGTGTGTCCTCGTTCATGATCAGGTCGACGTAACGCTGGCGGTATTTCTGTTCCTGGTCGGTCAGGCCGTGGAATTTTTCCGGCAGCGGACGCAGCGACTTGGTCAGCAGGCGGATGGTGCTGACGCGTACCGTCAGTTCGCCTTTTTGTGTTTTGAACAATGTGCCCTGGGCGCCGACGATATCGCCGGTGTCGTAGTGTTTGAATTCGTCGAGCGCATGGGGGCCGGTGTCGTCGATGGACACATAAAGCTGGATGCGGCCGCTCATGTCCTGGATGGTGGCAAAGGCAGCCTTGCCCATGACCCGTTTCAGCATGATGCGACCGGCAACACTGACTGCGACAGCCTGTTCGACCAGCACCTTGGGATCCTTGTCCTCGTGCTCCGCCGCCAGCACTTCGGCGAGGTGGGCGCGGACGAAATCATTGGGGAAGGCGACGCCTTCCTTGCGCAATTGGGCCAGCTTGGCGCGCCGTTCCTCGATGATGTGGTTGGTATCGACGGGCGGGGTGGTATTCGGGTTTTCCATGAGAAGTCCTAGAGGCCGGATTTGAGGCTGGCGGTGATGAAAGGGTCGAGGTCGCCGTCGAGCACGCCCTGGGTATTGCCGATTTCGACGTTGGTGCGCAGATCCTTGATGCGCGACTGGTCGAGCACGTAGGAGCGGATCTGGTGGCCCCAGCCGATGTCGGTCTTGGAGTCTTCGAGCGCCTGTTTCTGTTCGTTTCTTTTGCGCAGTTCGAGTTCGTAGAGCTTGGACTTCAGCATCGCATTGGCTTCGGCGCGGTTGCGGTGCTGTGAACGGTCGCTCTGGCATTGCACGACGATACCCGAGGGGATATGCGTGATGCGCACCGCCGAGTCGGTCTTGTTGATGTGCTGGCCGCCGGCGCCGGAGGCGCGGTAGGTGTCGATGCGGAGATCCGCCGGATTGATGTCGATTTCGATGGAGTCATCGACTTCTGGGTAGACAAACACGCTGGCGAAGGAGGTGTGGCGGCGGTTGTTCGAGTCAAACGGTGATTTGCGCACCAGGCGGTGTACGCCGGATTCGGTGCGCAGGTGGCCGAAGGCGTAGTCGCCGGTGATTTTCAGCGATGCGCTTTTGATGCCGGCGACGTCGCCGGCGGATTCTTCCAGCACCTCGACACGGAATTTTTTGGTCTCGCAATAACGCAAATACATGCGTTCGAGGATGGAGGCCCAGTCCTGTGCTTCGGTGCCGCCGGAACCGGACTGGATGTCGAGAAAGCAGTTGCTGGGGTCCATCGGATTGGCGAACATGCGGCGGAACTCCATGTCCTCCACGATGCCGCCCAGTTTGGCGGTGTCCTGCTCGACGGCGATGAGGGTGTTGTCGTCCTGTTCGCCGCGGGCCATCTCGAACAGCTCCAGCGTGTCGCGCATGTCACGATCAAGATCTTTCAGCGTGACGACGATGCCTTCCAGTATCTTGCGTTCGCGGCCGACTTCCTGCGCGCGCGCGGCGTCATTCCACAGCGCGGGATCTTCGCTGAGTTTGATCAGTTCTTCGAGACGGCGGGTTTTTGCATCGTAGTCAAAGATACCTCCGCAACGCCCCCGCGCGTTCTTCAAGGTCGTGCAGGCGATTGGCGATGGCGTTGATGCGTTCGGCTTCCATGGAGTTTCCGCGAAAAAGGCGAATTTTACAGTAGCAGGGAGGGGGCGTCCTCGCGTCAGGGCGCTGTGCGCCGTGCCGTCATGACCGCGCAGGCAGCGGCCTGCGCGTAGTGCGGCAGGCCGTGTCGATGTTCAGTGGCGGGTGGGTGTACTGCGGCGCATTGATAAAATTATCAATAAAAACAAATACTTATGATGTTTTATCCATAACACCATATCAAACCACCGGTGTTTTCACCGCTTTGCCGGAGAGGTGCAGCAGGATGTTTTCGATCTGCAGATTGCCCATCGCCATACGGGTTTCGGTGGTGGCGCTGGCCATGTGCGGCAGCAGCACCGCGTTGTCGAGTTCGAAAAACGCCGGCGGCACATTGGGTTCGTCGTAATACACATCGAGTCCGGCGCCGGCGATTTTTTTCTGCTGAAGATATTGCAATAACACCGGCTGGTCGACCACCGAGCCACGCGCGACATTGACCAGGTAACCCTGCGGGCCCAGCGCATCCAGCACCTTGGCATCGACCAGTTTGTCGGTGTCGGCGCCGCCGGGGGTGATCACCAGCAGCACATCGGAATTTTTGGCGAGGGTCACCACATCGGGATCGTAGGCGTACGGAACATCCTTTTTGTTGCGGTTGTGATAACGGATGTTCATGCCGAAGGCCTGCCCGCGTTTGGCGATTTCCTCGCCGATGCGGCCCAGCCCGAGTATGCCCAGCGTTTTTCCGCCGAGCGAGGTGGTCAGCTGGTAAGTGCCCTGGGTTTTCCACAGGCCCGCACGCAGATACTTGTCCGCCTGCGGAAACTTGCGCAGCGTGTTCAGCACCAGCGCCATCGCGCAGTCGGCGACACAGGCATTGAGCACATTCGCGGTGTTGGTGACGATGATGCCGCGCTGTTTCGCCGCGTCGAGGTCGATCTGGTCCACGCCGACGCCGAAGTTGGCGATGATTTCCAGTTTGGGCAAGGCATCCATCAGTGCCGCATCGACTTTCGAGTGCCCGGTATGCGCCAGCGCCCGGATTCTGGGGGCGGCATCCCTGAGCGCGGCGGCACGGTCGGGCGCTTCCCACAATTTGATCAGCGCGAATTCCTGTTCCATGCGTTTCTGGGTGCCCTGATGGCCTTTGGCGGTGAGAAGGAGATCGTGTTTCATGGTCGCTTTCGTGATGGCAACAAAGGAGCAGAGGATTTTATTGATTTTTTCCAAAAACATGACAGCCTATTTTGCCAACTAAGCAGAGGCATGTTTTTGTCATTATCCATGCAATTTCCAATCAGCAGTCACTGGCCGACATTGGCATCCGTCAGCACCTTGCCGCCGAATGCGGCGAGGTCGGCGGACAGCAGGCCGCGCTCGACCAGCGGGCCCGGGCTGAAGCGGAAGTTTTTGGCGATCGCGAGCTTGCGCGCCATGCTGGCGAGATCGGATCGTGCCAGTGGCTGGCTGCGCGGCAGGGCATAGAGTATCCGGTTGTGCGTGCCGGCGACGCGCAGTACATGGAGCTCGCCGAAGGTTTCCCGGTAAGTCCGCACCATCGAATCGTAGGGCGGGCTGGTGGCGGTAAACCAGATGTTGCCGATCACGACGCCATCGCTGCGCACGGCGCGGCGCACCGCGCTCAGGAACTCCCTTGTGGTCAGGTGCGCCGGCACGGCATCGGCGCCGAAAGCATCGAGGAAAATCGCGTCATACGGCTGCCGCACTGTTTCGATGAATTTGCGTCCGTCGGCGATGTGGATGCGCATGCGCTCATCTTCGCGAAAACCGAGATGGTTTTTTGCCGCGAACGCGACTTCGGGATTGATGTCGACCGCATCGATTTCGGCATCGGGGTAATGTGTCCGCAGGAAGGCGGGCAGGGTGCCGCCGCCAAGGCCGATGACCAGGAAGCGGCGCGCCTGTTCATTGCACAGTGCGAGTCCAGTCAGCGCGACGGGGGTATAACCGAGTCCGAGGTATTCCGGATCGTCGAGTTTGACCAGGCTCTGGCGTACGCCGTCGCGGCCGAAACGCAGCGCACGCATGTTGTTGCCTTCGTCGGTGATCACGACGGTGCCGTAAGCCGAGGCTTTTTCGTACAACACGGCGTCGCCGGCGAGAGCCTGCGGAGCCTGCAGCGCAAAAACCAGCGGCATGATCGGCAAAAGTGCCAGCAACAACATTCCGCTGTTTTTATATGTGGCCATGCTTCTCCTCTCCGCTGCGGTTTTTTTTATTGATTTTTATAACTTATGCAGCTTGCCAGTGTTCCAGCAGCAGCTGCAGCGTCACCGCGCCATTGTAATGGTTTGCCGACAGCCGGTAGGTTGCGGCAATGGTCTCAGGGAGCGGGTCGGCATGGCCGAATAACATGGCATCAAGCTGTTGCTTGCCCCGGCGCCCCCCAAGGGGACTTGCTTCGCGGCGCAAACGCAGTTTCAGGTGGCGCTCGCCGACGATGCGCTGCGCGACGACTTCGAAATGGTCGTAAAACCGCGGTTCGGGAAAACCCTGGCCCCATACTGAATCCGCCAATGTCGTCGCATTGGCCAGCGTCATCTCTTCCGGTGGCAGCGAGCCGTCGGTGACCCATTCACGTTCGAGGTCGGCGGGCGTCAGCAGTTCGGTGGCCACGGCCTCGAAGGCTGCGCAGAAGGGTTTGAAGCCGTTTTCATGCAGCGTCAGACCGGCGGCAGCGGCATGGCCGCCGAAACGAACGATCAATTCCGGATGGCGTTTGGATACCAGATCCAGCGCGTCGCGCAGGTGCAGCGCCGGGATCGAACGCCCCGAACCCTTGAGTTCACCGTTGCCCGAGGACGCAAATGCAAATGTCGGGCGGTGAAAACGTTCGCGCAGGCGCGAAGCAAGGATGCCGATCACACCCTGATGCCAGCCCGGGTCATAAAGGCTCAGCGTGTAGCCGGGTTGCACATTTTCCACGGAAGCCAGCGCAGATTCCTGCATGCCCGCCTCGACGTCGCGGCGTTTGCGGTTGAACTGGTCGAGCTGGCGCGCAATGTCGGCGGCGCGGCCGGGGTCGTCGGTGGTCAGGCATTCGATGCCGACCGACATGTCATCCATGCGCCCGGCGGCATTGAGGCGCGGCCCGGCGACAAAACCCAGATCGTACGTTCCGGCGCGGCGGACTTCGCGTCCTGCGGCGTTGAACAATGCGTTGATGCCCGCCTGAGCGCGGCCGGCACGGATGCGCTGCAGGCCCTGCTGCACCAGCAGGCGGTTGTTGTCGTCGAGCTTCACCACGTCGGCGACGGTGCCCAGTGCAACCAGGTCGAGCAAAAAACCCAAATTTGGCTCGGTCTTGTCGACATAAGCGCCGCGCTTCCGGAATTCGGCGCGCAGCGCCAGCATCAGATAAAACATCACGCCGACGCCGGCGAGGTTTTTGCTGGGGAAGCTGCAGCCCGGCTGGTTGGGATTGATGATGCACCAGGCATCGGGAAGTCTGTCGCCGGGCAGATGATGGTCGGTGATCAGCACTTTCATGCCGAGGCGATTGGCTTCGGCTACGCCGTCGATGCTGGCGATGCCGTTGTCGACGGTGATCAGCACATCGGGTTTTTTTTCGCTGGCGGCGAGCTGCACGATTTCCGGCGTCAGGCCGTAACCGTATTCAAAACGGTTGGGCACCAGATAATCGACGTCCGCGCCGAACAGGCGCAGCGCACGCAGGCCGACCGCGCAGGCGGTGGCGCCGTCGGCGTCATAGTCGGCGACGATCAGCAGTTTTTTGCGCACGGCGATGGCGTCGGCGAGCAGCGTCGCCATGGTGCCGACGTTCAGCAACTGGTCCAGCGGAATCAGCCGCGACAGCTCGGGTGTCAGTTGTTCGCTGCGGCTGATGCCGCGCGCGGCGTAAATGCGCGCCATGAACGGCGGTATGCCATCGGCGACCAGTTGTGCCAGCGCAGCCGTGTCGACTGTGCGGGTGACGATATTGTTCATGAGTTGCTGTTGGTGATCGCGGCCCAGGTCAGCGGGCGGCGCCAGAATTTCATGGTGTCGGAAGACCGCAAGGTGCAGCGCAGGCAGCTGTCGGCACCGCCGGCGACGATCACCAGTTCTTTTAATGGACCTGACAGTGCGCCCCACAGTGCGCCGAACCATATTTCTTCGAAGGCGTTGACGGCTTTCAGCCAGGCGTCAGGGCCGCCATATCGGAGGGCGTGGTGGGCGCGGTCGAGGGTGATCAGGTGGCGGCCTTCGGATTTCGGGCGGGCGCCGAACCACAGTGCGGCGCTGGACGGAGCCGCATGGAACTCCGCGCCGCTTTGCACCGCCAGCGCGGTGGCCAGCGGGTCATCACTCCAGACTTCGCTGAAATGACGGCCCGGCACCGTGGGTTTGCGGCCGCCCCCCCACAACAGCAGGCTGTTGACCACGGGCAGGCCCCGCGCTTCGCGGGCCTGGTTGACCGGATGTTCGTGCAACACCATCTGCGCTTCCGTCAGTATGCGATGCCAGTGGCTGGCACGCGATCCGGTCAGGGGGGTGGGCGGCAGCGAGCGGCCCGCCGTCGCCCCCAGTGTCGGTGCGGTGATGCCGGTGGATTCTGTTTGCCGGATGTACCAGCGTGTCGCATGCGGGGCGGTGAGGGCGATGCCGTCGCTGCTGAAATGCGTGTTTAGCGATGCCGTCAGGGCCGCGGCTTCCTCTTCACTCAAACTCAGCGCAGGTGCTGCCAGCACCCGGGTGCCATGGCGTTGTAACTGGAGAAAGACCGGGTCGGCGCGCAGCCAGTAATCGGAGCCGATGTCGATGCCGTCAACGGCTGCCGTCAGCGAAGCGACCGGCCAGTCCTCGCGTTGTTCAACCTCGAAGGCCTGGCATAACCAGATTTCGGCGTCGATTGCCGGGAAGCGCTGCAGTTCACCGCGGCCGAACATGCGGCGCAATACGGGCGCGGTATTGCCCTCAGTGATGGCCGCTTCCATGCCGGCTGGCGGCAACAGATCGGGTATGAACAGGGTGAGGTGCACGGTTTTCCGACAAGTTCACCGCGGATGTGAGTGCGGCGGTGTGTGGCGAGTCTAGCATGCGTTCGCTGCAGGCAGACGGACCAGTGCAGGCCATTTATGGCAAACTGCGTTTTTGCTTTTTGCGGTTTCCCGTGAATTCCTTTCCCCTGTTTGTCGGTCTGCGTTACACCCGCTCACGCCAGCGCACCAAATTCATTTCGGTGATTTCGCTGATCTCGGTGATCGGCATTGCGCTGGGCATGACGGTGCTGATCACCGTGCTGTCGGTGTTCAACGGTTTCCAGCGCGAAGTGCGCACGCGCATGCTGAGCGCCGTGGCCCATGTCCAGGTCACCGGCATCGGTGAAGCCTTGCGCGACTGGCGGATGGTTGCGGCCGCGGCGGCAAAAAATCCGCATGTAGTCGCCGCCGCACCTTATGTGTCGGCGCAGGGACTGCTGACCAACGGCGGCACCGTGCGTGGTGCGATGCTGCGCGGCATTGACCCGGCGGCGGAAGAGAAGGTCAGCGAAATCGGCAAACACATGCGTTCCGGTACGCTCGAATCCCTGCGTTCCGGTGAATACAACGCCGTACTCGGCGCACCGCTGGCCCGCGCGCTGGGCGTGACGCTCGGTGACCGCGTGGTGCTGGTGGCGCCGCAGGGGCAGGTGACGCCGGCGGGCATCATGCCGCGGCTGCGCCAGTTCACGGTGACCGGCACCTTTGAAGTCGGGCACTACGAAATCGACGCCGGTCTCGCTGTGGTGCATATCGGTGATGCGCAGCGGTTGTACCGAATGGAGGAACAGGTATCGGGCGTCAGGCTGAAGCTGGATGATCTCTTTCTTGCGCGCCAGGTGGCGCGCGAACTGCTGGCGGTGCTGCCGCCGGCAGTGGCGATCAGCGACTGGTCGCAGTTCAACGCGACCTATTTCCGCGCGGTTGAACTGGAAAAACGCATGATGTCGCTGCTGCTGTTTTTTATCATCGCCATCGCCGCCTTCAACATGGTGGCCAGCCTGTACATGATGGTCAGGGAAAAACAGGCCGACATCGCGATCCTGCGCACCATGGGCGCATCACCCGGCGAAGTGATGCGCATATTCATGGTGCAAGGCACGCTGATCGGCGTCATCGGTGTCGGTTGCGGCATCGTGTTCGGCATCCTCGGTGCGTTGAACGTCGACAGCATCATCGGTTTGATCGAGCAGGTGTTCCGTGTCAAGTTCATGCCGCAGGATGTGTACCAGATCGCCGACCTGCCGTCGGAATTGCAGGCAGGGGATGTGGTTCTGACGGCCATTGTGGCCTTCGTGCTGTCGATCCTGGCGACGATTTACCCGAGCTGGCGCGCGTCCAGGGTCAATCCGGCGGAGGCGCTGCGATATGAGTAATGCCTCAACCACGAATTTCAAGAAACCGTTCGGGCTGAGTCCTTCGACAAGCTCAGGACAGGTCTTATCGAAGCCCGCCCTTCGACAGGCTCTGGGCGAACGGAATTGGTTTGTCTTCAATCATGAATAGTTCAACAAACAACGCGCCGGTGATTTCCTGCC
Source organism: Burkholderiales bacterium (assembly GCA_019744975.1). GTDB lineage: Bacteria > Pseudomonadota > Gammaproteobacteria > Burkholderiales > SG8-41. Next base: position 73,950 of record JAIETP010000007.1, read on the forward strand.
GCGGCCTGCGCAAGGCCTACCGTGAAGGTGTCGATGCGGTGCCGGTGCTGATGGGCATCGACCTCGACGTGATGCCGGGTGAACGCGTGGCCATCATCGGTGCTTCCGGATCGGGCAAAAGCACGCTGCTGCATCTGCTCGGCGGGCTGGATGCGCCGAGCGCGGGTGAGGTGCGCATTCTCGGCCAGTTGCTGTCGGGGCAGAGCGAAAAACAACGCGGCGAGGCGCGCAACCGGGCTCTGGGTTTTGTTTACCAGTTTCATCACCTGCTGCCGGAATTCACCGCCGAAGAAAACGTTGCAATGCCGCTGATCATCCGCCGTGAGCCGCGCGCTGAGGCCTTGGCTGCTGCGCGGCTGATGCTGGAGGCGGTGGGCATGGGGCATCGCCTGACCCATACCCCCGGCGAACTGTCGGGCGGCGAACGTCAGCGTGCGGCACTGGCGCGGGCGCTGGTGACCAAGCCGGCCTGTGTGCTGGCCGATGAACCCACCGGCAACCTCGACCGGCGTACCGCGGAAACGGTGTTCGAGCTGATGCTGCAGTTGAACCGGGATTTAAAAACGAGTTTTGTGATCGTCACCCATGACCCGCGCATGGCTGAAAGCGCCGACCGCATACTTGAACTGGTCGATGGGGAATTGAAACCTTACGTCAACGGCAATTAACAGGATGGACAGGATTTACAGGATAAACCCAAAGGTTATTCCTGCAGGCAGTTGCCCTTCATCTTGTAAATCCTGTCCATCCTGTAAATTTCAACCGTCCCCGCGCCTGACCACCTGCATGATGCCGGCGTGCACCACGTCGCGGTAGAGGCCTTCGTCATCCATCATCTGTTGCATCAGGAAATGCGGCGCGCCGCGTTTGATCAGCCGCGGCACGATGATGCCCAGCGCAATCACCGCCAGTCCTGTCCAGATCCATCCCGACAACGCGAGCCCGATGCCGATGCCCAGCACCGGCATCATGAACAGCGGCAACAATAATCGTGCGCTGATGAAGCGCGCCGCGCCTCTGGCATCGAAGGTGATGCTGATCGTGCCGTCGTGAAAGGCATTGACGAAGTCACGGTGCGAGAGGTTTAACGCGGGCGCTGCCGGGGTGCTGTCCATGCTGTATTCTATAAGTATTTGATTTTATTGATATTTTTGTAGATTAATACTCCACCGGCACCGGGTCCAGGCTGCGCCACAGATACCAAGTCGCGACCGAGCGCCACGGCGTCCAGAGTTTGCTCAATGCCGCGATGCGGCGGTCCGACATTGCGCGGCCTTTATTGTAGTGAAGGCTCAGCGCGCGCTGCACGCCGAGGTCCCCCAGCGGAAACACATCGGGCCGCGTCAGATAAAAAATCAGAAACATCTCCGCGGTCCAGCGGCCGATGCCCTTGACCTGCGTCAGATCGGCGATCAGGGTTTCGTCATCCATGGTGTGCCAGCGCGCGACGTCGATCGTGCCGCTGGAAAAACGCTCCGACAGGTCGCAGAGGTATTTCACTTTTTGTCCCGACAGGCCGCAGCCGCGTAGCTGTACTTCTGACAACCGCAACACGCGTTTCGGCTCCATGTCGCCGACCGCTGCAGCAAAACGATCCCATACGCTTTGCGCGGCCTTCACCGAAATCTGCTGGCCGACGATGGAGCGGGCCAAAGTCTGGAAAGCGTCGCCGCGACTGGCCAGCGTCAGGCCTTTGTAACGCACCATCAATGCGCCGAGCACGGGATCGGCATTTTTGAGTTCGCGTTTCGCTCGATTCCAGTAGGCGGGAGCGGTCATTGTGATTCCTGGTTGCGCTGCTGCCGGCGGCGCCAGGTCAGGCGCACATAGATTTTCCAGGCATTGTCCACCAGCAGATAACCGATGGCCGCGAGTGTGATTGCCAGCAGCGGCAGGCCCACCGCCAGCGGTTTGCCCAGCGCGACCATCCAGTCGATCAGTGCGGGAATCCAGCTGGTCAGCGTGTGGCCCGAGGTACTGAACGTCGCCGGCAGTTGATCGGCGGCATCGTGCATCGTGACCAGTGCACCGTAACGGTAGGCGAGGTAATACAGCGGCACGATGGTCAGCGGGTTGGTATAAAAAGTGACCAGCGCCGCCACCGGCAGGTTGACGCGGAACAGGATCGACAGCCCGACGCCGGTGAGGATCTGCAGCGGCCCCGGCACCAGTCCGGCGAACAGGCCGACGGCCACGCCGCCTGCGACAGAACGCCGGTGCAGATGCCACAGGTTGTGGTGTTTAAGCCATGGCCCGCACCAGGCGATCCAGCGGTTGTCGAGGATCGATTTGTGGGTGGGCAGGTATTTGCGAAAGTATTTGCGGGGCATTTGCGACAGGTTGTTGATGCGGATTGTAGCGCCTGCGGTCAGCGGCGCGGGTGGCGCTGCGTTATGTAGACATCGTGGTCATCCCCATTATCGCCTTCGCCGCCGGCATCTGGTGGCTGCAGCAACAGGCGGCGCTGCCGGCGCTGTCATGGGCCGCCATGCTGATTCCCGGCGTATTGCTGGTTGTTTTGCTGCGCGGTGAACATCCGCTGGTTCGTGCATCGCGATGGCTGCTGATCCTGGTGTTTTGTGCTTTCGCCGGATTTATATGGGCCGCAAGCTGCGCGCAATGGCGTCTGGCCGATGCGCTGCCGGCGGAATGGGAGGGCCGTGACATCACCATCACCGGCGTCGTGTCCAGCCTGCCGCAATCCTATGAACGCAGCCTGCGTTTCGAGTTCCATGTCGAGCAGGTGCTGACCTCGGATGCGCGGGTGCCGCAGCGCATTGTGCTGTCGTGGTGGGGCAGTGCGGCGCGGGATGACAGACCCGCGACTTTGCCGGACCTTCATCCGGGAGAGCGCTGGCAACTGACGGTGCGTCTGAAACGGCCGCATGGCCTCGCCAATCCCCACGGTTTTGATTATGAGGCCTGGCTGCTCGAACGTGGCATCCGCGCCACTGGTTATGTGCGGCCGAAAAGTGGTGCGCGCAAGTTGCAGGCCATGGTGCATGAGCCGGGTTATTGGGTCGAGGTCGTGCGCGAACGCATGCGCACACGTATCCAGACCGTGCTCGGTGATGCCCCGGCGGCGGGTGTGATCACGGCATTGGTGATGGGCGACCAGCGTGCGATCCCGCCGGAGCAGTGGCAGGTGTTTACGCGTACCGGTGTAAATCATTTGATGTCGATCTCTGGTCTTCATGTGACGATGCTGTCCGGTCTTGCATTTGCGTTGATGAATTTTTTATGGCGGCGCAGTGCGCGATTGACGCTGGCGCTGCCCGCCGTCAAAGCTGCGGCCGTCGCGGGATTGCTGACGGCAGTGGCGTACGCGCTGCTCGCCGGATTCGCGGTGCCGGCGCAACGCACGGTGTTCATGCTCGCCGTGGTGGCGATTGCGCTGTGGACCGGACGTGCCACAGCGGCCGGGCCGGTGCTGGCCACTGCCTTGTTGGTCGTTCTGATCATCGATCCCTGGGCGGTGCTGGCACCCGGCTTCTGGCTGTCCTTCGGCGCGGTGGCGATCATCATGCTGGTGTCGGTTAACCGCCTGCGCCAGCCACACTGGCTCGTCACTTGGGCGCGTGTGCAATGGGCCGTGACCCTGGCCCTGGTGCCGGCCCTGCTGGCGATGTTCCAGCAGGTGTCGCTGGTGTCACCAATCGCCAATGCGCTGGCGATTCCGCTGATCAGCCTGGTGGTGGTGCCGCTGGCGCTGGCCGGGCTGGTGATCCCGATTGATGCGATCCTGCAGCTGTCGCACTGGATCATGGCCCTGTGTGCGGAAGTGCTGCAATGGTTGAGCGCCCTGCCGGATGCGGCCTGGGAACAACATGCGCCGCCGGCGTGGACCGTCATCGTCGCGATGGCCGGAGCGGTATGGCTGCTGTTGCCCAGAGGATTTCCGGCCCGCTGGATCGGTGCTTTCGCATTTCTGCCAATGCTGTTGATCACGCCCGCGCCACCGGCGGAAGGTGTGCTGCGCCTGACCGTGCTCGATGTCGGGCAGGGTCTGGCTGTCGTCGCGCAAACAAAACATCACGCATTGCTGTTCGACGCCGGTCCGGCATTCGGGCCCTCAGCCGACAGCGGCAACCGCGTCATCGTGCCCTACCTGCGTGCCTCCGGCATCAAACGCCTCGACCGCATGATCATCAGCCACGACGACCTCGACCATTCCGGCGGCGCAATGTCGGTGTTGCAGGCGCTGCCGGTGGCGGAAGTGCTGTCGTCTCTGCCGGATCTCGATCCGCTGGTGTTGCTGGCGCCGGATGAACAGCGCTGTCGTGCCGGGCAGCAGTGGACCTGGGATGGCGTGCGTTTTGACATGCTGGCGCCGGAGGCTGCGGAGGATGTCGCGAAACCCAATGATCGAAGCTGTGTGCTGAAAATCACCACCGCAGGCGGCAGCGTGCTGATTCCGGCGGATATCGAACGTCGTGGCGAACGTGCCTTGCTGGCGACAGTGCCGGAAATGTTGCGCAGCGATGTGCTGATCGCGCCGCATCACGGCAGCAAGACTTCATCAACGGCGGAGTTCGTACAGGCCGTTGCGCCGAGCGCGGTGATTTTTGCGATGGGTTATAGAAATCGATTCGGTCATCCGCATGCTGATGTGGTTGAGCGCTATCGGCAACTGGGTAGTGCCTTGTATCGTACGGATGATGGTGGTGCGATTGGGTTTGAAATGCAGCAAGGGAAGCCGTTGCTGCTTTCGCGTTATCGCGATCGGTATCTGCGGTACTGGCATGCTCCGCGGGAGGGTGGTGTAGTGGAAGAGTTGCTACCGGCGATATGGTGAAAATATAAATAAAAACAAATACTTATAATTAATCTTTGGTAATTCCTAGCCCAAACGGACCAAAATGGGTTTGATTTTGGACATGGATGTTTGACGCAAGAGTTTCTGTA
>JAIETP010000018.1 GCA_019744975.1 Burkholderiales bacterium
AGTCCATGGCAGCGAGGTATCAATGAGAACACGAACGGATTGTTGCGCCAGTATCTGCCCAAGAACGCAGACCTGTCTGTCTACTCTCAGAGGGAACTCGACCAAATTGCCTGGGCGCTCAACACCCGCCCCCGCAAGACCTTGGAGTATCGAACGCCGGCAGAAGTGTTCTTTGATCATTGCATCAATAAGCACATTAAACTGGACCCGATCGTTGCACTTGGTATTTGAATCCGCCGTTACTTTCTTTTGTGCAAGCAAAAGAAAGTTACCAGCCGCCGGGCTGCCCCCGGCGACCTTGAAGCACGGAAAATGGACTGGTAACGAAACGCCCTTCGACAGGCTCAGGGCGAACGGTGGTTTGCTTTGTCTTATCGCATATTTAGGACGAATGGTGGCCTGCCCTCCTGGATTCCGGCTTCTCCCCCAAGGGGACTTCCTTCGGGGCGCGCAGGAATGACGGTAGATAGGTTACGCATGCTGGAACGACAACCACACCCTCCATACTCGCCCCTTATAATGACAACTCCATTGCCAGTAACGCCGCCCAGCGCGGCGAGGAGCACAACAAATGCAAACCAAAATCCCCTGCGTCATCATGCGCGGCGGCACCTCCAGAGGCCCCTTCCTCCTCTTGGACGATCTGCCAACAGACGCCGCAACAAGGGATGAAGTCCTCCTCGCCATCATGGGCTCCCCCCATGAAATCCAGGTCGACGGCATCGGCGGCTCGCATTCGGTGACCAGCAAGGTCGCGATGATCAGCAAATCGAAACGCCCCGACGCCGACGTCGATTATTTTTTCGCACAGGTGCAGATCCACGAAAAATTCGTCGACACCAAACCCACCTGCGGCAACATGCTGGTCGCTGTCGGCCCCTTTGCCATCGACGCCGGGCTGGTGCCGGCGCAGGATGGCGAGACTCGCGTGCGCATTTACAGCGTCAACACCGAGGCGCTGGTCGAGGCCATCGTGCAGACCCCCGGCGGCGTGGTGCAGTACGAGGGCGATGCCTCCATCGACGGCGTGCCGGGGACGGCAGCACCGGTAGGCATCAATTTCCGCGAAGCCATCGGCGCCGTCACCGGCAAGATGCTGCCTACTGGAAAACCCCTCGATGTGATCGACGGCGTGGAAGTCAGCTGCGTCGACATCGCGATGCCGCTCGTCATGATGCGCGCCGCCGACCTGGGCAAGACCGGTTATGAAACCGCAGTCGAACTCGACAAGGACCGCGCGCTGATGGCGCGCATTGAACGCATACGCCGCAAGGCCGGTTTATTGATGGGCATGGGGGACGTGTCGAAAAACGTGGTACCGAAACTCGCCCTGCTCGCGCCGCCGCGCCAGGGCGGCAGCATCAGCTCGCGTTATTTTGTGCCCGAGACCTGCCACAAGTCGCATCCCGTCACCGGCACGGTGTGTATCAGCGCCGCCTGCGCGATTCCCGGCACCATTGCCGCGCAGATCGCGCCGCTGAAGCCGGCGCCGCAGGGCATGGTCAAGATCGAACATCCCTCGGGCCTGATTCTGATCGATCTCGACGCCAATTTCACGAACGGCAAACAGGAGTTGCGCCGTGCCGCGCTGGTGCGCACTGCGCGGCGGATTTTTGAAGGCAGCGTGATGGTGCCGTCGCAAATCTGGGCGGGCAAGGCTGCGGCCAAGCGGGTATCAGTTGCGGCCTGAGCAAATGACTGTTCACCCTTCGACAGGCTCAGGGCGAACGGTTGGTTTTGAGTGCCGTTCGTGGTGATGCTGAGCCCTGTCGAAGCATCGAACCACCAACACGACTCAGCTGATATATGTCGGTAGCTATTATCGGCGGCGGTTACGCCGGCATGGCCGCGGCGGTGGAACTCGCCGCGCGCGACATTCCGGTCACGGTGTTTGAAGCCGCGCCCGCACTCGGCGGCCGCGCGCGGCGCGTGACCCTCAACGACACTGCGCTCGACAACGGTCTGCATATCCTGATCGGCGCGTACTCGGAAACGCTGCGCCTGATCGAGAAGGTCGCATCGAAACGCGACCATTTCCTGCGGCTGCCGTTGACGCTGAATATTCACAATCGTTTCAGCCTGCGCGCGCCGAAGCTCCCTGCGCCACTGCATGTGGCCTGGGCACTGCTGACGGCAGAGGGCCTGAGCAGCACCGACAAACGCGCCGCCGCAGGCTTCATGCAGGCGATGAAAAAACGCGGTTACCGCCTCGAACATGACTGCACAGTCGCCACCTTGCTTGCGGATAATTCGCAAGTATATGATTTAATTGAATATTTATGGTCTCCGCTGTGTGTCGCCGCGCTGAACACCCCCATGCAACGCGCTTCGGCGCAGGTCTTTCTCAATGTATTGCGTGACAGCCTCGGCGCCGGCCGCGCAGCGAGTGATCTGCTGCTGGCACGCATGGATCTCACCGCACTGTTTCCGAAACCGGCCGCGGATTATGTGCGGGCACGCGGTGGCCAGGTCGAAGCCGGCGCCACGGTTGAAGGCGTGACGCCGGATGGCAAGGGATTCAGCCTGCAAGTGCAAGGACATCAGCGGCACTTTGATCAGGTGATCTGCGCCGTCGCGCCACATCGCGCCGCCGACCTGCTCGCTGACATTCCCGCGCTCGCACCCGCGCGCCGGCAGATCGCAGCATTGCAGTACGAACCCATCCATTCCATCTGGCTGCAGTTCGACGGCCGCCTTACCCTGCCCTCACCGATGATCGGCATCAGCGACAGTCCGGCGCAGTGGCTGTTCGACCGCGAGGCGATCTGCGGCCAGCGCGGCCTGATCGGCGCGGTGATCAGCGCATCCGGAGAACAAGTCGGTGAAACACAGGACGCGCTGGCGCAACGTGTGGTCGCCGATCTTGCAAAAAATTTCGGACCGCTGCCGCCGCTGCAATGGCATCGCGTGATCGCGGAAAAACGCGCGACCTTCAGTTGTACGCCGGACCTCGCCCGCCCTGCTGCCGTGACCGCCTGTAAAAACTTTTTTCTCGCGGGTGATTACGTGGCCAGCGACTACCCCGCAACCATTGAGGCCGCGGTGCGCAGCGGGGTCACCGCGGCATGCCTGATTGAGTAAATAGCAGTCGAACAGCTTCAGGAGCACAGCGCAAGGGGCGGCTTCAGTTTGTTCGATTGCAGTTCGTCATTAGTGCGCTGGTCATTCTTAAATTCACTAATGATCCTGTTTTTTTATAAATGTTGAAATCAAAAATATTCGGCCCGATATTGACCGTCGTACTCTCTCTTCCGGTTACCACTTCGCCAAAGCTGTCATGGGCAAAGCTGAAGGAAATCGAGCATGCGTAGCTGGCGACGCCTTTGTTGGTAACATAAATGAAGATCGAACTTCCAGGAGTTGAAGTGCGAAACGTTGGCATTGACGAGATGGGAGCGGGGGCGGCTTTTGATTTTGATTGGCACTTGTCAATAATAGCCGCGGCGTTATTGCAAACATTTCCCGTGTGACATGAAACCCAATCCCCGACGGTATTACCTGAAGGGTCCACGCATTTTGTTTCCGTATCAATTTTCGGATTTACGACATAACTCCACCCCCCCTTCTTTTCCCCATATCGAATTTCGCATCTTTCGATAATGGAGTTGCCGTTGTGACATGTCCCGTCGTCCCGGCAAGACCGCCATCCTCCAACCGGGACTCCTGAAGGATTGATGCACTGAGTCTCGTGATCTTTTTGAGGATTGACTCGATAACTCCAGCTCTGTGCGTCAACCGGAAATATCAAAACAAGAAAACCAATAAATATAAATGGGTTAATCATTGCCCTATACATTTGCATCCCCCCGAAAAACAAGACAGCTATCAATAAAACTTTACCATTTACCGGAACATCCAAAACTTTTCAGTGAATTAGCTTTCGCATTTCCCCATAGGGACAAAATGCCAGAATGCGTTACTTTGCTCCCCGATCCTTTTACATTCCTCTTCGCCGAGACCATCCCAGTCAAAGCATATCCGCTGCCCATTTCGGGTAGTAACATAACAAGCACCCGAAAAAAGGCTGGATGCGTCATTATTATTGCCCGGAGACATTTTTTCCTGTTTGATTTTCTCAGCAACATCATTTACTAATTGCACTTCAGATTGATTGGAACTCATTTTCTGGCCTTTTTGGATTGTTGCCATTACCAAGTTAAGCTTCCATCTTTCTCGCAATCTAGTTTCATAAAATAATTTTCGATTCCCGATGCATTTTGATTTTTCTGAAAGTATTTGGTATGTATTTTCCTCATCATAAATCAATTGAGAAAAATGAATCGCCCCGAGTTTTGAGGGGCGTCTTTTCGCAGCGAGATGGCCGATCACAGACTTCCAGTCCGTCATATTGACTTGTGACATTGACGCCGTCAGGCGGGAAAATCCCGTCCCGTTGATCCAAACCCCCACCCCTTTTCCAGATGAGAGATGAATTTAAAGGGAGGTAGTCCGCAGGGAACGAAGCCTCGGGGACTTGCTTCCGGAGAATCCAAAATCTCAAAGCAGCGCAGGCAGAGTCCGTAAAATGATAAGCCCTCCCCATTATGATGCGCTCCATTCGGTCTACGTACAGACGCGGCGTTATAATCGAAGTACTTTCATCGCAGGAGTGAAACGTGTCTGAACGCGAAGCCATGGAGTACGACGTCGTCATCGTCGGCGCAGGTCCCGCCGGTCTCGGCGCAGCGATCCGCATGAAGCAACTGGCGGCGGCCTTCGGCAAAAACCGTGAAGTCAGCGTCTGCGTACTGGAAAAAGGCTCCGAGGTCGGTGCGCACATTCTCTCCGGCGCGGTGATGGACCCGCGCGCACTGAATGAACTGATCCCGGACTGGAAGCAAAAAGACGCGCCGCTGAATGTCCCGGTCAGCGAAGACCGTTTCATGTTCCTCACCGAAACCGGCGCACTCAAGGTGCCCGGCGCGCTGCTGCCCGCCTGTTTCCAGAACCACGGCAACTATGTCGTCAGCCTCGCCAATGTCACGCGTTGGCTGGGCCAGCAGGCTGAAGGCCTGGGCGTGGAAATTTTCCCCGGCTTTGCCGCCGCGGAAGTGCTGTTCGATGAGAACGGTGCCGTCCGCGGTGTCGCCACCGGCGATATGGGTGTCGGGAAGGATGGGCAACCGACGGATGCGCACCAGCCGGGCATGGAGTTACACGCCAAATACACCTTTTTCGCTGAAGGCTGCCGCGGCCACCTCGGCAAACAGCTGCAGGAAAAATTCAAGCTGCGTGAAGGCGCCGATCCGCAGGTCTATGGCATCGGTCTGAAGGAACTCTGGGAAATCAAGCCGGAGAAACACCAGCCCGGCCTGGTGATCCACACCGCCGGCTGGCCTCTGCAAAGCGACACCTACGGCGGCTCGTTTTTTTACCACCTTGAAGACAATATGGTCGCCATCGGGTTTGTCGTCGGCCTCGGTTACAGCAATCCTTATTTGAGTCCATACGAGGAATTCCAGCGTTACAAAACGCATCCGGCCATCAAGTCATTCCTCGAAGGCGGGAAACGCATCGCCTACGGTGCGCGGGCGATTTCCGCCGGCGGCCTGCAGTCACTGCCGAAACTCATCTTCCCCGGCGGCTGCCTGATCGGCGACGATGCCGGTTTTCTCAATGCCTCGCGCATCAAGGGCAGCCATGCCGCGATCAAGTCGGGCATGCTGGCGGCGGAAGCGGCCTTCGATGCGCTGGCCGTTGAAACACCGGCGGCGGAACTGACCGCCTATCCAGAATCCTTCAAGTCGAGCTGGCTGCACGAGGAACTTTACCGCGCGCGCAACTTCAAACCGTGGATGAGCAAAGGCCTCTACACCGGCACGCTGATGGTGGGCATCGACCAGGTGCTGTTCCGCGGCAAGGCGCCATGGACGCTGCACCACGACCATTCGGACCACGAAACGCTGCAGCGCAAGACTGAATGTACGCCGATCGATTATCCGAAACCCGATGGCGTGATCACCTTCGACCGCATGTCTTCGGTATTCATTTCCAATACCAACCACAACGAAGACCAGCCGGTGCACCTGACGCTGAAGGACGCGTCGGTACCGGTCAATGTCAACCTCGAACTCTATGACGCGCCGGAGCAGCGTTACTGCCCGGCCGGCGTCTACGAGATCGTGCGTGATGACAACGGGGCCAATCCACGGCTGCAGATCAACGCGCAGAACTGCGTACACTGCAAGACCTGTGACATCAAGGACCCGACGCAGAACATCGTCTGGGTCACACCTGAGGGTGGCGGCGGCCCGAATTACCCGAACATGTAACATCTCCAAGGTAAAAATGGCGACCCGCCCTTTATAATCGGCGGGCAGACAATCCATCCATGATCAAACCCCCGCCTCCAGGCACACGCAAGGACGTCACCAACGGTGATGCGGTTTACCTGCGCGCGATCACCGAAAACATCCTCGGCTGGTCGGAACCCAAGGCACGCCTGATCAAGGCACTGGCCAACGACGATTTCCTGCTGTTTGCCCAGCGCATCATGGCGCTCAAGCCAGGACTGCAGGGTCAGCCTTTCCTCGAAATCCTGCTGCGTCTGCGCGAAGAAGAAGACAACATGCTGCCGCCCGGCGGATTTTTCCCGGTGGCGGAAGCGCTGAACATGCTGGAAGACATCGACCGCTGGGTCATGCGGCACACCATCGCCTGGTGCGCCCTGTCGGCGGAGGACGCAGATGCGCCAATGTGCTGCGTCAACCTGTCGAGCGATGCACTGCTCAATCCGGGTTTTTCCGTTTACGTACGCTCACAGCTCAAACACCAGCGCGTGGCCGGCAGCAGGCTGTGTTTTGAAATCACCGAACCCGACGCCATCGCCCACCCAGAGGCCGCGCTGCAGTTCATCCGTGCGCTGAAGCCGCAGGGCTGCCGCTTCACGCTGGACAATTTCGGCAGTGTGAAAGTATCCTTCGCGCACATCAAGGACCTGCCCATCGATTACCTGAAAATCGACGGCAGCATCATCCAGAACATCATCACCAGCCCCAGCGACCTCGCGCGTGCGCGCGCGATCAGCCTGACCTGTCAGCGCCTGGGCATCCGCGCCATTGCGCAAAGCGTCGAAGGCAAGGCCGTGCTGGCCAAGCTGACTGAAATCGGTTTTGACTATGCGCAGGGCTTCGGCATCGCGCATCCCGGTCCGCTGACCAAGGCGCGCTGAGCGGCATCAACAAACTCATCAGCCCGGCCATGCATCAATGGCCGAAAGCCTGCTTAACAGGCCATGCATCAACGGCCGAAAGCCTGCTTATCCGCCAGGCCACGCATCAACGGCCGAAAGCCTGCTTAACAGGCCAGGCATCAATGGCCGAAAGCCCACTCATCCGCCGAGCATGCCCTTCTTCAGGTCGTTGTCGGCGGGTTTGTCGCCCAGCCAGACGCGCAGCAATGCGCGGTTGAAATCTTCACCGGCGATCGTGGTTTTTACCGCGCCGTTGATGGTGATCCGCGTACCGCTGCCCGGCACGCTACCTGGAAGATAGTCGATCAGGATCACGTCGCCGCGTTTCGCAATCTTCACCGCGTCGAACACCGCACGCAGTTGTTTCACCTGCGCATCCAGCTTCGCCAGCGCGTCCACGGCATTGTTGTTTTTCAATCCGTCTTCCAGCGCATCGGCAAACTGGTCGGCAGGCACATCACGCAGCATGTGCAGTTCGACACGTTTGGCACCGGCGTCGTTGATGACGGCGCTGGCTGAGCTGGTTTTTTTCTGCACATACAGCGCGCCGACATAAACGCGGAACATGAAGCGGGTGCGCAACCCTGCGCCGTTCAGCACCAGCTCAGTACCACCATCGGTAACACGCACGCTGTCCGGCAGTTTGACACCTTCAAACTCCGCTGCGGGCACAGCGAGGGGCAGCAGCGCCAGAATAAATATCATAAGTAATTGTTTTAATTCATATTTATTCATGACACCCCCCTTCCGTAAGACTGAGTTACATCGACTCAATTACATCGCTTCAAATACGCCGGCAGCGCCCATACCAGTGCCGATGCACATGGTGACCATGCCGTATTTCTTTTTTGTGCGGCGAAGCCCGTGCAACAACGTCGCGACACGGATCGCACCGGTGGCCCCCAGCGGATGGCCCAGCGCAATCGCACCACCCAGCGGATTGACCTTCGCCGGATCCAGTCCGAGTTCGCGGATCACCGCCAGCGACTGCGCGGCAAAGGCCTCGTTCAGTTCAATCCAGTCCAGCGCGTCCTGCGTCAGCCCCGTCTGCTGCAGCACTTTGGGAATCGCCTTCACCGGGCCGATGCCCATCACATCCGGCGGCACCCCCGCCACGGCATAACCGAGGAAACGGCCCAACGGTTGAAGGTTATAACGTTTCAGTGCGGCTTCACTCATCAACACCACGGCACCGGCGCCGTCCGACATTTGCGAGCTGTTGCCCGCGGTGACGCTGCCCTTTGCAGCGAAGGCCGGTTTCAGTTTGGCCAGGCCTTCAGGAGAGGTCTCGCGGCGCGGGCCTTCATCCTCGGTAGCCTGCCGGGTTTTGACCCTGATTTCGCGCGCGGCAAGGTCGGGCAGGTGTTCATTGATGGTGTACGGACTCATTTCCGCCTTGAATTCGCCGCTGTCGATGGCACGCAATGCACGGCGATGGCTTTCCGCGGCGAACAGGTCCTGATCCTCGCGGCTGACTTTCCAGCGCTCGGCGACGCGTTCTGCGGTGATGCCCATGCCATAAGCAATCGCAAAATTTGCGTCTTTCTCGAATATCGCCGGACTGAAGGTCGGCTTGTTGCCGCCCATCGGCACCATGCTCATGCTTTCGGTGCCGGCGGCGATCATCACGTCGGCTTCGCCCAGGCGGATCCGCGCCGCGGCATCAGCCACGGCCTGTACGCCGGAGGAACAGAAACGGTTGATGGTCAGGCCCGGCACGGTATCGGGGAATCCGGCGAGCAACAGGCTGATGCGCGCCACATTCATGCCCTGCTCGCCCTCGGGCATCGCGCAACCGGTGATCACATCGCCGATTTCGTTGAGGTCCAGCCCCGGACATTGCGCCACCGCGCTTTTCAGCACATGCGCCAGCAGGTCATCGGGCCGCGTGTTTTTGTACATGCCGCGCGGCGCCTTGCCCACCGCGGAACGGGTGGCGGCGACGATGTAGGCGTCTTGTACTTGCTTTGCCATGGATAACCTCACTTTACAATCGGTGAAAAGTGAACGGGTGAACGAGTGAGCCCCCTCTCCCCAACCCTCTCCCCCGGTGACGGGGGAGAGGGAGAATTTCGGGGTTACCCGTTCACCCGTTCACTTTTCACCCGTTCACGCCTCATACCAGATTCACCCGTTCACTAGTTAGTTCCTAAGCGGCTTACCCGTCTTCAGCATCTGCTCAATCCGGGCCTGCGTCTTCTCCGTCGCAATCAATTCCATGAAATGCCGGCGCTCGAGGTCGAGAAACCACTGTTCGTCGACCAGGCTGCCGCCTTCGATGTCGCCGCCGCACATGACCGTCGCGACCTTGGTACCGATCAGATAATCGTGCTCCGAGATATGGCCGCCGGCGCGCATGTTTTCCATGAAGGCGCGAATCGTTGAGATGCCGCTGCGCCCCAGCGCCGGGATCGCCCTGGCGCGCAGCGGCGGCCGGTATCCGGCTGCCGCCATCGCGCGGACTTCAGCCTTGGCGATTTCGAGCAGTTCAAAACGGTTCATGATGACGCGATCCGTCGCGCGCAGGAAACCGAGTTCGCGCGCATGTTCCGCGCTGCGCGCGACTTCGGCCATCGCCACTGCCTTGAAATACTTTTGCAGGAAGGGTGAACTGTCGCCACCCTTGGCATCGGCCGCGGCACGCATCGCAAATTCCTTGCAGCCGCCCCCCGCCGGCAGCAGGCCGACGCCGGCCTCGACCAGACCCATGTAACTTTCCAGTGTCGCCACCGCGCGGTCGCAATGCATCACGAACTCGCAGCCTCCCCCCAGCGCCAGGCCGTCGACCGCGGCCACGGTCGGTACCATCGAATACTTGAGCATTTGCGTGGTGATCTGAAACTGCTCGACCAGGTGTTCGACTTCGGCGAGTTTGCCGGCCATCAATTGATCGGCGACACCCATTTGCCGCGCCGCTTTCAGCGCCAGCGATTCGGCTTCGCGCTTCATGCTTTTGAACAGTTTGCCCAGGGCCGACGGCGGCGCAGGCGGCGCCTTGCTGCCGCTGGATTTTTTCAGATTGGCGCCGACCGAAAACGGCGGCTCGGTCTGCCATACCACGAGGCCGATGTAATTGTGTTCGGCTTCGGCGATGGCCTGTTGTACCCCCTGCAGTACATCGTCGCCGATGGCATGCATGCGACTCTTGAAACTGACAATCGCGATGTCATCCCCGGTGTGCCAGCAACGCACGCCGTCGGTTTCGAAAATGGTGGTGCCGTATTTGCGTTCCTCTCCGAGCAGTTTGTCCGGGAAAGGCTGACGTTTATAGACAGCCAGGGCTGAACGCGGTTGATAGCGGTTGCTCTCCGGCGCATAGGAGCCGTCGGGGCGGTGCACACCCGTGCGCGCCGGATCCATCACCCAGGCCGGCAGCGGCGTGTTGACCATGGCCTTGCCCGCAGCGATGTCCGCGGCGATCCAGCTCGCCACCTGCTGCCAGCCGGCGGATTGCCAGATTTCAAACGGCCCGGTATCCCAGCCGAAACCCCAGCGGATCGCGAAGTCGAGATCGCGGGCGTTGTGTGCAATCGACGCGAGGTGCAGTGCGCAGTAATGGAAGGAGTCGCGGAAAATGGACCAGATGAACTGCGCCTGCGGGTGATCCGAGGCATGCAATTGCGCAAAACGTTCCGCGGGATTCTTGTTTTTGAGGATTTCGACGACGGCCTCGTCGGCTTTGCCGTCGGATACGCGATAAGCACCGGTTTTGAGGTCGATGACCTGAATGTCCTTGCCGACTTTCTGGTACACGCCCTTGCGCGTTTTTTGTCCCAGCGCGCCCTGATCAATCAACTTCTGCAACCACGCCGGCACGCCGTAATATTTGTGCCAGGGGTCCTCGGGCAGCGTGTCGCGCATGGTGTGCACGACATGGGCAAAAGTGTCGAGACCGACCACGTCAGCGGTGCGGAAAGTCGCGCTGCGCGGCCGCCCGATCAGCGATCCGGTCAGCGCATCGACGGTATCAAAGCCGATGCCGAGGCGTTCGGCATGATGAATGGTCGCCAGCATCGAAAAAACGCCGACGCGGTTGGCGATGAAGTTCGGCGTGTCCTTGGCGCGGATCACACCCTTGCCCAGCGTGGTGACGAGAAAACGTTCGAGGTCGTCGAGAATGCCGGCGTCGGTACCGGTGCAGGCGATCAGTTCGACGAGGTGCATGTAACGCGGCGGATTGAAAAAATGCACGCCGCAGAAACGGTGGCGCTGTTTCTCGGGAAAAGCGCCCGCCAGTTTGTTGATCGACAGGCCCGAGGTGTTGCTGGCGAAAATGGTGTGTTCGCCGAGGTACGGCGCGACCTTGTGGTAGAGGTCCTCCTTCCAGTCCATGCGTTCGGAGATCGCCTCGATGACGATGTCGCAATCGCGCAGCAGATCGAGGTGCTGGCCGTAATTCGCGGGTTCGATCAGGTCGGCGCGGTCCCGGGTGGCCAGCGGACTCGGTTCGAGTTTTTTCAGGTTGGCGACGGCCTTCAGCACATTGCCGTTGGGGTCACCCTCCTTCGCCGGCAGTTCGAACAGGATGACCGGGACATTGGCGTTGACGAGATGCGCGGCAATCTGGGCGCCCATGACACCGGCACCCAGCACGGCCACCTTGCGCACCATCAGGGGATGAGCGGGCATGGGGATGACACTCCTGAAAGACGCTTGCTGAAAAGCGTGCTGAAAACGTGAAATGATTCTAGCACCAGTTTGCAGCAGGCCTGTGCAGAAAGCAGGCAAAAAGCGGCGGACAAAAAAACGGGCGGCCCGCAGGCCGCCCGCTGTCGGTTGCTGCCGGTGGTCAGAAGTTGTAGCTCGCCTGCGCGCTCAGGATATGTACGCTGGGATCCTTGTAATTACCCACCACATTGCCCTGCCCGCCAACGCCGAGACCGCCCATACGGTTGATCGGTGCATCCTTGATGAACAGGTAGGCATAACCGAAGTCCAGTGTCAGCTGCTTCGAGGCCTGGTACTTGCCGCCGATGGCCAACCAGGTGCGGTCGTTGTCGGGCAGCGTCACGGTGCGATGCTGGTTGGTCACGGGGCTCTTGTCGTAGGCCACGCCGAGTTTCAGCATGAAATCGTTGCGCATCTGGTAATTGGCACCGACACCGATGCGGTAGGTGTCCTTGAATTCAAAATCAAAACGGGCGGTCTGGCTGCCGGCGGCACCCAATGCCCAGGTTGAACCCGCGATCACCGGCACCTGCTTGATCGTGCTCCATCGGGTCAAGGTAATGTCGCCCAGCATTTGCCATTTGGGATCCACCTGGTGCGAAATTCCCCACGACAGGGTGTCCGGCACCCTGGCGGTCGCGCTGATCGGGGTTGACGCCGTGCCAATCCCGGGAATACCTCTCACTACAGCCGTGCCCTTCAGCTCGTGTTTGATTGACGAACGGTACGCAAGCCCGATGCGGGTTGCCGGAGACAGGTTGAACATTGCACCAAGGTTGAAGCCGAAGCTGTTGTCGTCCATTTCCAGCTTGCTCTGGGCCTCGACACCGATGAATGAGGAACGGTTAACCTCTACCTCCGCATGCTGAAAACTGATACCGGCACCCAGTGAAACCACATCGTTCAACTTGTAGGCGATGCTGGGGTTGATGTCGATGGTCTTGATCTCGGCTTTCTGCGATTGGAAGCGGCCAACCCAGCCACGGTCGTAATCAGTGGCCAGGCCGAAGGGCACACTGACACCAACACCGACCCACCACTTCGGATCAATCTGCCAGGACAGATAGGCATTGGGCACCACATTCAAACCGCCGGCATCACCGCCATTGCCCGCGGGTGAGGGCAAACCACCGGGCGCCGCTGAAGCACCGGCATTGCTGAATTCGGAAGACGGCCGGATCAGGTTGATCGCGCCGGAGACCTGTCTGCCCGACAACCGCGTCATGCCGGCCGGATTGAAAAATATCGTGCTCGCGTTTTCCGCGGCCGCCGCCTGCCCGGCATAGGCATTGCCGAGGCCACTGGCGTTCTGCTCCATCAACTGGAAGCCCGAGGCTGCAGCCTGTCCAGCCATGGCAGCCAAAGCCGCAGAAACAGATAAGCCTATGATTTTATTTGAATATTTCATAACCTTCTCCTTGGTAAACGACTTGGTCGTTGGCATGGCTGTCGCGATGGTTCGCAATCTGGAAACATATTACCCGTCACTGCGCTGATTTCAATGGAAAATGCATCGGTCTCAGGCAACCTGTGGCGGGGAAACCACACGTGGCTTGCGGTTGTTGTCTACGGCAACATAGGTCAGCACTGCTTCGGTGACCTGGACACACTCCTCGCGCTCGGGGCGGCGCTGCGCATACACCTGCACTTCAACGGTAATCGAGGTCCGCCCCACCTTGACCACTTCGGCGTAAAAACTGACCACATCGCCGACAAACACCGGCTGCCGGAACACAAAGGAATTGACCGCAACCGTGGCCACCCGGCCCTGCGCCAGGCGAATCGCGGGGATGCTGCCGGCGAGATCAACCTGGGCCATGATCCAGCCGCCGAAGATGTCGCCCGTGTAATTGGCATCCGAAGGCATCGGAATCACCCGCAATGCGGGTTGTTTGCCTTCGGGCAAGGTGGTCTTGCCCTCCCGTTCGTCATCACTCAATCGTCACCCCTCACCTAATCACCTAATCACCTAATCACCGACCTCAGTGCCCAGCATACATGCCGTCGATTTCGGCGTTGAATTTTTCCATGACCTTGGCCCGTTTCAGTTTCATCGTCGGCGTCAGCAGCCCGTTTTCCACGGTCCAGGGATCCAGCGTCACGGTCACCCGTCGCACCTGCGCATAACCCGGAAACTCGGTGATCTGCGCCGCGATACGCTTGAGTATGGCTTTTTCCGCCTGCGCGGAGCGCGGTGCACCGCCATCGAGGCCCGATGCCGCCGCAAGTTTCTGCCAGTGGTCGGCGTTCAGCACCGTCATCACCGTGAGGAAGGGTTTGCCCTCGCCGAGCAGCATCACCTGATCAAACAGTGGATCGCGGGCAATCGCCGCCTCCATGTCGCCAGGCGGTACTTTTTCGCCGTTGGACAGCACGATCACATCCTTCAGCCGTCCGGTAATGAACAAATGGCCCTGGTCGCCGAGGCGTCCGGTATCGCCGGAGTTGAGCCAGCCGTCAGGCTGGATCATCGCCCTGGTGGCTTCTTCATTGCCCCAGTAACCGAGCATCACGTTGGGCCCCTTGATCATCACCGCGCCCTTGTCGCCGATTTTGACCTGGACTCCGGGTATTGGCTGACCGACGCTTGCCGGAATGTTGTGGTCGGGACAGTTGGCCGTGGCGATGGGACTGGTCTCGGTAAGCCCATAACCTTGCAGGATCGGCAGTCCGAGGCCGATGAAAATTTTCGAGATGTCGGCCGACAGTGCGGCACCACCCGACAAGGCATAACGCAGGCGTCCGCCGAGACGCGCCAGCACCTTGGCCGCGACCAGCTTGTTGAGCGCCGGCCACAGCAGGAACGACGGCAGCCACGGCCCGCGGCCCTGCGCGTGTTCAAAACGCGCATAACCGACCGCTGCAGCCAACAGGAACAGTTTTTTGCGCAGCGGCGAACCTTCATCCAGCTTGGCGCGGATGGTGCCCCAGATGCGCTCATAAATGCGCGGCACCGAAATCAGCATCGTCGGGCGGATGGTCTGCAGGTCTTCGCCGAGCTGCTGGATCGAGCGCGCATAGGCGGTGGTCGAACCCGCCATCACCGTCAGGTAATAGCCGCAGGTGCGCTCAAAGGTGTGTGACAGCGGCAGGAAGGACATGAAAATGTCGTCATGTCCGGTGGCCAGCACGCTCAACGCGGCTTCGGTGTTCGACAGGATGTTGGTATGCGACAGCATCACGCCCTTGGGCCGGCCGGTGGTGCCGGAAGTGTAGACGATGGTCGCCAGCGTGCCGCCGTCGCGCGCCAGGTGCCGGGTCGCGCCGCCGTCATCCGGCAGCCAGTCGCCGATCCATTTCAGGCGCACATCGCTGCCCGCTGCCGGCGCAGCATTGACGCTGAGAAAACGCACTACAGCGCCCAACTGGCCAATCACCTCCTGCAGACCCTGCCATTGCTCCTGGCCGTCGATCAGCAGCACCTTGCAGCCGGCGTTGTTGATGATATAGGCAACGTTGTCGCAGCGATCCTGGGTATACAGCGGCACCACCACCAGCCCGAGGCCCAGTGCAGCCTGGTCGAAGACCACCCATTCCGGCGAATTGCGCAGCATCACCGCGACGCGGTCGCCGGCTTGCAAACCTTCGCTTTCCAGCGCCGCCTGCCAGCGCGCGATCTGGCGGTCGATCTGCGCCCAGGTGTAATCGCGCCAGTTGCCGTGCTGCTCGTTGTAGGCCTTGTAGGCAACGATGTCCGGCGTGCGTTTCACGCGTTCGCGAAACAGGCCGTCGAGCGTGCCCGCTGCCGCCATCGGAATGACGTGCGATGTATCGTTGTTTTTATTCATCCTGCATCCTCCTTGCCGAAGCGCTAATCGAGAAACAGATCAGGGTAGGGCCGGGCTCCGGGCGTGACCGCGTAGGCATCAAAGTCGGTCACCCCCTCCTCACGCAACACAGCTTCATCAACATAAAAATTGCCGGTGGCGGTGCGGCTGTCACGCTTGAACACCGCGTACGCCGCGTCCGCCATGATATCCGGTTTGCGGCTGGCCTTGAGGATCGCCTCCGGGAAATTCACCGCGATCGCTGCCGTGGCAATGGTTGTGCGCGGCCACAGCGAATTCACCGCGATGCCCTGCGTACGGAATTCCTCGGCCATGCCCAGCGTGCACATGCTCATGCCGTATTTGGCCATGGTGTAGGCGACATGGTCCTTGAACCATTTGGCCTTCATGCCCAGCGGCGGCGAGAGGGTCAGGATGTGCGGATTCTCCGCCTTGGCCAGAAACGGCAGGCAGGCCTGCGAACAAATGAAAGTGCCGCGTACATTGACATCAAACATCAAGTCAAACCGCTTGGCCGGCGTATCCAGAGTACCGCTCAACTGGATCGCACTGGCATTGTTGACCAGGATGTCGATGCCGCCGAAATGTGCCGCGGCCTGCTGCGCGGCGGCCGCCACCGCGTCTTCATCACGCACATCGAGCTGGATCGCCAGCGCCTTGCCACCCGCGTGGGCGACCTCCTCCGCGACTTCGTGAATGGTGCCGGGCAGCCGCGCATGCGGCGTCGCGGTCTTGGCGGTGACCACGATGTTGGCGCCGTCTCGTGCGCAGCGCAGCGCAATGGCGCGGCCGATGCCGCGGCTCGCACCGGTGATGAATACGGTTTTACCCTGCAGCGCCGGCATTGTTTATTTTCCTCATTTACCTGCCTTTGAACAGCGGTTTTCGTTTGTCGGCAAAAGCGGTGACGCCCTCGGCAAAATCCGCCGTTGCCGCGCAGCGCGCGAATGCCAGCGCCTCGGCATCAAGATGCACGGCCAGCCCGTCAAGCAGCGCGCGGTTGGCCAGCGCCTTGGTTTCGGCATGGGCGCGCGCCGGCCCCGCCGCCAGGCGCCGCGCCAGTTTTTCGACCTCAAGGGACCATTGGTCCATCGCAATCACGCGATTGACCACACCGAGGCCTCGCATGATTTCAGCATCCACTGTATCGGCCAGCAACATCAGCTCCATCGCCTTCTGGTACCCGGTCAATCGCGGCAAAAACCAGGTCGCTCCCCCGTCGGGGCTGGTGCCGATGCGGCTGTAGGCCAGCGAAAACTGCGTACCCGCCGCGGCCAGCACCAAGTCGCAGGCGAGCATGATGCTGACACCGGCGCCGGCAACTGCGCCATGCACGGCGGCGATCACCGGTTGCTGCGCGCGACGCAAGGCGAGGATGCCGTGGTGCAGTTCAGCCGCCAGCTCCGGCACCAGCGCGGCCATCGCGGCGACATTGTCACGGAACATCGCGACGTCACCACCGGCGACAAACCCCGGACCGGCACCGCGCAGCACGATGACCCGCACCGCAGAATCACCTGTCGCACGTTCGCAGGCTGCGCGGAAGGCGCGAATCATGTCCGCGTCCAGCGCGTTCATCACCGCCGGGCGGTTGAAGGTGATGGTGGCAATACCCTCACTGACTGCGTAGAGCATGACGCTCATCATTTACGCGCCAACGCCTCGAACGTAACCGGCTGCGTGGTCTGATGTATTTCCGATTTGCCGAAGTCTTTCGGAAAATCATCGACCATGATCACTTTGCGCCGCAGTTCTGCAGCGCGCTTCAGCAGATCAGCTTCTGCCTGCGTGATCACGCCCGCCTTTAATCCTGCAGCAGCAATCTGGTCTGCGAAGCCGCGTTTGATGCGCCCTGCCTGCTGCGCCTGGCGCAGCTTGGCCTCCACCGGTTCGGCGGCGATCACCGCCACCAGCGCCGACTCCAGCGTGCGCACCGGATCGTTTTCATTTTCGGAAATGAACACGCCACGCGTCAGCCGGTCGCGCGTCGGCCCCGGCGTCATCATCAATCCGACCACCTCGTGCCCCAGTGGATCGCGCGGTGGCGCGAACTCGCGACCATAAGGCATCAGCAGCGGGAAGATGAGTCCCCGCAGCAGCCAGGACACGACCGGCCAGGGCAGGTTTTCGAAAATCGAATAAAACGCCTCTTCGATGCGGTACAGGCAATCGAGCAGTCCCCAGCGCACCAGCGGCAGGTCGGCCTGCGGGCGGCCGTCGTCTTCGTAACGTTTCAGCACGGCGGAGGCCAGATACAACTGGCTCAGCACATCACCCAATCGGGCTGAAAGACGCTCCCTTCGTTTCAACGATCCGCCGCAGAGGAACATCGCCATGTCGGCGGTCAGCGCGAATCCGCTCGAAAGCCGCGTCAGCTGCTGGTAATAATGTTTCAGCTCCGGCGCGCCGCCGGGCACTGCTGTCAGTCGGGCGCCGGTCATGCCCATCCACAACACCCGCGCCACGTTGGACAGCGTAAATGCGATATGGCCGAAAAACGCGCGGTCGAAATCGCGCAATGCCTTTTGCGGGTCTTTTTCGCGCGTCGCCTCAATCTCTTTCAACACAAAGGGATGGCCGCGGATCGCGCCCTGGCCGAAAATGATCATGGTCCGGGTCAGGATGTTCGCGCCCTCGACGGTGATCGCGATCGGCGTCTGCATATAGGCACTGGCAAGGTAATTGTTTGGCCCCATGCAGATGCCCTTGCCACCATGCACATCCATCGCATCGTTGATGACCTGGCGACCGCGCTCGGTGAGGTGGTATTTGACGATGGCCGAGATCACCGATGGTTTTTCGCCGAGGTCCACGGCACCGGCGGTCATCACCCGCGCCGCATCCATCACATAGACATTGCCGGCGATGCGCGCCATCGCTTCTTCAACACCTTCAAACTTGCCGATCGACAGCTTGAACTGCTGGCGCACACGACCGTAAGCACCGGTAGTCAATGTCGACAACTTCGAAATACCCACGCCGTTGGCCGGCAGCGAAATCGAACGCCCGGCAGCGAGGCAGTTCATCAGCATTTTCCAGCCCTCACCCACCTGCGCCACGCCGCCGATCACGTACTCCATCGGGATGAATACATCCTTGCCCCAGTTCGGGCCGTTCATGAAGGTCGCGGTCATCGCGCGATGGCGGCGGCCAATGTGCACGCCCGGCATGTCGGTGGGCACCAGCGCCAGCGTGATGCCGATGTCGCCCTGCTCATTTCCCCTCTCACCCAGCAGGTGATCAGGATCGTAGAGTTGAAAGGCCAGACCGAGCAAGGTCGCAATCGGGCCCAGCGTGATGTAGCGTTTTTCCCAGGTCAGGCGGATGCCCAGCACATCGGGCTTGCCTTGCCATTCACCTTTGCACACGATGCCGAAATCCGGAATGCCGCCGGCATCCGAGCCGGCTTCCGGGCTGGTCAACGCAAAACAGGGCATCTCGATGCCCTTGGCCAGCCGCGGCAGGTAATAGTCTTTCTGCTCCTTGGTGCCGTAATGCAGCAGCAATTCCGCGGGCCCCAGCGAGTTGGGCACCATCACCGACACCGCGGCCGTACCGCTGCGCGTGGTCAGCTGCATCACCACCTGTGAATGCGCCAGCGCGGAAAAACCCTTGCCGCCATATTCCTTGGGAATGATCATGCCGAGGAAGCCGTTGTCCTTGATGAACTGCCAGACCTGCGGCGGCATGTCACTGGCTTCGTAGGTGACTTCCCAGTCACTCAACATTTCGCAGAGTTCGTGCAGCGGGCCCTTGATGAAGGCCTGCTCTTCCGCAGTCAGCCGCGGTTTGGGATAGGCCAGCAGTTTGCTCCAGTCGGGTTTACCGCTGAACAATTCGCCGTCCCACCACACGGTACCGGCTTCCAGCGCCTCCTGTTCGGTCTGCGACACTGCGGGCAGAATACGGCGGAACAGTTTCAGCAGCGGCGCGCCGGCCACCGCACGCCGCAGCGGCGACGGGATCGCCAGCAGCGAGATCACGACCAGCAGCACCCAGGCAGTGGTCAGCAAACCTTGCGGCCACAAGGGGCAATAGGTCAGCCCGCCCAGCGCGGCGGCATACACCACCGTCCACACCAGCGCCGGCACGCGGTGATAGGCCAGGAACCAGGCCACCGCGACCGCGGCGAGCAGCGTCAACAGGACAAACATCGTGATACCTCCGCCGGGATAACGCGGCGCCGGACAGCAGCTAGCAGATCAGCGACGCGCGGGCCGGTTCAAAAAAACCGGTGCCATGTCTTTGAATTCGAGCATACACGCCGGGTTGTCTCGCGACAACCAAGATAAGTATTTGATTTTATTAATTATTTTATACGGCTGCGGGTGACACTGAAATGACTCGTTCAGCGCTTGACCCTGGCGGTAATCATCATCAATTCGGCCAGATGTTTTTGCGCCTGCGCGATTTCTTCCGGGCTGGCCGGTCCGACCGGCTTGCCCTCGAGGCGTTTCATCGACATCGCGGCTTTGCCGGTTTTGTCGAAGGACGCCATGATCGCAACCGTTGCACCGGATTTTCCCGGTGCGGGATAACGATCCTGTTTGTAATGCAGCAAGGCGCCGGCATTGAAGAAAAATTCATTTTTCTCGATCATGCCCGCGTTTTCGGCCATTTCCTCGCGGATCATTTTTAATTCGCTGCCGCTCCAGTATGCGCCGAAGGTCGAGGACCGCGTCGCATCCTTCCATTGGTGTTCCGTACGCTCCATCGCCGGCGCCGCGGGTCTGGCGGGCGACTGCGCCGGTGCATGACCGGCAATAAAACAAAAAAATCCGGCTGCCAGGACAGGCAGCGCTTGCAAACGAATCATCACGGGATTATTCCAAGTCAACAGCGACCCATCGGGGAAATTTCAGATGCGACCTGCCATCTTTAGCAGAACAGGCCGCGGCCCGACAAGGCATTTTTCACACCGGAGGGCTCCGGCGCTGAAGCGCTAACGCGCCACCTTATTTTGCGATCTTGCCCAGCAGGGTGGTCACGTCAGTTTGGTTATTCACCATCTGCTCCGGAAACACCACGGTGATCGCATTGGTCGGACAGATCGACTGGCACAGCCCGCAATACCAGCATTCGTCCGGGTATTTGATCACCGGTAGCGTCTCGCGGTTGTCTTCTTCCTTGTAGATCAGGTCGCCGGGGCAAATCCAGTCGCAGAGATTGCACTTGACGCAGGTCTCGGGATTGATGCGGATCGGATTGAACACTTCTTTTTTCAGCGCAGCCATGGGCCTCTCCTCAAGCCGCCACGGTCGCATTGCCGCGACTGAACGCGGCTGACAGCGGCTGATCCGTGGATAAAGTGCGGGTCAGCGGCCCGTTCGCGCCGCGCTCGACAATGACAAACTTGCGCCAGTTCACATCATCGGTCTGCGGATAGTCCATGCGAAAGTGTGAGGAGCCGGTGCGTGTCTCCTGGCGCGCCAGCGACGCGGTGGCCATGATCTCGGCGTTCATGCGGATGTTTTTGGCTTCATGCACACGCATCAGGCCGTGCAAGTCATCGGCCTTCAGCGTCGGCTCGCGTTTGGCCAGCGCAGACAAGGTATCAAGCGCCAGCCTGAGCCCCTGCTCGTTGCGGCGCACCCCCACATAATCACTGACCGTCTGCCGAGTGCTGTCTTCATACTCTTTCCATGGCAAACCGTCCGTTTGCTGCAGATGCGCCACGGCGCGCGCGCGCACCTCATCCAGCGTTTTGCGATCGACCTCGGGCAAGGCACCGGGCGTCGCGCGAATGCGCTGCACCACACCTTCGCCGGCAATGTGTCCCAAGACCGCGGCGCCCGAGATGCCGCCGCTGACTGTCGCGCAATCACCGGCGGCAAACAGGCCTTCGACCGCGGTTTCACCATGGGTATCGACCGCCAGGCCGCTGCCGCGGAAATACACACCGCTGCGGCGGATGCTCAGTTCGGATACCGAGACCTCGACCAGTTCCTCGCGGAAATTGACGCCCTTCTGCTGGTAATAAGCCGGCAAGGTGTAACGGTCGACCTGCAGCGTGTGCTCCATACGATCCAGCATGTCCTGCGGCAGGTGGCGGCAGTCGAGATAGATCGGACCATTGCCGAGCAGGTATTCATTGATCACGCCGTCGGCAATCACCGCGCGGCGTGCGTTTTCTCCCTTTTTGTCATACTTGAACATGAAACGTTCGCCGGCCTTGTTGACAAAATACGCGCCAAGGCTGACCAGCGCATTCAGGCCCTGGCAGGAAAACCCCTTGGGCGTCAGCGTCGCCTCCACCGATTCCATGTTGGCCAGCGCGGCACCGGCGTGGTAACCCATCGCCTGCGCATCCCCGGTGTTGTACGGGATATGCCAGGAATCAAAGGCAAGGCCGGAGGCGTTCTGCGAAATGCGGTTGACGTCACCCGCGGCGAGTACCACTGCTTTGGCGCGAATCACCGTCCACTCGCCCGTGCGGAAATTGAAGGCAATGGCACCATAGGCGCGGTTGTCCTTCACCAGTAACTGGACGACCATGGTCCGCATCAGCACCGTGGCCTTGCCCTTGCGCACCCGTTCACCGAGATGTTTCTTGAAATCGGTGCCGTCGAAATTGATGTGGTACGTCCCGGGCAGGCCGAAGGAACGCAGGCGGTAATAATCCCCCGTCTGGCGGTCCCTGAAGTCGACGCCCATGGCTTCGATTTTGCGGAATATGCGCGGCATTTCACGGATCACCCGCCCGGCGACCGCCATGTCGACGATGCCGTCGGTCAGTTCGGGCACGTGTTTCAACAGAAACTCCGGCGTATCCCACTCCGGCCCGGAATCCATGATGGTCAGGTAATGGTCAACGCCGCAGCCGATGCTGCCGCAGTGATCAAGGATTTTTCCCTTCTCGCAGACCACCACCTTCAGCCCGGCTTCCAGCGCCGGAATTGCGGCCATGCTGCCGGCCACGCCACCACCGACCACCAGCACATCGGTATCCAGCCGCAAAAAATCATCCGTCATTTGAGTCCCGTCGCGCGATGTCGCGCATGTTTCCACATGCTAAGGGGGCACCGCGGGTAAAACCAGTGACGCGATGGTGTTTTTTCAGGACTTTCCAGCTATCGCGTAATGGCCTGCACGCGAAACTGGCGCGGTGAGACCGCGTAACGCTGGCGGAAACGTCGCGCGAAGTACGCTTCATCTGCAAAACCCACGGCCGAGGCGATGTCACCGATGCGCTGCGTGGTGTGCGCCAGCAACTCGCAGGCTTTTTCCATGCGTCGCTCGGTCACCAGATCGACGAAGGTTTTGCCGGTTTCCTTCTTGATCAGATGCGCGAGGTAGTTCGGCGACAAATCGGCGGCTGTGGCGGCATCCGCCAGTTGCAGACGGCGGCCGAGGTTTTCACGCACATGGCGCATCAACCGCGCCAGCGCATCGCGGCGGCTGGTGCGCTGTGCCTGCCCTGCCGCCAGCCGCGTGAGGCCACGTTCGTGGGCACGGCACACGGTGCCGATCAGCAGCAGCAGGTGGCCGCGGATCAGTTCCTGCGAACCATAACGGCGGCGCAGGTTTTCCGCCTGCATCTGCCGGCAGGCTTCCTGCGCCAGCTTGAGGTTCGCGCCGCCGAGTTTGAAATCGAGGTATTCCTGGAACAGGAACGGCGCCAGTTCGGGGGCGCGCCGCAAGGGCACGTCCTCGAGGTCGAGCGGATCGACGTCGAGCTCCGGACGCAGGAAATTCAGGTTAAAGCTGATGACGTAGAACTTCGAGCGCGGCGGATGTGGCACGCGGTGCACCCGGTACGGCAGCACAAAACTGAGGCCGCCGGGGCCCAAGGGGCGCGTCGTGGCCGCAATGTGCTGCTCGGTGCGCCCCGCCAGGTTCAGCTGGATCTGGAAATACTCGTGGCGATGCGCCTCGGCGATGCGCGTGACGCTGGTCTGGTCACGGATGCTGAAATCGGGGCCGGCTGCACGATCCGCGAGCGCATAAGTCGTGATTGCCCGCGTCGTCGCTGCCATACCGGCCCCGTCCTGCTTACTGGCGCATTGATTACTGAATATCCTTGACCGCGGCGACCAGGATCGGGGCCAGGCTGGCACTGCTTTTCGCCAGTTCGGTGATCCGCTTCTGCTGCGTGACGCCGTCCATCGGTGACACCAGTCGCTCGTTCTTTTTCGATTCGGCGAGCAGTTCCGGATCACTCAGCGCCGCGGTGACCACGGCGCGGAAGGCGGCGATGGCCTGCGGATCCATGTTGGGCGGGCCGATGTAGCTGCGGTGTGTTTCCAGGATGGTTGCCATGGCCTGCACGGTGGCGCGTTTTGCAGCCGGCACGATATTCGTCGCAATCGGAATCTGCGGATAGTCCGGGGATGGCTGCGAGGTCACCATCAGAATCGGGTTTTTGTCGCCGGAGCGGATCGGCCCCAGCGATTCGCTCCAGCCGGTGATATGGCCGTCGCCGTCGCCCTTGATCACCGCCAGCGAAGTGTCGGCATTGCCCTCGTAACCCGTCACCGCCTTGACCTTGAAGCCCAGTGCATCACCGAGCACGGCCATGGTGTAGAAGTCCTCGTCGGTGCCCTGCGAGGGATACACAAACGGACGTTTCAGTTTCTGCACGTCCTGGATGGTCTTGATCGCCGACTTGCCGCCGACGCACAGCACCCGCGGCTCGCTGGTCACCCGACCGAGGTAGTTGAACTTGACCGGATCAAGCGACTGCGCACCGGGACTGCCGGCCAGCGGTGCGAGGAGCAGCGTCGACACATTGCCGAAAAAGATTTCCGGACTGCCGGGTTTGACGCGCCAGATGTGGTTGGCCGCCTTCAGGCCGCCACCGCCCGGCATGTTGACGATGCGCACTTCGCGCGCGCCGCTGTGTTTCTGCAGGTACGGCTGCAGCAGGCGGGCAAACCGCGTATGTCCGCCGGAGGCGCCGCCGGCGACATTGATGATGATGACCTTGTCCTTGTAATAACCACCGCCGGCCTGGGCAAACACCCGGCCCGGCATGCTCATGACCACCGGCGCCATGGCACCTGCGAACATCAGTTTTCTGCGCGTTTTTTCAACTTCGTTTTCGACTGCGTTTTCGATTTTGTTTTTCATTGCGGTCTCCTCCGGTATCAGATTTTATTGGAACAGCGGCGCCAGCAGGCCATGATACGGCTGCATTTGCAGCGCCACCACGAACAACAGGTACAACGAAACCGTCAGCACGGCAGCATAGACCAGGCTGAGCCGCCATGAGCAGTAACGTGTCACCATGAAATAACCCGCGGTAAACAGGAAGGCTGCCGGCATCACCCCCGCGGCAAAAGTCAGCGCCAGCAGCACGGCGATCATGCCGTAAGCGGCCGCCTCCCCTTGCCGGGACGGTTTTTTCACGGGTGCCGCGGGCGTCTCAGCTGCGGGAATCGTCGGTGCCTGCACCGAGATCATGTCCATCTGCAGTTCCTCCGGCGAACCGAAGTTGTGCCAGGCCATCTGGATCAGCGTCAGCACGATGCCAAAGACTGCCAGCGGCAACGGGATCATCCGCGCGCGCGGCCCGAAATCCTGGCACAACACAATGACACCGGCAAAAAACGCCAGCAGCAGCACGGAAGCCACATTCTCCTGGGCATGGCGGCTGATCTTCATGGCGCAGCCGCTCCGGCAGCCTGCCTGCGTTTGCGCCGCCAGTTGCGCACGAAGGGCAGCGCCGCGGTCACCAGAACGAACAGCAGCATCGCCAGCGCAATCGGCCGCTCGAGCAGGAAATCGCGGCCATACAGCGTCAGCGAAATGTGCAGATTGCGCTCGATCATCACCGCCAGCACCATGCCGATGACAAAATTCGCCCGCGAATAATGGTATTTGTCCATCAGGTAACCGACGATGCCGAACACCGCGGCCACCACCACATCCTCGATGTGGCCGCGCGTGGCATAGGCGCCGACAAAACACACCGCCAGTACGATGGGCACCATCAGATTGGCCTGCAGCGAAGGCAACCGCGCCAGCCAGGGCGTGATGCCGAGACCGATGACCGTCACCGCGATGTTGGCAATGACAATGATCCATACCATGCTGAACACCAGGTCGAGATTCTTGGTCAGCATGTCCGGGCCCGGCACCACGCCGAGGCCGATGAATGCCACCAGCAGGATCGCCATGCTCTCGCCACCCGGAATGCCGAAGGCCAGCGTCGGCATCAGGCCGCCGCCTTCATTGGCGCCCATGGTCGCGTCAGGTGCGATCACGCCTTCAACCGCACCTTTGCCAAAACGCTCCGGCGTTTTCGAGGTCTGCACCGCCTGGGCATAAGCCGCGAGTCCGGCAACGCTGGCGCCGACGCCCGGCAGCACACCGATCCACAGCCCGAGCAGGCTGGAACGTGCCACCAGCCACCAATGCCTGAACGCATCCTGCACACCCTGCCATACGGTGCTTTCCTCCTTGACCAGCGAGCGGTCGACGATGGGCGTTCCCTTGATCGCGAGCTTCATCATTTCCGACACTGCAAAGAGGCCGATCATCGCCACCGGGAAGGAAATGCCGTCCATCAGGAATTCGCTGCCGAAGGTGAAACGCGGGGTTGCGGTCACCACATCCATGCCGATGAAGGCCACCAGCACGCCGAGCACGCTGGCGGTGAGGCCTTTCATCAGCGAGCCTTCACTGAAAGTGGCGATCACGGTCAGCCCCCACAGCGCCATCATCAGGTATTCGCTCGGTCCGAGGGCGAGGATCACCGGGCGGATCAGCGGGATGCACAAGGCGAGGAAAATCGCGCCGATGATGCCGCCGAGCAAAGCACCGGTGGCGGAAGCCGCCAGCGCGCGTTTGGCCTGGCCTTTTTTGGTCATCGGATATCCGTCAAAACACAGCGCGAGTCCCTTGGCCGAACCCGGCACGCTGAACAGGATACTGGTCACCGAATCGCCCCAGATGGTCGCGATATGCGCGCCGAGCAGCAGCGCCAGCGTCGCCGCGGTTTCAAAGCCGTAGGTGAAGGGCAGCAGCAGCGCCATCGCCACCACGCCGCCGAGACCCGGCAGGATGCCGATGACCAGCCCGTAGACCACGCCGATCAGCATGAACAGCAGTGCCTGCGGCGTCAGCAGCGCCGTCAGGCCGGCCAGGATGGCTTCAATCATGCAGCGGACCTTTTGCGCTTCCGTGCTGGCGGCTTGAACAGATCAGCAATCGGGCTCCTCCCATGTCTGCTGTTGCCGCGATGCGTTTGTTCTGCAATTTTTCCGGCAACAGTGGCGCGACTTTACAGCAAGGTGCGCCAATCCGACTACCGCGACGGGCTCAACCGGCATGAACCATTTTGGTAAAACGCCGATGTGAACACCCCCGGTGCGGGTAATGACACGGGTAACGATCCGGTACCATCCCGCGCGTCCGCGATGTGGCGGACCGGATCCGCCGGCGGAGCATAAACGGCTCTACTTAAAGCAAGATCGGGCGGTTGCCGAGTTCGTCGGGATTGTCACCCGTCGCCGGAAAATGCCGCGTCAGCAACCCGGTGATCTGCCGGATCCCCTCAAGCAGACCCGCCTCAAAACGGTGCTCCCGGAATTCCAGTTCGATGCTGCGGCAGATCGCCTCCCACTGCGCCTGCGTCACCCGTGCGTTGATACCGCGGTCGGCCACGATCTCGATGTCGCGATCGGCATGGTTGATATAGAGCAGCACACCGCTGTTGGCGGCGGTGTCCCACACGCCGAGTTCGGCAAAAACCTCGCAGGCCCGCTCCCGCGGACTCTGGCCACGCAGCAGCGGGCCAAAATCAAGGCTGGCTTCGATCACGACGCGCAATTCGCCGCGATGCAACTGTTCGCTGCGTTTCACGGCGTCCTCGATGCGGGCCATCACCGCCGGTGAAAACGTGCGGCGCGTCAGCCACGGGGGCAGCAGCAGGTGTTTGATCAGGCGTTTTATTTTCACGTCACCAGCTCCCCGATGCGCCACCGCCGCCAGAGCGACCGCCGCCGCCACCGAATCCACCGCCTCCGCCGCCGGAAGACCACGAGCCGCCGCCGCCCGATCCACCGTAAGCGCCGCCGAAAGACCCTTTCGCACCGGCAAAAAGACTGAAGACGAAGGCAATGACGCCGGCGATCGACGCACCGATCACACTGCTGAACACCAGCCAGATGATGAAACCAAAAAGCCCCGCCATGATCCCGGCAGCAGCCAGCTGGCCGACCGCCGCACGCAGTCCGAGGTTGATCACGTTGAAGAGCACAAAGCCGGCCAGCAGCCATTCCGGATTGAACGACAGGCCCGCCCGCCCTTTTTGCGAAGCAGCGACCGGCGGCAAGGCCTCGCCGTCAATCACCGCCATGATGCGCGAGACGCCGGCGACAACGCCGGCGGTAAAATCCCCGCGTTTGAACTGCGGCACGATATCGTCGCTGATGATGCGTTTCGCTGTTGCATCAGTCAGCGCGCCTTCGAGCCCGTAACCAACCTCGATGCGCAATTTGCGGTCATCCTTGGCAATGACCAGCAACACGCCGTCGTCGATGCGTTTGCGCCCCGGCTTCCATTTTTCAAAAGCCCTTACGGCGTATTGTTCGATGGTTTCGGGCTGCACCGTGGGCAGCATCAATACGGCGATCTGGGCACCCTTTTTCGCTTCAAAAGCAGCGAGCCGCCGGTCGAGTTCGGCTATGCTCGCCGCGGACAGGGTGCCGGTCAGGTCGGTGACACGCGCCTGCAGCGGAGGCACCGCCACCTCCGCGAATGCGGTCAATACCGAAAAACACAAGAATGCCGCGGTGATGAGTGCGCGCGGCAGGAGCACGGACATGGATTACTTGCCCGCCGGCACCGTGTACTCGTTGGGAGGGCTGGATGGCGCGCTCGACGGACTGACCGGCGCAGGTGCTGCGGCAGGTTTGCCGAAATCGACTTTCGGCGGCTTGCTGATTTCCTTTTCGTTCTCGACCGTGAACTGCGGCTTTTCCTTGTGGCCGAACATCATCGCCGTCAAGTTGCTCGGGAACGAGCGCACGACAACGTTGTACTCGCGCACCGAGTCGATGTAACGCTTGCGCGCCACGGTAATTCGGTTTTCGGTGCCCTCCAGCTGCGCCTGCAGATCACGGAAATTGGCGTCGGACTTGAGTTGCGGATAGTTCTCGGCGACAACCAGCAGCCGCGACAGCGACGAGGATAATTCGCCCTGCGCCTGCGCAAACCGCGCAAATGCCTGCGGATCATTGACCAGTTCCGGCGTGGCCTGGATGGAGCCCACCTTGGCGCGGGCGTTGGTGACACCCAGGAGTACGTCGCGCTCCTGCGCGGCAAAACCCTTCACGGTCTCGACCAGATTCGGAATCAGGTCGGCGCGGCGCTGGTACTGGCTGAGCACTTCCGCCCAGCTCGCCTTGACCTGCTCATCCGTCGTTTGCAGCGTGTTGTAGCCGCAGCCGCCGGAGAATGCGGAAAACACCAATAAAATCAACAGGGAAAATCGATTATTCAAAGCGTGTTTATTCGCAGCGATCTCATTCACAGCGTTTGTGTTCACAGTGACCTCCAGTTTCAGGTTTGGCCGCGGTTTAAATGGGGGCAAGCGCAGCCGATTGCAAGCGCTGCATGGTCTCAACCGCGAAACACAAATCCTCCCACGCTTTCGACTTGTCCGACAGCGTGCGCAGCAGGTAGGCCGGATGATAGGTGACGAGCAACGGGATTCCGCGATAGGCGTGCTGCTGCCCGCGCAGACTGGCAATGCTGGCATCGCGCCCGAGCAGGTTGACCGCGGCCACCTTGCCGAGCGCAATGATCAGTTTCGGCTGAATCAGTTCGATCTGCCGCTGCAGGTAGCCACTGCAGGCCTCGGCCTCTTCCGGCTGCGGATTGCGGTTGCCGGGCGGACGGCATTTGACGATGTTGGCGATATAAACATTGGCGCCGCGTTTGAGCGCAATCGCCGCCAGCATGTTGTCGAGGAGTCTGCCCGCCTGTCCGACAAAGGGTTCGCCCTGCGCATCCTCATCCGCACCCGGGCCTTCGCCGACAAACAGCCAGTCGGCATTTTCATCGCCGACACCGAATACGGTCTTGTTGCGTTTCTGGTGCAGGACGCAGGCCGTGCAATCCGCGACACAGGCTTTCAGTGCCGGCCAATCCATGCCGGCAACCGGACCCGGATCGCCGCCACGGGCAACAACCGGCGCTGCGGGTTCACGGGCAGTCAGCGCCGCTGCCGTATCAGCCGCGACCGCAATCTCCGCCTGTGGCGCGTCACGCAACCGCCATACCGGGCTGATGCCGATTTCCTTCAGCAGTTCATCACGGTGCATATTCTGGCCATCAGTCATATCAAGGCGCGGCATGAAGTATTACCGCACGTCCCTCTCATCCGGTAGCGGCACGAAGTATTGCCGCACGTCCCTCTCATCCGGTAGCGGCACGAAGTATTGCCGCCAATCCTACTCAAGCTTTTTTTCCATGGTGACCGCGTCTTCGCGCGCGGCACCCGCCGGATAATAACCCCGGCGCTGGCCGATTTCGGCGAAGCCATGCTGTGCATACAGAGCGCGGCCGGCGGCATTCGACTCCCGCACCTCAAGGTAAATCGTCTGCGCAGCGTAATCCCGCGCCAGCTTGACGACAAAACGCAGCAGTTCGCTGCCCAGTCCCCGGCGCTGCAGCGGCAAAGCGATGCTCAGGTTCAGCAGGTGCGCCTCCCCCGCCGCGATCATCACCACGCTATAACCGGCCACGCGGCCTTCGCGCTCCAGTATCCAGCAGTGATACCCCGCCTCCAGTGAATCAGTAAAGTTGCCGATGGTCCACGGGTGGGTGTACACGCTGCGCTCGATCGCCTCGACGGCGGTCAGGTCCTGCGCCACCATGCGCCGGAACCGCGGCATGTCATCGAGTTGCGCGCTCATCGCTCCGCCGTTTTCAGCGCCACTTTTTCACGGATATAGAGCGGCGCGGCTTCCTCGGCACGGATCCCGCGCCCGGCGGCAAACAGCGGCGCTGCCAGTCGCGCCATGTCGCCGGCGTGCGGATACACACCGTCATCGATGGCAGCCAGGGCGGCGCCATAACGCTGCCGCAACACATCACGGTATGCCGCAAAGCCGCCGCCACATCCCGTCCATCCCTTGCCCTGCAGTTCCGGCGCCGCCGCCGGCGCACAGACCCGCGGCGCCGATACCTCGATATAAGCATCGCCCTGGCGCACATAGGTCGCGTGATAAATCTCCTGCATCCGCGCATCAAGACAGCACACCACCTTTGCCGCACCACAGGCCAGCGCCATTGCGTGCAGGGTGCCGATGCCGGCCAGCGGAATATCCGCAGGAAACGCCAGCCCCTGTGCCACGGCACAGGCGATGCGCAACCCGGTGAAGGAACCCGGACCCTGCCCGTAAGCGATGCCGTCGATCACGGACAGCCGCAGGCCGCCTTCGGCCAGCACGCTATCCACCATGCCGGTCAGCATGGCCGAATGCGCCTGCCCGGCACGCACCGCATGCTCATGCACGACACCGCCCCGCCACAGGGCGACGCTGCAATGTTCCGTAGAAGTGTCCAGCGCGAGAATATTCATGTTTAGACTGCGTCTACGGCAGATTGTAGCCGACGCACCGCCTGATCATCTCATCCCGGCACAGCGATGCCGCATGACCTGCGTTATACTGCCCGCTGGTTTTATTCCACTGACAAATTAGAGAGTTACAGGACCTATCGATGAGAGCCATATTAACCACGCTTGGGGCGTTTCTGGTCGGCGGGCTGATACTTCTCGGCATCGGCGGCATCGCCTATCACCTGTTCCGCGAAGACGGCTGGTTTTCACAGGGTTTGGGCGCCCTGTGGCGGGCGCAGTATCAGGCGCCGGTAATGACCATCATCCTGATCATCGCCGCGATTTTCGTGGCCAAGAGCCTGTACAGTGCACAGATCGGCGGCAAACGCGAAAGCAAAATTCCCGATTTTGTGCTGTTCGCCTTTATCGCCACCGGCATTTTCTTTCTGGGCCGACTGATCACCACCGGCGAGATCTGAACCGCGGTGTGCGCCGGACGCAATAATAATTTTCTTGTAAACCCGACCTTACGGAGCATGACACCATGAGCGACATCAAACGATTCAACAGCGACAAACGCCTGTCACGCGCCGTCACCCATGGCAACGTGGCCTACCTTGCCGGCATCACCGCCGATGACCGCAGCAAAGGCATGCGCGAACAGACCGCGGAAATCCTCGCCAAGATCGATGCCATGCTCAAAGCCGCGGGCACCGACAAATCAAAACTGCTCTCTGCCGTGATCTGGATCAGCGACATGCGCGCAAAACCGCAGATGGACGAAGCGTGGGCAGCCTGGGCCGATCAGCAGAATCTGCCGGCGCGCGCCTGCGTCGAGGCGCGGCTGGGTACGCCGGACACGCTGGTGGAAATCATGGTGCAGGCGGCCAGATAGGGACGGGGCGAATAAGGCATCGCCTGGCTTTAAGGACGCGGCGAAGAAATCGTCGCCTGGCATTTATAGGAACGCGGCGAAGACTTCATCGCCTGACCTTAAAACCTCACGGCATCAACTCACGGTCATTGACGGGCCTGAAAAACAAAAGCGGCGCTTGATGCGCCGCTTTTGTTTTGCAAAGAACGGGTTTCAGCTCTTGGCGGCGCGCGCCTTGGATTTGATTTCGATGCCGGCCCACTTTGCGAGATCGCGGTGGATGCGGGTGACCCGCTCGGTCTGGCCCTTGGCCGGGAACCGTTCGTAAAACCCGTCGCCCTTGAACTGGGCGCGTTGCGCCGTCCACGGCGCCAGACGGTCTTCCCAGCGCTTGATGCGGCCCTGCGCCGGTTCAGCATCCGTGCGCGCGAGGTCGGCGCACACCCGGATCATCGCCTTCAGCGCCACCGGTTTGGTGACCTGGTAGGCATCGTGTCCCCAGGCGTCGCCCCACACCTTTTGCGCCGCCTTCAGGAAATCACGGATGATTTCGTAAAAACGCTCGCTCTCGCGATACAGGTTGCTGGTACGGCTGATCTTGCGCCAGTCGCCACTGATCCAGCGGTGCAGTTCATTGAACAACTCCGCCTGCAGGATCCACTTGTCCTTCTGGCTGCGCCCGCCCAAGCGGTTGATGCGGTAGCGCAGGGGACTGTCGCCCTCGGTGTAGAGGTCCTCCACCATGCGCGCGGCAAACCGTTTATCGGGGTCGGCCCAGGATACACGCTCGTAGAGATCGACCAGATGGCTTTTGTTGATGCGCGTCGGCGTCGAATTGATGATGACGAACATTTCCGCGGCAAAATCCTCGCTGCGGCCGTCGAAAATCACGCAGGGCACATTGATCGATGAGGCTTCGGCCGGATGTTCCTGTAAATAGAACTTCAGTGCCGCCAGCCGGTGCTGCCCGTCGATGATCAGGTATTTCGAGGCGGGCTCGCCGAGATTGCCGATGGCGTCCTGGCCCGACAACGCGCTGAAGCGCAGTTCGTCGGAAGTGAAGAGCAGGACCGTGCCGGGAATCGGCGGTTGGTTGACCGCCATTTCGTAGAAGTTGCGCAACTGGCGCACCTTGGATTTCGACATCTGGCGCTGAAACGCTTCATCGGTGCGTTCAACGCGTGAAATGAACTGGGCGATTTCATCATGCTGGGGCAGATTCTGCGGAGCGATTTCCTCACCATCGCCATAAAAGCGACTGATGAAGCGCACACGCTCCAGCACCTCTTTTGCCGGATAACTCGCAAAATAAAAAACACTGTCTTTTTGTCTGATGCGTGTTGCCAGCATGATGCCAGATCCCCTTTAGTCTTGTTGTAAGTACTTGGCGCATCGCGGAAATTCGGGTTTCCACAGGACGCCGCATGGGTTGCGACTGTCATTCTAGCGTTCGCTAATGGGGAAAAGCGAGGCTGGTCAGGCTTCGGGGCTGGTGGGTAAAATAATAATCAATTAAATCAAATACTTATAACAAAATGATTGATGCCTCATTGATACCCATGTCATTACCGATAACGACATACCGCTATGCGCGAACGAATCCGACAGGCTGAAACCGGCCGCCCAAGGCCTGTTCGCTTGATACCCCCCACCACCCGCCCAGCACGGTCGCGTAAAGATCGCGAAAATCCACGGCATGCGCGAGATTGCCGTTGCGGTCGAGGCGGTTCAGTTCCGGCGGCTTTCCGTACCAACCACCGCGCACCCGCCCGCCCATCGCAAAATGTGCACCGGCTGTGCCGTGGTCAGTACCGCCACTGCTGTTTTGCGCGGCACGGCGACCAAATTCGGAATAGGTCATCACCAGCGCGGTATCCCAGCGCCGCAACTCCAGCAGCGCCGCCTTCAACGCCACCAGCCCTCCGGCCAGCTCCTGCAGCAAACGCGCGTGCGTGACTAACTGGCCTCGATGGGTATCAAAACCACCCAGGCTGATTTTTACTGCAGCGACACCGGACTGCGCGGCGATGACTTGCGCCGCGGTGCGCACCGCGTTGCCGAACGCGCCGGCCGGAAACACAGTGCTGAAATTATGGCCCGTGGACAAACCTGCCGCGGCCTGTGCTACTTCGCGTTCAACCTTAAGAATATGCGCCAACGCACCGCCACCCGCCGCAGTGGCCGCAGGTTGCGCAAATCGAGCCTGTCGCAGGAATTGTTCCGTATTGGTGATGGCCACCGCACGCGCGCCGCCGGCAAACGGCCCCATGGCGCCGCTGCCCACCACCACGCCGTCGGCGGCATATTCCCGCGGCGCCGGTGACGCCTTGAACGACCGGGCCAGCCAGCCGTCCTGCAGATATTCGTTGCTGCGCGACGCAGTGTCCCAGATTTCAATGGAACGGAAATGCGACAGGTTCGCATCCGGATAACCCACGCCCTGCACAATTGCCAGTTCACCCGCCTGCCACAGCGCCAGCAAGGGCTGCAGCGCCGGATGCAGGCCGGTGGCGGCATCCAGCGCCAGCACCTGTTCGCGCGGAATCGCCAGTTGCGGCCGCAGCGCGTAATACGCCGGATCGGCAAACGGAATGATTGTGTTCAAACCGTCATTGCCGCCCTGCAGCTCGACCATCACCAGCACATTGCCGTAACCGGTCGCGGCCTGCGCCGGAGACACCCCCCAGGCCACCGATACCGTTGCCGCGCCGGCCGTTGCCAGAAATTCGCGTCTGTTCATTTGCGGTCCTCCGCTTTATTTCAACTGGTAGGCGGCATCCTGCACCGCAAGTCGCAACGCAGCCAGATTCCGCCCCGGCACCACCGTCACCGGCCGCGTCGCAAACACCACACGCTGCCAGTCATCGCCCTGGCTGCCGTCGAACTGGCGAAACCAGGCGACATCATCAAACTGCAGGTCACTCATCGGACCGCCGCGCGCATTACCCGCCATCACCACCCTCTGCATCGCAGGTTCGGATTCGCTGCCGCGAAACACGTTTTCGAGGAATTGCCGGCGCGACAACAAGGTGGTCGCATTGATCCATGCCTCACCACCGGGCCAGCCCTTGACGTTCGGCGGCGCGAACAGATCCTGGCCCAGACGTCCGACCGTCAGCACGTATGGCAGGGGATCAGCCACCGCCATGCGGAACTGGCGCAGGGTACCTACCACCAGATCAACCGGCGACTTGACCAGATTGCCGCGATAACGCGGCGCGTAAAACGCATCCGCGGTCAGCAACTCGCGCAGCGCGGCGCGGATGTCGTAAGCGCTGCTTCTGAAAACGCCGGCAATGCGCCGCACCTCAGCCACGTCGGGTTCCGTCGACACAAACTCCCGCCATAATTTGGCGACAATGAATTCGGCGGTTTCCGGGCGCGCCAGCAGGATGCCCAGCACTGCGTTACCGTCATGCGGGCCGCTGATGCCGAGCACGGTTTTGACGCCGTCATCGTGCAGCGCGGGGCGAAACAGGAATTCACCGGTATCGCGGTCTATGCTCCAGCCGGTGAAGGCTCGTGCCGCTTCCTTGACATCCTGTTCGCTGTAACGTCCTTCGCCCAGTGTGAACAGCTCCATCAGCTCGCGCGCAAAATTTTCATTGGGCTGGCCCTTGCGGCTGGCCGCACCGTCCAGATAGATCAGCATCGCCGGATCTCGCGCCATGGCCTGCAGCAGTTCGCGGAAATTACCCAGCGCATGCCGGCGCAGTGTCATGTGCTGCCGGTACATCAGCTGCGGCATGCGCACCTTGCGCAGGCTGGAAGTGAAATGGTTGTGCCAGAACAGCACCATTTTTTCGGTCAACGGCGTAATCGTGGTCAGCATTTCCGCCATCCACCACATTTTCAGGTCGCGCCCCTCGCTGACCAGACGGCGCTGGTATTCCTTGCGCTCCGCGTCACTCATCAGCGCCGGGCGCTGCGGCGGTTCATAAGGCGCCTGCGTCCAATCCGGCGCAGCTGTCGCGGGCGGCCTGTCCGTCCAGCCCAGCAAACGCGCCACCGCGGCCTCGCGCGTCAGTTGCGCGAACTCTCTGATTTCCGGCGTGTTGGCGGCAAACCCGGTGCGGTTCAGCAGATGCCGGGCATCATCAAAACCCAGCGGACGCGCCAGCGCCGGCAAAGTCGCCAGTGCGCACAACACAACGGTGAGCGCGCGCCACAACATGCCGGGCTCAGGTTTTACCCGCAGCCTTCGCACCCTGGTGCGCCTTGCGTGCGGCGCTCATTTCTTCGCGCGACAACTGGCCGTCCTTGTTGGCATCGATCATGTCAAAATGACGCGCCAGCCGCGGCATGCCTTTTTCGGCCTCGGCGCGCGACAGGCTGCCGTTGCCGTCGGCATCACTTTTCTTGAAATGTTCAGCTGCGCGTGCCTGGTGTTCCTGGCGGCACTTTTCCGGATCAGCCTTGCAGGCTTCGCGGCGCTGCTCCATCTTCGCCTTCATCTCCTTGCACTTCTCCGGATTCTGCGCGCACATTTTTTCGCGCATCACCGCCTGCTCCTGGCGGCATTTCTCCGGGTCCGCCTTGCAGGCTTCGCGGCGCGCCTGCATCGCGGCCCTGCATTTTTCCGGGTCGGCCTTGCACATCTCACCCATCGCGCCGTGACGACCGTACGGCGGTTTGGCGCCTTCACCGGTGATGGTCGCGCCCGGCACGCCCTCGGCGGCAAAAACCGGTAACGCAATGAGCATCGAAACAAAAAGCAGTTTGTTGATTTTCATCATTTAATCCTTTGAAAACTGTCGGGTTCAGCGCTCGCGGGGCCTGTAGATTTCCCGCCGCGCCTTGTCCAGGTCGCGGTGCAAACCGCGGCGCTCTTCATCGTTGAGCCGTTGCGGGCGCTCCTGCCGCTGATTGCGTTCCGGCTGGCCGGCATCCCGCTGGCGCTGCGCTCCCCGGTCATAACGATCGGGACGCTCCTGCGCCGCGTGCAATTCGCGCCACGGTCCGGCAGCCGCCGGTCCTGCCTGCAGGGCCACCACCGCCAGCAGAACTGTCGCCCAAAAAGCGGTCCGCTGAATTGTCGATCCGCGTTTCATGCCCCACACTCCATTGAATGATTTCCGCCAGTATGCCGGAGATCGCCTTGTTTACCACGTCACTGCTCACGCCCCGGTGGAGCGTTGCAGCCATCTTTATCAATTCCTGTAACCAGGGTGTTTCTGACGACCACTATTATGTAAGCAGTTGTTGCGCGGGCGGGTCTGCCGCGCCGACGTTCATCCTGCACGGGCGGGCCTGCCGCGCCGCCATGACCCAATGCTACGCGGGTGCCTGCGCCCGCGGGGTGGCCGTTTTGTAAGAGATTGTTTCAAAGGCATGGCCAGCCGCTGCCGAACTGGGTACGATGATGCCATGACACAACCTGCACAGTTCAAAACCCGGATCCTGGTGGTCGACGACGACGCCCGGCTGCGCGATCTGCTCAACCGTTACCTCAACGAGCAGGGTTACGCCGTGCGCGTGGTCTCCGACGCGGTGGAAATGAACCGCCAGCTCGGTCGTGAACGTTACGACCTGATGATCCTCGACCTGATGCTGCCCGGCGAAGACGGCCTGTCGATCTGCCGGCGGCTGCGCGGCGGCGGCGAAATGATGCCGATCATCATGCTCACCGCCAAGGGTGACGACGTCGATCGCATCGTCGGCCTCGAAATCGGCGCCGACGATTACATGCCCAAACCCTTCAACCCGCGGGAACTGGTGGCGCGCATCCAGGCCGTGCTGCGCCGGCAGCCGCCGGCGCCGCCGCCGGGCGCGCCGGGCGCCGCGGCGCAGGTCGTCGAATTCGGTGAATTCCGTTTCAACCTCGGCACCCGCACTCTGACCAAAGCCGGCACTGATGTGACACTGACCACCGGTGAATTCGCGCTGCTCAAGGTACTGGTCGAGCATCCACGCACACCGTTGTCGCGCGACAAACTGATGGAAATGGCGCGCGGCCGCGAATTCGGCGCTTTCGACCGCTCAATCGACGTGCAGATTTCGCGACTGCGCAAAATCATCGAACCCGATGCCGCGAAGCCGGCGTTCATCCAGACCGTCTGGGGCTTCGGATACGTCTTCATCCCGGACGGAAAAGCTCAGTAATCGCGATGCGCCTGTGGCCACAAACCCTGCTGTGGCGCACCGTGCTGCTGATCGCGGCACTGCTGGTCGTCGCCCACCTTACCTGGCTGCAGATTTTCCGCGCTTCGGAAATCGAACCCCGCGCACTGCAGGCCGCGCAGCAGGTGGTCAGCGTGGTCAACCTGACACGTGCGGCACTGGTCACCGCCGAACCCGCCCGCCGTTTTGCGCTGCTCAACGAACTGGCGGAGCGTGAAGGTATCCAGGTCTACTCAGGTGATCCGGCTGAAGCCTCGCCTCCGCTGCCCGAACGGCAGTTCCTGCGCATCATGGAACGCCGGCTGCGCCAGGACCTGGGACCGCAGACACGGCTCGCCCTCGAACGTGAAGGCATCAAGGGCGTATGGGTCAGTTTCCGCATCGACAGCGAGGAATTCTGGGTGTTGCTGCCGCGTTCACGCATTGAGCGCAATGAACCATTGCGCTGGATCGGCTGGGGCGCGCTGGTGCTGGTACTGGCGCTGATCGGCGCGTTCCTGGTCGTTGCACGCATCAATCGCCCGCTGCGCGAACTGACCCGTGCAGCGGAACAACTGGGCCGCGGCGCGACCCCGCCGCGCATCGCCGAGACCGGCCCGGTGGAAATCCGCACGCTGGCGCATGCCTTCAACAACATGGCCGCCGACATCCAGCGCCAGGATGAAGAACGCGCGCTGCTGCTCGCCGGCGTATCCCACGACCTGCGCACGCCGCTGGCGCGCATCCGGCTCGCGCTGGAAATGCTCGATGACCGCGGGGCGTCCGACCTGAAGGCAGGCGTCACACAGGACATCGGCGACATCGACACCGCGATCGGCCAGTTCCTTGATTTCGCGCGCCCGATCGATGCCGAAACCGTGACGACCGATACCGACCTCAATGCACTGGTGCAGGCGGTCGTTGAACGTTATACGCGCCACGGCAGGACGGTGCGCTTCACACCGGCGCCGCTGCCGCAACTGCCGCTGCGGGTGCAGGCCATGCAGCGGCTGCTGACCAACCTGATCGACAACGCCTTGCACCACGGCGGTGATGTCGTGGACATCAGCACCGGAGTCGATGGAAAAATGACGTATCTCGAGGTGCTGGATCGCGGCCCCGGCATTCCGGAAGCCGACGCAGAGCGCATGCTGCAGCCGTTCACCCGGATGGACAGCGCACGCTCCACCAGCGGCACCGGCCTGGGACTTGCCATCGTTGACCGCATTGCCCGCCTGCATCGCGGCATGGTGAAACTTTTACCGCGGCAAGGCGGCGGATTGTGTGCCCGCGTGGAACTACCGTCAGCGCCGCAGGCGGAATGAAGTATTGCGCAGGCGGATCGACAATACCCGCGCCATCGCAAACAGGAAGTCGCGCGCCAGCGCCGGATCGTCTTCACCAAAGCGCGTGAACGCTTCGAACGGCAGCAGCAGCAAGGTGCTGTCGGCGACCGCCCAGACATTGGCCGAACGCGGCTGGCCGTCAAAAAAGGATTGTTCTCCGAGAACGCTGCCGGCACTGATACGTGCCAGTGAGGTCATCGTGACACCATCGACCTGGGTCACGCCCACTTCCAGTGATCCGGCCGCGACCAGGTACAAGGTGCGATCCGCGGCACCGCGCTGGATAACGAATTCGCCCGCCCGAAACGGGCGCGCCGTCGTATGCAGCAGCAGTTTTCCCCACTGCTCATCACCCCAGTGCGGCAATGCCAGTGCATCGGGCATGGCGCGGTCGGATTCCGCGCACACAAACACTGAAGCCCAGTCCGCACCATTCATGATCGCGCTTTCG
This sequence comes from Burkholderiales bacterium, assembly GCA_019744975.1. Taxonomy (GTDB): domain Bacteria; phylum Pseudomonadota; class Gammaproteobacteria; order Burkholderiales; family SG8-41. Next base: position 39,930 of record JAIETP010000018.1, read on the forward strand.
GTTGTAGACTGCAGGAAGCCGATTATAGGCCGCCCCTCCGTCTCCCGCCCCTTTTACCCCCGGCCCTTAATCCCGGTCTTTTGTCGCCGGATTATTCACGGCTGACGCGTGGCGCGGGAGGCAATCAGCGCCACCGCCTCGGCAACGATGCCCTCGCCACGGCCGACCAGCCCCAGTTTTTCCGCGGTCTTGGCCTTGACGTTGATGCTGTCCACCGCCACCCCCAGATCGGCGGCAATGTTGGTGCGCATCGCGGCAATGTGCGGTGCCATTTTCGGCGCCTGCGCGATGATCGTCGAATCGACATTGACCACCACGTAACCCTGTTCGCCGAGTAACCGTGCCACCGCGCGCAGCAGCTCACGACTGTCGACGCCTTTGTAACGCGGATCGGTATCGGGAAAATGTTTGCCGATGTCGCCCAGCCCGGCGGCGCCGATCAGCGCATCGCAGATCGCATGCAGCAGCACATCCGCATCGGAATGTCCGGCGAGACCCCGCTCGAAGGGAATATTCACGCCGCCGATGATCAGTTTGCGCCCGGCGACCAGCGCATGTACGTCAAAACCCTGTCCGATACGCATATTCATCCACGCTCTTTCAATATGAGTTCCGCCAGCGCCAGGTCTTCAGGATAAGTGACTTTGAAATTGCCCGCGCTGCCCGCCACCAGTTTCGGTTTTGCGCCGGTCTGCTCGACAGCGCTGGATTCATCGGTCACAGCCGCGATGTCAGCACGGCGCAAGGCTTCAATCAGCACCCGGTAACGGAACATCTGCGGTGTCTGCGCGCGCCACAGGTGGTCGCGTGTCTCCGTCTGCAGTACTTCACCGCCGGCATTGGCCCGCTTCAGCGTATCAGCCACCGGCACCGCCAGCAGACCCCCGGTTTCACTGTCACCGATCTCCGCGATCAACCGGTCGATGTCCGTCGCCTGCAGGCAGGGCCGCGCTGCATCATGCACCAGCACCCAGTCCGCAGCGTCAATCGCATCATTCGCTGCGAGCAGGCCGTTGAACACGCTGGCGGCGCGGGTTTCGCCGCCGCAGTACAGTGCTCTGAGCTTGGAACCGCAGGCACTCCAGTCGAGGGTGTTGAAACGCCGGTCATCCGGTGACAGCACGATGAATACCTGTTCGATACGTGCATGCGCACACAGGGTATGCACCGCATGCTGCAGCAGGGGCTTGCCGGCCAGCAACGCATATTGCTTGGGCATTTCGGTCTGCATGCGGGAACCGCTGCCGGCGGCAGGGATGATTGCGACGTAACGCGGCATGTCCAGGGTTGTCGTAGAAGTTGTCGTAAAATCGGTGACACTGATTGTATCAGCCGCGCTCATTCAGCCAGCGACACTCAGAAACGCCGCGCAACGCCGGGAGTACGCAAGTCAGGAAGTATGCAAACCACCATGTTCGAACATCAAGGGCACATCCTGCTGCCGCTCGCCCGCGCCGCCATCGCACGCGAACTGGGCATTGCAACGCCGGCACCCGCCACTGCTGAAGCTTGGCTGCAGCAACCCGGCTCGACCTTCGTCACGCTGACCCGCGACAAACAGTTGCGCGGCCGTAACGGCAGCTTGATTCCGGTGCGCCCCTTGCGCGAAGACGTCACCGCGAATGCCGTCGCCGCCGCCTTCCGCGATCTGCGCTTCCAACCGCTGACCGCCGCAGAACTGGAAATGACCCGCGTCGAAGTCAGCGTGCTCTCTGCCCTGAAACCCCTGGTCGCGAACAACGAAGCCGCGGTGCTGGCGCAGTTGCGCGCCGGCATCGATGGCCTGGTGTTCCGTTACGGCCACCACCACAGCACTTTTCTCCCGGAAGCCTGGTCCCAGTACGCGGAACCGGAGGAATTCCTGGCACAGCTCAAATACAAGGCGGGATTGCCGCCGGATTTCTGGGATGCTGCAATCGAACTGCAGCGCTACACCGTCGATTGCTGGCGCGAAGAGGATTTATGAATGGTTTTGCCTGTTATATAAATATCAATAAAATCAAATACTTATAACATAACGTATCCGCCGCCCCTATTCCCCATGATCAGTCTCTGGCACTGGCTGGACCGCAACATCCTCTCCCTCGGCCGCGAAATGCGGCTCTCGTACCTGCCGCCGTTGATGGTCTACATGGCCGCCGGCATCTCCGGACTGACCGGCATCGTCGGCACTTTTTTCGTCAAGGATTACCTCGGCCTGTCGGCCGCCTTCCTCGCCGCGCTCGGCTTCTGGGCGGGCGTACCGTGGGCATTAAAAATGCCGCTGGGACACCTGGTCGACCTGATCTGGCGCTGGAAAAGCCTGATGGTGTTTTTCGGCGCCGGCATGATCGCCGCCAGCCTCGGCATCATGGTGGGTTTGCTCACGGATCGTGAGGCGATGAGCGCAATACTGCCGCCGGGGGCGTGGTATGTCACCAGCGTGTTGCTCGCCGCCGTCGGTTATGTGGTGCAGGACGTTGTCGCCGATGCGATGACCGTCGAGGCCGTGCCGCGCGTCGACGAGCATGGCCAACCCATCAGTCCAGCACAACGCAAGCTGATGAACACCACCATGCAGACCCTGGGCCGCGTCGCCATCATCGGCGGCAGCGTGCTGGTGGCGCTGATCAACATCTATGTCTTCAGCGGCACACAGGCCTTGCCGGAAGAACAGAAGGTAGACCTCTACCGCCTCATTTACCAGATGGCGATGGTCATCCCAATGATCTCAGTCGCTGGCGTATTGATCGCGATGGCACTCAAACACCGCGCCACTCAACGCCTGCGCGCCCAGGGCCGCAGTGCCGCCGAAATCGAAACCCTGCTGAGCGGACGCAGTGAAACCACATCGCCGAACTGGTGGATTCTCGGCGGCAGCCTGGTGTTTGTCGCCTTCACGCTGGGCATGGGTTTCAGCAATGTGCCGTACAACCAGGAAATCATATTCGCCGGCTCGTTCAGCATCATCGCCTTCCTGCTGCTGCGGCTGACGCGGGAACTTGATGCCGACGTGCGCTCGACGCTGCTCGGCACGGTGATTGTCATTTTCGTATTCCGCGCCATTCCCGGTGCCGGCGAAGGCGTCACCTGGTGGTTCATCGACGAACTGAAATTCGACCAGCAGTTCATCTCCGTGCTGTCGCTGATCGGCTCGGTGCTGACTCTCGCCGGCATGTTCCTGTTCCGCCGTTTCATGGCCGATCATTCGATCGCCTACGTCGTCGGTTTCCTGACGCTGCTCGGCGGCCTCTTGTCGCTGCCCTATGTCGGCATGTATTTCGGCCTGCACCAGTGGACCGCGGCGGTCACCGGCGGCGTGGTCGATGCCCGCTTCATTGCGCTGGTCAACACCGCGCTGGAGTCACCGCTGGGCCAGATCGCGATGATCCCGATGCTGGCCTGGATCGCCAACTCCGCGCCAGCCCACCTCAAAGCCACCTATTTCGCGGTGATGGCCTCGTTCACCAATCTCGCGCTGTCGGCCTCCGCACTCGGCACCAAGTATCTCAACCAGATTTATATCGTGTCGCGCGAGGTCAAGGACAAGACCGGCGCGGTTACCGTGCCGGCCGATTACAGCCAGCTCGGTGAACTCCTGATCGTGCAGCTGATCATAGGCGTAGGGGTGCCGTTCGCCGCCATTGGGCTGATCCGTGTATTGCGGCTGCGCAGCGCATAATAGGAGTCAACTCAAGCTCAAGAGTACGCCCGCGAACGCCCGACAACACCATGGACCTGCGCGAACTGCCCCGCACCGATCCCGGCACCACGGACCTCGTCCTGCGCGCCGTGGCCTTTGCCGCGCACAAACACCGCGACCAGCGGCGCAAGGACAAGGAAGCCTCGCCCTACATCAACCACCCGATTGAACTCGCCCATGTGTTGTGGGACGAAGGTGAAGTGCGCGACCCGCTGGTGATCGCCGCGGCGCTGCTGCACGATACTCTGGAGGACACCGAAACCTCGTGGCAGGAATTGCGCGGCGAATTCGGCGAGGAAATCGCCGACATCGTGCTCGAAGTCACCGACACCAAATGGATCCGCAAGGAACTGCGCAAGCGCCTGCAGGTTGCCAGGGCCAGACACTCCAGCGAACGGGCACGGCTGGTCAAACTCGCCGACAAGATCTGCAACGTGCGCGACCTCGGCACCCGCGCACCCGAAGGCTGGTCGCTGGAACGCAAACGCCAGTACTTTGACTGGGCAAAGGAGGTGGTCGACCGGCTGCGCGGCACGCATGCCGAACTGGAACGCCGCTTTGACGAAGTTTACGCGTTAAGACCCTGAGATTCAGTGAACAGTGAACGGGTGAACGAGTGAATACCCCTCTCCCCAGCCCTCTCCCCGTGCAACGGGGAGAGGGAGCACACCACGGGATTTCCCGTTCACCCGTTCACCCGTTCACCCGTTCACCCGTTCACCCGTTCACCCGTTCACCCGTTCACCCGTTCACCAAATTTGATGAGTGTGCGATAGTCGCGGTTCTTTTCAAACACCGCACATTGCAAAGCCATGAAAATCACCCACGCCAGCACCGTCCTTGTCGCCCTCCCCCATGATGAACCGCTCGCCGACGGCCCGACCACGCCCGGCTCGAAAAACTTCATCGCGCTGAAACTCGGTACCGACCAGGGCGTCGAAGGCCTGGGTTTCACCTTTTTCGGCGGAGCGCTCGACAGTGCACTGTTCGCCGCCGTCGAATCCTTCGCCGCGCTGACCATCGGCGAAGACCCGCGGCGCATCGAAGCCATCATCCACAAGCTGCGCACCGCAGCGGCAAGCGCCGGTCCCGGCGGCATCATGACGCTGGCACTGTCGGCGATCGACATCGCGTTGTGGGACATCAAGGGCAAGGTACACAACCAGCCGGTATCGGCCCTCGCTGGCGGCCACCGCAACCGCATCAACACATACGCCAGCGGCGCACTGATGCGCCACTTCCCGCTGGCACACCTCGAAAAAGCGGCGGTGCTGCTGAAAAGCCGCGGCTTCAAACAGATGAAAACCCAGCTGGCCCTCCCCGGGGACACCAATCCGGTGAAGGAAGTTGAACACATCCGCGTGATCCGCGAAGCCGTCGGTTACGAAACCGACCTGATGTGCGACATCAACCAGCGCTGGGACGTGCGCCAGGCGATTTCCATCGGCAGGCAGGTCGATCAGTTCCGCCTGTTCTGGCTGGAGGATGTTACGGCCTCGGACGATTACGCCGGCATCGCACGAGTCGCCGATGCGCTGGACACACCCATCGCCGGTGGCGAATACCTCTACGGCATCGCGCCGTTTCGCCAGATGCTCGAGGCGCGTTCAGTCGACATCGTCATGATCGATGTGCTGCGCGCCGGCGGCATCACGCAATGGCTGAAAATCGCCGGCATGGCCGAAGCCTTCAACCTGCCGGTGGTCAGCCACCTCGCTCCGGAAATCCATGTACACCTGGTGTCAGCGATACCCAACGGCCTGACCGTGGAATACATGCCCTGGTCGTCGCGGCTGTTCCGCGACGTGCCGCAACCGAAAGACGGACAGTTGACGGTACCGCAACGTCCGGGTCTGGGTCTTGAGTTTGATCCCAAGGTGGTGAAGTTCAAATAAACGCTGCGGCAAAACAAAAGCAAAAGGGGCGGAAGATTCCGCCCCTTTTTTTGTCACTGCACGGCAAACAATTACTGGACCTTGATGCCGGCGCTTTTCACCACTTCCGACCACTTTTTCATATCGGCAAGCATGAACTGGCGGAACTCCTCCGGGGAATTGGTCACAGCCTCGGAGCCGTTGTTTTCGGCGACCTTGCCGAATTCCGGCGATTTGACATAGCTCGCGATCTCGGCATGGATCTTGGTCAGCAGCGGCTTGGGCAATTTGGCCGGAGCAACCACGCCGTACCAGCCGACCACCGAGAACCCCGGCAGCACCTCAGCCAAGGCCGGCACATCCGGCGCCGCCTTGATGCGCTGCGGACCGCTCACCGCAATCGCGCGCAGCTTGCCGGCGCGCACCTGGCCGAATGCACCGGTCAGCCCCATGAAGTTGTAGTGATATTCGCCGCTGATCAGGGCGATGGCCGCCGGACCGGTACCTTTGTAGGGAATATGCTGGCCCTTGGTACCGGACATCAGCTTGTAGAGTTCACCGGCCAGATGTCCACCGCTGCCGATGCCGGCCGAACCGAAATTAATCTGGTCCTTGGTGGTCTTGCTCCACTGCACAAAATCCTTGGCGTTTTTCGCCGGGTGCGATGGGTTGACAACCAGCAGCAGCCCACCCGCGGTCATCTGCGTGATCGGCGTGAAATCGTTCACCGGGTGGTAGGGCAGCTTGGGCAGCAGCGCTGCGTTGACCGTATGCTGATGGTAGGGGATCAGCAGCGTGTAACCATCCGGCGCCGCCTCCTGGACGATTTGCGCGCCATTGACGCCGGATGCGCTGCCGCGGTTGTCAACGATGGCCTGCTGTTTCCAGGCTTTCGACAAATGGTTCGCCAGAAGTCTCGCCAGGAAATCGGTGGTGCCGCCGGGCGCCGCGGGTGTCACGATGCGCACCGGACGACTCGGATAGGCATCCGCAGCCTGCGCGGGCGCCATCGGCATGGCAATGCCCAGCGCAGCCAGCAGCAATGGAAATGTTTTGCGATAACCTGAGATAAACTGCATTGCTTCCTCCTTATTTTATGTATGTGTATTGCGGGTTGAAGAATACCGCATAGTGGATGTCATTGCACCCGCAACATCCTCCTCCGGAGAGCGCGCATGAACCCCGCCTCCTCGTATTGACAGTATTGCGCGCGCCCGGTTCAATCTTCTGATCGGCGTACAATCGGCATGCCCGATCCGGGCTTTTGCCTGCACACACCTGCCATGTCCCTGCCCCACCGAACTATTTTCCGTTGCCCGGTTTTTTGTTGCCTGGCCGTCGCAGCCCTCCTGCTGCCGCTGCCGGCGCTGTGCTCGTCCGAGGCCCTGATCGCGGCCGCCGAACGCGGCGATACCGCCGCGGTACGCCAGATGCTCGATGCCGGCACTGCCGTCAACGGACGTGATGACCGCGGCCGCAATGCCGTGCTCGCCGCCACCCAGGAGGGACATGTCGCTACCGCGCGACTGCTGATCGAACGCGGCGCCGACGTCAATGCCAAGGATTCCATCCACGACAGCGCATTCCTGCTCGCCGGTGCGCGCGGCCACACCGAGATCGTGCGCCTCGCACTGGCAGCCGGCGCCAATCTCGCCAGCACCAACCGCTACGGCGGCACCGCGCTGATTCCCGCCTGCCATTACGGCCATGTCGACACGGTGCGCCTGCTGGTGAAATCCGGCATCAACCTCAACCATGTCAACAACCTCGGCTGGACCGCGCTGCTGGAGGCCATCATCCTCGGCAGCGGCGGCCCCGCGCACATCGAAATCGTCCGCCTGCTGATCGAACACGGCGCCAACGTCAACCTCGGCGACCGCGATGGCGTACGTCCGCTGGCCCATGCCACGCAACGCGGCCAGGACGCCATCGTCCGCTTGCTGCTGCGCGCGGGCGCACGCTAACTGCCCACTATTTGGCCGCCTGCGCACGGCCGGCCTCGGACGTAATACCATCTGCACTGGAGCGTGGCGGCCCGCGCTGCCGCAATACAACAACCGCAGCACGACAAACTTTTCCGGAACAACATCGCCATGAACACCAGTCATCCCCGCCTCGGCCTGCTCGGTTTCGGCGAAGCCGCCGGCCGCCTCGCCAGGGATTTTTCGCAAGCCGGGTTCACCAGCATTCTCGGTTACAGCCGCAGCGGCGCCAGGGCGCAACCCGGCGACCTCGTCCACCGGCGCGCACAGGCGGCTGGCGTGACCCTGGTCAAGACCGTCGGCACGCTGGCGAAAAAATCCGACATCATCATTGCGATGACGCCGGGCAAGTCCGCGCTGCCGGCGCTGAAAAAAATCCGCAAATACCTGCGCCCCGATCACCTCTATGTCGACGCCAGCAGCAACTCGGCGCACAACATGGAACAGGCCGCGGCGCTGGTCGGCAACGCCGCAAAATTTGTTGACGCCTCGATCATGGGTCCGGTGGATCTGATGGGCATCAAGGTGCCCTTCGTCGCCAGCGGCCCGCATGCCGCGGCGTTCCGCGACCTGATGACGCCGCACGGCATGGTGATCAATGTCGTCGGCGCCAACCCCGGCGACGCCAGCGCGATGAAGCTGATCCGCAGCGTGCTGATGAAAGGGCTGGCGATGCTGCTGCTCGAAACCATGGAAGCCGCGCAGCGCCGCAACATCCTCGATGCGGTGATCGAAGACTCGTCGGTCACATTCAACGAAATTCCGTTCCAGAAAATCATCAAGCGTTACGTCGGCGGCACCGCGGTGCACTGCGAGCGGCGCATCCACGAAATGAAGGAATGTCTGGAACTGCTGCAGGGCATGGGCTCCACCGACCGCGCGACCAAGGCGACCATCGCCATGCTGCGTGACATGGTCAAAATGGGCATGCCGCAGCAATTCAAGGTCGAGCCCGACACCATCCATCCGGTCATTGACGCCCTGATCGCCGCGCGCGCGAAAGCCGCCTGATCCTGACAATCAACACACATAAAACCGTTCGGGCTGAGCCCTTCGGCGAGCTAAGGACAGGCCCTGTCGAAGCCCTGTCGCCCTTCGACAAGCTCAGGGCGAACGGGGTTGGTTTGTCGCCAACCAGAAATATCTCCACAATCCATCAAACTGCATTGATGGATTACCAAGTAAACGCATGAGCACCCCGCAGCACCACGATCACGGCCACACACATCACGGCCATGCGCATCACAGCCATGATACTGCCCTGCCCGGCCATGGCCGCGCCTTCGCCATCGGCATTGCGCTGAATATCGCGTTTGTCATCATCGAAGCCTATTACGGCTGGGTCACCGGTTCGCTGGCGCTGCTGGCGGATGCCGCGCACAACCTCGGCGATGTCGGCGGCCTGCTGCTGGCCTGGGCCGCCTTCGCCGCGGCGCGGTTGCGGCCCGATGATCGCCATACCTATGGCTGGCGCCGCGGCTCCATCCTCGCCAGTTTCATCAATGCGGTGATCCTGCTGGTCGCCATGGGTTCGCTGGGTTGGGAAGCCGTGCGGCGTTTCCAGGAACCCTCACCGGTGGAAGCCGGCACGGTGATGATCGTGGCGGCAATCGGCGTGCTGATCAATGCCGCGACCGCCGCACTGTTCATGGCCGGACGCAAGGAAGACCTGAACATCCGAGGTGCTTTCATGCACATGGCCGCCGACGCGCTGGTCTCCGTCGGCGTGGTGATCGCCGGAGCACTCTACCTGTGGCAGGGCTGGACCTGGATTGATCCGCTGACCAGCCTGATCATCGCGCTGGTGGTGGTCGTCGGCACCTGGTCGCTGTTCAAACAATCACTGCACCTGCTGTTCGACGGCGTGCCCGAACACATCAAGCTGCCGGAAGTGCGCGACTGCCTGCAGGCCATCGCCGGCGTCGCCTCGGTGCACGACCTCCACGTATGGGCGATGAGCACCGCGGAACCCGCCCTGACCGCGCACCTCGTCACCCGCGGCGAGCGCGGCGCGGATGCCATCCTGCAGGAAGCACAACACACGCTGCACCAACGTTTCGGTATCAACCATGTCACGTTGCAGATTGAAGCGGAAGCCTGTGCCGCGGCTTGTGCGCCTGGTCACAGCTGATCCATTGCCGTCGGAAACCTGATGGCCATCGACGTGATGCTCGCGGTATTGCTCGGCGCGCTGCTGCACGCCGTGTGGAACGCGATGATCCGCGGCTCGGCAGACCGCACGCTGGATACCATGCTGGTGGTTGCCGGCGCAGGCTTCATCATGATCTGCGCGCTGCCTTTTGTTCCGCTGCCCGCAGCCGCCAGCTGGCCGTACCTGATCACCTCCGGCATCATCCACGTCGCCTATTTCCTGCTGGTCGCACTGTCATACCGTCACGGCGAGTTGAGTTTTGTCTATCCGATCATGCGCGGCTCGGCACCCGCGATCTCGGCCATCGCCGCGGCATTGCTGCTCGCCGAAATACCCGCCGCCGGCGGCTGGCTGGGCGTGGCGCTGATCTGCGCCGGCGTCATGTTGCTGGCCGGTGACTCCTGGCGCAGCGGATCTTTCCATGGTCGCGCCGCATTGTTCGCCATCGGCACCGCAGGCGTGATTGTTGTGTACACCCTCGTCGATGGCATCGGCGTGCGTTTGTCGCAACATGCGGCGAGTTATACCGGCTGGGTATTCCTGCTGACCGCGCTTCCGCTGCTGTTGATTTTCCTCGCACGTGATCGCGCAGGCACCATCACCTACCTGCAACAACACTGGCGGCGCGGACTGTTCGGCGGCGCCTGCACCCTCGCCTCGTATGCACTGGCCTTGTGGGCGATGACCCGGGCACCGATTGCGCTGGTTGCGGCGCTGCGTGAAACATCCGTGGTGTTCGCGGTGCTGATTGCCGCGATCGTGCTGCGCGAACGCATCACCCGCATCCGTTACCTGTCGATATTGATCGTCACCGCCGGCGCCGCAGCCATCAAACTGGCGTAATGCCCGCGAAATAACAATAAGTATTTGATTTTATTGATATTTTTATATCGCTCATTTCACCCATCGCCGAGGCGCATGCCGAGCGTCGCGGCCTGCCGCTGTTCATAACTTTTACGCGCGGCGTCGTGCTGCTGGCCGATGATGCCGCCGCGCACCGTGCCCTTGCCTATGGCTTTGTAGAGTACCTTCCAGCTCTGCGGCAGTTGATCACCATCCGGGGGCGCCAGCCACAGACGAAACAACAAACGTTTTTGCGCCGGATCCTCGTGATCGGTGAAATCGGTACGCGAATGCAGCGTGACATGGCTGTTGATGATCTGCAGATCACCCGGCTGCAGCCACATCGAATGCGCGAGGTCGGCACGGCGCACCAGTGCATCAAAGGCCTCCAGCGCCGCCCAGTGCTGCATGGACAATTGCGGCACACCGTCGAGTTTCTGCGCCGAGGTCACGCGATTGCGATTCCATTTGCTGAACAGTTTTCCGTCTCGCGTATCGAAAACCGGATGCGGATAGGACGGCGCCTCATCCGGCGCCTGCTCACCCTGCCGGCTGAAATGAATCGGCTGATGCAGATAATCGGCGAGCTCCGGATGTTCACGCCGCATCGCATGCCAGGCCGCCACCGAACTGGTGGTGATGCTCATGCCGCCGGAGGCTGCCCTGTTGTAACAGCTCAGCGCAACCACGTCGGCGGAATCGGTATGGAAATCCAGCTCGGCATTCGAGTTGTAACCGCGGCCGGTACCGGTGCGGTAGGCGTTGCCGGCGTCGCGCACCGCGGAAATGTAATGACTCTGCTTGCCCTGCGGCCGGCCGACACCGTGGTGCAGACCGATGCCCCAGGTCAGGATCTCGAAATCTTTTTCGTCGAGCCCCTCGCGCGGCAGGCCGCGGATCAGCGCCACACCACGCCCGTGCTGCATTTCGGCGAAGGCCGCGGCAAGCACCGGACCGGCGCTGCCCGGATCAAAATCCTCTCGGCGGTAATCAAACAGTGTTTTGTCGCGGTCCAGTGCGCGGGTCAGCGCCGCAACGAGGTCGCAGCGCGCGCGGTCATCGAGGACGAACAACCAGCGCGGCCGGTCGGCTTCGAATTCAGCCGCAGTCCATGCGGCCGGTGTGTCGTGTAACTGGAAAGTCACCCGGGTAGGGTGGGCAAAGCGAAGCGTGCCCACGCGAAAGAAACGTTACTCCACCAGCGCCATCACAAAATCGCTCTTGGCTGCCGAACAGTCCGGGCAGAACCAGCTCTCCGGCACATCCTCCCAGGGCGTGCCCGGTGCGACGCCGTCGTGCGGCATGCCCTGGGCTTCGTCATAGACGAAGGCACACAGCATGCATTGCCAGACCCGGGTACCGGGTGCGCCCCTGGCGGTCTGCGGCACAGCGGCAGCCTGCGCAATCGCACGCGGGAAATGCAGCACCAGCACATCGAGTCCTTCGGCGCCGGCGACCAGTTCGAACGGCCCCTCCTGCGGCTTCACGAAAGCCACCGACAGCGCCTTGTATTCCCTGCCTTCGTAATGCAGGCTGCCGCGGACGATGATCAGGTACTGGCCGTTGCTGCCTGACGGATCGGGGGCCAGTGCATGCGTGTTCGGCGCCACGCTCATCGAGTAACTGGCGAGTCCCTCCTCGTCCTTCAGTTCGGCAAAGGTATGCAATGCCGCATCGGGTGTGGTCGGTTCGAATTTCGGTAATTCAGTCGCCTGCCAGGGCTTGCGGTTTTCCAGCGATTTCAGTTTGGCCATCGTTTGCGGATCGTCCAGGTACTGCGCACCAGGATCCTTCTGCGCACGCAGCGTGAGGAAACCCATTTGCCGGCCAAACACGATGGGGCCGTACGGCGTATGGCGGCGGGAAAAATGCACCGCATTGACCTGCAGCTGATGTTTGCCGAGCACACCATCGCCGCTGACAATGACCTGATACTGGTCGTTATCGTGGAAATGCGAACGGATCTCGCGGCCCGGAGTGCCTTCGACCAGGAAAGCCTGGGCCGTCACCGGATCGTTCGGATCGGGATCGATGAAAGGCGTGCGCCACGCAGTGCCGGTCGGGACCTGGCGCTCCTTGCGCTGTGCTTTGACGTCATCGAACGAGGCGATCTGGGGCATGGCGGACTCCTGCTGCAAACGGGTGATGACAATGGCGCCCATTATAGTGGCCGCGACGGCCGCAGCGCTGCGCATCAATCAATATATGGACACTCCCTGCGCCCTGCTCAGGCCAGCCGGCCGCCCAGGCGTTCGGCCAGCCAGTCCGCCACCAGATTCGCGCCGACCTGGCGATTGTCCTCCTGGCAGTGGTCGCTGCCGCCGTCATGCGCGGTGAGGATTTTCAGCGTCTTGTCCGCGGAGCCCACGATCCCGATCAGGCGCTGCGCGAATTCCAGCGGCACGATGTTGTCGTTTTCGCCGTGGATGCAGTAGAACGGACAGCGGATTTTTTCCGCGACGCCGGCCAGCCGGTAGTTTTCGAGTTTTTTCATGCACGCCTCCATGTCGGGCATGCCGAGCACCCAGGGCAACTGGAAGGACGGCGCCGATATTTTCGTGCCGCCGCTCTCCATGATCCTGCGCCGCCGCACCCAGGCCTCGTGATAATCAAAATGCCCACCCCAGGCCACGCAGGCGGCGAAACGCGGCTCCAGCGCCGCCGCGCGCGGCGCGTAATAACCGCCCATGCTGAAACCCATCACCGCGATGCGTTTGGCATCAACGTCACCGCGGCCGGCCAGAAAATCGTACGCCGCCCGCGCCGGCACCTCGTAATCATGGCGGCTGGGAATGCCCTGCAGCCGCAGCGCCTCGCCCTGCCCCGGACCGTCGATCGCCAGCACATGGATGCCGCGGCGGGTGATCTCCGCGCCGCCGAACAGCACACTCATCTCCTTCGCGTTGTCCAGGCCGTCGAACATCACCACCGCCGGTGCGGCACCGGTGACATCCGCCTTGTAGAACCAGGCCGGCAGTGTCGTGCCCTCGAAGGGCACTTCGACCCGCGCGATCGTCGGATAACGCCGCGCGATGCCCTTGGCGAAACAGCGCAGGCAGCTGCGATAGGTATCCCATTTGCGCTCCGAAGGCGCGATAAAGCGTTCACCGCAGAAATAATAAATCGCGGCGCGCAGATAATAACTGCCGGCGGTCAGCGGGTGGCCTTCGCGTTCGGCGGCATCGGCAAAACCCTCCACCCGCTGCGCCATCGCCGTCCACTCCTGCCACCAGCGCTCGTTGTCGCCGACATGCGCCTTCAGTTTCTGCCCGACCTGGTCGATCTCGCCAATCGCCGCCGCACCCCAGGTCTGCATCTCGATGCCGAACATCATGCCCTGCGACCACATGTGGTTGCCGGGGAAATACTCGAACCAGTGACTCATTGCCGCTTACTCCCTGTTGTCATCAACGGATTTCCAGAGACAGCATATACCGCTGCACCCGCCCCTCGCGCATCACATCCGCGCCGGGTGCCACGTCCACCGTGTAGCGGTCGCTACAGGGCAGACGGCCCTGCCAGCGCAGACCTTCGGCATTCAGCGGCGCACCGTATTCCTCGCCACGGCAGGAATACAGCGTCATTGTCAGCATGCCCTTGTCACCGCCGACGGGCGTCAAGGTCACATTGGCCTGCTCACGGTGCCGCGCACAGTGCCCGCGACTTCTCCGGGGCGGAAGCGGCGGGATGCAAAATCAGCGCCCGAACAATCCGCGCAATGCGTTCACCGCATCGATAGCCTGCTTCGCGGTATCCGGCTCTGCAGGCGCTTTGGCCGCCGGCGCCGCGGGCGCGGTTGAGGATGTTGCGGCTTCGGAGCCCGCCGCTGCGGCGCTTGCAGGCTGCGCGGGGGCAACTGCGGGAGCCGCAATCTTTTTCTGATTCATGAAATACATGATCTCCACCGATCCATTGCTGTCATTCAGGATCGGAACACCGGCTTCACGCCTGCCCGGGCCGTTGTAATAGGCGCGCACATCGGCCATCGAAGCGCGGACCAGGTAGACATACACCATGGGCTTGCCCTGGTTCTCCGCGGTTTTCTCGCCGGAACGCCTGCTGTCCAGTTTTGCCCCCGGGTACGGTGCGCCGCCGAGAGTGTCCGCGGAGGGCGGAGATTTGGCGATGCGCGCGGCCCAGTCACGTTCCTCTTTCGCGGATGCCACATAGTCGGCCCTTGAGAGCGGACTGGCGACCAACAAGCTCGCCGCTATGAATATCAAAGCAGCCCGTACGACTGCGCCTAGTATGATAATTTTCAAGGCATGCCCCTGATTGTAAGTAACGTTCAATTTTTGCTTCCGAGAAAACACTTACACTGAACCCATTTTATTTATTGCTTTGGTTCGACCACATACTTAAGAAAAACCGAAGCGCTACCGTCCTGACACCCCACTCCCCGCCCCTCAGCTCCAGTGACAGCAAACCCCACCCTAGCCCCTTCGTTTGCGACTTGTGTTTGAAGTAAGTTAAGCACGAGATTAGTCGCCATGGAAACGCTCACTTGAGCACCGATAACCTTTTCATTTGTTCTCGCCGCAAGCGGAATAAAAAGAACGCCATCACGAGACTCCCCGCAGCGAACATTAAAATAAGATGCGGGGATTGGTGCTGTTCGGAGTTCAAGAAGTTCTGCGTTTATCCCCGGATCACTTGCCGTATGCAATCTTAACCCCCCCGTAGCAGCCAATAAACGGCCAGCCTCACTTTGGGCAAACTTAAAAGCGTGAACAAAATAAGTATACGACTCGGCTGATCGACTTGCTGGTCTTACCATAGTGGAATGATTTGCCAGAGAGGCCCGCGGATTTGTCGTGCAGAGAAAAGATGCGCTGTGTTGCGGAACAATTACCCTACCAGCAACCATACCCTCAACCTCATAAGCACAGAAAGACCAAATTCTCTGCGGATAACGTGTATTTGGATTTTCCGCTGTAGAAAGCCATCGCCGCGAATATGCCGCAACGTCAGATTCCCGCGCAAAGGGCTTAAGGTTATTAAATTGAGGATTGGCACTTACTGCCGCTGCAAGGCCCGCCAAATCAGCGCCCGCCGATGGAGTCCCATAAAAGTAAATCATCGGGACCTTTGTAGCCGGTATCTGAAGCTGCGTAAGCATGTCTCGAACAATTAACCCGCCCATGCTGTGTGTCAAAAAATAAATCTTTTCATGCTCTTGAATGACACCCTGCGCGTTAAGCTCATCGGCCAGTTTTCTGGCCACCTCCTCCACGTTCTGTGCAACTCCAGTTTTTGGTGAATAAAAACTGAATACCCATACATTCGCAGAAGAAAATTGTGAATCCAACCGTATCAAGTCCGGCCAATAAGCCCCAGTCGCCGTGTTAGTCCAAGTATCTCTTGCGTCACCAGTCACGCCGTGCACGAAAATGATTACGTTTCGACGACTTTTATCAAACTGCACATAACTGCTCGCCCCAGCAGATTGCGCATGAACTTTCTGCACAGAACACGGCATAGTGGCCATTAAAATTGTGATGAATACGTAAATTGCACGACTCATGGATACCCTCCCCCGAGAAAGCCATTATTGCTAAGCATAATGCGAAATATAAAATATATATGCGCACACTTAATACAAATACCATGCAATTTTTGAACAAGCCATTGATAGGAAAAAATAAATTCCGATTAGTTATCTCACTTCCAACCGTGCCACCACCCCATCCCGCTCATCCGTCAGCAAATATACAAACCCGTCCGGCCCCACCCGCACATCGCGGATGCGCCCGATTACATCCTTGATCAGCCGCTCTTCGCGCAGCACCTTCTCGCCGTCGAGTTCCAGCCGCACCAGCATTTCATCCCGTAGCGCCCCGACCAGCAGATTGCCTTTCCAGTTGGGAAATTTATCGCCGGTATAGAAGGCCATGCCCGAGGGTGCGATCGACGGCACCCAGACCTTCAGCGGCTGCTCCATGCCGGGTTTGCTGTTGCCTTCGCCGATCTTGGTGCCAAAACCGTAATTGACGCCGTAGCTGATCACCGGCCAGCCGTAGTTGCGCCCGGAACGCATCACGTTCACTTCATCACCGCCCTGCGGGCCGTGTTCGTGGGTCCACAGTTCGCCGGTCTGCGGATGCAGCGCCGCGCCCTGCATGTTGCGGTTGCCCAGCGTGAATTTTTCCGGCTTGGTACCTTTCTGTTTCGCGAAGGGATTGTCAGTCGGCACCCGGCCGTCGTCGTGCAGCCGGATCACCGAGCCGGCATGGTCGTCGAGTTTTTGCGCGCGCGGCATGTCGCCGCGGTCGCCGAGCGTGAGATACACATAACCCTTGCGATCAAACACGATGCGTCCGCCGAAGTGCTGGCCGCTGCGGGTTTTGGGTTCCATGCTGAACAGTACTTGCACGTTGGTCAGCCGGTAACCCTCCAGCTTGCCGCGTGCCAGCGCCGTGCCCCAGCCACCCGGGCCAGGTGCGCTGTAAGCAATATAGATCCAGCCGTTGTCTGCATACTGGGGATGCAGCACCACATCGAACAATCCGCCCTGCCCGCTGGCAACGATCTCCGGCAAACCTTCCACCGGTTTGGGATCCAGCTTGAAATCGCGGCCGACTATGCGCAGACGACCCGCGCGCTCGGTGACCAGCATGCGGCCGTCGGGCAGGAAGGCGATGGACCAGGGATTTTCCAGGCCGCGCGTCAGTGTGACCACGCGGAAGGCGTGTTTTTCGGACTGGATGGTTTGCGCCGTGGCGGCAATCGTCCACGACAAAGTCAACAACAGAATTGCAACAGAAAGCAGACGATTTGTCATGGTTTGTTCCGATAATGCAGCGAGATGCCGCGTTTATAATAGCGCCCTTTCGTAAGACGGCTTCAGATGCATTCTGTTCAATTACCCGCACCGGGGCAGCGCGCAAGCACTGCACTGCTGCAGGGTTCGAGTGATGCCCCGGCGCTCGCCGCGCTGGCGGCCCGTGCACGTCCATTGCTGGTGATTACCGAGTCGGCCTGGCAGGCACAACGCCTGTTGCAGGAGATTCCCTTCTTCGCGCCGCAGTTGCGCGTGCACCTGCTGCCCGACTGGGAAACCCTGCCCTACGACCAGTTCTCGCCGCATCATGATCTGGTGTCGGAACGGCTGGCGACGTTATGCCAGATGGTGCGCGGCGACTTCGACATCGCGCTGGTGCCGGTGACCACGGCCCTCTATCGGATGGCGCCGGTGGATTACATCACCGCCAATACCTTTTATTTCCGCCAGGGCGCAAAACTCGGCGCCGATGCGCTGCGCCATCAACTGGTGCTGGCCGGTTACAACCATGTCACCCAGGTGGTCGCGCCCGGCGAATACAGTTTCCGCGGCGGACTGATCGACCTCTATCCGATGGGCAGTCCGCTGCCCTATCGCATCGACCTGTTCGATGAGGTCATCGACTCCATCCGCAGCTTCGACATCGACAGCCAGCGTTCGATCATCAAGGTGCCGGAAGTGCGCTTGCTGCCGGCGCGTGAATTCCCGCTGGATGCAGACGCACAGAAATATTTCCGCCAGCGTTTCCGCGAACGTTTTGAAGGGGACCCGTCGCGCAGCAAGGTCTACAAGGATATTTCGAAAGGCATCCCCACCGCGGGCATCGAATATTTCCTGCCGCTGTTTTTTGACAACACCGCGCTGGTCACCGATTACCTGCCGAAAAACACAACACTGTGCCTGCGCCCCGGTGTCAGCGAGGCCATCGATGAATTCTGGGCCGACACGCGCGGCCGGCATGCGATGGTGCGCGGCGACCTCGCCAATCCGGTGCTGCCGCCGCAGGAATTGTTCCTGACCGAAGACGCGTTTTTCGGTGCGATCAAACCCTTTGCGCGTATCGATCTCTCTACTGCTACTGCAGCGATGGCGGGCTCACCCGCAGAGACGGCTGAAAATATCAATAAAATCAATAACTTATATGATATCTCCGCCACTGCCTCACTGCCATTGCTGAACGTCGAGCGCCGCGCCGACGATCCGCTGCACCGGCTGCGCGACTTCGTGAAGAATTTTGACGGCCGTGTGCTGGTGCTCGCCGAAAGCCCGGGCCGCCGCGAAACCATGCTCGAATATTTCGCGGAATACGATCTGAAACCCGCGCAGGCCGCTGACTATGCGCAGTTCAATGCGAGTGATGCGCCATTTGTATTAAGCGTTGCTCCATTACAAACCGGCTACATCGACACCGCTGCACGTGTCGCAGTCATCACCGAAAACGAACTCTACGCGGCACAGGTGCGCCAGCGCGCGGCGCGCGATGCCAAACGCACCGCCCCGGAAAACATGCTGCGCGACCTGTCCGAGGTCAAGATCGGCGATCCGGTGGTGCACGAAACCCACGGCATCGGTCGTTATGTCGGCCTGCAGACGCTGGACCTCGGCGAAGGAACAACTGAATTCCTGACGCTGGAATACGCCAACAACGACAAGCTCTACGTCCCGGTCTCCAGCCTGCACCTGATCAGCCGTTACAGCGGCGCATCGGCGGAACAGGCGCCGCTCCACCAGCTCGGCAGCGGGCAATGGGACAAGGCAAAGAAAAAAGCCGCGGCCCAGGTGCGCGATACTGCCGCCGAACTGCTCGCACTGTATGCGCAGCGCGCAGCGCGCGAGGGTTATGCCTTCAGCCTGAAACAGCACGACTACGAAGCCTTTGCCGAAGGTTTTCCGTTTGAAGAAACCCCGGACCAGGCCGCGGCAATCACCGCCACGCTCGACGACCTCAAAAGCAGCAAACCGATGGACCGCCTGGTCTGCGGTGATGTCGGTTTCGGCAAAACCGAAGTGGCATTGCGCGCCGCTTTTGTCGCGGTCGCCGACGGCAAGCAGGTCGCCGTGCTGGTGCCGACGACGCTGCTCGCCGAGCAGCATTTCAACACCTTCTCCGACCGTTTTGCCCAGGTGCAGGATGCGTGGCCGGTCAAAATCGCCGAGTTTTCGCGTTTCCGTTCCACCAGCGAAACCAATGAAGCGTTGGCCGGCATTGCCGAGGGCCGCGTCGATATCGCCATCGGTACGCACAAGCTGATCAGCCGTGACATCAAGTTCAAAAACCTCGGCCTTGTCATCATCGACGAGGAACACCGCTTTGGCGTGCACCAGAAGGAGCGGCTGAAGGCGCTGCGCGCCGAAGTTGATGTGCTGACACTGACCGCAACGCCGATTCCGCGCACACTGGCGATGTCGCTGGAAGGCCTGCGCGACTTTTCGGTGATCGCCACTGCGCCGCAGCGCCGCCTCGCGATCAAGACTTTTGTTGCGCGTTTTGCCAAGTCGCTGATCCGCGAAGCGGTGCTGCGCGAACTGAAACGCGGCGGCCAGGTGTATTTCCTGCACAACGACATCGACACCATCCGCAACATCGAGGAAGAACTGACGCGGCTGCTGCCGGAGGCGCGGGTGCGCATTGCCCACGGCCAGATGCGCGAACGTGATCTTGAACTTGCGATGCGGGATTTTTATCAGGGCCGTTTCAATGTATTGCTGTGCACCACCATCATTGAAACCGGCATCGACATCCCCACCGCCAACACCATCATTATCAATCGCGCTGATCGTTTCGGCCTGGCGCAGCTGCACCAGTTGCGTGGCCGGGTCGGCCGTTCGCATCACCAGGCTTATGCCTATCTGCTGCTGCCCGACGAAGGCAACATCACCACGGGTGCAAAAAAACGCCTGGAAGCGATCCAGGCGATGGAGGAACTCGGTTCCGGATTCTTCCTCGCCATGCACGACCTTGAAATCCGCGGCGCCGGCGAAGTGCTGGGCGATTCACAATCGGGCGAGATGCAGGAAATCGGCTTCAACCTGTATTGCGCGATGCTCGACACTGCAGTCAAGGCATTGAAGGCCGGCAAGGAGCCGGACTTGAATGCCCCGCTCGGCGTCACCACCGAGATCAATCTGCACGCCCCCGCCCTGCTGCCCGACGCCTACTGCAGCGATGTACATGAACGGCTGGTGCTCTACAAACGGCTGGCCAACTGCGGCACTGATGACCAGCTGCAACTGCTGCAGGAAGAGCTGATCGACCGTTTCGGCGACCTGCCCGATCCGACACGCATCCTGATCGACAGCCACCGCCTGCGCATCCACGGCAAACCGCTGGGGATTGCGCGTATCGACGCCAGCGACAATGCGATTCAGTTGCAGTTCGTGCCCAACCCGCCGATAGACCCGATGAAAATCATCAAGCTGATCCAGACCCGGCGCAATTACAAACTCGCCGGCCCGGACCGCTTGCGCATCGACATCAAAATCCCGGAACTTAAAGCGCGTGTCGCCGAGATCCGCAAGGTGTTTGCCGAACTGGCCTGAGTTGGGCTGACAGCGCCTAAGCCGCGATGCTGCCGCGCTGCGGCGGCAATAATTCGCCGGTGACGGCATTGATGCCAAAACCGGGCTCGGCAATCAGCACCTTGGCTGCCGGCAGTGCCTTGCTCACCGCCGCGGCAAATTCGGGCCACGGATGCGAAGTCACACCCATCATTTCATGGAATTTGTCGTGCGGCGGATAGAGGATCACCATTTTCGGGTTGAGCGCCGCCGCGCCACGCGCCACATCAGCCATGAAGTCGAGCTGCATGCCGGCGAGCAGCACATCGGTGCGGAAACGTTTGCCCAGCGCCGTGATCTCGGCGTCGGTCATCTTGGTGTTGAAACCCTCGTTGTAGTTCAGGATGGTCAGCCCGCCCGGCAGCTCGACGTGGTAACCGGTGTACGGCGAATAAAACGGCGCATTGGTCGCGCTGCTCCAGGCCCAGGCGAGCTGGGTCGCATTGCCGTGGAACACCGCTTTCGACAGCGCCTTCACCAGGTTGATGTCGCGGTGTTTCCAGTGGAACGAACTGACCTTGAATCCCGGCAACTGCTGCACACCCTTGATGTCCACCGTCACCAGTTTTTCGCGCGAAATGCGGCTGCGCCAGCTGAGGAAATCGGTGACCGAACGCGGGCCGATCACCGTCGCTCCCGTGCGTTTGGCGATCACCGGCACATCGAGAAAATGCTCCTCGTGACCGTGGGTCACACAGATGTATTTGGCATGCCGGAAATCCTCCAGTCCGAACCACTGCGCGCCGCAGTAGTGACGGAAGAAGGGATCGAAAAACAGCGCGCCGTCCGGCGTCTCGATCGACAGGCTTGACCAGCCGAAGTAGCGGATGATCGGATCGTTCATGATGTTGTCCTCGATAAAAGACCGGTGCTCAGGCCTTGATTTCGAAAGTGGCGTCGACTTCGACCGCGGCATTCGCCGGCAACGTCGCCACACCCACTGCAAAGCGCGCATGGCGCCCGGCATCGCCGAAGATTTCAACCATCAAATCAGAAGCACCATTCACACATTTCGGCGCATCGTAAAAATCCGGCGCGACGCAGACAAAGCCGCCGAGGCGCAGCACGCGGTTGACCTTGTTCAGGCTGCCGCCGCAGGCCGCCTTCAATTGCGCGATGATATTCAGCGCGCACAGCCTTCCGGCACGGTAGCCGTCATCCACCGTCAGCTTGTCGCCGACGCGGCCCTGTACGCCGACCTTGCCGCCATCGAGCGGCAGTTGCCCCGATACGAAGACCAGATTGCCGGACACCGTGTAACCGACGTAGTTGCCCACCGGCGCCGCCGCCTGCGGCAGCGTGATGCCCAGCTCCTGAACCCGCTTGTCATAATCAGCCATGCTTGCGTCCTCTTCCTTGGTTGTTGCGTCAATCCATATTTTAATAATATTGCTGGCGGCCGCCACTCACGCGACAGCCGCCTTCAATCCCAAGACCAGGCTCAGGCACCGCGCCCGAAATAATGGACGTAGGCCGCGGCCTGGCCGACCTGCACTTCGTTATGCCAGAACATCACCCGCTTCGCCCAGCTCATCTGCGAAGCAACCACCTTGGCGAACAGCGGATTCTCCGCCGAACGGCGCTTGATCACCGCGTTCCAGGCCTTGAGCTGCGCATCAAGGATCGGTCGCGGCGTCTTGTAGATGCGCAGCTTCGCGTTCTTTTTCAGTTCCAGGTAATCCTGCGACATGCGGTTCATCGATTTCCAGGTCATGTCGGCGCTGGCCGCCTGCGAAGCAAGCTTCAGCACGGTCTTCAGGTCGTCGGGCAGCGCTTCATAACGCTTGCGGTTGACCATCACCTCGCAGAAGTTGTTGGCCATGTGGTAGCTCTGCTGCAGGTAAAACCTGGCCACGTCCGGAAAACCCATGATGCGGTCGTCCGAGGCGCTGGCGAACTCGGCGCCGTCAAGCAGGCCGCGGTCGAGTGCCGGCACGATGTCGGGCGGCGCCATCTGCACCGCCGACACCCCCAGTTCCTTGAACATGTCCACCGCGAGGCCCGCGGTGCGGAACTTGAGACCCTTCAGATCGGCCGTGGCCTTGATCTCCTTCTTGAACCAGCCCATGGGCTCGCAGGGCACCGGCGCAAACAGAAAGCTCACCACATCGAGCTGCGCCGCAGCCTGCACTTCGGCATACAGCTCCCTGCCGCCGCCGTATTCGATCCAGCCGAGCAGCTGGTTGCCGTCCATGCCAAAATCGGGACCGGCGCCAAACAGGCCGAAGGCGGTGTTTTTGCCAAACCAGAAACCGGGCAGACCGTGCCCGCCGTCGATGACGCCCTTGCTGGTGGCGTCAACGATCTGCAGCGCCGGCACCACCGCACCGGCAGGCAGCATGTCGATCTTGAGGCGGCCACCGGAGAGTTCGAACACTTTTTTGGTCCAGTCGACGGCAAATTCCTGGTACAGGAACTTCGCCGGCCAGGTGCTCTGGAAACGCCAGTTGATGGCGGTCTGGGCACGGGCAATCGCCGGAAAACCGAGCGCTGCGGTGCCGGTGGCGGCTGCGGCGCCGAGGAAACGGCGTCGCGCCGGACGTGTTGCGCCCGGCTTGTTGTCTTGTTTCGAGTCGTGCTGTGTCATGGGTCTGCTCTCCGTTTAAATGGGCCGCAATTCCTCCAGTACCACTCGGGTTGTATTGTTTTGCCGGAAACAACCTGTCCCGTATGCTGCCGCAAAGTATCCTTACAGGAAACCATTGAGTCAACAGAATCCTGTATTATTGTTTTGCACCTGCCGTTTATCACTCTTGAATTGCCTTGCGGTGGTGCAGTGCATTATTTTTAACGCACCAAAAAAGTTTCTTTTGAGGAAACAACGCCCTAAAAGGGGGCGACTACAGCGCTAGCCACGGGAGCCGGCCCATGCACTTCGGAATTTTCATTTACGACGGCGTTGAGCCGATCGACCTTGCCACCTTCGGCGTGTTGTCGATGGCACGCCGTGTCGCGCCGCAGTTGCGCATCTCGACCGTCGCACCGGCACCGGGGCCAGTGCGTCTGGCCAATGATCTTGAAGTCCATGCCAATTTCGGTGTCGCCAATGCGCCGGCCTTCGATGCGCTGATTGTCACCGGCGGCCCGGGCTGGGAAGCCCAGTGCAAACAAGCGCCGACGCTGGAATACCTGCGCCGTGCCGCGCGACCGGACACCATCGTCGCATCGGTCTGCACCGGCGGCATGATTCTCGCCGCCAGCGGCGTGCTGAACGGACTCGGCGCCACCACCAAAAAAGAAGTGATCGAAGGCCGTGAAGTGCCGCCGCTGCAGCGCCTGCGCGATGAATACCCGAAGGTTGATGCAAAAACCGCGCTGCTGGTGGACAGCGGCCACATCATCACCGGCGGCGGCGTTACACTGTGCATCGACCTGACGCTGCACCTGCTCGAACGCCTGCTGGGGGCGGAAGTCGCTGCAGAAACGGCACGCATCATGGAATACACGGCGGCCCGTGCCGCCAACCGCCTTCAACTGCAAACCATCGTCTGCTGAACCACATGACTGCCAATCCTGCAGCCACCGCCTCCGCCACCGACATCGAACGTCATATCGGCAGCCGCGTCGCCGCGCTGCGCGGCGGGCGCAGCCTGACCCAGGAGCAGCTCGCCGAAGCCATCGGCGTGACCAAGGGTTATGTCTCCAAAATCGAGAACGGGCATATCGTGCCGCCGATCGGCACGTTGGTGAAAATCGCCCATGCGCTGCAGGTCGAGGTTACCGAATTCCTCAAGGCCAGCGGTGACGGTTACGAAGATGCGGCCAGCATCGTGCGTGTCGATGAACGCCAGCCGGCGGTGCGCGGCGCCAGCGCCTTCGGTTACGACTACATCAGCCTTGCCCATAAAAAACGACACAAACACATGGAGCCCTTCCTGTTTTCGTTCCCGACCGACATCAGCACCGACGTGCGTTTCGAGCATGAGGGCGAGGAATTCCTGTTCATCCTCAGCGGACGTGTCGAATGGGAAATGATCATGGACGGTGAGTCAAAAAAATGGGTGCTCGAAACCGGCGACAGCCTGTATTTTGAATCGCGCATACCCCATCGCGGCCGCGGGCTGGGCGCGAATGCCAAGGCGCTGATCGTGATCTACACGCCGGCGTAAAACACGGCTGCCCCCGCCACGTTTGCGCTAGACTGAAAAAAATCGGGGAACCTCCATGAAACCGTTGCTTCCGTATTTCATCCGCTCAGCACTGTTCGTTCTGGCGCTGGCGCTGCCGTTTGCAGCCTCCGCCCAGCCCTCGCCGCCCGTCATCGGCATCGTCATCATGCACGGCAAGGGCGGTTCACCCGATGGACTGGTCAGAACCCTCGCCGCCGGTCTGGAACAAAAGGGATATCAGGTTGCCAACCTGGAAATGCCCTGGTCACGCAAACGCGCTTATGACAAGGATGTGGCTGCGGCAGAACAGGAAGTCGGCACCGCGTTGAATGAACTGCGCGGCAAAGGTGCCAAAAAACTGTTTGTCGCCGGACACAGCCAAGGTGCCGTGTTCGCGCTGCATTACGCCAGCAAACATCCGCTCGACGGTCTGATCATCATCGCGCCCGGCGGCAATGTGGCCCACGCTTTTTACCGGCAACAGGTCGGCACCTCAGTCTCCCGCGCGCGCAACCTGCTCGCCTCGGGCAAGGGCAATGAGCCCGGCGAATTCGATGAGTCCGAAGGCGGCAAGAACTGGACTGTGCACACGACCGCGGCGGTTTATTTGTCGTGGTTCGATCCCGATGGCGCGATGAACCAGGAGAAATCCTCACGCGCACTGCCGAAGTCACTGCCGGTGCTGCATGTCGCGCCGACCAGCGATTACCCGGCGCTGCTGCGCGCAAAACAGCAAATGTTCGACGCCCTGCCCGACCATCCGCTGAAAAAACTCTACGAACCGAGCTCCGATCACCGCAAAGCGCCGCGTGATTCAGTTGACGAAATTGCGCGCTGGGCAGCGGAGGTAGCGGCGCGCTGATTCGGACATCGCAATGAACGTAGATTCTATGAGCGCTGTCCAGCCCGTCCGACGAGTTGTGGTTGGTAGTTTCCTCCGGATTTCCAGACGGCCAAG
>JAIETP010000012.1 GCA_019744975.1 Burkholderiales bacterium
CGCACAGATGATCGTAGTGCGTTCCCATGCAACACCTCCCTCTGTATGGTGTTGCACTTGTACCTTGAATCCGCCCATCGTTTCCACCACCGTTCGTCCTGAGCCTGTCGAAGGACGGCTTACTTGCAAAGCAGATGCCATGGCTTTTGAAGAAATGATCAGGGAGCTCGACGCGCGCAAACAGCGCGCGCAGGGCATGGGCGGGCCGGAGAAACTGGCCGAACGCAAAGCGCAGGGTTTGCTCAATGCGCGGGAACGGATCAACCGCCTGTTCGATGCCGGTTCATTCAGCGAATCCGGTTTGCATGCGGTGTCCGCCCGGCCCGAAGACAAAACCACCACGCCCGCCGACGGCAAGATCGCGGGTTACGGCCGCATCAACGGCCGCGAAGCCGCGGTGGTGTCCAACGATTTCACGGTCAAAGGTGCGTCCAGCGCGCAGATCAATATCCGCAAGCTGAAACACATGAAAGGTGTCGCGAAAAAGCGCGGCATCCCGCTGGTGTTCCTCGGTGAATCCACCGGCGCGCGCATGCCCGACGTGATGGGTGCCGGCTCGATCGGCTCCAAGGACGATCCGCAGGAATACCTGCGCATGCGTGAAGTGCCGTGGGCGGCGGGTGTACTCGGCCATTGTTACGGCTCCTCGGCCTGGTACGGCTCGATGTCGGATTTTTGCGTGATGCGCAAGGGCGCGATCATGGCGGTGTCCAGCCCGCGGCTGATTTCCATGGCCACCGGCAAACAATGCGACGGCGAAGAACTTGGCGGCTGGCGCGTACACGCCGACGTCAGCGGCATCGTCGACCAGGTGGTGGATACCGACGAGCAGGCGATCGACGCGATCAAGCAGTTTCTGTCCTATTTGCCAAGCAATAACATGCAGCCGCCGCCGGAATATCCGGTGCCGGAAGGTTCGGATGACGCCATCAAGGACGTCATGAAGCTGATCCCGGAATCGACCAACCAGGTCTATGACATGCGCAAGGTGATCCAGTGCATCGTCGACCGCGGCTCGATGTTCGAAATGAAGGCGCGTTTCGGCAAAACCCTGGTCACCGCACTGGCGCGGCTGGACGGCAAGTCGGTGGGCATCATCGCCAACAACCCGCTGTTCAAGGGCGGCGCCATCGATGCCGACGCCTGTCGCAAGGTGCAGTCATTTTTTGTGCTGTGCGATTCCTTCAACATCCCGATCGTGCTGCTGGTTGACCAGCCGGGTTTCCTGATCGGCATGGAAGGCGAGCAGCAGGGCGTCACCGGCAAGGTGATGAACTGGCTCAATGCAATGACGCTGGTCACCGTACCGAAAATCTCGGTCATCGTGCGTAAAAGTTACGGCCTCGCGGTATCCAATATGGGTGCGGGCGGCAACACCGACGAACTCGCCTGCTGGCTGACTGCGGAAATCAGTTTCATGAAGCCCGATTTCGGCGCCAAGGTGGTGTTCGGCGTCGATCCGGAAAAAGAACCGGAGAAGTTCAAGGACGCCGTCGCCAAAATGTCCAAAGGCACCTCGCCCTACGACATGGCGGCGATCTACACCGCGCAGGATGTCATTGATCCGCGCGACACCCGCGACTGGCTGATTCGCATGCTGGAGGTGCATCGCATGCGTATGTCGGGCGGCATCGGACAGCATTTGATGCGTACCTGGCCGACGAGTTACTGAGATCCGTCGCCGGGTGACGACGTTGCCCGGCGTCGCCAGCCCCAGTAAGATTGCAGTGTTGTTTCCAGTGTCGTTTCGCATCACAGCCGCAAGGCTTTCGCGTTTTACTCAATCCGGAAGACGGTCATGAAAATCGAAACCCGCGTGGCGCTTACGCGCCGCGGTGAACTGCGCATTCGCCAGATTGAAGCCATCCCGGTGGTGGTGCCGCTGCTGCAACCGATCAAATGGGCGCGCGGTGAAATCAAGGATATCGACAACGTGATCGTCGTGGTCACATTGAGCGACGGCACCCAGGGCATCGCCGATGCGCCGCCGCGGCCGACCATTTACGGCGAAACCCAGCAGTCGATCACCACCATCATCCGCGATCATTTCGCGCCGAAACTGAAGGGTGTGGATGCTTTTGATCTGACGGGGGTGTGGGCGGTATTCGACCAGTACGCCGGCAATCCCGCCGCGAAATCCGCGATCGACATGGCGGTTTTTGATGCCCAGGCCAAACATCTCGGCATTACCTGTGCCGAACTGCTCGGTGGCACACCCAAGGCACTGCCGGTCAATCGCCGGCTGATGCTGGGTTCGAACAAGGAAATGCTCGCCGAGGCCGAACAGATGATCAAGCGCCACGGCTTCAGGGCGTGGAAGGTCAAATGCGGCATCGACAAAAAACGTGATATCGCGCTGCTGCGCGCGCTGCGCAAGCTGGTCGGCGACGAGCACGAGATCACCATCGACTGCAATCAGGGCTACTCATCGCAGGACTTGTTGGAAACCGCGCCGTACTTCGAAGAGGTCAATGTCGCGCTGATTGAGGAACCGATCCCCGCGCGCGACGGCGCCGGCAAACGTTTCTGCGCCGAACGCAGCCGCGTGCCGATTTCCGGCGACGACTCCTGCATGACGCCGGACGACGTGCTGCATGAATTGAAACTCGGCGCCATCCGCGCGCTGGTCATCAAATGCGCGCGCACCGGTTACACCCGGTCGCGGCAGGTGCTGGCGCTGGCGCAGTCGTTTTACACGCCGGCGCACAACGGCACCCAGGCCGACATGCAGATCGGCTGCGTGGCGGCTGCGCATTTCGCCAGCACTTACACCACGCCGCATGCACACGAGTTTTCCAGTTTCATCGACGCCAAAGACCATGTCGCCAATGAAGCCCCGGTCATTAAAAACGGTTGCCTGCAGTTACCGCCTGGCCCCGGTATCGGGATGACCCTGGATCCGCGCAAAATGAAGAAGTATCGTATTGACTTATAAGCTTATTTTTTCTGTTAGCGGGCGCCTGCACCGAACTGCTTTAACCGTTCTGGCGGTGAGCCTGCTGTGTCTTGCGCCGTCGCCGCGTGCCGCGGAAAAGCCGGCCGAGCCGCCACTGGACCTGCGCGGCAGCGAGATCCAGATTTTCATCGAAAACGATTCTTTCAGCGGCAGCGACCAGTACTACACCAACGGCCTCAAGATCGGCGGCGGTATCCCGGCTGATAAAGTCATTGGCCTGTTCTCGCGGCCGCCGAATGCCCTGCTTGATGCCATCAGCGACGGCGCCAGCAATCACTTCGGCTTGTTCATCGGCCAGAACCTCTACACCCCGAAGGACATCACCATCGCCGCACCGCAGCCGAATGATCGGCCGTGGGCGGCCTGGGCCTACATCGGTGCGGTGGCGCAAAGCGTCAAGGAAGACCGGCTGCACACGGTCGAATTCGACCTCGGTTTTGTCGGTTCACCCGCGCTGGGCCGGCAGGTACAGACCTTCTGGCATGAGTACGTCGTTGATGCGGCGGAACCCAAAGGTTGGGGCAACCAGATCCGCGCCGAACCCGGCATCCTGCTGACTTATGTGCACAAGCGGCGCTACGGCGACAGCAACGGCATCCAGCTCGTGCCGCATGCCGGGCTCAGTATCGGCACCATCATGACCCTGGCACGCGCCGGCGGTATCGTACGCTTTGGCCAGAACATGACCGGCTTCGGGCCCGACGGCATCGAACCCGGCGGCGCGATGCTCAAAAACACCCGCCGCCAGCAGGATGAAGGACGCCGCCAGCCCTGGGAATGGTTTGCCTTTGCCGGCGTCGACGGCCGGGTGGTTGCGCACAATATTTTTCTCGACGGCTCCCTGTTTCGTGCCGGCCCGGGCATCGAGCGCAACGACACGGTATATGACTTCACTGCCGGCCTGTCGGCGCGCATCGACAAGGTTCGTCTGTCGGTCACCCGCGTCAAACGCAGCGAGGAATTCGACGGCGGCGGCAAGCAGCGGTTTTATTCGATCAATCTCGGGATCGAGTTCTGAGCGCAGTTAGTTAAGCGATGGACCAAAAATGCTGCGCCAATACAGCATTGCCCCCACCCATAATCAATTAAGTATATGTTTTTATTGATATATTTGTAATGTGACAGGTTCCGGGTAGAAATCGTAAAGCGGTCTGGACTGTTCTGCTCTTGTGGTACCCGGTGCGGAATCCAAAGGGCTGCGACAGCATAGGGCGGAGCAGTGCCTGCGGGCGCAGCCCGTAGGTGCGATCCCGGAGCTGGATGCGCGCGTCGCATGCAAACCGCTGTCGTTATGCGCGCCTACGCGGTCGCATCCTCATAAAACGGGGCCCCTGCTCCGCGCTTCGACGCGCACCCCGCCACCGCCGACTTTCAGCACATGCGTGCCAACTGAATCGAGGGAAGATTTCGCGTTAAGCTTGCGGCTAAGTCACACGCACCGCGCGGCAAAACACGGACGTTAGACATCGGGAAGGGCGTCATGAGGATGCATATGCCACGAATGCCCGGAGCTCGGATGTTGGCAGCAGTCATTTGCATCACGTTGCCGTCTTGCGCCGGCTATCGGGGCGGCTGGGAGAGCATTCCCTACATCGGCACTCCGCCGCCAGCACCGTCCGTGTCCCGCACTTCTTACGAAGCGGGAAAGAGAGGAGAGCTTGCGCTGCCGGGGCTGACCCTCTCAGTCTATCTGCATAACCAGAGCATAGATTCCGACACCCAAGTCCACGCGTACGTTATTCCAGTACCGGGTTATTCGATTGACACCCCGTCGGGTGCACCGAAGAAGGCCAGAGTCTCCCTGCATATCACGCCTCGCGGGGAGGGTTTTGTTCTTCAGCCGCTACTCGCCACGCTGAGCGTGGGAAACCAGTCTGCATCCGGGCTCGGTGGGTATTACCCTGGAGAATTTATCGGATTCAAGGCACCAAAAATGTATGCTGAACCGAAACGCATACCAGACGAATTCCCCTTGAGTTCCGGCAAGCGCTACATCCTGCACTTGGAATTTCCGCTGGCAGCTCCCCCTGAGGCACCTGACATCAGCCTGGACCTGTCCAAGGCACTGCAGGCGCCGGGCCAGCCGACCATTCCAGTAATTCGATTCCTGCCGGTTCGATGGGGGAATTGGTATGGCTAGACTCACAGCCTGCGCGTGGGTGCCGTATGCGGAAAAACCGATGTCTGACTATTTGTTGACACCGACACACGCCAGACTCGCGCGTGCGGGTCACCGTGAACGTTAGACCGTACACACCAATGGATGTGCAGCGCGCCGACCCGCAACTCCGCGTCGCCGCGCTTTTCGTAATCGTTTTTACGCTCGTCGCAGGTGTCGCGCTGCTCGTTGTCCTGCAGCGATGGTTCGCCGCGGTCACGCAGCTTCCTGCTGCCGCAGCTCAAGCGCAATTGCTTGCTGCCTTCGTCTGGGCAATCGGCAGCGTCTGCGCTGCAATGCTCTGGCTCGCAGCATCGTTTTGGCGTTCGGGCGGGCGAGTACGTCGCACAGCGCAATGGCCGCTACCGGGTGCGCGTGTCATCCGTGACACACCGATCCTCCGCGGTGACGCCGCAGTGACTCGGGGCCGGGTCATGCAAGGCGCAGGCGCGGCGCTGTTCCTTTGCGCTGCCTGCGTCAGTGTTGTAGCCTGGCGTCTCCACCATGCGTTCTCGGCAGGTGCGGTCTAACTAAAACATTAGACCGCACATTCCATAGTCCCGGCACATGCTCATATCAACATGAACAACACCCTCCTGCTCCTCGCAAGCTGCCTCGCAATGGTGCTACTCACCTTTGCGGTTGGGGCGCGTCTTCTTTTCGTACGAACTAACGAAATGCGCGAAAAGCGGGTACATCCACAGTCTGCAAGTACTTCGCTGCAAATGGCGTCAAGGCTCCAGAACGTGCAGGCCGCAGACAATTTCAAAAACTTGTTTGAGGTGCCGGTACTGTTCTATGCCCTGGTGGCCGTAGCGCTCGCTGCCTCCTACACCCCCGGTTGGTTGATAGCCGGTGCTTGGTTGTTCGTGGCCTTGCGGGTTGCGCATAGCTGTATTCACTGCACGTACAACAAAGTCATGCATCGCTTTCCGGTCTTCCTGCTGGGCTTTGTGGTTGTAGTGGCCTTGTGGGTAGCGTTCTTCTTCACGTTGCCGAAGAGTGCGGTCTAACCCGGTAACGCACCGGAGGCGTGAGAAGCGCGGTGCCGCGCAAAGGTCGTCGGCCGCGCGCCGCTGGTTTCCACGTTGAATTCTTGAAGCAGAAAATCACCGGCTTTCACCAGGATGAGATTGGAGACTGGGTCGCCGAACTCGCCTGTGGTCATTATCAGCATGTCCGCCACAATCCGCCCTGGACCAACCGCCCCCGGGTCTCCACGGCTGAAGGCCGGCGATCGATGGTCGGCCACGAGCTGCCCTGCAAAAAATGTGATGTCGGGGCGCCGCCGGACTGAAGCAGGCTAACGCGCCGCCCGCCGTACTTCGCCACCCGTCATCAGCAGTACGTCACCGCTGATCCAGCGCGCGCTGGGGCCGCAGAGGTAACACACCAGATCGGCGACTTCCTCCACCGTGCCCGGGCGTTTGATCGGAATCGTTGACAGTCTTTTTTCCCATTTCGCCGGATCGCGCAGCGTATCGATGCGCGCGGTGTCGAGAAAACCCGGGGCGATGACATTGGCGGTGATGCCGTACTGGCCCAGTTCATCGGCCAGCGAGGACATCAGTGCATGCATGCCGGCCTTGGAGGCGGCATAGGCGGAGAAGGTCGCAGGTGCCTTCAGCGCGGCGCCCGAGGAAATGCTGACAATGCTGCCGCCGTCGCCCTGTGCGATCATCTGCTTTGACACGTATTTGGAGCACAGCATGGTGCCGGTCAGGTTGATGTCGAGGATGGTGCGCCACAGCTCGTCATCAAGTTCCTGTACCGGTACGCGGTCGGCGGCGCGGGGATAGGTGGCGTTGTTGACCAGGATGTCGATGCGGCCGAGTTTACCGACAACTTCCTGCACCATGCCTTGCACGTCGTCGGCCTTGCGCACATCGATGTAGGCGCCGTACGCCCGTACGCCCAGCGCCTCGATTTCGGCAACCACATCGGGCAGGCCGCGCCAGCCGTCTTTTTGTTCATCGGCGGTCAGGCTGGACGGGTTGCGGCTGTTGCCGGTGACGGCGACATCAGCCCCGGCGCGAGCCAGCGCCAGTGCGATGGCGCGGCCAAGGCCGCGTTTGCGCGTGGCGCCGGTGATTACGGCGACCTTGCCTTTGAGTTCATGGTTCATGCGGATTCCTTTGTGGAGTTCCGATGGTAGGCGACCCCTGCGCAGCGGGCAACGCCATACGGTGTGGACCTGGTACCGGCGACTGGCGCACAGCCTTGTAAAATCCCGGAACATGGGGAGCAATGAGGGAGAAATAGTCTTGAGTGAAAAAATAGAATTGGTGGTCTGCGATATGGCCGGCACCACGGTGCGCGATGCCGGTCAGGTGCCGAAGGCCTTCACTTCGGCGCTGGCCGCGCACGGCATTGTCGTGACGCCGCAGGCGATCAACAGCCTGCGCGGCGCATCGAAACGGCTGGCGATCCTGAACCTGATCCCGGAAGGCGGCGACCGCCAGGCACGTTCAGAACAGGTCTACGCGACTTTTGTGCAGCATCTTGCCGCCGTGTTCAAGGGCACCGTCGAAGCGGTTCCCGGTGCGCGTGAGACCATCGATACTTTGCGCAGCCGCGGGGTAAAAGTGGCGCTGAACACCGGCTTTGACCGCGAAACCACCGACCTGCTGCTCGATGCCCTGGGCTGGCGCAAGAGTGTGGTCGATGCCGTGGTCTGCGGCGATGAGGTACCGCTGGGTCGGCCGGCGCCGTACATGATTTTTCGCTGCATGGAAGCGACGGGTGTCGTCGATGTGCGCCGCGTCGCCAATGCCGGCGATACCGTGCTTGATCTGCAGGCAGGGCATAACGCCGGCGTGGCGCTGAACATCGGCGTACTCTCGGGCGCGCATGGCCGCGACCAGATGCAGCCCCAGCCGCATACGCATCTGCTGAACAGCATCGCCGATTTGCCGGCGCTGTTGTAGACCTTAACCGGGCTGCAGCGTTAAGCCGTGATCTGCCTCAACACTGTGCCGCTGAACTTTTGCGGTGACATCCGACCCAAAGCTCCATGCGCCTTGTTTTCCTGATAATCCTGTTGCTGGCCCCGGCGCTGCTGCCAGCGTACGGTATTACCGCGGCTACGGCGGTTGAAACCCGGCCGCCGCAAAAAAAAGCCGCCCCGGCAAAAAAACCGCAGCCCCAGACCGCCCGCAAACCGGTGGTGCCCGGCGCGCCGTCCGTGGTCACGGCGGTGGGCGCCAACCAGGCCGGTTATGTGCATTACTGGCTGATCACCGCGCCGGACGGCGAGCAGGAAACCCAGGTCGGCATCGAATTGCTGGACCAGCGCATCGCATGGTCGTTTCCGGGGCTGGGCGTACACCTGGCGCCGTTCATCACCGAGGGCGAAGTCGATGCCAATGGCAAGGTGTTCCGGGTGCGGCATCTATACGGCCTGCGCCCGTTCGCCAATGACACGGCCATGCGCACCTTGCGCAGCAACCTGCAGCAGCGGATAACGCCGCTGGTGCGCAACCGCGTGCCTTATTGCGAACTGAACGGGGTCACCGCCGGGCTGTGCATGAGCTGCATGGGTTTTGTGTCGCAAGTGCTGTTTCCGGGCAAGACGCCGGAATACGCGAATTTTCCGCGTAATTTTCCGCGCGTCGATGGCGAGTATTACCACACCACCGAGGACCTGCTGCTTTATCTGACAGGGCTGAATGCCCTGGCGACCGATGCGGCGCGCAAACGCCGGCTGGACGCCATTGGCGGGCCGCCGGCATTGCAGGAAGAACTGACCAGGCTGGCGGCGAAGCTGGGCGAACCGCCGGTCGTGGTTGCGGCAGCAAAACCGCCGCTGAAACGCCGGGCAAGCGCAGCCAAAACCGCGATCAAGCGTCCCGGCTAGTCAGACCGGAGAACGGCTCAGAACGTTTCGCGCATTAGAATGTTTCATCTTCGCGCAGGTAGCGCCACTGCCCGACGGGCAGATCACCGAGCATGACGCGGCCGATACGCACCCGTTTCAGCCCGACCACGGTGAGGCCGACCATTTCACACATGCGGCGGATCTGGCGTTTTTTGCCCTGGCGCAGCACAAAACGCAGCTGGTCCTTGTTTTGCCAGGACACTTCGGCCGGGCGCAGTGCCTCGCCGTCGAGGCTCAGGCCGTGGTTCAGCAGTGCCAATCCGTCCTTGCCCGGCTTGCCGGTGACTCGCACCAGATATTCCTTTTCCACCCGCGAGTTTTCGCCGATCAGCTGTTTGGCGATGCGTCCATCCTGGGTCAGCACCAGCAATCCGGTGGAGTCGATGTCAAGCCGCCCGGCGGGGGCGAGGCCGCGCAAATGCCGTGGATCAAAACGCTGTTGCTTGCGGTCGCGCGCGTCGCTGTATTGATTTTCAGCGGTGACCAGGGCGATTGCGGGACGGTAATTTTTTTCCGGCTGCGCCGAGACGAAACCGATGGGTTTGTTGAGCAGCACGGTGACTCGCGCTTCCTGCTTGTTTTGCGCCGCCGGAGTCAGCGTGATGGTCTGGGTCGGCAGGATGCGCGTACCGAGTTCGGTGATCGGCACACCGTCGACCAGCACCCAGCCGCGTTCGATATAGCTGTCGGCTTCGCGCCGGGAGCAGAAACCTTGCTCCGACATCAGCTTGGACAGGCGGATTTTTTCCATGGCGGCGGGGTTTGCTGCAGCACCGGTGATGGTGCAGCAAAGACATTATTTATAAGTATTTGATTTAATTGATAATTTTATTCTGCTGCAAGTCAAAGTGCAGCAAAGATCTTTGCTGCGGCTTTGATCGTGCGATCGATTTCTGCTGCGCCATGGGCTGCCGAGACGAATCCCGCTTCATAGGCCGAGGGCGCCAGGTAAACACCTTCGGCGAGCATGGCGTGGAAAAACCGGTTGAAGGCGTCCTTGTCACACTCCATGACTTCCGCGTAAGAAGTCGGCGGCGTGGCGCGAAAATACAAGCCGAACATGCCGCCGACGTTGCGCGCTGAAAACGGAATCCGCTGCGTTTGTGCCGCCTCGGTCAGGCCGCTGCACAACTGGTGGGTCGTGCTGGCGAGTTTGTCGTAAAACCCCGGGGCCTGAATCAGTTTCAGCGTGGCGAGGCCCGCCGCCACCGCCACCGGATTGCCGGACAAGGTGCCGGCCTGATACACCGGACCCACCGGGGCCAGGCATTGCATGATGTCGCGGCGGCCGCCGAAGGCGCCCACCGGCAGGCCGCCGCCGATGACTTTGCCCAGTGTCGTCAGGTCGGGCTTGATGCCGTACAAAGCCTGGGCGCCGCCGAGTGCAACGCGAAAGCCGGTCATCACCTCATCGAATATCAGCACCGCACCATGCTGCGTGCACAGCTGGCGCAGTAACTCCAGAAAACCCGGCTTGGGTGTGACCAGGTTCATGTTGCCGGCGACGGGCTCGACAATCACGGCAGCAATTTCACCGCCTTCGCGGGCAAAGGTCGTTTCCAGTCCGGCTTCGTCGTTGTAGTCGAGCACGAGGGTATGCGCAGCGGTTTCCGCGGGCACGCCGGCGGAGGAGGGCTGGCCGAAGGTCAGCGCACCGGAACCGGCCTTGACCAGCAACGAGTCGGCATGGCCGTGGTAACAGCCTTCAAACTTGATGATTTTGCTGCGCCCGGTAAAACCGCGGGCGAGGCGGATCGCGCTCATCGTGGCTTCGGTGCCGGAACTGACCAGCCGCAGCTGGTCCAGCGACGGCACCAGTTTGCGCAGCACATCGGCCATTTCGACTTCGGCTTCGGTCGGGGCGCCGAAGGACAGGCCGCGCTCCGCCGCCTGCTGCACGGCGCGGACCACGTCGGGATGGGCGTGGCCGCAGATCAGCGGTCCCCAGGAACCGACATAATCAATATAGCTGTTGCCGTCGGCATCCCACACCAGTGGGCCCTTGCCGCGCTGAAAAAACAACGGCGTACCGCCGACCGACTTGAAGGCGCGCACGGGCGAATTGACGCCGCCGGGAATGGTCAGTTGGGCGTGCTTAAAGAGCTTTTGACTTTTTTTCATGGCGGGGCTCGAACAATTTCTGGAATTCACGCGCTGCCGCTGCAACATCGGGCGCGGTAAATACGGCCGATATGACAGCAACCGCGTCGACGCCGGCGGCAATCAGCTGGGGTGCATTCTGCGGGGTGATGCCACCGATGGCCACCACCGGCAGACGAAACTGTTTTTTTGCACGGGTAATCAAATCCACTGGCGGGCGCACGGCATCAGGTTTGACGCTGGAGGCGAAAAAACTGCCGAAAGCGATATGGTCGGCACCGGCAGCCACTGCGCTTTGCGCCAGTTCAATGCGGTCGTAACAGGATGCACCCAGCAGTTTGCCCGGGCCAAGCCGCGCCCGCGCCGCGGCGATATCGCCGTCGTCACCGCCCAGGTGCAGGCCGGCGGCATCGACGGCCAGCGCGAGGTCGAGGTGATCGTTGATGAGCAGCGGTACATGGAACTCCGTGCAGAGTTGCTGCAGAGCCTGCGCCTGTTCCCGGCGCAAGGCGGCGGAGGCGGTTTTGTTGCGGTACTGCAGTACGCCGGCGCCACCGGTGAGCGCGGCCCGCACCCGCCGCAGCAGGTCATCCGTATCCGCGAGATCAGGGGTGATCGCGTAAAGCCCGGCGATCATCATGTTCACGAAGCTTTGTCGCTGCCGCCGCCGCTGTCGCCATCCCCTTCGGCTGCGCCGGACGCGGTTTCATCTTCGCGGGCCCAGAACAGGCGGTCGGGAATGTACTGGCCCATGCCCGGGCGGAATGCGAGTTTCAGCGATTGCCAGGTGTATTCCTGCGCGTCACGCACCGCTTCCTGGATATCGACCCCGTTGGCGATGGTGGCGGCCAGCGCGGAAGCCAGCGTGCAGCCCGAGCCGTGGTAGTTGCCGGGCAGGCGCGGCCAGGTGTCGCTGCGCACCACACCCTCGTTGTTGTAGAGCGTGTTGGTGACGTCGCCGGTATGTTCGTGGGTGCCGGTGATCAGCACGTATTCACAACCCGAATCAAGGATACGTCGCGCGCACTCGGCGAGATCAGGGTTGTCGCCCTCGCTGTCGTCGTCGGCGAGCCGCCGCGC
This sequence comes from Burkholderiales bacterium, assembly GCA_019744975.1. GTDB lineage: Bacteria > Pseudomonadota > Gammaproteobacteria > Burkholderiales > SG8-41. Next base: position 12,172 of record JAIETP010000012.1, read on the forward strand.
CTCGATGCTGTTCGGGGTGACGATGGTGGTTTGCGGGATCAGCAATTCGCGGATCGCCGCGAGCATTTCCTCGGAAGCCAGTTCGTCGCCGCGGCCCGAGGCCAGCACCGGGTCGAGGATCAGCGGGATTTCCGGATAGTCGGACACCACTTCGGCCACGGCGGCGATGGCTTCGAGGCTGCCCAGCACGCCGATCTTGAATGCCGCCACCGGCATGTCTTCGAGGATGCAGCGCGCCTGGTCTGCGACCCATTCGCCGTCGATCGGCTGTACTTCATCGACACCCGTGGTGTCCTGGATGGTGATCGCGGTGACTACCGAAACCGGATGGCAGCCCATGCTGGCGAGGGTCATGATGTCCGCCTGCAGTCCCGCACCACCGGTGGGATCGGTTGCAGCAAAAACCATGACAATGGGTGGTGAGTCGGTCATGCGCAGAGATTGGGCACTAAGTGGGCACTAAGGGGGGATTAACCAAGGGGGGATCAGCTAGAATGACGCTGTGATTGTAGCTTATTAACCTAGAAGACGCTGATGACCACCGATAACGGGCAGTACAAAAAATACATGTGTTTGATCTGCGGTTACATTTATGACGAAGCCGCGGGAGTGCCGGATGAAGGCATTGCGCCGGGCACCAAATGGGAAGATGTGCCGATGAACTGGACCTGCCCCGAGTGCGGCGCGCGCAAGGAAGATTTTGAAATGGTGCAGATCTGAAGTCTGGAGTACGCGCATGAGACTGCTGCATACGATGATCCGGGTTGGCGACCTGCAACGGTCGATTGATTTTTATACCCAGGTGCTGGGCATGCGTTTGTTGCGCAAGTCCGACTATCCCAGCGGCCGCTTTACCAATGCCTTTGTCGGTTATGACGACGAATCACGCGCCGCGGTGCTGGAGCTGACGCACAACTGGGATACAAAATCCTATGACATGGGCAGTGGTTTCGGTCATGTCGCCGTTGAAGTCGAGGATGCCTGCAAGGCCTGTGATGCAGTCAAAAAACGCGGCGGCAAGGTTACCCGCGAACCGGGGCCGATGAAACACGGCACTACGGTGATTGCGTTTGTCGAAGATCCGGACGGGTACAAGATCGAATTCGTGCAGCGTAAAGCCGCAAGCTAGGCTGACGCCGCCACGGCGTCGGCAATCCGCACAAAATCCGCCACTGACAGTTCCTGCGCGCGGGCGCCGGGATCGATATTGAGTCGCGCGAAGTCGGTGTCGGTAATTACACCCTTCAGCGTATTGCGCAGGGTTTTGCGCCGCTGCGAGAACGCACGTGCGACCACGCTGCTGAACACGGCTTCATCGCGCGCCGGATGCGGCAAGCTTGCGTATGGCATCAGCCGCACCACGGCGGATTCCACCTTGGGCGCCGGATCGAAGGATTCGGGCGGCACCTCGAACAGCATTTCCATGTCAAAGCGGTACTGCAGCATCACCGACAGCCTGCTGAATTCCGAATCGCCGGGCGCAGCGACCATGCGTTCGACCACTTCCCGCTGCAGCATGACGTGTACGTCGCGGATATGGCCGGCGAATTCGGCGAAACGAAACAACAGCGGTGTCGAGATGTTGTAGGGCAGGTTGCCGGCGACACGCAGGTCATGGCCCAGGCTGGCGAAATCAAATTCCAGCACGTCGCCTTCGTGGATGGTGAGTTGATTGGCGCCATAACGTTCGCGCAGCTGCGCGATCAGGTCACGGTCGATTTCGACGACCTGCAGGTGGTCGAGCCGGGACAGCAATGGCGCGGTCAGTGCGCCGAGGCCGGGTCCGATTTCGACCAGGTTGTCGCCGCGCTGCGGCGCGATGGCATTGACGATGCTGTCAATGATGCCATCGTCGACCAGGAAATTCTGGCCGAAACGTTTACGCGGAATGTGTTTTGCGATGCCTTTCGCGGTCATGCGGCGGCGGTTTTTTTGCTGCGCAGCGCGAGTTCGGCGGCGAGTTCGATCGCCGCGATCAGGCTTTCGACCTTTGCTTTGCCGCTGCCGGCGAGTTCCAGCGCCGTGCCGTGATCAACCGAGGTGCGGATGATCGGCAGGCCGAGCGTGATGTTGATGCCGGCGCCGAAGCTGGCGTATTTGAGTACCGGCAGACCCTGATCGTGGTACATCGCCAGCACGCAATCACACTGCGCCAAACGCTCCGGCTGGAACAGCGTGTCGGCGGGCAGCGGCCCCGTGAGATCAAAACCTTCCTTGCGCAGGTGTTCCAGCGCCGGCACGATGATGTCGATTTCCTCGCGGCCGAGGTGTCCCGATTCACCGGCATGCGGATTGAGTCCGGCGACGACGATGCGCGGCCTTGCAATGGCAAAACGCATGATGAGATCGTGCTGCAACACGCGCAGCGTTTTTTCGATGCTGTCGCGGGTGATCGCCGCAGCGACCTCATGCAGCGCCAGATGAGTGGTGGCCAGCGCAACACGCATGCCGCCGCCGGCGAGCATCATCACCACCTGCGGCGCGTGAAGCCGTTCAGCCAGAAATTCGGTGTGGCCGGTGAAGGTGATGCCGGCGTCGTTGATCACCCCTTTGTGCACGGGTGCGGTGGCCATGGCGTCGAAGCCGCCATCGCGACAGCCGTCGGCGGCGATTTCCAGGGTGCGTAGTACGTAAGGACTGTTGGCGGAATTGAGCACGCCGGCTTTTGCGGCTTGCGCGAGCGGCACGTGCAGCACTGAAAAATCACCGGCGCGTGCAGCAGGGTTGTACTGCGGGAGGGTGCCGGGCAGGCCCAGCCCGCTGGCGCGATCTCGCAGCAGTGTGGCGTCTGCGATGACCACCACCCGTGCCGGCAGCCTGCGCTGCGCCAGCATCACGCAGAGATCGGGGCCGATGCCCGCAGGTTCACCCGCGGTGACGGCGACCAGAGGTTCTCTGAGCGTGGCGGGCACGGAACAATCCTTTTAACCCATTGTTTTTATTTAATATTCTATTCGAGGCGTTGTTCGACATAGGCGCGGTCGCGCAACTGCCGCACCCATTCCTGGTAGGCCTCGTCGGTCTTGCGTTCGCGCAAGGCCTGGCGCGCGTTCATGCGCTGGCCTTCGCGCGTCATGTCCTGTTTGCGGCGTTCCTGTACTTCGATCAAATGCCAGCCGAAGGGACTGCGCACCGGTGCGCTGATTTCACCGATTTTCAAGGCATTCATCGCCTGTTCGAATTCCGGCACGGTGTCGCCGGGGTTCAGCCAGCCCAAGTCGCCGCCGCGGGCTGCGCTGCCGTCCTCGGAGCGGGCACGCGCCAGTTCGGCGAAATCGGCTTTGTTGTCGAGGCGTTCCTTCAGCGTCAGCAGGCGGTTGCGCGCCTCGGTTTCCGCCACCAGTTCGTTGGTCTTGATCAGAATATGGCGCGCACGGGTTTGCTGCACGATGATCGGCGTCTGTCCGCCGCGACGTTCATTGAGTTTGAGGATATGGAAGCCGTTGGGACTGCGCAGCAATTCGTCGGTGATGGCGCCTGCCTTCATCGGCCGCAAGGCATCGAGGAACAGCGACGGCAGACGTTTGCTCTCGCGCCAGCCGAGCAGGCCGCCTTGCAGTGCCTCAGGGGCGTCCGAGAATGCCGCGGCCACCTGGCGGAAATCGGCGCCGCCCTTCAGTTGCGCCAATGCCTGTTCCGCCCGTGCACGGCGGGTCTGTAACTGCTCCGGCGTGGCGTTTTCCGGCACGGCGACGAGGATATGCGACAGGTTGAATTCGTCGTCACGCCCCGTCTGTGCCAGCTGGGCCTGCAAAAAGTTGTCGATTTCGGTTTCGGTGATGACGATTTTCTGCGCGACTTCGCGCTCGCGCAGCCGTGACATCGTGATTTCATTGCGGATATCTTCGCGGAATTTTTCAAAAGGCACGCCGTCCTTTTCCAGCGTCGCGCGCAATTGCGCCAGGGTCAGTTTGTTTTCGCTGGCGATCCGCTCCAGCGCCCGGTCAAGTTCCGTGGGATCGAGGCGCAACCCGATGTCGCGGGCGTGCTGCAGCTGCACCCGGTCGTTGATCAAACGCTCGATCAACTGACGTTCGATGGCTTCACGCGGCGGCGGTGGCGTCCCCTGCTGGCGCAACTGGCGAAAAGCGAAGTCCACCCGGGCATTGAGTTCCTGCTGGGTGATGACCTCATCGTTGACGACGGCAACAATCCGGTCGACGACGACGATTTGCCGCGGTTTCGCGGTTTGCTGGCCCCAGGCGGAGACGCCAGGCAGCAGGGCTGCGAGCAAGGCGCAGGACAGCAGGATTCGGAGTGGCATGCGGGATCCAGACATTTCAGAGGTATCCAAATTACTTAAACATGAACGTGACCGGCTTGAGCGGATTAAAACGAAGGCCGGCCTCAGGCCGGCTAGAACAATCCCGGTACATTGTATTCGACCGGCGTGGTGGAGCGGGGATCGAGCTGTTTGTAGCCGCTGATGTTACGGCGCAGGACTTCCAGCGGACTGGTGCCGATGCGCGACAGGCCGGAGAGTTCCAGCTGGACGAAAATGGAAGTGCTGGCGCTGGCCGTGGTCGTGGCAAAACGGTGGCCGGCAATGCGCAGCGCCCAGCAGCGGTCTCTGTATTCAAATCCGCCCAGCGCTTCCAGTGTGCGGTTGTCCTTGAGCGAAAAATTCAAGCGGGCGACGGCGGTCCAGCGGCCGTCGATCGGCCACTGGGTGGATACATCGACCTGCTGCAGGGTGTTGGTGGTTTCGCGGTAGGCGAGATTCACCACCTTGCCGGCCTGCGGCTGGTAACGCGCGGCGATATTGAATTTCTGGGTTTGTTTCTGGTCGGTGTTGTATTGCCAGCCGGCGTCGCCGGTCCAGTTCTTTGCGATATTGCCGCTGATGGCGGCGAGCAGATCCGAGGAATTGCTGTCACTGGCGCGCGACGGCACGCCAGGTATGGTGACCTGCTGTGGCTTGAAGTAATAGCGCTGGGCGACGGCGGCACGCAAACGCTCAATGCCATTGCTGGGGTCGATGAACCGCGTGCTGACTCCCAGCGTCAGCTGGTTGGCATCATTGACGCGATCCTGGCCGCTGAACTGGTTCTCGGTGAAGATGGTTGCAAAATTGATGTCCTGCAGCCCGCTTTCGAAATTCGGCAGCCGGCTCTGGTCTTTGTACGGGATATAGACGTAGTAGGCCTTGGGCTCCAGCGTCTGGATCAGCTTCTGGCCGCGGGCTTCCATTTCGCGCTCAAAGACCAGCCCGCTGTCCACGCTGAGAATCGGCAGCGTGCGCGTGGCGTCGGGCAGGCCGGTTGTATTGTTGCTGCCCATGGCGTAGTGGGTGACATGCACACCGGCTTTGGGCGTGACGTAGGCGTAAGCGTTCTGCAGCGGCAGCGCAAAATTCGGATTGACCACGGTGCGCCGGCCGTTGACCAGGGTGGGATGCTCGAATGCAGTAAAACTGCTGAGCATGTCAAAGTCCCCCCAGCGCGTCAGGCGCTGGGCCAGCAGCGTGATTTGTGGTTCGCGGTTGTAGGGCGCTGTCAGCGGCGCCTGGGGATCCGCCTGCAGCGTCTGCCAGCGCTGCGCGAAGGCCGAAAAATTGTAGGTGCCGCCATCACCCCAGAGGCCGCTGCGCGCCAGCGTCAGATCGTTGGTCAGGAAGGCCTGCGAAGTCACCGCCACCTGCGTCGACAGGTCGGTGAAATACTTGCCGTCGGACACACGATTGAGGTTGAGGGTGCTGTTCCAGGCGTCGCCCAGGGCCTGCTGCTGCTTGGTGAACAGTCCCCAGCGATCACGGTCAATCTGCTGGTCGTTGGCGAGCATCTCCGCCCGCAGTTCACCCCGACCGCCCGTATTCAGGTAGCGGAACTCGCCGCCCAGTTGCAGTCCGCGTTTGGACATGTAGCGCGGAAAAAACGTGGCGTCCATCTCGGGCGCGATGTTCCAGTAAAAAGGCGCGGTGAACTCGAGGCCGGTTGTGTTGGAGGTGCGGTAACTCGGGGTCAGGAATCCGGATTTGCGCTCCTGGTGCAGCGAGAACGACAGGTAGGGCGAGTAAAAAATGGGTACGTCGAAAAACACGATGCTCGCGTCGCGGGCGACGCCGACATCCCGATTGCGATCGATGTCGAGCTGTTTTGCGCGCAGGAACCACGCATCGTTGCCTGGCTCGCAGGTGGTGTAGCTGGCGCTCTGGACGCGATACTGACCCGGGCCCTCGAACAGCAGCCGCTCTGCCGTGCCGCGGCCATCGGTCTCCACCAGGCGTGTGCTGCCGCTGGTGATCGGGCCGGTCCCGGGTGTGCTCATCAGCATGTAACGCGGGCGTTCCATGTAGCCGCGATCGGTGGCCATTTCGTAGCGCAGGGTGTCGCCCTGGAGGATTTCCCGGTCCTGCTCGATGCGGACATTGCCTTTGGCGTTCAGCAACTCCGTCGGCATGTCGTGCCGCATCCAGTCGGCGTAAAAAGCCTGACCGCGTTTGCGCAGCCGCGCGTTGCCAAAGGCTTCGATTTCCCGGTCCTGGGTGCCCTGGATGCGGTCAGCCTCGACGAACAGCGGCAGCACTTCGTCGTTGCCGGGCGGAATCAGCAGCAGTCCGGGCTGCGCTTTGAGCTTCAGGCCTTCGTCAGCGCCGGCCAGCAGGGGCAGCGCGCAGAGCACGGCGAGTGCAATCCGGGTTTTTCGGGAAAATCGGTGGAGGGGCATCGGGGGAGGTGTCAGGCGAGGTGCTAAAATCTCACAATTCACAGTCTGAAGCAACGCTTGAAACCATCCCCTGCGGCCGGACGCGACGAGCGTCTTGAACTGCTCCGCGCGTGGCTCGCCGGCCCGCTGGCCGGGGCTGCTTTTTCGCTCGCACCGGCTTCCGCCGATGCGAGTTTCCGCCGTTATTTCCGTGTCACGCTGGACTCTGCCACGCGCATCGTGATGGATGCGCCGCCGCAGCGCGAGGACTGCCGCCCCTTCGTGCAGGTGGCGCAACTGATGCGGGACGCCGGACTGCATGTGCCGGAAGTGCTGGCCGCGGATCTCGACCAGGGTTTTCTGCTGCTGACCGATCTCGGTGACACCACCTATCTCAAGGCATTGAACGAAAACAATGCCGCGGCGCTGTTCGGCGACGCCATCACCGCGCTGATCGCCTGGCAACGCGCCAGCCAACCTGGCGTGCTGCCGCCGTACGACCGCGCGTTGCTGCAGCGGGAGATGGACCTGTTTCCCGAGTGGTACGTCGGTCGCCACCTCGGCATCACGCTGTCGGATGCACAGCGCGCGACGCTGGCCGGGATCAACCAGTTGCTGGCCGACAGCGCGCTGGCGCAACCCGCGGTGTATGTGCATCGCGATTACATGCCGCGCAACCTGATGTTGTCCGAGCCGAACCCCGGCGTGCTCGATTTCCAGGACGCGGTGTACGGCCCGATCAGCTATGACGTGGCGTCATTGTTCCGCGATGCCTTCATCAGCTGGCCGGAGGAACGTGTCATCGACTGGGCCGTGCGTTACTGGGAACAGGCGAAGCGCGCAGATCTGCCGGTCGATGCCGATTTCGGCGAATTCTATCGGTCATTAGAATGGATGGGCCTGCAGCGCCACCTGAAGGTGCTGGGCATATTCGCTCGTATTTGTCATCGCGACGGCAAACCGGCCTATCTCGAAGATGCGCCGCGTTTTTTGGCTTATGCGCACGCCGTGTGCGCGCGTTATGTCGCACTGAAGCCGCTGGCGCAGTTGCTCGACGAACTCGAGCAGCGCGCCCCGCAGGTCGGTTACACCTTCTGAGCCGGGCGCGATGAAAGCCATGATCCTGGCGGCGGGGCGCGGTGAACGGATGCGGCCGCTGACCGACCACACGCCCAAGGCCCTGCTGCAGGTAGGAGGTAAGTATTTGATTTTAAATATAATTTTAGCGCTGCGGCGGGCCGGCATCGAGGAACTGGTGATCAATTTGGCGCATCTTGGCGAACAGATTGCGACCACCCTGGGCGATGGTGCGGCGCTGGGCGTACATATTAAGTACTCATGGGAAACAACAGCGGGCAAGCCCACGACGCTGGAAACGGCGGGTGGCATTGCCTGGGCGCTGCCGCTGCTGGGCGATGCACCGTTCATCGCGGTCAATGCCGACGTCTACAGCGACTATGATTTTTCCGTGCTGCAGGCCGCGGCGCGGCGCCTGACGGCAGCCGGTCCGCTGGCGCATCTGGTACTGGTGGACAATCCGCCGCAGCATCCGCGTGGTGACTTCGGTCTTGTCGACGGCCTAGTGCAGGCGGCAGCTGCGACCCGCCATACCTTCAGCGGCATGGGCGCCTATCATCCGGCCTTGTTTGCCGGCGTGAACCGCGGTGACCGCGCACGGCTGGCTGATCTGCTGATCGCGGCGATGGCCCGCGGACAAGTCAGGGGTGAACTGTATCGCGGGCAATGGCACGACGTGGGTACACCGGAGCGCCTGGCTGCGCTGGACCGGGCCGCGCGTGAAGCACCAAGGTAAAAACACAGTCCAGCGCGCGACTATAATCAAAGCATGTCTGCACAGCCTGCCATCAATGCCGCTGTTTACCAGGGCCGCCGCGCGCGCCTCGCGGCGCAGCTCGATAAGGGCGTGGCCATCGTGCCCACTGCGCCCGAGCAGATCCGCAACCGCGATGCGCACTATCCCTATCGTTACGACAGTTATTTCTATTACCTGACCGGATTCCGCGAACCCGAAGCCGTGCTGGTGGTGGTGGGTGGTGAAAAACCGCAGCACATCCTGTTCTGCCGCGAAAAAAACTTGGAACGCGAAATCTGGGACGGTTATCGTTACGGGCCGGATGCGGCAAAAACAACGTTCGCGGTGGATGCCGCATTTTGCATTTCTGAGCTCGATACGCGCCTGCCCGATTTGCTCGCCGATCGTTCCGCGGTGCATGTTCACCTCGGCGCCGATACGGCCTGGGACACGCGGGTGCTGGGCTGGATCAATACCGTGCGCAACCGTGCGCGCAGCGGTGTTGCGGCACCGAAGGACATCCGTGATGTACGCACACTGCTCGACGACCTGCGTTTGCGCAAGGACGAGCATGAGGTGGCGTTGATGCGCCGCGCCGGCGACATTTCCGGGGCCGCGCATCGCTTGGCGATGCTGGCCGCGCGACCGGGCGCCACCGAATATGAAATCGAGGCCCTGCTGCAGCATGAGTTCCGCCGCAACGGCGCCCAGGCCCCTGCCTACACGCCCATCGTCGCCGGCGGCGCCAATGCCTGTGTGCTGCATTACGTCGAAAACAATGCCGCGTTGCATGACGGCGATCTGCTGCTGATCGATGCCGGCTGTGAGCTCGACGGTTATGCCTCGGACATCACCCGTACTTTCCCGGTCAACGGCCGTTTCAGCGGGCCGCAGCGCGCGGTGTACGAACTGGTGCTGGCGGCGCAGGCCGCGGCGATTGCGACGGTAAAACCCGGCGCGCGCTGGAACGAACCGCATGAAGCCGCGGTGAAAGTGCTGGCGCAGGGTTTCATCGACCTGAAATTGCTGACGGGCACGCTGGACGGCGTGCTGGAGCAGGAAACCTACAAACAGTTCTATATGCACCGCACGGGACACTGGCTGGGGCTGGATGTGCATGACGCCGGCGAATACAAAACGGATGGTGCCTGGCGCGAGCTGCAGCCGGGCATGGTACTCACCGTCGAACCCGGTTGTTATATCCGGCCGGCACCCGGTGTGCCGGAGGGGTTTGCCGGTATCGGTGTGCGTATCGAAGACGATGCACTGGTTACGACCAAAGGCCCGGAAATTCTCAGCGCCAGCGCACCGAAAACGGTTGCGGATATCGAAGCACTGATGCGCGAGCGCCATGCCTGAATTGGCTGATAATGAGTCCGCTGGTAATGTGGCTGCCGATATCGTCATCGTCGGTGGCGGCCCGGTGGGCAGTGCGCTGGCGCTGGCCTTGCGCGATTGCGGACTGCGCATTGTGCTGCTTGAAGCGCGGGCGGCGGGCAATGGGGATGCGCGGCCGCTGGCCCTGTCTTACGGCAGCCGGCTGATCCTCGAACGTCTGGGTGTGTGGCCGGCTTTGGCAGCGACGGCAACGCCGATCCGCAACATCCATGTTTCACAACGCGGCGGTTTTGGTCGCGTCGCGCTGGCGGCGGCGGAAGCCGGATTCCCGGAACTCGGTTATGTCGTCGACCATGGCCGTGTCGCGCAGGCGCTGACGCAGGCAGTGGCGGCGACATCGGTACAATGCCAGACGGGAGCCCGGGTGATGGCCACGCACGGCGGTGATCCGGCGCGCGTTGAATATGAGTGGGCTGATGAACGCAGGGAGCTGACCGCATCGCTGGTGGCGATTGCCGATGGCGGAACTTCCGGCGCAGAAAACACCAAAACCATCGACTATCAGCAGTGTGCAGTAACTGCGCGTGTGGTGAGTGAGCGCCCGCATAACAACATCGCGTATGAACGTTTCACCACGCATGGGCCGCTGGCGCTATTGCCGGACGGCGACGCCTGGGCGCTGGTGTGGACCACAACGCCGGATCATGCCCAACAGCTGTGTGCGATGGTGCCGGAAAATTTCCTGATGGAACTGCGCGCTGCGTTTGGCGGGCGTACGGGTGGTTTCACCGCAGTAACCGGACGCGCCGCATATCCGCTACGGCGACGCCGTGCGCAGCCGTCGGCTGACCACATCGTGTTGATCGGCAATGCGGCGCAGACACTGCATCCGGTGGCCGGACAGGGATTCAATCTCGGTTTGCGCGACGCCTGGGAGCTGGGCGAGCAAATTGTTGCAAGCAATCCCGATACGCTGGGTTCGCGTGCGTGGCTGGACGCCTATCAGAAACATCGTCGTGTGGATCGCAGCGCAGGCCTCGGCTTTACCCACGCGCTGGTGGAATTATTCTCCAACGATCTGTTGCCGCTGCGTCTGGCGCGAGGCACGGGACTTGCTTTGCTGGGTTGCATGCCGCCGCTGAAAAATTTCCTGGTACGACGCATGACTTTCGGCGTGCGCGGCTGATCGCGCGATCTCGAATCATTGTGCGGTCACGACTTGCTGCAGAATCTGCAGGTTGTGTTGCAGCAATCTCCGGTAAACGCATTGATACTAAGTGCTTTTGGTGATGATTTGCCGCCGGACAGATGCCGTGCTGCGCGCATACGTCGCGCTTGCTGTTATGTGAACTGTGGCGTAAACGTCAGGGGTGCCTAAAAATGAGGCACATTTCTCTTTGCACGCCGCGCGAGTGTGATTACAATGGCGCCCTTTCCCTCACACTTCCCCCGCAGTTTCCATTTTATTCATACAAGAACAATTCCGTTGCGCATCGGCCCTCATCAACTGAAAAACAACCTCATCGTGGCACCGATGGCGGGCGTGACTGATCGCCCCTTCCGTCAGTTGTGCAAAACGATGGGCGCCGGCATGGCCGTGTCGGAGATGGTGGCGAGCAATTCCTTGCTGTGGGGCTCCGAAAAAACCAAACGCCGCGCCAACCACGACGGCGAAGTCGATCCGATTTCGGTGCAGATCGCAGGTGCTGATCCGCAGATGCTGGCCGACGCGGCGCGTTACAACGTCGACCAGGGCGCGCAGATCATCGACATCAACATGGGCTGCCCGGCGAAAAAAATCTGCAACGTGATGGCGGGTTCGGCGCTGCTGAAGGACGAGCCGCTGGTGGCACGCATCCTCAAGGCCGTGGTCGGTGCAGTCGAGGTGCCGGTGACGCTGAAAATCCGCACCGGCTGGGACCGTGACCACCGCAATGCGCTGATGGTGGCGCGCATCGCCGAGAGTTCCGGTATCCAGGCGCTGGCGATCCACGGCCGCACCCGCGCCTGTGGTTATAGCGGCGAAGCGGAATACGACACCATTGCCGCGGTCAAGGCGGAGATTCGCATCCCGGTGATCGCCAACGGCGACATCACCACGCCGGAGCGCGTCAAACAGGTGCTGGAATACACCAAGGCCGATGCGGTGATGATCGGCCGCGCGGCGCAGGGCCGGCCGTGGATGTTCCGTGAAATCACTCATTACCTCGAAACCGACCGCCATCTGCCGCCGCCCGCCGTCGGGGAAATCCACCGCGTGCTGGTGGCGCATTTGCATGATCTGTATGGTTTCTACGGCGAGCTGACGGGGGTGCGTGTCGCGCGCAAACACATCTCCTGGTACACCAAAGGCCTCGCCGGTTCGGCGGCATTCCGCCATGGCATGAACCAGCTGCAGACCTGCGCCGAACAGATCAAGGCCGTGGACGATTATTTTGCCGAGCTTTCAGATTTGGGCGAGCGGCTCATTTATGTCGAAGAACCCGGCGCGATGAATAAACCCGGGTGTATTGAAGTTGAAGAGCCTGCAGAACTTGCAGCATGATGAATAAGTATAAGTAAGTGGAGGAACTGGCAGCATGATGAATGAAACCGAAATGGCCCGCGTGGTGCGCCGGGCAATCGATGGCTATTTCCGTGATCTCGACGGGGAAAAAGCCTGCGGCGTATACGACATGGTCATCGGCAGCGTGGAAAAACCGCTGCTGGAATCGGTGTTGCACAAGGTGCGCGGCAACCAGTCGCATGCCGCGGCGATGCTCGGCATCAACCGCAACACGCTGCGCAAAAAAATAAAGACTTATAACATCAAGTTCTAGACCCGTCAGTCACGGGCTGTCCCGCGTGTTTTCGCCCCGCACTTTCGTTCCGTACTTTCGCCCGCAGCCATGGCCACCATCAAACAAGCTCTGATCAGCGTTTCCGACAAGGCCGGCATCCTTGAATTCGCGCGCGGACTCGCCGCTTTTGGCGTGACCCTGCTGTCCACCGGCGGCACCGCCAAAATGCTGCGTGATGCCGGGCTCAAGGTCACCGAAGTCGCCGACTACACCGGTTTTCCGGAAATGCTCGATGGCCGCGTCAAAACGCTGCACCCGAAAATCCACGGCGGCTTGCTCGGACGGCGCGATGTGCCGGCCCACGTTGAAGCGATGAAGCAGGCCGGCATTCCCGGCATCGATCTCGTGGTGGTGAACCTGTATCCGTTTACGCAGACCATCGCCAAACCCGGCTGCCCGCTGGCGGAAGCCATCGAGAACATCGACATCGGCGGTCCGGCGATGGTGCGCAGCGCGGCGAAGAATCATGAACATGTGGCGGTGGTCACCGACCCCGCCGATTACGCCGGGTTGTTGAAGGAAATGCAGTCAACCGGTGGCGCGCTGGGCGCGGAGACACGGTTCCAGCTGGCCTGCAAGGCGTTCTCGCATACCGCCGCCTACGACGGCGCAATCAGCAATTACCTGACGGCCTTGCAGGCCGACGGCAAACGCGACGTGTTTCCGGCGCGGCTCAATCTGCAGCTCGACCGTGTGCAGACACTGCGTTACGGCGAAAACCCGCATCAGCACGCGGCGTTTTACCGCGATCTGCCGCCCGCCCCCGGCAGTCTGGCCGCGTACCGGCAGCTGCAGGGCAAGGAGCTGTCGTACAACAATATTGCCGACGCCGATGCGGCCTGGGAATGCGTCAAGACCTTCGATGCGCCGGCCTGCGTGATCGTCAAACATGCCAATCCCTGCGGCGTCGCGATTGCCGCCGATATTGCAACCGCTTACAACAAGGCGCTGGCCACGGATCCGACCTCGGCTTTCGGCGGCATCATCGCCGTCAACCGCGCGCTGGATGCGGCGACGGCGCAGGCGATATCGAAACTGTTCGTTGAGGTGATCATTGCCCCGCAGGTGCTGCCCGATGCACTGGCGGCGCTCTCCGGCAAGGCCAACATCCGGGTTCTCGAAGTGCCGCTGACTCCGGGCGCCAACCATTTCGATCTCAAACGTGTCGGCGGCGGTGTGCTGGTGCAGACGCCGGACGGCATGAATGTCACGGCGGCACAACTGAAGGTGGTGACAAAGACAAAACCGTCGGATGGCCAGCTGTCCGATTTGTTGTTTGCCTGGCGCGTGGCGAAGTTCGTCAAATCCAATGCCATCGTGTTCTGCGGTAACGGCGCCACGCTAGGTGTTGGTGCGGGGCAGATGAGCCGTGTCGATTCAGCGCGTATTGCCTCGATCAAGGCGGAGAATGCGGAGTTAAAGCTCGCCGGTTCGGTGGTGGCCTCGGATGCTTTTTTCCCGTTCCGCGACGGTGTTGATGTGGTCGCCGCGGCGGGTGCCAAGGCGATGATCCAGCCCGGCGGCAGCCTGCGTGATGAAGAAGTCATCGCGGCGGCGGACGAACACGGCATTGCGATGGTGTTCACCGGTTTCCGCCACTTCCGCCACTAATTTCCAATATGAAAATCCTCGTCATCGGCGGCGGTGGCCGTGAACATGCGCTGGCGTGGAAATTGACGCGGTCGCCGCTGGTGCAAAAAGTGTTTGTCGCGCCAGGCAATGCCGGTACGGCGCGCGAAGACGGGCTGCAGAATGTCGTGCTTGCTGGCAATCAGCAAGTAATTGATTTTATTAATAAAAATGACATAGCGCTGACAGTGGTCGGCCCCGAAGCGCCGCTGGCTGCGGGCGTGGTCGATGCCGTGCGCGGCGCGGGACAGCGCATTTTCGGGCCGACGCAAAAAGCTGCGCAGCTCGAAAGCTCCAAGGATTTCGCAAAAAACTTCATGGTGCGCCATCACATTCCGACGGCGAAACACGCAACCTTCAGCGATGCCGCCGCCGCGCATGCCTATATTGACCGCGAAGGTGCGCCGATTGTGATCAAGGCCGACGGCCTGGCGGCAGGCAAGGGCGTGGTGGTGGCGATGCGGGTGGAGGAGGCCCATGCCGCGGTCGACATGATGCTGGTCGGCAATAAAATGGGTTCCGCCGGCGCGCGCGTGGTGATCGAAGAATTCCTCGACGGCGAGGAAGCGAGTTTTATCGTGCTCGCCGACGGACGCAATGCGCTGGCACTGGCCAGCAGCCAGGACCACAAACGCCTGCAGGATGGCGACCAGGGTCCCAACACCGGCGGCATGGGGGCGTATTCGCCGGCGCCGGTGGTGACGCCGGAAATCCATGCGCGGGTGATGCGCGAAGTGATCCAGCCGACGCTGAACGGCATGATTGCCGACGGCATTCCGTACACCGGTTTTTTGTATGCCGGGCTGATGATCGGCGCCGGCGGTACGCTGAAGGTGCTGGAGTTCAACTGCCGCATGGGCGACCCGGAAACGCAACCGATCATGATGCGTCTCAAAAGCGATCTGGTGCCGCTGCTCGAAGCGGCAATCGACGGCAGGCTCGATACGGTCCAAGCGGAATGGGACCCGCGGGTGGCGCTGGGCGTGGTGTTGGCTGCTGCGAACTATCCCGAGGATCCGCGTAAAGGCGACGTGATCGGCGGCTTGCCGCCGGCGGGCGAGGATTACCATGTGTTTCACGCCGGCACCCTGCTGGAGGGCAGGGCCGTGGTGACCAGCGGTGGCCGTGTACTGTGCGTCACCGCGCTGGGTCATAACACCCGCACCGCGCAGCGCCGCGCCTATGAAATCGTCGACCTGATCCGTTTCGACGGCATGCAATGCCGTCGTGACATCGGCCATCGCGCAGTTGCCGCGGGACGCAAGTAACGCTGTATTACCACCGGCACATTCCCCGGATACAGTGATGGATATCGCCGCAGTCAAAAATTATCTGACCGGTCTGCAGCAGACCATTGTCGAACGACTGGCCGACCTCGACGGCGGCAGCTTTCTGCGCGATGAATGGCAGCGACCGCAGGGCGGCGGTGGCATCACCCGGCTGATCGAAGGCGGCGCCCTGCTTGAACGCGGCGGTGTCGGGTTTTCCCATGTGTTCGGCGACAACCTGCCGCCGTCGGCATCCGCCGCACGGCCGGAACTGGCAGGGCGTTCATTTCAGGCCATGGGGGTGTCGCTGGTCCTGCATCCGCGTAATCCTCATGTGCCAACAGTGCACCTCAACGTGCGTTGTTTTATTGCCGAAAAGCCGGGTGCCGCGCCGGTATGGTGGTTCGGCGGCGGCATGGACCTGACGCCGTATTACGGCTTTGAGGAAGACGCGATCCATTTCCACCGTAGCTGCCGCGATGCACTGGCGCCGTTCGGCGCGGAATACCATCCGCGCTTCAAACAATGGTGCGACCGCTATTTTTTCCTCAAACACCGCAATGAGCCGCGTGGTGTCGGCGGCATATTTTTTGATGATCTGGCCGAACCGGATTTTGCGACTTCATTTGCACTGACGCGCAGCGTCGGTGATCATTTCCTGCCGGCCTATGTACCCATCGTCGAACGTCGCCGTGATTTGCCATACGGCGAACGTGAGCGTGATTTCCAGGCCTATCGCCGCGGCCGTTATGTCGAATTCAATCTGGTGCATGACCGCGGCACGCTGTTCGGGCTGCAGTCCGGCGGGCGCACCGAGTCGATCCTGATGTCGCTGCCGCCGGTGGTGCACTGGCGCTACGACTGGCAGCCGCAACCCGGCACGCCGGAGGCGCGGCTCTACACCGAATTCCTGGTGGCCAAGGACTGGGTTTGAGGGAGCGCCGGCGCGGCTGCGTCAGCCGCCGCCTAGCCAGGACTTGACCGAACGCAGTCGTTCGCGCAACTGGCCGAGCATGGAGGCGTCGGAGGATTGCGCCGCCGCGACCTTGTGCTGCTTCAGCAATTTCGGCGTTTTGCGGAAAGACTGGTAACGCGCCAGCGCGGCATGTACATGCTGCTGCAGCAGTTTCAGGTTCAGCGGTTTGCTGAGGAAACGGAACACCTGGGCCTGGTTGATCAGATCAATCACCAGTTCCGAATCCGAGGCCTCGGTGGTCAGGATGGCGAGGATTTCCGGGTGATCCTGTTTCAGCAGCTTGAAAGTGGCGACCGACTTCTGGTCGCTGCTGCGGATGTCAGCGATGATCACGGCGATTTCATGTTCCTCGAGGAGGGTCAGCCCGCGCTCCATGTCCGGCGCGTGCAGCACCGGGCAGACACTGCCCATCAGCTCGTTGACGGCACGGAACACGCCCTGGTCCGGGTTCAGCACCAGGATGCCGCTGCCGAGTTTGTCGGGCACGATGACCGGCGCTGTCGCCATGTCGGCGAGTTCCAGCGCGATGGCCGCGGCCTCGCCGATGGTTTTCTGGATTTCAGTGTTATCCCAGGGTTTGCTGATGAAGCGGAACACCTCACCGTCATTGATCGAGCCGACGATGGAGGCGAGGTCGGAATAACCGGTGAGCAGGATGCGCACCGTCTGCGGCGCAAAATCCTTGACCTGGCGCAGGAATTCGACGCCGGTCATTTCCGGCATGCGCTGGTCGCTGATGACCACGTGCGGGCGGAAACGTTTCAGGAACTCCATCGCTTCCGGGCCGCTGCTCGCAGTGAACACGTTGTACTGGTTGCGGAACACCGAACGCAAGGCGTTGAGTATGCGTTCTTCGTCGTCGACGAACAGCAGCTTTGCTTTTTTCCCGCCGGTGTCGAACGCTGCAGCCACCGGCGCGGCTGTCGCCGCCGGCGCCGCCGGTTCCGCAGCTGTCGCGGCCTTGGCCGCCTGCATGCCGGAAATCATCCGCGCCGCCGACACCAGTTTTGGATCGAGTCGCTGCGTCGGCACTTCGGCGGCTTCTTCGGCCGCGGTGACTTTACTGGTGCGCAGGCTGGCGGCGATGCCCTGCACAAAAGCCAGTGCGAATTCGCGCGCGTTCTGAAAGCGGTCCTCGCGCTTTTTTGCCAGCGCCTTGTGCGTGGCCCAGTCGAGCTGCACCGAAATCTGCGGATTGAATTCCGACGGATTGTCGGGGCGCTCGCCGATCACCTGGCGCATGATCTCGACGTTGCTGCCGATGAACGGCTTGCGGTTCGCCAGCAATTCGTAGGCGATCACGCCGGCGGCATAAATGTCGGTGCGCGCATCGGGTTCATCGCCGGTGAATTGTTCCGGAGACATGTAGCCGGGAGAACCCATGATCTCGCCGACCTGGGTCAGCGAGGACGAATCAAGATGGGCGATGCCGAAGTCGCTGATCTTGATCCGGCCGTCGTCATTGATCAGGATGTTGGAGGGTTTGACGTCGCGATGTACCACGCCCTGGGCGTGGGCGTAACCGAGGCCGTCGAGCAGCTGGCGGATGATTTCGCCGATTTCCGCCAGCTCAAATTTGGCCTTGTTCTGCAGGTGTTCGTACAGAGATTTGCCGTTCACCAGCTCCATCACGATGTAGGCGATGTCGTTGTCCTCGCCGTAATCGAAAATGGCGGCGATGCGCGGATGGGTCAGCCGGCCGACGGCCTGTGCTTCGTGGCGGAAACGTGCGATCGCGTACTGCAGTTCCGAAGGATCCATCGCCGACTTGGTGATGGTCTTGATCGCCACCTGGCGGTGAATCGCCGGGTCGAAGGCTTTGTAGACCACACCCATGCCGCCGCGGCCGAGGACGCCCTGCACCTCGTATTTGCCGATTTTTTTGGGAAAGCCGGTTGTCATTGCTGGTCGTCCAGGGTTGCGGTTTCCGGCGGCGTCAACGGCAGCACGATCGTGAAGCGGGTGCCTTGTCCTACAGTGGAATCAACGCTGATGCTACCACCGTGCTGCTCGATAATCTTGTATGAAATCGACAGCCCGAGGCCGGTGCCCTTGCCCACGGCCTTGGTGGTGAAAAACGGATCAAAAATTTTGGACATGATTTCCGGCGGAATACCCTTGCCGTTGTCGGCGATTTCGACGGCAACATGGTCTGCGCCCTCCATCCGCGTAAGGAGCGTGATTTCCCCGGCACCGCTTTCGATCGCCTGCGCCGCGTTGTTGATCAGGTTGAGGAACACCTGGTTCAGCTGTGAAGGCGAACAGGTGATGGCGGGAATTTCGCCGAAGTGTTTTTTGACTGAAAAATGCTTCAACTCGTGTTTGGCGAGTATCAGTGCGCTTTCGAGGCCCTCGTTCAGGTTGAAGCTCGATACCTTGCTGCGGTCGAGCCGGCTGAAATTTTTCAGGTTGAGTACGATTTCCGAAATCTGCTCGATGCCGTAGAGTCCGTCGTTCGCGAGTTGACCGAGTTCGGCCAGCGCCTGCTGCTCGGCGAAATGGTGGATCAGGCTGCGTACCCCGGCATATTTGGCCTGCAGCCGCGCCGGGTCCGGGCTGGGGTCTTCCATCAGCCGCAGCAGCTTGTTGGTTTCGACAATCAGCTGCTTGACGTCGGGCAGCTTGCCGGCGACCGAGCCCAGGCTGTTCTTGACGTAGGCCAGCGGCGTGTTGATTTCGTGCGCGATGCCGGCGACCATCTGGCCCAGCGAGGACATTTTCTCGGTCTGGATCAGCTGCGACTCGGATTCCTTCAACTGCCGCAGCGCGTCCGTGAGTTCACGCGTGCGTTCTTCAACGCGGGATTCAAGGACGCGATAACTGAGCGCCAGTTTTGACAGCAGCCAGCCAATCAGGATCAGCAGCGCACCGGCATAGGCGATCAGGTAAATGCGGTAACGTTCACCGTCGGACTGCACATCGGCGCTTTCCGTGCTGAAAGCGTCGGTCAGGCTGTCGATGCGAGGCCCCGCCGAAGCGATCGTGATTTTCTGGAACAGTTCGTTTTCCACCGGTTTGGCGCCGAGGATCTGCTCCACCGTGGTGTCGACGCGGGCGAGGCCTTCGCGCAGCGCCGGCGGCACACCGGTGCCCGCCTTGCGCAAGTCGGCGGCGAAGAGTTCGACGTTCTTGCGCTGCAGATCAGAGGGGTCGGTGGCGTAACGCATGACCTGGGCGAACAGCAGCGCCGATGTGCTTTCCACGGCGACCAGGCGGTCGCGTTGCGCAAAACCCGCCCAGGCCCCCCGCACCAGTCCGGCGATTTCGTTGTCGAATTCAACCATGCGCCCCAGCGATTGCGTGACCGTGGCATTGGCCGCGCGATAACGGTTGATCAGTTCGATTTTCTGGCTGAATGCCTGCACCAGCGCCGGCAGGCTGCCGTTCAGCACCGGACTTCCGGCTTCCGCGGCGGACTGCTGCAGACGTTTCAGCAGTTCCGGTGCACGTGCGCCCCGGTCGTCCGCCGGACGTACTTTGCCGGAAGCGCCCTCGATCCGCGCGCGCAGCACCTCCAGGTCCCAGCGCGCATCGATTTCCCGCAGGTCGCGCAGGTAACTGAGAATTTCATTCTGCCGCCGGTAGTCGACACCCTGGCTCTTCAGATAGAGAAAACCGAGCAGCGCGACCAGTGCCGCGGCGATCAGCATGATCAGCGGTGTCCGCACTTTGCGTGACAACACGATTTCCCGCCCGCGGGCCAGCAGTTCTGCCGCCGGCAAATTTTTCAACTTGTTTTTGAGCTTATTCTCCAAGATACGCTTGCCTCACTTGTGGGCTGGACAACAGGGTTTTCGCATTGTCGGCGAGTACGATGACGCCGCTTTCCATGACATAACCGCGATCACAGGTTTCCAGCGCCAGTTTCGCATTCTGTTCGACCAGCAGCATGGTCACCCCTTCCGCAGCAACTGCGCGCACGGTCTCAAATATTTTCTGCACCATCAACGGCGCCAGTCCCATGCTCGGTTCGTCGAGCAACAGAAGCCTGGGCCGGCACATCAAGGCACGCGCCATGGCGAGCATCTGCTGCTCGCCGCCGGACAGGGTGCCGGCGGGCTGCGCACGGCGTTCCGCCAGCCGCGGAAACAGCGTGTAAGCGCGGTCGAAATCGCGCGTTATGGCGGCCTTGTCATCATGAATGTAGGCGCCCATCGCCAGATTTTCCACCACCGTAAGCCGGGGAAACACGCCGCGCCCCTCGGGCACCATGGCCAGACCGCGCCGCACCAGATGATACGCCGGTTTGCCGGTGATCTCGGCGCCGTCGTAGTCGATGCGGCCGGCGCTGGGTTTGAGCAGCCCGGATAGGGCTTTCAGCGTGCTGCTCTTGCCGGCACCATTGGCACCGATCAGCGCCACGACTTCGCCGCGCCCGACGGTGAGGTCTATGCCCTTGACGGCTTTGATGCCCCCGTAGGCCACTTCGAGCTTGTGTACGGTCAGCATGGCGGGCTCAGACCACCGTGCCGCCGAGATAGGCGGCAATGACTTTGGGATCGCGCTGCACCGCTGCGGGTTCACCCTCGGCGATTTTTTCACCGTAATCGAGCACGGCCACGCGGTGTGACAGGCCCATCACCAGCTTCATGTCGTGTTCGATCAGCAGCAGCGCGACGCCGCCGGCCAGTATCCGCTCCAGCAGTTTGCGCAGCGTGGCGGTTTCGGTGGCATTCATGCCTGCCGCCGGCTCATCAAGGGCGAGCAGCTTGGGTTCGGTGGCCAGCGCGCGGGCAATCTCGAGCCTGCGCTGGTCGCCGTAGGGCAGGTCGCGCGCGAGGGTGCCGGCGCGCGCCGCCAGTCCGCAATAATCCAGCAGCTCACGGGCACGCCGGGTGATCGCGCGTTCTTCGGCAGCGGCACCGCGCGTACGCAGTACCGCTCCCAGCACACCGGTGCGTGTGCGTACATGGCGGCCGACCATGACGTTTTCCAGCGCGGTCATGCCGCCGAACAGGCGGATGTTCTGGAAAGTCCTTGCGATGCCCTGCCGCGCCACACGATGCGGCTTGCTGCCGGTGATCGTCTGGCCGTCAAAAGCCAGTTCGCCGGCATCCGCGGCATACAGACCCGTCAACACGTTGAACAGCGTGGTCTTGCCCGCGCCGTTGGGCCCGATCAATCCGAAAATCTCGCCGCGCCGCACGCTGATGGACACGTCGGTCAGCGCGGCGAGTCCGCCAAAATGTTTACTGATGCCGGTGGCGGCCAGCAGGATGTCAGCCGCTTGCATGCCGCTTCTCCGTCATACGTTCCGTCACGTTCTCCGCAGTGCGCCGCCGCGCCGGCCAGATGCCCGACGGCCGGAACAGCATCATCAGCACCAGCGCCAGGCCGAACAGCAGCATGCGCAGGTCCGAGGGATCGATGAACACTTCGCCGAACCAGCGCTGCTGCAGCGGACCGATGTAACGCAGCGCTTCCGGCAATGCGGTCAGCAGCACGGCGCCGAGCACGACGCCGGCGACATTGCCCATGCCGCCGAGCACCACCATGCACAGCACCATGATGGAATCGATCAGGTGAAAACTCTCCGGGCTGATGAATCCCTGGAACGACGCGAACAGGCCGCCGGCGACGCCGCCGAAAGTGGCGCCCATCGCAAACGCCAGCAGCTTCATGTTGCGGGTGTTGATGCCCATGGATGCCGCGGCGAGTTCGTCCTCGCGGATGGCCACCCAGGCGCGGCCGATGCGCGAATCTTCCAGCCGCCGCGAGATGATGATCGACACCACGGCGCAGGCGAGGAATACGAAGTAATAGCTGTGCAATGCCGTGAAGGTCAGGCCGGCGAAGCTGTGGGTCTGTGCCAGGGAGAAACCGCCGATCTGCAGCGGGTCGATCAGCGTGATGCCCTGCGGGCCGTTGGTGATGTTGACCGGGCGGTTCAGGTTGTTCAGCAGCACACGGATGATTTCACCGAAGCCGAGCGTGACGATGGCCAGATAGTCGCCGCGCAGCCTGAGGGTCGGCGCGCCGAGCAGGATGCCGAACACGGCGGCCACCATCGCACCCAGCGGCAGCAGCACCAGGAACGGCCAGTGTATGGCCAGTTGCGGCGAAGCGAGCAGCGCATAACAGTAGGCACCGACCGCAAAAAACGCGATGTAGCCGAGGTCGAGCAGCCCGGCAAAACCGACCACGATGTTGAGCCCGAGTGCCAGCATGATGAACAACAAGGCCACATCGGCGATGCGCACCCAGGCGCGGCCGAGTGTGGCCTCGATCAGGAAGGGCGCGGCGAGCAGCAGCAGCGCGACGGCCACCCACAGCAGCCAGCGCCAGCGGGTCTGAGTCGCGTTCATGCGCGTTCTCCGCCGGGTTGACCGAGCAGTCCGGACGGCCGCAGCACCAGTACCAGCACCAGCACCAGGAAGGCGAAAATGTCACGGTAATTACTGCCCAGCACACCGCCGGTCAGGTCGCCGATGTAACCGGCGGCCAGGCTTTCGATGATGCCCAGCAACAGTCCGCCCAGCACCGCGCCGCCGACATTGCCGATGCCGCCGAGCACCGCCGCGGTGAAGGCTTTCAGCCCGAGCATGAAACCCATGAAGTAATGACCCAGCCCGTAATAGAGCACGACCATCAGCCCGGCGATGGCGCCGATGGCCGAACCGAGCACGAAGGTGAAGGCGATCACGGTGTTGGTGTTGACGCCCATCAGTCCGGCAACGTCCGGATTCTGCTCGGTGGCGCGCATCGCACGCCCCATGCGGCTGGCCTTGATGAACCACAACAGGCCCGCCATGATGGTGCAGGCGAGCAGGAATATCGCCGCCTGCAGGCTGGTCAGTTGCGCGCCGAAAATGGTGAACTGCGCGGGCTCGATGATCTCTGGCAGCGAGATGTACTGTTTGCCCCAGATCAGCGCCGCGGAATACTGCAGCAGTATCGATACGCCGATGGCGGTGATCAGCGGCGCCAGCCTGGGGGCGCGGCGCAGCGGCCGGTAGGCGATGCGTTCAATCGACAGGCCGAGGATTGCGCAGACCAGGACTGCGCTGCCGCCGGCGAGTACGAGTATCACCGGCGCCGGCACCCCGGCCGCCGCCAGCAGCTGGATGACGGTCAGCGACACCAGCGCACCAATCATGGTGATGTCGCCATGGGCAAAATTGATCAGCCCGAGAATGCCGTAGACCATGGTGTAACCCAGGGCGACCAAAGCGTAGATGCTGCCCAGCACCAGGCCGTTGACGATTTGTTGCGCGAAAATTTCCATCGCCAGATGTGGCAACGGCACCCGGGATGGGGTGCCGTTGCTCGAAGGATTGCCGCGGGTTTACTTCTTGGTTTCGGGTGCGGGTGTGGCGGCCGCCGGGGCCGAAGCCGCGGGAGTTGCGGCCGGCGCAGCATCCGGTTTGACGATTTCCAGCGGCTCCCACTTGCCGCCCTTGACCACGTAAATGGTGATCGGGCCGTTTTTCAGGTCGCCCTTGTCGTCAAACGCAATTGGCCCGATGACGCCCTGGTAATCGGTTTTGCCGATTTCCGCGAGGAATTTCGCGGGGTCGGCCGAGCCGGCGCGTTTCATCGCTTCAACAAAAACAAACACCGCGTCATAACCCATGGGCGCGAAGAGCTCGACTTCCTGGTTGAACTTGGCTTTGTATTTCTCGAGGAACGCCTTGCCGCCGGGCATCTGGTCTTTGGGCAGACCGGGGATCGAGGCCATCGCACCGTCGGAGGCATCGCCGGCGAGTTTGATGAAATTGGGCGTCTGCATGCCGTCGCCGCCGATGAACCTGGCCTTGATGCCGAGTTCCTTCATCTGTTTGACCATCGGTCCGGCCTGCGGATCGATGCCGCCGAACATGATCAGGTCGGGTTTTTTGCCCTTGATCCTGGTCAGGATCGCCTTGAAGTCGGTGTCCTTGTCGGTGGTGTGTTCGCGGGCGATGATTTTTGCACCCAGTGTTTTGGCGGTGGCTTCGAAGTTGTCGGCGAGGCCCTGGCCGTAGGCCGTGCTGTCGTCGATGATCGCGATGTTTTTCGCTTTCAGCGTGTTGACCGCAAAGCGGGCCAGTGTCGGACCCTGCTGGCCGTCGTGCGCGACCACGCGGAAGGTGGTTTTGAATCCTTTCAGCGTGTAATCGGGATTGGTGGAAGACGGTGAAATCTGCGGCACGCCGCCGTCGGCGTACACCTTGGACGCCGGAATCGATGCGCCGGAGTTGAAGTGGCCGACCACTGCGGCCACTTTGGCGTCGACCAGTTTTTGCGCGACCGTGGTGGCCTTGGTCGGGTTGGCTTCGTCGTCCTCGGAGACCAGTTCCAGTTTTACTTTTTTGCCGCCGATCTCGACGCCTTTGGCGTTGAGATCTTCGACCGCCAGTTGCACGCCGTTGCGGATGTCGATGCCGATATGCGCCTGGGGCCCGGTCAGGGGCGATGCCGAGCCGATTTTTACGGTCAGCACTTCCGGCGCTTTCGGCGCTTCGGCTTTGGGTGCGGGCGGCGGCGTTTCCTTGCCGCAGGCGGTGATCAATGTCGCGGCAATCAGTGCCGCGGTGATGTGGCGCAAGGTGTGCATGTGCATGGTGGCTCCCGGGTGAAGTCGAATCAGCAAACAATGATCATCAGCTGGCGCTGAGTCGTATTTAACCTGTTGTTACTGAAAGAGATTTATTGATTATCCGGGGGGGGCGGCGCAATGTCAATTTCAGCAACGGGAATGCCGCACAACAAAAAAGCCGGCGCAGGCCGGCTTTAATGGTGACAAAAAGACGCAGTGATTACTTGAGCGTCAGCATCCAGGCCACCATGGCCTTGATGTCGTCTTCCTTGACGTGGGCGTTCGGCGGCATCGGAGTGGATCCCCAGACACCGGATCCGCCGGCCTTCACTTTTTTCACCAGGTTGGCTTCGGCGCTTTTGTCGTTGCTGTACTTGGCGGCGATTTCCTTGTAGCTCGGGCCGATGACCTTGCGGTCGATGGCATGACAGGTCATGCAACCACTGGACTGGGCGAGTTTTTCTGATGCGGCGACGTTGCCGGAAAGCAGTACACCGAACGCAAACAGCACGGCAAAGACAAACTTCATGAAAGCTCCTTGACTGTCTAAATGACAAAAATGCGTGAATGGCAAAGCTGCGCGAGCCGCGATTGTAGCCGAAGCGGCTCACGGCCCCTAGGTCGCTGCGTGGGTTCGTCCAGAACACAGCCGGATTGCCTGCCTCATGGATCAGGCACGGGCCGCCGATCCCGTTGCAGCTGTATGGAATAACATCGATCAAGGCTCTCGGTTGACAGGGATTTTATAAACCGTTGTTTATATTATGTATTTTGACAGGCGTCCCTTGGTCGCTGGCGGCTTCAGCCGCGGAGCAAAGTCAAAAGGTGAAATGCCAGCAAGGCCAGCGACAGCAACAATCCGCCCCAGGGTATCCACCCGGCGTAGACCCGCGCGCCGGCAGGCGCAGGATCACGCTGCTTGATGCGAATCAGCGCCAGATTCACCAGCGCAAAAACCACCAATACGATGGTGCTGGTGGCCTTGGCCAAAGTGGCGAGCGGCAGCGCCAGTGCGCACAACAGCACGCCGGACGCGGCGGTGACGGTGGCGATGACCGGCGTCCCGGTGACCGTGCTGACCTGCGCAAACACGCCGGGCAGCCAGCCCGCCGCGCTCATGCCGTAGAGCATGCGCGAAGCCATGATGATCTGGATCAGCGCGCCATTAACCACGGCGAACAGGCTGATCGCGGCAATCAGTGTTGGTGAATGGCCGGTGCTGTGTTCAAAAATCAGCGCCAGGGGAGCCGCGCTGGCGGCGAGTTGTGCGGGCGGCAGTGACAACACCGCCACCAGCGCGACCAGCAAATACAGCGTGGTGGCCAGCGCCAGCGCGAACAGAATGGCGCGCGGCAGATTGCGCGAGGCGTCCTGCACTTCCTCGGCGACATTGGCCATGTCCTCGAAGCCGATGAAGGCATAAAAGGCGAGGAAGGCGCCGAGCATGATGCCCGACCAGGCGGCGGCGTCGGCGGCGGGCAGCAATTCCGGCCAGCGCGCGGGCAGGCTTGCCAGGCTGGGTGAAGCGACGGCGATGATCAGCAGCAGCCCGGCAATTTCGATCATGGTTGCAATGGCTGCCGCCCATGCTGATTCGAGGATGCCCCAGATCGCAAGACCGCACAGCAGCAGCACCACCGCGACGATGACCAGTGTCGCCGGCAATGCCACAAAAACATCCAGATAACCGACGAAGCCGCGGGTGATGGTGGCGGCGGACACCAGTCCGGCAGCCGCGACCAGCAATCCGACCAGCGTTGACAAGGCACGGATGCCGAAACCCTGTTGGACATAAATCGATTCGCCCCCGGCCCGCGGATAACGGGAAGTCAGCTCGGCGTAGGAGAAGCCGGTGAGGGCGGCGACCGCCGCCGCAATCAGGAATGCGAGCGGCGCGTAGAGGCCGGCAACACCGGCGATCTTGCCGACCAGCACATAAATGCCCGCGCCGAGGATCGTGCCCAGGCCGTAAAAAGTGATCAGGGGCAATGACAACACGCGCCGCAATGGCGGGGGCTGTGCGGAAACCGCTTTTTCGCTGTGCGGATCCTGGCGTGCGGCCGGCAAGATCAGCCTGGGCGGCGGGTTGCCAGCAGACTTCGGATCTGGCGCACCAGCAGGCCCGGGTTGAACGGTTTGGTCATCACCAGTTGCGCGCCGGCAGCCATGCACTCTTTTTCAAAACTGCGGTCATGGTTGGCGGTGAGGAAAATGACGGGTAGCGACACCAGGGCCGGCTGGGCGCGGATCCAGCGCAGCACCGCCAGCCCGTCAGCGACCGGCATGTTGCCGTCGAGCACGGCGATATCGAAGGGGCCCTGTGCCAGCGTTGCCATGGCCTCGCCGCCGTCCTTGCAGGGGTGAACTTCGGCGTGGCGCATGTTCTTCAGATAGAAAGTCACGAAACGCGTGATGTCGGGATTATCCTCGGCCAGCAGTATGCGTGTCGTACCGGTAAAGCTGTGCGATGCGGAGGAGGTCATGGAGGATGAATTTTTCGGAACGGTCGCACTGGAACACGGGTGTTGCGGCCAGGGCACCGGCAGTCACAGCGCAAGTATAACGTGCGGCTTTCTCAGGGAGTGGCCGCGATGGTTTTCAGGGTCGCCTGATACTGTGCAAGCCGCGGTCCGCCCAACGCGACCGCCCGTTGTGCGGCGATCAGGGCCTCGTTTCTGCGCCCCAGTTCGAACCGGGTCTGGGCCAGATTATTCCAGGCGTCGCCGGACCGGGGATGATCAATGGTGGCTTGGCGATAGGCGATTTCAGCGGCGGGCAGATCTTTCAGCGCATAGGCGGCATTGCCTGCGCCGATAAGCGCGGCAAGATTCCCCGGCCATTTTTCCAGCGCCGCGGCATAAGCCTGTCGCGCGCCATCAGCGGAGACGCGCTCGAGCGCGGCTGCGGCGGCCACATGATCGGTTTCAGTCGCGGTAGCCGGCAGTTGTCGCGGCGGCAGTGCAACCATGGCCCAGTGCGCGCCGCGTGCCCAGGTGCGCTCGAAGGTCGAGAAAGTCATGACCAGACTGCGCGTGGTGCCGGAGCGGAGGATGATTTCTTCGCGCCCGCGGTCATAACCGATGACCACGGCATAGTGCCAGACCGGAGCAAAGGCGAACGCGAGGTTTTGCAATACCACGACGGGATTGCCCGCCGCCGCTTCCAGCAGCACATCTTCAAGGCGTGGCGCCAGCCGGTATGCGAGCCTGCCATGACGCCGCGCGGCGGCGAGCATCTCTGCCTGTAGCGAACCTTCGCGTCCCGGCAGATAGACTTGCGGCACCAGCGCAGCGGGCGTGGTGGCAACACCGCCATGAACAAGGACCGTGGCCAGCGCGGCCGGACCGCATTGATACTCCTCCTGCGGAAAAAACGGCACGGCTGCGAGTTCAACCTGTTGCGGCAATGAGCCCGGTGCATTTGCTCGCAGCGCACTGACCTGTGGCGTGGCACAGCCGCCGAGCAGAACCATCAGAAAAAGGACCCCCGCCATCGCGGGGGTCCTGATCCAGTGCAACATGGATTAACGAACCGATCGTGTGAACGGGAAGACCTTGGTCAGACCGAGGATGTCGGTGACCAGCAGGATGATGAATACCGCAAACAGCACGCCGACAATCCCGCCGCCGGCAGGCATCTGGTCGATGCGACCGGCGAGTTCACTGATTTCCTGGTCAGTCAGGGCATCGACGCGCTCGCGTACGGCATCAGCGTCTGCGCCAAAAGACTGCATTTGTGCGCGTACGTCTTCGCGCGCCATGAAATCCTTTACCCGATCGCGTTCGGCGCTGGCGTGAATCTGGTCGGTGGTGACAATGCCTGCTGAAGCCGGCAGCGGTATTCCGAGACCGATGGTGCAAAGAATGAGCAGACGGGCGACAGCGCGGTTGAAGGCATGCATGTTGTTTCTCCTCTTGAAGAGTAATGGACATAAAAAGGCCGCCCAAGCGGGAGCCCAAGGGTTATAAAATTATTGTTTTAAATCAAATGCTTATAAAGCATTTGGAGCAGCCCCTGGCACTGCTGCGCACGGTGGTGCGCATGATCTGCCGCCGGTTTGACAACGGCATATCCGCATTGTTCACCGCATTTTTTGCACTACGCCATTGCGGCGCGGCGCTTTGATCCGCGCTTAATCGGTGACTGCGCCTTTGCTCGCGGTCGATACCAGGCGTGCGAATTTGGCCAGCGCGCCACGCGTGTAACGCGGCTTCGGCTGCTTCCATTTCTTTTTGCGCGCCGCGAATTCCTTGGCGCTGATGTTCAGCTGGATCAGCAGTTTGTGCGCGTCGATGGTGACCGAATCGCCTTCCTTGATCAGCGCGATCGGCCCGCCCTCGAAGGCCTCCGGTGCGACATGGCCGACCACCATGCCCCAGGTGCCGCCGGAGAAACGGCCGTCGGTGATCAGGCCGACGGATTCACCCAGTCCCTGCCCGGTCAGCGCGCCGGTGGGGGCGAGCATTTCCTGCATGCCCGGGCCGCCCTTCGGTCCTTCATAACGAATCACCACCACATCGCCGGCCTTGATCTTTTTCGCCATGATGGCCTTCATCGTGGCGGCTTCGGAATCGAACACACGCGCCGGCCCGGTGATTTTCGGTGATTTCAAGCCGGTGATCTTGGCGACGCAGCCCTCAGGTGCCAGGTTGCCTTTGAGGATGGCCAGGTGTCCTTGTTTGTACATCGGATTCGACCACGGCCGGATCACATCCTGGTCGGCACGCGGCGCGTCCGGCACATTTTTCAATTCCTGCGCCATGGTGCGACCGGTGATGGTCATGCAGTCGCCGTGCAGCAAGCCCTGTTTCAAGAGCATTTTCAGCACCTGCGGCACGCCGCCGGCGCGATGGAAATCCACGGCGACATAACGACCCGAGGGTTTCAGGTCACACAGCACCGGCACCTTGCGGCGCACGCGCTCGAAATCGTCGATGGTCCATTTGACCTGCGCTGCATGGGCAATGGCAAGGTAATGCAGCACGGCGTTGGTTGAACCGCCGGTGGCCATGATCAGCGCCACCGCGTTTTCAATCGATTTGCGGGTGACGATGTCGCGCGGCTTGATGTCCTGCTTGATGGCGTTGACCAGCAGCAACGCGGAATGCGCGGCGGAATCGGCTTTTTCCGGATCCGGTGATGCCATCTGCGACGACCCCAGCGCGCTCATGCCCAGCGCCTCAAACGAAGACGACATGGTGTTGGCGGTGAACATGCCGCCGCAGGCACCGACCGAGGGGCAGGCATTTTTCTCGATGCCGATGAAATCCTCGTCGCTCATTTTCCCGGCAGAGTAGGCGCCGACGGCCTCAAAGGCGCTGACCACGGTCAGGTCCTGGCCTTTCCAGCGGCCGGGCTTGATGGTGCCGGCGTAGACGTAGATGGCCGGCACGTTCATGCGCAGCATGGCGATCATGCCGCCCGGCATGTTTTTGTCGCAGCCGCCGCAGACCAGCACGCCGTCCATGGCCTGGCCATTCACCGCGGTTTCGATGCAGTCGGCGATGACTTCACGCGATACCAGCGAATATTTCATCGCCTCGGTGCCCATGCCGATGCCGTCGGTAATGGTCGGTACACCGAACACCTGGGGCATCGCGCCCGCACCATGCAGCGCGGCGATTGCGCGGTCGACCAGCGGCTGGATGCCGGCGTTGCACGGGTTCATCGTCGAATGCCCGTTGGCGACGCCGACGATGGGTTTTTCGAAGTCGCGGTCGCCAAAACCCACGGCGCGCAGCATGGCGCGATTGGGCGCGCGGGCGACGCCGGCGGTGATCAGGTGGCTGCGTTTATTGAGCGGCATGCTTGTTCTCCAATGGGCCTGCGGGTCATCCGGCGATGGCCACAGCGGCGGGACACGTATAATAAGGGCGGCATTTTATCGTATCCCCGTAATTTTCCGATCCATTTTTCCTTCGCGCTTTCCGTCGAGGTCATTCCCTCATGTTTGTGCATCCCCAATTCGATCCCGTGGCGCTGCAGCTCGGACCGCTGGCCCTGCGCTGGTACGGTCTGATGTACCTGCTCGGCTTCGCGCTGATCTGGCTGTTCGGTCGTTATCGCATCGACCGCAATCCCGGCGGCACATGGACCCGCAACGACCTCGACGATGTGTTGTTCTACGGCATCCTCGGCACCATACTCGGCGGGCGGCTGGGTTACGTGCTGTTCTACAAGTTCGGCGATTACCTGGCAGCGCCCTGGAAAGTGTTTTATGTGTGGGAGGGCGGCATGTCCTTCCACGGCGGCTTCCTCGGCGTGGTCATCGCGATGATCTGGTTCGCGCGCAGTCGCCGCAAGGACTGGCTGCAGATCACCGATTTTATTGCGCCGCTGGTGCCGCTGGGACTGGCCGCCGGGCGCATGGGCAATTTCATCAACGCCGAATTGTGGGGCCGGCCGACTGACCTGCCGTGGGCTATGGTGTTTCCCCATGTCGATCGCGTGGCGCGCCATCCGTCGCAACTCTACGAGTTTGCGCTCGAGGGTATCGTGCTGTTCCTGATCCTGTGGCTGTTCACGCTGAAGCCGCGGCCGCGCGGCGCGGCGTCGGCGCTGTTCCTGATCGGCTACGGCGTGTTCCGTTTCGGTGTTGAATACACCCGTGAACCCGACAGTTTTCTCGGGCTGCTCGCGCTCGGGTTATCGATGGGGCAGTGGCTGTCGCTGCCGATGGTTGTCGCCGGAGCCGGGCTGCTGGCCTGGGCGTATACGCGCCCCCGCGGATAGACCGGTTAATTCAGTTTCTTCGGATCGACCTTGCTCGCCGGTTTTTCCTGTGTGCGCTGCGCCGCGCGACGGTCCAGCAGGCGCTGGAAATTATCCAGCGACAGCAGGTGCGCGTAAACGCGCGACAACATGCCGTTACGGGCGAGTTCCTGCAATATCGCGGCCGGCAGCGCCTGCAGCCTTTCTTCGGAAATCCGGTACATGCCGGTCAACGCGATCGGCGGCTCGCCCTGCGGCGCGACCTGCGCGGTAAAGGTTTCCAGCAAGCGCAGTTCATGCAGCTTTTTGCACATGTCTTCGGTGCGCGCGAGGTCGGCCTCAAATTCGAACAGCAGTTTGCGCAGATGATCCCACACCGGCAACGCTTCGCCCTTGCTGTCGTAGAGGGCTTCCCCCCTGGCGTTCACCGCACGTTTTTCGACGCAGGCGATACGTTCCGACTGTTCCTTGCCGTCAACGGTGACGCGGGTCATGCAGAACGGGTAACGCCGCACATAGGCCGGCAGGTAAGCCCCGGCGTCCCAGGTATCGTCGCCGGCGACAAACAGATTCTGCTGTGCTTCAAGGCCGAGGATGGCCATCGCGACAAATGTGTTTCCGCCATCGCCGGAAATGAAGGTGATCGGATAATCGTGAACCGCGGGCGCGAATTCGGCGAAGGACAGCGGCAGTGCCGTCAGGTTGCGGAACAGCACCGGCAACCTGCGTTCCGCCGGCAGCAATACCTTGTGGGTTTTCGCCAGTGGAACGATTTCCTGGTAACCGTAGGGGGGGTTGATGTCCAAAATGATTTCCGGGCAGGGTTTTGATTGATTATAGCCGTGGCTTCCGGCGATTTGCCGCATGCCCGCCGAGCGGGTAGAATCCGCCCTCTTTTCGGGGTGGTAGCTCAGCTGGGAGAGCGCCGCGTTCGCAATGCGGAGGTCGGGAGTTCGATCCTCCTCCACTCCACCAAAACAAAACGGCCACCGCAGGGTGGCTGTTTTGTTGGGAGAGTTCATCGCGGTGGTATGACCGTGCGGCTAATCTCCAGCGCAGCACCCCTGCCAGCGTTCCTCTGCGAAAATTCAAGGCGGATAAGGTCGGATTGACCGGATTTTTGCTTTGGCGTGAGTCGCTTGCCTGCCAGCCTTTGCGGCGCGTAAAAGTGACATCCAGATTTCCCTGTCGGCCGTATAAGTGACAGGGCATCCGGGAAAACAACAGCAGACAGGAAAATGCTCGACAACCAGGAAATCAAAAGACTGATCATAGCCACAGGTCTGCGCGGTGAGAACTCCGCGGCAGCCTTCGAGGCTTTATACAGGCTATGCGCCCCATTGCTGCTCGGTGTCGCGAGGCGGCTGGTTGGTCGTCGCGAGCTTGCCGAAGAGGTCCTCCATGACAGCTTTACGCGGATTTGGCGTTCCGCCGCGAGTTTTAATCCGACGAGTGCGCAGCCCCTTGCCTGGATGGTGACCATCGTCCGTAACCGCGCCTTCGATGTCCTTGCCAGTCACGACGTATCGCGGGTTGATGCATTGGATGCGGAAGACTACGCGGATGACGGTGGCGGTCTTTTCGACTGGTCGCTTGATCCGGAGCAGGGGCTTGAGCAGCAACGCAATGCGCGGCACCTGCGAGATTGTCTGGCCACTCTGCAGGCGGCAGAGCGCCAGACGCTCACGCTGGCGTATGCGCACGGCATGAGTCACAGCGATCTTGCTGTGCACCTGCAGAAACCCCTGGGTACAGTAAAGGGCTGGATTCGCCGCGGGTTGGCCAATCTGCGTGGTTGCGTCGAGCGCAAAATGGAGGGTGCGAGATGAAATTCGCGACCAGCCCCCATCTCGATGCGCTGTGTGGTGAATACCTGCTCGGGACACTGCGCGGCGCTGCACGTCGCCGTTTTGAGAGGGCATTAAACGACGAACCCCTGGTGGCATTGCGCTTGCGTCACTTGGAAACACTGTTTGCGCCGAGGTATTCAGAAATGATCAAAATGGAACCTTCCCCTTTGTTATGGAAGCGACTTGATCACGAACTGCAATTGTCCCGGTATCGCCCCCGGTGGGATCGCAGCCTTGGTTTCTGGCGGGCGTGGGCTGTGGCGACGACATTCGGATTGCTCACGGTGATGGCGGTCCAGGTTCTCCTGCCGGCATGGTTTCCTGCGGAACTGGTCGAAATCGCACGTCTGGAGTCGAAGGACAAAGGCGTTACTTTGTACGCCGAGTTGTCGAAGGACCAACGTACGCTTCGGCTACGTGCGCCACGACCGGTGCTTGCCGGCCCCGCGCAAAGTTATGAACTGTGGCTGCTGCCGGTCGGGGGCGGCGCACCGCTCTCACTTGCAGTGCTGGGCACGCTCGATGTCAGTATCTCGCTGCCGGAGCGGCAGGCCGCAGGGCTTCGCACAGGCGCGAAGCTCGCAGTTTCGGTCGAACCTGCCGGAGGCTCTCCCACCGGAGCACCTACCGGACCGGTTATTCTTGTCGGCGAGGTCAGGACTTAACATCCAATCGGGGTTGGCGGACGTTCTCACAGTGTAGTTCGGACAAAACACACTGGAAGGAGAACCATAAAATGCATCCCGTAAACCTCGAACGTCGCCGCCTGCTGACGGCGTCCGGCACGGCAACGCTGTCGGCGGCTGCAGTAACTGTTCTTGCGGGCTGGGTTCCCGGCCTGGCACTGGCACAGGGCAGTGACATGTCGAAAGACGTGCAAATTCTCAACGTTGCGCTCGGCCTCGAACATGAAGCCATCAACGCCTACCAACTCGGCGCGAAGAGCGGACTGTTGCAAAAGCCGGCACTGGATGTGGCCATCCTGTTTCAGGCGCATCACAAGAACCACCGTGACGCGCTGATCGCCACGATCGAGAAGTTGGGCGGTCGTCCGGTAACCGAAAAGACGCTGGCCGATTATGCCAAGGCGCTGCAAGCCGATACTCTGAAGAATCAGGGAGACGTGCTCAATCTGGCAGCGAGACTGGAAATGGGTGCAGCGAACGCTTATCTCGGCGTTATTCCTTCATTCAAGGACGCAGCACTGGCGAAAGTGGCGGCACGGCTTGCCGCCGACGAAACCATGCACTGGACGGCACTGGCCACCGTACTGGGCCGGCCGCTGCCTGTTGCTGCGCTTTCGTTCGGAGCGTGAGGCGTTTATCGCCGGCCTCGCTTTTCGCCATTGTCGCCATCACCCTGTCGTGCCCGGCACAGGCAGGTGATGCAGAGCGGGGCCGGGTGCTCTACGAAAGCCGTTGCATGGCTTGCCATGCCCTGGATACGAACCGGATTGGCCCCCGTCACCGTGGTGTATTTGGCCGCATGGCCGGCAGTGTGACCGGTTATGACTATTCGCCGGCACTGCGCAATTCCCGCATGGTGTGGGACGAACAAAGCCTGGATCGCTGGCTTGCCGATCCCAAAACGGCTGTTCCCGGGCAGCGCATGTATTACGCCGTGCCGGATTCGCGCGACCGGGCAGACCTCATCGAGTATCTCAGGCGCAACAACTGACTGCGGCCCGCATCCGATCGGCAGTGTCGCCCGTTTATATGGCGTGGCATCTCGATACAACACTCGGGGGTGTAAAAATGAACGGTTTATCGCGTTATTGGCTGCCGGTCCTGGTGCTGGGATTTGGCATCTTTGTAATCGGCGGTGCGCAGGCGGACACCGGCAAGCTCCGGCTTACCGGTGGGGTCAATTCGATCGATGGCGTAGCCGGCGGAGGCCTCACGCCGTGGGCAATCATTGGCACGAACGCCAGCGCTGGCGAGCGCGGTGTAAGCGCCTTCGCGACACGGGTGAAACCGAAGGACTACGCACTGGATGTTTTGGGTGTGGTCGCCGGTTTCAATGACCGCATAGAATTTTCGTTGGCACGCCAGGAGTTCGACACCAAGGCAACCGGTGCTGCCCTGGGGCTCCCGGGGCTCAAACTGGAGCAGAACATCATCGGCGTTAAAGTCAAGGTGGCGGGTGAGGCGATCCTGGATAGTGATACCTGGATGCCGCAGATTGCGGTTGGTTTGATCTACAAGGACCTCGACGCCGGAGGCCTGGCGCCAACACT
The DNA here is from genome assembly GCA_019744975.1 of Burkholderiales bacterium. Taxonomy (GTDB): domain Bacteria; phylum Pseudomonadota; class Gammaproteobacteria; order Burkholderiales; family SG8-41. Next base: position 47,996 of record JAIETP010000012.1, read on the forward strand.
TGATGCCCTGGGTGCGAAGCAGCACGGCACGGATTTTTATGTCAGCGCGACCAAGCTGTTGCTGGCGCAGAGTGTGCTTCTGAACGGCACCTTGCGTGCCACCAAGGCGAATCAGAACGGGCTGCTGGGGTTCGGTGGCACGGCTCAGAATGACTACCGGGTTATGCCTGAATTTTCCGTGGCCTATTTGCTGCGCAAGGATCTTGCCATCGGTGCCGAATATCGCGTCAAACCCGACAATCTGAACCCTTCAATCCTCGGGGCCGGGCTGAAGGAAGATGACTGGAAAGACCTGTTCATTGCCTGGGCGCCGACCAAAAATGTGGCGCTGACGGCAGCGTATGTGGATTTGGGACGCATTGTTCCGGCGATCCAGTCACGCAAACAGACCGGCTGGTACCTGTCCGCGCAAGTCTCGTTTTAATCCATCTTTTTTTGGGGAGTACTCCATGACACGTTTATTGATTACCTTGCTGCTCGCGTTTACTCTGGGCCAGGCATCGGCACAGAGTACGGGTAATGACAGTCTCTACAAGGCATTTGGCGAGAAGGCCGGGCTTACGCTTCTGATGGATGACTTTGTCCAGCGGCTGGTGGCTGAGCCGCGCACACAGGCGTTTTTCAAGAATACCGATCTATCCCGGCTCAAAACGCAGCTGACCGATCAACTGTGCATGCTCTCGGGAGGGCCTTGCAAATACACCGGGCGCGACATGAAGTCGGCGCATATGGGCATGGCGGTTGGCAAAAGTGAATTCAATGCGCTGGTTGAAGTGCTGCAGGAGGCGATGGACGCAAAAAACATCGCTTTTACCGACCAGAACCGGATGCTGGCTCTGCTTGCTTCAATGCACCGCGATATCATCACGAAATAATTTTGAAGCCCACAGCAGATGGCTGTATCGGAATGATGATTTTTCTGTAAGTGTTTGAATATTAATAATAAAACAGCCACCCCGCAGTGGCTGTTTTGTTTACTTTGTGCCGCTGGGCGGATTCGACAGCAAGCCCCGGGGTGCGCACCGCTGGCGCGCTGGCTAAATTTTGCCCATCAAGCAGAAAATAGCGCAAAGGCCCCCCGATCATGTCCAGCAAAACGGCAATACGTGCAGCCACCACCACCGGCGATCCGCGCTGGGCAGCGGTGCTGGCCCGAGATCCGGCGGCGGACGGTCGGTTTTTTTATTCCGTCAAAACCACCGGTGTGTATTGCCGCCCGTCCTGCGCGTCGCGCACGGCGCGGCCGGAGAATGTGGCCTTCCATGCGACCACTGCGGCCGCCGAGCGGGCGGGTTTTCGGCCCTGCAAACGCTGCAGGCCGGACCGGCCGGCTGGAGAGCAGGCGGCGCGGGTGGCTGAACTGTGCCGGTGGATTGAACGTGCCGAACAAGTGCCCAGTCTCGCAACACTGGCACAACATGCCGGCCTGAGTCCCTGGCATCTGCATCGCGTATTCAAGGCGGTGACCGGGCTGACGCCCAGGGCATACGCTGCGGCGCATCGTGCGCAACGCGTCAAAACCGGATTGCGTCAAGGCGCCACCGTAACCGAGGCGATTTATGCCGCCGGTTACAACTCCAGTGCGCGGTTTTACGAACAATCGAACGCGGTGCTAGGTATGACGCCGAGCCGGTATCGCGCCGGCGGCGCTGATACCGCCATACGTTTTGCCGTCGGGCAGTGCACGCTGGGGGCGATCCTGGTGGCCGCCAGCGCGCGCGGCATCTGCGCCATCTTGCTGGGTGATGCTGCCGATGCGCTGGTGCGCGACCTCCAGGACCGGTTCCCGCGAGCAGAACTGGTCGGCGGTGACGCCGGTTTTGAGCGCTGCGTGGCGCAGGTGGTGGGTTTTGTTGAGCAGCCGCGGCTGGGACTGAATCTGCCGCTGGATGTGCGTGGCACCGTATTCCAGCTACGCGTGTGGCAGGCGCTGCAAAAAATTCCCGCCGGCACCACGGCGAGTTATGGCGAAATCGCGCAGCGCATCGGTGCGCCGAAATCCGTCCGCGCCGTGGCCGGCGCCTGTGCCGCCAACGCACTGGCGGTGGTGATACCCTGTCATCGCGTGGTGCGCAGCGATGGCGGGCTGTCCGGGTATCGCTGGGGTGTTGCGCGCAAACGCGCCTTGCTGGATCGTGAAGCGAAGGACTGATGCGTTAATTTTTCTGGTTGCCGCTTATTTGCCGCTTACTGGCCACTTATTTGCCACTCATTTGCCAAATATCCAGTCCGGCACCGCGCCCCACAGCGCCGCGATGCCGAGCAGCGCAAAAATCAGTGCCGCAACCGCGTGCACGACCGTTGGCGAAATCCTGCGCGTGGCGATTTCTCCGAGCAGCACCGCTGGCACATTGGCGATCATCATGCCCAGCGTGGTGCCGAGCACCACGGCAGCCAGCGCATCAAAACGCGCCGCCAGCGCGATGGTGGCGATTTGTGTCTTGTCGGCCATCTCGGCCAGAAAAAACGCAATTACCGTAGCGCCGAATACGCCCAGCGGCGCGTGCGGCGTTTCGGCCGCGGCGGGATCGAGTTTGTCGGGAATCAGCATCCACACCGCCATGCCGAGAAACGACAGGCCGAGGATCCAGCGCAGCGCATCGGCGCCAAGCAGGGCTGCGCCCCAGGCGCCGACCGTGCCGGCAAGGGCGTGGTTGGCCAGCGTCGCGACCAGGATGCCGGCGATGATCGGCCACGGTTTTTTGAAACGCGCAGTCAGCACCAGCGCCAGCAGCTGGGTTTTGTCGCCGATTTCAGCGAGCGCGACGATGCCGGTGGAAATGAGAAAAGCGTCCATGGAGAGGCTGTGATGCAGGGCGCGGACTGTAGCCGAACGCGCGCCGTGCCGCAATGCGCGGCGGGTCCGTATGCTGTAAGACATACATGGTTTGCAGTCGCGCATTTGGGTAAGCTGCACGTACACTGCGGGGCAGACAAGATCAGCGCCTTGTTTGCGATTTAAAATTTAAATAAAAACAAATACTTATATTTCCGGCGCTGCGAAGATAACTGTATGGATAAACAACGATGACCACAGGCCATGACAACAGCCACGCCGCGCTGCTCGCACAAAGCGTCGGCGATTTCGTGAAACGCGGCGCGGATTTGCCGCGGGTGCGTGCGCTGGCGCAGACGCATGCCGAATTCGATCGTACGCAGTGGCGGCAACTGGCCGAACTGGGCTGGCTGGGCGTGCTGGCGCCGGAATCCTGCGGTGGCCTCGGCCTGGGCCTGGCGGAAGCGGCGATCGTCGCCGAAGGTCTCGGCCGCGCGCTGACGCCGGAGCCCTACACCGCCGTTGCCGTGCTGGCGGCGCGTGCGCTGGAATTTTCCGCCGAAACGCCCTTGCGCAGGGAACTGCTGACCGGTCTCGTGGGTGGTGAGCTTGTGCCGGTGGTGGCCTGCCACGAACAGGCGGACGATGTCACCGCCAGCCGCATTGGAACCACCGCGACGCCGTTTGAAGGCGGCTTTCGCGTCAACGGGCAAAAACAATTCGTCATCGGTGCCGCCGGCGCCGACGGTTACATCGTCAGCGCGGAGGCCGCCGGTGAACTGCAACTGTTGTGGATTCCGCGCGATGCCGCCGGCTGCGATACGGGATTGATTCCCCTCGCCGACGGTCGCAGTTACGGCACGGTGACCCTGAAGGACGTGGCGGTGCCGCGTGACCATGTGCTGGCGTCCGGCAAGGCGGCGCGCGGCGCACTGGCTCGCGCGCTGGACCATGCGGCGACCATCGCTTCGGCGGAGCTGGTCGGCGTGATGAAATGCGCGCACGAAATGAGCCTCGAGTACATGAAAACACGGGTGCAGTTCGGCAAGGCCATCGGCAGTTTCCAGGTGCTGCAGCATCGCGCCGTCGATCTTTACATCCAGCAGGAGCTGGCCGACGCGGTGCTGCGCGAAGTGGTGACGCAACTCGACGCGGCACCCGACGACAACACGCGCGCGCTGCACGCCAGCCGCGCCAAGTCGCGCTGCGCCGAAGCCGCGCTGGCGATTACCCGCGCCGCGATCCAGTTTCACGGCGCGATCGGCTTCACCGAAGACTGCGACGTCGGCTTGTATGTGAAGCGGGCGATGACCCTGTCGGCGTGGCTGGGCAACGGCCGCGCGCACCGCATGCGTTATGCACAACTGTCGATGCAAGCCGCCGGGGAGGCCGCATGAAAGACTGGAATGCACTGGATGACGAAGCTTTCCGCATGGAGGCGCGCGCATTTTTTGAAGGCGAATTTCCGCGCGAATTCCGTTTCCTGCCGCGGCGCATGCGCTGGCATGAGTGCCGTGACTGGTATCTGAAACTGTCGAAAAAAGGCTGGCTCGCGCCGAACTGGCCGCGCGAACACGGCGGCATGGGGCTGTCGCCGGCGAAATTATTGATCTACTTCGAGGAAACCGAACGCGCCGGCGTCGGCCGCATGCCCGATCAGGGGCTGACCATGGTCGGCCCGACGCTGATCCGTTTCGGCAACGACGCACAGCGCGCGTATTTTCTGCCGAAAATCATCGCCGGCGACGCGATCTGGTGCCAGGGTTATTCCGAACCCAATGCCGGTTCGGATCTGGCCAGCCTGCGCACCGAGGCGGTACTGGATGGCGATGATTACGTCATCAACGGCAGCAAGATCTGGACCTCGATGGCGCACGACGCCACCCACATTTACGTGCTCGCCCGCACCGACAAGCAGGCGAAGAAAAAGCAGGAAGGCATCAGTTTCCTGCTGGTCGACATGAAAACTCCGGGCATTACTTTGCGCACCATCCGCAACATCGCCGGCCATGAAGAGTTTTGCCAGGTGTTTTTCGACAATGTGCGCACACCAAAAAAGAATCTGGTCGGCGAGTTGCACAAAGGCTGGACCATCGCCAAAGGGCTTCTCGGTTTCGAGCGGCTCAACATAGGCAGCCCGCGGCGGCCGCTGCAAGCGCTGGAAAAACTCGAAGCGCTGGCAGAGGCGCGCGGCCTGATCAATGATGCCGCCTTCGCCGAGCGGCTGACGCAGCTGAAACTCGACCTGGCCGACCTCGGTTCGCTGTACGGGCGTTACGTCGAACGCGCGCGCCGCGGCGAAGCGCTGGGGCAGGATGTCTCGATGCTGAAGGTGTGGTCGATGGAAACCTACCAGCGCCTGTCCGAACTGCTGATCGAGGCCGCAGGGGACTACGGCGCTATCGACGGCGAAGTGGCCATGGACGGAGCCAGCATTGATGTGCTGTCGCCGTTTTACAACTCGCGGCCGGGCACGATCTACGGGGGTTCCAATGAAATCCAGCGCAACATCCTCGCCAAGTACGTGCTCAATCTGCCGTCCTGACGCTGACTGACCTTTCATGGCGCAAGCGCGGGCGGCTCAGGCTGCGGCACCTCATCCCTCGCTGGCCGGGCTCAGCGCCGGCACACTGGCGCGATTGGCAAAACTCGGCATCGCGCGCCGTTTCGATCTGGTGCTGCACCTGCCGCTGCGTTATGACGATGAAACCAGCCTTTGCCCGATTGCCGATGTATTGCCCGGCGAGGAACTGCTGGTGCAGGGCACGGTCACCGATTGTGACATCAAGTACCGTCCGAAACGACAGCTGGTGTGTCGCATCAGCGACGGCACAGGCGAACTGACGCTGCGTTTTCTCAATTTCTATGGCAGTCAGGTCAAGACGCTGGCGCCGGGCAATATCGTGCGTGTGTTCGGCAGCGTGCGTATCGGACATTTCGGCGCGGAGATGGTACACCCGCGGTATCGCGTCGCGTCAGCAGACGCACCGATCGCCCAGGTATTGACACCGATCTATCCGACCACCGCGGGCATGGGCCAGGATAGCCTGCGCCGTTTGATTGCGCGTGCGCTGGACAGCGAATCGCTGGCAGAAACACTGCCGTCAAGCTTGCTCGAATCCCTGGGCCTGCCGCCTTTCGAAGCCGCAGTGCGCCTGCTGCACAATCCGCCCCCCGACATTGCGCAAGCCGCATTGCAGGGCCGTGTGCACCCAGCCTGGCGGCGCATGAAGTTTGATGAACTGCTGGCGCAGCAACTGTCGATGCGTGTGCATTACCGGCGCCGCCGCGCGGCCGGCGCGCCGGTGCTGAAGGCGCGCGGCAATCTGGTGAACGCGTTGCTGCAGCGTTTGCCCTTCCAGCTCACCCGCGCGCAGAACACGGTCCTGGCGCAGATCCGCGAGGACATCGGTCAGGCGCATCCCATGCAGCGTCTGTTGCAGGGCGACGTCGGTAGCGGCAAGACCGTGGTGGCCGCGCTGGCGGCCCTGCAGTGCGTGGAAAACGGTTATCAGGCGGCGGTGATGGCGCCGACGGAAATCCTTGCTGAACAGCATTACCGCAAATTCACCGAGTGGCTGGCGCCACTGGATATCAGGGTCGCGTGGATTTCCGGCGGTATCAAAAAAAGTGATAAAAAACAAATGGTTACAGATGTTGCACTGGGCAGGGCACAAATTGTTGTCGGCACCCATGCACTGTTCGAAGACGAAGTGGTGTTCAAGAACCTGGGCCTCGCGGTGATCGACGAACAGCACCGCTTTGGCGTGCATCAGCGGCTGGCGTTGCGGATGAAAGGAACAAAATCAAATAAAGGCGCGCAGCCGCACCAGCTGATGATGAGCGCGACACCGATCCCGCGCACGCTGGCGATGAGTTATTACGCCGACCTTGATGTATCGGTGATCGATGAGCTGCCTCCCGGACGCACACCGGTGGTGACCAAGCTGGTGGCGGAGGAGCGGCGCGATGAAGTGATCCAGCGTGTGCGCGATGCCTGCATCGATGGCCGGCAGGCGTACTGGGTATGCCCGCTGATTGAGGAATCGGAAACACTGCAACTACAAACCGCGCTCGATACCCATGCCCACCTGCAGCAGACCTTTCCGGAATTACGCGTCGGCCTGGTGCATGGCCGGCTGAAATCCGCGGAAAAGCAGCAGGTGATGACAGCCTTCAAGAATGGCGAAGTGCAGCTGCTGGTGGCAACCACCGTGATCGAGGTCGGTGTCGATGTGCCCAATGCCTCGCTGATGATCATCGAACACGCCGAACGCATGGGCCTGTCGCAGATGCACCAGTTGCGCGGCCGCGTTGGCCGCGGTGCGGCGGAGAGTACCTGCGTGCTGCTCTACCAGGGCAAGCTGACACCGAATGCGAAGGAACGGCTGAAAGTGATTTACGAACACACCGATGGTTTCGAAATTGCGCGGCATGATTTGAATCTGCGCGGCCCCGGGGAATTGCTCGGTGCGCGGCAGAGCGGCGTGCCGATGATGCGGTTTGCGGATCTGGCTGTTGATTTGGATCTTTTGGATGCGGCGCGGGATGCGGCGGAGATGCTGTTGCGGGATGAACAGGATGCAGCCAAGGCGCATCTTGCTCGGTGGTTGGGTGGGAGGAATGAGTATTTGAAAGTGTGATTTTCCAAAACCGTTCGTTTTGAGCTTGTCGAAGGGCGTGTCGCTACCAGTCTGTTTTCTGTGCTTCAACTTCGCCGGGGGTAGCCCGGCGGCTAGTCACTTTCTTTTGTGCGGCCAAAAGAAAGTAACCAAAGAAAAGGCCGCCCTGGCTCACCGGCCCTGCGGGCTCCCCTGCGCTGCTCGCCAAGTCGGGCGGCTGCGCAACTCGCCCTCGCAAAAAACGCGAGGGCTCAGACAGTGCTCGCCGACATCCCCCGACTTGGCTGTGCTGCTCGGCGGTTCACAAGGGGGAATTAGGTGGCCGCACTATAAATAGAATGGCTTGATGCGATAATCTGGCATCCAAAAATTCAATTCATTTGTGAAATCCATTCCTCGTGATTCTTCCTGGTGTTCTGCACCAGTCGCCGCCGGCGCATTGCGCCGCTGGCTCACCGATCCCGGTTCGTTGACCGCGCGCTTGCAACGGCATGCCGGTGAGATCAAGGTGAAAGTGCTGTTCCAGGGTTTGCGGCGGGCCAATCGCGATGAGGCTTTTTTATTGGCCTCACCAGCGACGCGGGTGATGGTGCGTGAAGTGCTGCTGTTGCGTGGTACGACGCCACTGGTGTTTGCGCACACCGTTTTTGCCGCCAGGGGTTTGCGCGGGGCCTGGCGCGGCATTGCCGGGCTGGGCAACCGGCCGCTGGGGGCGGCGCTGTTTGCCGATCCGCGAATTGCGCGGTTTCCCTTGCGCCAGAAAAAACTGCCGCGCAATCACCCCCTTTATCTCCGCGCTGCAGCGCAGCTGAAAAAAATGCCATCGCCATTGTGGGCGCGGCGCTCGATATTCGCCGCGGGCAAATCGCCTATACTGGTCAGTGAAGTCTTTTTGCCGGCAATAAACGACTTGTGACTCTGACGCTAAAAGATCGACTAACTGCTTACGAAAAGCTGATGCGGCTCGACAAGCCCATCGGCATTTTGCTGCTGCTGTGGCCGACGCTGTGGGGTTTGTGGTTTGCCGCCGGTGGTTTGCCGCCGCCGGACGTGCTGCTGATTTTTTTCACCGGTACCGTGCTGATGCGTTCTGCCGGCTGCGTGATCAACGATTATGCCGACCGCAACTTTGATCCCCATGTCGAACGCACCAGGGACCGGCCGCTGGCGGCCGGCGTGATCCAGCCGGCGGAAGCGCTGGCACTGGCTGCGGTGCTGATGCTGATCGCCTTCGGTCTGGTGCTGATGCTGACGCCGCTGACCATCAAGCTGGCGGTGGTTGCCGCCGCGATTGCCGTCATTTATCCGTACGTGAAGCGGGTGTTTCCGCTGCCACAGGTCTGGCTGGGCATTGCCTTCGGTTTTGGCATCCCGATGGCCTACGCTGAACTGTGGCATGCGCTGCCGCGGGTGGCCTGGCTGCTGCTGATCGCGACCCTGTTCTGGGCGATTGCCTATGACACCGCGTATGCCATGGTCGACCGCGACGACGATCGCAGGATCGGCGTCAAATCCTCGGCAATACTGTTCGGGCGGTATGACGTCGCCGGCATCATGGCGGCGCATGCGGTGTTTCTCGGCTTGATGGCCTGGATCGGCTGGTGGCAGCAGCGCGACGTTATTTATTTCGCCGGGCTGGCTGCGGCGGTGGCGCTGGTGCTGTACCAGTACCGGTTGATCCGTGATCGTACGCGCGAGGGTTGTTTCAAGGCGTTTCTCAACAACAACTGGGTGGGCTGCGTGATCTTTATCGGCATCGTCGCCGATTTATGGTTCGGCATCCGGATGCTGCGATGAGTTATCGCGATTTGCGCGACTTCATCGCCGGCCTGGAGCGCAGCGGTGAACTCAAACGTATTGCCGTCGAAGTCGATCCGCGGCTGGAGATGACGGAAATCTGCGACCGCGTGCTGAAGAGCGGCGGTCCGGCGTTGTTGTTTGAGAAGCCTAAAAATTACAGCATCCCCGTATTGGCAAATCTGTTCGGCACACCGCAACGCGTGGCTTTGGGCATGGGCCGTGATTCAGTGGCTGCCTTGCGTGAACTCGGGCAACTGCTGGCACAACTGAAGGAGCCCGAGCCGCCGACGGGCCTCAAAGACGCCTGGGACAAACTGCCGCTGCTGCGCCAGGTGCTGGCGATGCAGCCGCGTGAGGTCAAAAATCCCGTGTGTCAGGAAATCGTCTGGGAAGGGGCTGATGTCGATCTCGCGCGGCTGCCGATCCAGACCTGCTGGCCCGGTGACATTGGGCCTTTGATTACCTGGGGCCTGACGGTGACACGCGGCCCGCAGAAGGCGCGGCAGAATCTCGGCATTTACCGGCAGCAGGTCATCGGCCGCAACAAACTGATCATGCGCTGGCTGGCGCAGCGCGGCGGTGCGCTGGACTATCGCGATCACTGCCTGGCGCATCCGCGTGAGCCTTTTCCGGTGGCGGTGGCGCTGGGCGCAGATCCCGCGACCATGCTCGGCGCGGTGACGCCGGTGCCGGATTCGCTGTCCGAGTACCAGTTCGCCGGATTGCTGCGCGGTGAAAAAACCGAAATCGCATCCTGTCTGACGCATGACCTGAAAGTGCCGGCGCGCGCCGAGATCGTGCTGGAAGGATTTATTCATCCCAATGAGACCGCGCTGGAAGGCCCCTTCGGCGACCACACCGGTTATTACAACGAGCAGGAACGTTTCCCGGTGTTGACCGTCGAGCGCATCACCATGCGCCGCGATCCGATTTACCACTCGACCTACACCGGCAAACCGCCGGATGAACCGGCGGTGCTGGGTGAGGCACTGAACGAAGTGTTCGTGCCGTTATTGGTCAAACAGTTTCCGGAGATTGTCGATTTTTACCTGCCGCCCGAAGGCTGCTCTTACCGCATCGCCTGCGTCAGCATGAAAAAACAGTATCCGGGCCACGCCAAACGCGTGATGTTCGGCATCTGGAGCTTCCTGCGCCAGTTCATGTACACCAAATTCATCATCGTCACCGACGACGACATCAATGTCCGCGACTGGAAGGAAGTGGTGTGGGCTCTGACCACGCGGGTCGACCCGCGGCGTGACACGCTGATTGCTGACGCCACACCGATTGACTATCTCGATTTCGCCAGCCCGGTCAGCGGGCTCGGTTCGAAGATGGGTATTGATGCCACCAACAAGTCGCCCGCCGAGACCGACCGTCGCTGGGGTGAACCGATTGCGATGAGTGATGAGGTGAAGCGGCGCGTGGATGCGTTGTGGAGAGAACTGCGCCTTTGAACAGCAACTGGGCGGACGCCCGCTGATGAGCGCAGTCTTTCTGCTCAAACTCCTGCTCGTTCCAGCGCTGATCGCGCTGGTGACGCTGGCCGGTCGACGCTGGGGGCCGGCGGTTGCCGGCTGGCTTTCGGCGTTTCCGATCGTCGCCGGCCCGATCCTGTGGTTCATTGCGATCGAGCAGGGTGTGGCTTTCGCGGCGAGGGCGGCGGTCGGCACGTTGTCGGCGGTGCTGGCGATGCTGGCCTTTGGCCTCAGTTATGCCTGGGCGGCCACCCGCTTTTCATGGCCGCTGAGCCTGCTGCTTGCCTATGTTGGTTACGCCGCAGCCGTCGTGGCGCTGGATCTGTGGAATGCCAGCACACTGTGGGTTGTGGGTCTTGTTGTTGTGGCGGGCTTGTGGTTTGCACCACTTCTTTATCCCGCTTTGCCGGCAGCGGCGAAAGCGCCGTCAAAAACTCCCAATGACATGCTGCTGCGCATGGGCCTGGGCGCCCTGCTTGTGCTGCTGGTCACGCACTTCGCGGCCAATCTGGGGCCGGACCTGAGCGGCGTGTTTGCGATGTTTCCGGTAATGGGCACCGTGCTCGTATTGTTCACGCATCGCAGCGCCGGCGCGGCCGCCACGATCCAGTTGTTGCGCGGCATGGTGCTGGGTTTTTACGCGTTCAGCACTTTTTGTGTGGTGCTGGCCTGGGCCTTGTCTGCCACCGGCGTCGGCTTGGCATTTTTATGCGCACTGGTGGCTGCGGCAGTGATCCAGTTGTTGTCACGGCTGTGGTTGATGCGATATCGCGCGGCAATTGCGCTGTAACAGGAACGGCGGGACTTACTTCCTGCCGCGTCGCTGCTCCAGCCGCCCGCAGCAATTGCTGCTGTCGCGGTTGTGCACCCAGCCCAGCATCGCATCCTGCGCCGCCTGCGCGTTGAACGCGTTGGCGTGATTGACCATGAACACCACCACCGCACGATTGCCCTGTGCGTCGAGCACATATCCGGCGATCGAACGCACGCCGGAGAGCGATCCGGTTTTGATATGCGCCTGGCCGGCGATTTCGGCGCTTTTCAGCCGCCGGCGCATGGTGCCGTCAACGGCGGCGACCGGCAGCGAGGCCATCAGCTCCGGCATCACCGGACTGGCCCAGGCATTGAGCAGGATGGCACCGAGGTTGCGCGCGCTGATGCGCTCGATGCGCGACAGGCCTGAACCGTTCTCCAGCACCAGTTCCGGCACGGCCAGGCCTTTCAGTGCCAGCCATTGTTTGACGCCGTTCGCGGCGCTGCCGGTGCTTGTGGGCGCAGCGCCATTGATGCCCAGCGTCAGGAACAACTGTCGTGCCATCACGTTGTTGGAATATTTGTTGACGTCGCGCACCACCTCCGACATCGACGGTGATCTGGCCGTGGCCAGCGGTCGCGCCTGCGCCGGCGTTGCGCCGTCGCGCACCTGGCCGGTGAAAACGCCGCCCATTTCCCGCCACAGATAAGTGAACAGCGCGCCGATGTACTGGCGATGGCCGAGTACGCTGTAACTGCGCATGCGTTCGCCGCAGTCCGCGGAGTAAGTGCCGTTGAAGGTCAGGCGTGCGCCGTCTGCATTGCCCTGCGAGTCGACCTTTATCCGGCCCAGCCAGTCACCGCAGCCGCCGTCGGCGAACTTCAGGTTATTGACAATCTGTACCTGCGGCAAAGGCGGCTCAACGGTGATGCGCACGCTGCGTGTGGCGGCGTCAGGGATGAACTGCAGCGTGACCGCCTTGAAATTGACCAGCAGCGCGCTGGGCCCGGTGTTGTAAGGGCGCGTCGGCTGGTCATCGAATCCGGCGGGGTCAAAAACCTCTTCGGCAAACAGCCGGCGATCCAGTACCAGGTCGCCGCGGATTTCGCGCACACCGCGCGCGCGCAGGTTGCGCAACAGCAACCAGAAATTTTCCAGCGTCAGCTTCGGATCCCCGGATCCTTTCAGGTAGAGGTTCCCGTTCAGCACGTCCTGCGCGATGGCGCCGTCGCTGAGCATGTCGGTGTTCCAGGTATAGGCGGGCCCGAGCATTTCCAGCCCGGCATAGGTGGTCACCAGTTTCATGCTCGATGCCGGATTCAGGGAGCGCTCGGCGCCGATGGCCAGCACCGGTTCTGCGGCGCCGATTTCATGCACATAGACGCCGATGGCGGATTCGGGGATGCCGGCCTGGGCCAGCGCGCGGGCCACGGGTTCAGGGAGGGTGGTTACCGATTGTGCAACAGCGGACAACGGCAGCAGGATCAGCAGGGCGGTGGTGATCACGCGGGTAAGGGTAAGAGTCAGGGTAAGAGTCAGCAGCATCAGAGGTTTGGTGGAGTTTCCGGTTGATTTCAAAGGATGACCGAGCTGTGCAGCGCCGGGATGTCGACGCCGCTCCAGCCCAGTTTGTCATGGATGGCGGCGGCAAAAATTTCGGCGGTGGTTTGTTCCCCATGGACCACGAAAGTGCGCTGCGGCGCGTGCTTGAAGTGTGACAGCCAGCCGAGCAGCGCTTCCTGGTCGGCGTGGGCCGACAGCCCGCCGATGGTGTAGATGTCGGCGCGCACCGCCACGGGGATGCCGAAAATGCGCACGTTTTTCGCACCGTCGACGATGCGCCGGCCCAGCGTACCCGCGGCCTGGAAACCGACGATCAATATCGACGAGGCCTTGCGGCCGAGGTTGTGGCGCAGGTGGTGCTTGATGCGCCCTGCATTACACATGCCACTGGCGGAAATGATTACCGCCCCCTGTTTGATGCGCTGCAGGTTGGTCGACTCCAGCACATCCTGCACAAAATGGATGCGCGGATGGCCGTGGCGGCCTTTCAGCCATTGCAGCAGCGTTGCAGCGTCCTGGTCGAGCAGCGCCCAGTGTTTGGCGGTGATTTCCGTGGCCTTGGTGGCCATCGGTGAATCGACGTAAATATCCATCTCCGGCAAGCGGCCCCGGCGGTACATTTCCACCAGCAGGTAAATGATTTCCTGGGTGCGGCCGACCGCGAACGCCGGAATGATCACATTGCCTTTTTTGCGCACCAGCGTGTCGGTGATCGCATGTTCGAGCTCCGCCAGCGTGTCGTCCAGGCTTTTGTGCCGGCGGTTGCCGTATGTGGATTCGACCACCAGCACATCGGCGTCAGTGACCGCTGTCGGATCACGCACCAGCGGACGGCCCGGTTGGCCGATGTCACCGGAAAACACCAGCTTCCGGTTTTTTGTCCCGTCCTGCAGCCACAGCTCGATAATGGCCGCGCCGAGGATATGGCCGGCGTCGCGGAAGGTGCAGCGTACGTCGGGATGCGGGGCCAGGCCGGTATCGTAGGCCACCGGTTTTAATTGCCGCATTGTGCGCGTGACTTCGGCGACGGTGTAGAGGGGAGGCTTGCCGGCGCCGCGCGCGTCCGTCTTCTGTTTCCACTCGGCTTCTTTTTCCTGGATATGCGCCGAATCGACCAGCATGACTTCGAGCAGGTCGCAGGTGGCAGCAGTGGCATGGATCGGGCCTTTGAATCCGGCGGCGACCAGCCGGGGCAGCAGCCCGGAGTGGTCAATATGGGCGTGGGTCAGCAGCACGAAGTCGAGGGTGGCCGGATCGAAGGCAAACCGCGCGTAATTTTTGGTGTCGGCTTCGCGGCCGCCCTGGAACATGCCGCAGTCGACGAGAAAACGCAGGGTTTCTGTTTCCACCAGAAAACTCGAACCGGTGACTTCACCTGCCGCGCCGAGGAAAGTCAGTTTCAAGGCGTGGCGTCCAGCGTATCAAGGGTGCGCGCGGCGAGCAGTTCCATTTCCGCGTCGTTGATCACGTACGGCGGCATGAAATAAACCGTGTTTCCCGCATTTCCGCTGATGGGGCGCAGCAACAGTTCCCGCGCCAGCGCCGCTTCAAAAAAATGCCGGGCGAAGGCCGGATCGCCGCTGTCGACCTCGAAGGCCCAGATCATGCCGGTCGAGCGGAAGTTGCGCACCCGCGGATGGGCCGCCAGTTTTTTGGTTGCCGCAGTCATGCGTTGCGCACGGCCACGGTTGGCGGCAATGACGTCATCCTGTTCAAAAATATCCAGTGTCGCCAGCGCCGCGCGGCAGGCCAGTGCATTGCCGGTATAGGAATGTGAATGCAGGAAAGCGCGGGTGACGGACTCGTCGTAGAAGGCCTGGTAAATGTGGTCGCGGGTCATCACCACGGACAGCGGCAGGTAACCGCCGGTGATGCCTTTGGACAAACACAAAAAATCAGGCCTGATATCAGCCTGCTCGTGCGCGAAAAAAGTGCCGGTGCGGCCGAAGCCGGTCATGATTTCATCGATGATCAGATGTACGCCGTAGCGGTCGCATAACGTGCGCGCCTGACGCAGGTATTCGGCGTCATACATGGCCATGCCGGCGGCGCCCTGCACCAGCGGCTCGACGATCAGTGCGGCCGTCCGTTCATGGTGTTGTTCAAGATGACTCTCCAGCACCTCCGCGCAGCGCAGCGCATGTTCACGCGCGGAGGTGCCGATGGCGGCGCGGCGCCAGTCCGGGCTGGGCACCAGTGCGCTGTGGCGCAGCAGCGGCGCGTAGCTGTCCTTGAACAGCGCAACATCGGTGACCGACAGCGCGCCCAGGGTTTCGCCGTGATAACTGCCGGCGAGGCTGATGAATTCCGTTTTGTCCGGTTGCCCGCTGTTGCGCCAGAAATGGAAGCTCATTTTCAGCGCGATTTCGGTGGCCGAGGCGCCGTCGCTGCCGTAAAAACAGTGGCCCAGTGCGCCGCCGGTCAGCGCGGACAGGCGCTCCGACAGCGCGACCACCGGTTCATGGGTGAAGCCGGCGAGCATCACGTGTTCCAGCCGTTGCAGTTGGTCAACGAGCGCGGCGTTGATGCGTGGTTCGGCGTGGCCGAACAGGTTGACCCACCACGAACTGACGGCGTCGAGATAACGTTTGCCGTCGCAATCGTACAACCAGCAACCTTCTGCGCGGGCGATGGGTACGATGGGCAGCGTTTCGTGCTGCTTCATCTGTGTGCAGGGATGCCACACCGCGGTGCGGCTGCGTTCTAGCAGCACAGTGTTGCGAGTGCTAGTTTGCATTTGGGGTGAGCTTTATCCAATACTTTCAGGCGTTCAACCGATTTGCGCGGCCAGCGTTATATAGCTTATGTACCATGGCCCGGTGTTTGTTGATCCGGTGCCGCACGGTGGCACTGAATTTGCTCTGAATGTTTTCGGCAGTTGTTGTTGAGTTTAACAGCACACTAAAGGAGATGTTTGCGCATGCAGATTCTCGAACGCATCGAAGGCCAGATGTCCGCCACCGGCCTGCCGCTCGTCGGCATCACCCTCGCCGCAGTGCCCTGTCCCGATACGCCGGTGATCCTGACGCTGCACTGGCACGGCTTTATCAGACAGAAACTGGCCGAGCTCGAAGAGGCTGAAACCGTGGCCTACACGCCAATCCCCAGTTCTTCGCTGCAACTCAATGACCGCTGGCGTGATCTGCGGGCCGTCGATCATGCCGCGATGGAAGCGGCCTGGGCGCTGGGGGCCTGGGATGTGGAGCGGGCTGAACGTCCAGCCTGCTTCCGTCAGGGGGCGGCGGAGAACGAAGAACTGGAATGTATGCAGGCTTTCGGTACCTACCCGTGCAACATCAACGGTGCCCAGGTGGCGGTGTGCGATGCGCCCGATCTCGATGATCTGCTGGAACTGGCAGCAGAGCGGGGCTATTTGTTATGGGCCTTCCGGCCGGTACGCGGCGGAATCTGGAAGGATTACACCGATGACGCCACCCTGTCCGAGGAGGGTCGTCGAGCCTTGCCATGCCCCCATGCACCGGTTCCCCCCAGCCGTGCCGGCAAGCGCAAAATGGTTTACAGGTTTGGCATCCCAAACCATCGCATGCTGCCGGTGGTGACCACCAGACATTAGTAAGCTATTGATTTAATTGATATTTTAGTGTAAGCGATTATTTACACTCAGAGGGGCTGTGATTCAGCCCCTCTTGATTTCTGGCGGTACATCTCTATCATTAGCACTCGCTTGAGCCGAGTGCTAACAATCGGTTCGCGGTTTTCCCAGTTTATCCAATCGATCCTTGAGGAGATGTACCCATGAAGATTCGCCCGTTGCACGACCGCATCATCGTGAAGCGGCTGGAAGAAGAGCGTAAGACTGCTTCCGGCATCGTGATTCCTGACACCGCCGCTGAAAAGCCGGATCAGGGTGAAGTCAAAGCTGTAGGCAAAGGCAAAAAAGGCGATGACGGCAAGGTCATCCCGCTCGACGTCAAAGTCGGCGACCGCGTCCTTTTCGGCAAATACTCCGGCCAGACCGTCAAAGTTGAAGGTGACGAGCTGCTGGTGATGCGCGAAGAAGACATCATGGGCGTCGTCGAGTAACCCACACAGAATATCCAGGAGATTTCAACCATGGCAGCTAAAGACGTCAAATTCCACGAGCCGGCACGGCAGAAAATCATTGCCGGCGTCAACATTCTGGCTGATGCAGTCAAGGTCACCCTCGGCCCGAAAGGCCGCAACGTCGTGCTCGAGCGCAGCTTCGGCGCCCCGACCGTGACCAAGGACGGTGTGTCTGTCGCCAAGGAAATCGAACTGAAGGACAAGTTCGAGAACATGGGCGCGCAGATGGTGAAAGAAGTCGCCTCCAAGACTTCCGACATCGCCGGCGACGGCACCACCACCGCCACCGTGCTGGCCCAAGCCATCGTTCAGGAAGGCATGAAGTTCGTCACCGCCGGCATGAACCCGATGGATCTCAAACGCGGCATCGACAAGGCGGTCACCGCCATCGTTGGCGAACTGAAAAAACTGTCCAAGCCCTGCACCACCAGCAAGGAAATCGCCCAGGTCGGTTCGATCTCCGCCAATGCTGACGCCGAAATCGGCAAGATCATCGCCGACGCGATGGACAAGGTCGGCAAGGAAGGCGTGATCACCGTCGAAGACGGCTCGGGCCTGGAAAGCGAACTGGAAGTGGT
>JAIETP010000023.1 GCA_019744975.1 Burkholderiales bacterium
ACCATGATTACATTCAGGACATCGTTTCATTGCCAGACCAGTTTAAATCTGGTCCGGTTAGGCTAGGAATTACCAAAACTTTTACATGGTCTATCTCGTGAGAAATCGATTCTTTTTCTTTTCCATCAACGATTTTTTTGATTTCAAAATTATGCTTCTTCCAGCCGTGGGTTTTGGAAAGTGAATTCCTGAGTCTTTGGGTAAGTTCGCCCTCGCCACCGCCGCCGTACACAAGCTCCTGCGCCGGAATTGAAATGCTAAGCAATACTTCTTCAAGCTCGTCAACAGCTGACTCCATGTCATGCTTGAGAATTGCCTCCGCATGATGAAGCGCTAAGACTTGAAATCGCTTTTTCTTGATTTTTTCGAACATTGCCGCCCCTGATCCGAAAATCTTAATAAAGAAATTTTTCTAATACGGCTTTATACAACACCTTAACGACCTTTTCCTGCCGATTTCAATCGACCTTGATATGTAGTCTCCGTCAATCACACCCAGCGCTCGACATCTGCCGTTTTTCAGGGCCGCGCACCTCAGCCACGTACGCGCCCTTCCCGCCGTGGTGGACCTGCCCACCGCTATTTCAGCATCGCCAGACACTCCTGTGCCGCCGGTGACAAGGTGACGCCGCATCGGCACCAGCCCTCAATCAACCGGCGTAATCTCATGCTCAATGCGCTTGCCTATCGCCTGCTCGGCAACCCGCAGGTCGTAGGCCGCCTGCAGAGTGAGCCAGGATCGCGCATCGCCGCCAAAGTAGCGAGCCAACCGCATCGCCATTTCCGCCGTCACACCGCGACGCTCGCGCACCACATCGTTTATCCGGGGCGCCGGCATGTTGAGGACCTTGGCCAGCGCATTCGCACTCATGTTCAGTGGCACGAGATAGTCCTCGCGCAATACTTCTCCCGGGTGCACCGGGCGCATGCCTTTCCTGGCCATGATTTCACCTCATTGAAATCACACTGACTTTTGAAAAAAAACGCGGTTTCTTGCTTTTCGAGAAGCATAACCCGCCGTATGCGGCAAATATTCCATTTTTCCGGTCGCCCCTCACCTCAAGTTCGGTTACGTACCTCTTTTTTCCCCTGCCCCCACCGCTTCCTAAGCATCGCCAAAAACTCCTGCGCCGCCGGTGACAAGGTCACCCCGCGACGGCGGATCACCGCCAGCGTACGCGTCAATTTCGGTTCGACCAGCGGCCGGCTGACCAGGTTTGAATTTTTCCGCCCCGCCAGCGCCAGCATCGGCACCGCGATCACACCGATGCCGGCCTCGACCAGACCGAGCCCGGTGGAGAAGGAATGCTGCACTTCATAGGTCCAGCGCTGCTGCGGCAGGTTGCCGGGCAGGCCGAAATCGAGCAGCGCGCGGTTGCCGCTCATGCGCCCGACGGTGATCACGCGGTGGGCTGCGAGTTCGGCCCATTTCACGGTTTTCCTTTTCGCCAGCGGGTGATCCTTGTGGCAGGCCAGCACAAAGGGATCGTCGAACAGTGCTTCGGTTTCGATCTCGGGTTCATCGGGACCGGACAGCGTCAGTCCGAATTCGGCCTCACCGCGCAACACCGCCTGCAGCACTTCATTGGCATGGACGTCGAGGATACGGATGCGGTTGTCAGGATGTTTGGCGCTGTAATCGCGGATCACCGGCGGCAGGATGTGCATCGCCGCCGTCGGCACACAGGCCAGCACCACCTGGCCCGAGCCGTGTTTTGCCATGTCGCGCAGGCCGGTGATCGAGGTTTCCAGTTCCTCGATCAAGCGCCGTGCCTGCGGCAGGAAGTCGCGGCCGACCGCAGTCAGGCGCACCCGGCGCGTGGTGCGGTCGAGCAGGCGCACGCCGAGATCGGCCTCGAGTTTGCTGATGCGCCGCGACAGCGCGGACTGTGACAGGTGCAGGGCCTGCGCTGCTTTCTGAAAGGTGCCGAGTTCTGCAATGCGGGCAAATGCCTGAAGGCCGTGGACGTCGAGGTTCATAAATTTGCAGCCGCGACCGGGACACCCGCCCTTCGATGAACTCAGGGCGAACGGGCGGCGGGGCTTATCCTTGATTGATGCGCAATGACGAACAATTATTGCAACAATCTCATTTTACTCAAGAGTGCCGGAGACGGATAATCCGGCCTCTCCCGAAATTCGCCAGTGAAAGGTTCCACAATATGCAACAGGAATTCGACGTCATTGTCGTCGGCAAGGGCAATGCCGCCATGTGTGCCGCCCTGTCCGCCCACGACCAGGGCGCCAAAGTCGCCATCCTCGAAGCCGCCCATGAAGACGAAGGCGGCGGCAACAGCCGTTTCGCCGGCGGCGTGATGCGTTTTGCCTACGACACCGTGGAAGACCTGACCAAGATCACCGACATCACGCCGCAGGAAATCGCCGAGACCGATTTCGGCACCAACACCCGCGAGGAATTCCTCGACAAGATCCACCAGCTCACAGCCTACCGCACCGACCCCGACCTGTCGGAGTACCTGGTCAACGAAAGCCTGCCGACCATGATCTGGCTGCGCTCCAAGGGTGTGAAGTTCGTGCCCAACTGGGGCCGCCAGTCGGCGGTGGTCGACGGCAAACGCAAATTCTTCGGCAACATGCCGATCGAGGCCCACGGCGGCGGCGCCGGCCTGGTGCAGTATCTCGACAAGGCGGTCAAAAAAGCCGGCATCCCGGTGTTTTTCGAAACCCGCGCGATCAAGCTGATTTACGACGGCGCCACCGTCGGCGGCGTGCAGGTGCGGCAGAAGGGCAAGTCCTTCGAAATCAAAGCAAAAGCCGTAGTACTGGCATGCGGCGGTTTTGAAGCCAATCCCGAGATGCGCGCGCGTTACCTCGGCCCCGGCTGGGAACTGGCAAAGGTGCGCGGCTCGCGTTTCAATGTCGGTGACGGCCTGAAGATGGCGCTGGACATCGGCGCAGCACCCTACGGCAACTGGTCGGGCTGTCATGCCACCGGCTGGGATCGTTACGCGCCGGAATTCGGCGACGTCAATGTCGGCGACCAGTTCCAGAAACACAGCTACATCTTCGGTCTGCTGATCAATGCTGAAGGCAAACGGTTTGTCGACGAGGGTTACGACTTCCACTCCTTCACCTATGCCAAATATGGCGGTGAAGTGCTCAAACAACCCGGCCAGTTCGCCTGGCAGGTGTTCGATTCGAAAGTGACCAAACTGCTGCGCTCGGAATACCGCATCAAGTTCGTGACCAAGGTCAGCGCCAATACCCTGGAAGAACTCGCGACCAAACTGGAAGGCGTCAACCCGGAGCAATTCCTCAAAACCGTCAACGAGTACAACGCCGCGGTGAAAAAGGACGTGCCCTTCAACCACGTGATCAAGGACGGCAAGGGCACGGTCGGCATTGAGCCGCCGAAATCCAACTGGGCGCAGGTGCTGGACACTCCGCCCTATGACGCCTACGCCACGACCTGCGGCATCACCTTCACCTTCGGCGGACTGCGCATCGACAAGGAGAGCGGCCAGGTGCTCGATTCCAACCAGTTGCCCATCCCCGGCCTCTACTGCGCCGGTGAAATGGTCGGCGGCCTGTTCTATTTCAACTACCCCAGCGGCACCGGGCTGGTGTCGGGTGCCGTGTTCGGCAAACTGGCCGGCACGGCAGCCGGGCAGAGCGCCAAAGCCTGATTACCCATTGATGGAATCGCAAACACAAAATCGTCATTCCGGCCAAGCGAAGCGCGAGCCGGAATCCAGGGGGCACTGGCAACCAACTGATCTGGATGCCGGCTTTCGCCGGCATGACGGTTGAAGTTAATTTTTACGCCAAAGGATTGCATTGCCTTCCAATAAACCACCCCCGCTCGCTGACGCCACGCGCGACCTCGCGCGTTTCGGCGCCGCACTCCGTTACGACGACATCCCCGCGGAGGTCATCACCCGCATCAAGCTGAGCCTGCTCGACAGCCTCGGCTGCTGCCTGTTCGGCGCGACGCTGCCGTGGACGCAGAAGGTCGCGGCACTCGCCGAACAGGAAGGCGCAAAACCCGTGGCCACGCTGATCGGCCTCGGCCGCAAAACCTCGGCGTCGCTGGCGGCATTGGTCAACGGTACTTCGGGACATGCCTTTGAACTCGATGACATCCACAAGGAATCGATCATCCACGCCGGTTCCATCGCGACACCGGTGGCACTGGGATTGGCTGAAGTCCGTGGAAAAGTATCAGGGCGTGATGTGCTGACCGCGATGGTCGCCGGTTATGAAATCGGCCACCGTGTCGGCAATGCCGCGACCATGAGCCTGTTTTTCCGCGGTTTCCATCCGCAGGGAACCTCCGGCGCGTTTGTCGCCGCAGCCACCGCGGCGCGCATGCTGAATCTGGATGCCGCGCAGTTCCAGTACGCGCTGGGCATGGCCGGCTCGCAGGCCGGCGGCCTGATGGCGGCGCAGGAAGGCGCGATGGTGAAACGTTTTCACAGCGGTCGCGCCGCGCAGAGCGGTGTTTATGCGGCGCAACTCGCGGCGGATGGTTTCACCGGCATTCTCGATGCGCTGGAAGCGCCGTACGGCGGTTACCTGTCGACCTATTCCGACAAACCCAATCCCTCACGTTTGACTGATGGGCTTGGCAAAACCTGGGAAACACTCAATGTCGGTTACAAGCCGCATGCCAGCGTGACCAGCATCCACAGCGCGCTGGATGCATTGTCGGAACTGATGAAAGAACACGGCCTCAAGGCCGCCGACATCGGCCGCGTCGAAACCGGACTGTCGCCGATGACTCATGTGCATTGCGCCTGGGAATACAGGGCGCAGGGCGTCACCGCGGCGCAGATGAATCTGTATTACGGCATGGCAGTGATTGCGATTGACGGCGCGGCCTTCACCGAACAGTTTCGCGAAGCGCGGCTCAGTGACCCGCAGATTCTCGATTTCATTTCGCGTATCAGCGCGCATGTCGATCCCGAGATCGAAACAATGGGCGCGCCGTTCCGCCATGCCTCGCGGGTCAAAATCACCGCGCACAACGGCAAGGTTTACGAAAAACTGTCGCTGCACCGCCGCGGCAGCCCGGAAAATCCGCTGTCACCGGAAGAAGTGGTGCACAAATTCCGCAACGTTGTCGCGCCGTGTATGGACAAAACCGCGGCGGAAAAAATCATCGCAACAGTGAACCAGTTTGAAACGCTGGCCGACATCAGCACTGTGATGCCGCTGTTGGGCACTACAGTGCGCACGCCAAGGTAGCACATGGTAAAAATGAATTAAGTATTTGATTATATTGATAATTTTATAGACTCATTTACAGACTCCTGAGGAAATCCGCACCATGGCCAAACAATCCACCAGCGACAATCCCTACACCCGCGGCATGGCCGCCTTCGTCTCCGGGCTGACCTACGACAGGATTCCGGAAGAAGTCCGCCATCGCAACAAGCTGCTGATGCTGGATTCGCTGGGTTGTGCGCTGTATGGCGCGGATCTCGAATGGAGCCGCATCCTGCAGGACAAACTGAGCGCGATCGACAGCACCCGCCAGTGCAGCGTGTGGGGCACCAGCAAAAAACTCTCCGCGCCGCATGCCGCGCTGGTCAACGGCACGCAGGTGCAGGGCTTTGAACTCGATGACGTGCACCGCGCCGGTGTGCTGCATGTCGGCGCCGTGGTGCTGCCGTCGCTGATTTCCATCACCGAAATGAAACCGGGCATGAGCGGCAAGGAGTTCCTGACCTCAGCCGTCGCCGGTTATGAAATCGGCCCGCGCGTCGGGCTATGCATGGGCCCCTCGCATATCGCCTCGGGCTGGCACTCGGGCGCAACACTGGGCGTGTTTTCATCCGCCGCAGGTGCCGCACGCGGATTAAAACTCGACACCGACAAAACCGTGCACGCGCTGGGCATCGCCGGCACCCAGGCCGCGGGCCTGATGGCGGCGCAGTTCGGCGCGATGGTCAAACGCATGCATGCCGGTCGCTCGTCGCAATCCGGGCTCTATGGCGCCTTGTTCGCCGAAGCCGGATTCACAGGGATCCTCAATGTACTGGAAAGCGAATACGGCGGCTTCTGCACGACCATGTCGCAGTCGACCGACAAGTTCAACCTGGCCGAACTCACCGCGGGTTTGGGCGAAGTCTGGCAGACCATGGGCATTGCACTGAAGTTCTATGCCTGTGTCGGCACCAACCACACCACGCTCGATGCCTTGCGCGACATGCGCCGCGAACGCCCCTTCACCCACAACGATGTGAAGAAGGTTGTCGTGCACGGCTCCGAAGTCACGGTGCACCATGTCGGCTGGCCGTACGAGCCGCAGGGCCTGACCTCGGCGCAACTGAACATGCCGTACTGCATCGCGGCCTGGCTGATCGAAAACGACTGTTTTGTCGACCAGTTCACGGAAGCCATGGTCGCCGACCCACAACGCATTGCGCTGTCGAAAAAAATCGAAGTGCTGCACGACCCGGCAATCACCGCGCTCGGCGCCAAGCTGCGGCACAAGGTGCATGTTGAACTGCACCTCAACGACGGCACGATCATGAAACGCACTGTCGAAGCCGCGCGCGGCAGCGAAAAACATTTCGCCAGCGATGCCGAGATCATCGAAAAATTCGAAAAACTCGCGGTCAAGGCACTGCCCAAAGCACGCGTTGAAGAACTGCGTGATGCGGTGATGGGCATCGAAAAGCTGCCCGATGCCACCGTGCTGTCGAAACTGCTGACGGCGTAATCCGGAAATGGCGAAGGCCGCAACGGCAGCCCGCACGCTCGCGGAGTTCGCGAGCGGGCTGGGCTACGGGCAGATTCCCGTTGCAGCGCGTGAACGCGCCCGGCAATGCATCATTGACACCACCGGTGCCGCACTGTTCGGCTCGCGCCTGCCGTGGAGCAAAATCGTCGCGGGTCACGCACAACATTGCGGTGGCAACGGGAACAGCCGTGTCATCGGCACCGCGCTGAAAGTGTCAGCACCGTCCGCCGCACTGGCCAACGGTGTGTGCAGCCACGCTTTTGAACTCGACGGCCTGCGCAAACCCAGCGCCGGCGTACATCCCGGCGCGATCCTGCTGCCCGCGGCACTGGCTGTGGCCGAAGAACGACAGGCCGGCGGCCGCGAGCTGCTGACCGCTTTTGTCGCCGGTGCCGAAGTGATGTTCCGCATCGGCCTCGCGGCAAAACAAACCACGGAATCGCTGGGTTTCCATGCGCCGGGCGTCAACGGCCCTTATGGTTCCGCCATCGTCGCCGGCAAACTGCTGGGCCTCAGTACTGATCAACTGACCCAGGCGCTGGGCATCGCCGGCTCGCTCGGCGGCGGCCTGCTCGCTTTTGCCAAGGCCGGCAATGGCGCGATGGTGAAACGCCTGCACATGGGACGCGCGGCGGAAGCCGGTGTGGTCGCCGCACTGCTCGCCCGTGACGGTTATGAAGGCCCGGATACCGTGCTCGAAGGTCAATACGGCTATCTTGAGTCGTACGCGCGCGACGGTGACGCCACGCAGTTCACCAAGAATCTCGGTTCGCATTTCGACATTGTCCATGCCTGCCTGAAACGCTACGCCTGCCACATCACCGCCCACACCCCCGTGCAGTCGCTGCAGGAATTGCGCGCCGAGCACGGCT
Organism: Burkholderiales bacterium; assembly: GCA_019744975.1. Taxonomy (GTDB): domain Bacteria; phylum Pseudomonadota; class Gammaproteobacteria; order Burkholderiales; family SG8-41. The sequence goes on from JAIETP010000023.1 coordinate 7,582, forward strand.
TTAATGGTGACGATGTCCAATCACTGACCATTCATGCGCGGCACAAGGTGCTGTCGCACCACGACATCCGCGAACCACGCGACGTCGCCGGCGCGCAGTACAGCGTGCCCTTCTGCGCCGCCATCGCGCTGTATTACGACGTCAACGATCCGCTGGCGTTTTCCGAAACCGCATTGAACGATGCAAAAGTCCGCGCACTGGCGATAAAACTGAAGGTCGTGGAAATGAGCGACGCCGAAAAAGGCGGCGCCTGGGCGACGCGGGTCGCGATCGAACTGAAGGACGGCCGCAAGTTCGAACGGTTTGCTGAGGAGTTCAAGGGCACCCCCGCCTCGCCGCTGTCGGCGGAAGAACTGCAGACCAAGTTCATGCGCATGGCCGGTGCGCATCCGCGGGCCGCGGAATTACATGCGCAGCTGGCGGCACTGGAAACCATCGCTGACTGCCGCACGCTGGCGATCAGCGCCACAAGCTGAACCCTTTTTATTTTTACAATGCTTGCAAACCAATTCCGTTCGCCCTGAGCTTGTCGAAGGGCAGCAGGGCTTCGACAGAGCCTGTCCTGAGCTTGTCGAAGGGATCAGCCCGAACGGTGTGATGTAATTTTGGATATACGACGCGACAATAACAGCGAGGAGATTCAGATGACCCGATTGCTGATCAGCACTTTTTACGCCGCGTTTTTCACATTCTCGCTGTCCGCGCAGGCCGCCTACCCCGACAAACCGGTACGCCTGATCGTGCCGCTGTCCGCGGGCGGCGGCATGGATACCGTGACCCGTGCGGTGGCGACGCCGCTCGCGGAAAAATTCGGCCAGACCGTGGTCGTCGACAACCGCGCCGGCGGCGGTGGCGCGATCGGCGCCGAACTGACCAGGGAAGCGCCGAAGGATGGCCACACGCTGCTGATGGCCAGCGCGACCTTTGTGATTCATCCCCTGCTCTACCCGGCGCGTTATGTGCCGACGCGGGATTACGCGACCATCACCCAGGTCACGCGCCAGCCCTATGTGCTGATGGTCCACCCGGGCATTCCGGCAAAAAACGTCAAGGAACTGGTGGTCTACACCAGGGCCAATCCGAACAAGGTCAATTACGCGTCATCCGGCCAGGGCAGCCTGATCCACCTGACCACGGAGCTGTTCAAGGTGCGCACCGGCGCCGACATGAACCATATTCCGTACAAAGGCATGGGCGGCGCCTACGTCGACATGCTGGCCGGTCGTATCCAGGCCGCGTTCCCGAGCATCATTTCGGTGTTGCCGCACCTGAAGACCGGCAAGCTGCGCGCGCTGGCGGTGACCAGCGCGCAGCGCGCGGCCACGCTGCCCGACATCCCCAGCCTGCAGGAAGCCGGCGTACCCAACATCGATGTTTCAAACTGGTACGGGCTGTTCGCGCCGGCCGGCACGCCGCGCCAGGTGATCGACCGCGTGCATCGTGAAGTCGTCGAAATCCTCAAAACCGCGGAAATGCAAAAACGCATGGCCGGCGACGGTGCCGAGGGCGTCGGCAGCACGCCGGCCGAATTCGCCGCCTATGTCAAAGCCGAATCGGTGCGCTGGGCGGAAGTCATCAAAAAATCCAGCATCAAGGCAGACTAGCGGAGGCTGTTAACGCCGTTGTAGCGCGCATGCCGGCGCCCGCAACATGCCGGCTGCGGTTACAATCCCGGCGGCCCGTAAACGCCACCACGGCACGCCGCGTTACCAGTGGCGCAGCCTGATATCGCCACACCAAAAATAATTCAATAAAATCAATAGGTTATATAAATGCTCATTTACGCGCTGACTATTTTTGCGAGCGCGTTCCTGCTGTTCCTGGTGCAACCGATCATGGCGAAACAGATCCTGCCGTGGTTTGGCGGTTCAGCGGCGGTATGGACGACCTGCCTGATGTTTTTCCAACTGGTATTGCTCGCCGGTTACGCCTACGCCGACTGGACTGTGCGTTTCCTGAAACCACGGCCGCAGGTCATTCTGCATGTGGTCTTGATCATCATCAGCCTGGTATCGCTGCCGATCATCGCCGGCAGCGGCTGGAAACCGGGCGGCGAAGAAGATCCGACCTGGCTGATCCTCGGCCTCCTGGCCGCCACCATCGGCCTGCCCTACTTCCTGCTGTCGACCACCGGACCGCTGCTGCAGGCCTGGTTCGCGCGCAGTTATCCGCAGGCAAAAAATGTCTATCGTCTGTTCGCGCTGTCGAACGGCGCATCGCTGATTGCGCTGGTGGCCTACCCGTTTGTGGTCGAGCCTTACGTCACCACCCACCAGCAGTCGATCGGCTGGAGTTTCGGCTACGGACTGTTCGCCCTGCTCTGCGGCAGTTCGGCATTGTTCAGCCTGCGCGCATCAACCCAGGCCGCCATGCAACAGGCGGGCGCACCGGCCGCCGCCGAAGGCCCTCCCCCGCGTTTTGCCGACTACCTGCTGTGGCTGACGCTGGCCGCACTCGGCTCGTTCATGCTGATCGCGGTGACCAACCACATCACCCACGATGTCGCCTCGGTGCCCTTCCTGTGGATCCTGCCGCTGACGCTGTACCTGCTGTCCTTCGTGCTGTGTTTCGAAGGCCGCAACTGGTACCAGCGGCAGATTTTTTTCGGCCCGCTGCTGGTGATCGTCGGCGCGATGTCCTGGGCGCTGCACACCAACGGCGGCGTGATGGACATCAAGCAGGCCATCCCGCTGTTTGCCGCCGGCCTGTTCGTGATGTGCATGTTTTTCCACGGCGAACTCGCCGCACTTAAACCGGCGCCGCGCCACCTGACCGGTTATTACCTGATGATTTCGCTGGGCGGCGCGGTCGGCGGCCTGCTGGTGGGTTTTGTCGCGCCCAAGCTGTTCAACACCTACTATGAATTCGGCCTCGGCCTGTTTTTCACCGTGCTGATCGCCGCGTACCTTGCGCGCCGCGCCATGCTCATCGTGCCGGTGCTGGCGCTGGTCGCCGCGGGTTTCACCGCATACCAGATCCACACCTACATCAACATGCTGTCCAAGGACGCCCGGGTGATGACGCGCAATTTCTACGGTACGCTGCGGGTCAAGGATTTCGGCGACGAGTCGAACCTCGAGAGCACGCGTCGGCTGATGCACGGCGTGATCATGCACGGCGAACAGTTCCTGGCACCTGCGCGACGCCTGGAACCGACGACCTACTACGGCCCGACGGCGGGCGTCGGCCGCATCATCAACATCAAGCGCGAAGCTGCGAAAGAAATCCGTGTCGGCGTGGTCGGTCTCGGCGCCGGCACGCTGGCCGTCTATGGTCGGCCGGGTGACGTTTACCGCTTTTATGAAATCAACCCGCAGGTTATTGACCTGGCCAAAACCGAATTCAGCTTCCTCGGTTCCAGCGCGGCAAAAATTGAAACCCTGCTCGGCGACGCCCGGCTGACCCTGGAGCGCGAACCGGCGCAGGCTTACGACGTGCTGGCGATCGACGCCTTTTCCAGCGATTCGATCCCCACCCATCTGATGACCTATGAGGCCATGGGCGTCTACCTGAAAAACATGAAACCCGACGGCGTGATCGCCTTTCACGTCACCAACCGCTTCCTGCACCTGGCGCCGGTGGTGAAACGCATCGCCGACGAACACGGCCTGCACACGGTGCTGGTCGCCGACAATCCCGACAGCAGGTCGGATCTGGCCAATACCGACTGGGTGCTGGTGTCGCGCAGCAAGGTGGTCCTCGAAAACCCGCGCATCACCGAATCCACGGAAAAAATCGGTGAAATCCCCGGCCTGCGACTGTGGACCGACAGTTTCAACAACCTGTTCAAAATTCTGAAATAAGTTGCACGGGGCGGGAAGCTTGCCAACCGATTGCAGGGAAGTTGCCGCTTGAAAAACGGCGGCACTGCACCCATCTGGAGGCAATGTCCATGAACGTTTCAATGCCCATGTTTTTCAAGGATTTTCTGAACATGTTACGGACGCCCATGCTGCTCCTGCTGGGCGCATTGCTGCCGCTGGCAGCACCGGCACAACCGGCGACTGACGCACGCGGCCTGCCGACCCTGGCGCCGCTGGTCAACCAGGTCACGCCGGCGGTGGTCAACATCTCGGTGGTCACCCGCGCCCCGGTGGAAGACAACCCGCTGTTCCGCGACCCGTTTTTCCGGCGTTTTTTCAACCTGCCGGACAAACAGCAGCGCCAGGAGCAGTCCGCCGGCTCCGGTGTCATCGTTGACGCCGCCCGCGGCTATGTCCTGACCAACAACCATGTCATCAAGGACGCCGAGCAGGTCATCGTCACGCTGAAAGACCGCCGCCAGTTTCCGGCCAAGCTGGTCGGCACCGATCCCGGCACCGACATCGCCGTATTGCAGATCAACGCACCCAATCTTGCTTCGCTGCGTTTTGGCGACTCGGACAACCTGCAGGTTGGCGACTACGTGCTCGCCATCGGCAATCCCTTCGGCATCGGCCAGACCGTGACCTCGGGCATCGTCAGCGCGCTGGGGCGCAGCGGGCTGTCGGTGGAGGGTTACGAGGATTTCATCCAGACCGACGCCTCGATCAATCCCGGCAACTCGGGCGGCGCGCTGGTCAATCTGCGCGGCGAACTGATCGGCATCAACACCGCGATCATCGGCCCGGCCGGCGGCAACGTCGGCATCGGTTTTGCCGTGCCCTCGATGATGGCACGTGCGGTGATGGAACAGATCGTGCGTCATGGCGAAGTACGACGCGGCCGCCTCGGCCTCGAAATGGCGGACGTGCCGGCGGATGTCCAGCGCAAACTGCGCCTTCCGTCACTGGATGGCGCGATCATCAACAACGTGCAATCGGGCTCGCCGGCGGATCGTGCCGGCCTGCGCGAGGGTGATGTCGTCACCACGCTCAACGGCCGGCCGATCCGCAGTTCCGCCGAACTGCGCGCGCGATTGGGACTCACCCCGGTCGGTGAAGAAGTCGAATTCGGCATCGTCCGCGAGAGCGGCGCGCAACGCATCCGCGCGCGCATCGCAGCACCCCAGGCCTCCGACAGCGGAGACACCCAAACGGTGGCGCAACTGCCGGGCCTGAAGGTCGTGGAAATCGAACGCGGCAGTCCGCTGTTCCAGCGCCTGCGCGGCGGTGGTCTGGTGGTGGCCGCGGTGGATGCCGACAGCCGCGCACTGCAGGCGGGTTTCCGCCCCGGCGACATCATTTATGCGGTCAACCGCCGCCGCATACAGACGCTGGCCGAATTCCAGAAATTGCTTCGTGCTGCGGAACGCGGTTACGCGGTCAGTCTGCTGCGCGGCGACTTCAGCCTTACAATAATTATTCGTTAATTCGTTAAGACCCGCGCTCAGGCGCGGCCGCGGCGCCCCCCAAGGGGACTTGCTGCGCGGCGCACCAGCCAGCCGCCAATACCGAGCAGCACCGAATTGGCGTACCACACCGGCGCATAACCGAATGCGGTGCCCATGGTGCCGAACAGCAGCGGGATCACCAGATGGGTGACGTTGTTGACGGTGACGCGCAGGCCGGCGGCCTCCGACGCGCGCCCCTCGGGCGCCAGCGAATAAATCAGCGACATCGACATCGGCTGGCCGCAGCCCACCCCCAGGCCGAGCAGGAACGACACCGCGCACAGGGCGTACGGGTTTTCGAAAAAGGGAAACAGGATGAAGGCAAAGGCCGCGACAAAAATCGCATAGACGAGGATCTGCGCCTCGCTCGAGTGTTTGAGCAGCCAGGGCAGTGCGGCACGGATCACGAAGGTCGCCAGCGCAAAAACGCCGAGGATGATGCCGATGGCGGAGGCCGACAGCCCGATGCCGTGCCCATACACCGGCAGGTAAAAATTGAACAGGTCCCAGGCCGCGGAAATGAAGCCGCTGGCGATGAAGGTATTGCGCAGCCGCGGCGCGCGCCACAACTCCATCACCCCGCCGCTGGCCGCTGCCCCGGGCAGTTTGGCTGCCCCCGGCAGGAAGCCCGGACGCAGCCACAACATCAACACCGGAATGATGGTGAACGACGCCAGGATCATGAAGGCCTCGACGTGGCCGAGATAGTCGATCGCAAAACCGCCGATCAGCGGCCCGATGAACCCCGCCCCGGAAAAAGCCAGGCTGACCAGCGCGTAATTGCGCGAACGGTGCTGGGGACCGCCGATGCCGCCGGCAATGCCGGTGACGGTGACAAAAAAGAAATGGAAGGACGAGCCCATCAGGAAGGCGGCAATGTAGAGCGTCGTCAACGCCGGCCAGATCGCCGTCAGCAACAGCGCGACCAGCAAACCGGCGCTGCCCAGCAGCATCGGCAGCCGCGGCCCGACACGATCGGCAAGCCGCCCGATGGCAATCGCAAACAACATCGGACATACCGCATAGAGCGCCATCAGGATGCCAACCTGCATCTGCGTCGCGCCGGATTCCAGCGCAAACAGCGACACCACCACGCGGCTGCCGCCGAAGGCAATGTGGTTGAGTACGATCAGTACCAGCGTGAGATAGATGGCCATCAATGGACAATGCGGTTTTGCGCCACGATTTTATCAGCGCAGCCCTCACTGACCGGCGGTGATTCCATACTGTAGAGCACAATTCCGCGGATTTACACCGCAGGGAATTTTACCGGCAAGCGGCGACCACCATTAACTTCCGTATCGTGGCACCGTATCAGGGGCTGTTTTTGCCCCCCCCAGAGCAATACTCAGACTTCCAGCAGATGCACCGCAAACAGCCGCCCGGCATCAACCCAGACCTGCACCGGCCGGAAACCGGCCGCCTGCGCCAGACGCTGGAATTCCTGGACCGAATATTTGCAGGAATTTTCGGTGTGCATGCGTTCGCCGGCAGCGAAGACAAAGCTGTATCCGCTGACGGTGACAGTTTGTTCGCGCAGGCTCTCGAGATGCATTTCGATGCGCCCGGCCGTGGTGTTGTAAAACGCGACATGCCGAAACTGGTCGAGGTCAAAGTCCGCGGCCAGTTCGCTGTTGATCCGCCGCAGCAGGTTCAGATTGAACTCGGCGGTCACGCCCTCTGCATCGTTATAGGCGGCATGCAGCACATCGGGATCTTTTTTCAGGTCGACGCCGATCAACATCGCTCCTTCTGCGCCGGCCAGGTCGCGCGCACGCAGCAGAAACTCCTGCGCCTCTGCCGGCGTCAGGTTGCCGATGGTCGAGCCGGGGAAATAAATCACCCGGCGCGACGCCTTGATACGCTCAAGTTCAGGCACCCGCAGCGGCTGCATGTAATCGGCGCAGACGGCGATGATCGGCAACTGCGGAAAACCTGCCGCCAGGCGCGCCGTCGAGGCCTGCAGTGCATCGGCGGCAATATCGACCGGCACATAGGCCGCGGGCCGCAACGTGCGCAGCAGCACCTCCGTCTTGACACTGGCGCCGCTGCCGAACTCGATCAGCAGGCCACCCCCGCCCAGCTGTGCGGCCATGTCCGCCGCGTGATCACGCATCAAGGCCAGTTCGGTGCGGGTCGGATAATATTCGGGCAATTCACAGATCGCCTCGAACAGTTCGCAGCCGCGGGCATCATAAAAATATTTGGGTGACAGCGCCTTGGGCGAAGCGCCGAGCCCCGCAATCACGTCGTCAAGGAAACGCCCGACGACAGGCTGCAGATCAATAAAAGAAATATGGGGCGAAATCGGGGGCAAAGATGGGGTCACAGGTGGGGACAAAACGGGAACGAAAGGGGTGGTGCTGCGGATTTCATGCGCGATCCTGCGTCGTCATTGCCGACGCGACCCGGGCTGTTGGCCCGGAATTCAGCCCGGTTTATCCGCGGAGTTGCGGGTTTCCATCCAGCGCTTGATGCGATTGGCATCACCGATGCGGGTTAATTTCCCCCAGGAATCCAGCAACACGATGATCACCGGTTTGCCGGCGATTTTGGCCTGCATCACCAGGCAACGCCCGGCCTCGGCGATATAACCGGTCTTGGACAGGCCGATCTGCCACTCATGGCTTTTCACCAGCCGGTTTGAATTGCTGTACTTCATCGGCCGCCCATTGGCCTGTATGGTCAGGCCGCTGTCGGTGGTGAACTCGCGGATCAGCGGGTATTGATAGGCCGCGGCGACCATCTTGGTCAGATCCTGCGCGGTGGATACGTTGTCGCTCGACAGTCCGGTGCCGTCAACGAACCGCGTACGCCACATGCCGAGCTCCACGGCTTTCTGGTTCATCGCCGCGACAAAAGCGCTGGTGCCGCCGGGGAAAACCCGGGTCAGGGCTTCAGCGGCGCGGTTCTCGGAGGCCATCAGCGCCAGCTGCAGCAATTCCCCGCGGGCCAGCACGGTGCCGATACGCAGCCGTGAACGCGTGCCCTTGATCAGATCCCTGTCGTCGTTGCTGATGGCGATTTTCTCGGTCAGCGGCAGCCCGGCGTCGATTACCACCATGGCCGTCATCAGCTTGGTGATGGAGGCAATCGGCACGACCTGGTCGACGTTTTTGGCAAACAGGGTGCGCCCGGACTGGTCGACAACCAGCGCCGCGGAGGACTTCAGTTCCGGGAAGCCGGCGCGCCCGGCGACGGCGGATTTAACCTTGCGGGCGGTCCGTTCCTGCGACTCGGCGAGTGCGGGGGACGCCGCCAGAATGGCGATCAGGATCACGATCAACCGGCGCATCAGTTTGATTTCCTTCTGAAAATTTCCTGAATTCCCTTGTAAAATACAGCCTTAGCGCGTTTATTTCAACAAGTTTGATTGCTGCGTGCAGCGCCCGGAATCCAGCGGAACAGCAGGCAAGAATCAGCTCTCGGAGGCAAAAAAAACTCCGCTCTGGACAATGTGTCTAGGCGGAGCTTAAAGAGGCCCTACAGATCACCCGCTCAGCACAGGTCACTGCAATAGCCAGGCCTCCGAGGAGGAAAAACCAGAGTTACCAATCAGCGTTACCAGGGACCAAAGTACCAAGTACCAAGTAACCAACCACAGGATCCGTAACCTGGGGCAGCGGCCGCGATCAGGCACCTACAGCGCCCTGCACCACCCTGCCCCGACGAATTCATGATAGACATACAGGCTTACGCCAAACTTACTAACCCGAAGCTTCTGTGACATTACGCATGGCCCAGTATGATTAATCCCCGACAATCCCCACTCCCGACCCGGCTACAACCCCGCCATGCGCCTGCTGATCGTTGAAGACCATCCCATACTGGCCGACGGACTGATCATTGCGCTGAAAAGCGCCGATTACGCCGTTGACCATGCCACCACCGGTGAACAGGCCGACCACATGCTGGCCACGCAGCATTACGACGCGGTGATCCTCGACATCGGCCTGCCCAAACTGGACGGTTACGAAGTGCTGCGACGGATGCGGCGCAAAGGCTCGAAAACACCGGTGCTGATGCTCACTGCGCGCGATGCGCTGGAGGACCGGGTCAAGGGACTCGACCTCGGTGCCGACGATTACCTGACCAAACCCTACGACCTGCCGGAACTGGAAGCACGGGTGCGGTCGCTGATCCGCCGCGGCCAGTCCGGCGGCGGCGCCAACCTGGTCCACGGTGACTTGACGCTGGACACCGCGGGACGGCGCGCCACCATCAAGGGCGCGGCGCTGGACCTGTCGGCGCGCGAACTGGGCGTGCTGGAAGTGCTGATGCTGCGCTCGGGACGGGTGGTCAGCAAGGAACAACTCGCCGAACAGCTCTACGGCTGGGGTGAGGAAGTCGGTGCCAACGCCATCGAAGTTTATGTGCACCGGTTGCGCAAAAAACTCGAGACGGCGGGCGTCAATGTGCGCACCATCCGCGGACTCGGCTACATGCTGGAAAAAGCGGCGCATGAGTAAGGGCGTCTGACGGAATGAGCAAAGCGCGCACCCTGCGCACCCGACTGCTGTTATGGATCAGCGGTCCGCTGCTCGCCTTGTGGGTGATCAGCACACTGGTCGACCACGATGTTGCCAGGGGTTTCGTCAACCTCAATTACGACCGCGCGCTGCTCGATACCGCAATGGATCTGGGGCGCAATGTGCGCGAGTCAAACAACCAGCTCTATCTTGATCTGCCGCAGCCGGTGATCGAAATGCTGATTTCCGGTGAACAAGGCCGTTTTTATTACCGTGCCAACGGCCCCGGCGGCGAATACATCACCGGTGACCCGGATCTCCCCGATCCGCCACCCGAGGCGGCGGAAGACCGCGTCACCTATTACAACGCCCTTTTCCGCAAAGAACCGATCCGTGCCGTCGCGCTGCGAGTGCCGGTGCGGCCGGGCTCCGGCAAAGGCGCGATCCTGATCCAGGTCGCGGAACGCTCTGCGCTGCGTGATGATTTTGCCCGCCAGATCATGCTGCGCATGATGATGCCGCAGGGCATCCTGGTGCTGCTGTCGACGCTGACGATCTGGTTCGGCCTCGGTCTCGGCCTGCGCGCGCTGACTTCCATGCGCCGGGAAATCGAAAGCCGCTCGCACATTGATCTCAGTCCGATCGACGAAGCCGGGGCGCCGGCCGAAGTGCAGCCCCTGGTGCGCGCAATGAACGACCTGCTGTCACGCCTGAGCGCCGCGCTCGCAGCCCAGCAACGCTTCATCGCCGATGCCGCGCACCAGCTGCGTACACCGGTGGCCGCGCTGAAGATGCAGGCTGAACTCGCCACGCGGCAGGTGCGCGACGGTGAAGCCGCCGTCACCCTGCAGCAGCTGCAGACGGCCGCGGATCACGCAGCGCGTCTGGTCGGCCAGTTGCTTACCCTGGCGCGCGCGGAACCCGGCTCGCACCGCAGCGTGATGCGCCAGCCGGTCGCGCTGATGTCGCTGGCGCGCGACGTCAGCGTGGAATGGGTGCCGCGGGCGCTGGCCCGCCAGATCGATCTGGGTTTCGACGACGCTTCCGCGCCCGCGGAAATCAGCGCCGATCCATTCCTGATCCATGAAATGCTCAACAACCTGATCGACAACGCCATTCAGTACACCCCCGCGGGCGGGCGCGTCACCGTGCGCGTCCGGCTGCAGGAGGATCAGGCCATGCTGGAAGTGGAAGACGACGGCCCTGGCATCCCGGTTGAAGAGCGGGAAAAAATATTCGAGCGTTTTTACCGCATGCCCGGCGGCGCGCCGGGGGGGTGTGGCCTGGGGCTGGCCATCGTCCGGGAAATCGCGCAGGGCCACCAGGCGACAGTAGCCGTGCAGGCCGGTGCAGGCGGTCGCGGCACCTGCGTCACCATCACCTTTCCGGCGCCGCAATGATTTCCGTTTTTTCCTGATCCATCTCCGCTTTTTCCCGTTCCGCGCGACGCTGGGCATCTTCCTGCTGCTGCAGCGCCCACATCTGGGCATAGGCCCCGCCGCTCGCCAGCAAGGCAGCGTGGCGGCCGCGCTCGATGACGCGCCCCTGTTCCAGCACCAGGATTTCATCGGCATCCATCACCGTCGACAGCCGGTGCGCAATGACCAGCGTGGTGCGGCCCTGCGCGATGGCATTCAATTCCTTCTGGATCGCCTGCTCGGTGCGTGAGTCCAGCGCCGACGTCGCCTCGTCGAAAATCATGATGCGCGGATTTTTCAGTATCGCGCGGGCAATCGCCACCCGCTGTTTTTCACCGCCCGAGAGTTTCAGCCCGCGTTCACCGACCATCGCTTCGTAGCCGTCCGGCAGGCTTTCAATGAACGCATGGATGTGCGCCGCCTTCGCCGCCGCAATGACTTCGTCGCGTGTTGCCGCCGGCCGGCCGTACTGGATGTTGTAATAGATCGTGTCGTTGAACAGCACGGTGTCCTGCGGCACGATGGCGATGGCGCCGCGCAGGCTGGTCTGGCGCAGTTGGCGGATATCAACACCGCTGATGAGAATCGCACCGCCGGTGACATCATAAAAACGGTAGAGCAGCCGCGCCAGCGTCGACTTGCCGGCACCGCTGGCCCCCACCACCGCGACTTTTGCCGCCGGCGGGATTTCAAAACTCATGCCGTGCAGGATCTGCCGCCGCGGGTCGTAACCGAAATCGACCGCTTCGAAGCGCACGGTCGCCGGGCCCGCCGGCACATCCTGCGCACCCGGGGCATCGTCCACCTCGCGGTTCACTTCAAGCAGACTGAACATGCGCTCCATGTCGATCAGCGCCTGTTTGATTTCGCGATAAGCCATGCCGAGGAAATTGAGCGGGATGTAGAGCTGTATCAGCAGCCCGTTGACCAGCACCAGGTCGCCCAGCGACAACTCGCGCGCCACCACGCCCTGGGCGCAGAGGATCATCAGCAGCGTTGCCGCCACGGCAATGATCGCCGCCTGGCCGACGTTGAGCAGGCCGAGTGAGGCCTCGTTCCTGACCGCCATCACCTCGTAACGCTGCAGGCTTTCATCGTAACGCCGCGCCTCGTAATCCTCGTTGTTGAAATATTTGACGGTCTCGTAATTGAGCAGGCTGTCGACGGCGCGGGTGTTGGCCTTGGAGTCGAGTTCATTGGCATTGCGGCGGATCGCGGTGCGCCACTCGGTGATGCCGATGGTGAAGGCAATGTAGAGCACCACCGCGGCAAAAGTCACCGCGACAAAACGCCAGTCGAATTTGGCAAACAACACCGCCGCGACCAGCGTGAACTCCAGCACCACCGGAATGATCGAAAACAGCATGAACGACAGCAGCGTGGAAATGCCGCGGGTGCCGCGCTCGATGTCGCGGGACATGCCGCCAGTCTGGCGGTCGAGGTGAAAGCGCAGCGACAGCGCATGCAGGTGGCGGAACACGGCCAGCGCGATGCGCCGTGTCGCGCGTTGTGTCACCGGCACAAACACCACATCGCGCAATTCGGCGAACAGCACCGTCGACAGACGCAGCACGCCGTAGGCCACCAGCAGCGCCAGCGGCAGCACCAGCACCGCCTGTTTCGAATCGAGGCCGTCGACGATGTCCTTCATCACCAGCGGTACGCCGACATTGGCGAACTTGGCCGCCACCAGGAGTACCAGCGCCACCACCACGCGCCATTTGTATTCCCACAGGTAGGGCAGCAGCATCGGCACCACACGCCAGTCGCGGCCGCGTGCCGTAGCAGCAACCGTCGGAGGTGCTGACGCGCGGTCAGCAGTCATGATTTGCCCAGAAAGAGTTTGACCAAAAACCGGGGGTTTTCATTTTTATCAATTAAAACAATTAGTTATAATGATTTCCGGCTTGCAAGCACCTGCCGGTACAAGCCCATTATCCCGGCAGTCGCTCCAGTTGCGCCGTCAGCGGCGCATGGTCGGAAATCCGGCCCCAGCGCCGGCCATGATGAACACGAACCTCCCGGACCGAAAAACCGCGCACGTATATCCGGTCCAGCCGCAGCACCGGCAGCAGCGCCGGATAACTGCGCGCGGGTGCACCGCCCGCCAGCTCGAACACTTCGTGCATGTTCAGCGGATGCGCCAGTAAATGGGTTGCGCGGTGACGCCAGTACCAGTCGTTGAAATCCCCGGCGACGATCAGCGGTGCGTCCGGCGGCACCAGGCGCTCGATGCGCTGGCGCAGGCGCTCCAGTTGCAGCCCGCGACCGCGCGCAGTGAGCGCCAGGTGCACACAGACACAATGCAGCGCTTGCGGCCAGCCGGACACCGCGATTTCGCAGTGCAGAAGGCCACGGCGTTCGAAGCGATGCGATGAGACGTCTTCGTTGTCCCAGCGCGTGATCGGGTAACGCGACAGCACCGCGTTGCCATGATGACCCGCGTCGTACACCGCATTTTTGCCGTAGGCGTGGCTCTGCCACAGGCTGTCGGCGAGAAACTCATATTGGGACTGCACCGGCCAGTCAAGATGGCGCGCCGCATGCACCGTGTGTTCGCCGACGACTTCCTGCAGGAACACCAGGTCGGTATTCAACAGGCGCAATTGCTCGCGCAGCGCGTGCAGCGTCGGCCGCCGCGCGAACAGCGGCGTGACCGAAAAACCCTTGTGGATGTTGTAGGTCGCGACGCTCAGCTGCGGCGGCGCGCCGGCGACATGATCAGGAAATGGCAAGCATGCGGTCCAGCGCGATGCGCGCCAGTTCTGCCTCGTACGCCGGCACCTTGATCTGGTTCACCACCCTGCCGTCGACCAGGTTCTCCAGCGCCCAGGCCAGGTGCTGGGGGTCGATGCGCTGCATGGTCGAACACATGCACACGGTAGGCGCCATGAACTGCACCGATTTGCCCTGCGGGCCGAATTCTTCCGCGATGCGGTTGACCAGGTTGAGCTCGGTGCCCACCAGCCAGCGCGATCCCGGCGGACTCGCCGCGATGGTCTTGATGATGTAGTCGGTCGAACCGACGTAATCGGAAAGTTTGCATACTTCGAAATTGCACTCCGGATGGCTGATCACAGCGCCGCCCGGATGCTGCTGGCGCCAGCGCAGGATGTGCTGGGCCTGGAACATCTGATGCACCGAGCAATGGCCCTTCCACAGCAGCACCTTCGCCATCTTGATCTGCTGCGGCGTCAGGCCGCCCATCGGCTCATCCGGATCCCAGACCAGCATTTCCGACAGCGGGATGTCCATCAGATAACCGGTCCAGCGGCCGAGATGCTGGTCAGGGAAAAACAGCACTTTCTCGCGGCGACCAAAGGCCCAGCCGAGGATATTGCGCGCGTTGGAAGACGTGCAGACGATGCCGCCGTGTTCGCCGCAAAAGGCTTTGAGGTCGGCGGCGGAATTGATGTAGGTGATCGGCGTAACATGTTCGTCGGGATCCAGCACTTCCGCGATTTCACGCCAGGCGCGCTCGACCTTGGGCAGGCTCGCCATGTCCGCCATCGAACAACCGGCGTTGAGGTCGGGCAGGATCACTTTCTGCGAGGCGCGCGACAGGATGTCCGCGACCTCGGCCATGAAATGCACGCCGCAGAACACGATGTATTCGGAGTCCGTGCCGGAGGCCAGCTTCGACAGCTGCAGCGAGTCACCGGTCAGGTCGGCGTGTTTGTAGACGTCAGCGCGCTGATAGTGGTGACCGAGCAATACGACGCGATCGCCGAGCTTCTTCCGCGCGGCGACAATGCGTGCTTCACACGCCTCATCGGCCAGCGGTTTAAAACCCTCAAAGGCTATCGTTTTCACTTCCATCGTCTGATCCTTCTCCAGTGTCCCGAACTACGTTACGGTTTTGGGGAACCTCATACATTACAGGATTTTGACAGAAAAACCACCCGGAGATTCCCGCAAAATTCGCACTCGGAATCGTCCCGGCGAAACGTGTGGTTTATGTGCACTGCCGCATCCGTTGCGGCAATTCGCGGATGACTTCGGCGTTGCTCCACGAAAATGCGCGGTCAGCCGCCTCGCGCCAGGGCAACCATTGGTAGTCCAGATGTTCGCGCGGCGCGAGTACGATGTCCTGGACGGCCGGCAATTTCAGGCTGAAGACGTGTTCCGTATTGTGGGTCACACCCGGTGCGTAACGGCCGCGCCAGTGTGTGTAAATTTCATAACGGTTCTCGCGCTGCCAGTCGCTCAGCGCCGCAGCGTCAGCGACGATGCCGGTTTCTTCGGCCAGTTCGCGCTGTGCGGTCTGCAGCAGCGTTTCGCCGGCATCCTGGCTGCCGGTGACGGATTGCCAGAACCCCGGACGATCAGCGCGCTCCAGCAGCAGCACCTGCAGATCGGCGGTGTGCACCAGCACCAGCACCGAAACCGGAATTTTGTAATTCATCATCCGGCTTGAGTGACCAGGGCCGGCAATCCGGCGGCACCCTCGCCGAGCGCGATGAACACGCGACCGCGCGGCCGCCAGTATTCCGCGCTGGCAGCGAGAATTTCCAGCAGCGTCGCGTGTTCACCGGGCGCCGCCACGGCAAAATCCGCGGCTCCGCGCAGCAGCGCCACCGTGCCCGGTTCCGCCAGCCATGACAGATCCTGCAGACAGTCGGCCAGCGCATCCCAGTTGCCGCCAAAGCTCGCTGGAAACTGAAAGCCGCGGGCACAGGCACTGAGCATTGCGTGTTTGCCGCGCGCCCGCCGCAGATCGACCACGACCCAGCGCAGGCCCGCACGCCGCACGATAGTCTGCAATAACGCCACCTCCGCCGGCGCGCGGTACACGCCGTTGGCTTTTACGTTAAGCGCTGCTGAAAATCCGGTGGCCTTCATTCGACAATACGCCTGAATGAGCGGTAATGATCCGCAGTGTAATAAAACTCCCCGCCATCGCGACATTGCGCGAGCCGCAGCGCGCCGGGAGAAAGTGGAGGTGGGGGTGAAGCCGCACGCTGGCGCTCGCAACCGACGACGATGCGCCGCGCACCGCGATGCCGGACTCCCGGCGTCATCACCGTGTACTCGCGGTAATGGCCACGGGGCGCCGCGGGCAGCAGCTTTTCGTAATTGCCGAAGGTGACGCCGTCGCGATCATGGGGATAGGGCCCGCCGCGCCGGATCAGTTGCAGGGTCTCGCGGGCTTCCTGCGGCAGCTCGGCAACGCGAATTTCCTGCTTGTTTTCCTGAACCTGCGTTTGCGCTGTTTTTTTCGACTGCGTTTGCGACTGCGGGATCTCTCCGCGCGCCACGGCCAGCGCGGAAAACGCAAGCGCCGCGATGAACCACAAGAGTTGCCGCAGCGGCATCATGCGCCACACCGTCCGCATCCGGAACCCGTCCCGTCAGGCCGCAGCCGTTACGCGGCCGGGTCGACGTTGCGCAAACGGATGTGCAGCTCGCGCAACTGCTTCTCGGTGACCGCGCTCGGCGCGTCGACCATAAGGTCCTGGCCGCGCTGCGTTTTCGGGAAGGCGATCACTTCGCGGATCGATTCAGCGCCGGTCATCAGCGTGACGATACGATCCAGGCCGAAGGCAATGCCGCCGTGCGGCGGCGCGCCGTAGCCCAGCGCGTCGAGCAGGAAACCGAATTTGGCGCGTGCGTCTTCGGGCGAGATGCCCAGCGCCGCGAACACCTGCGACTGTACTTCGGCGCGATGGATACGCACCGAGCCGCCGCCGATTTCCCAGCCGTTCAGCGCCACGTCGTAGGCCTTGGCCAGCACCTTGCCCGGATCGTTGGCCAGCAGGCCGACATGTTCGTCCTTGGGCGCCGTGAAGGGATGGTGGGCCGCGTTCCAGCGCTGCGCTTCCTCGTCGTAATCGAAGGCCGGGAAATCAACAATCCAGCACGGCCGCCAGCCGGATTCGGCATGGCCTTTTTCGTGCCCCACTTTCACCCGCAGCGCGCCCAGTGCGTCGTACACCACCTTCTTGCGGTCGGCGCCGAAAAAAATCAGGTCGCCGTTGGCGGCCTTGCTGCGCTTGAGGATTTCGGCCAGCACCGGCGGCGGCAGAAATTTGACGATCGGCGACTGCAGGCCCTGCTCGTTCAACTGGGCCACGTCGTTGACCTTGATGTAAGCCAGCCCCTTGGCGCCGTAAATCGCGACGAAGGCGGTGTAGTCGTCTATTTCCTTGCGCGTCAGCGTCGCACCACCGGGTATGCGCAGCGCCACGACCTTGCCGTCCTTCAACGCAATCGCCTGCTTGAACACCTTGAAATCGACCTGTGACATCAGATCACTCAGGTCGGTCAACTCAAGCTTGACCCGTAAATCGGGTTTGTCCGAACCGTAACGCGCCATCGCATCGGCATAAGTCAGCCGCGGGAATTCACCCAGATCGACATTGAGCACGTTCTTGAACAGTTCGCGGATCAGCCCTTCCATCAGCTCCTGGATTTCGCGCTCGCCGAGGAAGGAAGTTTCGATATCGATCTGCGTGAATTCGGGCTGGCGGTCGGCGCGCAGGTCTTCGTCGCGGAAACATTTGACGATCTGGTAGTAACGATCGTAACCGGCCACCATTAGCAGTTGCTTGAACAGCTGCGGCGACTGCGGCAGCGCGTAGAACTGGCCGTCGTGCATGCGCGCCGGCACCAGGAATTCGCGCGCACCTTCGGGCGTCGACTTGTAGAGCATCGGCGTCTCAATATCGATGAAACCGTTGTTGTCGAGGTAATTGCGCACCGAGCGGGCAGCGCGATGGCGCAGCCGCAGGTTGTTTTGCATCTGCGGCCGGCGCAGGTCAAGGAAGCGGTATTGCAGGCGCACGTTTTCCGACAACTGCTCGTCATCCATCATGAACGGCGGGGTTTGCGAGGCGTTCAATATTTCCAGCGCGGTCGCCAGCACTTCGATTTCACCGCTGACCAGGTTGGCATTGGTGGTGCCTGACGGACGCTCACGCACGCGGCCTTCAACACGCACCACGAATTCATTGCGCAGGCCGTTGGCGGTGGTGAATGTTTCCGCGCGATCCGGATCACAGACAATCTGCACCAGGCCTTCGCGGTCGCGCAGGTCGATGAAAATGACGCCGCCATGGTCGCGACGGCGATGCACCCAGCCGCACAAGCTCACGGTCTGGCCGAGGAGTTTGCGGTCGACCAACCCGCAGTAATGGCTACGCAAAGTCATAAGTAATTGATTTTAAACTATTATTTGTTATCGCTTGGTGTGGGCATCACGATGCCGCTGCTTTTCGGGGCCGCCACGCCCATGGACACAATGTATTTGAACGCGGCATCCACCGACATGTCGATTTCAATGACATCCACACGCCGTACATAAAAATAAAACCCGTTGACCGGGCTCGGCGTCGTCGGAATGAATACCGCGACAAGGTCCTCCGGCAAACGCGCCGCGACTTCCACCGGTACGTTGGTCTGAAACGCCAGCGACCAAGCCTCGGGATGTGGATAACGCACCAGCAGCACTTTGCGGAACGCGTGTCCGGTGCCGGAGAACAGCGTATCGCTGACCTGTTTGACGCTGTGATAAATGGTGTTGACGATGGGAATGCGCGCCAGCAGGCCTTCCCAGAACTGCACCATCCGCTGGCCCAGGATATTGGCGACCAGCACACCGGTGAAAAACACGATCAACACCGTCAGGATCACCCCCTGCCCCGGCACATGCATCCCCAGCCAGTTTTCGGTGAGCAATGCCTGCGGCAGCAGTTGCAGCGACTGATCCATGGTGCTCACCAGCAGGTTGAGCACCCACAGCGTGATCACCAGCGGCACCCAGATCAGCAGGCCGGCGATGATGTAGCTCTTGATGGCGGTTTTCTTGAACATGGGTTTCGTTGTGGGTTGCGCGCGGCGGGAACAGCAAACGGCATCAGCGCAACTCAGTCAGCCGGCGGGAATGCTTCCGGCGGACCGCAGGACTCACTCAGGCAGGACTGACCCCGGCCTTGGGTTCGGATGATTCGGATTTGGCTTCGGTTTTGCTTTCATCTTTCTTCGGCGCGTCCGCGGATTTGGCGGCATCCGCCTTCGGCTTGCTGCCTTTGTCCTTGAAATCGGTCGCGTACCAGCCGCTGCCTTTCAACTGGAAACCGGCCGCGGTCACCATTTTGCTTAATGTTTTTTTGCCGCACTCCGGACAGTCGGTCAGCGGCTGGTCGCTGATGCGTTGCAGGAATTCCCTCTGGAGACCGCACGCCCCGCATTTGTACTCATAAATTGGCATGGCGCACCTCAAAAATCGAAAAAAGCATTATACCTTAGAAGGTTAGAGTGACTTCCCGGGTAGATTGGGACATTGCCCGGGGCATTTCAAGCGGCCACTTCGGCGGGCTTGGCGCAGCGCATCAGCCGCGGCACAATCAGGCAATCTAGTCCATTGAAAAAAAAGCTTTTTTTGAAATTGCTTGGTTAAAATCGCTCATTTAAAACCCCTGAACATGGCCCACCACATCCTCGTCCTCAACGCCGGCTCATCCAGCATTAAATTCGCCGTTTTTGCCGCCACTCAACCGTTACGGCGCACCGTGCAGGGCATGATTTCGGGCGTCGGCATGACCGCCGGTTTCCACGCCAGCAACGCACAGGACCCCCTGCCCGGCGCGCTACCGCCCGGCCCTTTGACCCACGAGACAGCGCTGGCCTGGTTGTTCGACTGGCTGGAGGCAGGCAAACACGCACAACAACTGCTGGGCGCAGGCCACCGCGTCGTACACGGCGGCGAACAGTACGATGCGCCGCTGGTGATCGACGCGCAGAACCTTGCCAGTCTCGATGCACTTTCACCATTGGCCCCCCTGCACCAGCCGCACAACCTCGCCGCGATCAAGGCCCTGCGCAAACTGCGCCCTGCACTCCCGCAGATTGCCTGCTTCGATACCGCCTTCCACCGCAGCCAACCCGCGGTCGCGCAAACATTCGCTCTGCCACGCAGCGTGACCGCCGGCGGTTTGCGTCGTTATGGTTTTCACGGACTGTCGTATGAGTTCATCGCAGGCGCGCTGCCGGATGTACTCGGTGCGGCCGCCGACGACCGCGTGATCGTCGCTCATCTCGGCAACGGCGCCAGCCTTTGCGCGATGCATGGTCGAAAAAGTATCGCCACCACCATGGGTTTCAGCACGCTGGATGGCCTGGTCATGGGCACGCGCTGCGGCAGCATTGATCCGGGCGTACTGCTCTACCTGATGCGCGAAAAAAACATGTCACCGACGGAAGTCGAGGACATGCTGTACCGCAAATCCGGATTGCTCGGCATTTCGGAAATCAGCAACGACATGCGCAGCCTCCTCGGCAGCGATGATCCGCGCGCGCACGATGCGATCGGGCAGTTTGTTTACCGTGCCGCACTGGAAACCGGTGCACTTGCCGCGGCACTCGAAGGCATCGATGCGCTGGTGTTTACCGGCGGCATCGGCGAACATGCCGCATCGGTGCGCGCCATGATCTGCGAAAAACTCGCCTGGCTCGGCATCGCACTGGATCCCGCCGCCAACGCTGGCCATGCGCCGCGTATCTCCAACAGCACCAGCCGGGTCAGCGTCTGCATCATCCCCACCGATGAAGAAGCGGTGATCGCACAGCATACTCACCGTTTGCTGCAAAGCTCGCCATGAAAAAAAGCCGGGCATCGCCCGGCTTTTTGACCACAGACAGCCGCTGTTGCGTTCGCTTTTGCGTTAATGCTTCCGTTAAAACGGAATATCGTCGTCCATGTCGTCAAAGCTGCCGCCGCTTTTCTTCGCCGGCGCCTTGCCGCCACCACCCGCAGCAGCAGCCGCAGGTTCGCGCATGCTGCCGCCGCCTTCGCCACCGCCGCCACGTCCACCGAGCAACTGCATGCGGTCAGCAACGACCTCGGTCGTATAACGATCCTGGCCTTCCTTGTCCTGCCATTTGCGGGTGCGGATCCGGCCTTCGACGTAACACGGCGAACCCTTTTTCAGGTACTCGCCGGCCACTTCGGCCAGGCGCCCGAAAAAAGAAATCCGGTGCCACTCGGTATGCTCCTGCTTGTCGCCGCTTTTTTTGTCTTTCCATGTCTCGGTTGTGGCCAGAGTGATGTTGGTCACCGCTTCACCGCTGGGCAGATACCGTGTTTCCGGATCCTTGCCGAGATTGCCGATCAGAATTACCTTGTTAACTGATGCCATGTCAGTTTTTCCTTTTGATATTCAGTGCTGGATCACGCCGGACGTTGAGTTTTAACAAAAACATGACAGCCTCGCCAGAGGCATGTTTTTGTCATGCTTTAGGCAACTCTCAATAAACCTATCAACGTGCCCGGCGCCGAAGGGTTTACGTGCGGGCCACAACCGGCGGCACACGCATGCCGAAAGCGAGTATAAGCCAGATCGCCAGCAGCACAGCATCGAGCATCACGATACCGGCGGACCCCCAGTACTTGTAGAGAATCCCGCCCGCCGCCGCGCCGATAAAGGTGCCAAAAAACTGGATGGTGCTGTAGAGGCCGATGGCCGTGCCCTTGGCATGCGCCGGCGCAAGGCGGGTGGTCAGCGTCGGCAGCATCGCTTCCAGCACATTGAACGGCACAAAAAACGCCAGCAAAAACAAGGACAACAACCACAGGTTTCCGCTGAGCCACGGAAGCGCGAGATGTCCCGCCAGCAACAGCGCCACCGCGATGATGAACCAGCGCCGCAGCAATTCCGGTTTGCCGGCCTGCATGATCGGCGGCAGCATCAGCACGAAGGAGCCGAGCATCACCGGCAGGTAAACCTTCCAGTGCTCCCCCACCGGCAAGCCGGCATCACGCAGGCTGAACGGCACCACGATGAACAGCGCCATCAGCACCGCGTGCAAGGCAAATATGCCCCAGTTCAACCGCGCCAGTTGCGGATCGAGCAGCACGTTCCAGAAATCCTTCAGCCCGCGACCCGGCGCCGGCGGCGTCAGCGGCGGGTCCGGAATAAAACGCCACATGACGACCATGCCCGCCAGCGCCAGTACGCCGGTCAGCGCAAAAATACCCGGCACACCAATCACACGATCCAGCCAGGGGCTCGCGATCAGTGACAGTGCGAAAGACGCACCGATGGTGGAGCCGATCATCGCCATGGCCTTGGCGCGTTGACTCTCCCGGGTCAGGTCGGCAGTCATCGCGATCACCGCCGCTGAAATCGCCCCGGCGCCCTGCAGCACACGGCCGAGGATGACGATATAAATGTTCGGCGCCAGCGCCGCGATAAAACTGCCGATGGCAAAAATCACCAGCCCGATATAAACCACGGGTTTGCGGCCGATGCGGTCCGACCACCAGCCGAAGGGAATCTGCAGAATGGCCTGGGTCAGACCGTAGGCGCCGATGGCGATGCCGACCAGCGTCAGGTCGCTGCCGCCGGGCAGGCGTTCAGCGTAAATGGCGAATACCGGCAGGATCACGAACATGCCGAGCAGGCGCAGCCCGAAAATTCCGGACAATCCGATGCTCGCCCGCAGCTCAAGCGGGGTCATTTTGTTGCTGGACGGCATGAAATGGGGGCCGGCGGGGAAACCTGAGCGTCTGGGCTGACTGTTATACAGACGGGAGTTGGGCGGAACAGCGTATGGGCGTATATTAGCAGGTTCACTTTTGTACTCTTCAGGCTCCCTGATGACTGTGCGTTCCTCACCACCAAAACTGGTCTCGGTCGCCGCGAAAACGTCGCCCCAGACCTCCGATATGCCGGCGCCCCCCGCCGGCACCGCGCAGATCCGCGTGCGCGGCGCCCGCACGCACAACCTGAAAAACATCAGCCTCGACCTGCCGCGTAACAGCCTGGTGGTGATTACCGGACTGTCCGGCTCCGGCAAATCATCGCTGGCCTTCGACACGCTGTACGCGGAAGGCCAGCGCCGGTATGTCGAATCGCTGTCGGCTTATGCGCGGCAATTCCTGCAGTTGATGGAAAAGCCCGACGTCGATCTGATTGAAGGCCTGTCGCCGGCGATCGCCATCGAACAGAAGGCGTCCAGCCACAACCCGCGCTCGACGGTCGGCACCGTCACCGAGATTCACGATTATCTGCGCCTGCTCTACGCACGCATCGGCGAGCCGCATTGCCCGGAGCATGGCACGCTGCTCGCCGCGCAGTCGGTCGCGCAGATGGTCGATCATGTGCTGCAGCTGCCGGAAGACACCAGGCTGATGATCCTCGCGCCGGTCGTCAACGACCGCAAGGGCGAACAGAGCAGCCTGATCGACGAACTGCGCGCACAGGGTTTCGTCCGTGTGCGCATCGACGGCAAGATTCACGACATCGATGCGTTGCCCGCTCTGAAAAAAAATGCCAAGCACAGCATCGACGTGGTGGTGGACCGCATCAAGGTGCGCGACGACCTCCGGCAGCGCCTGGCAGAATCGTTCGAAACAGCGCTGCGTCAGGGCAACGGCCGTGCCATTGCCGCGGACATGGACAGCGGACAGGAACTGGTGTTTTCAGCGCGCCTCGCCTGCCCGACCTGCGGCCAGGCCTCGCCCGAAATGGAACCGCGGCTGTTTTCGTTCAACAACCCCGCCGGCGCCTGCCCGCGCTGCGACGGACTGGGCGCCATCACCTTTTTTGATCCGAAACGCATCGCGGCGTTTCCCGAGATGTCGCTGGCCTCCGGCGCCATCAAGGGCTGGGACCGCCGCAACCAGTTTTATTTCCAGATGCTGCAGGACCTCGCCGCGCACTACGGTTTCGACGTCGAGGCGCCCTTCGGCGAACTTTCGGACGCCGCACGCGATGCGGTGCTCAACGGCTCCGGCAAAACGCAGATCAAGTTCACCTATACCGGTGAACGCGGCAAGTCCTATGTCAAGGAACACGCCTTCGAAGGCGTGATTCCCAATCTCGAGCGCCGTCACCGCGAAACCGACTCCCCGGTGGTGAAGGAAGAGCTGTCGAAGTACCTGAATACGCAGACCTGTCCCGACTGCGAAGGCACGCGGCTGCGGCCCGAAGCACGGCACGTGCTGGTCGCCGGCCAGCCGATCTATGCCCTCTCCGCGCTGCAGCTCGGCAACGCGATGCGGTTTTTCGAGGAACTGGCGCTGACCGGTGCAAAACAGGCTATTGCCGACAAAATCGCCGGCGAGATCCGCAACCGCCTGCGCTTCCTGGTCGATGTTGGCCTCGATTACCTGTCACTCGACCGTCCTGCCGACACACTCTCCGGCGGCGAGTCCCAGCGCATCCGCCTTGCCAGCCAGATCGGCTCCGGCCTGACCGGCGTGATGTATGTGCTCGACGAACCCTCGATCGGCCTCCATCAGCGTGACAACACCCGGCTGCTCGGCATGCTGAAACGCCTGCGCGACATCGGCAATTCGGTGATCGTCGTCGAACACGATCAGGACGCGATCATGAGCGCCGACCATGTGATCGACATGGGCCTCGGCGCAGGGGAACACGGCGGCAGCGTCATCGCGCAAGGGACGCCGACCGAGATTGTTGCGCACGCCGACTCACTGACCGGCCAATACCTGTCGGGACGTCGCCGCATTGATGTGCCGGCGCTGCGCCACAAGGTCAATCCGAAACGGCGACTCCTGATCAGCGGCGCCACCGGCAACAACCTGAAAGACGTCTCTGTCGGCATCCCCGTCGGACTGTTCACCTGTGTCACCGGGGTTTCGGGTTCGGGCAAATCAACGCTGGTCAATGACACGCTGTACCAGTCTGCCGCACGTGACCTCTATGGCAGCAATGTCGAACCGGCGCCCTGCACCGACATCGAAGGCATGGAGTTTTTCGACAAGGTGGTCAATGTCGACCAAAGCCCCATCGGCCGCACGCCACGCTCCAATCCGGCGACCTACACCGGACTCTTCACACCCATCCGCGAGCTGTTTGCCGGTGTGCCGGAAGCGCGTGCCCGCGGTTATGGCGCCGGGCGTTTTTCCTTCAACGTCAAAGGCGGTCGTTGCGAATCCTGCCAGGGCGACGGTGTGCTGAAGGTCGAGATGCATTTCCTGCCGGATATTTATGTGCCCTGTGATGTCTGTCATGGCAAACGTTACAACCGGGAAACCCTGGACATCCGCTACAAGGGCCGCACGGTCAATGAAGTGCTGGCGATGACGGTGGAACAAGCGGTTGAATTTTTCAGCCCGGTGCCGGCCATCGCCCGCAAGCTGCAGACCATGATGGACGTCGGCTTGGGTTACATCACGCTGGGCCAGAGCGCGACCACGCTGTCGGGTGGCGAGGCGCAGCGCGTCAAACTCGCGCTGGAACTGTCCAAACGTGACACCGGACGCACGCTGTACATTCTCGACGAACCGACGACCGGCCTGCACTTCCATGACATCGACCTGCTGCTGCACGTCTTGCATCGATTGCGCGACCACGGCAACACCATCGTTGTCATCGAACACAATCTCGACGTCATCAAAACCGCGGACTGGGTCATCGACCTCGGTCCCGAAGGCGGAGACGGCGGTGGCCGCATACTCGCCGAAGGTCCGCCGGAAACCATCGCGGCGCACCCGTCCAGCCACACCGGCGCCCACCTGAAGACCGTGCTGGCATGACACCGGAGCGCGCCAGGGCAATGCTGGATGGCAGCTTTGCCGCGGCACTGGCTGCGGCCGATCCCCTGCGCATCGTGTCCGGCCACCTGCCCGTGCCGCCCAAGGGCCGCACACTGGTCGTGGGCGCAGGCAAAGCCGCAGCGGCAATGGCCCTGGCGGTGGAACAGCAATGGCCTGCTGCGGCGCCGCTGGACGGCCTGGTGATCACGCGTTACCAGCACGGTCTGCTGACCAACCGCATCACCGTGATTGAAGCGGGACACCCGGTGCCCGACGCCGCCGGTGAGCAGGCCGCGGCGGAAATCCTGAGGAAAGTCAAAACACTGACGCCGCAGGATCTGCTGCTGGTGCTGGTTTCCGGCGGCGGATCGAGCCTGCTGTCATTGCCGGTCGAGGGCATCACCATGACCGACCTGAAGCAGGTCACGAAGCAGTTATTGATGTCCGGCGCGCCGATCCAGGCCATGAACACGGTGCGCAAACACCTGTCGCTGATCCAGGGCGGACGGCTGGCCGCGGCGTCACGCGCGCCGGTGCTGGCGCTGGTGATATCCGACGTCACCGGTGATGATCCGACACACATCGCCTCCGGCCCCTGCGCCC
This sequence comes from Burkholderiales bacterium, assembly GCA_019744975.1. Taxonomy (GTDB): domain Bacteria; phylum Pseudomonadota; class Gammaproteobacteria; order Burkholderiales; family SG8-41. Next base: position 33,886 of record JAIETP010000023.1, read on the forward strand.
CGGATCCGACTACGTACCAGGATGCCATCGACATCCTTGAGCGTCACCAGGTGCAGCCGCCACCCGCCATCGCTGCGCACCTTGCGCGCGGTGCACGCGGCGAAATCGCGGAAACCCCCAAACCCGGCGACCGCGTTTTTGCCAAAACGGAAAACCGGGTGATCGCCACCGCGCAGCAATCGCTGCAGGCCGCTGCGGATTATTTCCGCAGCCAGGGCATCACACCGGCGATACTCGGTGATTCGGTGACCGGGGAAGCGCGCGAGGTCGCCAAGGTCTACGGCGCACTCGCCCGCGAAATCGCACAACACAGCGCGCCGTGGCCGGCACCGGTGGCGCTGATTTCCGGCGGCGAATGTACGGTTACCGTTCGCGGCGAGGGCCGTGGCGGGCGCTGCGCCGAGTTCCTGCTGTCGCTGGCCATCGATCTTGGTGGGGCTGCCGGCATTTACGCCATGGCCTGCGACACCGACGGCATTGACGGTTCTGAAGACAATGCCGGCGCCGTATTGACGCCGGATACGCTGCAACGCGCGACACGCAAACATCTCCATGCAACTGCATTACTCGACCAGAACGACGCCTACCGCTTTTTCGCAGCCACCGGCGACCTCGTGATCACCGGCCCCACCCGCACCAACGTCAATGATTACCGGGTGATACTGGTCAGTTGAGTGGGGAATTGGGTCAGTCGGCGATAACTATATAACTTATTGATTTTAAACGATATTTAAAGGATTCGTCTGCGGACGACAGCAACAAAAAAGCCGGGCAAAGCCCGGCTTTTTTTGGTCACGCGATACCGCAGATCAAGCTGCTTCCGGCTTGGTTTCGGTCTCCGCCACTTCCGGACGGTCCAGCAGTTCGACATAGGCCATCGGCGCATTGTCGCCTTTGCGGAAACCGAACTTCAGGATGCGCAGGTAGCCGCCATTACGCTTGGCAAAGCGCGGACCCAGCAGATCAAACAGCTTGACCACATTTTCGCGGTCGCGCAGGCGATCAAACGCGAGGCGGCGATTCGCCAGCGTGGGCTTCTTGCCGAGGGTGATGATCGGCTCCACGACCCGCCGCAATTCCTTGGCTTTGGGCAGCGTGGTTTTGATCGCTTCATGGCGCAGCAGCGAGTTCGCCATGTTGCGCAGCATCGCGAGGCGATGGCTGCTGGTGCGATTGAGTTTTCGTAAACCGTGACGATGACGCATGATGCCCTCTTAGATCTTTTCCAGGCCGGCAGGCGGCCAGTTTTCCAGCTTCATACCCAGCGTCAGGCCGCGGGATGCCAGCACTTCCTTGATCTCGTTCAGCGATTTGCGGCCCAGGTTCGGGGTCTTCAGCAACTCGGTTTCGGTACGCTGGATCAGGTCGCCGATATAGTAGATGTTTTCCGCTTTCAGGCAGTTGGCCGAACGGACGGTCAGCTCCAGATCGTCCACCGGACGCAACAGCACGGGGTCGATCTGCGTAGCTTTTTTCTCTTCGATCAGCGCCGGGGTGCCCTTCAAATCAGCAAACACGGACAGCTGTTCGACCAGCACGCGAGCGGCGTAACGAACGGCCTCCTCAGGATCGATCGCGCCGTTGGTCTCGATGTCGATCACCAGCTTGTCGAGGTCGGTACGCTGTTCAACGCGTGCCGATTCCACCGCATAGCTGACGCGGCGCACCGGACCGTAGGAGGCGTCGAGCATCAGGCCGCCGACGCTGCGCGTGTCGTCCACTCCGCGACGCGTCACTGCGGCGACGTAGCCGCGGCCTTTTTCGACCTTGATCTGGACGTCGAGCTTGCCACCGGCGGTCAGGTGGGCAATCACGTGATCCGGATTGACGATTTCAACGTCGTGCATCGGTTCGATATCCGCGGCGGTGACCACGCCTTCGCCTGATTTTTTCAGGGTCAGGATGGCTTCGTCACGGTTATGCAAACGGAGCACGATACCTTTCAGGTTTAGCAGGATGTCGACGACATCTTCCTGCACACCGTCGATCGTGGAGTATTCGTGCAACACGCCGGCGATCTTGACTTCAGTCGCGGCGTAGCCGGGCATCGAGGACAGCAGGGTACGGCGCAGCGCATTGCCGAGCGTATGGCCGTAACCGCGCTCGAACGGCTCCATCGTGACCTTCGCATGGAACGGGGACACACCCTGCACGTCGATGATCCGAGGCTTGAGGAAGGCGCTGCTGGACATGGCTTGACTACCTCTCGGGGATTATTTCGAGTACAGCTCGACGATGAGCGACTCGTTGATGGTGGAAGGCAATTCGGAGCGCTGCGGCCGTGCCTTGAAGGTGCCCTTCAGCGCCTTCGAGTCGACCTCAATCCACTCCGGGAACCCGCGTGCTTCGGCTGCTTCAGCGGCGCCCTTGATGCGCAGTTGCGCCTTGGCGGCCTGCGCCACTTCGACGACATCGCCGGGACGACACTGGTAGGACGGAATATTCACGCGTTTACCGTTGACCAGGATGCCGTTGTGGCGCACCACCTGGCGGGCTTCCGTACGCGACGCACCGAAACCCATCCGGTATGCCACGCCGTCCAGTCGGCTTTCGAGGTTCTGCAACAATGCCTCACCGGTCACGCCCTTGCTCGCCGCCGCTTCCTTGTAGGTCTTGCGGAACTGGCGCTCGAGGATGCCGTAAATGCGGCGCACCTTCTGCTTTTCGCGGAGCTGCACGCCATAACCCGACAGGCGGGTACTTTTCTGGCCGTGCTGGCCCGGCGGATAATTGCGGCGCTCGATCGCGCACTTGTCAGTGAAACACTTCTCCCCCTTGAGGAAGAGTTTTTCGCCTTCGCGTCGGCATTGCCGGCATTTTGCATCGAGATTCCTGGCCACTGTGGGATCTCCTTAGATTCGGCGCTTCTTGGGAGGACGGCAGCCGTTATGCGGCACGGGCGTCACATCCGAGATGCTGGTGATTTTGAAACCGACGGCGTTCAGCGCGCGGACCGCGGACTCGCGACCGGGCCCCGGACCCTTGATCAGGACTTCGATGTTCTTCACGCCGCATTCCTGTGCGAGACGCCCGGCTTTTTCCGCAGCAATCTGTGCTGCAAACGGGGTCGATTTGCGCGAACCCTTGAAGCCGTTGCTGCCCGAAGTTGCCCATGCCAGTGCGTTGCCTTGACGGTCAGTAATGGTCACGATGGTGTTGTTGAAGGACGCGTGCACGTGCGCCACGCCCTCCGCCACGTTTTTCTTGACCTTCTTGCGAACCCTGGTGCTTGCCTTAGCCATATATGGTTACTCTCAGTTACGCAGCGGTAGGCCGCTGGATTTTTACTGCCGCCTTGCGCGGACCCTTGCGCGTGCGCGCATTGGTACGCGTACGCTGGCCGCGCATCGGCAGTCCGGCGCGATGACGCTTGCCGCGCCAGGTGCCGAGATCCATCAGCCGCTTGATGTTCATGGAAATCTCGCGGCGCAGGTCGCCCTCCGTCGTGACTTTCGCCACCTGCTCGCGCAATTTATCCATGTCCGAATCGGACAGGTCCTTCATCTTGGTCGCGGTGTTGATCCCGGCCGCCGCGCAAATCGCACGGGCACGGCTGCGGCCAACGCCGAAGATTGCCGTCAGCGCGACTTCAGCGTGCTGATGATTTGGTATGTTGACGCCACCTATGCGGGCCATCTGTTACCCCACCAATGAAAAACTGGAAATTATAACTTTTGACAGGTTCATATTCAACGAACCGGTCAACCCTGGCGCTGCTTGTGCCGCGGATCTTTCTTGCAGATCACGCGAACCACGCCGTTACGCTTCACGACCTTGCAGTCGCGGCACATGCGTTTTACTGATGCCTGTACTTTCATGTCATACCTCTTTCGCTTGCCGCCTATTTCGCCCGGAAAGTGATCCGCCCCTTGGTCAGATCATAGGGCGTCAATTCCACCGTCACCTTGTCCCCGGGCAGAATGCGAATGTAATGCATGCGCATTTTCCCCGAGATATGGCCCAAAACAACATGGCCATTCTCCAACTTCACCCGAAACGTTGCATTCGGGAGGTTTTCAACAACCTCCCCCTGCATCTCTATGGTGTCTTCTTTAGCCATTACCGCGCCGGGAACACACCGCCTTTGAAGTTTGCCTTCTTCAACAGACTTTCATACTGATGAGACATCACGTAAGCCTGCACCTGAGCCATAAAATCCAGGGTTACCACCACAATGATCAGCAGTGATGTACCGCCAAAATAAAACGGTACATTCTTCCAGACAATCAGCAGCTCAGGCACCAGGCAGACCAGCGTGACATACAGCGCTCCCGCCAGGGTCAGGCGCATGGTGACCTTTTCAACATAACGCGCAGTCTGGTCGCCAGGCCGTATCCCGGGAACAAACGCACCGCTTTTCTTCAGGTTCTCTGCCGTCTCCTTCGGGTTGAACACCAACGCCGTGTAGAAGAAGCAGAAAAATATGATCGCAGCAGCATAAAACAGTGTGTAAACCGGTTGCCCCGGGTGCAGCACCGCAGCAACATTTTTCAGCCAGATCATGCCCTCGTTTTCACCCAGCCAGCCGGCCACAGTGCCCGGAAACAGGATGATGCTTGACGCAAAAATCGGCGGAATCACGCCCGACATGTTCAGCTTCAGCGGCAGATGCGACGACTGCCCGCCATAAACTTTCCGCCCGACCTGCCGCTTTGCGTAATTCACCAGGATCTTGCGCTGGCCTTTTTCGACAAAACACACAAACGCCGTTACCGCGACCACCAGCACGAAGATGAACAATACGAACGGGATCGAAAACGCCCCGGTCCTTGCCAGCTCCAGCGTGCCGGCGACAGCCTGCGGGAACCCGGCTGCAATTCCGGCAAAAATCAGCAGCGAGATACCGTTGCCGATGCCGCGCTCGGTAATCTGTTCACCCAGCCACATCAGGAACATCGTGCCGCTCACCAGGGTGATCATTGCCGTCATCCGGAACATCAGACCGGGATCTACCGCCACCTTCTGCTGCTCAAATGCAATCGCGATCGCCAGGCCCTGCACGATGGCCAGTGCCGCGGTGCCATACCGTGTGTACTGCGTAATCTTGCGCCGTCCCGATTCACCCTCTTTTTTCAGGGCTTCCAGGGTCGGGGATACCACGGTCATCAGCTGCATGATGATCGACGCCGAGATATACGGCATGATACCCAGCGTAAAAATCGAGAACCTCGACAGCGCGCCACCCGAGAACATGTTGAACATGTCCAGAATACCGCCACGCTGCGACTTGAACAGTTCCGCCAGCTGCATCTGGTCGATACCGGGCACGGGAATATAGGACCCGATGCGAAATACGATCAGCGCACCTACGAGGAACAGCAGGCGACGCTTCAGATCACCGAACTTGCTCGAACCCGACAGTGCGGCACCAACGGCCAACGCTTAGCTCCCGGCCTTTTCGGCGACAACAGGCTGCTCGACACTGCCACCGGCTTTTTCAATGGCTGCGCGCGCACCCTTGGTGGCCAGCACGCCCTTCAACGCAATCTTGCGCTTCAATTCTCCGGCCAGTATCACCTTGGCGCGAACCGCCATCAGGGGGACGGCGCCTGCCAGTTTCAACACCGCGAGATCAATGGTATCGACCTTCAATTTCTGCAGCGTGTCCAGCCGCACCTCGGCGGTGTCGCTCGCCGACAGCGAATGGAAGCCGCGTTTCGGCAGGCGCCGATGCAAGGGCATCTGCCCGCCTTCAAAACCCACCTTGTGAAAGCCGCCAGCGCGCGCTTTTTGGCCCTTGTGGCCACGTCCGGCAGTTTTGCCCCAGCCGCAACCGATACCGCGGCCAACGCGCTTCTTGTTGCGCTTGGATCCGGCTGCCGGCTTGATCTTGTTCAGTTCCATTTAACCCTCGCAGCGAACGAGATAAGACACTTTATTGATCATTCCACGAATCGCCGGGCTATCAGCCAGTTCGACCGTGTGGTTGATGCGCCGCAATCCGAGGCCGCGCACCGATGCCCGGTGTTCAGGCCGGGTGCCGATCAGGCTGCGCAGCAGCGTAACCTTGATGGTTTTGCCCTGTGTTTTGGCTTTCGTCTTGACCATGACTTACCCCTGAATTTCTTCGATCGATTTGCCGCGTTTGGCGGCGATTTCGGCGGGGGTATTCATCGCGGTCAGGCCATTGATGGTCGCACGCACGATATTGTAGGGATTGGTTGAGCCGATACATTTGGCCAGAATATTGGCCACACCCATCACCTCCAGTACTGCCCGCACCGGGCCGCCAGCAATGATTCCCGTGCCTTCCGAGGCCGGTTGCATGTAAACCCTGGAGGCTCCGTGCCGTCCCATGACCGCATGTTGCAGCGTTCCATTCCTCAGCTGCACTTTGACCATTTTATGCCGTGCTTCTTCCATGGCTTTTTGCACGGCGACCGGAACCTCACGCGCCTTGCCTTTGCCCATGCCGATGCTGCCATCGCCATCACCAACGACCGTCAGCGCCGCAAAACCCATCACGCGGCCGCCTTTGACAACCTTGGTAACGCGGTTGATGGCCACCATCTTTTCGCGAAGACCGTCACCACGGTCTTCACCGGTTTGCATCTTTCCTGCCTGCATTTTCGCCATGGACCGCTCCGTCAGAACTTCAGTCCGGCTTCACGCGCGGCTTCCGCCAGCGCCTTCACCCGACCATGATATTTATAACCGGCGCGGTCAAATGCAACTTTCTCCACGCCAGCCTGTTTTGCCCGTTCCGCAATGCGTTTGCCGATCGCCGCGGCGGCAGCCGAGTTTCCGCCCTTTGGAACTGCTGCGCGCATTTCCTTTTCGGAAGACGATGCACTCGCAAGAACTTTGGTTCCGCTGGCGTCAAAGACCTGCGCATAGATGTGCCCGTTGGAACGGTACACAGTAAGCCGCACGGCCTTGAGTTCGGCAATTTTGGCCCGTGTGCTGCGTGCACGCCGGAGACGTTCGGTTTTTTTGTCAAACATGTTCTGTCCGCCTACTTCTTCTTCGTTTCTTTGAGCACAATGCGCTCATCGGCATACCGTACGCCCTTGCCCTTGTAAGGCTCGGGGGGCCGGTAATTCCGGACGTCTGCAGCAACCTGGCCAACCAGTTGCTTGTCTGCGCCCTTGAGCACGATTTCGGTCTGCGTCGGGGTTTCCGCCTTCACGCCTTGCGGCAGTTGGTGGATCACCGGATGCGAGAAACCCAGCGTCAAGTTGAGCTTGTCGCCCTGGGCCTGCGCGCGGTAACCCACGCCGACCAGCGTCAGCTTTCGCTCGAAACCCTTGCTGACGCCATGAACCATATTGGCAATCAGCGCACGCGTCGTGCCACTGATGGCATTGGCCTGGCGCGAATTGTCGTTGACCTTGATTTCAAGGCGGTTTTCGATCTTCTCCACTTTCACGTTGGGCGTGAGCTGCCGCGCCAGCGTGCCAAGGGGGCCCTTGACCGAAATCCGGTCAACGCCAATCGTTACTTCCACTTTTTCCGGCAACGCGACCGGGCTGTTTCCGACTCTGGACATGGCTCGCTCTCCGTTACGCCACGATGCAGAGAACTTCCCCGCCAATGCCCATGCCTCGTGCCTTGCGGTCAGTCATCACACCCTTGGAGGTGGAGACGATGGCAACGCCGAGGCCGTTCATCACGCGTGGAATGTCACGGCTGGGTTTGTAAATGCGCAGGCCGGGACGGCTCACGCGTTCGATTTTTTCGATTACCGGAGAGCCCGCGTAGTACTTGAGGCTGACCTGAAGTTCGGGCTTCGACGATTCGCCACGAACGGCAAAATCATCAATGTAGCCTTCATCCTTCAGCACCATGGCAATCGCCACCTTGAGCTTGCTCGAAGGCATAGACACCGACTCCTTTTCCGCCTGCTGTGCATTGCGGATGCGGGTCAGCATGTCGGAAACTGGATCATTCATGCTCATGCAAAATTCTCCTGCGGCCTGTCTTACCAGCTAGCCTTGATTACGCCCGGGATTTCTCCGCGCATTGCAATCTCGCGCAGTTTTCCCCGAGCCAGTCCAAACTTGCGATATACGCCACGCGGGCGACCGGTCAGTGCGCAACGATTACGCAACCGAACGGGACTCGCGTTCCGCGGCAACTTCTGCAGCTTCAGGCGCGCCTCATAACGATCTTCCGGAGCCAATTTCTGATCGTCGATGAGCGCCTGCAGCTCCGCCCGCTTGGCCGCAAATTTCTTTACGGTTTTGCGGCGCTTCTGGTCGCGGTTTATCACTGAAAGCTTGGACATACGGTTTTCCTCAGTTCCGGAAAGGAAATTTGAAAGCTGAAAGCAACGCCCGCGCTTCTTCATCGGACTTTGCTGTCGTCGAAATGGTGATATTCATCCCGCGCAGGGCATCAATCTTGTCATACTCGATCTCGGGGAAAATGATCTGTTCCTTGATACCCATGTTGTAGTTGCCACGCCCGTCAAAGCTGCGTCCGGAGATGCCGCGAAAATCACGAATCCGGGGCATTGCAATGTTGACCAGGCGGTCCAGGAATTCATACATGCGTGCGCCGCGAAGGGTAACCTTGCAGCCCACCGGGTAACCTTCGCGAATCTTGAAGTTCGCGATGGCCTTGCGCGACTTGGTGACGAGGGGTTTCTGGCCCGCGATCTTGGTCATATCACCAACGGCGTTGTCCATGATCTTCTTGTCGGCAACCGCCTCGCCCACGCCCATGTTCAGAACGATTTTCTCGATGCGCGGCACTTGCATCGGGCTCTTGTAGGCGAATTTCTGCGTCAATTCCTTGGCGATGGTGCTCTTGTAATACAAACTCAACCGGGCCGGTGCGGCAGGGCGTGCGGGCTTGCCCTGCTTGGGCGCAGCAGCTGCAGCAGCCCTGGGCTCCTTGGCAGCCTTTTTGGCCGGCGCAGGTGCAGCCTTGGCATCCTTCGCCGGCTTTGCTTTTTTGGTGTCTTTATCAGCGCTCATACATCAACCACTTCGCCATTGGACTTGAAATACCGAACACGGCGCCCGTCTTCCAGTTGCCTGATGCCGATACGATCGGCCTTCTTGGTCACAGGATTGAACAAAGCCACGTTCGAAACATGAATGGGCATTTCCTTGTCGATGATGCCACCCGTCTCACCTTTGGCAGGATTCGGCCGCTGGTGTTTTTTGACGCGGTTGATGCCCTCGACGAGCAAATGATCCTCGTCAACAATCCGCACTACCGTACCCCGCTTGCTGCGGTCACGGCCGGTAACAACGATTACGTCGTCGCCTTTTTTGATCTTGCGCATATGCGTATCCGTCCTCTACAACACTTCCGGGGCCAGGGACACAATCTTCATGAAGCGTTCGGTCCGCAGTTCACGGGTTACCGGTCCAAAAATCCGGGTGCCGATCGGCTCCAGTTTCTGGTTAAGCAACACTGCTGCGTTACCGTCAAACTTCAGCAACGAACCGTCATTGCGGCGCACGCCTTTGGCGGTGCGCACAACCACGGCGTTGTAAACCTCGCCTTTTTTCACGCGACCACGGGGTGCAGCATCCTTGATGCTGACCTTGATAACGTCGCCAATGCCGGCATAACGGCGTTTCGAGCCACCAAGCACCTTGATACACATGACTGCGCGTGCACCGGTGTTGTCAGCAACGTCCAGTATGGATTGCATCTGAATCATGATTTTTCCTGCTTAATTTCCCCAACTTGGCCACCCTTGCGGCATGGAAGGCCAGTCTTGGAGCCCGTTCGGGCAATGTCACCGCCAACCGGGGGTTGACGGGAAAATACAGCCAAAAATTATAACGCGCCAATAACCCGCTGTGCAAGCAAAATTCAGATATTCCGCGATTTTTCGATGAGTTTAATCACCCGCCAGGCCTTGGTTTTGGCCAAGGGACGGCACTCCTCGATCAGCACGGTGTCGCCTTCCTTGTACTCGTCGTTGGCATCGTGCGCGTGATATTTCTTGGAACGCGTCACAATCTTGCCCAGCAGGGGGTGCTTGACCCGCCGCTCGACCAGAACCGTAACGGTCTTGTCCATCTTGTCGCTGACTACCTTGCCTGTCAGCGTCCGCTTGTTTGCTTCAGTCATAGTCAACTCTGCCCGTTATGCCTTGGTTCCCAGCACCGTGCGCACGCGCGCGATATCGCGTCGCACTTTACGCAGCTGGCTGGTGTTCGATAACTGCTGTGTTGCCTTCTGCATGCGCAGGGAAAACTGCGCCTTGAGCAAGGACTCGAGTTCCTTGCGCAATTCTTCAGGGCCCTTTGCCTTCAGTTCGCTCGACTTCATGTTCTAGCCCCCTACCAGGCGGTGGACAAAAGTCGTCGCGATCGGCAGCTTCGCCGCCGCGAGGCGGAAAGCTTCCTTGGCAATGACTTCATTCACGCCATCCATTTCATACAAAACCTTGCCCGGCTGAATCTCGGCAACCCAGTACTCAGGATTACCCTTGCCGTTGCCCATGCGAACCTCTGCCGGTTTCCGCGAAATCGGCTTGTCCGGGAAAATACGGATCCATATCCGGCCGCCGCGTTTGATATGACGAGTCATCGCGCGGCGTGCAGCCTCGATCTGGCGTGCGGTAAGCCGGCCGCGGCCGATGGCCTTAAGACCATACTCACCGAAACTGACCTTATTGCCGCGCGTCGCAACGCCGGTGTTCCGGCCCTTTTGCTCCTTGCGGTATTTACGCCTGGCTGGCTGTAGCACGTTTTGCTCCTGTCTTTGCAGTTGTCGTCCGACGCGGCTTGCGGGCCGGCGCTGGCGCGGGCTCCTCTGCCGGTGCAGCTACCGGAGTAAGCCCCGGATGCTCATTTTTGCCGATCACTTCGCCCTTGAACACCCAGACCTTGACGCCGATGATGCCGTAGCTGGTCTTGGCTTCAGAGAAACCGTAGTCGATATCGGCGCGCAGGGTATGAAGCGGCACGCGACCTTCGCGATACCATTCAGTCCGTGCAATTTCGATGCCGTTAAGACGACCCGCGCTCATGATCTTGATGCCCTGGGCACCCAGACGCATCGCGTTGGTGATGGCCCGCTTCATCGCACGGCGGAACATGATCCGCTTTTGCAACTGCTGGACGATGGAGTCGGCAATCAGCTGTGCATCGAGTTCGGGTTTGCGCACTTCCTCAATGTTGACGTGCACCGGAACGCCGAGCATCTTCTGCAGGTCGCCTTTCAGGCGCTCGATATCCTCGCCCTTCTTGCCGATCACCATGCCGGGACGTGCGCTGTAAACCGTAATACGCGCATTTTTTGCCGGGCGCTCGATAACCACACGGGAAACCGCTGCTTGCGCAAGGCGAACCTTCAGATAATCGCGAACTTTTATATCCTCAAGCAGCATTGACGCAAAGTTTTTGTTGTTCGCATACCAGCGGGAAGCCCAGTTGCGGTTGAATGCGAGACGGAAACCGATCGGATGAATTTTTTGGCCCATACCTACTTCCTTCCGTCGCCGACGGTGACAAAAACATGGCACGTCGGCTTCACGATGCGTACACCACGGCCCTTGGCGGCGGATGAAAAACGCTTCATCACCGGCCCCTTTTCCACATAAATGCTCGTGATCTTGAGTTCGTCAATATCCGCGCCGTCATTGTGCTCGGCATTGGCTATTGCAGACTCGAGAACCTTGCGGATGATCACTGCGCCCTTTTTCGGCGAAAAACTCAGGATGTTCAGCGCGTGTTCCACAGTCTTGCCGCGGATCAGATCCGCAACGAGACGCCCTTTTTGCGCCGACAGCCTGACGCCCTGCAGTTTGGCTTTGGTATTCATTTCGGTTTACCTCACTTGGCCGACGGAGTCGGAGCGGCCTTCTTGTCAGCCGGCGATGAACCGCCGGCTTTCGAGTGCCCCTTGAAAACTCGCGTATGCGCGAACTCGCCCAACTTGTGTCCGACCATGTTTTCCGTCACATAGACGGGAACATGTTGTTTGCCGTTGTGCACCGCAATCGTCAGCCCGACAAAATCCGGCAGTATCGTTGAACGCCGTGACCAGGTCTTGATCGGCCGCTTGTCCGAACCAGCCCGGGCCGTCTCCACCTTTTGCATCAGGTGATGATCGACAAATGGGCCTTTTTTAATGGAACGTGACATCTCTACCCCTTACGCCGTTGCTTTCGCATTGCGGCGACGAATGATCATCCCGCTCGTGCGTTTGTTCTTGCGCGTCTTGTAACCCTTACACATGACGCCCCATGGACTCACCGGTGCCTGAGCAGCCGCAGTCCGGCCCTCACCACCGCCGTGCGGATGGTCGATCGGATTCATCGCCACGCCGCGCACCGTCGGACGGATGCCGCGCCAGCGCACACGACCAGCCTTGCCGATAGACTCCAGCGAATGCTCTTCATTGCCGACTTCACCAATCGTGGCGCGGCAATTGACATGCACTTTGCGAATCTCGCCGGAGCGCAACCGCAACTGGGCGTATTCGCCTTCGCGCGCCAGGAGTTGCGCCGAGGTGCCGGCTGCGCGCGCAAGTTGCGCACCCTTGCCAGGCAGCATCTCGATGCAACAGATGGTGGTGCCGACCGGGACGTTTCTGAGCGGCAGCGCATTGCCTGATTTGATCGGCGCCTCGGCACCGGAAATCAGTTGCGTGCCTGCAATGACGCCACGGGTCGCGATGATGTATCGCCGTTCGCCGTCGGCATAACAGAGGAGCGCGAGGTGGGCGCTGCGGTTCGGATCGTATTCAATCCGCTCCACTTTGGCCTGAATACCATCCTTGTCGCGCTTGAAATCGACCATGCGGTAGTGCTGCTTGTGCCCACCACCCTGATGACGCATGGTGACGCGGCCGTGCACATTACGCCCGGACTTCTTGGACTGACTCTCGACCAGATTGGCAACCGGTTTGCCTTTATGCAGACCCGGGGTGACTACCTTGACCAGGCCGCGACGGCCCGGAGAAGTCGGTTTGACTTTGATCAACATTACTTCACCCCCCCTTCAGCAAAGGTGATTTCCTGGCCTGCCTTGAGGCAGACGTAGGCCTTTTTCCATGAGCTGCGACGGCCGGTAAATTTACCGAAGCGCTTTTCCTTGCCGCGAACGTTGACGATGCGGACAGTCTGCACCTCGAGCTTCTCGTCCTTCTTGCTCAACATCGCCTCCACCGCAGCCTTGATTTCCGGCTTGGTGGCATCGCGCACAACACGGAAAACCACCTGGTTATGTTTTTCGCCAACGAACGTGCTCTTCTCCGATATCACCGGAGCAAGCAGAATCTGGGCCAAACGTTCAGTATTGAATGCGCTCATGCCAGCAGCTCCTCTATCTTGCTTACTGCGCCCTTGGTCATCAGCACCTTGCCGTGACGAATCAGGCTGACCGGATCGGCGTGGCTGACATCCACAACCATGACGTTCATCAGGTTGCGCGACGACAACCGCAGGTTCTCGTCAAGGCTGTCAGTGATGATCAGCACGTCGTCCATGCCCATGCCTTGCAGCTTCTGGGCCAGTAATTTGGTTTTCGGCGCATCGATGGTGAATGTGTCGATCACTACCAGACGTTCCTCGCGCGCCAATTGCGACAGGATCGACAGCATTCCTGCACGGTACATCTTGCGATTGAGCTTGTGCGAGTAGTTCTCGTCCGGCGAATTCGGAAAAGTCCGGCCGCCGCCACGCCAGAGCGGGCTGGAGGTCATACCGGCACGAGCGCGTCCGGTGCCCTTCTGCCGCCACGGTTTCTTGGTGGAATGTTTGACCGTGCCGCGATCTTTCTGCGCTCGGGTCGCCAGCCGTGCATTGGCCATATAGGCCGTAACCACCTGATGCACCAGCGCTTCGTTGTATTCGCGACCGAACGCAGCATCCGAGGCCGCCAGTTTGGCGGTGGGTTTGCCCTGCTCGTTGATGATATTGAGTTCCATGCGCGCCTCTACTTCTTGGCCGGGGCGGCTTTGCCGCCCTGTTTGACAGCTGGCGGGCGACGCGTACGGATCGCAGGACGCACCATCACATCGCCACCACGTGAACCCGGGACTGCGCCGCGGATCAACAGCAGGTTGCGTTCTGCGTCAATGCGCACGATGACCAGCGATTGCTGGGTCCGCCGCACTGCGCCCATGTGTCCAGGCATTCTCTTGCCGGGAAACACGCGGCCAGGATCCTGCGCCATACCGATCGAGCCGGGCTTGTTGTGAGATACCGAGTTACCGTGACTGGCGCGGTTCGACGAGAAATGATGACGCTTGATGACGCCGGCAAAACCCTTGCCCTGCGACACACCGGTCACGTCGACATACTGCCCAACCTCGAAAATGGTTGCGGCCACCGTGGCGCCGACCTTCATCTCAGCCAGTTTATCGGCAGCGACGGGAAATTCCCGCATCACCCGACTACCCTCGACACCCGCCTTGGCAAAGTGTCCGGCGGCGGGTTTGATCACGCGCGAAGGGCGCCGTTTGCCGAACGCCAGCTGCACGGCGGCATAACCGTCGATCTCGGGGGTTTTGATTTGCGAAACGCGATTGTTCGACACGTCGACGACCGTCACCGGTATGGTGTCACCGTCGTCGGTGAATATCCGCGTCATGCCGACTTTGCGGCCGACTAATCCTAAACTCATGTTTATGTACCTTTTTTAAAAAGGCGCCGACTTCAATTGGCCGGCACTTCTGTTTGCAAAACCAGGCACTTCAGTGCCCGTTCGAACTTTACTTACAGCTTACAACTTGATTTCCACATCCACGCCGGCAGGCAGGTCGAGCTTCATCAGCGCATCAACGGTTTTGTCCGTCGGGTCGATGATGTCCATCAACCGCAGATGGCTGCGGATTTCCAGCTGCTCACGCGAAGTCTTGTTGACGTGCGGTGAACGCAGCAAGTCGAAGCGCTGCTTGCGCGTCGGCAGCGGAATCGGGCCCTTGACCACGGCTCCGGTGCGTTTTGCAGTATCAACTATCTCCAGCGCCGACTGATCGATCAAACGATAGTCGAACGCCTTGAGGCGAATACGGATTTTCTGACTTTTCAGGGCGGCCATTTTTTACTCGATCACTTTGGCAACGACGCCGGCGCCGACGGTCTTGCCGCCCTCGCGGATGGCAAACCGCAGCCCCTCTTCCATCGCGATGGGCTGAATCAGCGCCACCGTGATCGAAATGTTGTCCCCCGGCATCACCATCTCCGTGCCCTTCGGCAGCTCGATCGAGCCCGTCACGTCGGTGGTCCGGAAGTAGAACTGCGGACGGTAGCCGTTGAAGAACGGCGTATGACGACCGCCCTCGTCCTTCGACAGCACATAAATCTCCGCCGTGAACTTGGTGTGCGGGGTGATCGAGCCCGGCTTCGCCAGCACCTGACCACGCTCCACCTCTTCACGCTTGGTGCCGCGCAGCAGGATACCCACGTTGTCGCCCGCCTGGCCCTGGTCCAGCAGCTTCCTGAACATCTCAACGCCCGTGCACACCGTCTTCAGCGTCGGCTTCAGACCCACGATTTCGATCTCTTCACCGACCTTGATGATTCCGCGCTCCACCCGGCCCGTCACCACGGTGCCGCGGCCGGAGATCGAGAACACGTCTTCCACCGGCATCAGGAACGCGCCGTCCAGCGCACGCTTCGGCTGCGGAATGTAGGTGTCCAGTGCCGCCGCCAGCTTCATGATGGCCACTTCGCCCAGGTCCCCCTTGTCGCCTTCCAGCGCCTTCAGCGCGGAACCGATGACGATCGGGGTGTCGTCACCCGGGAATTCATATTTGGACAAGAGCTCGCGCACTTCCATCTCCACCAGCTCCAGCAGCTCCTTGTCATCCACCATGTCCGCCTTGTTCATGAACACGATGATGTAGGGCACGCCCACCTGGCGCGCCAGGAGAATGTGTTCCCGCGTCTGCGGCATCGGGCCGTCGGCCGCCGACACCACCAGGATCGCGCCGTCCATCTGCGCAGCACCCGTGATCATGTTCTTCACGTAGTCGGCATGGCCCGGGCAGTCCACGTGCGCGTAGTGACGGTTCTCCGTCTCGTATTCCACGTGTGCCGTGTTGATGGTGATGCCGCGCGCCTTCTCCTCCGGTGCCGCGTCAATCTGGTCGTAGGCCTTCGCCTCACCACCAAACTTCTTCGACAGCACCGTCGTGATCGCCGCCGTCAGCGTCGTCTTCCCGTGATCAACGTGTCCTATCGTCCCCACGTTCACGTGCGGCTTCGTCCGCTCAAATTTACCCTTGGCCATGATGATGTTCCTTTATTTCTTTTCGTCTTTACCGGATTGCTTGTTGATGATTTCGTCAGCGATATTCCGGGGCGCTTCCGAATAGTGTTTGAATTCCATCGTGTACGTCGCGCGGCCTTGTGACAGTGAACGCAGCGTGGTGGAATAACCGAACATTTCCTTCAGCGGCACTTCTGCTTTCACAGTCTTGCCGCCACCGGGGATGTCATCCATGCCCTGAATGACGCCGCGGCGCGAGTTAAGATCGCCGACAACGTTGCCCATGAAGTCTTCCGGGGTCTCAACCTCAACCGCCATGATCGGTTCCAGCAGCGACGGACTGGCGCGACGCAGACCTTCCTTGAAAGCCATCAGGCCGGCCATTTTGAACGCATTCTCGTTCGAATCCACCTCGTGGTACGAACCGTCGAACAGGGTTACCTTGACGTCAACCACCGGGAATCCCGCCAGTACACCGGACGGCAGGGCCTCAAGAATCCCTTTTTGCACCGCCGGGATGTATTCACGGGGCACCGAACCGCCCTTGATCGCGTCAACGAATTCGTAGCCCTTGCCGGTTTCATTCGGCTCGACCTTCAGCCAGACGTGGCCATACTGGCCGCGACCACCCGACTGCTTGACGAATTTGCCTTCGACCTTGTCGCAGGACTTGCGGATTGTTTCGCGATAGGCAACCTGCGGCGCACCGACGTTAGCCTCAACGCTGAACTCGCGCCGCATGCGATCGACAATGATCTCGAGATGCAACTCGCCCATCCCTGAAATGATGGTCTGGCCGGTCTCTTCGTCAGTGCGCACGCGGAACGACGGATCCTCCTGCGCGAGACGGTTAAGAGCGAGGCCCATTTTTTCCTGGTCTGCCTTGGTCTTCGGTTCGACGGCAACGTGAATCACCGGCTCAGGGAATATCATCCGTTCCAGCGTAATGATTTTCGACGGATCGCAAAGCGTGTCACCGGTCACCACATCTTTAAGGCCGACGGCCGCGGCGATATCACCCGCGAAAATTTCCTTGATTTCTTCGCGCTGGTTGGCATGCATCAGCAAAATGCGACCGATACGCTCCTTACGCTGCTTGATGGCGTTATAAATCGTGTCGCCCGAATTCAACGACCCGGAATAGACGCGGATAAAGGTCAATTGGCCGACAAACGGATCGGTCATGATCTTGAATGCGAGAGCAGCGAATGCCTCGTTGTCTTCCGGTTTACGCGAACCTTCCTGCTCGTTCTCAAGAATGCCCTTGACTGGCGGAATGTCGACCGGGGACGGCAGGTAGTCGATGACTGCGTCGAGCATCGCCTGCACACCCTTGTTCTTGAACGCGGAACCACACAGCATCGGGACAATTTCACCTGCAATCGTGCGCCGGCGCAGACCGTCCTTGAGTTCCTGCTCGGTGAGTTCGCCGGCTTCGAGGTACTTGTTCATCAGTTCCTCGTTGGCTTCGGCAGCGACTTCAACCATCTTTTCCCGCCACTCGTCAGCAACGTCCTGGAGTTCCGCAGGAATGTCTTTGTATTCGAATTTGATGCCCTGGGACGCCTCGTCCCAGATCACGGCCTTCATCTTCACCAGATCAATCACGCCAACGAAGTTCTCTTCATTGCCGATCGGCACCTGAATCGGCACCGGATTGGCCTTAAGGCGCGACTTCATTTGTTCATAAACGCGGAAGAAGTTGGCGCCGGTGCGGTCCATCTTGTTGACAAACGCCAGACGCGGAACGCCATACTTGTTGGCTTGCCGCCATACGGTCTCGGATTGGGGCTGTACACCACCCACCGCGCAATACACCATGCAGGCGCCGTCGAGCACCCGCATTGAGCGTTCGACTTCAATCGTGAAGTCAACGTGCCCGGGGGTGTCAATAATGTTGACGCGATGCTCGGGATAGTTCGCGCCCATGCCGCGCCAGTAACAGGTGGTCGCAGCAGAGGTGATGGTGATACCACGTTCCTGCTCCTGCTCCATCCAGTCCATCGTTGCGGCGCCGTCGTGCACTTCGCCGATTTTGTGGTTAACGCCGGTGTAGAACAGGACGCGTTCCGTCGTCGTGGTCTTGCCCGCGTCGATGTGGGCGGAGATCCCGATGTTGCGGTAACGTTCGATTGGAGTCTTGCGTGGCACGTTCTTTTACCTTTAAGACCGGTTAGAACCGGTAATGCGAGAAGGCTTTGTTGGCTTCCGCCATACGGTGCACTTCTTCACGTTTCTTCATTGCGCCGCCCCGGCCTTCCGCCGCTTCCGCCAGCTCACCAGCCAGGCGCGCGCCCATTGATTTTTCTCCACGGCCGCGGGCTGCGTCACGCAACCAGCGCATGGCCAGCGCCATCCGGCGCACCGAGCGCACTTCCACCGGCACCTGATAGTTCGCACCACCAACGCGACGGCTCTTGACCTCGACCATCGGCTTGACGTTGTTTACAGCCAGATTGAACACCTCAATGGCGTCCTTGCCGCTCTTCTTGCTGATCTGCTCCATCGCGCCGTACATGATCCGCTCTGCAACCGATTTCTTGCCGCCGGTCATCAGCACATTGATGAACTTGGAAACGTCCTGGCTGCCGAATTTCGGATCCGGAAGAACTTCGCGTTTGGGCACTTCTCTACGACGTGGCATGTCCCTGTTCCCCTATCAAGCGGCTTTGGCGCGTTTGGCGCCGTACTTGGAGCGCGACTGCTTGCGATCCTTGACGCCGGCAGTATCCAGACTGCCGCGAACTATGTGGTAACGCACACCCGGCAGGTCCTTGACCCGGCCGCCGCGAATCAGCACCACCGAGTGTTCCTGCAGGTTGTGGCCTTCACCGCCGATATAACCAATCACCTCAAAACCGTTGGTCAGCCGGACTTTGGCGACCTTCCGCAGCGCCGAATTCGGCTTTTTGGGGGTCGTCGTGTAGACGCGGGTGCAAACACCGCGTTTTTGCGGACTGCCCGCCAGCGCCGGCACTTTGCTCTTCGTGCGGGGCGCCCGCCGGGGTTTACGCACCAATTGGTTTACGGTCGGCATTTTTCCTTGTTTCTCAATAAGTTACGACGATTACTTGGTTATTCCGGGGCTCTCGCCCTGACTACTGAAACAGCTCTTGGCCACCACCCCAAAAAACGCGGGGACGGCGTTTCCACCGTCCCGGGTTTTTTACCGCTGGAGCACTGTGCGAAACGTTAGGACGCACGAGGCCCAAAAAAGACTATCGATTTTATGGGGTCAGCCCACCACTGTCAAGCTACCTGCTCCTCCCCTTCGGCGCTGGCGGCGACCGCTTCGGCAGCAATTGCGGCCTGTTCAAGCTCCGCCTGGGCTGCCTGCTTGCGACGCACCCGGTGGTAGGCCAAGCCGGTACCCGCCGGAATCAGGCGGCCGACAATGACGTTTTCCTTGAGGCCACGCAATTCATCGCGTTTGCCCATGATCGCAGCCTCGGTCAGCACGCGGGTGGTTTCCTGGAAGGATGCGGCCGAGATGAACGAATCGGTCGACAGCGAAGCCTTGGTAATGCCGAGCAATACATGTTCGTACTGTGCCGGCCTTTTGCCTTCGGCTTCAACTTTCTCGTTTTCCTGCAACAACTCGGCACGTTCGACCTGCTCGCCGGTGATGAAACGGGTATCGCCGGCATCCACGATGAGCAAACGACGCAGCATCTGGCGCACGATGACTTCGATGTGCTTGTCGTTGATTTTCACGCCCTGCAGGCGGTAGACGTCCTGGACTTCATTACAGATGTAACGCGCCAGCGCCTCCACCCCCAACAATCGCAAAATGTCGTGCGGATCAGCGGGTCCGTCGACGATGCTCTCGCCGCGATTCACCACTTGCCCGTCGTGCGCCATGACATGTTTGTCCTTGGCGATCAGGAACTCGTGGGCCGCGCCTTCGAGGTCGGTGATGACCAGTCGCTGCTTACCCTTGGTGTCCTTGCCGAACGACACGGTGCCGGTGACTTCAGCCAGCATGCCGGCGTCTTTCGGCGAACGCGCCTCGAACAGCTCGGCAACCCGCGGCAGACCGCCGGTAATATCACGCGTCTTGGAAGTCTCCTGCGGAATCCGCGCCAGCACCTCGCCGACGCCGACATCCTGCCCGTCGCGCACGGTGATGATGCAACCGATCTGAAAAGTAATGTTGACCAGCTGATCGGAACCCGCCAGCTTGATTTCCTGGCTGTTGGCATCCAGCAGCTTGACCTGCGGGCGCAAACCCTTGGCCTGCGCACTGCCGCGCCGTTTGGGATCAACCACGACCAGTGTCGAGAGGCCGGTAACATCATCGATCTGCTTCGCGACCGTGACACCTTCCTCGACGTTCTCGAATTTGATCCGCCCGGCGTACTCGGTAATGATCGGCCGGGTATGCGGATCCCAGGTCGCAAGCACATGACCCGGCTTGACCGTTTGACCGTCGCGAACCGTAAGCAGCGCGCCGTACGGAACCTTGTGACGCTCACGCTCGCGGTTGGCTTCGTCATGGATCATGACTTCGCCGTTGCGCGAGATCGCGACCAGCTCACCGCGGGTGTTCGAGACATAACGCATGCCGGCCGAATAACGCACCACGCCGGCTGATTTGCCCTCAACCTGGCTGACCACCGCAGTACGCGAAGCAGCGCCACCGATGTGGAACGTGCGCATCGTCAGCTGGGTGCCGGGTTCGCCGATGGACTGCGCTGCGATCACACCCACCGCCTCACCGATGTTGACCACGGCACCGCGGCCAAGGTCACGGCCGTAGCAACGCGTGCACAGGCCATAACGGGTCGCACAGGTCAGGGGAGTGCGCACTTTCACTTCATCAATACCTGCCGCCTCGATGGCATCGACCACTTCTTCGTCGAGCAGCGTGTTGGCCGGATACAGCGTAGCGCCGGTTTCCGCGTTGACGACGTCAGCCACGGCAACCCGCCCGAGGATGCGTTCGCGCAGGCTTTCCACCACCTCGCCACCCTCGACCAGCGCCTTCATGACCACGCCGTTATCCGTGCCGCAATCGTCCTCGGTCACCACCAGATCCTGGGTAACGTCGACCAGACGACGCGTCAGATAACCGGAGTTCGCGGTTTTCAGGGCAGTATCCGCCAGACCCTTGCGCGCGCCGTGCGTCGAAATGAAGTACTGCAGCACGTTCAGGCCTTCGCGGAAATTCGCGGTAATCGGCGTCTCGATGATCGAGCCGTCAGGCTTGGCCATCAGGCCGCGCATGCCCGCCAGCTGGCGGATCTGCGCAGCAGAACCGCGCGCGCCGGAATCAGCCATCATGTAAATCGAGTTGAAGGATTCCTGCATCACCGGATTGCCCTTCTTGTCGAGGCGCGGGCGCCATTCACGCGACTTCGGCTCCCACTCGACAACCGGCTCAACGCCGAGCTGGTCCATCATCGCCTTGGCGACGAGGTCACCGGCGCGGCCCCAGATATCGACCACCTTGTTGTAACGCTCGCCCTGCGTAACCAGGCCCGAGGTGTACTGCTTCTCGATTTCCTGAACCTCTTTTTCCGCCTCACCGATGATGTGATCCTTCTGTACCGGCACCAGCATGTCGTTCACGGCGATCGACAGGCCCGCGCGAGTCGCCATGGAGAAGCCGTTGTACATCAGCTTGTCGGCAAAAATCACCGTCTCGCGCAAACCGCAGCGCCGGAAACTGGCGTTGATGATTTTCGAGATTTCCTTCTTTTTCAACGCCTTGTTGATGACCTCGAAGGGCAATCCGTGCGGCAGTATTTCCGACAGCAAGGCACGGCCGACCGTAGTCTGGTAACGCGTCAGTTTTTCGCGTTTGCTGCCGTCTTCGGCAACATCCGTTTCCTTGATCCGCACCTGAATGCGCGCGCTGATCTCGACCTGCCCGGTTTCGTAGGCACGGGAAACCTCGGAGACGTTGATGAAATTCGAATCTTCGCCGCGGGCCCCCAGCTTTTCGCGGGTCGTGTAATACAGACCCAGCACGATGTCCTGCGAGGGCACGATGATGGGATCGCCATTCGCCGGCGACAGCACGTTGTTCGAGGACAGCATCAACGTGCGCGCTTCCATCTGCGCTTCCAGTGACAGCGGCACGTGAACAGCCATCTGGTCACCGTCGAAGTCGGCGTTGAATGCCGCGCAGACCAGCGGATGCAGCTGGATCGCCTTGCCTTCGATCAATACCGGCTCGAACGCCTGGATACCCAGGCGATGCAAAGTCGGCGCCCGGTTCAACATCACCGGGTGCTCGCGAATCACCTCTTCAAGGATGTCCCAGACGATCGGCTCTTCACTCTCCACCATGCGCTTGGCGGCCTTGATGGTCGTCGCCAGGCCCATGACTTCGAGTTTGTTGAAGATGTAGGGTTTGAACAGCTCCAGCGCCATTTTCTTCGGCAGACCGCACTGGTGCAGTTTCAGCTGCGGGCCGACCACGATGACCGAACGGCCCGAATAGTCGACGCGTTTGCCCAGCAGGTTCTGACGGAAACGACCGCCCTTGCCCTTGATCATGTCGGCCAGGGATTTCAGCGGACGCTTGTTGGCGCCGGTCATCGCTTTGCCGCGACGGCCGTTGTCGAGCAGCGAATCCACCGCTTCCTGCAGCATGCGCTTCTCGTTGCGCACGATGATTTCCGGCGCCTTCAGCTCGAGCAGGCGCTTCAACCGGTTGTTGCGGTTGATCACGCGGCGATACAGGTCATTCAGGTCGGAAGTCGCAAAACGGCCGCCGTCCAGCGGCACCAGCGGACGCAGTTCCGGCGGCAGTACCGGCAGCACTTCCAGCACCATCCAGTCCGGTTTGATGCCGGATTTCTGGAACGCTTCGAGCACCTTCAGGCGCTTGGCGATTTTCTTGATCTTGGTCTCGGAACTGGTGGCCTCGAGGTCGGCGCGCCACGTTTCGATCTCCCGGCTCAGATCCAGGCTGCGCAGCAGCGAACGCACACCCTCGGCACCCATCGCCGCGCTGAAATCGTCACCGAATTCCTCGACTTTGGCCAGGTAATCCTCTTCCGTCATCAGCTGGCAGCGCTTCAGCGGAGTCATGCCGGGATCGGTGACCACATAGGCTTCGAAATAAAGCACGCGTTCGATGTCGCGCAGCGTCATGTCGAGCACCATGCCCAGGCGCGACGGCAGTGATTTCAGGAACCAGATGTGTGCGACAGGGCTGGCCAGTTCAATGTGGCCCATCCGCTCGCGACGCACTTTCGACAACGTCACTTCGACGCCGCATTTTTCGCAGATTACGCCGCGGTGTTTCAGCCGCTTGTACTTGCCGCACAGACACTCGTAGTCTTTGGTCGGTCCAAAAATCTTGGCGCAGAAGAGGCCGTCACGTTCCGGTTTGAACGTGCGGTAGTTGATGGTCTCGGGCTTCTTGACCTCCCCGTAAGACCACGAACGGATCTTCTCGGGCGAGGCTAACCCGATCTTGATCGCGTCAAATTCCTCTTCCTGCGTAACCTGTTTGAACAAATCAAGCAGTGCTTTCATCGCAAACTCCTACGGTAATCTGTCTGTACTGCACTTTCGGCGGAAAATCTGCTGCGCCCGCCGGACTCTCTTCAGTTTCGGTAGATCAGTAACGGTTGTGATCGAGGTCGATATCGATCGCCAGCGAGCGGATTTCCTTGACCAGCACGTTGAACGATTCCGGCATACCGGCCTCGATGCGATGGTCGCCCTTGACGATGGACTCGTAGACCTTGCGCCGGCCCTCGGTGTCGTCCGACTTGACCGTAAGCATTTCCTGCAGCACGTAGGCCGCGCCGTAAGCTTCCAGCGCCCACACCTCCATCTCGCCAAAACGCTGACCGCCGAACTGCGCCTTGCCGCCGAGAGGCTGCTGCGTGACCAGACTGTACGGCCCGGTGGAACGCGCGTGCATCTTGTCGTCAACCAGGTGATGCAACTTCAGCATGTGCATGTAGCCGACGGTGACCGGGCGCTCGAAGGGATCGCCGGTGCGGCCGTCGTACAGCGTGACCTGCGTCTTGCCCGGAGTAAACCCGAGTTTCTTCGTGTGCGCGTCATCCGAGGGATAAGCCAGATCAAGCATCTGCTTGATCTCGACCTCGGTCGCGCCGTCGAACACCGGCGTGGCAAAGGGCACGCCATTGCGCAGGTTGGTCGCCAGCTCGATGACTTCCTCATCCTTCAGCTTGTCCAGATCAACCGGCTTGCCGTTGGTGTTGTAAATCCTGTCGAGCATCTTGCGCATTTCGACGGCCTTGACCTGTGCCTTCAGCATCTCGCCGATGCGGATACCGAGGCCTTTGGCCGCCCAGCCCAGATGCGTTTCCAGAATCTGGCCGACGTTCATCCGCGAAGGCACGCCCAGCGGGTTGAGGACGATGTCCACCGGCGTACCATCGGCCATGTGCGGCATGTCTTCGATCGGGGTGATCTTGGAAATGACACCCTTGTTGCCGTGGCGACCCGCCATCTTGTCACCCGGCTGCAACTGGCGTTTCACCGCCAGATAGACCTTGACCATTTTCTGCACGCCCGGCGGCAATTCGTCGCCGCTGGTGAGCTTTTTCTTCTTCTCGTCGTAGTTCTTGTCGAACTGCAGTTTGGTCTGCGCGAGGCTTTCCTTGATCTGCTCCATCTGCGCAGCGGATTCTTCGTTCGCCAGGCGAATGTCGAACCAGCTGTGACGCTCGACTTCGGCCAAGTAGGCCTTGGTGATTTTCGAGCCTTTGGCAATCTTCTTCGGTCCGCCGTTCGCGGTCTTGCCGTTCAGCAGACGCTCCAGCCGTTCGAATGCGTCGTTCTCGACGATGCGCAACTGGTCGCCCAGGTCTTTCTTGTAGCGCTTCAGCTCGTCGTCGATGATCTGCTGGGCACGTTTGTCGCGCTCAATGCCTTCGCGGGTGAACACCTGCACGTCGATCACCGTACCCGACATGCCCGAAGGCACGCGCAGGCTGGTGTCTTTCACGTCCGAGGCCTTTTCACCGAAAATCGCGCGCAGCAGTTTTTCTTCCGGCGTCAGCTGGGTTTCGCCCTTCGGCGTCACTTTGCCGACAAGCACGTCGCCCGCCTCGACTTCAGCGCCGATGTGGATGATGCCGGACTCGTCGAGATGACCCAGTTGCGACTCCGACAGGTTCGAAATGTCGCGGGTAATCTCCTCCGGGCCAAGCTTGGTGTCACGGGCAACCACCGACAATTCCTCGATGTGGATCGAGGTGAAGCGGTCATCGGCAACCACACGCTCCGAAATCAGGATCGAGTCTTCGAAGTTGTAACCGTTCCAGGGCATGAACGCGACCAGCATGTTCTGCCCCAGCGCCAGTTCGCCCATGTCGGTCGAGGCGCCGTCGGCCACCACGTCGCCGCGGGCAATGTGATCGCCCACCTTGACCAGCGGCCGCTGGTTGATATTGGTGTTCTGGTTCGAGCGCTGGTATTTCACCAGGTTGTAGATGTCCACGCCGACTTCACCGGCGGAGGTTTCATCGTCGTTCACGCGAACCACGATACGACCTGCATCAATGTAATCGACCACGCCGCCGCGGCGCGCCTGCACCGCCGTGCCCGAGTCCACTGCAACAGTGCGCTCGAGGCCGGTGCCGACCAGCGGCTTTTCAGCGCGCAGGCAGGGAACCGCCTGGCGTTGCATGTTCGAACCCATCAAAGCGCGGTTGGCGTCGTCGTGTTCCAGGAACGGAATCAGCGAGGCAGCCACCGACACGGCCTGCGCCGGCGCCACGTCCATGTATTCGATGCGGTCGGGTGCCGAGAGCGCGAATTCATTGTGATGGCGGCAGGACACCAGGTCATCGGCAAATTTGCCGTGTTTGTCGAGGGCGGCATTGGCCTGGGCAATTACGAACTTGCCTTCCTCAATCGCCGACAGGTAGTGGATTTCGTCGCTGACCTTGCCGTCCTTGACCAGACGGTAAGGCGTCTCAAGGAAGCCGTACTCGTTGGTCCGTGCATAAATCGCCAGCGAATTGATCAGGCCGATGTTCGGGCCTTCGGGCGTCTCGATCGGGCACACGCGGCCGTAATGCGTCGGATGCACGTCACGCACCTCGAAGCCGGCGCGCTCCCGAGTCAGGCCGCCCGGTCCCAGGGCCGATACGCGGCGCTTGTGGGTGATTTCTGACAGCGGATTGGTCTGGTCCATGAACTGCGACAGCTGCGAGGAGCCGAAGAATTCGCGGATCGCCGCCGAAACCGGCTTGGCGTTGATCAGGTCATGCGGCATCAGGTTGTCGGATTCGGCTTGCGACAGACGCTCGCGCACCGCGCGCTCGACACGCACCAGACCGGCGCGGAACTGGTTTTCCGCCAGTTCGCCCACCGAACGCACACGGCGGTTGCCGAGGTGATCAATGTCGTCGATTTCGCCCTTGCCGTTGCGGAGTTCCACCAGGATGCGGATCACCGCAACGATGTCATCCGGCGACAGCGTACTGGCACCGGTCAGCTCGGAACGGCCGACGCGGCGGTTGAATTTCATGCGGCCCACGGCCGACAGGTCATAACGGTCGGCCGAGAAGAACAGGCCGTTAAACAGGGTTTTGACCGCGTCTTCGGTCGGCGGCTCGCCGGGGCGCATCATGCGGTAGATCGCGACTTGCGCCGCCAACTGATCGGCGGTTTCGTCGATACGCAGCGTTTGTGAAATATACGGCCCCTGGTCGAGGTCATTGGTATAGATGGTCTCGACGCTGCCCACGCCGGCTTCGCGCAGCTTGATCAGCACCTCTTCCGTGATCTCATCATTGGCACTCGCCACCAGTTCACCGGTGGACTTGTCGATGACGTTGCAGGCCAGCGCGCGGCCGATCACAAAATCTTCCGGCACATCCAGGCGCTTCAGGCCGGCGGCCTCCATGTCGCGAACGTGTTTGACGGTGATCCGCTTGTCCTTGGCGACGATCAGCTTGCCACCCTTGGCGGTGATGTCGAAACGTGCGGTTTCGCCGCGCATGCGCTCCGGCTTCAGTTCGAACTCGACGCCACCCTTCGAGATGTGGAAGGTGTCGAATACGAAAAATTCCTTGAGGATCTGCTCGGACGAGTAACCCAGCGCCTTCAGCAGGATCGTCACCGGCATCTTGCGGCGGCGGTCAACGCGGAAGTACAGGTAGTCCTTGGCGTCGTATTCAAAATCCAGCCATGAGCCGCGGTACGGAATGATCCGCGCCGAAAACAGCAGCTTGCCGGAAGAATGGGTCTTGCCGCGGTCATGCTCGAAAAACACGCCCGGCGAACGGTGCAGCTGCGACACAATGACGCGCTCAGTACCGTTGATGACGAAAGAACCGGTGACCGTCATCAGGGGAATTTCACCCATGTAGACTTCCTGTTCCTTCACTTCCTTGACCGTGGGCTTGGAGGCTTCCTTGTCCATGATCGTCAGGCGCACCTTGGCGCGCAGGGGTGCTGCAAGGGTCAACCCGCGCTGCTGGCATTCCTTGACGTCGAACGGCGGCATGCCCAGCACATAACTCACGAACTCGAGGCGCGCATTCTTCGAATGGCTCTCGATCGGAAATATGCTGGTGAACGCCGCCTGCAGGCCTTCATTCTTGCGCGCATTGGGCGGCGTGAATTCCTGCAGGAAGGCCGCAAACGATTCGAGCTGGGTCGTGAGCAGATAAGGTACCTGCAGCACGCTCTCGCGTTTGGCGAAACTTTTGCGGATGCGTTTCTTTTCGGTGAATGAATAGGCCATGTCCACTCCGGGGCAGCGTCAGAAAGTCAAATGTTGCAGATCACAAGCATTCACAAACAGCGACGTGAATTTATGACCTGCCACTTTCAACCTTCAGCAAAACAGTCAAAAGGCGCCGGCTGGCGGGGTCACCGCCGGCCGGCGCAAGTTCCAGCAATTACTTGATTTCAGCGGTGCCGCCGGCCTCAACGATCTGCTTGAGGATGGCATCGGCATCAGCCTTCGAAACACCTTCCTTGACGGCCTTCGGCGCGCCGTCCACCAGATCCTTGGCTTCTTTCAAGCCGAGGCCGGTAACCGCACGCACCACCTTGATGACGTTGACCTTGTTGGCACCCGAGCTGGTCAGATTGACCGTGAACTCGGTTTTTTCTTCGGCAGCAGCAGCGCCACCGGCGGCAGGGGCCGCAACGGCAACAGCGGCGGCGGCAGCCGATACGCCGAACTTCTCTTCCATGTCCTTGATCAGCTGGGACAGCTCGAGCACGGTCAGATTTGCAACTGCGTCGAGGATTTCTGCTTTGGCAACAGCCATGTCTATCTCCTGAATACTTAAAAGTTTAATAAAAACAATAAGTTACCGTATCGCGGCAATCGCGCCCGAAAGCGTGATTACGCCGCCTGCTTTTCTTTCTGATCCCGCACGGCGGCAAGCCCGCGCACGAATTTGGTCGGCACCTCGTTGAGGGTACGAACAAATTTCGCGACAGGGGCCTGCATGGTTCCCAGCAGGGTGGCGAGCAATTCCTGGCGACTGGGCATCTTGGCGAGCACCGCAATTTCCTTGGCACTCATCATGACGTTCGGCATCGCGCCGCCCTTGATCACCAGCTTCTCGTTCCCCTTGGAGAACTCGTGCAGCAACTTGGCGGCAGCCACCGGGTCGCTCGAAATACCGTAGGCCAGCGGTCCGACCATCTGGTCGGCCAAAGCTTTAAACGGCGTCTCGGCAACGGCGCGGCGCGCCAAGGTATTCTTCAGAACGCGGAAATACACGCCCGATTCGCGCGCTTTTTTGCGCAAATCGGTCATGGCTTCCACGGGCAGGCTGCGGTACTCGGCGAGTACGATAGCCTGGGCTTGCGCAACCTTCGCGCTCACTTCGGCCACCACCGCTTGCTTCTGCTCCAGATTAAGACTCAAAGTCGTTCTCCGTTAAACGTTAAACGATAACCAGCGGACACTGAACGGGAAGCTTGAACCAATCACCGCACAAATCACCAAAATACGGCGCTCCATTCACGCTTCTTTGTTCCGTACCCACCGCTTGTTACACGGCGACTGATCCAGGAGCCAGACATGAACATGTTTGACCTGTTTCGGGCACACCGTCTGCGTAGACTTCAGCGTCCGGCCACCGGCAGTCGCCTGCGGCCTTCTTCCAAAAATTAAACCTCTCGGTGCCTACGGTCTTTGACAACCCGCCGGCAATGCACCGCCGGCGGCCCAAAGTTACTGCCCTGCGCTCTCGCGCAGGGGCTTGAAATTATTGCTGCTGTTGCGCGAAGCTCGACTGATCGACGCGCACGCCGGGACCCATGGTGCTCGAGACCGCCACCTTGCGCAGGTAGATGCCCTTGGTCCCCGCCGGACGCGATTTGTTCACCGCTTCGACCAGAGCGCGGAGATTCTCTTCCAGCGCATCGACGGTGAATGAAGCGCGCCCGATCGTGCATTGCACGATGCCGGCTTTGTCGGCACGGTATTGCACCTGACCGGCCTTGGCGTTTTTTACCGCCAGCGTCACGTCCTGGGTCACCGTACCCACTTTCGGGTTCGGCATCAGGCCGCGCGGGCCGAGGATCTGGCCCAGTTGGCCAACCACGCGCATGGCGTCCGGGGTGGCGATTACCACGTCAAAATCCATCTTGCCGCCCTTGATCTCGGCAGCCAGGTCATCAAAACCAACCAGGTCGGCGCCGGCGTCTTTCGCCTGCTGGGCCTTTTCGCCCTGCGCGAACACGGCGACCCGCACGGTCTTGCCGGTGCCTTGCGGCAGCACCACGGAACCGCGCACGTTCTGGTCGGATTTCTTGGCGTCAATGCCGAGATTGATCGCGACATCGACCGCCTCGTTGAATTTGGCGGTGGCGCTTTCCTTGACCAGTTGCAGCGCATCTTTCAGCGCATACAGCTTGTCGCGGTTGACCTTGCTGCGCACCGCTTTGTAGCGTTTGGAAACGTTGGCCATGTCAGACACCCTCCACTTCGACGCCCATGCTGCGGGCGCTGCCGGCGATGGTACGCACTGCTGCAGCCAGGTCGGCTGCGGTCAAGTCGGGCATTTTCGCCTTGGCGATTTCCTCAACCTGCGCACGCGTGATGCGCCCCACCTTGTCTGAATTCGGGCGTTTGCTGCCGCTTTCGATCTTCGCTGCCTTCTTGATCAGAATCGACGCGGGCGTCGTTTTCATGATGAAGGTGAAGCTCTTGTCCTGGTAGGCGGTGATCACCACGGGTACCGGCAGGCCGGCCTCCATTTTCTGCGTTGCGGCGTTGAACGCCTTGCAGAATTCCATGATGTTCAGGCCGCGCTGGCCGAGTGCCGGGCCGATGGGCGGCGAGGGATTCGCCTTGCCTGCCGGCACCTGCAGCTTGATGAAACCAACTACTTTCTTTGCCATTTACACTCTCCTTGCGGGTCCAAACGGGGTTGCATCAACAGATGCGCCCCTCCCCGGGGTAATTAACAACGTAACAACAGATCGAGGTCAGGCCTTTTCGACCTGGCCAAAATCCAGCTCGACCGGGGTCGAGCGGCCAAAAATCGTTACCGACACGCGCAGCTTGCTCTTGTCGTAATTGACGTCTTCCACGTTGCCGTGAAAATCAGCAAACGGACCATCCTTGACGCGTACTGCCTCGCCCACCTCGAACAGCACCTTGGGCCGGGGCTTCTCCACGCCCTCCTGAATCTGGTTCAGGATGTTCTGCACTTCCTTTTCCGAGATCGGCGTCGGCTTGGTGGCGGTGCCACCGACAAACCCGGTGACCTTCGCGGTGTTCTTGATCAGGTGCCAGGACTCGTCGGTCATTTCCATCTCGACCAGCACGTAGCCCGGAAAAAACTTGCGCTCGCTGATGCTCTTCTGGCCGCCCTTCATCTCAACCACTTCCTCGACCGGCACCAGAATCTGCCCGAACTGCTCTTCCATGCCGGCACGGCGGATGCGGTCGACGAGGGCGCGCTGCACGCTTTTTTCAAAGCCCGAATACGCGTGCACGACATACCATTTCTTGCTCATCATTCCCCGCCAATCAGCTTTTTGACGATCAACAACAGGATGCTGTCCACCACCCACATGAACAACGCCATGA
>JAIETP010000037.1 GCA_019744975.1 Burkholderiales bacterium
GCTTCCGCCAGATACTGGCGCAGCGCTTCTTCCTTCAAGGCGCGCGCCTGCTCCACTTGGGCCATTTTCGCCGCGACACTGCGATCCTGCCGGTTGGCCTGGAACAGCGGCAGGTCGATCGAGACCTGCACCGAGAGCATGTTGGAGTACTGCGGTCCGCGCTGGGCGTAAGCCACTTCGAGACCCCAGTCCGGCTTGTTCGCGGCCCGGGCCAGTGCGGCATCGTTGCGCGCGACATCAATCTGTCGTTCCAGCGTTTGCAGATGTGGATGATTTTCCGCATGGGTCGCGACATCGCGGTGCTGCGCCGGGAGCAGGCGGGTGGGCAGCGCGGCCAGCGGCCGCGCGCTTTCCGCGCCCAGCCAGCGCGACAGCAGGGCGGTGGCGCGAGCCGCCTGTCGCCGGTATTCGGCGCGGCGGTCGAGCAGCGATTGCAGGTTGACCTGCACCGCGAGCAGGTCCGCGGCTTGCGCTTTTCCGGCGCGCAATCCCGTCTGCAGGGACTCCCGCTGCAGATCCGTTTCCGCGTATTGCTCGTCAACGATTTTTGCCATGCGTTCGGCAAAATAGCGTTCGATCCATGCCTGCGCGACGTCACGCCGCAGAGCGGCCCGCGCGTCGCCGAGCATGGCCTGCTCCCGCTGCAATTCATTCTCCGCGCGCCGGCCCTTGATTTCGCGCTTTTCGCCGCGGACGAACTCCTGCGCCACACCGATTTTGCGCATGGTCATGAAATCGCGCGTCAGGCTGTAGCGGTCAGGGCCGTCCGCAGGCAGATTGTCGATGCCGAATTTCAGTTTTGGATCGGGCAGTTCGCGAGCCGATGCCGTCATCTCCCCGGCTGCGGATATTGCTGAACGCTGTGCAGCGAGCAGGGAAGAATCCCGGTCGGCGATGGCCAGCGCTTCAGTGATGCTGAGGGGCGCCGCGGCTTGCGCCGATAACGGCAAGTTGGATGTAACGAGTATGAACAGTACTGCTGCTGCTGATACAGAAAAACGATTACGCATAAATCCTCCGCGTGACAATGTCCGGCGGCCGCAAGGCGGCCACCGTCAATCCACTGCGCGGAGGATCAGATCAGGAAGCGTTGCAGCCGCACAATCAGCGGCGGGGATGGGGCGTAAGCGAGATGGTGCTGCCGGACATCGATTGCGGGGGGCGCAATCACGGTTTGAACCACGAAATAATGCAATACAGGCGCAGCAATGGCCGTCCATGCGACATCGGCTTGCCCGGCAGCTTCGCTGCCTGCTTCGCAATGTTTCAGGCACAGCGCAGAAATCGTGGCGCTGTCCTCGCAATCCGGCATCGCCGCCGCAGCCCGGGCCATGTCCTGCAGGTTTGCCGGGCAGGCATAGGCCGCGACCGACTGCTGCGCCAGCAGCATGAAGCCGAGGGTGCAGGCGGTGAGCCATTTGCGGAGGTTGCGGGAGAAAAGCATCTGGTAATAGTAATGTGGTCGACTTACGGATACAAGGTTACCCTGATGAGGCACGCTTTTACATGAAGGGGCTATTGCTGGAAAACTACGAAAAGCAGTATTTCGAGAGACTTGCCAAGGGCTAGAAAACCGGGGGCGATTCAAACTTCGTTAAAGACATTAAATTCAGAGTCTGCTCTTTGATGCAATAAAGCCTGCAACGCTTTTGCAACGGTACTGTTAGGCGCTATACAGCGCAGTGGAGTATAATTGGCAACAGTCGGCGGTAAAATAAACTATTAAAAACAATTGTCTGCAAATAAAGCAGTAGCTACGAACCAAGGGGTAGGGGGTTCGAATCCCTCCGGCCGCGCCAGTTGCACCAAGGCCCGCGATTCTTATCGCGGGCCTTTTTCATATTGACGGGGAGAACCGAATGAGTCACCTGCGCCACACTGAACAACGCAAACGTTTCCGCGCCATCCTCAATGGCAGCGAATGCCTGTCACCGGCCAGCGTGTATGACCCGCTGTCTGCGCGTGTGGCGGAAAGTGTCGGCTACAAGCTCGGCATTCTCGCCGGCTCCGTGTCGTCCAATACCACCCTCGCCGCGCCCGACCTGATTGTGCTGACGCTGACCGATTTCGCCGACCAGGTGCGGCGCATGATGCGGGTCAGCGACCTGAGCCTGCTGGTCGATGCCGACCACGGTTACGGCAATGCGCTGAATGTGATGCGTACGGTGGAGGAGCTGGAACACGCGGGGGTGTCGGCGATGAGCATCGAGGATACCTCGCTGCCGATCCGTTATCAGCAGCCCGAAGGCAAGGACGAACTGATTTCCGTCGGCGAGATGGTCGGCAAATTAAAAGCCGCCGTGGCCGCGCGGCGTGACCCATCGACGGTGATTGCCGGTCGCACCGCAGCACTGAAAGTTGAAGGCACTGAAAAAACCGTGGAGCGGGTCAAGGCCTACGCGGCTTGCGGCGTCGACTGCATATTCATTATTGGCATCGAAACCGCGGAGCAGGTCAAAGCGGTGCGTGACGCGTCGAATCTGCCGGTGATCGTCGGCCCGGGCAAGACGACGGCGACGCGCGAAGAATTCGCCAAAGCCGGTGCGCGGGTATTGCTGCAGGGTCATCAGCCGGTCGCCGCGGCGGTGAAGGCGTTGCGCGAGGTCTACGCCCATTTCCATGGCGGCGGCACTGCGGCCGACTTGAAAGACAGGATCGCGTCAGCGAAAGATATGGACGCGCTGGTGTTCGGCGAAGACTACAAAAAATACATCCGCGAATATTTACGCTGAGCGCGGCCCTCAACGTTGATAAAAACCGGTCAGGCGGCGGCCTGCCGCTGTGACCGGCTGATTGCCGCATTGACCTGCGGCATTACTTTTTCCGCCATCAGTTCGATCGAACGTTTGGCCAGCGCCGGATCCACCCAGTCCATGCCGGCATAGACAATTTCACCAAAGTCGCCGGTTTGTTCGCGCAAGGCGAGGATTTTTTCCGCGACCTGGTCCGGATTGCCGCAAATCACCAGTTTCTCCACCATGTAATCGACGGTCAGTTCGCGGTCGTCCTGCTGCGGATGAGTCTTGAAGATGGCGTGGCGTTTCGAGATCAGCATTTTTCGGAGCAGCAGGTCCCAGTAATAACGATAGGGGCTGGCGCTGTCTGTCAGTGCATAACGGCGTGCCGTTTTTTCGTCATCGGCGACAAAGATGGTCCGGGCGATGCGCCAGTCCGCCGGATCGGCAATCTGGCCGGCGCGTTGTTTGCCCTCGGCGTAATTGCTCCAGTGCGAGGGCAGGTATTGCGACAGCAGGAAATTCGCCGATAGCGGGTGGAAGTCACGTTCACCCATGGCGATGACGCCTTTGGAGCCGGGCGCGACCACGGTGCCGACAATTTCCGGGCGCGGCTGCTGGTACGGTTTGTACATCCGGCCACGACCGATGGCGGTGTTCTGCGTGGTGGCGGTGGTGACCTTGAAGCGGTTGCCGGGCAGGTCGATGTCATAGGGCACATCGCGCTCCCAGATGGCGAGGATCACGTCCATCGCTTCGGCGAACAGCTTGTTGCGGTCTTCCGCAAGCATGCCCAGTGCCTCGGCATCCGATGGCAGCGCGCCCGGACTGACGCCGAAAATGAAGCGGCCCTGCGCGAGGTGGTCGAACATCGCCGCGTGCGCGGCGATCAGCGTCGGGTGCGAGTGCGACAGGTTGGAGGTGCCGGTGGCGAGTTTGATGCTCTGCGTGTGATGGATCAGCGTCGCCAGGAAAATGAAACTGTTGGTGACGTTTTCCGAGGGTTCAGTCAGGTGTTCACCGACAAAAGCGTCGTAAAACCCCAGCCGGTCGGCGAGGATGATGGCTTCGCGGTCTTCCTGCAGCGTGACGGCGGGCGGGCGTTCCGCTGGATGCAGCGGCATTGTGAAATATCCCAGACGCATGGCGGATTCTGTTCCTCTCTGTGGGCCCGACACCTGTCTTCTGGCCGTGGCGATTCAATGTAACATCGGCCTGTCGTCGTCCACAATGAGGCCATCCGCAATGAAAGCGCCACATGACCATTGATGCCATGAAACCGGGCCTGCACGGATCCACAGAAATCATGGTCGGCACACGTGACACCGCGCCACATGTCGGCAGCGGCAAGATCAAGGTGCTGGCGACCCCGGTGCTGGTGATGCTGCTGGAAGAGGCGGCGCTGAATGCGGTGGAGGGTTTGCTGCCGCCCGGTCACCAGACGGTGGGCACCCGACTCGATGTCAGCCATACCGCGGCAACGCCGGTGGGCATGCGTGTGGTGGCGCATGCTGAAGTCAGCAAGGTCGAAGGGCGCAAGCTGACGTTCCGGGTGTGGGCCGAAGACGCGGTGGAGCGTATCGGCGAGGGCAGCCACGAACGCATCATCGTCAACGTCGAGCGTTTTGATGTCCGCACCCAGGCCAAGGTGGCGGGCGCCGGCATCAAAAATAGTTAATTAAAACAAATACTTACGATGCAATTCGTGAGCGGGATTATTTTCCCGTCGGCGGACGCTGGTCGGTGATCGCGGTTTCGATGACGGTGTATTCACCTTCGACATAACTGTCCTGATGCGCGCGCTGCAATTTGCGTTTGAGCCACCACAGCCGGATCAGAAATACGCCGGCAAGGATGGCGCCGGCGATCAGCGCGATACCGATGAAAAAGAATGCGGCGACCAAGACCACCAGGCCCAGCGCGAAAAACACGATGCGCTCAAGCAGTCCGGCCTGCGGGCGGGTGGTGAAGCGCATATGCGGGTTTTGGGGGTTTTGGGGATCTTGCGATTGGTCCATGATGGGGCGGGTCTCCTTGAACTCATGAGACCGCAGTCGGGTGGAGACGTTCAGAAAATCAGGACGTTCAGAAATTCAGGACGTTCAGTTATCCGGGGTGAAGCTTTTGATGGAGACATTGCCGGATTTTTCGTCGGGCTCCAGCTTCAGCAGCTTGCGCGCCTGGGCTTCATCGAGCAACTGGCGGAGGTTGCGGAAACCGTAATAACTTTCATTGAAACCAGGATGACGTCGCGTGAGCACCTGCTTGAGATGCGAAGACCAGATATTGTCGCCACGTTCCGCAAACAGCTCTTCGATGGTTTCCATCACCAGATCCAGCCCCTTGGTTTTTTTGTCACCGCTGTCCTTGTCCGAGGCTTCCTTGCTGCCGGCTTTTGCCGCAGGAGCAGCGACGGGTTTTTTCGGGCTTTGCTGTTTTTTGGCTTTTTCGCGGGCGAGGTCGTCGTAAAAAATGAATTCATCACAATTGTTGGTCAGCAGTTCGGAAGTCGACTGCTTGACGCCGACACCGATCACCACCTTGTTGTTTTCGCGCAGCTTGGACACCAGCGGTGAAAAGTCGGAGTCACCGCTGATGATGACGAAGGTGTCGACATGTGCCTTGGTGTAGCAGAGGTCCAGTGCATCGACGACCATGCGGATGTCGGCGGAATTTTTGCCCGACATGCGTGTATGCGGGATTTCGATCAGCTCGAAGGCTGCTTCGTGCATCGGTTTTTTGAATTCGCGGTAACGTTCCCAGTCGCAATAGGCTTTTTTGACGACGATGTCGCCCTTGAGCAGCAGGCGTTCCAGGACCTTCTTGATGTCGAAGTCGGGGTATTTGGCTTCACGCACGCCCAGCGCGACGTTTTCGAAGTCGCAGAACAGTGCCATGTTTTTGGTGTCGGATGCTGTACTCACGGTGATTCTTTCACGGCGATTCCTTGATGATTGTCATCGGAGATTGTGGGCCTTTGCCATGGGTTTGTCGATGCGCGAAAATTTTTGCCGGCAGGGCATGTTGTGACACAAAGTGCCGCTGAATTTAATACAATCGCCGAATGGCCATGCCGGATAAAACCGATCACCTCGCGGTACTGTTTGCCGATGTTGTCGAAAGCACCGCGCTCTATCGCCGTCTCGGCGACGTTGCGGCCTTGCATGTCATCAATGTCGTCATCAATGAATTGAAGTCCGTGCTACCCCTCCACCAGGGGCGGCTGGTGAAGACACTGGGCGACGCGGTGATGTGCCTGTTTCCGGATGCCGATTGCGCGGTCGAGGCGGCGGTGGCGATGCAGCATGCGGTGGCCGTGCTGGAACCCTCCGGCGAGAAACTGCAGATTCGTATCGGACTCCACACTGGCCCGGTGGTGATCGGCAGCGATGACGTTTATGGCGACACCGTCAACGTCGCCGCTTATCTGGCGGATGCCGCCACGGCGGGGCAGATCCTGATCGCCGAGGAAACGGCCAAAGACATGGCCCGCGAACGGCAGGATGCGATGACGCCGATTTTTGACGCCATGCTGAAAACGACCCTGGCCAAAACCGCGGTGTGCGAAGTGCAATGGCGCGATGATCTGACGGAACGCACCAACATCAATCTGAACATCGTCCGCACCATCCCGCAGGACATCGGCAGCATGGTGCTGCTGCTGGCCGGGCTTGAGCGCCGCGTCGATTACTGGAATGCAATGCTGACCATCGGTCGGGCGCCTGATTCAGGAATGGTGTTGAAAGATACCCTGGTGTCGCGGCGTCATGCGACGATCCGCGTCGAGCGCACCCAGTTCTATCTGGTGGATCACAGCATCAACGGCACCTTTGTCACCCGCGCCAGCGGCGAAGAGATTCATGTGGTGCGCCGTGAAATCATGCTCGAGGTGCGGGGCGAAATCCGCCCCGGTTACAGCCGCATGGGCCGGCCCGGACCATTCATCGAGTTCCACCGCGACCGGCGGTCGATGTACCGGGTTTAGGGCCTCCCTCGTCAATCAGGTATCAGGCCTCGGGCCTCGAACCTCGATGCTGTTAATCCGGAGCCCCGCGTTTAAATCCCGTCCGCCAGGCCGTTGACGACAGTCTGGCCGTCGCGGCCTTTGGCGCGTGCCTCTTCGGGAGATTCCTTACCCAGCGCCGTGTGCGCGATCATTTCGTACATGTCGGCGGCGCCGAGCAGGATGCGCGGCGTCATACCGGCACCTTCAAAGGTTTTGGCGATTTCGAGCATTTCCGGCACCCAGCGGTAGGCCTTGGGCGGCATGACCGTGGTGCGGCTCAGCACCCACTGGCGGTTGTCGGCGGCGCTTTCCTGCAATTCGCGGTCAAGTGCTGCATCGACGCCGAGGCGGCGTGCCGCCATCAGCATTTCGACGCCCAGGGCAACGGCGCCCTTGGTGTATGAGGCGTAACACATCTTGATGGCGGAGGCGTCACCGATGCGCTCGCTCATCACCCGGACCTTGATGCCAGCGCTGGACAACTGCTCCAGTTCTGCGGCCTTGGGTCCCGAGACATACATGCGCATGCTCGACTTGCCGCGCGGCGGCGGACCGATGATGCCGGCGTCGATGCATTCGCCGCCGGCGGCGCGGATGATGGCGTCAATTTCATGAGCGGTCTGCGGTGCGATGGCGTTGCAGTCAACAAATGTGCAACGCTTGCCCGTGGCCTGCATCGCGGCTGCTGCTGCGCGCGCATTATCGACGGCGGCGGCAGGATTGAGTATCGACAGGATGACATCGCAGTTGGCGACCAGCTTCTGCATGGAGCCGCAGTCATTGAGTCCGGCGTCGCGGGCGAGGGTTTTGGTGCGCGCGCTGCGTCCGTCGAGTGCGGTGTGGACGGCAAAGCCGCTGCTCTTGAGGGTCTGGGCGACCGCCTGACCCATGTCGCCGGGACTGACAACGCCGATATTCTGGATTTTCATGGGACTTCCGTTTGAGGGATGAGTGCAGAGGATGGAGAGTGCAGGGATAGATACAGGGCTCTGCGGGATGAGGTTGCGATAAAATACACGCCACCGCTTTCTTTCAACAAGAAGATTCTGGCGTCGTGATGCGGATTCCGCCATTTGGCCGCGCTGGCCGGATTCTGCGTTCGTCGCCGGGATGACCGCGCCCCTGGGCTTCCTACCGTGCTCCCGACTGTACTACCAATCTTCCGCATCGTTCTGCTCAGCATCCTGACGCACACTGCCTACAAGGGCAGCAAGGTGCTGATGTCGCTGTCGGCACTGGAACTGGGCGCCAACGAGTTTTTCGTCGGAATGCTGTTTTCCACCTACGCATTGTTTCCGCTGCTGCTGTCGGTTTTTGCGGGAAAGATTTCCGACCGTATCGGCTTTCGCCGGCCGATGCTCTACGGCACGATCGGCCTGCTGGGCGGGCTGGCGCTGCCGTTTCTGGTGTTCCGGCTGGAGGCGCTGTATATCGCGGCCGCACTGATCGGTTTTTGCTACATTTTCTACACGGTCGCCGTGCAGCACCTGATCGGCGCGCTTGCCGAAGGTCACGACCGCACCAAAAACTACAGCTGGTTCAGCCTCGGCATCGGCATGACCGCGCTGCTCGGCCCGACCTCGGCGGGTTTCCTGATCGATGCGGTGGGCCATCGCGAAACATTTGCCATTTTGGCGGCGCTGCCGGTGGTGCCGGTGTTGTTGCTGGGTCTTTGGTCAGGATGGTTGCCGAAAACCGCGCATGCCAGGGTCAGCAAGGCAGAGAAGGCCACCCACCGCGTCAGTGACCTGGTGCGCAACCAGCCTCTGCGCCGCGCGCTGATCACCGCGGGCATCATCGAAACCGCGTTGGAGCTCTACAACCTGCTGCTGCCGATTTACGGCCACAGCATTGGCATGAGTGCATCCGAAATCGGCATGATCCTCGGCGCATTCGGCCTGGCGCTGCTGATCGTGCGTGCGGTGATGCCGCATCTGGTGAAACGGTTGGGGGAGGAGCAGTTGCTGGCGATGTCACTGGTGCTGGCGACGGGAGTCTGCCTGGTGTTTCCGTTCGTGACCGGTTTCGCGACGCTGTTCGCGATTTCGTTTGTGTTGGGCATGGGACTGGGCTGCGGCAGTCCGCTGTCGATGATGCTGGCCTACAACCGCGCGCCGGCGGGACGCTCCGGCGAGGCGATGGGCCTGCGCCAGATGGTCAACAAGGGTACGGAAGTGCTGGTGCCTTTTGTGTTCGGCTCACTGAGCGCGGCTTTCGGCATGGTGCCGGTGTTCTGGCTGGATGCCGTGCTGCTGGGCATCGCCGCGACCATGATGCGCAGGGACTCTACTGGGTTACGCAAACCGCCGGCTAAAAATAATGAATAAAAACAAATGGTTACTGTTTTTTCTCGGCGCATGGCTGGCGGGCACCGCGGTGGCGGCGACGCCGGACACGGTGACTTTCATGAGCGCCGACGGCAAGACCAAACTCACCGCTTATGTGTTCGCGCCGGCGACAGCGGGGCCCCATCCCGCGGTGGTGATGCTGCATGGCCGGGCCGGATCCTATTCGACGCTGAAACCCGGGCAGTACAACGCCGATGCGCTGACCATGCGGCACAAAATGTGGGGCCATTTCTGGGCGGCGCGCGGTTACGTCGCCATCCATGTCGACAGTTTCGGGCCGCGCGGCTACGCCGCCGGTTTTGCCAAACATTCCTACGACAGCCGGCCGCTGGAAGTCAGCGAACAGTCGGTGCGTCCGCTGGATGCCTACGGCGCATTGGCGTATCTGCGCAGCCGCAGTGATGTCGCGCCGGACCGCATCGGCGTGCAGGGCTGGTCCAACGGCGGCATGACGGTGCTGGCTGCGCTCGGGCCGCGGCCACCCGGGCTGCAGAATCCGGCGAGCGGTTTCCGTGCAGCGATTGCGCAATATCCGAGCTGTCGAGCACAGGCGGCGGAACCCGGTTATACATCTTATGCGCCGTTGCTGATCATGGTTGCCGAGAATGATGACGAGGTGTCACCGGTGGTGTGCAGGACGTTCGCGGAAAAAATCCGCGGCCACAGTGCCGGTCTTGAATTTGTCTGGTACGACGGCGCACACCATTCGTACGACGATCCCGGCAAGACCAAACAAAGCCATGAACCGAACCGGTTGGCGCTGCAGGATACGCAGCGCCGCGCCGCGGCGTTTTTCGCGCAGCATCTGCGTCCCTGAAGTGGTGATGATTGCCGGCGCGCTGCGCGCGCCGGTGGCGACGCTATCCTGTATCATTTCGCCCCATGAAAACGACATTCCTCGAATTCGAGCAGCCGATCGCCGATCTGGAAACCAAGATCGAAGAACTGCGCTTTGTGCAGGACGATTCGGCGCTGGACATTTCGGAAGAAATTTCGCGGCTGCAGAAAAAAAGCCAGGGCCTGACCAAGGAGATTTATTCGAAGCTCAATGCCTGGCAGATTTCGCAGGTGGCGCGCCATCCGCAGCGGCCGTACACGCTGGACTACATCAACGGCCTGTTCACCGATTTCGAGGAAATGCACGGCGATCGTGTGTATGCGGATGATCCAGCGATTGTCGGCGGCATGGCGCGTTTCGGCGGCCAGACCGTGGTGGTGATCGGGCACCAGAAGGGGCGCGACACCAAGGACAAGATTTACCGCAATTTCGGCATGCCGCGGCCCGAGGGTTATCGCAAGGCGCTGCGCCTGATGAAACTCGCGGAAAAATTCGGCGTGCCGGTGTTTACCTTCATCGACACGCCCGGCGCTTATCCCGGCGTCGGCGCTGAGGAGCGCGGCCAGTCGGAAGCCATCGGCCGCAACCTGTATGCGATGGCGGCATTAAAAACGCCGGTACTCTGCACGGTGATCGGCGAGGGCGGTTCGGGTGGCGCGCTGGCCATCGCCGTCGGTGATGTGACCCTGATGCTGCAGTACTCGACGTATTCGGTGATCTCGCCGGAGGGCTGTGCATCGATTTTGTGGAAAAGTGCTGAAAGAGCGCCGGATGCCGCGGAAACGCTGGGTATCACCGCGACCCGCCTGAAAACACTGGGCTTGATCGACAAGATCATCCCGGAACCCCTGGGCGGCGCGCATCGCGACTACGACGCGATGATGCAGTCGCTGAAAAAAGCACTGCAGGAAAGCTGGCGGCAGCTGCGCGACCTGCCGCTTGACAAGCTGGCTGAGGCGCGTTTTGCGCGGCTGATGGATTATGGCCAGTTCAAGGAAGCGGAAAGCCGCTGAGATGTGTGCTGCGCCATGAACCGCGGCGGAGTTCGACGGCTTTTCCGTTACTGCTTCC
Source organism: Burkholderiales bacterium (assembly GCA_019744975.1). Taxonomy (GTDB): domain Bacteria; phylum Pseudomonadota; class Gammaproteobacteria; order Burkholderiales; family SG8-41. The sequence continues at coordinate 10,999 of JAIETP010000037.1, forward strand.
GCTGATGGACATCCTGGCGGATCAGGTCCGCGGCATTGTGCAGCGGGATATTCCCCGTGGCGCGACCCTTGCTGTAGGTTTGAGCGGCGGCATTGATTCCGTGGTGCTGCTGCATGTGCTGCTGCGCCGCCTGCGCATTGCGCCGGCGCGCATTTCCGTAATCCATGTCAATCACCGGATCAGTCCGCATGCGGGGCGCTGGGCTGCGTTTTGCCACCGCCTTTGCCGTGATCTCGGCGTAAAGCTGCGCGTGGTCAAAGTCGATGTGCCGCGCGGCAACAGCACGGAAGCGGCGGCGCGCAGGGCGCGTTATGCGGTGTTCGCCAGCTGCGGAGCCGACGTGCTGGTGCTGGCGCACAACCGCGACGATCAGGCGGAGACCGTGCTGCTGCAGCTGCTGCGCGGTGCCGGCCCGCGCGGTCTGGCCGCGATGCCGGTACTGCGCGCCGCCGCGACAGGCATGCCGCCGCTACTGCGACCGCTGTTGGGTGTGCCGCGCAAGACCATCGCCGCGTATGCGCGGCGTTACCGGTTGCAATGGGTGGAAGACGACAGCAACCGGGATCCGGCTTATCTGCGCAATTTCCTGCGCCATCAGGTGATGCCGGTCATCGAACGCAAAGTACCGGGGGCCGGCGCGACGCTGGCAAGAGCCGCCCGGCATCAGGCCGAAGCCTCTGATCTGCTCGATGCCCTGGCTGCGCAGGATCTTGGTGCGGCAGGCGGCATCCGGAGCCTGCCGCTGGCACTGCTCAGGCCGCTGGCGCCGCATCGCGCGCGCAATGCCCTGCGTTATTTCCTGCGCTGCAATGATGTGGTGATGCCGGACGCCGATCGGCTGGAGGAATTGCTGCGACAGGCGCTCACGGCGCGGGCTGATGCGCGGGTCCAGGTTGAACTGGACGGTGTCGGGCTGCGGCGATTCCAGGATGCGCTGTACATCCTGCGGCCGCTGCCAAGGCTGGCGGCAACCTTTGAACTGGCATGGAACGGCCGTGGTGTGCTGGCCTTGCCGCAGCTCGGCGGATCGCTGCGGCTGGTACTCAGTACTGGCGAGGGGATTGCCGCGGATGCGCTACGCCCGGGCGCGCTGGTGGTGCGGGTGAGGCGGGGCGGGGAAACGCTGCGACCGGCGCCGGGCGGGCGGCAGCGCACGGTGCGCAACCTGCTGCAGGAAGCGGCGATGCCGCCCTGGCTGCGCGAGCGGCTGCCATTTCTTTACCTGGATGGCGAGCTTGCGGCGGTACCCGGGCTGGGGATCGATGCGAAATTTCAAGCCACTCCGGGTGAATCCGGCATGCTGCCCGTCTGGGTGCCCGACTGATTGATGTTCCCCTGAAGTTTCCGTGGTTTGCCCTCGAACGGTGCGCGGGCACGGGTTTGCCAAACCCGGGGGGCTTTGTTACTCTGACTTTGTTGGTCCACAGGATGAGAACAACTTCCCGCAATCCGCAGGGGAGCCATCCTGAAATTCTTAACGACCCAATGCGAGGATGATAACAATGAAATTTTCACAGGTAACGAAGTTCGCGCTCGCCGCGATCACTGGTCTGACGTTTGCTGCCGGAGCCACCGGTGCCTTTGCGCAGGCAAAACCGAATCCGAGCTGGCCGAAAAACCTGACACTGGGCACCGCCTCGGTCGGCGGCCTGTACTTTGTCTACGGCCAGGTGTGGGCCAGCCTGGTCAATGAAAAGCTCGGCACCAACATCAGCACCCAGCAGACCCAGGGACCGAACCAGAACATCATCCTGACCGAGTCCAAGCAGGTTGATTTCGGCATGACCACGATGGGTATCGCGCTGCAGGCCTGGGAAGGCAAGGAGGCATGGACGCAGGGCAAGCAGTACCGCAACATCCGTGCGATGTTCCCGATGTACGACACGCCGTTCCATTTCGTGACGCTCGAGAAAAGCCCGGTCAAGTCGGTCAATGACCTGAACGGCAAAAAATCCGGCATCGGTCCGCGCGCCGGCACCTGCGGAACCTACTTCCCGCTGATGTTCAAGGCACTGGGCATCAATACCACGATCCAGAATGGCCAGGCTTCGGACATGGGCACAGGGCTGCAGGACGGCCTGATTGATGCGTTCCCGTTCTGTGCGGGTGTGCCGATCCCCGTGTATTCGGAACTGGAAACCACCAACAAGGTGCGTTTCTTCACGTTCAGCGCCGACGAAATCAAGAAGCTGAAGGCTGCAATGCCCGAACTTTCCGATTCCGTGATTCCCAAAGGTACTTACAAGTCGCTTACCGAAGATCACAAGACGGTTGGCCTTTACAATTTCGCGATCGCAAACAAGGACGTAGCCGAAGATCTGGTATATGCCGTGGTCAAGGCGGTATTGGAAAACAATCCGCAGATGATCAAGGGCCATGCCGCATCCAAGGAAACGCTGCTCGCCAACTGGAACCGTAACGGCTTCCTGCCGTTCCATCCGGGTGCGATTCGTTATTTCAAGGAAAAAGGCATCAACGTGCCGAAACACCTGATTCCGCCGGAGTACAAGGGTTGATCGTCAGTTTGCAGAAGGCCGCACTGCGCGCAAGCACAGTGCGGTTTTTTTTATCCGGAGGGGATAAGGCATGAGCACCGCGCACGCTGCAGAAGAAACCGTCAAGCCGCTGATACCGGACGAGGAGTTCAGCGGCAACCGGCGTCTGCTGCACCGCTGGGAGACCTTGCTGCTGGCGGTACTGTGCGTTGGTTTCACGGTATTCCATCTCTACGTGCTCAATGTCTATTCGCTCGAGCCGCTGCTGTTCCGCGCAATCCATGTCGGCTGGGGCACGGCACTGGGGCTGATCATTTATGCGCCTTTCCGTAAGGCGGGCAGGGTCGGCGTGCCCTGGTATGACTGGCTGCTGGTGCTGGCTTCGATCGCCTGCGCGGTTTACGTCGTGGTTGAACTCGATGGCCTGCTGTTCCGTGCCGGTGCGCAGTTCACCACCGGTGATGTGATCTCGGGATTCATCGGCACCTTGCTGGTGCTGGAGTTCACCCGGCGCACTTCGGGGCTGGCCTTGCCGATCGTCGCCGGAATTTTCATCATTTACTGTTTTGTCGGGCCGTGGATGCCGGGTGTGCTGGAGCACAAGGGTTTTGCGATCGACCGCTTTTTCACCTATATCTACAGCGAGTACGGGATTTTTGGCGTGACCACCCAGGTCTCGTCGTCCTACATCATTCTTTTTGTCACGTTCGCCGCTTTCCTGCATGTGTCCAGGGTGGGGGACTACATCAACGATTTGTGCAATGCGATGTTCGGCTGGGCGCGCGGCGGACCGGCGAAGGCGGCAGTGGCATCGGGCATCATGTTCGGATCGATTTCGGGTTCGGCCGTGGCGAACGTGGTCGCTTCGGGCATGGTGACCATCCCGATGATGCGCAAAGTCGGCTACGACCGTCAGACTGCCGCGGCGATCGAGGCGACTTCTTCGACAGGCGGGCAGATTACGCCACCGGTGCTGGGGGCCGGGGCCTTCCTGATGGCCGAGATTACGGGTATTCCGTACGGCCAGATTGCGCTCGCTGCGGTGATTCCCGCGCTGCTGTTTTATATCGCCTGCTGGATACACGTTGACCTGCACGCCATCCGGCTCGGTCTGAAAGGGGTTTCACGCAGTGAATTGCCGCCGCTGAAACTGATGCTGACGCGGCTCTACCTGTTTTCGCCGCTGATCGTTTTTGTGTGGGCGCTGCTGGAAGGTTATTCCCCGTTCCGCGCCGGCGGGCTGGGCATCATGGCGGCGCTGATTGCCGGATGGCTTTCACGCCTTTTTGACGACATCAAGAGCGCCGACGGGGTCGAAGACGTACGGACGGCCACGGCGGTATTCACCGCCTTGCTGCTGCGTTTTGGCGCCCTTGCCGCGGGCGGAATCCTGCTGGTGATCGGATTCCAGTACGGTGTGCCGCTGGTCCGGCAACTGGGCAATTTTGCGGTCTGGTCTTTGGTCTTGGTGCTCGTGTTGTTTCCCGCGGCGCTGTTCGGCTGGAAACGTACGCTCGAGGCCTTGAGTCTCGCCGCGCGGGATACCGTACAGCTGGTTGCGGTGTGCGCCTGCGCCGGCATCATCGTCGGCGTGATTGCCCTGACCGGCATCGGCGGCCGTTTTTCCGAACTGATTCTGGGCATTGCCGGCGCCAGCCAGCTTGTCGCCATGCTGTTTGCAGCCATGGTGGCTCTGATCCTCGGCATGGGCATGCCGACGACGGCGGCCTATGCCATCGCCGCGGCGGTTATTGCGCCGGGGCTGACCAAGATCGGCATCCCGGCACTGGTCGCGCACATGTTCATTTTTTACTTTGCGGTGATTTCCGCGATTACGCCGCCGGTGGCGCTGGCGTCGTTTGCGGCGGCGGGGATGTGTAATGCCGATCCCTGGAAAACCTCGTGGATCGCGCTGAAAATGGGTTTGGCGACGTTCATCATTCCGTTCATGTTTTTCTATGCGCCGGTGTTGCTGATGCAAGGGGAGTGGACGGCAATCGCCCAAGCCTTCGTGTCGGCGTCGATCGGGGTCTGGTTCCTTGCGGGATCCACCGAGGGCTGGTTTGGCGGCAAGCTGGCAATGCCCTTGCGTATTGTCATGTTTGGCGCCGCGTTATGCCTGATCCACCCCGGAACCATTACCGACCTGATCGGACTGGCGATCGGCGTGCCGATTTATCTCTGGCAGCGCCTGCAGTTACGTCGCGCTGCGGCCTGAAGCCGCAGGTCGCGCTGGCGCGGTCCTGAGCCGTGCCGCGCCGGGTAATTTGCCGGTAAACGTCTTTTATTCAAGACGTTATCATGCTATCCTCCCCTGTTATTCTTAACTCTGGAATTTAGGGGATTTTCATGGCAGTTGAACGTACGCTTTCGATCATCAAGCCCGACGCCGTTGCAAAAAACGTCATCGGCCAGATTTATGCCCGATTTGAAGGGGCTGGCTTACGGGTTGTCGCAGCGCGCATGACACATCTGTCGCGCCAGCAGGCGGAAGGTTTTTATGCGGTGCACAAGGAACGTCCGTTTTTCGGCGAACTGGTGGCGTTCATGATTTCAGGCCCGGTGATGATCCAGGCGCTGGAAGGCGACAACGCGATCCAGAAAAACCGCGACCTGATGGGCGCAACCGACCCCAAGAAGGCGGCCAAGGGCACCATCCGCGCCGACTTTGCCGACAGCATCGATGCCAATGCCGTACACGGCTCGGACTCGGCGCAGAACGCCGCGGTGGAAGTGGCCTATTTTTTCCCCGCGCTCGACGTCTACTCGCGCTGAGCGGCGCATCGTCCCCGGGTAATCCCATGCCGCTCAATCTGCTGGGCTTGAACCGCAACCAGTTCGAGACACTGTGCGCGGACATGGGGGAGAAACCTTTTCGTGCCCGCCAGATGATGCGCTGGATGCACCAGGCCGGTGTCAGCGACTTTGGACTGATGAGCGATGTGTCGAAAGGCTTCCGCGAGCAGATCTCTGCGGTTGCAGGGATAACCGGTCCCGAAGTGCTCCGCGACACCACCGCAGCCGACGGCACACGCAAGTGGCTGTTCAATGTCGGCACCGGCAATGCCATCGAAGCGGTCTATATTCCCGAAGGTAATATTGATCATGAGATCGACAATGAGCCGCCTGCGGAGGGCGTACAGGCCCGGCGTTATCGCGGCACGCTGTGTATTTCTTCGCAGGCGGGTTGCGCGCTGGAGTGTTCTTTCTGCTCGACCGGACGTCAGGGTTTCAACCGCAATCTGGGCGCGGCTGAAATCATCGGTCAGCTCTGGCATGCCAGTCGCAGTCTGTCCGCCGCGCACGACGTGGAGCGTCCGATCACCAATGTGGTGATGATGGGCATGGGCGAGCCGCTGGCCAATTTTGACAACGTGGTCGCCGCCATGCAATTGATGCTGGATGATCACGCATATGGCATTTCCCGCCGCCGCCTGACCCTGTCGACATCGGGACTGGTGCCGGCCATCGACCGGCTGCGTGAAGCCTGCCCGGTGGCGCTGGCGGTGTCGCTGCACGCACCCAACGATGCACTGCGCGACGAGCTGGTGCCGATCAACCGCAAATATCCGATCCGCGAACTGCTGGCGGCCTGCCTGCGTTATATCGAAAAGGCGCCGCGCGATTTCGTCACCTTTGAATACGTCATGCTTGCCGGGGTCAATGACAGCGTGGCGCTGGCGCGGGAGCTGGTCAAAACCGTGAAACCCGTGCCGTGCAAAATCAATCTGATACCGTTCAATCCGTTCCCGGATTCTGGCTACGAACGCTCCAGCACCCCTGCGGTTGCCGCCTTTCGCGACGTACTGTTGCAGGCTGGCCTGACGGCCACTGTGCGCAAGACGCGCGGGGACAGCATTGATGCTGCTTGCGGCCAGCTGGCCGGCAAGGTCCAGGACAAGACCCGGCGCGTACTGCGCCGCATGGAGGTAAATCGGGCATGACTGATTCAACGTTGACAAAGTTATCGATCACCAGAATTTTGACCACGGTGCGCGGATCCGTTGTGGCTTCGATGCTGGCGGGGCTCACGGTGATTTCAGGTTGCGCGGGAACCGACAGCAGCATCAGGGATTCCCACATCCAGCCAACATCCGATACCACCGGCAATGAAAGTGATATCCGCGCCCGTGCGCGTATCCACACCGAACTGGCTGCGGGATATTTTGAACTCGGCAACATGGGCGTCGCGCTGGAGGAAGTCACGATCGCACAACAGGCTGATTCGAGTTATCCGCCAATCTATAACGTGGCCGCGCTGATTTACGCCGCACTCAAGGACGACCGGCGCGCCGAGGAAAACTTCAGCCGGGCATTGCGCCTGAGCCCCGGGGACGCGGACATCAACAACAATTACGGCAACTATCTGTGCCAGCGCAAACGCGAGCAGGAGGGCATCAAACACCTGCTGATTGCCGTGCAGAACCCCCTGTACCAGACGCCGGAGCGATCCCTGGTCAATGCCGGGGTCTGTGCGCGCCGCAAGGGTGATGATGCGGCAGCACAGGAATTTTTCCAGCGTGCGATAACCGTGCGCCCCAACCAGCCGCAAGCCCTCTACCAGCTGGCGGATCTGGCTTTCCTCGCGAACAATTTTGCTGCCGCGCAGGGTTATCTGCGCCGGCTGGCGCAGGTGGCGCCGGGAACGGCGGACGTGTTGTGGCTGGGGCTGCGTGTGGAACGCAAACTCGGCAATGCCGTGGCGGAAGCCAGTTATGCGCAGCAGCTGCGTAAGAATTTTCCGGATTCCAAAGAGGCGGCGGCGCTGCAGGCCGGACGTTTCTGATGAACGAGGCGGACGCCGCGGCCGAAGCCGCTGTCGCGGGTGGTGCTGCCAGCCTGCGCCCCGGCCGCGCGCTGGCTGAGGCCAGGGCCGCGCGCAATCTCAAGGTGGCGGAAGTCGCACAACAGCTGAAGTTGTCGGCGACACAGGTTGAGGCATTGGAGGCCGATGCTTACGACCGTCTGCCGGGCCCCGTGTTTGTTCGGGGCTTTGTGCGAAATTATGCAAGATTGCTGGAGTTGGACGCCGAAGCGCTGGTAAGCGCGGTTGAGTTGCCGAATGTGCCTTCACCGGCCAGCGCCGCAATTCCCTTGTCGCGCAATATACCGTTTCCAGAGAAAGGGCGGACCAACTGGCTGCCTTATGCGCTGGTGCTGGTTCTGATCGTCGGTGCCGTGGTGCTGTTCGAGATTTTTTTCTCTGCACCCTCTGCGGTAGTGGTGTCTGCAGTGACACCGAAACCGGTTGTTGTGCCGGTGATGGTGGAGCCCGCGCCGCCGGTCAGGGAGACGGTGCCAGCAGCGCCACAGCCGTCGCCGCCGCTTGAGATGGCTGCGGTTGCCGAGGCTATCCCGAAGCCGTCCCCTGCGCCGGCGCCGCCGCAATTGCAGGCGGGCATGGCTGAGCTGCATTTTGTATTTGAAACCGATTCGTGGGTTGAGGTCCGGGATCGCAACGAGCGTATCCTGTTTTCGCAGCTGAATCCGGTGGGCACCGAACATCGCATGCAGGGCCGGCGGCCCTTGAGCCTGGTGATCGGCAATGCAAGGGGCGTGAGGCTGACTTACAACGGGCAGTTGTTTGACCTGGCGCCGCATACCCGCGTTGAAGTGGCGCGTTTCACGCTTGAGTGACGGATTGGTATCTGATGAGTATCTGATGAACGAGTCATCAATAAAGCAGTGTCTTCCATCGCATGGCCCGGCCCGGCGGCGCAACAGCGTTGGTGTGAAGGTCGGCAACATTGTCGTCGGCGGCGGCGCGCCGATCGTGGTGCAGTCGATGACCAATACCGATACGGCAGACGTCAGGGGGACGGTTGAGCAGGTTGCCGCGCTGGCGCGGGCCGGCTCGGAGCTGGTGCGGATCACGGTGAACAACGCCGAGGCTGCGGCTGCGGTGCCGGTGATACGCGAACAACTCGACCGGCGCGGCGTCAATGTGCCGCTGGTCGGCGATTTTCATTTTAACGGCCACCGGTTGCTGGCCCAGCATCCGGCCTGCGCCGAGGCGCTGGCGAAGCTCCGCATCAATCCCGGCAACGTCGGCAAGGGTTCGAAGCGTGATGAACAATTCGCGACCATGATCGAATTCGCCTGCCGGCTGAACAAGCCGGTGCGCATCGGCGTCAACTGGGGCAGTCTTGATCAGGAACTGCTGGCGCGGTTGATGGACGAAAACGGCCGGCTGGCCCAGCCGAAGGATGCCGCGGTGGTGATGCGCGAGGCACTGGTGACCTCGGCGCTGGACAGCGCACGGCAGGCCGAAGCGCTGGGACTCGCGCATGACCGTATCCTGCTGTCGTGCAAGGTCAGCGGCGTGCAGGATCTGATCGCGGTGTATCGCGATCTCGCGACACGCTGTGATTACCCGCTGCATCTGGGATTGACCGAAGCCGGCATGGGATCCAAGGGCATTGTCGCATCGACCGCGGCGATGGCGGTGTTGCTGCAGGAGGGCATCGGCGACACCATCCGCGTGTCGCTGACGCCGGAACCGAATGGCGACCGCACGCGGGAGGTGATCGTTGCGCAGGAAATGCTGCAGACCATGGGGCTGCGTTCGTTTGCGCCGCTGGTGATTGCCTGCCCGGGCTGCGGCCGCACCACCAGTACCGTGTTTCAGGAACTGGCCAATCGTATCCAGGGTTATTTGCGCGAACAGATGCCGCAATGGCGCGGACGTTATCCCGGCGTCGAAGACATGCATGTCGCGGTGATGGGCTGCGTGGTCAACGGTCCCGGCGAGAGCAAGCAGGCCAACATCGGCATCAGCCTGCCCGGGTCCGGTGAAAACCCGGTGGCGCCGGTGTTTGTCGATGGCGTCAAAACCGTCACGCTGAAAGGCGACAATATCGCCGAGGAATTCCAGCGCATCGTTGATCAATACGTGCGCGATCGTTATTCCCCTGGATCCGCCGCTGCGCAATCGGCTGCGCTGGCCCCTTAGGCGACCATGGGCAAAACGGTGCAGGGTGTGCGCGGCATGAATGATGTGCTTCCGGTGGATGCGCATCGCTGGGCATTTTTTGAGGACACGGTGCGGCGTTGGGTGCGTGCCTATGGTTATCAGGCCATTCGCATGCCCATCCTCGAACGCACCGAGTTGTTTGTGCGCTCCATCGGCGAAGTGACCGATATCGTCGAGAAGGAGATGTACACCTTCAAGGACGAGTTGAACGGTGAACAACTGACGCTGCGTCCGGAAGGCACTGCCTCCTGTGTTCGTGCGGTGATCGAACATAACCTGCTGTATCCGGGGCCGCAGCGCCTGTGGTACTGGGGCCCGATGTTCCGCCACGAACGCCCGCAGAAGGGACGTTACCGGCAGTTCCACCAGATCGGCGTCGAAGCCCTGGGTTTTGCCGGACCGGACATCGACGCCGAACACATCGTGATGTGTGCACGTTTGTGGCGCGAGCTCGGACTCAGGGATATCAGACTGGAACTGAACTCGCTGGGTTCGGCGGAAGCGCGGGCGCGTTATCGCGGCAAGCTGGTGGCATACCTGGAGCAGCATGCCGGGGAACTCGATGCCGATGCGCAGCGCCGCATGCACAGCAATCCGCTGCGGGTGCTCGACAGCAAAAATCCGCAGATGCAGGCTTTGATTGCCGGAGCCCCGAAACTTACTGACGATCTCGACGGGGAATCGGCCGCGGCTTTTGCCGGGTTGCAGACATCCTTGCGTGCCGCCGGCATTGATTTCGTCATCAATCCGCGACTGGTACGCGGGCTGGACTATTACAATGGCACGGTTTTCGAGTGGGTTACCGACCGATTGGGCGCGCAGGGCACCGTCTGCGCCGGCGGCCGTTATGACAGCCTGGTCGAACAGATCGGCGGCAAACCGGCGCCGGCCTGCGGTTTTGCGATGGGTGTGGAACGTTTGCTGGCTTTGATGGCCGAAACCGGCGTTGCCGTGGCGGAAGCGGTGCCCGATGCGTATATCGTGCGCCAGGGCGACGCGGCAGTGCCCTGGGGAGAACAGGTTGCGGAGCGCCTGCGTGATGCCGGTCTGGCCGTGGTATTGCATTGCGGTGGCGGCAGTTTCAAATCGCAGATGAAAAAAGCCGATGCCAGCGGCGCGCGTTATGCCGTGATAATCGGCGATGATGAAGCGCAGGCGGGGATGTTGGCGGTGAAAGCCTTGCGGGTCACTGCAGGCGCGGCTGCGGGGCAGCAGGAACAACGGCGGGTGGCTTTGCCGGAAGCATGTGAAATCATAAAATCAAGGTAAATCAATGGCTTACGATTTGGAAGAACAGGAACAACTGGCGGCGATCAAGAGCTGGTGGACGCAATACGGCAAACTGGCCATGGTGACCGTGGTGGCGGGACTGCTGGTGGTCGGTGGCATCCGCGGCTGGTACTACTATCAGAGCTCGCAGGCGACTTCGGCGGTAGCCTTGTTCGCGCAACTGCAGGGCGCCGAACGCGCCAGCGATCACAAGAAGGTGCGCGATATTGCCACGCAGATTGTCGAGCATTACGGATCCACGGCATACGCCGCACCAGCCAGCCTTGCTGCGGCTAAAAGCGATTTCGACACCGGCGATCTTCCAGCGGCCAAAACCCGTTTGCAATGGGCCATTGATAATGCCAAGGAACAAGAATTGCGCGATGTGGCCCGGTTGCGCCTGGCGCGGATTCTGATTGATGAAAAAAAGCCGGATGAAGCCCTGAAACTGCTCGAAACCAAACATGGCGACAGTTTTGCCGGGCTTTATGCCGACGTCAAAGGCGATGTGCTGCTGGCGCAAGGCAAGCGGCAGGAAGCGCGTGCCGCCTATCAGGTGGCGCTCGACAAGAGTGATGCCGCCAGTCCGCTGCGCCAGATCGTTCAGCTGAAAATCGACGCCGTGGGTGGAACGAAGTGATTCACGAAGTGATCCCTGCGCTGAGGCTGCTGCTCACGATGCTGGCAGTCACGACGGTGCTTGCCGGCTGCAAGACCATATCGGACACCTACGACGGCTGGTTCGGCTCGGCACCCAAGCAGAAACCGGCCGAACTGGTGCAGTTCCAGTCGCAGGCAACGTTGCGCATCGTCTGGCAGGCCAATGTCGGGGCGGCGGGACGTGGCGGTTTTTATCCGTCTGCTGTCGGCAATACGGTGTATGCGGCCGGCGCATCCGGGCAGATTGCCGGGTTTGCCGCCAATACCGGTGCCAGCCAGATCCGTTTTGAGGCTGCAACACCGCTGTCCGGCGGATTGGGCACGGGGGTCGGGCTGATCCTGGCGGGAACCGCGCGGGGCGAGGTGCTGGCTTTTGATCTCAGCGGCAAACCGGCGTGGAAAACACAACTCACGGGTGAAGTACTGTCGCCGCCGGCCGCCGCCGATGGTGTGGTGGTCGTGCGTACGGGGGATGGCCGCATTTACGGCCTGAACGCCGCCGACGGCAAGCAACGCTGGGTTTATCAGCGTGCGCTGCCCACGCTGGCATTGCGCAGTTATGCCGGAGTCGTGGTGTATCGCGGCGGCGTATTCGCGGGTTTTCCCGGCGGCCGCCTGGTGGCCATCGCGCTGGAAACAGGCAATGTCGGCTGGGAAGCGGTGGTGGCTTTGCCCAAGGGGGCGACCGAACTGGAGCGGGTCACGGATGTCACCAGTTCTCCGGTGGTGGACGGCGCGCAGGTCTGCGCGGTGGCCTTCCAGGGACGCGTGGCCTGTTTTGATGCGATTCGAGGTGAAACCCTGTGGGCGCGCGATGCATCAAGCATCGCCGGCATGGGACTGGACGCACGCAATGCCTACGTGACCGATGACCGCAGCGCGGTGCAGGCGCTGGACCGTGGCCGCGGGGCGAGCCTGTGGAAACAGGACAAGCTGAACGGACGTCGGGCGAGTGCGCCGCTGGCCATGGGGCGCTACGTGATCGTCGGCGATTATCAGGGTTATGTACACGTGTTGTCGCGTGATGACGGGGCGTTCGTCGCCCGCATTGCCACCGACGGCAGCGCGATACAGGTGCCGCCGCTGGCGCTGGACCTGTCGACTTTTCTGGTGCAGACGCGCAACGGCGGCGTTTTCGCCATCAGCATTCAATAAGCGCTCAACAAGGATTATTGCTGCCAGGGCATCGCGATTGACCGCGGCCCCTGACAGTTCCCATCATGAAACCCACAGTCGTCATTGTCGGCAGACCCAACGTCGGCAAATCCACCTTGTTCAACCGCTTGACCCGCAGTCGCGATGCGATCGTGGTCAATGTGCCGGGTATCACGCGTGACCGCCATTACGGTGAAGGACGCGTCGGCGACAAGCCTTATCTGGTCGTTGATACCGGCGGATTCGAGCCGGTGGCCAAGGACGGCATTTATCACCAGATGGCACGGCAGACCCGGCAGGCCGTGGATGAGGCCGATGTGGTGCTGTTCATTGTGGATGCCCGCCTCGGACTGACCGGGCAGGACCGCGAAATCAGCGCTGAACTGCGGCGCAGCGGCCGCAGGATCTGGCTGGTGGTCAACAAGTCCGAAGGCATGAATCATGCGGCGGCGACCGCGGATTTTCATGCGCTGGGCCTCGGCGATCCGCTGGCGATTTCGGCCGAGCACGGTGAACATGTCAGCGACCTGATGGATATCGTGCTGGAGGAGTTTCCGGAACCGGAGCGCGAGCCCCGGAGCGCGGAGCAGCAGCCGAAAATCGCCATTGTCGGACGGCCGAATGTCGGCAAGTCGATGCTGGTCAACGCGCTGCTCGGCGAAGAGCGGGTCGTGGTTTTTGATCAGCCCGGCACCACGCGTGATTCCATCTATATCGATTTCGAACGCGACGGCAAACGGTATACGCTGATCGACACCGCGGGCATGCGTAAACGCGGTCAGGTTGATGAGGTCGCGGAGAAATTCTCGGTGATCAAGACCCTGCAGTCGATTGCCGATGCCAACATCGTCATCCTGGTGCTCGATGCAAGCCAGGAAATCGCCGAGCAGGATGCGCATATCGCGGGTTTCATTCTCGAGGCCGGGCGTGCGCTGGTGGTGGCCGTGAACAAATGGGAGGGGCTGGACGAAGGTGTGCGCGAACAGGTGAAACGCGACGGCGCGCGCAAGCTGAACTTCCTCAATTTCGCGAAATTCCATTTCATTTCCGCGCTGCAGGGGCAGGGCGTCGCGGCGGTGTTGCGCTCGGTGGATGACGCGTATGCGGCGGCCATGGCAAAACTGTCGACACCGCGGCTGACCCGCATGCTGATGCTGGCCGTCCAGCAGCAACAGCCTCCGCGCCACGGACTGGTGCGGCCGAAGCTGCGTTATGCCCATCAGGGCGGGCATAACCCGCCGCGGATCATCATCCACGGTTCGGCGCTGGACCGTGTCCCGGACACCTACCGCCGCTATCTGGAACGATTTTTCCGCGACGCGTTCAAACTCACGGGTACGCCGCTGAAAGTGGAATTCAAGGCGGGACGTAACCCGTTTGCCAGGGATGATGAAAAACGCAGCTGAATCCGCTGCTAAGTTGGCTTTAAATCCGCTTTAAGTCCTCATCTAAGTATATGGCCAGACGTGAAAAAGTAGGCTAGAGTGATCTTTCCAACAACAACAACCCAGAGGGTGCCATGAGTAATAAAGGGCAGCTGCTACAAGACCCGTTCCTGAACGCTTTGCGCAAGGAACATATCCCCGTCTCTATTTACCTCGTCAATGGCATCAAATTGCAGGGGCAGGTGGATTCCTTCGACCAGTATGTCGTGTTGTTGAAAAACACCGTCACCCAGATGGTCTACAAACACGCCATTTCAACCGTGGTGCCGGCTCGCGCAGTCAGCCTGCAGCCGGAAGACGCTCAAGATAAATAATTGATTTTATTGAATTATTTTATTGATGTTTGAGCGCCCGGGTAGCGGTACGGACGCGGTGCTGGTGGCGCTCGACCTCGGCGAACCGGATTACGCGGAAAGCCTGGAAGAACTCCAGTTGCTCGCTCGCAGCGGCGGGGTCGGGGTGCGTGCGGTGGTGAAAGGGCGCCGGGATCGTCCGGATTCCGCGCTGTATGCCGGCAAAGGCAAGGTCGAGGAAATCGGTCGCATCCAGCAGGAGACCGGCGCGTCGGTAGTGATTTTCAACCATGCGCTGAGTCCGGTCCAGGAACGCAATCTGGAGCGCCAGTTGTCCTGCCGGGTCATCGACCGCACCAGCCTGATCCTCGATATTTTCGCCCAGCGCGCCCGCAGCCACGAAGGCAAGCTGCAGGTCGAACTGGCGCAGCTGGAACATCTGTCGACGCGGCTGGTTCGCGGCTGGACCCACCTGGAACGGCAACGCGGCGGCATCGGCATGCGCGGGCCCGGTGAAACCCAGCTCGAGACCGACCGCCGGCTGCTCGGCAAACGGGTCAAGGTATTGAAGGAAAAACTGGCCAAGGTGCGTGCCCAGCACGCCACCCAGCGCCGGTCGCGGGCGCGTGCCCACGTGTTTTCGGTATCGCTGGTGGGTTACACCAACACCGGTAAATCAACGCTCTTTAATCGTATTACCAAGGCCGATGCCTATGCCGCCGACCAGCTGTTTGCGACGCTGGATACGACCACCCGACGCATGGGTGGTGTCGCCGGTGCAGAAGTGGTGATTTCCGACACCGTCGGTTTCATCCGCCATCTGCCGCATACCCTCGTCGAGGCCTTCCAGGCCACGCTCGAGGAAACCATACAGGCCGACCTGCTGCTGCATGTGGTCGACGCGAGCAGCGCCGATCGCGATGCGCAGATCGTTGCCGTGAACACCGTACTCGCCGAAATCGGCGCCGACAAAGTGCCGCAGATCATGGTCTATAACAAGATTGACCGGAGCGCGCTGCCGGCGCGGGTCGAGCGGGATGAGTGTGCTAGAATTTCCCGCCTTTGGTTGAGTGCGCTGACAGGAGATGGTGTTGATCTGCTGCGCAATGCCATGGCGGAATACGCGCTTGAGGCTGCGAGCCCAAGCCAGCCTGTAGCAGCCTGAAACACTTGAATGTCCACTACCCTGTTTCTGTCCTGATTACCCACCCAATGATCGAATCTTCCAAAATCGAATCCCCGCGGACTTTCCGCGAGCGCCTGAAAGCCGGCCTTGCCCGCATGCTGGCACCGCTGCTGTCACTGAACGACCCCCAGTGGGGGCGCCGCCCGGGGGGCGGCAACCAGGGGCCGCCCGATCTCGACGAGATCTGGCGCAATCTCAACCGCAAACTGAACCGGCTGCTCGGCGGCAAGGGTGGTGGCGGCAATGGCGAAACACCGGGCGGCGGGCCGAGCGCAGGGGCTGTCGGCGGTGGCGCCGGCCTGATCGCCGCATTGATTGTTGTGGTGTGGATTGCCAGCGGTTTTTACATCGTCAACGAAGGCCAGCGCGGCGTGGTACTGCGTTTTGGCGAATTTGTTGAGGCCACCATGCCGGGCCCGCGCTGGCATCTGCCGTATCCGGTCGAATCGGCTGAAGTCGTCAACGTGGAGCAGGTGCGTACGGTCGAGGTCGGTTACCGCAACAACGTCAAGAGCAAGGTGCTGAAAGAATCGCTGATGCTGACCGACGACGAAAACATCGTTGATGTCCAGTTCGCGGTGCAATATGTCCTGAAAAGTCCCAGCGATTTCCTGTTCAACAACCGCGGGACGGAAGATTCGGTTCTGCAGGCTGCCGAAACCGCCATTCGTGAAATCGTCGGCCGCAGCAGCATGGACTTTGTCATTTTCGAAGGCCGCGCCGATGTCGCCGCCCGTGCGCAGAAGCTGATGCAGGAAATCCTGGACCGCTACGGCACCGGCATCAGCATCAGCAAAGTCACCATGCAGAATGCCCAGCCGCCGGAGCAGGTGCAGGCCGCGTTTGACGATGCAGTAAAGGCCAGCCAGGATCGCGAGCGCCAGAAAAACGAAGGTGAAGCTTATGCCAACGACGTGATTCCGCGGGCTCGAGGCATGGCAGCGCGGCTGATGCAGGAAGCCGAAGGTTATCGCAGCCGGGTGATCGAACAGTCGCAGGGTGATGCATCCCGCTTCCGCCAGGTTGTTGCCGAATACTCCAAGGCGCCGCAGGTGACCCGTGACCGCCTCTACCTCGACGCGATGCAGCAGATCATGAGCAATACCAGCAAAATCCTGATCGACCAGAAAAGCGGCGGCAACATGCTCTATCTGCCGCTCGACAAGCTGATGCAGATGTCGGCGGCGGGTGTGGTTGCCGCCGAGGCGGTGCCGAAACCGGCGGAGCCGGCAGCCGACAGCGCGGCACGGGGGCGTGAAGCCTTCCGCAGCCGAGACCGGGAGGCCCGCTGATGAAACGCAATTTTGGTCCCATTTTGATCGGCCTGGCCGCGCTGCTGCTGATCCTGTCGATGTCGATGTTTGTGGTCGACCAGCGCCAGAACTCCATCGTGTTCCGGCTGGGCGAGGTCGTCGCCATCCAGAAGGAGCCCGGCCTTTATTTCAAGGTGCCGCTGCTCGATAACGTGCGTTTTTTCGATGTGCGCATCCTGACCATCGACACGGCAGAGCCCGAGCGTTTTCTGACTTCGGAAAAGAAAAACGTACTGGTGGACCTGTTCGTCAAATGGCGTATCACCGATGTGCGTAATTATTACACCTCGGTGGGTGGCGACGAGCAGAATGCGCAGAGGCGTCTGCTGCAGACCATCAATGACGGTTTGCGCGCTGAATTCGGCAATCGCACCGTACATGACGTGGTGTCCGGCGAGCGCGACAAGATCATGGATCTGATGCGCAAGAAGGCCAACGAAGACGCATCGAAGATCGGCGTTGTTGTGCTGGATGTGCGCTTGAAACGTGTTGACCTGCCGCAGGAAGTCAGCGGTTCGGTGTATGGCCGGATGGAGGCTGAACGCAAACGTGTGGCCAACGAGCTGCGGTCAACCGGTGCTGCGGAGTCCGAAAAAATCCGCGCCGATGCCGACAAGCAGAGGGAGGTGATTCTCGCCGAGGCCTATCGTGAAGCGCAGCGCATCAAGGGTGAGGGTGATGCCAAGGCCTCCGCAAATTACGCCAAGGCCTACGAGATCAACCCCGAGTTTTATGCGTTTTACCGCAGCCTCGAGGCCTACCGCGCGAGTTTCAAGAACAAAAACGATGTGCTGGTGCTTGAGCCGAACTCGGAGTTTTTCAAATACCTGAAGTCCGGCGGCAAGTCCGGCGGCAAGTGATTCTCGTGCGATTGCGGCCGCCGGACTCACCGGCGGCCCGCGTCGCCGATTCCATGTATGGCTGACAATCTGCTGGTGGCGGTCGCCCTGATGCTGGTGATCGAGGGCGCGCTGCCGTTTCTGGCGCCGGCGGTCTGGCGGGAAACCTTCCGCCGGTTGATCGAAATGAGCGATGGGCAACTGCGTTTCATCGGGCTGGGCTCGATGCTGGCGGGCCTGATCCTGCTTTATTTCGTGCGTGGCTGAGTCCCCAAGCTTCTATAATATGTGCGTTTTTGCGCCGACAAGCCCTGTTTAACGCGCTTATCGATCTGCTCCAATGAGTCTGCTCCCATGAGAACCTGGCTGCTGCCCGAATACATTGAAGACATCCTGCCCGGCGAAGCGCGCCGCATCGAGCAGGTGCGCCGCCGCATACTCGATGATTTTGCGGTGCATGGGTATGAGCTGGTCATGCCCCCGTTGCTGGAATACGTTGATTCGCTGCTGACCGGCACCGGGCACGACCTCGACCTGCAGACCTTCAAGCTGGTGGACCAGTTGTCGGGACGCATGCTGGGCGTGCGGGCGGACATCACGCCGCAGGTCGCCCGTATCGACGCGCATTTGCTCAATCGCGAGGGGATTACAAGGCTGTGTTATGCCGGCAGTGTGCTGCGCACGCTGCCCGACGGCATGAACCGGACCCGCGAGCCGCTGCAGATCGGCGCTGAAATCTACGGCCATCGCGGCATTGAAAGCGATGTCGAGGTGCAGCGCCTGATGCTGCGGGCATTGCAGATTGCCGGCGTGGGCGAAGTGTCGCTGGACATCGGCCACGTTGCCATTTTCCGGTCATTACTGCGCCGCGCGAAAGTGCCGCGCGGGCTGGAAGCCGAGCTGTTCCAGGTCATGCAGGCCAAGGATGCGCCGGCGATCGCGGCACTGGCGCGCAAGCTTGATCGCAGCACCCGGGCCGCGCTGGCGGCCCTGCCGGAGCTTTATGGCGGTCCGGAAGTGCTGGCACGGGCGCGCCGGGTGCTGCCGGCGCTGCCGGAAATCCGCGCGGCGCTGCGCGACCTGTCGGCGTTGTCAAAACAGCTGGCGGATCTGGTGCAGATCCGCAGTTTTGACCTCGGCGAACTGCGCGGTTATCACTATCACAGCGGCGTCGTGTTCGCGGCCTATACCAAAGCCCGGCCCAATGCGATGGCGCAGGGCGGGCGTTACGACGAGGTGGGCAAGGCTTTTGGCCGGGCCCGGCCGGCGACCGGGTTCAGCATGGACCTGCGCGAGCTCGCGGCCGGTGCTGGTGCGCTGCGCGAGTCGCGGGTGCTGGCGCCGTATCGGCCGCAGGACACGGCATTGCAGCGATCGATTGCGGGGCTGCGGGCGCGGGGCACGGTGGTCATTGAAGACCTGCCGGGGCACAGCCGGTTTCGCGGCGAACTGGCCTGCGAGCGGGTGCTAATCCGGCGCAATGGCCGCTGGATGATCCAGAAATTCAAGTAAGACAGAAAATCAAATAACGAATCAGATTGGTAATAACATTACAAAGTTTATATAAGTATTTGATTTTTTTGATAAATATTAAAGATAAAAGGCAATAAGGTTATGAGCAGGAACGTCGTGGTGGTCGGCACCCAGTGGGGTGACGAAGGCAAGGGCAAGATCGTCGACTGGCTGACCGATCGTTCTGAAGGTGTAGTACGTTTCCAGGGCGGCCACAACG
Organism: Burkholderiales bacterium; assembly: GCA_019744975.1. GTDB lineage: Bacteria > Pseudomonadota > Gammaproteobacteria > Burkholderiales > SG8-41. The sequence goes on from JAIETP010000037.1 coordinate 30,359, forward strand.
CCGGGCACACGCTGGTGATCAACGGCAAAAAGACGGTGTTGCACCTGATCCCCTCAGGCATCCTGCGCGACAAGGTGGCCTGTTACATCGGCAACGGCGTGGTGATTTCACCGGAAGCGCTGCTGGAGGAAGTGGATACGCTGAAGGCGGCCGGCCTCGATGTGGCGGGGCGGCTGAAAATCAGCGAGGCCTGCCCCCTGATCCTGCCCCATCACGTGGCGCTGGACCGTGCCCGCGAAGCGGCCAAGGGTGCCGGCAAGATCGGCACCACCGGACGTGGCATCGGCCCGGCCTATGAAGACAAGGTGGCACGGCGCGCGATCCGGCTGCAGGATCTGTTTCACCGCGAACGTTTTGCCGCGAAACTGGGCGAGGTGCTGGATTTCCACAACTTCGTGCTGAAGAATTATTTCCACGCCGACATCGTGCCCTTCCAGAAAACACTGGATGACACCATGGCCTATGCCGAACGCATCAAGCCGATGGTCGCCGATGTGCCGCGTCTGCTCTATGAGGCGCAGCAAGCCGGCAAGAACCTGTTGTTCGAAGGCGCGCAGGGCACGCTGCTCGATGTCGATCACGGCACCTATCCCTTCGTGACCTCGAGCAATTGCGTCGCGGGTGCGGCGGCTCCCGGCGCGGGCATCGGCCCGCAAAACCTGCATTACGTGCTGGGCATCACCAAGGCTTATACGACCAGGGTCGGCTCAGGGCCGTTCCCGACTGAACTCGATGACGACATCGGCCGGCAGATTGCCACGCGCGGCAATGAGGTCGGCGCGACCACGGGCAGACCGCGGCGCTGCGGCTGGTTTGATGCGGCCGCACTGAAGCGCTCGATCCAGATCAACGGCGTGTCGGGGTTGTGCGTGACCAAACTCGATGTGCTCGACGGCATGGAAAGCGTGCAGATCGGCATTGGCTACAAGATGAACGGTGTCGCGCGCGACATCCTGCCCTTCGGCGCGGAACTGCTGGCCGAGTGTCAACCGGTGTATGAGGAAATGCCGGGCTGGAAAGACAGCACCGTGGGCATCACGCGTTTTGACAAACTGCCGCTGGCCGCACGTAATTACCTTGACCGCATGCAGGCGGTGTGCGGCGTGCCGATTGATATTGTTTCGACCGGAGCGGATCGCGAACACACCATCGTTCGCCGTAATCCCTTTGACTGATAATGCTGAGTGAGGAGTGATGAGTGATGAGCGTAACCCCAGTATCGAGGTCCGCACGACGCGGTTTGCTCTGGAAATCATAAAGCTGTGTGGAGAACTGCCCCGGTCGATGCCGGGCGAAGTTCTGGGACGGCAAATTCTGCGTTCCGGAACTTCGGTTGGTGCGCAGTACCGGGAAGCAAAGCGTGCTAAATCAGTGGCTGACTTTGTCAGCAAAATCGAAGGGGCCTTGCAGGAGATAGAAGAAACCAGCTATTGGCTGGAGCTGATCTCCAGCTCAAGCATGCTGGCCAAGAAGCGAACCGCGCCTCTTGCGTCAGAGGCAGAGGAACTGACCGCCATGCTGGCGGCCAGTGCCATAACTGCCAAACGCCGCAGACAATGAGTTTTTGTTCATCACTCATCACTCCGCGCTCATCACTAACTACTTTGGTGCCCAGAAGAGGACTCGAACCTCCACGGTATTACCCGCCAGCACCTGAAGCTGGTGCGTCTACCAATTCCGCCATCTGGGCGAGGGCGCGATTCTAGCCCATGAAAGCCATTAATTCAAATGAAAAAACCTAAAAAAACCATCGCCTCCGGGCAGACCCCGCGGCGCGACCGCGACCCCTTCAGGGCGCGCGAAGCAGAACGTTATGAACACCCGGTGCCGAGCCGTGAACTGATTCTGGAAGTCCTGGTCGAGGCCGGCGTGCCGATGGACGAAAAGGATCTTGCCCGGCAGCTCGACATCGGCAAGCGCGATGGCGATGCCTTCAGCCGCCGCATCGGCGCAATGGAGCGTGACGGCCAGATCATGCGCAACCGGCGCGGCGACCTCTGCGTGGTCGAGAAACTCGACCTGATCCGCGGCCGCGTGCTGGGCCACAAGCACGGATTCGGTTTCATGCAGCGCGAAGACGGCGGCCCGGACCTGTTCCTCGGGTCTGGTGAAATGCAGAAGGTGCTGCACGGCGACCGTGTGATGGCACGGATCAGCGGCCTCGACCGCCGCGGCCGGCCGGAAGGCAAGATCGTAGAAGTGCTGGAACACGGCCAGACGCGTTTTGTCGGTCGCCTGCATGTCGAACATGGCGTGACCTTTGTCGCCGCCGAGGACAAACGCATCAGCCAGGAATTTGTGGTGCCGGCGGGTGAGGCGGGCAAGGCCAGGGTCGGGCAGGTGGTGACGGTTGAAATCATCAGTCAGCCGGGGCGCCAGGCGCAGCCGCTGGCACGGGTGGTCGAAATCCTCGGCAACTATGCCGATCCGGGCATGGAAATCGAAATTGCACTGCGCAAACACGCGCTGCCGTGGATATTTTCAGCGGAGTCCGAAGCGATTGCGGCGAAACTGCCGAAGACGGTGCGCAGCAGCGATCATCGCGGACGGGTTGACCTGCGTGACATGCCGCTGGTGACCATCGATGGCGAGACGGCGCGGGACTTCGACGATGCGGTGTACTGCGAAGCCGAAGGCAGCGGTTTCCGCCTGGTGGTGGCGATCGCCGACGTCAGCCATTATGTGCAGGCCGGTGATGCGCTGGATGTCGAGGCGCGCGAACGCGGCAACTCGGTGTATTTCCCGCGGCGGGTGATCCCGATGCTGCCGGAGGCGATTTCGAACGGCCTGTGTTCGATCAATCCGGAGGTCGAGCGGCTGGCGATGGTCTGCGACATGCAGATCGACGCCCACGGCAACATCAAGAAATTCAAGTTCTTCCCCGCGGTGATGCTGTCCCATGCGCGTTTCACCTATACCGAAGTCGCCGCCATCCTCGATGATCCCAGGGGCGCTGCGGCGAAAAAACGCAAGGCGCTGGTGCCGCACCTGGAAAACCTGTATCGGCTGTATCACCAGCTGGCGAAATCGCGCAAGAAACGCGGCGCCATCGATTTCGAAACCACCGAAACCCAGATGATTTTCGACGACAAGGGCAAGATCGAAAACATCGTGGCGGTGGTGCGCAATGACGCGCATCGCGTGATCGAGGAATGCATGCTGGCGGCGAATGTCTGCGCCTCGGCGTTCCTGCATGGCCATGACCATCCGATGCTGTACCGCGTCCATGAAGGGCCGACGCCGGAGAAACTCGAGGCTCTGCGTGATTTCTTGAAAGGCTTCGGCCTGCAGCTGGGCGGCGGTGATACGCCGCACGCCTCTGATTACGCCAAGCTGCTGGCGAAGGTCAAGGATCGTCCGGATGCGCAACTGCTGCAGACGGTGATGCTGCGTTCGCTGAAGCAGGCGGTGTATACGCCGAAAAACGAAGGCCATTTCGGTCTGGCCTACGAGTCGTACACCCATTTCACCTCGCCGATCCGCCGTTACCCGGACCTGCTGGTGCACCGCGCGATCAAGGCCGTGCTCAACGGCAAAAAATATGAGCCGGGCGACTGGCAGCAACTCGGTGCGCAGTGTTCGATGACCGAACGCCGCGCCGACGAAGCGACGCGCGACGTGACGGCATGGCTCAAGTGTTATTACATGCGCGACCGTGTCGGCGAAGTATTCATGGGCAGCGTCGCCGGCGTTGCCGCATTCGGCGCCTTTGTCGCGCTGGATGATGTCTATGTCGAAGGACTGGTACATATCTCCGACCTCGGCAAGGATTACTACAAATACGATGCGGGTAAACATCAGCTGTTGGGCGAGCGTACCGGGCAGCGTTATCGACTGGGTGACCGGGTGCGGGTGAAGATTGCCAAGGTCGACCTGAATGCTGCGCGCATTGATTTTGTGCTCGCAGGATAGTATTGAAAATTAGTTTAAAAATATCAATAAAATCAAATACTTATAATAAATAGCGATGAGCGAATTGCGCCTGATCCACGGTTTTCATGCGGTGACCAGCAGCCTGCGCCAGCGCGAGGGCGTGGTGCGCGAGATTTATCTCGACGGCAGTCGCAACGACCGGCGCGCCAAAGACCTGCTGGCACTGGCCGAGGCGCGCGGTGCGCGGGTGATGCTGGTCGATGCCAAACGCCTCGACGGCATGACCGGACAGGCGCGGCACCAGGGTGTCGCGGCGCGGGTGGAGGCGGCGCGCATGCCGACCCACATCGAGGATGTGCTCGATGAATTGACCGAACCGCCGCTGCTGCTGCTGCTCGACGGTGTCACCGACCCGCATAACCTCGGCGCCTGTCTGCGTGTCGCCGACGGCATGGGCGCGCATGCGGTGATTGCGCCCAAGGACCACGCGGCCGGACTCAATGCCACGGTGGCCAAGGTTGCCAGCGGCGCAGCGGACACCGTGCCCTACATCATGGTCACCAACCTCGCGCGCACCATGCGCGAACTGAAGGAACGCAACATCTGGCTGGTCGGCGCCGACGAGCGCGCAGAGCATGATTTGTATGGCGTCAAACTCGAAGGCGCGCTGGGCTGGGTGCTCGGCGCGGAAGGCGAGGGCATGCGCCGGCTGACGCGCGAAACCTGCGACGAACTGGCGCGAATTCCCATGCTGGGCAGCGTCGAAAGCCTGAATGTATCGGTGTCGGCGGGGATCTGCCTGGCCGAGGCGCGGCGGCAGCGGCGCAAGAGCTGAACGCCCCCGTTTCCTGGCATGACTCCTGGTGTGAAATAAGTCACGTCCCGCAGTGATTCAACCTTAAAATTTTCGCCAAAATACGCAATAACCGCTTAGAATTCATGGAGATTAGTGGCCGCTGGTCATCAGGGCAGTTGTGCTTCGGCGGCAAAAGATAACAGGGGCCATCATGCGTAAATCGACGTTGCGACGCGAATCAGTGCAAACAAAAACAACAAGTGCGCTGTATCACCGGATCAAACCCACCGCCGTCGCACTCGCCGTGGCCACCTGCTTCTCCGGCAGCATTGCACTGGCCAATCCGGTCAATCCCACGGTGGTTAACGGCACCGCGACCTTCGCCGCCGCCGGCAACATCCTCAACATCACCAACAGCCACAACGCGATCATCAACTGGGGGTCGTTTTCCATCGGCGTCAATGAGCTGACGCGTTTCATCCAGCCCTCGGCGCTGTCGGCGGTGCTGAACCGGGTGACAGGGCAGGATCCTTCGGCAATCCTCGGTGCGCTGCAATCCAACGGCCGCGTGTTCCTGCTCAATCCCAACGGCATCGTGTTCGGCGCCGGTGCGCAGATCAACGTTGCCGGCTTGGTGGCCTCGACCCTGAACCTGAGCAACGACGACTTCCTCAACAACCGCATGCGTTTCACCGACGGCGCAGGCGCGGGCAGCGTGGTGAATCAGGGCAGCATCACCGGCGGCAGCGTCTACCTGGTCGGCAATGCGGTCACCAACAACGGCCTGATCTCCAGCCCCAACGGCGAAGTGGTGCTGGCGGCGGGCAATAGCGTGGAACTGGTCAATCCGGGTACGCCGAACCTGCGCGTGGAAATCGTCGCGCCGGATAACGAAGCCAGAAACCTCGGCACCATCACCGCCGACGCGGGGCGCATCGGCATCTACGCCGGGTTGATCAAACAGAGCGGTGTGATCAGCGCCGACAGTGCGATCACCGAAGGCGGGCGCATCCTGCTCAAGTCGACGAAAAAAACCACGCTGGATGCCGGCAGCATGACCAGTGCACGCGGCACTAGCGGCGGCGAAATCCTGGTCCTGTCGGATATGACGGAAGGTTTGACCGAGGTTGCCGGCACACTGGACGCATCGGCGACCATCGGAAATGGCGGCTTTGTTGAAACTTCCGCTGCCCGGGTCCAAGTGGCTGACAGCGCAATCGTGAAAACCATGGGCGGCGTCAGCGGCGCAGCCGGTAAATGGCTGATTGATCCGGTTGACTTCTACATATCGTCTGCCTACGGCGGCAATATCAGCGGCGCAGCGCTCGCGGCGAGTCTGGCCTATGGCGGCGTGGACATCATGTCGGCCTATGGCGGCACCGCCGGCAATGGCGACATTTTTGTGAATGACACGGTTTCCTGGTCCAGCGTCAACAGCCTTTCCCTTTATGCCGCCCGCAACATCGAGGTCAACAGTCCGGTCACCAACACCGGGACAGGCGGTATCAACATGTACGCGGGGGGCGATGGATACAACACGAGTACCAATGTCACGCCGGGTGTTGGAGACATCAAGGTCAACGCCAATGTCAGCACCATGGGTTCGCTGTATTTCAAGGCCGGCAAAGACGTCATCCTGAACGGCGCCATGCTGACTGCAGGCGGAGCGAGCGGCCAGAGTCATTTGCTGAGGCTTGAGGCTTATGGTGGCAGCATCATGGCGACTAACAGCACCGTTTCTGCGCTGGGCGCCGATGGTGGCGAAGGATCCGTTTACTTTTATGCAAATTCCGGCACGATCAATACCGCCAGCAGCATGGTCAGTGCAACCGGACCGTACGCATGGGTTGAATTTAATGCGGCAGGGGATATCACGCTGGGGCAGGTCAACAGTGATTACTATGCCAGAGTCCAAAGCTTCAGCGGCGCCATCATCGACGGCAATGTCGGACTGAATCTCGGCGCGAATCAACTTTATCTGTCCGGTTACAACGGTGTCGGCAGCATAGCGAATCCCCTGGAGACTCAGGTTGCCACGCTGGATGTTTATTCGTCTTATGGCGGAGTTGGCATTGCCAACATCGGGAATTTGCAGCTGCGTGATTTCCGCAATTATTACGGAACCGGCACCGCCATAGGTACCACGGGAACGCTGACGGTTGATGGCGGGGAGGGATCCTCATCGGTGCCGGGGGATCTTTGGCTGGTGGCGAACGGCGGCCTGAATGTCCACCGAAGCGTCACTGCCGGCGGGAAATTGCAGCTTGAGGCCGGCGGCAACATCACTGTTGCAGGACCTCAGGCCTTTAATTATGGCGTAAGCGTTCGTGGCAATGTAAGCACCACCGCTGTAGCAGGTGGAAGTCTGAACGTGCTTCCAGGCAGTTATGGAGGTGGTTCCACTCTGGGCTCGTTTTCGGGCCTGACCACCATTATTACCGGTGGTAATGTAATGGTGGACCAGAGCCGGATCCTTGGGGGTCCTGATGTTGTGATGAAGGTGGGTGGTGTCATCGATATCAACGGAACACTGGCTTACGGTGGGCGGATTGAAGCTTCATCACCGTCTACCATACAACTTGATTTCACGAATCTGACCACCGGCGGTTTTTCCGTCAACGGTATTGCCGGTGTGGTTTACGATCCGGTGACCAACACCGGCTTTTTTGCCAACGGCAGCCCGGCCAGTATCGGCAACGGTCTGTTCATCACTTACAGCGGCACCAACACAACCGCGCCATCACCACCCACCGACACCCTCATCGTCGCCATGGGTGAATCCACCAAGCCGCCTGATCCCGAAAAGGACAAGGACGTGTTCGAAGACACCAAAAAGAACAAAGACAAGGAGGCGCCAGTTTGCAGATAGCCTGTTGATCGACAAAAAACCCGGCGAAGGACGCCGGGTTTTTTTGTGCTGAAAGGGGGCTCCTGGGTGAGAAAACATGGAAAAAACAAGAAAATCTGCGATAATTCAACGCATAATCAGGGGTGTGCGTGCGCCTGGCATACGCCTGATAAATCCGGGATGACGCAGTCAGGGATATAGCGCAATTCATTAATAATAGTTACAAAACAATGGCTTATATATCAATTGTGATGCGCCGCTGGTATTGCGTACTGGCCTTGCTGGGGCTCTTCGGACATGCCACGGCGCAGGATGTGGCGACGCCCGCGCCCAAATTCGCCATCCAGAGTTTCGAAGTCATCGGTGATTCGATACTTGGCGCCGAGACCGTACAGCGCCTGGTCACGCCGTTCACCGGCAAGGACAAGGATTTTGCAGATGTGCAGCGCGCGCTGGAAGCGCTGGAGGGCGCCTACCGCGACCGCGGTTACGGCGTGATCCAGGTGGCGCTGCCGGAACAGGACATCACCCGGGGCGTGGTGCGTTTCAACATCATCCAGCCGAAAATCGGCAAGGTTGTGGTCGAAGGCAACCAGCATTTCAGCACGGACAACGTGCGCCGCGCCTTGCCCGCGGTGAAAGAAGGCGAGACGCCCAATTCCAACGACATCGCGCGTAACCTGCAGCTCGCGGCGGAACATCCGGTCAAACAAACCAACGTGCTGCTGCGCTCGGGCGCCAGTGAAGGTTTGGTCGATGTCAACGTGCGGGTGACGGATGAACGACCGTGGCGACTGGTCGGCACACTGGATAATTCCGGCACGGCCGACACCGGATACTGGCGTCTCGGCGTAGGTTATCAACACACCAATCTCTTTGACCGCGACCATACGCTGTCGCTGCAATATATTACTTCTCCGGGTCATTTCAACGATGTGGCGATCTACGGCGTTGGCTACCGGATCCCCTATTACAAGCTGAACAGTTCGCTCGACCTCTTCGCCGGTTATTCGGATGTGGATTCAGGGACGGTGGGCGGGTTATTTTCCGTCAGCGGCAAGGGTTCGATTTACGGCGCGCGCTGGAATTATTATTTGCCCAAGTCGGGGGACATCGAGCACAAGGTGTACGCGAGTCTCGATTACCGTGCCTATCAGAACAACGTCACCCTGGCGGGTATCGGTTTTGTGCCGGACATTACCGTGCACCCGGTTTCCATCGGTTATGCCGGTTTGAAGCGCATGACCGCCAGTGAGTGGTCGTTTAATGCATCGCTGGCGCGCAACATCCCCGGCGGCAATGACGGCAGGGCGGCCAACTTTCAGGCCACCCGGTTCGGCGCCAACAAGGACTACACAATCCTGCGTTACGGCACGAGTTTCAGTCATGCCTTCCGCAACGAATGGCAGGGGCGAATTGCCTACCTGGGGCAATACACCCAGGATGCGCTGGTTCCCGGCGAACAATTCGGGATCGGCGGAGCGGATAGCGTGCGAGGGTACCTGCCGCGCGAAGCCTCCAATGACCGCGGTTATGCAACCCAGGTCGAGCTCTACACGCCCAATTTTTCCGATAAGGTGGGTCTGAGCGATAAATGGCGCTCACGGCTGGTCGGGTTCTATGACTTCGGTTCGGTGTCCCGCAACGATGCGCTGGCGGGTGAGCAGGCCGGTAAATATCTGGCCAGCACCGGTGTCGGATTACGCATGGCTTTCGGCAAATCGGTCAGCCTGCGGATCGACGTGGCGCAGATTCTGAAGGCCCATGGCACCCGCCAGACCAACGAGCAGCGCATGAACGCCAGCCTGGCGGTCATTTACTGATCCCCGGCCCGGGCTTTTCCTCTTTTCAAGTGCGTACAAGCCCTTGATTCCCGAGGTGGTTCCGGTATAATCCGCCCCTCTCGCGCGGCACCCATGTGCTGCGCCTGGTTTTTAAAAATACCTTCCTTGCCGCACCGTGCTCGCATCACGGGTGGCCCAACTAGCCCATAAGGAGACTACAAATGCGACATTACGAGATCGTTTTGATCGTCCATCCGGACCAAAGCGAACAAGTGCCGGCGATGATTGAACGTTATCGCCAGATGATTACCGCCCACAACGGCGCGATGCATCGCCTCGAAGACTGGGGTCGGCGCCAGCTGACCTACCCGATCCAGAAATTGCACAAGGCGCATTACGTGCTCATGAACATCGAGTGCGGCAATGAAACCCTGCTCGAACTGGAACACGCGTTCAAGTTCAACGATGCCGTGTTGCGCCACCTGACCGTCACCATGGACGAGGCCGTCACCGGCCCGTCAGTGATGATGCGCGAAGAAAAATCGCGTCCGGTCAGCACCGACGAGGTCGCCAAACCAGCGGCTGTGGAGGGCGTGGCCTAGGTTGCAATAAGGTGAGCGGGAACACGGTCAGCCTGAGCGCAACTCTGGCCACGATCGATCCGCTGCGCCACACGCCCGCCGGACTGCCGGTTGTGGATTTCACCCTGGCCCACGCTTCACAGCAGGACGAAGCAGGCAAGCAGCGCCAGGTTGAATTCGACATGCCGGCCAAGGCCACGGGAGATTTGGCGACCCGTATTGCAAAAATGCGCCAGGGTTGTCAGGTTACGGTGCAGGGATTCCTGAATCGCAAGCATCGCATGAGCAGGCAAGTGGTCCTGCATGTCACGAACATGGAAATATTGAAAGTTTCATAAATAATGACAAAAACATGCCTCTACCGAGGCTGTCATGTTTTTTGAAAAAGTCGATAAGTTAAAAAGGAAACGATATGCCTAGATTGGGCGGAAGTGGTGGAAAAGGAAAGTTCAAGGGTAAAGGCAAGGGCAAGGACGGCCGCAAAAAGGGCAACGCCCTGTTTCGTCGCCGCAAGTTCTGCCGGTTCACTGCTGAAGGCATCAAGCAGGTGGACTACAAGGACATCAACATCCTGAAGGACTTCATCAACGAAAACGGCAGGATCATCCCGGCCCGGATCACGGGCACCAAGGCGCGTTTCCAGCGCCAGTTGTCGATTGCGGTGAAACGCGCGCGCTTCCTCGCGCTGCTGCCGTACACCGACCTGCACTGAGAGGCCAGACATGCAAGTCATACTGCTCGAAAAAGTTACGAACCTGGGTACGCTGGGTGATGTGGTCCGCGTCAAGGACGGTTATGCCCGCAATTTCCTGATCCCGCAGGGCAAGGCGAAACGCGCGACAACCGTCAACATGGCGGAATTCGAAAAGCGCCGCGCCGAGCTCGAAAAAGCGCAAGCCGAAATCCTCACGCAAGCGCAGGCAAAGGCTGCCAAGCTCGAAGGCCTGATGGTGCAGATCACGCAGAAAGCCGGCGTTGACGGCAAGCTGTTCGGATCGGTCACCAACTCCGACATTTCGGACGCGCTGAAAGTGCTGGGCTTTGATGTGCCGAAGGCGTCCATCCGCATGCCGGAAGGTTCGCTGAAGACGATCGGTGACTTCCCGCTGAAAGTGGCGCTGCATACCGATGTGATCGTATCGATCACCGTATCGGTGCTCGGGGATGCTGCTTAGTTACAGCCTGATTACTTCACTGAATAGAAAGCGTTTTTTACGACAAAGAAAAAGGGCTGGCGACAGCCCTTTTTTTTCTGTACATTGAATTGAGCGCGAGTTGATCCTGCGTTTGCAGGTTCCCGTTTTTGTCCCCGTCTCTGTCCCCGTCTTCGCCATCGACGATAGTTAAATTATCTTTTAAAAACAAAAGGTTACAAGAGACCAGTCAAGATGGTGCAACTCGTCACCCCGATCACCAAGGACGCGCAGCTGGATGCCGTGCGCACGCCGCCGCATTCCATCGAGGCCGAACAATCAGTGCTCGGCGGCCTGCTGCTCGACAACTCGGCCTGGGACCGCATCGCCGATGTCGTCAGCGAATCCGATTTTTATCGCGCCGACCATCGCACGATTTTCGAACACATCGCAAAACTGATTGAACACAACCGGCCCGCGGATGCGCTGACGGTCGCCGAGATTCTCGAACGCAACGGCAAGCTGGCCGAAGTCGGTGGCCAGGCTTACATCGGCTCACTGGCGCTGAATACGCCGAGTGCCGCGAACATCCGCCGTTACGGTGAAATCGTCCGTGAACGCGCCATCCTGCGCAATCTGGCTGCCGTCGGCACCGAAATCGCCGACTCTGCCTATACCCCCAGCAGCAAGGATGCCCTGGTATTGATTGATGAAGCCGAGGCGAAGGTATTCCAGATTGCCGAAGTTGGCGCCAAGACCAAGCAGGGTTTCAGCAAGATTGATCCTTTCCTGACCGAAACCATAGAGCGCATCGACATGCTCTATAACCGGCCAAACAAGGATGATGTCATCGGCACCGCCACCGGTTACATCGACATCGACAAGATGACCTCCGGTCTGCATCCGGGGGAACTGACGGTGATCGCCGCCCGGCCGTCGATGGGCAAGACGGCTTTGGCGATGAACATCGTCGAGAACGTGGCTTTGCATCTGAAAAAGGCCTGCGCCGTATTCAGCATGGAAATGTCGGGCTCGCAGCTGGCGCTGCGGATGATCGGTTCCGTCGGCAAATTTGACCAGCACCGGCTGCGTACCGGCAACTTCGAGGAATCCGACTGGCCGCAGCTGGTGGACGCGGTCGGGCGCCTGAATGATGCCGAGATCCACATCGATGACACCGCGGGTCTGAACGTGCTGGAAGTCCGCTCACGCGCCCGGCGTTTGCACCGGCAGGTGGGGGGGCTGTCGCTGATCGTGATCGATTACCTGCAGCTGATGTCGGGCTCGGGCGGCGGGCGCGAGGAAAACCGCGCAACCGAAGTGGCGGAGATCTCACGCTCGCTGAAGGGTCTGGCCAAGGAACTCAAGGTGCCGGTGATTGCGCTGTCGCAGCTGAACCGCAGCGTGGAATCCCGCCAGGACAAGCGGCCGATGATGTCGGACCTGCGCGAATCGGGTGCGATCGAGCAGGACGCGGACGTGATCATGTTCATTTACCGCGATGAAGTGTACAACCAGGACACGCCGCGCAAGGGTATCGCCGAGATCATCATCGCCAAACAGCGTAACGGCCCGGTCGGCAAGGTCGAACTGACCTTCGTCGGCCGTCATACCCGCTTCGAAAATTATGCCGGCGGCAGCGACCCCCAGTATTGACCGCGATATCACCTGTGTGCATTCAGCATTTCGCAGACCATTACAAAAAAACTTCACCGTTCGGGCTGAGCCCTTCGACAGGCTCAGGACAGGCTTGTCGAAGCCCTGTCCTTCGACAGGCTCAGGACGAACGGTATCGATTTATCTTAGGTCGGGCGCCCGGTAATCACAGCACTTCCGCCGCGTGATCCGCCAGTCGCGAACGTTCGCCGCGCATCAGCGTGACATGGCCGCCATGCTGCCAGCCCTTCATCCGGTCCACCACATACGTCAGTCCTGAACTGCCCTCGGTCAGGTACGGGGTGTCGATCTGCGAGATGTTGCCGAGGCAGACCACCTTGGTGCCGGGGCCGGCGCGGGTGATCAGGGTTTTCATTTGTTTCGGCGTCAGGTTCTGCGCCTCATCGATGACCAGGAATTTGTTGAGGAAGGTGCGGCCACGCATGAAATTCAGCGACTTGACCTTGATCCGGGAGCGGATAAGGTCGCGGGTCGCCGCACGGCCCCATTCACCGGCCTCGTCGTCGGTCTTGTTCAGCACGTCAAGGTTGTCCTCCAGCGCGCCCATCCACGGATTCATTTTTTCCTCTTCGGTGCCGGGCAGGAAGCCGATGTCTTCGCCAACCGGCACGGTGACGCGGGTGAAAATGATTTCCGAAAAGAGTTTTTCCTCCAGCGTCTGCGCCAAACCCGCGGCGAGCGTCATCAGCGTTTTGCCGCTGCCGGCCTGGCCGAGCAGGGTGATGAAATCGATGTCGGGATTCATCAGCGCATTCATCGCGAAATTCTGCTCGCGATTGCGCGCGGTGATGCCCCAGATGCTGTTGCGCTGGTGGCTGTGGTCCTTCAGTGTCTGCAGGATCGCGGTTTTGCCGCTGACTTCGCGCACCTGGGCCTGGAAGGGCTGGTCGCCTTCGAGGTAGACGAACTGGTTGACCAGCAGGCTGCGGCACAGCGGGCCGTGCACCCGGTAATAAGTGTGTCCGGCCTGTTGCCAGGATTCCACGTCCTTGCCGTGGGTGTCCCAGAAATCCGCCGGCAGCGCACAGATGCCGGTGTAGAGCAAGTCGGTGTCTTCGAGGACCTTGTCGTTGAAATAATCCTCGGCAGCGAGGCCCAGTGCACGGGCCTTGATGCGCATGTTGATGTCCTTCGACACCAGGATGACCTGCCGCTTGGCGTGGATTTCCTGCAGGTGTTTGACCACGCCGATGATCTGGTTGTCGGCCTTGCCGCTGGGCAGGCTGGACGGCAGGTCGCCGTTGATGGCTTCGGTCTGCAGGAACACCCGGCCGCTGACCGCCTTGTCGCCGTGCAATTCCAGCGGGATGCCGCCGGTGATGTCGCCCTGCAGTGCGCCGACCAGTTCATCGAGATAACGGCTGGCCTGACGCGCATTGCGCGAGACTTCCGACATGCCCTTCTTGTTGCCGTCGAGTTCTTCGAGGGTCGCCATCGGGATGAAGATGTCGTGTTCCTCGAAGCGGAACAGGCTGGTCGGATCGTGCATCAACACATTGGTGTCCACCACAAAGAGCTTGGTGGCGGTGGTGGAGATGCGTGTGACAACGGCAGACGAGGGTGCAGCCTTGCGTTGAATCATGAGCCTCCAGGGGGTCGGAATGAATGAAAAAAGCGGGGAAGACAGCGAACAGAACGCAGCACTGTGCAAACGGGCACCCGGGAGGTCATCAGGACAGGGTTTTTACGAATTCCAGCACCTCCTGCACATGCCCGGGCACTTTGACGCCGCGCCACTCGCGGCGAATCATGCCGTTACCGTCGATGACAAAGGTGCTGCGCTGGATGCCGCGCACCTGTTTGCCGTACATGTTTTTCATTTTGATCACGTCGAACAGCTTGCAGGCGGTTTCATCAACGTCGCTCAGCAGTTCGAAGGGGAAGGCCATCTTGGCCTTGAAGTTTTCATGCGATTTCAGCGTGTCGCGTGAAATGCCGTAGACCGCGCAGCCGGCCTTGGTGAACTGCGGATGCAGGTCGCGGAAATGCTGGCCTTCGGCGGTGCAGCCGGGGGTGTTGTCTTTGGGGTAGAAGTAGAGGACTACCGTCTGGCCGCGCAGGGCGCGCAGCTTGAAAGTTTTGCCTCCCGTGGCAGGAAGCTCGAAGTCTGGTGCAGGCGCAGTTGCGGAATTATCCGGCACGCTGTTGAGTTAATGGACAACGGTAGTGAACTTGTGGATATCTTGGCCCAATTCCGCGCGCGGTGCAACCGCTTGTTGGCGGGGCCCGGCGTTGCCGCGAATCTTTCACACAGTTGACTTATTGCAGCAACGTCGTCTGGCGACCATCGGTGCAGGCATTTTTTTAATTGCACCGGGGTGGAACTCATGAATATCGTGGTGATGGGCAGTGGGTATGTTGGTCTGGTCACCGGGGCCTGCCTGGCCGAAATGGGCAATCTGGTGACTTGCATAGACAGTGATACGCGCAGGATTGCGCAACTGCGCCTCGGCATCCTGCCGTTTTTCGAACCCGGCCTTGAGTCGCTGGTGCAGCGCAATTCGCAGCAGCGGCGCCTCTCGTTTGGCAGCGATGCGCGGGACGCACTCGCTGCGGCCGGTCTGGTGTTCATCGCCGTCGGGACGCCGCCGCTGGCGCACGGCGCCGCCGATACCCGGCATGTCATGGCCGCGGCAGCCGAAATCGGCCAGCACATGCAGCCCGGCTGCGTGGTCGTCAACAAATCAACGGCGCCGGTGGGCACCGTGCAGTGCATTCGCGACATCCTCGACCGCGCCGCGGCGCAGCGTGGTCTGGCGTATTCACACGAGGTGGTGGCGAATCCGGAATTCCTGCGCGAGGGCACGGCGGTGCATGATTTCATGAGTCCGGACCGCGTGGTCATCGGTGTCGACGGCGAACGTGCCGAACGCACAATGCGCGCACTGTATGCGCCCTTCGTGCGCCACCATGAACGCCTGATCGTGATGGGTGTGCGTGATGCCGAACTGAGCAAATACGCGGCCAATGCGATGCTGGCGACACGCATCTCGTTCATGAATGAAATGGCGCGGCTGTGTGATGCGCTGGGCGCGGATATCGAAAACGTGCGCCGCGGCATCGGCTCCGATACACGCATCGGTTATTCCTATCTCTACGCCGGCTGCGGCTACGGCGGTTCCTGTTTTCCCAAGGATGTGCGCGCGCTGATCGACATGGCACGGCAGGCCAGGGTCGAGTCCGGCATCCTGGCCGCGGTGGCCCGTACCAATGAGGCGCAAAAACAGTGGGCATCCGAAGTCATCGCCGACCGTTACGGGCATCGTTTGCAGGGGCGGCGTTTCGGCATCTGGGGCCTGTCCTTCAAACCCAATACCGATGACCTGCGCGAGGCGCCGGCCATCACCATTATCGCCGACCTGTTGGCTGCGGGCGCCAAAGTCGTGGCGCACGATCCGGTGGCCATGCCGAGGGCACGCGAACAATTGCCGGCAGCCTGGCTGGTCACCGGGGCACTGCAGTTCGCGGAGGATCCCTATCTGGCGCTGGAGGGCGTGGACGCACTGGTGCTGGCGACCGAGTGGAAACCGTACCGGGCGCCTGATTTCGAGGCGATGAAAGCGCGCATGCGCGGCCGCCTGATCGTTGACGGGCGCAACCAGTACGATCCGCAGCAGATGCTGGCCCTGGGATTTGAATATCGCGGCGTGGGTCGCGGTGCGGCATTGGCGCAACCGCCGCAAACCACCGCATGGCCGGCGCGGCAGGTGACGGCCAGCGGTTCTGCTGCAACGGTTTAATCAAACTCTGATTAAGTGGATTCCGTTCATGGTTCGACAAGCTCACCACGAACGGAATCAACAACCTGCCGTTCGTCCTGAGTCTGTCGAAGGACTTGTTCAGAGCTTCCTTAAGTGACGGGCTGCTGCCGGGCAGCGATTGCCGGTGTTTCTGCCAATACCGCACTCGCGAGTTGTTGCATGGCTGTCGTGGTGTGTGCGCTGAGCGCAAACCGCGTCGCCTGTGGCAATCGCGGATAGTGACTGTTGATGGCGCGCGTATAGGCCGGATCGTAGTGCCTGACCAGCAGTTCCGCGGTCAACCGGTCCCAGTCCTGGTTTCGCGCCAGCGCCTGCCAGTCATTGATGACCGTGCCGCCGTGAAGCTGGCGCAGGCAGTCGAGCTGGGTGTTGAGCAGCGCGGCATCGCCGAGAAAATGCGCGTATTCGTCCTTCAGCAGCGTGACCCGCACCGCCATGTCGGCTTCGATGACCAAGCAGTCGCTTTGCCACATGGCTTCGATCAGTTTTTCCGGCACGCGCAGCTTGCCGATTTTTTTGCTTTCTGATTCGACAAACACCGGCCGCGCCGGATCGAAGTGCCGCAGCGCATGCCAGACCAGGCTTTCAAACATTTTCTGCGCCGGCTGCGGTGCATCGGGCAGGTTGCCCAGCACCGAACCGCGGTGTGCGGCGAGTTCTTCGAGATCAAGTACTTGTGCGCCCTGATCACGCAGCGCGCGCAGCAGCAGGCTTTTACCGGTGCCGGTCATGCCGCAGACGACGCGCCACTCGAATCGTGACGGCAGGGTCTGCAGTTCATCGATGACCGCGCGCCGGTAGTTTTTGTAACCACCCTCGAGCTGGCCGGTGTGCCAGCCGATCCGGCCCAGCACATGGGCGAGGGCGCCGCTGCGGCCGCCGCCGCGCCAGCAATAAACGAGGGGGCGCCATTCGCGCGGACGCGCGAGCAGCTGTTCACGCAGATGGCGCGCGATGTTGGCGCTGACCATGGCGGCACCGATTTTTTTGGCGTCGAAGGATGAAACCTGCTTGTAGATGGTGCCGACTTCAGCGCGTTCGGCGTTGTTCAGCACGGGGTAATTGACCGCACCGGGAATGTGGTCCTCGGCGAATTCATCCTCGGTGCGCACGTCGATGATCTCGTCAAACTGATCGAGTTGTGCTACGGTGGCCACGCTCGCAAAGGAAGCTTTTGATGTGCGGGCTTTTGATGCGCGCGCTTTTTCGGGGTGTTGATCTGTTGCTTCAGCCATGATGCAGCATTATCGCATCCGGCCAGTGCGTCGCCCAAGCCCAAACCAGCCTTACTTAATCACCTAATCACATAATCACCCACTTACCAATCACCATGGACAAAACCATAGACCCCGCAGCCCTGCGCCTGACCCAGTTTTCCCACGGCGGTGGGTGAGGCTGCAAACTGACGCCAGCGTTGCTGAGCGAGGTTTTGGCAAATTCACCTGCGCAGGTGTTCAAGGACCTGCTGGTCGGTACGGAGTCGAGTGACGACGCTGCCGTCTATCGCATCAACGAGTCGCAGGCGATCATCGCAACGACGGACTTTTTCATGCCCATCGTCGATGATCCCTATGATTTCGGCCGTATCGCCGCGACCAATGCGATCTCCGACGTCTACGCGATGGGCGGCAAACCCTTCATGGCGCTGGCCCTGCTCGGCATCCCCGTCGGCAAGATACCGATGGAAGTCGCGCAACGCATCACCGCCGGCGGCCACGCCGTATGCGCCGCGGCGGGCATACCGATTGCCGGCGGCCATTCCATCGATGCACCGGAACCGATTTACGGCCTGGTGGCGCTGGGCCTGATCCATCCCGACAAGGTCAAACGCAACGATCGCGCGAAAGCCGGCGACGTGCTGATCCTCGGCAAAGGCCTGGGCGTCGGCATCATGAGCGCGGCGATGAAAAAGGGCGAACTGAGGGACAAGGCCTATGCGCAGATGCTGGAGAGTGCGACCAAACTGAACACGCCGGGCATTGCACTCGCTGAC
This sequence comes from Burkholderiales bacterium, assembly GCA_019744975.1. GTDB lineage: Bacteria > Pseudomonadota > Gammaproteobacteria > Burkholderiales > SG8-41. Next base: position 48,805 of record JAIETP010000037.1, read on the forward strand.
ATGCCGGCGGTACATGCGCTGACCGACGTCACGGGATTCGGCCTGCTCGGTCATTTGCTCGAAATCTGCCGCGGCTCGGGACTTGCGGCCGAGCTGCAATGGTCACAGGTACCGATACTTCCGGCGGCACGGCATTTGCTCGAGGCCGGTTATGTGACCGGTGCTTCGGAACGCAACTGGACCAGTTATGGCGCGCAGGTGGTGATGCCCGCCGGTGACACCACGCTGCAGCGGCGGATGCTGACCGATCCGCAAACCAGCGGTGGTTTGCTGGTGGCCTGTGCGGCGGATGCAGCGCCCGCCGTCCTGGACATTTTCAAGGCCGAGGGTTTTGCCGGGGCTGCGGTGATCGGCCGGCTGGCGGCGGGTAGTCCTACTGTTACTGTTGTTTAAAGTCAGTCGAATGCCGCCGTTCATGGTTCGATGCTTCGTCAGGTTCAGCATCACCACGAACGGCTTTCAAAATAGCCGTTCGCCCTGAGCCTGTCGAAGGGTGGACGGCTATTTTGTATTTTTACATAAGTATTTGATTTATTTAACTTTTATTAAAGTCGCCAGCGGTTTCCAGATCGTTTCCAGAATCATCGGTTGCGCCGCCGCGGTGGGATGCAGATTGTCGGGCAGGAAATAATCGCGCTGGTCGGCAAACCCTTCGAGCAGGAAAGGCACCAGCGGCACACGCCGGGTTTTGGCCACTTCACGGAAGGTGGCCTGGAACTTTTCGGTGTAAGCGGGGCCGTAGTTGGGTGGGATACGCATGCCGGCGACAATGACGCGTGCATGGGAGCGTTGCGCGGCATCAATCATGCGTTCGAGATTGCGGCGCATCGCGGCGAGATCCGCGCCGCGCAGGCCGTCATTGGCGCCGAGTGCAAGAATCACAACAGCGGGGCGATGGGTCTTTAATGCCTGGTCGATGCGATTGGCGCCGCCCTGCGTGGTTTCACCGCTGATGCTGGCATTGACGACCGTATAATCCGTTTTTTTCTGTTGCAGGCGCTGCGCCAGCAGTTGCGGCCAGTCCTCGCCGCGCGCGAGCCCGTAACCCGCGGACAGGCTGTCACCGAATACGAGTATGGTTTGCGCCGCCGCAAGTGGAACGGCGAAGAAACTGAAGAGCAGGACAACAAACAGGGACTGCAGACGAATCAGCATGAGTGCTCAACTTTCAGAAAAACCTGCAGACAAAACTGCGGCAAAAAAACCGGATTCGATGGTGCGCGTGGCGCAACTGACCAAGCAGGTTACCACCGGCGATTCCACATTGACCATTTTGCGCGACGTGAGTTTCAGCATCGCCGCCGGTGAGGCGGTCGCCGTGGTTGGTGCCTCCGGCTCCGGAAAATCAACTTTGCTCGGTTTGCTGGCGGGACTCGACACGCCGACATCAGGCTCGGTACAGGTTGATGGACAGGATCTGTTCGCGCTGGATGAAGACGGCCGCGCGGCATTGCGCGCGCAAATGCTGGGTTTTGTATTCCAGTCCTTCAATCTGCTGCCGGCGATGACTGCGCTGGAAAACGTGATGCTGCCGCTGGAACTGGCCGGTGCGCCGGATGCTGCCGGTGCCGCGCGTGAACTGCTGGGGCGTGTCGGCCTCGCGGCGCGGCTGACCCATTATCCGAAACAACTCTCCGGCGGCGAACAGCAGCGTGTGGCGATTGCCCGCGCCTTTGTCACCAAGCCGGCGCTGCTGCTGGCCGATGAACCCACCGGTAACCTCGATGCCGCCACCGGCGCCGAGATCATCAAGCTGATGTTTGAGCTGAATCGCGAGCAGGGTGCGACGCTGATTCTGGTGACTCACGACGCCGAGCTGTCGCAGCGCTGTGGCCGTGTATTGCAACTCGTAGGCGGGGTATTGCAATAGTGGGTTGGATCGGCGAAATCCGTCTTGCGCTGCGCCTGCTGGCGCGGGACTGGCGCGCCGGTGAATTGACGCTGCTGGCGGTGGCTGTTGTGGTCGCCGTCGCCAGTGTCACTACTGTGGGGTTTTTTACCGATCGCGTACACCAGGCGTTGAATCGCCAGGCCAATCAACTGCTCGGCGCCGACCTGGTGGTGTCCGCCGACCGGCCGCTGGATGCGCAATTCGCCGACGAAGCCAAGCGCCTCGGCCTGCAGGTGACGCACATGCTGCGTTTTCCGAGCATGGCTGCGGGCAATGGCCAAACCGTGCTGGCCGAGATCAAGGCGGTGACCGCGGGTTATCCGCAGCGCGGTGAATTACGCATCACCGATGTGCTGTACACACCGGATCGCCGTGCCGGTTCGATTCCGGCTTCCGGCACCGTGTGGGTCGATGAAAAACTCCTGACCCGTCTGCAGTTGAAACCCGGCGATACCGTTGAAGTCGGGCAGAGCCGCCTGCCGGTGTCCGCAATCATCACCCAGGAACCGGACAGCGCCATCGGTTTCATCAATGCCGGGCCGCGGGTGATGATGAACCAGGCCGACGTTGCCGCAACCGGACTGGTGCAGGTTGGCAGCCGCATTCGTTACCGGGTGCAGGTCGCGGGGTCTCCCAATGCCGTTGATGCCTACCGCGCCTGGGTCGATGCCCGCCTGCAGCCGGGGCAGCGCGTCGAAAGCATCCAGGATGCGCGTCCCGAAATCCGTTCAGCGCTGGATCGCGCGGAAAAATTCTTGAACCTCGCGGCCTTGTTCAGCGTCGTTCTGGCCGCGGTGGCTGTGGCCCTGGCGGCGCGGCGCTTTCTGCAACGCCACCTCGATGCCTGTGCGGTGATGCGCTGCCATGGCGCGTCGCGGGGGCGGGTGGTGCGGTTGTACGTGGTCCAGTTCATCGCGCTGGGCCTGGTCGCCAGCATCGTGGGGTCTGTCGCCGGATTCCTCGCACAACACGCCCTGGCCTTGTGGTTGGGTAGTCTGGTCACCGTCGAATTGCCGGGTGCAGGGGCTATGCCTGCGCTGCATGGTTTTGTCACCGGACTGGCGCTGCTGCTGGGATTCTCGCTGCCGCCGCTGCTGGCGCTGGGCAATGTACCGCCGCTGCGTGTGTTGCGCCGGGACATCGGCGCGCCCGGCGGCATGGGCTGGTTTGCCTATGTGCTGGGGGCCGTCGTCATCGGCGGTCTGATCCTGTGGAAAGCCGGTGAACTGCGCCTCGGCCTGCTGGTGTTCGGCGGTTTTGTCGCGGCGATGCTGGTTGCCGGTCTGCTGGCCTGGGGTGTGATCATTGCGGTGTCGCAGTTGCGCAGCACCGGCGTCTCCTGGCGCTTTGGCATTGCCAACCTGCGCCGGCGGCGTCTGGCCAGCGTGTTGCAGGTTGCCGCGCTGGGTGTTGGCGTGATGGCCTTGCTGACCCTGACCATCATCCGCGGTGAGCTCTTGCAACTGTGGCAGGACAGCCTGCCGCCGGATGCGCCGAACCGCTTCATTGTCAACATCCAGAAAGACCAGGTCCCGGCACTGGAGAAATTTTTTGCCGCGCAAAACATCACCATGCCCGAACTGCATCCGATGGTGCGCGGGCGGTTGATCAAAATCAATGAACGTGCGGTGTCATCCGCCGACTACACGGATGATCGTGCGCGCCGTCTTGCCGACCGCGAATTCAACCTGTCGTGGGCGACAAAAATGCAGAAGGACAATCTGCTGGTCGCCGGTCAATGGTGGGATACAAGCGGGAATAAAAAGCCACGCAGCGATCAATTTTCAATGGAAGACGGTATCGCGCGTGCCTTGGGCATCAAGATCGGCGACGTGCTGACCTTTGATTCGGCCGGCAGCAGTTATGCCGCCGAAGTCACCAGCCTGCGCAAGGTCGACTGGGATTCCTTCAACGTCAATTTTTTCCTGGTCGCGCCGCCGGGCCTGCTCGAACAGCAGCCGGTCAGTTTTGTCACCAGCTTTTATCTGCCGCCGGGTAATGTCGAACTTCTCAATGCGCTGGTCAAACAGTTTCCCAATTTTCTGCTGATCGATGTCGCGCAGGTGCTGAACCAGGTGCAGGCGATGATCACCCAGGTGTCGCGCGCGGTGCAGTTTGTATTTTTATTTACACTGCTCGCAGGGCTGGTGGTGTTGTATGCCGCGATTGCCAGTACCCAGGATGAACGCCTGTATCAGGCCACCATGATGCGCACGCTGGGTGCCAGCCGTGCGCAACTGGCGCGGGCCAATATCGCCGAATTCGCGGTGATCGGCGCGCTGGCCGGATTGATCGCCGCGGCCGGCGCCAATGCCCTCGGCTATGCGCTGGCCAGCCGCATCGTCAATGTCGGATATACCTTCAGCCCGACGGTATGGGCGGTCGGCATCGCCTGCAGCATTGTCGGCATCGCGGCGGCCGGTTATCTGGGTACCCGGCAGGTGCTGAGGATTTCTCCGCTGCGAGTGTTGCGCCAGTTGTCGTAACCGGCGGTCGCCGGCGATATACTTCGGTGAAACAGGCCTGAACCCATGACCGAATCCTCATCCATTTATATCTTATTGATTTTATTGGTATTTTTGTGCATCGTCGTCGGCGTGATGATGGTGCAAAGCCGCACCGTCGCGCTGACCGTGCGCAATCTGCAGCAGGCGCTGGAAGACAAACACCGCGCCATGCTCGGTGACCTGCATGAAGGATTGACGAAGCAGGGGGATCGCCTCGGCACTCAGGTTGCGGAATCCAGCGATCGCCAACGCCTCAGCGTGGCGGAAGAACTGAAACAAACCCGTGATGTGCTGCATGCGCTGCGCCTGACCCTGACCCAGGAAATGGGCACCCAGCGCGAGGCGATGCTGGAGCGCCTGTCGGCGACCACGGAAATCCTCAACACCAAGATCGACGCCCGCCTCGGTGAAATCGCCGGCAAGGTCAATGAACGCCTCGACGAGGGCTTCAAAAAAACCAATGAAACTTTTGTCAGCGTGATGACGCGGCTGGCGACCATCGACGAAGCGCAGAAAAAAATTGACAGCCTGACCGGCAGTGTGGTTAGCCTGCAGGAACTGCTGGGTGACAAACGTGCGCGCGGCGCCTTCGGTGAAGTGCAGCTCGAAGCGCTGGTGCGCAATGTGCTGCCGACCAGTGCCTTCGAAATGCAGGCGACGCTGTCCAACGGCACCCGCGCCGACTGCGTGATCCGGCTGCCGGCACCGACGGGGATGGTCGCCGTCGATTCCAAGTTTCCGCTGGAAAACTATCACCGCATGTTCGAACCGGCAGCCAATGCCGTGGACCGCACGCTGGCGCAGAAGCAGTTCCGTGCCGACATCAAAAAACACGTCGATGACATCGCGCGCAAATACATCATCCCCGGTGAAACGGCAGATGGTGCGGTGATGTTTGTGCCGGCGGAGGCGGTGTTTGCCGAAATTCACGGCCACCATGCCGAGATCGCCGAATACGCCAGCAACAAGCGGGTGTGGATCGTGTCGCCGACGACGCTGATGGCGGTGCTGAACACCGCGCGCGCGGTGCTGAAGGATGTCGAGACCCGCCAGCAGATCCACGTCATCAAGGATGCGCTGGCACGGCTGGCGGTGGAATTCGGCCGTTTCGACGACCGCATGAAGGACCTGGCCAAACACATCCGTCAGGCCTATGACGATGTGGAGCGGGTGCAGGTCACCAGCGGCAAGATCTCCCAGCGGTTTGCGCAGATTGAAGGCGTGGAGCTCGACGAAGAATCCGAACCGGCGAAAATAATTGCGCTGCGGGATGGTCGCGAAGGTGGTGCCTGATTTGGGCTGGTTTGGCCGGTGGCGCAAGGCACGAGCGCTGAAGCGGCAGGACATCAATGATGCGCAGTGGCAGCGCACCATCAGCCGTTTTTCCTTTTTCCGTACCTTGCCTGCGGCTGATCAGCAAAAGCTGCGCGAACTGACCGCACTGTTTCTCGACCGCAAAGCGGTCATCGCCGCCGGCGGCCTGCAGATGACGCGCGACATGCAACTGGTCATCGCGGCGCAGGCCTGTCTGCTGGTGCTGAACCTCGATCTCGATTTTTACGCCGGCTGGGTCGAGGTCATCGTCTACCCGGACGAGTTCATCACCGATTACGAATACACCGATGAGGATGGCGTAGTGCACCGCGTCCAGGGCGCGATCAGTGGTGAGGCCTGGGAACATGGCCCTGTCATATTGTCATGGCAGGATGCGGCTGCCGCTGACGGTGGATTCGGGTATAACGTGGTGATGCACGAGTTCGCGCACAAAATCGACATGTTGAATGGCGCGCCCGATGGATTCCCGCCGCTGCACGCCGATATGGATCGCGTGGCGTGGACCGATACTTTCAGCGCCGCCTATGCCGATTTTGAGCAGAGGCTGGAGCGTCGCGAGGAAACCCCGCTCGACGAATACGCCGCGGAAGACCCGGCCGAATTTTTTGCCGTATTGAGCGAACTGTTTTTTGAGCGGCCCGACACGCTGTCCGCACTGTATCCCGCGGTGTACGGCCAGCTCGCGGCGTTTTACCGGCAGGATCCCCTGAAGAGGATGCAGGCATGAGTCAAGAATTACCCGCGGCGCCACTGGTGCTGGCCGCGGACATTGGCGGCACCCATGCCGTGTTCCGGATCAGTGAGTTGCGCCCCGACGGCAACCATGAAACCGTGATTGAAAAATCCTATGCCAGCCGCGACTTCGAGAATTTCGACAGCCTGATGAACCGCCTGTTCAGCAGCGGCGACACGCTCGCTGCACGGCCGCGGCTGGTGGCCACCTGCCTTGCTGTCGCGGGGCCGGTGAAACACAACAGCGCGACGCTGACCAATCTCGGCTGGACTGTGGACGCCGCTGCGATTGCAGAAAAATACGCACTGAAATCTCTGCGCCTGATCAATGATTTCCATGCCGCCGGTCATGGCGTGATGACGCTGGATGAAAGTAAATTGCTCGCCCTGCAGGCGGCCGAGCCCGATACCGACGGCACCATCGCCGTCATCGGCGCGGGCACGGGGCTGGGCGTGGCGATCCTCGAGCGCGAAGGCGAGGGCTACCGCGTGCTGCCGTCGGAGGCGGGCAATGCCGACTTCGCGCCCATTGATGAGTTGCAGGACCAGTTGATGATCCATCTCCGCCGCACCTATGGCCGCGTGTCCTGGGAGCGGGTGATCTCGGGGCCGGGCCTGATGCGCATATTCAGTTTCCTGCAGGATTCCGGTTACGGCATCCCGTCGAAGCAACTACAAGACGCCACGCGCCGCTCAATCATCGACTACGCCGACGTCATCGCCGATTTCGGCCTGCACAAGCAGGACCAGCTGGCGACCCGGGCACTGGACCTGTTCATCAGCGCCTACGGATCCTTCGCCGGCAACATCGCGCTGACTGCGCTGGCGCGCGGCGGGGTTTATATCGCCGGTGGCATTGCGCCCAAAATCGTTAATCGCCTGAAGGAGGGCGGCTTCATGCGCGCCTTCAGCGCCAAGGGGGCGTTTGCGCCGCTGTTGTCAGGGATACCGGTGCGGGTGGTGATGGATGCGCAGGTGGGGTTGCGGGGGGCGTTGCGGGTGGCTGTAGGAAATAATTAAAATATAATAAAATCAAATACTTATGATGTATTTTGATTCAAGGCGACAGCAATGAGCGCCATCCTGGCAGCCATACGCAATCTGATCGAACGCGGCGATGTGCGGATATCAGAGCATGGCTACGACGAACTGGCGGAAGACGGATTGACCGTGACCGAAATTCTCGGCGGCATCGCTGGTGCTACGGTGGTTGAAGACTATCCGGACTTCCCGAAGGGGCCCGCAGTTTTAGTGCTACAGTTTGACGGCACAGGACAGCCGATTCATTCGGTGTGGGGAATACCCAAAGGCCATGACCGGCCGGCGGTGCTGGTGACGGCCTACCGCCCTGATCCCGTGAGATGGAACGCAGCGTTTACGGAGCGACGCAAATGACGACCAGACGCAAGACCAAATTCATTCACGAAAGCCGCTATGTGGCCGAAGTGGAGATCGACGTCATCGAAGACGAGACCTCGTGGTCGCCTTATCTCTCGCTGGAAGATGCGAAGCGCCTGGATCAAGTGCGCGAGGCACTCAGGAGTGGGGATGTCAAAACGGCGGCGCAGTTTGGGCGCGTTTACACCTTGAATCCCGTGGCGGTTGTTTAGGAATTCACTGCGTCACCTTTTGCGATGAAAGAAAGCACAAGGTACGTGAAGATCATCGAGTGGTCCGGCGAAGACCAGTGCTTTGTCGGCCGCTCCCCCGGACTGATCTACGGCGGATGCCATGGTCAGGACGAAAAAGCCGTTTTTGACCAATTGTGTCTGGTGGTGGAGGAAGCGATTGCGCTTTACCACCAGGACGGGAAGCCCTTGCCGCCGCCGACATCGGGCCGTGACTACGCCAATAAGATGCAAAACGTCGCATAAGCTGCTTGTGAGGGTGCGAGCCGGTTTCATGAGGTGTCGCAAATGACGACCAGACGCAAGACGAAATTCATTTACGAAAGCTGTTACGTGGCAGCGGTGGAAGTCAGGTTCATTGAAGAAGAGACTTCGTGGTCGCCTTATCTGTCGCTGGAAGATGCGCTGCGCCTCGATCGGGTTCGTGCGGCGCTCCAAAACTGGAATATCAAGGCTGTGGCGCGAATCGGATGTGTTTATACGCTGGAGCCTGTTGCCTGAGGTGAGCTGTGAGGGCGCAATGAATTCAAGATGCGTGATTGCAAGACCTGACCCCAATGCTAGGGTGAGCTTAGAGCCGTTTTTCGCTGCCTCTCACATGATCGAAATCTGATCCATCACGGTGGGCAGCAGGATTCACTGAACGACGCAAATGACGATCAAACACAAGACAAAATAAATTCGCGAAAGCTGCTACGTGGCAGAGGTGGAAGTCGAGGTCATTGAAGACGAGACTTCGTGGTCGATTTATCTGTCGCTGGAAGATGCGCAACACTTGGATCGGGTTCGTGATGCACTCAGAGGCGGGGATATTAAAATGACCGTGCGAATCGGGCGTGTTTATACGTTGGAGCCGGTTACCTGAAGTTTTTTGTGATCAAGTAACTCTGCTCGTCCTGAAACAATTATATCTAGCCTCTTTCACAAAATTTAGAGTATCCCCCGTTCTGCAAAAGGCAACCAAGTGCGTAGTAATTAAGTGCGTTTGGAAATTGATTGGCAGGATGCCAGAAGTCGATGAAATATCGAGAGTCATGTTTCCAAACTAAATCATATGTGGGAACGGCGTCTGGCCAAAGGTGTTGAACCGCTCCCCAAGTGTTTCCGCAAATAACAATCTCAGGGTTAATTAATTCGATTTGTAAGCGAATAAGATCGCCATCACGCATTGCATGCTGAGTGATTTCGTCACTGTCAGAAATTGATTTCCCATTGCTTTTTTTGACGTTGATGGTGGCGGAAGATAAAAGTGATTCACTCGCTAATGCGTAAGCTTCATCATCAGATGGAAACTTGGAAAAAGTACTTTTGGAATGGTGAATCGCGTAGCACCAATATGCGGCTGTCCACCAGATTTTGTATTTAGGGCCGTTCCACTCATCCCTGATGACCTTCCTTAGATCGTACCCTTCAGTCGCGTCCTCCTCACCGTAGGCTTCTTTCAGCAGAAGAAGCACCTTCCTCGGTGCGTGCTCCCATCGATGAATATCTATGATGCCATCTTTAATAAAGGGTTTGTTCCGATGATGAGATAGTTCGCACCACCGGGATAGCAGTTGTTCGTGTGACTCCATACTTGCTCCGGTTACTGCAATAATGCCCACTTTACCCATTTGTCACACGTGACCATTGGTGGAACCATTTGGCGATCAAATAAGCCACCTATACATTGCCCAGTATCTGTGTCGGAACTGTATTCGACCCAATCTCGAAAGGTGGAGATTTTTCTGGGGCCGGCCCAACGTTCGCAGGTTATGCAGTTCTTCCATTGTGAAGTTACTTGCATTTTGGATCCTCCTTTGCATTGATATGCCTCGATAACGAATCTAGGGCTTTCGGGGCGATTAATCCTGATTCACTTACATTGATTGAAATCAGAAACTGCGGAAGAGGGCGGTCATCTGGGTGATCCTGAATCTCGTGCCACAGCGGTTCATGCGTGTGTTGTTGCTGAGTGAATGATTCACTATTGGTCTTCATGTGATATTCCGGATAATGATTTTTAGATCTAAGGTTGGTTTGTCTGCTGCGCTTTGCTTTCTTTGTTTTGGCCAAAAATCAAATAAAGAATTGCTGTGATAGCTAGTAATCCAAGCCCACCAATCATCAGTAGCGGCAAAGCGAGTATTGCGATGAAAAACGATGCTTTGAATGCCACCCGAATAAATAATGAGAAAAATATCAACAGGCTGGCAATGATCCCGACATCGACATTGCTACCGCCCATGGAAATTCCTGTTATTGCAACGACATATGCTGCCATTGCGACTAATCCTGTTGCGAAATTTACTGGCCGATAACCATAAATTGATTCTGCTCTTCGATTGAGCGCTGTTACGCTCGACCAATAGAGTGCTGCGAGAATTATAAAGACAGCGAAAGTAAGTAGGATTGATAGCAGATCCATGGCAAATTATTAAATCCCCCGAAACGTCTATTGTCAATAAACTCGACACAAAAAATGAAGTGAAGGACGGAGTAAGAACTGCAAGCGTAGCCCGTAAGGAGCGCAGCGGATTACGGGGTTACGGTTGACGCTAATGCCTAATGGGAGTTCTATGGGTAATCCTAAAGATAAGATTCAAGCGCTTCTGCAGAAGCTCTCCGAAAGCGTGAGCCATGAAAACGTCGTTTACTATCGTCACGTGCTTGAGAAAGTGCAGCACGGCCTGCAGCTTGCTGAGTCAGAAGGGGTTGTTGCTCATGCAGATGCGAGAGCGCGCCTCAGTCAATGGCTCGCATCGTAGAACAGGTGGGTTTTTCCCGTAATCCGCTGCGCTCCTTACGGGCTTGTATATTGATTGTGCACCCTTAGACGGCAGCGGATAGGGGTGCCGAGGTGGAGGGACGATACGGGCCA
>JAIETP010000019.1 GCA_019744975.1 Burkholderiales bacterium
GCGATCAACGTCAACCGCTCCGGCACCCGGCGCGAAGAACTGCTGATCCCGAAAGATGTGCTGCAGAAAATCTGGGTACTGCGCAAGCTGCTCTACCCGATGGATGAACTGGAAGCCACCGAGTTCCTGCTCGACAAGGTCCGGGCCACCAAGACCAACGCGGACTTTTTTGACTCGATGCGCAGAGGCTAGGGCCTGTCGCACCTCCGGGGTCGCATCCCTGCATGCGGGGACCCTCCACCTCCAACACATCGACCGTAAATCATTTGCAACACCCCTGCCATCCCAACAGGGTCATGGGACAAGTTGATCGTATTCCACGGAATTCTGCGCAGGCATCGACTGTTTACCGGGCAGTGCCGAGCAAATGCGCGGCATGCCTCCCGGGTGTAATCTGACCGGAACATCAAGCTGCCTTTATCAAGGAGCCCGCCATGAACCGATTCCTGCTGCTTGCAATATTGCTGATCTCAGGCTGCGCCCAATATCAATTACCACCGCCGCCCGAAGATGCAGCCGCCAAACGTTTCGAAACCCTGCCCGATCGCGCGGTTATTTATCTTGCACGTCATACCCTTGAGCCCTCTTACGTCGCGCCCGTCATGCTCGACGACCAGATGATCGGCTCGACTTATCGCGGCACCTACATGCGTATTGAAGTCCCCGCGGGCACTCATGTCCTGCGCGGCATGGCCGGTGACTCCGGCAGCATCAAAATGACCGTCGCAGCCGGACAAATCTACTATCTGCAGCACCGTGCTTACGGTTATCGGAGTTTCGCCAGTTCCAGTTTTTCTCCGGTAAACCGGGAACTGGGGCGCTCGCTGGTGATGACGGGGCAGATAACTGCGCTGGTCAACCACCTGTAAACAGCTTGCAGACCGGGTTCCGGCAAACCGGCCGCCCCCCCCTTGCCCTGAGGGACCGAATCCGCGATAATTGCCGGTTTCCCGCTTCGTTCGGGCACCCAGTTCAGGAAATCGCAATGAAAGCCGATGCACACCCGGAATATGCTGAAATTTCAGTCACTTGCAGCTGCGGCAACAAGTGGCAAACCCGCTCGACCATGGGCAAGGATCTGAGCGTCGAGGTCTGCTCGGAATGCCACCCGTTCTATACCGGTAAACAAAAAACTCTGGACACTGCCGGTCGCATCGAGAAATTCAACCAGAAATACGGCAAAAAAACACCGGTCAGCCCCAAGGCCCCCGCGGCCTGATGCGGTTGATATGATTCAAGCAAGGGCAGCCTCACGGCTGCCCTTGCTTTTTGTAATGCTGTTTTTGCAATGCGGTTTTGCAGACTGCAGCCCCCAGAATAAAATCAGGAGACCCCCATGAAATCGTTTCGCATCGCCGTGATCCCTGGAGACGGCATTGGCAAAGAAGTGATGCCTGAAGGCCTGCGTGTGCTTGAAGCCGCCGGCCGCAAATTCGGCATCCAGTTCAAGTTCGACGAGCTCGACTGGAGCTGCGACTACCATGCCAAACACGGCCGCATGATGCCGGAGGACGGCCTGAAGCAACTGGAAAAACACGATGCGGTGTATTTCGGTGCGGTCGGCTGGCCGGCCATGCTGCCTGATCACATCTCGCTGTGGGGCCTGCTGATCCCGTTCCGCCGCGGTTATGACCAGTACGTCAACCTGCGCCCGGTGCGGCTGATGCCCGGCATGAAATGCCCGCTCGCCGACCGCAAACCCGGTGACATCGATTTCTGGGTGGTGCGCGAAAACAGTGAAGGTGAATATTCATCGGTGGGCGGCCGCATGTATGGCGGCACCGACCGCGAATTTGTCACGCAGCAGGCGATTTTTTCGCGCCAGGGCGTCGACCGCATCCTGAAGTTTGCCTATGAACTGGCGCAGAAACGCCCCAAAAAACACCTGACCTCGGCGACAAAATCCAACGGCATTTCGATTTCGATGCCGTATTGGGATGAACGCGTCAAGGAAATGGCGGCGAAATATCCCGGCGTCAAAACCGACCAGTACCATATCGACATCCTGACCGCGCATTTCGTGATGCATCCGGACTGGTTCGATGTGGTGGTCGCCTCCAATCTGTTCGGCGACATTCTCTCCGACCTGGGTCCCGCGGCCACCGGCACCATCGGCATTGCGCCGTCGGCGAACATGAATCCGGAGCGGCTGTTCCCGTCGTTGTTCGAACCGGTGCACGGCTCGGCACCCGACATCTACGGCAAAAAAATCGCCAACCCGGTCGGCCAGATCTGGGCCGGCGCGATGATGCTTGACCACCTGGGCTGTCCGGAAGCCGGTGCAGCGGTGGTCAAGGCGATTGAAACCGCGCTGCTGGAAGGACCGAAAACACCGGACCTCGGCGGCAAGGCCAGCACCGCGGATCTCGGCAAAGCAGTCGCCGAAGCGATCTGATTCCGGCTCAATAAGCAGCCACCGCGCCGTCGCTGCGCGGATCAGCCCCGCCCTCAAGAATGCCGTCGGCATGCCGGATGATCATCCCGGCGTGACCGACGGTTTCATCGTACGCGCCGATGATTTCGACATCATGACCGCGTTCGTTCAACTCACGCACCACGCCGGCATCAAACCGTGATTCCAGTTTCAGCGTTTCGCTGCTCTGGCCCCAGGTGCGCCCGAGCAACCAGCGCGGCGCGCTGATCGCCGCCTGCGGCGGCATGCCGTATTCGATTGCCCGCGTGAATAACGCGCACTGCGTCTGCGGCTGACCGTCGCCGCCCATGGTGCCGTAAACCATGGTGCGTCCGTCGGACAGGCGGGCCAGCGCCGGATTCAGTGTATGGAAAGGTTTGCGTCCGGGTTCGAGAGTATTCAGCGCAGCGGGATTCAGCGAAAAACTGCAGCCGCGGTTCTGCCAGTTGACGCCGCTGCCCGGCAGCACGATGCCGGAGCCGAACTCGTGATAAATGCTCTGGATGAATGAGACTGCGCGGCCCTCGCCGTCGATCACACCCATCCATATCGTATCGCCGGCCTGCGTGCGCGAACCCCAGGGCGCGGCGCGATGACGATCAATACGCTGCGCCAGTGAACGCACATGATCCGGTGCCAGCAGGTTTTGCGCCGGCAATTTCATGTACCGCGGGTCGGTCACCTGCGCATCGCGCACCTGGAAAGCCTGCTTGGTTGCCTCCACGCAAAGATGCACATAATCCGTACTCCCCTGCGGTACCTCGCGGATGTTCAACACATCGAGGATGCCGAGGATCAGCAGCGACACCACGCCCTGTGTCGGCGGGGTCATGTTGTGCAGCGTGCCGGCGCTGTGCATCAGCTGCAGCGGGTCGACCAGTTGTGCCCGGTGTGCTGCAAGATCACGTGCAGTCAGCGGACTGCCGACACGTCCCAGGTCTGCTGCCAGTGACTGCGCCAGTTCGCCGCGATAAAAGTCGCTGGGGCCTGCCGTGGCGATACGCTCCAGCGTATCGGCCAGTCGGGCCTGGAAAAACCGGCTGCCGGCGGGCGGCACACCGCCGGCATCAAGGAAAGTTTCGGCAAACCCCGGCTGTGCATGCAGCTCGCCGAGTTTCGCCGCGGTCAGCACGGACTGGCTGGTGGTAACCGGTGTGCCTTCGCGGGCATAGGTGATGGCGTCGGCGAGCAAGCGTGTCAGCGGCAGGCGCCCGCCCAGCGCCATGCGCGACAGTGCATGCGCGGCGCCCCAGCCGGAGATCGTGCCGGCGACGGTATTCGCGGCAACGCCGCCGCGCGGCGGTATGGCCTGCGTGAGACCGCGTTCGGCATACCAGTTGCGCGTGGCGCGCTGCGCGGCAGCACCGCAGGCATCAATTGCGCCCGGCGCCTCGCCCGGCACATGCAGCAGCCAGAAGCTGTCGCCGCCGATGGAATTCATGTGCGGATACACCACGGCGATGGTCGCCGCGGCGGCGATCATCGCCTCGATCGCATTGCCGCCCTCGCGCAACACGGCGAGCGCCGACTGTGACGCCGCCGCATGCGGGGCAACGGCCATGCCGCGTGTGCCGCGTACCGAGTTGATCATGCGCTGATTCTACCGCCGCTCCACATCAAGGTTACCAGCCGATGGCTTTCGGCAGCCACAACGCCAGTTGCGGAAACAGGAACACCAGCAGCACCGCCAGCATCTGCATCGCCACGAACGGGATGACACCCAGGTACATATGGCGGGTGGTGACCTCCGGCGGCGCCACGCCGCGCAGGAAAAACAGCGCCCAGCCGAAGGGCGGCGTCAGGAACGAAGTCTGCAGCGTGACGCAGATCAGCATCCCCAGCCACACCAGATCCACGCCCTGCTGCGCGAATATCGGCAGGAACAGCGGCACGGCGATGTAGCTGATCTCGATCCATTCAATAAAAAAGCCGAGGAAAAAAATCAACAAGATCAGGAACCAGATGTCGGCATTGACGCCGCCCGGCAGGAATTCGAACAAGTCGTTGATCAGATCCTCGCCATGCAGGCCGCGGAAGGCCAGCGCAAACACCTGTGCGCAGATCAGGATGAACATCATCATCGCGGTGATCTTGGTCGTTGTCTGGCAGGTTTCGCGCAGCACCTGGAACGAAAACCGTCCTGCGAACGCTGTCACCAAGATCGCCCCCAGCGCCCCCATCGACGCCGCCTCTGTCGGTGCCGCGACACCGCCGATGATCGAGCCCAGCACGGCAGCCACCAGCAGCACCGGCGGCACCACGACCTTGAAAAATCGAATCCACAACTGGCGCCGCGACACGGCATCACGTTCCGCCACCGGGATCGGCGGCACCCATTCCGGCTTTACCATGCCGATGATGATGATGTACACGCAATAAATTGCGGCGAGCAGCATGCCGGGAATCACCGCAGCGGCAAACAGCGTACCCACCGACAATTGCAGGATGTCGGCGAGCAGGATCAGGATCAGGCTTGGCGGGATGATCTGGCCCAGCGTGCCCGAAGCACAGATTGCGCCACAGGCAATGCCCGGATCGTAGCCGCGTTTCAACAGGGTCGGCAGGGTCAGCAGGCCCAGCGTAATCACAGTGGCGCCGACGATGCCGGTGGTCGCGCCCATCAACACGCCAACGGCAATGATGCCGATCGCCATGCCGCCGCGCAGCCCGCCGGCGATGTGTCCGACGACGTCGAGCAGGTCGTCTGCCAGTCGCGATTTTTCCAGCATCACGCCCATGAACACGAACAGCGGAATCGCCAGCCACTGGTAGTTGGCGACCACGCCGTAGATACGCGCCGGCAGCAGGTTGAACAGGTCGGCACCAAAACCCATGAAGCCGAACACAAAGCCGGTGGTGGCCAGCGTCAGCGCCACCGGCACGCCCAGCATCAGCAGGCCGAAAAATCCAGCCAGCATCAGGATGACCAGGATTTCTGTGCCGCTCATGACCGCAGCGCTTTCAGTTTCTCAAGCGTGCCCAGCGCGAGCGCGAAGGACTGCAGGATCAGGAATGAAAATCCCAATGGAATCAATGCCTTAAGCAGCCATCGATACGGCAGTCCACCGGGGTCCGAAGACTGTTCGTTGATGACATAAGCCTGCTGCACATATTTCAGCGACAGCCAGATGATGATCACCGAGATCGCCACCGACAACGCCGCGGACAGCAGATCGACGTAGAGTTTCTTTTGCGGAGAAAAATTGGCATACAACACGTCCACCCGCACATGTTCGCCGTGCAGCAGCGCATAACTCATGCCGAACAGGATCAGCGGCGCCAGCAGATGCCACTCGAGTTCCTGCGCCCACACCGTGCCATAGCTGAACAGATAACGCAGCAGCACGTTGGTCGCCATCAGCACCACGATCACCAGCGCGAGCCACGACGTAGCCCGGCCGGTGATGTCGGTGAAACGTTCGATCCCGGTACGCAGCCGGGTCGCCGCGGAATCAGCCACGGATCTTGTTGTGGTACACGGTTTCGCTGTAACCCGCCCAGGCGTCGTACTTGGTCTTGTACGCCATGTACGAATCGTGCACCTTCTTCACCAGCGGGTCCTTGGCCACGGCCTCGTCGAGCACCTTTTTCGTGGTGTCGCGCAGCGCCTTGACCACGGCATCCGGCAGCGGCTTGGCGATGATTTTCTGGTTTTTGACCAGGTCTTCCATCGCCTCGGCATTGGTACGCTGGCACCAGGCTTCGCTGATCACATTGCATGCCGCGGAGGCGTTTTCGACCACCGCCTGCAGATCCTTCGGCAGTTTTTCCCAGACCGCCTTGTTGATCAGCAGTTCCGACACCGTGGCGGTCTCGTGCCAGCCGGTGGTGTAGTAATACTTCGCGGCTTTTTGCAGGCCCAGGCGGCGATCCTGGAAAGGACCGACGAATTCGGCGGCATCGATCACGCCACGCTCGAGAGCCGGGAAAATTTCGCCGCCCGGCAGCAGCTTCACGTCCACGCCCAGCGCCGCGTACACCTTGCCGGCGAGGCCGGGGATTCGCATTTTCAGGCCCTTGAAGTCCGCCACCGACTTGATTTCCTTCTTGAACCAGCCGGTCATCTGCACGCCGGTGTTGCCGCAGGGCATCGCCACCATGCCGAAAGGCGCATACACCTCGTTCCACAGGTTGATGCCGCCGCCGTCATAGAGCCAGCCGTTCATGCCCTGGAAGTTCAGCCCGAACGGCACCGCGGTGAAATACTGCGCGGCGAAGGTCTTGCCGGTCCAGAAATAACTGTTGGCATGGTTCATTTCCACCGTGCCCGCGCGCACCGCGTCAAAACCTTCGAAGGCCGGAATCAGTTCACCGGCGCCGAAGACCTGGATTTTCAACCGGCCGTTGGACATGGCTTCGATGCGTTTCGCCAGGTCGGTCGCGCTGCCCGGTCCGTCCATGTAGAACGGCGCGCCCTTGGGATAGGCGCTGGTCATTTTCCAGGTGAAGGTCTGCGCGGTCTGCGCCCGTGAAATCATCGGGAAACCGGCGATTGCGGTGCCGGTTGCGGCAACAGCGCCGCCTTTCAGGAACTTTCTGCGATCGGTTTTCATGGCGAAACTCCTTTATGGAAAAGACGGCGCGGGATG
This sequence comes from Burkholderiales bacterium, assembly GCA_019744975.1. GTDB lineage: Bacteria > Pseudomonadota > Gammaproteobacteria > Burkholderiales > SG8-41. The sequence continues at coordinate 7,003 of JAIETP010000019.1, forward strand.
AACGGCGAAGGATTTCGCCTGTTCAATCCCGTGTAACTCAGGCCGCGGGCGGTATTTGCGTAAGATGCGCGCGTTTAATAAGTCTTGTACTGCAGGTATTTGCCGCTCATCACGATCTGCACGCGGTCACCTTTGGGATCGGCCTCGCGCTGCAGGTCCATCTTGAAATCGATCGCGCTCATGATGCCGTCGCCGAATTCTTCGTGGATCAGTTCCTTGAAGGTCGTGCCATAGATGCTGACCAGTTCATAAAAGCGGTAGATCAGCGGATCGGTGGGCACTGCCGTCGGCAGCGAGCCCTTGTACGGCACCTGCTGCAGCAGCAGCACGGCATACGGCGGCAGGCCCAGCAGTTTTCCCGCCGCCACGGCCTGCGCCTTGGTCATCTGCATCTGGCCCAGCAGCGCCGCGGTCGTCCATTCCTTGCTCTCGCCCACCGCCCTGGCAATTTTGGTCCACGACAGGCCCTTCTTGATCTTGGCTTCCATCACCAGTTCGGTGACATCGGTACGCTTCATCGGCTTGGTCACAAACTTCTCCTTTGGACTGAGTGTTGACTGGGTTTTAAACCTGGGTTTTGAACAAGTGTTCGACTTTAGCGGACCACCAGCAGCGATTTTCCGGTCACCGGCGGCCGCGGCGCTTCTGCAGCAACGGCAGAGTCCAGTCCCGGCGTCACCAGTGGCGGATGCCTCGGGTCGTAATCCGGCGAATCACTGGCGAATACCTTGGAGCGGTCGACCAGAAAATCGATGAGGTGGTTGCGGATGCGGTAGTAATGCGGATGTTTGTGCAGGTCATGGCGGGTGCGGCTGCGCGGCATGGTGTTGACGACGATTTCGGCAACCTTGGCATGCGGCCCGTTGGTCATCAGCACAATCTTGTCGGCGAGCAGAATGGCTTCGTCAACATCGTGGGTGATCATGAACACGGTCTGCCGGGTTTCCGCGCAGATGCGCAGCACTTCCTCCTGCAGCACGCCGCGGGTCAGCGCGTCGAGCGCTGAAAACGGCTCGTCCATCAACAGCATCTTGGGTTGAATCGACAACGCGCGGGCGATGCCGACACGCTGCTTCATGCCGCCCGACAATTCCGCCGGGCGTTTTTTCTCGGCGCCGGTCAGATTGACCAGGTCGATGTACTGCTGGCAATGCGCGCGGACTTTTTCCCTGTTCCAGTCCGGCCAGCGCGAGGACACCGCAAACGCGATATTGCCCATCACCGTCAGCCAGGGCATCAGCGCATGGCTCTGGAAAATCACCGCGCGGTCGAGACTGGGCCCGTTGACTTCGCGGCCGCCGACAAACACGTATCCCGATGATGATTGTTCCAGGCCCGACAGCACATTGAGAATGGTGGTTTTGCCGCAGCCGGAATGGCCGATCAGGCAGACAAACTCGCCGGGCTCGATCGAAAAATACAGGTCCTCGAACACCGTGGTCGCCGTGCCGTCGCGACCGGTGAATTGTTTGCTGATACCTTCAATGCGGATCAGGGGTTCGCTCATGACGTCATGTCTTTCATGATCTGATCCTTTTATTCCGGAAACGTGACGAGTTTCGTCAGTTTCGCCATCATCAGGTCGAGCAGCATGCCGACCAGGCCGATGGCCAGGATCGCCGTGATGATGTTGGTGATCGACAGGTTGTTCCACTCGTTCCAGACGAAATAGCCGATCCCCGTACCGCCCACCAGCATTTCAGCGGCGACAATCACCAGCCAGGCGATGCTGATGGAAATACGCATGCCGGTCATGATGGTCGGAGCCGCCGCGGGCAGGATCACGCGGAACGCCGTGCGCAGATGGCCGACTTCCAGGGTGCGCGAGACATTCAGCCATTCGCGGCGCACGCTGGACACGCCAAATGCCGTGTTGATCAGCATCGGCCACAGGGAGCAGATGAAAATCACGAAAATCGCCGATACCGAACTGTCCTTCAGCGTAAACAGCGCCAGCGGCATCCACGCCAGCGGTGAAATCGGCTTCAGCACCTGGATGTACGGATCCAGCGCCCGGTACACCGTCGGCGACATGCCGATCAGGAAACCGATCGGGATCGCAACCAGCGCCGCGAGCAGGTAACCGAGCAGAACCCGGGCAATGGAATATCCGAGCTGTATGCCAATACCCTTGTCGTTCGGACCGCGGTCATAAAACGGCTCCCGCAGGTGCTCGAGGATTTTGCTGCCGACATCCCCGGGCGACGGAAACGCCGACTTCTGCCCGGTGGACGCCTCGGCGCCGACCAGCGCGGCGTATTCGGAACCCACCGTCTGAACTGCGGAAGACCTGGGCAGCGTCAGCGCATGCCACACGCCGATCAGCAGCAAAAACACGATCAGCGACAGCAGCGGCGCACGCCAGCTCAGCAAACGGTTCATTCAGATTCCTCCCTTCACGCCAGTGGTTCAGGTCCGTTTGATCGCAAAACTGGCGATGTAGGCGTCGGGCCTGGCCGGATCGAACTCCTTGCCCATCACCGAGAATTTCTTGGTGGTGGTGGTCGGCGGTTTCATGCCGACTTCCTTCATCAGTTTCATGGCGTCGGTGGCAAGGAATACTTCGCGTGCGACGCGGGCGTAATCGACATCACCCTTCAACTGCCCCCAGCGTTTCATCTGGGTCATGATCCAGATCGCAAAGGAGTGCCAGGGGAAGGGGTCGAAATCGATACGGTTCGGATCCTTCTTGACGTTGCCCAGACCGTCGGCATAAGTGCCGGTCAGCACCTGCTCGACCACGGTCACCGGCTGGTTCAGGTAGTTCGCCGGCGCGATGGCTTCCGCGATCTGCTTGCGGTTCTCCGGTTTTGACGCAAACGCCGTGGCTTCCATGATCGCCTTCAGCAGCGCGCGGTAGGTATTCGGCATCTTGGTCACAAATTCCTTGCTGGCTGCAAATGCGCAGCAGGGATGTCCGGCCCAGATATCCTTGGTCAGCGTGTGGATGTAACCGACACCGTCATACACGGCACGCTGGTTGACCGGATCCGGCGCGAGGAAACCGTCAATGTTGTCAGCCCGCAGGTTGGCCACCATCTCGGGCGGCGGCACCGAACGGATCTGTACATCGCGGTCCGGATCGAGGCCGTGTTCAGCGAGGAAATAACGCAGCAGATAGTTGTGCATCGAATAATCAAAGGGCACGGCAAACTTGAAGCCCTTCCACGATTTCGGATCCTTCCTGTCCTTGTGTTTGATCGCCAGCGTGATCGCCTGACCGTTGATGTTCTCGACGGCTGGCATGGTGTACGGGATCGGGCTCGAACCCACGCCCAGCGATATCGCCAGTGGCATCGGCGACAACATGTGCGCGGCGTCGTATTCCTTGTTCAGGGTCTTGTCACGGATCACCGCCCAGCCGGCGGTCTTGACCACGTCGACATTCAGGCCCTGCCGCGCATAAAAACCCATCGGCTGCGACATGATGATCGGCGTCGCGCAGGTAATCGGAATAAATCCGACCTTCAACGAGGTTTTTTCCAGGTTGCCGGACTGCGCAAAAGCCTCCTTCGCCATGCCCAGCGGAAACAGGCTGGAAATCGCCGCCATCGCCGTGCTCGCGCCGACCGCATTCAGGAAGCGCCGCCGCGTCGCATCGTGGGGAAACAGCGCCCGCATCACTGCGGCTTCGACCACGCGGTTGCCCAGCAACTCGCTGTCGCCGGTCTGCCCGGCGAGGTCGGCCTGATGCGCAGCCTCGTCATGGTGACGGCCGCAGGAACAACCACTGGTCAGTGAAGTACTGGCGTCGAAGGGATCCTTGAATGCTGACATGCCGCTCTCCTTGAAAGAATGGTTTTCAACAACCCTCCATTGCAGCAAGTGTGCCAACGCGTGGACACCATCCTTCCCCATGCACAACAAACTGTTTTTTAAGGGGAAAGTATTCCGGACCCATTGACCGCCGGAAACCGACGCGCAACATGGCAGTGCGTCGCAAACGTGAGACGCTCTATAACGGTGCCAATCCGCACCGGATGCGGGCGGATTGCACTGCAACGGCGCAGATGCAAAAGAGGCCACGTTAAAATAGCGCCATGCCCATACCGCTGCTGACCCGAACTGGCGCCTTGCTGTGCGCCCTGGCCCTCGCCAATTGCGCAAGCAATCCCGTCACCGGGAACCCCAACTTCGTCATCATGTCCGAGGCGCAGGAAGTCAGCACCGGACGCAATGAAGACAAAAAAGTACGCGAGCAGTACGGCACTTACGACAACGCCGCGCTGCAACGCTACGTCAACGACATCGGCCAGCGCCTGGCAAAAGCCAGCCACCGCGCCGGACTGCAGTACCAGTTCCTGGTGGTCGATTCGCCGCAGGTCAACGCCTTTGCACTGCCCGGCGGCTATATCTATATCACCCGCGGCATTCTCGCCTACCTGAACTCCGAGGCCGAACTGGCCGCGGTGCTCGGCCACGAAATCGGCCATGTCACCGCGCGCCACTCGGTGCAGCAGCTGTCCGCGGCCACCGCAGCCAATATCGGCGCCTCGGTGCTGCAGATTCTGGTGCCGCAGATGCGCAACAGCGGCGGCGATGCGCTGATCAACACCCTGGGCGGTGCGCTGCTGTCGGGTTACGGGCGCGAACACGAACTCGAGGCGGACCACCTCGGCGCCGAATACCTGGCCCGCACCGGTTACGACCCGCAGGCGATGATCAAGGTTGTCGGCGTGCTGAAAAACCAGGAACTGTTCGACGCCGAAGTGGCAAAAGCCGAGGGCCGCGAGCCGCGCGCCTACCACGGCCTGTTCGCGTCGCACCCCGACAACGACACCCGGCTGCAGGAAGTTGTCCGCGAAGCGGCAAAATTCAAAAGCGCGGAAAACCGCGTCGGCCGCGAGGAGTTCATGCGCAGCATGGAGGGCATGGTGTTCGCCGACAGCCCCGCACAGGGCATCGTGCGCAACAACACGTTCTACCATCCCGACCTCGGCCTCACGCTGAATTTCCCCGCCGGCTGGCGGGTGCAGAACAACGCGCAGAACGTGGTCGCGGCAAGCCCCGGGCGCAATGCGCTGATCGACTTGCGCAGCGCCGGTCGTGCCGAGGGCACGCCGGCCGATGTACTGCGCAAAGTGCTGAAACTCGGCACCGGCAGCAGCGTGACAACGCAGCCACTCGGCAGCCTGCAGGCGGCAGTCACTGAAACCACGCTGTCCGGCAAACCGACGCGCGTCACGGTCGTGTTCCTCGGCGCCCAGGCTTATGCCATCGGCGTCCAGGCCAACGATGCCGCGGCCTTCCGCGAACACAAGGCGGCGATGGACGCCGCGACGAACAGTTTTCACGCCATGACCGCGCAGGAGCGGGCGCTGGCAAAACCGCTGCGACTGCGCGTGATCACCGCGCAGGCCGGACAGACCTTTGCCGCACTCGCGCGCAGCTCCCCGCTCGGCAAATTCGCCGAAAACCACCTGCGCGTGATCAACGGCCTGTATCCCTCCGGGGAGCCGGTCACCGGGCAATCGCTGAAAATCGTTGAATAGACCCTGCGCCGGATGCCTCGAAAACGCGCACGAATGCGATAATCGGCCGCTATAACAATAACGAGAGTTGAACTTGAACCTTGCGCTGCGCCCGCTGCTGATCGCCGTCCTCTGCCTCGCCTGGCTGCTGCCGGGCCTGATCGCGCATGATCCCTGGAAACCCGACGAGGCCTACACCTTCGGCGCTGTCTACGAAATCCTGCAGGGTGGCGGCTGGATCGTGCCGCAGATCGCCGGCGAACCCTTCCTCGACAAACCGCCGCTGTTCTACTTGAGCGCCGCCGCCAGCGCGTGGCTCATGTCGCCCATCCTGCCGCTGCATGACGGCGCGCGGCTGATTGCCGGCTTGTGGATCGGCCTGGCATTGCTGTTCAGCGCGCTGGCCTCGCGTGAATTACACGGCGAGCGCCGCGGCCTGATCGCGGTACTGCTGCTGCTCGGCTCCCTCGGCCTGGTGGTGCGCGGCCATCAGTTGATCGTCGATGTCGCCGCCCTCGCCGGTTTTGCGATGGCCTACTACGGCGCGGCGCTGGCGCTGCGGCGGACAATCCCCGGCGGTTTCTGGCTCGGCACCGCCTGCGGCCTGGTGTTCATGACCCAAGGCGTGCCCGAAGCGGTCATGATCGTGGTCATCGCGGCCTTGCTGCCGCTGCTCAGCGCGCGCTGGCGCACGCCACAGTACGCAGCCGCGTTGGGCGTGGCCCTCGCTGCCGCACTGCCCTGGCTGGCGATCTGGCCCGCGCTGCTCTACCGGCACGATCCGGCCATGTTCGGCGCCTGGTTCACCGCCGAAAACCTGGCGCGTTTTTTCGGCACCCGCGACATGCTTGCCGGCCTCGCTTATTACCTGCGCACCCTCCCCTGGTACGCTTTTCCGGTGTGGCCGCTGGCGCTGTGGGCGCTGTGGCGCGCCCGGCGCATGGGACAGCTCGGCGCGCCCGGCGTGGTACTGCCGGCGCTGGGTTTCATCATCACGCTGCTGATGCTGGGCAGCGCCGCCGAACAACGCGAACTCTATGCGCTGCCGATGCTGGTACCGCTGGCGCTGCTCGCGGTACCCGGCATTGATCCGCTGCGGCGCGGCGCGGCCAACGGCTGGTACTGGTTCAGCGTGATGGCATTTACTTTTTTCATTTTCGTCGGCTGGTTTTACTGGAGCGCGCTGGAGCTGGGCATGCCGGCGAAACTGCACAACCACCTGCACACCATCCGTCCCGGCTACGATTTCGGCTTCCACTGGCTGCCGTTTGTGCTGGGACTCGCCTACAGCGTCGCCTGGTTTGTGCTGCTGGCCCGCTTGCCGCGCAACGCCGAACGTCCGCTGATCATCTGGGTCGGCGGCATCACTGCGGCATGGGCGCTGCTCGCGACCCTGTTCATCGGCTGGGTCGACACCACCAAAAGTTACCGTTCGGTCATTGCCGACATGCAGCGCGCGATGCCGCAGCAGTACCGCTGTGTTGCCAGCCGTGAACTCGGCGAAACCCAGCGCGCAATGCTGCATTATTTCGCCGGCATCCGCACCCGGCGTGCCGATGCCGCGCAGGCCGCCGGCTGCGACCTGTTGCTGGCACAGGGCGTGCCCCTGGATGAACTGGTGATCGCTCCGGAATGGAACAAAATCTGGGAAGGTCACCGCCCCGGCGACAAGGACGAACGACTGCGGCTTTACCAGCGGCAGATCCATCAACGTCCGCTCCCGCAACAGCCGTAAATAACCGGTTCGGCTTGCGTTCCTTGCCGGAGTTTCCGCGATTTGCATTCGCGACAGCCGGCCCCCATATAATCGTCACCATGAGCGACACTCTCCAGCGTTTCCTGTTTGAACATGCGCCGATCCGCGGCGAAATCGTGCAGCTTGCCGCCACCTGGCAGGCCGTGACCGAACGTCATGACTATCCCGCGCCGCTGCGCAAAATCCTCGGCGAACTGATGGCCGCCGGCGCGCTGCTGGCCGCCACGCTCAAATTCGACGGCACGCTGATCCTGCAACTGCACGGCAACGGCCCGGTGAAACTGATCGTCGTCGAATGCACCGCGGGACACGCGATGCGCGCCACCGCCAAATGGGACGGTGACATTCCGGACCACGCCCGGACCGCGGGCGGCCTGCGCGCGCTGCTCGGCAACGGCCGCTTCGCGATCAGCCTGGTGCCGGACTCCGGCCAGCAGGGTTACCAGGGCATCGTCGACCTCGACGCCGACAGCATCGCCGCCGCATTCGAGCATTACATGGCGACATCGGAACAGATTGAAACCCGCTTGTGGCTGGCCTGCGATGACACGCACGCCGCGGGCCTGCTGGTCCAGAAGCTGCCGGAGCGCGAAACCACCGACGCCGATGCCTGGCCGCGGGTTGGACAGCTCGCATCCACCGTGAAGGCGCAGGAACTGCTGGCACTGGCGCCGCAGACCCTGCTGCGCCGCCTGTTCCACGAAGAAGACCTGCGCGTGTTTGAACCGCGTCCGGTGTACTTCCGCTGCTCGTGCTCGTCCGAACGCGTCACCGGCATGCTGCGCATGCTCGGGCACGACGAAGTGCGCAGCGTGATCGCCGAACGCGGCGAAGTCGAAGTGCATTGCGAATTCTGCAACCGGCGTTATGTCTTCGACGCCGTCGACAGTGAACAGATTTTTGCCGCTGCGGTGACCGCACCCTCTGAACGGACACGGCACTGAACCACGGCAACAATGTCACGCCCTCGCCTCGACACTGCCATGAGCCCGGCGTAAACTTTGGTTTCCCTTGGTTGCCCGCTCGGATGCATGGCAATTATTCGTTTAAAATCAAATAGTTATGGAGAATTTTATGGCTGACGGTCATGGTGTGGGACGTGAAGTCGTTGTGGTGAGCGGCGTACGCACCGCCATCGGTGACTACGGCGGCGCATTAAAAGACATCGCCCCCACTGAACTCGCCGGGCAGGTTGTCAGGGAAGCCGTCAAACGCGCCAAGCTAGACCCGAAGCAGGTCGGACAACTGGTGTTCGGCAACGTGGTCCACGGCGAAGCGAAAGACATGTATTTCTCGCGTGTCGCCTGCATCAAAGGCGGACTGCCGCAGGAAACCACCGCACTGACCGTGAACCGCCTCTGCGGCAGCGGCCTGCAGGCCATCGTCTCCGCGGCGCAGGGCATCATGCTCGGCGACTGCGATGCGGCAGTCGGCGGCGGCGCCGAATCAATGAGCCGTGGCGGCTACCTGATGCCCAGCCTGCGCTGGGGCCAGCGCATGAGCGACGGCAACGTCATCGACATGATGGTGGGCGCGCTGACCGATCCCTTCGACACCGTGCACATGGGCATCACCGCGGAAAACATCGCCGCGCAGTGGAAAATCAGCCGCGAACAGCAGGACGAATTCGCCGTCGAAAGCCACCGCCGCGCGCTGAACGCCATCGACAAGGGTTATTTCAAGGACCAGATCCTGCCGGTCGAATTAAAAACCCGCAAAGGCACGACACTGTTCGACAAGGATGAACATCCCCGCGCCGATGTCACCCTCGAAGGCCTCGCCAAGCTGCGCGCGGTGTTCAAGAAGGAAGGCGGCTCGGTCACCGCAGGCAACGCCTCCGGCATCAATGACGGCGCCGCCGCGGTGGTGATGATGGAAAAGGAAGCCGCGAAAAAAGCCGGTCTGAAACCGATGGCGCGTCTGGTGTCGTACGGGCTCGCCGGCGTTGATCCGAAAATCATGGGCATCGGCCCGGTGCCCGCGGTGCAGAACGCGCTGAAACGCGCCGGACTCAAGGTCGAGGACATGGACGTCATCGAATCGAACGAAGCCTTTGCGGTGCAGGCACTGGCCGTGTCCTGCGATCTCAAGTTCGATGCGAAAAAAACCAATCCCAACGGCGGCGCGGTGGGCCTCGGCCATCCGATCGGCGCCACCGGCGCGATCCTCACCGTCAAGGCGCTGCATGAACTGCAGCGCAGCGGCGGCAAATACGCGCTGGTCACCATGTGCATCGGCGGCGGCCAGGGCATTGCCGCGGTGTTCGAACGCATGTAGCTCAAAAAACCGCCCGTCCGGCGAAAACGCCGCGCTTGCCGCGGCGTTTTTTTTGAACGGAACACGCATGCCGCAACCCGATGCCGGTCCGGCTATGGACAAATACGCCGTCCGTCCGCATCATAGCCGTCCAGTATTCGAAATCAAAAACAAACTGTTGGAGGAAGATCACCATGCACCCGCTGAAACTGCTGTTCGCGCTCGCCATTCCGGCGCTGCTGGCCGCACCCCAGGCCCAGGCCCAGTCCAAATATCCGGAAAAACCGATCCGCTTGATTCTCGGCAGCGCTGCGGGTTCGGGCCCGGACATCATCGGCCGGATGATGGCCGACCGGCTTTATGAAACCTGGAAACAGCGCATCGTCGTCGATGCCCGTCCCGGCGCCGCAGGTGCAATCAGCGCCGAACTGACGCTGCAGGCGGTTCCCGATGGCTACACCTGGATGATGCTGACCTCGCAGCTGTTCGTGGCCTCCCAGGTGCTGGCCGGCATCAAGTTCGACCTCGCCCGCGACTTCCAGTCGCTGTCGCTGATCGGCACCACGCCTTTTGTGCTGCTCGCCAACCAGCAACTGCCGGCAAAATCGCTGAAGGAACTGATCGAACTCGCCAAAAAGCAGCCGGGCAAGCTGCGTTACGGCTCGGCCGGCACCGGCGCCTCCGAACACCTCTCCGGCGTGCTGCTGAACCATCTCACCGGCACCAACATGCTGCATGTACCGTACAAGGGCGTACCCCAGGCCATCACCGACACCCTCGCCAACGAAGTGCAAATCACTTACGCCGTGCTGCCCGCGGCCTACCCGCACATCCAGGGCGGACGGCTGCGCGCGCTGGGCGTGACCACGGCGAAACGCGCCGCGCTGATTCCGGATGTGCCGGCCATCGGCGAAGCCGTGCCCGGTTATGCGATGAATGCCTGGTACAGCATCGTCGCGCCGACAGGCACTCCGGCGGCCATCATGAATACGGTCAGCACGGAAATCGCGAAGGCCGTGAAAGAACCCGCATTCGGCGAAAGACTGAAAAGCTCGGGTGTCAGCATCGTCGGCAGCGACCGTGCCGGCCTCGACGCCTGGCGGCGCGACGAAAACAAACGCATCATCGAGCTGGTCAAGATCTCGGGCGCCAAGGAAACCAAATAAAAACCCCGCCTCCGCAGATACGACGCCGCGCTTTGCGCGGCGCTTTTTTTGGCGGCTCCAAGCGCGTCATGATGCGCCTGCTGCTGGGTGCGGGATGCGCCGTGCTGCTGACCACTGCAGCCGCGCGCGCCGGCGATCTCGTCATTGTTGAATCCGGGGAATTGCCGGTCATCCTGACCGCGCCGCACGGCGGCGGGCAGGACGTGCCGGGCTGCATGCTGCGCAGCCCCGTCGGCACCCGCTTCGTCAACCGGCCCGACCAGCACACCGATGTACTCACCCGCGGCATCGCCGATGAACTAAAACGCCTGACCGGCAAGCCGCCGTACCTGGTGATGGCGCGCTTCCACCGCAAGTTCATCGACGCCAACCGCCGCTCTGACGAAGCCTATGGCGATCCCGGCTGCGCCGCCGTGTATGACGCCTACCATGCCGCGATCCGCCGCCTGATCGATGAAGTCCGCACAAAACATCCGCATGCGATGCTGTTCGACATCCACGGTCAGGCCGCTTACCCGGATTCGATCCTGCGCGGCACTCACTACGGAGCGGCGGTGTCCCGGTTGCTGGCGCGGGCCGGCGCGCCGGCGATCAACGGGCCCGACAGCGTGTTCGGCCGCTTCGCCGCGATGGGTTATCGCATCGTGCCCCTCAACAACACCGCGCCCACCGACCGGGTCGAGGCCAAAGGTTATACCGGCGGACATACCGTAGCGCTCTACGGCAGCAACCACCAAGACGGGATCGACGCGATGCAACTCGAGTTCGGCCGCGACCTGCGCGCGCAGACCATCATCGCCACCACCGCACGCGACACGGCGCATGCCATCGCCGCGTTCTACGAGCGCTTCCTCAGGTAAGCCGGCCGCCGCTACTGCGGCTTGACGCCGGATTCCTTCACCACTTTCGCCCAGCGCGGGATTTCCTTTTTCAGCAGTTCGGCGAACTCCTCGGGTTTGTTCGCCACCACGAACAATCCCATGCCGGCCATGCGTTCCTTCACTGCCGGCGCGTTGAGTGCACGCGCCGATTCCGCATTGAGCTTGTTGATGATGTCGGCCGGAGTGCCGGCGGGCGCCAGGCAGCCGAACCAGGTGTTCGCTTCAAAACCGGGCAGGCCCGACTCCGCCACCGTCGGGAATTCCGCCGCGGTGGACACACGCTGCGCGCTGGTCACCGCAATGCCGCGCAGCCTGCCACTGCGCACCAGTGGCAGCACCACCGGCAGGTTCGAGAATACCGTCGAGATCTGGCCGCCCATCGCATCGGACACCGCAGGGCCCTCGCCCTTGTAGGGCACGAACAGCAGATCCACTTTCGCCGTCAGCTTGAACAGCTCGCCCGCCATGTGCGGCGTACCGCCGGAAGCTGCGCCGAAGGTGAGCTGGCCGGGCCGTGCGCGGGCCAGCGCGATCAGGTCTTTGACGTTTTTTACCGGCAGTGACGGATGGACAACGATCATCAGCGGGGAGGTCGCGATCACCATCATCGGCGTGAAATCGCGCGCGCCGTCGTAACTGGTCTTGTACATCGCCGGCACCACCGCCTGCGTGGTCTGCGAACCAACGAGCAGCGTGTAGCCATCGGGGGCGGATTTGGCGACGAACTCGGTGCCGATGATACCGCTCGCACCGGTGCGGTTCTCGACAAACACGTTCTGCCCGAGGCGCTCGGTCAGCCCCTGCGCAAGAATGCGCGCCGTGACGTCGACGCCACCGCCGGCGGCAAAAGGCACCACGATGCGCACCGGCTTCACCGGATACGTCTGCGCCGCGGCCACACCCGCCAAAACGGCGCCGAACAACGTGATCGAAATCCTCATCTTCCTGTTCACCATGGTTTCCTCCCGTGCCGGGTATCGGCTGTCGTCATCATAAAACAGTGCGCACGGCACTGCTTTCCGCCGCAAACGCCCGCGGCGCCATGCCCAGCGCGCGACGGAACATGGTCGAAAACGCACCCGGACTTTCGTAACCGAGATCCACCGCCACCGTGGTCACCGGCGCGCCTTCGGCCAGACGCCGGATCGATTCGAGCAGCCGCGCCTGCTGTTTCCAGCGCGCAAAGGTGATGCCGGTCTCGCGCAGGAAACGCCGGTACAGCGTGCGTGTGCTGGTGTTGAGTTCGCTGGCATCGAAATCACAGGGCCGCCGCGTCGACAGGTCGGCGAGGATGCGTTCGCACAACTGCGTCAGGTCCCTGCTCTCCGGCAACGGCAGGTCCAGCGCGCAATGCGGCAGGCGGCGGATTTCCGCCATCAGCAAGCGCATCAGCAGGCCGTCGTCACCGCGTTCGTCATAGTTCGCCGGCAGCGCCGCGGCGCGCACCACCAGCTCGCGCAACAGCGGCGTCACATCAAGCACGGCACACGACGCCGGCATGCCCGCGCCGGCGACATCGCTCAGATACAGGCTGTGCATATCGACGATGCCGTGCATCTGGATTTCATGCACCGTGTACGCCGGCACCCACAAGGCGCGGGAAGGCGGCACGATCCAGGCGCGACGCTCGGTGCGCACCCGCATCGTGCCCGCGACGGCAAACACAAACTGCGCGCGGCCGTGCCAGTGCGGCCTGATGTGGTGTCCCTTCGGATAAGCGGTATGGCGGATCACCACGGCACGCGACAGGTCGCCCTGCACCGGACTTTCGGGTGCCGCGGCAAAATCGCTGCCGGCTTCCGCAGGGGTCACGCCGCGACGGGACTGGCCCGACGGCACGGTTTTGGCAGCCTTGCTCCGTTTGTCCATTTTGCGAAGGTTTAAGGTGAATCTTCGAAAGACAGACGATTGTAACTCAAGCACAATTCCAGCCATGACTACCATCGCCGCTCCCGCCCCTGCCGAAGGGTTCTCCGCCATCGTGCGCCTGCTGCTCAACGTCGGCCACGCCATCGACCACATGTTCCTGCTGATTTTCGCCACGGCCGTGGCGACCATCGCCATCGAATTCGGTTACGCCAACTGGACCGACCTGATGCCGTACAGCGTCGGCGCGTTCGCATTATTCGGTCTGGGCGCGCTGCCCGCGGGCCGTCTCGGTGATTTATGGGGCCGGCGCATCATGATGATCATCTTTTTCATCGGCATGGGCGTCGCTGCGATACTGGTGGCGCTGACCCAGAATGCGTGGCAACTCGCCGCCGCGCTGACGCTGCTCGGCGCCTTTGCCGCGATCTATCATCCGGTGGGCATCCCGATGCTGGTGCAGAACGTGCCGAATCCGGGTGCCGTGATCGGCCTGAACGGCCTCGCCGGCAACCTTGGTATCGCCGTCGCGGCACTGCTCACCGGCTTTCTCGTCAAATGGATCGGCTGGCGCGCGGCGTTCGTGATCCCCGGCCTGCTGTCGATTGCCTGCGGCGTGATTTTCGCGCTGACCTGTCCGAAGGAAACCGAAGCGCCCTCGAAACGCAAGGGCGGCAAGGCCAAGGTTGCACTGAGCCCGGCGATGCTGATGCGCGCTTTCGCGGTGATGACTTCCGCTGCAGCCGTCAGCACCATCCTGTTCAATTTCACCACCAACGGCAATTCGCAACTCTTGACCGAGGGCTTCAAAGGCATCATCGAAGATCCCGCCGTGATCGGCACGCTGCTCGCGATCATTTACACCATCGCCTCCTTTGCGCAGATCGTCGTCGGCCGGCTGATCGACAAGGTCGCGTTCAAACCGCTGCAGGTGTGGATATCGGTGATCCAGATTCCACTGCTGATCTGGGCCGCGCACAGCCAGGACTGGGGCCTTTTTATCGCACTGCTCGCGGTGATGGTGTTCGTCTTTGGCGCCATCCCGTTCACCGATGCGATGATCGTGCGTTATGTCGATGACCGGCTGCGCTCGCGCGTCGCCGGCATGCGACTGACGGTGGCCTTCGGTTTCAGCTCGCTGGCAGTATGGATACTCGGGCCGCTGGTGAAGACGATCGGATTTTCCCAGGCGCTGTGGATCATGGCCGGCATTGCCGCCATCAAGGCCGCGATCGTGCTGCTGCTGCCGGATGAGCCGGCAGTCGAACCCGTAAAAACATAAGGCGCGTTTGTCATCCCCGACCGCGCGCACCAGCTTCACGCCCGACGGTTACAAATTTATCATTAAAATCAATATGTTATAAACAGACTGGATCGACGGCATGCGTGCGTTGCCCGGTTATTGAAGGCAGCAAAAAAACGCCCCCGGTAACCGGGGGCGTTCGACTTGCAAACAGCGGCGGCCAAGCCACCCTGTCTCTTGATATCCGCTTTTTACTGATTGCGCACCAGTGTGCCGTTTTCCACCCGGACCTTGTCGCCCACCTTGTAACCGGGATCGGTTTCATAAGGAATGGCCTGGGTGCCGCCGTTCTCGAGGCGGGTAATGACTTCGTAATGCTTTTTGGTTTTCATGCGCTTTTCAACTTCATTGCCGGCGTAGGCACCGCCCGCAGCTCCGGCCACCGTGGCAATCTGCTTGCCCGAACCGCCACCGACCTGATGACCGAGCAAGGCCCCGGCGAGACCGCCGGCGATCATGCCGAGATAGTTGCCTTCACCCTTGACCTCAATCACGTTGACCGCCTCGACCACGCCGCAATTCGCACAATGCCTGGCCGCACGGCGGTTGTTCGGTGCTGAATTTGAGGAGGCCAGCAGCGACTTGCCGAGCACTGCGCTGGTACGAACATCCCCCACGCGCAGATTGGCAGTGACCTTGCTGTCCGCTGCAATGCGATCCGCCGACTTGATGGTGTAGACGCCTTCGTAAACACCGTCCCGTGTCTCGTCGAGGAAGATTCTGCCCTTAACGCCGGCAATCTTGACACTCGCTTTCGCCTGCGGCGTGCCATACAGCGTAAAGCCCAGGTCATAACCCGTGGTCAACTGGTTCGGCGCCACTTCAAAATGGTCGATGCGGGGACTCCTGTCTGCGGCAGCCGCCTCCGCATCCGCCTTGAGTTGCGCCTGGGTCTTGCCCGCAGAAGCAATCAAATACTCATCCAGCACCACGCTCGCCACCTGGTTGCCCAGGCGCAGATTGGCGGTAACCCGGCTGTTGTTCGGGATGCGGTCGGCGGTCTTGATGGTATAAATACCCTCATAGAAGCCCGTTTCCCTCTCCTCCAGCAGCAGGCGCCCGGTCGCACCCGGGACGCTGACGATGGCGATGCCGCCGGGAGTCCCGTACATTGTGAAATTCAGCTCGGTGCCGGGAGTGAGTTTACGCACCTGCTTGACGTCAAAACCGCCGATGCGCGGCGCCGCGTTTGAATAGCCGGACTGCTGGGCGACGGCAGCGCCTGGTACCGCGGACAAAGGCAACAGTACAAACAAGGCGAGGAATAATTTCTGGGACAGGCTCATGGTGTGCTCCCGCAATACTGACAATTTAGGGACAGGCAAGGTCATGAAGCTGCCTGCATGGATACTGGAAGTGACTTCAATGACCGTCGGTTACAGCGGGCGCCGTCCCTGGATGATCCGCACCAGGATCACCACGACGGCGATCACCAGCAGGACATGGATGAAACCGCCCATGGTGTAGGCCGATACAAAACCCAGCAACCACAGGATGAGCAGCACAACAGCGATGGTATAAAGCATGGGTAATCCTTATTCAGTCAAATTCAGATGGCGCGAATCGCGCCGTCTACGATCCTGACGCGATCACCACTGCGCCACGACGGCGCGTTCACTTCGTTGATCACGCGCGTCGAACCGTCATCAAGACGGACGGTGATGTCGTAACTCTTCGTCGCCTTCACCCGTTTTTCGACTTCGTTGCCGGCCACGGCACCGCCGACTGCGCCGACCACGGTCGCGATCTGTTTGCCACTGCCGCCGCCGACCTGATGACCGAGCAGGCCGCCCACGACTGCGCCGCCGGCTGCGCCGAGACCGGAGCCCTCGCCCTTTTCCGAAATCTCCCGCACTGATTCAATTGCTCCGCAATTGGCGCACTTCGCGACGGGCGCGTTGCTTGCCACCTGGGTCTTCGGTTTCGCGGTGCCGGACTGCGCGGCTTTTTTCCCGGCTTTGCCCATTTCAATTTCGCTGGTGCCGCCGATCGAAGTCGGGATCCAGCCCATGATCGCGGCGAAGCCCGCGACGCAGAACAGGATCACTGCGATGCCGGCGATCCATGCCAGGGGATGGGGGGAATGGGCGGTTTTGGTGACTTGCGTAGACATGTTGATTTCCTCGGGTATGTGCTGCATGGGGCGCCGGCCCCGGAGCGGGATACGGCGCGGTTCATTGATGGTTGCCGCAATTCTCCGCATTGGCGGGCATCCGCTCCGTACGCAAGCGCACATACCGCGAAATATTCCCGCGTTAATCTCCGCGTCATGCCCGTCATCAAAGCCGTCGTCAAACCTGTCGTTGCCGCAAACAGTCTGCTCGCCGCATTGCCGCGCAAGGATTACCTGCACCTGCTGCCCGGCCTGGAACCGGTCACGCTCAGGTTTGGCGAAGTGTTGTACGAATCCGGACAGCCGATCCGCCACGTCTATTTCCCCAACGACTCCCTGGTGTCGCTGCTGGCGCCGGTCGATGAGCGCCTGGCGCTGGAAGTCGGCCTGGTCGGGAGCGAAGGCATGGTCGGTATTCCGCTTGCACTGGGGATCGGCATCACTCCGGTGCGTGCGCTGGTCCAGGGCGGCGGCACCGCGATGCGCATGGAAACCACCCGCTTCCGCCGCGAATTTCCGCGCTGCGTACCGCTGCAGCGAGAGCTGCACCGCTACACCCACACGCTGATGACCGAGGTCACGCAAACCGCCGCCTGCAACCGTTTTCACGTGGTCGAGGCGCGCCTTGCGCGCCGGCTGCTGATGACGCGCGACCGGCTGCGCTCGGACCGCTTCCGCATCACCCAGGAATTCCTCGCGCACATGCTGGGCGTGCGCCGGGTCGGCATCACCAAGGCCGCGCACGCGCTGAAAAAGCGCAAGCTGATCGATTACAGCCGCGGCAACATCGTGATTCTCAACGGACGCGGGCTGGAAGCCGCGTCCTGCTCCTGCTACGAACTCGTGCGGGAACGGCTCGACGCGGCCTGAAACGCTTACTTGCGGTAACTGCGGCTCAAGCCGGTGCGCCGTCGGTGGACAAGGCATCGACACAGGCTTGCGGCAAAAAAATGCCGCGGACTGCATCTTCAACACCTTCAATGCCAATCACCGGCGCCCCGGATTTGACGGTGCCGAAAATCGTCGCGAACGAAACATCGGCGGCATCGCGCCCGGTGCCGAGCCGGATCAGCCCGGTCGGCAGCACCATGCCCGTCGGGTCGAACAGATACCAGCGCCCGCCGAGGAAAGTCTCCACATAGGCATGGAAATCCGGCGGCCCGAACGCCGGATCCGAACCGTAATCAATGCCGGTGGCAAAACGCGCCGGAATGTTGACTGCCCGGCACAAGGCGATCATCAGGTGCGCGAAATCGCGGCAGACGCCGACCTGCTCGACCACGGTGTCGATGGCCGACGTCGTCGCATTGGAACTGCCGGATACGAACCGGGTGCGGCGCTGCACCCAGTCCTGGATCGCCCGCACCCGCCAGTAGCCCTGTGGCAGCCGGCCGAATTCGTTGGCCGCGAGCCGACGCAGGCGGTCGGACTGGCAATAACGGCTGGGATAAATATAGGCCAGTGCCTCGGGGGGCAATTGCGCAACCGGCACTTCGCCGACGCTGTCGGGGGCTGCGATGTAATGCGCCATATCGACCACCGCGTCATAACGCACCCTGAGCAGCCCGGGCATCGCGCGCAGCCGCATGTAACGATTGCCATGCATCGGGTCGGTGAACAGCGAAACCCCGACCGGCTGGCTGACCTGGAGATTTTCCATGACCAGTGACTGACACTGCGTCTGCGCGGCATGGATATTGAATATGAAATCACTGACTTCGCCGATGATTTCGTAATGGAGCTCGATAAACAGCTTCAGCCGTACCATGCATATCCCGTTATTCTTGAAAATCGGTGCAGAACTGCAGCACCAATAAAATGCGCCGGCAACGCCGGCGCATGCTGCATCCGCCGTTGCCGGCGGTGTTACTGCCCGGCTACCGTTATTTGCCGACCTGGTTGCCGATTACGCCACCAACCGCGGCGCCGCCAACAGTGCCGACTGCGCTGCCGCCCGTCAGTACGGCGCCACCCACCGCACCGATACCGGCGCCGATGGCAGTGCTCTTGTCGCGGTCCGACATCCCGGCGCAACCGCCAAGGCCGAGCAGCACGGTGATAACCAGTGTACTGACAGCAAATCTTTTCGTGAGTTTCATGCGTATGCCTCTTTGAAATTAAGTTAACGGGGATTCATATGGAAAAACAGTGATGTACTGGCGAAGGCATTCCGCCCCCGCAGCCCCATCACACAGGGCCATCGTTCATTTCTGGCTGTTTTGCCAGTCGTTCAATTGTTTTTCAGCCTTTTCTTTCGTGACGCCGTAGGCCTCCTGAATCTTTCCGGCAAGCTGGTCGCGCTTCCCCGCGATGACGTTCCGCTGGTCATCGGTGATCCTGCCCCACTGTTGCAGGGCGCTGCCCTTGAGCTGCTTCCAGTTCCCTTCAATGCGATCCCGGTTCATGCTGATTCCTTCGTGTGGGTTGGCCATCGGAACCAGTCGCAACAGGCGCTTGCAGCAGTGGCTGGTCATTGAAGTGATCATCCCGCCTATCCGGGGTTTTATCTGTGCGCTGTCGCACATACACCAGACTATCTGCCGAGCAATTCGCCCGCTGGCTGCAGCGATTCAACGCGATCACAGATCACCTTGCTGATCGCGACCAGGGGTGCGCAAAGCAGCAGACCCGCAACACCCCACAGCCAGCCGAAAAACAGCAGCGCGATGAACAGCACCGCCGCGTTCACGCGCGCGAAACGGCTTTGCAACCAGGTTGTGAGCACCAGCCCGATCAAGGTTGCAACCAGCAGCGTTACGCCGGCCACAGCCAGCGCGTAAGGCAGCGTTCCGAACTGCAGAAAACCGGCCACGCCGGCGGCAATCGCCACCAGCACCGACCCCAGATAGGGAATGAAATGCAGTACGCCGGCAGCGACGCCCCAGATGCCGGGTTCGTCCACGCCCATCGCCCAGAACGCGAGCCAGGTACTGACGGCGATCAGCGCGTTCGATACCAGCGTCACAAAAAGATAACGCTGCACCTGGTCGTCAATCTCCCCGAGGATGCGCAAAGCGTCTTTTTTCCGCGACAGCGAAGAGCCGACAAACTGCAGCAGCTTGCGCCGGAAATGGTCGCCCGAAGCCAGCAGAAAATAAGCCAGCAGGATCACGATCGGCGTTTGCGCCACGACCGATATCAGGAGCGCCGACTGCGCGCGCGTATAGTCCCTCAGCCACAACGCGGTGTCCGGCGCCGGTGCCGGCGCCGCACGCGCACCCGGCTTGCGGGCCGCATCCGCGGCAACCCCTTGCAGTTCGTCGGCCGCTTCCTGCATGTTTTGCAGTGCCGTGGGCACGGCGCTGCGAGCGGGACTCAGCGTATGCCGCAGCTTGCGCGCGGCATCGGGAAGTTTCTCCAGCATCGCCGCGGCTTCGTCGCTCAACGAATAGGCGATCCACCCCGTTCCCCCGGCCAGCGCCCCGATGACCAGCGCCGCGGCAATGGAGCGGGGAACATGCAAAGCCTGCAGCCTGTCGACCATCGGCCGCAGGCTGTAGCTGGCCAAGATGCCGATCAGCAAGGGCACAAAAAACGCCCTTGCGAAATAGAGCGCGGCAACCAGCGCGATGACCGCCAGCATGATCAGCGCCGGGTTCATGCAAGAATAACCAGAGACGCTTGTGCCACGCCCTGTCGCATCAATCACTCCGGCCGCCGCAGGCTGCGCGGCGGCGCCGGAATTGCCGGCGTCATCCACCGGCATGTTGCTACTTCAACCGCAGGTCGTTTTTAACGGAGGTGACACCACCGACAGCGTTGGTCAACATGACCGCCTTGTTGATTTCCGTCTGTGTGCCGACGAAACCGCTCAGTTGCACCACACCCCTGAACGTCTCGACACCGATTTCGGCAGACTTCAGCGTGGGCTCGTTGAACAGCGCGGCCTTGGTTTTGGTGGTGATGACGGTATCGTCGACATATTCACCCGTGCCTGACTGTGTCGGTGTCGATGCGCAACCCACGACGGTCGCCATCGCGAGCGCGGCAAACAATGCGGAAATGCTTTTAATGTGTTTCATGTGCGGTTACTCCAGTTGAATGCGGTCTGAATGGCTGAACAACAATCGCAGAATGGATGGCGGCGCGCGGCCGGTCTGTGCGCTGGCGCACACATGGCCAAATCCGAGAATGGCACCGCCATG
Source organism: Burkholderiales bacterium (assembly GCA_019744975.1). Lineage (GTDB taxonomy): Bacteria > Pseudomonadota > Gammaproteobacteria > Burkholderiales > SG8-41. Next base: position 27,960 of record JAIETP010000019.1, read on the forward strand.
CGGTCTTTTCTGCAACCGGGAGATTCATTAGTACGCTGCCGCACTGATCAGCGTATGCTGGTTTTCTGAACCACCCAGCCCCGGTGCTGCCGCATCCCCGTGCACATGCATCCGAGAGGCAGAAAGCAGCACCCGCATGCCCAGCCCCCATCACCCCGAGCAAAACCATCTGCTCGCCGCACTGCCCGCAGCCGATTACGAACGCCTGTTGCCGCACCTGGAACTCCTGCCGCTGCCGCTCGGCCTGGCCGTCTACGAATCCGGGCGCGACCAGGGCTATGTGTATTTCCCCACCACCAGCATCGTGTCCATGCTCTACGTCATGGAAGACGGTTCTTCGGCTGAAATCGCGGTCGTCGGCAACGACGGCCTGGTCGGCATCGCGCTGTTCATGGGCGGTGAAACCACATCCAGCCGCGCGGTCGTGCAAAGCGCGGGCTTCGGTTACCGGCTGAAGGCGGTCTTCCTCAAAAAGGAATTTGAGCGCGGCGGCGAACTGCAACACCTGCTGTTGCGTTCCACCCAGGCACTGATCACGCAGATGGCGCAGACCGCCGTCTGCAACCGGCACCATTCACTGGAGCAGCAATTGTGCCGCTGGCTGCTGCTGAGCCTGGACCGGCTTTCGTCGAACGAACTGAAAATGACGCAGGAGCTTATCGCCAACATGCTCGGCGTGCGCCGCGAAGGTGTCACCGAAGCGGCGGGACAATTGCAGAAAGACGGCATCATCCGCTACAGCCGCGGTCGCATCACCGTCCTCGACCGGTCGCTGCTCGAAACGCGGGTCTGCGAGTGTTACGCCGTGGTCAAAAGGGAAATGGACCGCCTGCTGCCGCGCCCACGGCCGGCCAGGACCGGGGCCTGAGGCTGCAAAAAACACGATTCATCGCCGCAGGCTGGCGGTTCGCGGTGCGCGGCATGCCGGCGATTTCAACTATCAGAATTTAAATAACTAATTGTTTTTAAAGTATTTTTTGTGCCGGCGCAGCACAAAAAATAGGCAGGCGACAAGCCAAACGCAGCTCTTTCCTGTATCATCAGCCTCCCCCCGATGCGCCAGCCCTGGCTTGAACCTTTGCCTGGCCGGCGCTGACCCGACTGACTGCAAAGAAAGGCTTCTGAAATGCAAGCAATTCTGGATTATTTGGCAAACAGCGGCGAACAACTGGATTCGGAAATCGCCGCAGCGACCGGCCTGTCAGTAGCGACCGTGCGTGCGCGAGCCACCGACCTGCACGCCAAGGGCGCCATCATGGTGTGCCGTTCGATCCGTTACAAAGACGGCAAGGAAGTCGAAGCGATGCTGTGCCGCATCTCCGGCTACATCCCGCCCGCCGCTCCCGGCCGCAAATCCAAAGCACAGATGCCGCCAAAAAGTACCGCGACAATAGACTGATCGCGGCGGCGCCTTAACCACGCAAAAAAGCCCGCTGATCCCAGCGGGCTTTTTGTTTCCCGACGGCGACAGACCATGCAAAGTCGCCATCACACCGAATACACTTCCTCGTTTTCATTTGCCGTTTTCAGGCGGCGTGAACCATTTCCGGGACATCAGTCAATAATGCAGTGATGACAACACAGCAAATCCTCATTCTCGTCATCCTGCTCATCACCGCTGCGATGTTCCTGTGGGACCGCTGGCGGCACGACATGGTGGCCGTTGCCGCGCTGCTCGCCTGTGTGATTGCCGGACTGGTGCCGGCGGCCGATGCTTTTGCCGGAATCGGCCATCCGGCGGTGATCACCGTCGCCTGCGTGCTCATACTCAGCAGCGGCCTTAAAAACTCCGGGGCCGTGGATTTGCTCACCCATTACGTGGTGCCTGCCGCCGCCGGACCGACACTGACCATCGGCGCGCTGACGGCGCTCGCCGCGCTGCTCTCGGCCTTCATGAACAATGTCGGCGCGCTGGCGCTGCTGATGCCGCTGGCATTGCAGATCGCCATCAAACAATCCCTGCCGCCGGGCCGTGTGCTGATGCCGCTGGCATTCGGATCCATTCTCGGCGGCATGACCACGCTGATCGGCACGCCGCCCAACCTGATCGTCTCCAGTTTCCGCCAGCAGTCCGGCAACGGCGGTTACGCGATGTTCGATTTCACGCCGGTGGGCCTGGCGGTGGCTGTGACCGGCGTGTTGTTCATCGCGCTGATCGGCTGGCGCATGGTGCCGGCGCGCAAACAGGCGGGCGCGGAAGGTTTTGATGCCGGTGCCTACCTTACCGAAGCCAAGGTGGCTGCGGGCAGCGCCGCCGCCGGCAAGACGCTGCACGAAATCGACGCCATACTCGACGAAACCGATGCCCAGATCATCGGCGTGATCCGCAACGACGTACGCATAACCGCACCCAGCCGCGGCTGGGTGGTGCGCGTCGGCGACATCCTGATCGTCGAGGCGGAAGCCGAAGCGCTGGCCGGCGCGCTGTCGGCTCTCGGACTCAAACTGGAGGAAGCCAAAACACCGCCGAAAAACGAAGCGGAGGATGCTGAAACCGGCGACAAAACCGGGGCCGTGGCGCATGAACCGAAAACCCCGCCGGAAGAAGCCGGCGACAAGGCGGTTAACAACACGCGGTCCGGCGAAGACATCGCGTTGCAGGAACTGGCGGTATTGCCGGGCTCGATGCTGGCGGGCCGCTCGGCCAGCGACCTGCTGCTGCGCACGCGTTACGGCATCAACCTGCTTGCCGTATCGCGCCAGGGTCGGCGTTCGCTGGCGCGGTTGCGTGCCATGCCGATCGCCGCCGGTGACGTGCTGCTGATGCAGGGTTCACCGGAAGCGCTGTCCGAATTCGCCTCCAGCGCCGGCTGCGTGCCGCTCGCGGAACGCGAGCTGCGCATTCCCGACAAACGCAGGGCGCTCACGGCCGGCGGCATCATGGCCGCCGCCGTCGGCGGCGCAGCTTTCGGCCTGCCCGCCGCAATCACCTTTGCCGCCGGCGTACTCGCGTCCATGGCGACACGCACCGTGCCGCCGCGTGCCGCCTACGAGGCCGTGGACTGGCCGGTGATCGTGCTGCTCGGCGCATTGATCCCTGTGGCCGGTGCAATGGAAACCACGGGTGCCGCCGACGTCATCGCACGGGTAATGCTCGAGAACATTGCCGGGGGCAATGCAATTTTCGGCCTGGTGTTGATCCTGGTCGTCACCATGACCCTGTCTGACCTGATGAACAACGCCGCAACCGCGGCCGTGATGTGTCCCATTGCCATAGGCACCGCCGGCCGGCTCGACGTCAGTGCCGACCCGTTCCTGATGGCCGTGGCCATCGGCGCGTCATGTGCATTCCTGACACCGATCGGACACCAGAACAACACGCTGATCCTCGGCCCCGGCGGACTCCGCTTTGGTGATTACTGGCGTATGGGACTGCCGCTGGAGTTGCTGGTCATTGCGGTGAGTATTCCGCTGCTGCTGCTGGTCTGGCCCCTGTAGCCGCGACGATTCGCAACGATTGCGGCAGACCGGCGCCTGCCGTCGACGCCCTCGACCCTGTAAAAAAATACCCCTCGTGCAGCAATCCCGAATACGGGAAAATAACCGGATGCAAATCAACCTCCGCCGCATTTTCGACAGCATTTTCACCCGTCTGCTGTTGCTCGCGTTCTGTCTCGTGGTTCTGGGTTTCTCCATACGCTACTACATGCTGACGGGCTTTCTGCAAAAGGATCTGAGCGCGGTGGTGGAGGGTCAGCAACTGGCTCTGGCCAGTTATGTCGCCCGCGACATTGACGACAAGATGGTCCAGCGCCGGGCATTGCTGGAGCGTCTTGCCGCCAATCTGCCGCCCGATTTACTGAAGCAGCCAGAACAACTGGGTGCCTGGCTCAAGGAGCATTTTGAATACCAGCCCTTGTTCTCCGCGGGGCTGTTCGTCACTGATGCGCGTGGCATCGCACTCGCGGATTACCCCGTGCTGCCCGGACGGGTAAATACCGATTACGCCGACCGTGATTACATCCATGCCGGCCTCGCGGGAAACTCTTTTGTCGGTCGTCCGGTGATTGGCCGTGCCGCAAAAGAACCGGTGCTGCCGGTCGCTGCACCGGTCAAAAACGGCAAGGGCGAAGTCCTGGGTGTGCTGGTGGGCGTCACCGCACTGGCAGCCCAGGGCTTTCTGAATTCACTGCTGAAAACCCGGATCGGCGAGACCACCGGCGGATTCCTGCTGATTTCACCCCGCGACCAGTTGTTTGTCGCCTCATCACAACCGGAAATGGTGCTCAAACCCACACCACCGCCCGGTGTCAACGTCCTCCATGACCGGGCCATGGCCGGTTACCGCGGCACCGGGGTAACGGTCAATGCAAAAGGCATTGAAGAGGTTGCGGCGATCGTCACCGTGCCGAGCACGGGCTGGTTCGTGGTCGCCCGGGTGCCGAGCAGCGAGGCTTTTGCGACAGTGGCACGAACCAAAGACTTTCTGGTCAAGGGCTCCTTGCTGACCTTGCTCATATTCGCGGTGCTGACGCCCCTCGGGCTGTATTTTGTTTTCCGCCACCTGTCCCGCGCTGCCGCGCATGCCGACCGCATGACGCTCGGAGAACTGCCGCTGGAACCGATGCCGGTATACCGCAACGATGAAGTGGGTCATTTGATCTCGGCCTTCAACCGCCTGCTGGCCAAACTTAATCAGAATCAGGCCGAACTGGCGCGCATGGCCCATCACGACACGCTGACCGGCCTGCCCAACCGGGCACTACTCTCCGATCGCCTGCACCAGCTGTTGGCGCAGGCGCGACGCAAGAAGGGCACGGTGGGCCTGCTGTTCATGGATCTCGACGGCTTCAAGGATATCAATGACACGTTGGGGCACGAAGCCGGCGACGAGGTGTTGCGGCAGGTGGCCGGCCGCCTCGCCGAAATCGTGCGCGAGGCCGACACCCTGGCGCGCGTCGGCGGGGACGAATTTGTGCTGCTGCTGAACGACCTCGGGGACAATGCCGCAGAAGGCGCCGGGATCGTCGCGCTCAAATGCATTGAAACGCTGAAAACCCCTTTCCCGGTTTCCGGGACGCACTGCGCCGTCGGGGTGTCCATCGGAATAGCGCTGGGTAACGGGGAAAGCGCGGCCGACGCGCTGCTGCTGGCCGCGGACCACGCCATGTACGAAGCCAAAAAAGCCGGCCGTGGCCGGTATGTCATGCGCGGGCTTTAGCCTGCGGCCCTCATCGTCCGGCTCCACCCCGCACCCTTGGCTTCATATCGCCACATCCGCCTTTCTCAGCACATGCCAGGCGGAGACGTCGTCAGCCTTGCTTGCGATAATACCCGCTTATAACCAGCCTGATACTCGGCAATTAATCGTGCCGTGGTCAAATACTGAGATCGTTGGGATAATGAAAAAATGAATAAACCCCTTCGCCCGGAAAACTTGGAATTTGACCCGTCGGACTGGTTGCCTCCTGAAATTGGTCAGATCACCAATCATCAGACCGATCTTCCCAGAATCGCCAAAGACAAAAAACTGACGGCTGCAATCGAGGCACAACTTTCGCAACTGCCTACCACTCATCATCTTTATCAGCACGACTCCAGATCGATTGATTTTCTTGCGCCAGAAAGCGTGCACCTTATTGTGACCTCGCCTCCCTACTGGACGCTCAAGGAATACAACCAGAGCGATGGTCAGATGGGCTACATCGCCGAATACGAATCTTTTCTTGATGAATTAGACCGGGTTTGGCAATCCTGTTTTAACGCACTCGTCCCAGGCGGAAGAGTGATCTGCGTAGTCGGCGATGTTTGCCTTTCAAGACGCAAAAATGCCGGGGAACACGTTGTTTTCCCGTTGCACGCCTCCATTCAGGAACGTTGCCGAAAAATTGGCTTCAACAATCTCACACCGATCATCTGGTACAAAATTGCAAATGCCGCATATGAAGCCAGTGGGAATGGCGGGGGCTTTCTTGGAAAACCTTACGAACCAAACAGTGTCATCAAGAATGACATCGAGTTTATTCTGATGGAACGGAAACCAGGAGGATATCGCAGCCCTTCCGTAGCCACTCGGATTCTGAGCGTAATTCCTGCGGAATCCCACAAAGTCTGGTTTCAGCAAATCTGGTCCGGCGTAACCGGCGCATCGACGCGCCAACATCCAGCGCCATACCCACTCGAACTGGCCGAGCGACTTGTACGCATGTTCAGCTTCGTCGGCGATACGGTGCTCGACCCTTTCATGGGCACAGCAACCACCAATATCGCCGCCGCAAAGTGGGGACGTAACAGCATCGGCATAGAAGTTGACCCGGAATACTTCGAGATGTCTGCGAAGCGGATGGAAAATGAAATGCCAAAGCTTTTTTCTGGCCGCACGGTTCACCTGCACAATAATAAAAGAGGCCGTCGTTGATTAATGTTCAGAAGGAACTGAGCAAAGCCGTTCAGCATTTCTGGAAAACACGGCTCATCCAGCACAAGAATCAGGGCGCCAAAACCGGAAACAAAGATGCCGGGGCAAGGGGTGCAGTTACCGGGGGGAAACATGCTGACGGGTTCGTAAACCTTGTTGCCGGCATTGTGAAAGACGCGGGATTAAAAAATATAACTATTCATAACACCTCAAAAACCTCCCGTACCTTGCCGGGTTTTTTCAGGCCGACCAAAGAGTGGGATCTGGTCGTGACATCAGGATCCGATTTGATCGCAGCGATTGAGGTCAAATCCCAAGTAGGCAGCTTTGGGAACAACTTCAACAACCGCGTCGAAGAAGCGCTGGGAAATGCCACTGATTTCTGGACTGCATACAGCAAAGGCATTTACAAACCGTCCCAGAGACCGTGGCTTGGCTATCTGTTCATGCTTGAAGAACATGAAAAATCAATCAAGCCGACCAAGCGGGTCAACTTATCTCCGTTTAAAGTGGACGAGACTTTCCAGGGGCGGAGCTATGCCAAACGATATGAACTGGTCTGCGAGCGCCTGCTGCGCGAGCGACTTTACGATGCCGCCTGTTTCTTTACCTCAAATTCCAGAACAGGAAAAAAAGGCGTATACAGTGAGCCCAATGTCGAGTTGGATATTCGTCACTTCGCCATATCGTTACACGCAAGAGCAACAGCTTTTGCAAAACTGAAAGGTAAATAACCCATGCTCCGCATCTACGGCTCCGCCAATTCCCGCGCCCTCCGTGTCATCTGGATGGCCGGTGAACTCGGTCTCAAATACGAACACAGCGACTGGCTGCCACGCGCGCCGGAGACGCAGACCCCCGCCTACCGCGCGCTGAATGCCAACGGCCGCGTGCCGACGATTGACGACGACGGATTCATCCTGTCGGAGTCGATGGCGATCAACATCTACCTCGCGCAAAAACACAACAGCCCGCTGTGGCCCGCCAATCTGAAGCAGCAGGCGCTGGTGATGCAGTGGAGCCTGTGGGAAACCGACCGCCTCGACCGCCAGATCGTCGATTACGTGCGCCACACCGTGGCGCTGCCCGCGGCCGAACGCAAGGCCGACATCGCCGCGGCAAGCTGGAAACAGGTCGCACCGGCGTTCGACGTGCTGGAAACCTCGCTCACCGAATCGACCTGGCTGATCGGCGAAGCGTTTACCGTGGCCGACGTCAATGTCGCGGGCGCACTGTATCGCGCACTGTCGATCGATCTCGGCAAATGGCCGCGCCTGGATCACTGGATGAAACGCTGCTGGGAACGTCCGGCCGCCAAAGCGGCGCGCGCAATGCGCGAGTAAGACAACAGTTGGACAAAAAATCGGGTGGACCGTGATGCGGATACGCCGGCAAACGGCATGCCGCTTAAAATATCATATAAGTATTTGATTTTATTGACATTTTTAATTTTTCGGTCGCCCGTGTTTGACCGCTGACGACCCCTGCCGGCAGCCGGCAGAAAGCGTAAGCTGATCCAGCCCGTTGTGCCGGCAACAACAATAATCCGCCGCGCGACGGATCATTCCATCATCCACTGCCGGGGGAGCCATGTTGTCACTGCAACGTCTGGTCACGCCGTTTTTTGTGTTCATATTCACACTCATTGTTTGCGTTGCACTGCCTGCGTCCGCCGCGAACTATCCGGCACCGAAGGAAGGCAGCTGGGTCGCAAAAGATTTCAAATTCCACACCGGCGAAGTGATGCCGGAAGTCACGCTGCATTACCGCACCATCGGCGAACCAACCGGCGAACCGGTGCTGATCCTGCACGGCACCGCCGGTTCCGGCGCCAACATGCTGACGCGGAATTTTGCCGAAGAACTGTTCGGCCCCGGCCAGCCGCTGGACGCGACAAAATATTTCATCATCCTGCCCGACGCGCTGGGCAGCGGAAAATCGACACGGCCCTCCAGCAGCGGCCTGCGCATGAAATTTCCCAAATACAATTACGATGACATGGTGCAGGCCCAGTACCGGCTGGTCGCCGAGGGTCTCAACATCAAGCGCCTGCGCCTGGTGATCGGCAATTCGATGGGCGGCATGCAGGTCTGGGTGTGGGCCACAAAATATCCGGAGATGATGGACATCGCGGTACCAATGGCCTGCCAGCCGGGCGCGATGTCCGGCCGCAACTGGATGATGCGCCGCCTGCTCGCGGATTCGATCCGCAACGATCCGGAGTGGAACAACGGCAACTACACTGCGCAGCCGCGCAACATGACCCGGCTGCTGACCTACTTCTCGATCGCCACCTCCAACGGCAACATCGCGCTCTACAACGCGGCGCCAACTTCGGCACAGGGTGATGCGCTGCTCGCGAAACGGCTGGCGGCACCCTTCCGCAACGATGCCAACGATGTGCTGTACCAGTGGGAATCCTCCGCCGACTACGATCCTTCGCCGGGGCTGGAACGGATCCGCGCCACGGTGCTGGCGATCAACTCCGCCGACGACGAACGCAACCCGGCTTCGCTGGGCATGATGGAATCGGCGATGAAACGCGTCAAAAATGGACGCCTGCTGCTGATTCCGGAAAGCGCCGAAACCCGCGGCCACAGCACCACCGGCATGGCGAAGTTCTACAAGAAGGAACTCGCGGAGTTACTGCAGGACGCGCCGCGGCTGAAAAAATAACAGGATGGGCAGGTGGATCGTGCCGGACACGTCACCGGCATGATCCTGCCCATCCCGCCCATCCTCCAGATTATCTTGAAAAATAAAGGGTTTGCCGTGCACCTCAAGTCTTGCGCACGGCAATCGCTGCGTCAGTCGATCTTCGCGTCGATCGCCTTGACGACCTTGCCCCATTTCTCGATTTCGCTGCGCACAAAGGCGCCAAACTGCTCGGGATTCATCAGGGTAGGCACAAAATCGTTGGTATCCATCTTGTCCAGAGTCGCCCGGTCCTGCAGCACCGCGGCCCCCTCCTTGTAAAGGCGGGCCACGATTTCCGGCGGTGTTTTTGCCGGCGCGGCAATACCGTACCACACGCTCGCCTCATAACCGGGCACGCCGGACTCCGAGATGGTCTGCAGCTCCGGCAGCTTGGCAATCCGTTTCGCGCTTGATATCGCCAACGCCTTCAGCCGCCCCGCCTTGACGAAGGGCATCGCGCCCGGCGTCGAGGCGAACGACAACTGGATTTGACCGGCAACAAGATCGGTGTTGGCCGGCGCCGCACCCTTGTACGGCACGAACACCATGTCGAGTTTCGCGTTGCTCTTGAACAGCTCGGTGGCGAGATGCGCGGCATTACCGGGCACCGCGCCGTAATTGAGTTGGCCGGGACGGGCCTTTACCAAGGCAATCAATTGGCGCACGTTGTTGGCCGGCAGTGCGGGGTGCACCACCACCACGAACGGCGCGGATGCCGCCAGCAACACCGGCGCAAAATCGCGGGCAGGGTGATAACCGATCTTGGGATAGATGCTGACATTGATCGACATCGGCCCGGAGGTGCCCATGAACAGGGTGTAGCCGTCGGCTGGCGACCTGGCGACCATCTCCGCGCCGATGTTGCCACCCGCACCGGGCCGGTTATCGACGATCACTTGTTGCCCCAGTCGTTCACCCAGCGGCTGGGCAATCAGCCGCGCCAGCAAATCAGTGGGGCCGCCGGCCACCAGCGGCACCACCAGCCGCACGGTCTTGACCGGATAATTTTGAGCGTGGGCAAAACCTGTGGCAATCAGCGTTATCACAAACATGAGTCGCAGCATGGCTTACTCCTTGTCGAATTCGAACACCACGATTTCGTGGTCGGTCAGTTCAGGCACTGTCACTGCACAGGCGCCATTGTGTATCTTCGCATCGAGTTGCGCGCCGGTCGAAGCAAGTCTTGCCGCGACCACGCGCTGCCCGGCCGGCGGTCGCAGGCGCACGCCGATGTCATGCACCGGCACCAGATTGCGGCCGGGATGGCGCCAGCCGGTGTTCAGCGGTTTGTCGAGCGGCAGGTTGATCAGGTGCACCAGCGCGCGGCCAGGCTGGCCCATGTGGGTGACATCGACATAATCCGGCGCATCGACTTCGAGCGCAGGAGGTGCGCCCGCCGCCCAGCGCACGGCGTTCGCCAGCACGCGGCCGGGATCCGGGAAGCCGTAGTGGTAATACAGCGCTTCCATGGTGTTGGCGAAATAGACCACGCGCCCCCGCCCGCAATTGCCGCGCACCGCCACCGGAATGTCGGTGGTCTCGCGAATCGCGCTGTATTCCGGGATGCTGATTGTCGCCCCCGAATGCGCGATCACCGGCGGGATCAGTGTCAGCGGCACCGACTGGCCGGCCCCGGCTGTCACTTCGATCAGCGAGCCTTCGTTGGGGATCAGGTCGGTGTCGCCGATTGCGTCGAGCAGCGGATCGTTACGGTCTTCAAGCCTGGCATACGAGGATTTGAGCCCTTCGCGACGGCCGCGGTAGGTAATGCCCAGCACCCCCGCGAAAGCGGGCACCTTGCGCTCCGCGCCATCCAGCGTGAAGCGGCCGGCGTCGAAGCCGGCAATCAGACCACCGCCGGTGCGTGCGTAGGTCTCCAGCACCGCGACAATCGCATCCGACACGCAGGCGAGGTTCGAAATCACCACGGTTTGATAACCCTGGAGTCGTTCTGCAGTGATCAGCTTGTCCGAGATCACGTCGAACGGAATATGCGCCTCCTGCAGCGCGCAATACCAACCGCGAATGAAATCAAGGTAACGCGCATGCGGCTTGTCGCGGCCGTAGTTGTCCTGGGTATGGCGCGACAGCACCAGCACGACGCGTGCCTGCGATTTCGCACCGTCGAGATAACCCTGCCAGCGCTCAAGCCGCTGGAACACCGCCTTCATCGGCGCCAGACCGCGACGGTCAAACAGGTCGGAGTAGCCGCCGTTGATATGCAGCCACGGACTCACGCCGTTGGCCACCTGCTGCGCGATCCACGGCCGGTTCTCGGCCTCGGGCGCCGCATACAACCGCCACCACGGATAAAAATAGCTCACCGTCATCCAGCGCGGTTTATCGGGCGCCAGCGTAGACAGGTATTTCGCCTGAATGCCCGGCCACCACGGTGCCGTGTGGCGACGCTGGCATTCGAAGGTGGGAATGTCCTGGTGTTCAAGCCAGTAATCGATGTCCCAGCCGCCGGGGCGGATGGTCTCCAGCGATTCCATCAGCTGCACCGCGGCGATGAACACTGCGTCATGCTTGACTGCGTGGATCTCGCGATGCATCAGCGCGACCCAGTCGGCGATGCGCCGGTAGCGCCATTCATTGTACTGCCGCCAGATCGGATCATCCCAGTTCTCGTCAGGAATGCCCTGCCCGGATTCGGCGCGGAACAGCGACTGACAGGTGTTGCAGTAACAGGCGCCGGTATCCCATGCCGCGAACTTGCCCTGATTGTTCCAGATACCGTCGGCATCGTAACGAGTGAGCATCTCGCGCACGACTTCGACGATACGCCCGCGGTAATACCCGGCATTGGGGCAGGTCACGTAATGCTCGCTGACTTCGCAAAAGTTGCCGTTGCGATCACGCGCGAACCATTCCGGATATTCGTCCGCCAGGGATTTGGGTGCGCAGCTCGGATCGATGCGCGCCAGCACGCGCATGCCCTCGCGGTGCGCGACCGGGATGATTTCGGCGAGCAGGTCGCGACTGCCGAGGCCTTCCGAGATGCGATGGCCGGCGATTCTGGTCTGGTAAAACGCAACGATGCCGCCTCCGCTGATGCAAAACGCGGTGGCCCGGTATTCCTTTGCAGCGGCAACGAGCGCTTCGGCATCAACCTTCGGCTCGTCACCTTCGCGCAGGTTGAGCAACAACACACGATGCGCGCCGCGCCACCACTCGCCCTGCTGCGGGGATGAAACTGCAGGAACCGCCATCAAATACTTTCCTCCGATTAGCCGCCGTCACGAATCCCGGAGTTACAACCCGGAATTGCGCGGTTTTTGCAACAAACATTCTGGGCCTGGCGCATCATTCTGTAAAATAGATATTTAATCACTTAAGTTTCGATTAATCGAATAGTCAAAACAGCGATGACCCTCAAACAACTGCGCTACCTGATAGCCCTGGTCGATAACGATTTCAGCGTTTCACGCACGGCCACGGTGCTGCACACCACACAACCGGGCGTCAGCAAGCTGGCGCGCGCCCTCGAATCCGAGGTCGGCGCCGACCTGTTTGTGCGCACCGGCAACCGCCTCGTCGATCTCACCGATGCCGGCCGCCAGGCAGTCGAACTGGCGCGGCGGGTGGTGCGCGATACCCGCGCCATCGGCGGACTGCAGCACAGCCTGCAAACCGAGGTCGGGGGCACCCTGCGCATCGGCACGACGCATATCCACGCCAGCTACTCTCTGGTCGGCGTGATCCGCGCCTTCCTCGCGGATCATCCAGGGGTCGAGATCGTGCTGCGACAAGGCAGCCCCGGGGACATCCTGCAATGGGTGCTTGAAGGCGCGGTCGATATCGGCGTATCAACGCTGCCCTCGACCATACCCCGTGACATCGTGACCTTCGAAGCCTTCACCATCGAGCGCTGCGTGGTGGCGCCGCGCGGCCACCCTCTGCTTAAATCAAGACGGATCAGCCTGCGTGAACTGTCGCGTTACCCGCTGGTCGCTTTCGATGAACCATACAACTCGGGCTGGGTCGTGCAGCACGAATTCCAGCGCCTGGGATTGAAACCGCGCATCGTCGTGCGTGGCAGCGATGCCAACGTCATCAAATCCTATGTCGCGGCCGGTGTGGGCGTCGCCGTGCTGCAGACCATGGCCATCGATCCCCGGAGGGATCGCGATATCCAGATCGTCCCCTCGTCGCACCTGTTTCCCTCCTCGATGTCGCTCGTCAGCGTTCACCGCAACCATGTGCTGCGGCCTTTTGGCGAGGATTTTGTCGAGCGTCTGCGCAAATTCGCCGCCGCCCGCCCCGGCGCTCGTGGCGCGCAGAAACAACCGCGACGCGGGGGTTGAGCGCAGCAGCAGATTGGCGAAACGGCTTTTTGCTTCTAGAATCAGTGTCTGGTCCATATTATTCTTAAATCAGGATCGAGGAGGAGTAATCATCATGATGCGCCATTCGTTTTGCGCGTTGGCACTGACGCTCGCCGCGATCTCGACAGCCGCCCAGGCCGCCGAGCCCGCATACCCGACCCGCCCGGTGCGCATCATCGTGCCCTATCCCCCGGGCGGCACCACCGACCCGACCGCGCGCGCCTTCTCCGGCTGGTTCACCGAAAAATTCGGCACCACGATGGTCATCGATAACCGGCCCGGCGCCGGCTCCACGCTGGGCCACGGTATCGCCGCCAAGGCCACACCCGACGGTTACACGCTGGTGCTCGGCACTTCCGGCGGGCTGGTGGTCAGCGCCGCCTTCGGCACCAAACTGTCGTATGACCCGGTCAAGGATTTCACGCCCATCGGCGTCGGCGTGTATGTGCCGTTCCTGATCGTCGTGCATCCCTCAGTACCGGCCAAAAATGTGAAAGAACTGGTGGATCTCGCCAAGGCACAGCCCGGCAAAATCAATTTTGCCTCACCCGGCACCGGCACCCCCAACCACCTCGGCATGGAATTGCTGACGTCGCTCACCGGCGCGAAGTTCACGCATGTGCCGTACAAGGGCGGGGGTGCTGCAACGGTGGACCTGCTCTCCGGCCGGGTGCAGGCGATTTTCGGCGGCGCTGCACCGTGGCAGCCGCACATGGCCACCGGCAAGGCGCGCGCCATCGCCATCGGTCACCCGACACGGCTGAAGTCACTGCCCGACGTTCCCGCCATCGCCGAGACCTATCCCGGCTTCAACAACACCACCTGGTACGGATTCCTCGGACCCGCCGGCATACCGGCGCATGTGGTGAAAAAAGTGAATGCCGAAATGAAAAACGCCGTCGCTGACCCCGGCATCGTCAAACACCTTGAATCCATCGGCATGGTGCCGACCTCCACCACGCCGCAGGAAATGGGCAACATGATCCGCACCGAACTCGCGCGCTGGCGTCAGGTCATCAAGGACGCGGGCATCAAACCGGAATAGGCACGCGACAAAACTAGCCCGGCTGCTCCCCGAACACCTTGTAATTGTTGCGGCCGGCACCCTTGGCCTGGTACAGCGCTTCATCGGCCTGTTTGAGCAACCGGTCCTGGTCGATGTCGGCCCCGCCCTCGTAGAACGCCATCCCGACGCTGGTGGTGATCGCCAGCACGCGGTTTTCCAGCGTGAATTCCGGACGCATGGCCACCACGATTTTTTCGGCAATGCGTGCACCGTTTTCACGCAAGCCCAGGTCCTCGAGAACCACCGCGTATTCGTCCCCGCCCAGCCGGGCCACTGTGTCGGTGGTACGCACACAGTCCGCCAGGCGCCGGGAGAAAGCCTTCAACAGCCGGTCGCCCATGTCGTGTCCAAGGCTATCGTTGATGCCCTTGAACTTGTCGATGTCGAGGTACATCACCGCCATCAGGGTGCCTCCGCGCGCGCAACGCGCAATCGCCTGGTTCAGCCGGTCATGGAAAAGGCTGCGGTTGGGCAACCCGGTCAGCACGTCATGCGTGGCCTGGTGCACGAGTTGCTGCTGCAGCGATTTACGCGCCGTGACGTCGGAGTTGGTTCCGGTCAGACGCAAGGCGCGGCCTTTCGCGTCGCGCTCCACGACCTCGCCCCGGCTGCGGATCCAGAAAAAACTGCCGTCGGTCTTGCGTACGCGATGATCAACGTCGTATTTGTCGGCGCGTCCACTGAGTACGGCCTCCAGATGTTCGTCCAGCGCGGGCACGTCATCGGGATGCACCATCGTGCGCATCTCGGCAAGGGTGGTCAATGCAGGCCCGGGAGTCCCTCCCAGCATGGCATTCCACTGTTCACTGAGATAAATCCTGCCGCTGGGTATGTCGAGATCCCAAAGCGCAAGCCTTGAGGCACTCAGCGCAAGGCTCAGTTGCAGCCGGCTGGCGCGCAGTTTTGCAGTCAGCGGTTTTACCGCCAGCTGCAGCGAAAAAACCCCGATCGCGAGCGGCAGCAGAATCAGCGGCACGATATAAGCGAGCTGGTCGCGCAATGGTTTGAACAGTTCCGCGGTATCGATTTTCAGCACCATGCCGAGACCCATGTCCCCCACCGGCATATGGGCCGCCAGCACCTGCTGGCGCCGGTAATCCAGCGTCTGCACCACGCCTGTTTTGCCCTCAATCGCATAATCCATCGGCAATGGCCGCCCGCCGGGGCGGCGTGGAACTTCGTGCACTCCCCGCCGCATCCGCATCGGCGCGCAATACAACAACAGCTCATCGGCGGAACACAAAGCCAGTTCGCCGGTTTCACCGAACGTGGAAACATCGAATACCAGATCCCCGACCGCTTTCAGCGTTTGCTGGGCATAGATGGTGCCGATGGTTTCGGATCCGTCACGGACCGGGACTTCAAGGCTCAACATGAACCCGTCATCCCAGAAAATGTTCGCATTGTGCGGACGTTTCAGGTTGAACAGCCACGTAGTATCGGGCCAGCCCTTGCCGGCAGCGGCCATCACCCCGCCATGGCGATCACGGAACTCCATCGCGACCACCCCCTTGCTCAGTTCGCTGGCCGCCACCTCGTCGAGGAATGCGCGGTTCTCCGCCTTGTCCGGCTGAAGGTCCAGTTCCCGGTAGAGGCGAAGGATGTTGGGCCGGGTGGCCATGGATTCGACATAGTCGATGCGGTTGTCGATCAGGGTGATCAGCAGCGAAGCGCGGCTGTGCACCGTGAGTTCCAACCCGTCACCCAGCGCGACTTCGGCGTTGCGCTTCAGCGTACCCAGCCCTGCAAGGCCGACGACAAATCCCAGAATGACCAACACCGTGGCGCCGGTATAAACAATGCGTTGCTCGTCGGATACGTTTTCAAAAACCAGCCGGCCCGCGCTCAGCCACAAACCGATGCCAAGAATCACAAAACCGGTGGCGGCCGGCAGGGAGACCTGGCGAAACAGGTAGACCTCGAACATCACCGCCAGCCCCAATATATGCCCGATCGCTGCAAACAATCCGATGCCGATGACCATGATCTGCAGGCCGCGGATCAGGTACGGAGCCTTTTTCCCCGACACATGATGCATGGCAATCAGGCAGGCACCCGTCAGCATGAATGCCACGCAGGTTGCCGGCGCCATGCGACCGGGGTAATTACTGGTATTACGCAGCCAACGGTGCATGTCGGACCAGTCCAGGCCGACGTCGATTCCCGTCAGGTGCTGGGATCCGATGATGGCCGTGAACAGCATCAGGCCAACACCGATGAAGGTCTGCACCGGCATCCGCGTTCCCGCCCCGGATGCATTGCAAACCAGCGCCACCCCCGCCAGCGAAAAACAGAGGGCGGTGTTGAACACGACGCGGTAACCGGGAGGCAGTTGCAGCAGGCTCGGCGCCTGGATGACCCAGCCCGCCATGACCATCAGTCCCGCGAACAGCAGGCCGGCGCCGATCACGACCGGCAACAAACGGACGAAGCGCCGGGAAACAGCGGCAGGCATGGTTTTGTGCCGGGGTGCGGAGCGCATGGTCCACATTTTAACCAAACCGCCGCCTCTCACACGCAGTCAGGCGTTAGGGCCATGCATATATGCCGCACGGAAAAATCAGGTCCCTGATCCCGGCATGTGCGGCGGCATGCATCCGCTCATATAAACTGGCATGACACCGGAACCGCGACTGATGAACGAAACCCACAACATGGAGATGCGTGCGACGCTGGACGCCATCTACCGCGCCGAATCACGCCGTGTCTTCGCGACGCTGGTCCGTCTGCTCGGTGACTTCGACGCAGCGGAAGAGGCGCTGCACGAGGCCTTCCGCGCGGCGCTCGAACAATGGCCGCGCGACGGTGTCCCGGCGAATCCGCGCGCCTGGCTGGTCTCGGCCGGCCGCTTCAAGGCCATCGACGCCATCCGCCGCGATGCGCGGGTGGATGCGCTCGACGACGAGGCCGCGGAAAACATCGCAGCGCCTGATACGCCCGAAGCCGAAGACATCGAGGACGACCGGCTGCGGCTGATTTTCACCTGCTGCCATCCCGCATTGCAGCCTGACGCACAGGTGGCGCTGACGCTGCGTGAAGTCTGCGGCCTGACCACGGAAGAAATTGCACACGCCTACCTCACCGCAGCACCGACACTGGCACAACGCATCGTGCGAGCCAAGAACAAGATCCGCGACGCGATGATTCCCTATCAGGTCCCCGCGCCAGAAGAACTGCCGGAGCGGCTCGACAGCGTTCTGCGGGTGATTTACCTGGTGTTCAACGAAGGCTACGCCGCATCCTCGGGCAACACGCTGACGCGGCATGACCTGTCGGGCGAAGCGATACGACTTGCGCGATTGATCGTGGATTTACTGCCGGAACCGGAAGCCATGGGCCTGCTGGCGCTGATGCTGCTGCACGAGTCGCGCCGTGCCGCACGCACACAAGCCTCGGGCGACCTGATCCTGCTCGAAGACCAAGACCGCAGCTTGTGGAACCGCGAGCTGATCACGGAAGGCAGCGCGCTGGTGGAGCGCGCACTGGCGACGCGGCAGATCGGGCCTTATGTACTACAGGCGGCGATTTCTGCGGTGCATGCCGAGGCGCCCAGTGCTGCGGCCACCGACTGGGCGCAGATCGTCGGGCTGTATGACGTGCTGGCGCGGATCGAACCTTCGCCCATCGTTGCCCTCAATCGCGCCGTCGCGGTGGCGATGCGCGACGGTCCCGCTGCCGGCCTCGCGCTGCTCGAAACCATCCTCGCCGGCGGTGAACTCGCGGACTACCGTCTCGCCCATGCCGCCCATGCCGATCTGTGCCGGCGCCTGGGCAAAACCGCGCAAGCGCGGGCTTCGTACCGGCGCGCGCTGGCACTCACACAGCAGGCGCCGGAACGGCGATTTCTGGAACGCAGGCTGGCCGAGTTGGCAAAACAGGGGCCATATGGCGAAACCGGCGAAGCACTTACCGGATAACCTGCGGTCTGTAATAACATCCTGCTTCCGTCGCACCCGGGCCTGCCATGCCGCCGATCATCTCCGTCTCCAATCTGACCAAGACCTACGCCTCGGGCTTCCAGGCGCTGAACAAGGTCAGCCTCGACATCCGCCAGGGCGAAATCTTTGCCCTGCTCGGCCCCAACGGCGCCGGCAAAACCACATTGATCAGCATCATCTGCGGCATCGTCACTCCAACAGAGGGCACAGTGCTGGCGGACGGGCTCGACATCGTGCGCGACTACCGCGCGGCGCGTTCACGGATCGGCCTGGTGCCGCAGGAGCTGTCGACCGACGCCTTCGAGACGGTATGGGCCACGGTCAGTTTCAGCCGCGGACTGTTCGGACATGCCGCCAATCCGCAATACATCGAAAAAGTGCTGCGCGACCTGTCCTTATGGGACAAACGCAACAACAGGATCATGACCCTGTCCGGCGGCATGAAACGGCGGGTGATGATCGCCAAGGCGCTGTCGCACGAGCCTGACATCCTGTTTCTCGACGAGCCGACCGCCGGCGTTGATGTGGAGCTGCGCCGCGACATGTGGCAACTGGTGCGCGGCCTGCAGCAACGCGGCGTGACCATCATCCTCACCACGCACTATATTGATGAAGCCGAGGAAATGGCCGACCGCATCGGCGTGATCAGCAAGGGCGAGCTGATCGTGGTCGAGGAAAAAACAAAGCTGATGAAAAAACTCGGTAAAAAACAGCTGACCGTGCAGCTGCAGGCAGCGATGACAGCAATTCCGGCCGAACTCGCCGAATGGCCGCTGGCGCTGAAAGCCGAAGGCAGGGAACTCGAATATTCTTTCGATACACACCAGGAACACACGGGCGTGCCTGCGCTTCTCCGCCGCATCGGCGACCTCGGCATTGAATTCAGGGACATCAATACCCGGCAGAGTTCGCTGGAGGACATTTTTGTCAGCCTGGTGCATAAACAAGAAGCATGAACATGAAAACGAACAACCCCGGCTTCAACCGCCACGGCGTGTGGGCGATTTTCCGCTTCGAGATGGCGCGTTTCTGGCGCACCGTGGCGCAGAGCATCGTGGCGCCGGTGATCACCACCTCGCTGTATTTCGTGGTGTTCGGCGCCGCCATCGGTTCACGCATGGCCGGCGTGGAAGGTGTGCCCTACGGCGCGTTCATCGTGCCGGGGCTGATCATGCTGTCACTGTTTACCGCCAGTCTGTCCAATGCCTCCTTCGGCATTTATTTTCCCAAGTTCACCGGCACCATTTATGAATTGCTGTCGGCACCGGTGTCGCCCTGGGAAATCGTGCTCGCCTATGTCGGCGCAGCAGCCACCAAGTCCGTCATCCTCGGCCTGATCATTCTCGCCACCGCCAGCCTGTTCGTACCGATCCAGATCCTGCATCCGGTATGGATGATCGCTTTCCTGCTGCTGACCTCGATCACCTTCAGCCTGTTCGGTTTCATCATCGGCGTCTGGGCCAAGGGATTTGAACAACTGCAGTTCATCCCGATGCTGATCATGACGCCGCTGACTTTCCTCGGCGGTGCGTTTTATTCAATCGACATGCTGCCGCCGGCCTGGCGCACCGTCAGCCTGTTCAATCCCGTGGTCTACCTGATCAGCGGGTTTCGCTGGAGCTTCTACGGCGCCGCGGATGTCCACGTCGGCGTCAGCCTCGCGGCAACGCTGGGGTTTTTCCTCGCCTGCATGGCCGGGGTGACCTGGATCTTCAAAACCGGATACCGGCTGAAAAGCTGAACCGGTGCCGGCATTCCGGGCCGGCCTCAAAAAAATATTCCGGCCCCTGTCGAAAAGGCCGGAAACCGTTCGACTACAGGGTAAGCGCAATCGTGAAACAGCGCGGTTGCCTCTAAAAATATTGTTTATATTCAAGGAGTTATTATGCGCTTTATGGTGATGGTCAAAGCGACCAAAGATTCGGAAGCCGGTGCCCTGCCCAGCGAAGAACTGCTGACAGCGATGGGCAAGTACAACGAGGAACTGGCCAAGGCCGGCATCATGCTCGCGGGCGAAGGATTGCAACCAAGTTCAAAAGGCGCGCGCGTCAGGTTTTCCGGAACCAAACGCACCGTGGTCGATGGCCCTTTTGCCGAAACCAAGGAACTCGTTGCCGGTTACTGGTTGTGGAAAGTGGAGTCCCTGGAAGAAGCGATCGAATGGGTCAAACGTTGCCCCAACCCGATGCCGGGACCTTCCGAAATCGAGATTCGCCAGGTGTTCGAAGCCGAGGATTTCGGCGAACAGTTCACGCCGGAACTGAAGGAACAGGCCGAGCGCACATACAAACAGGTCTCCGGAAACAAATAACACACACCGCCAATGCAACGACCATGACCGGATGACTACCCGCAACCAAACCCAAAACGGAAATATTCCCATGACCAAAATGATTTTCGTAAACCTGCCGGTGACCGACCTGCAGAAATCAATGGCGTTCTACGAATCACTGGGTTTGCACAACAACCCGCAGTTCACCGATGATACGGCCGCGTGCATGGTGTGGAGCGAAGCGATCCACGTGATGCTGCTCACGCACGCCAAATGGTGCACGTTCACGAAACGCCCCATCCCGCCGGCGACATCGAGCGAGGTCATGCTGGCGCTCGCCTGCGACAGCCGCGAGGCGGTTGACGCCATGAATGACGCGGCTGCGGCGAACGGCGGCAGCGCCGACATCAATCCGATGCAGGACCTCGGCTTCATGTACAACCGCAATCTGGCGGATCCCGACGGTCACGTGTGGGAAGCCATGTGGATGAACCTGGAAGCCATGCCTGCGGCGCAATGATCTTGCGTCAGACGGCCATTTCAAACCCAGCGGAGATTCCTGCCATGCAGCTCAAAAGTTTCTATCCTGTGATCATGACCCGTGACGTGGCGGAGTCGAAGGCGTTCTACACGGCGCACTTCGGCTTCCAGCTGACTTTCGATGCGGATTGGTACGTCAGCCTGAAAGCCTCCCGGGCGCCGTCTTTTGAACTGGCCCTGCTCAACCCCGATCACCCGACCGTTCCGCGAAACTTCCGCCGCGGCCTGAGCGGGGGACTCATCCTCAACTTCGAAGTGGACGATGTGGACACCGAGTACGAACGGCTGCGGACCGCGGGCCTGCCGATACACCTTGAACTGCGCTCGGAGGACTTTGGCCAGCGGCATTTCATCACGGCGGACCCGAACGGAGTGCTCATTGACGTGATCAAAATCATTCCGCCGACGGCGGACCATGCGGCCCAGTACGACGCGGAAACACTCAAGTCCATGGGCTCCGGCTCGGGGGACAAAGCATGATCCGTATCGACCGTCCAACCGCCGTTTGCAGCGCCCGGCGCCATCCTTCCCGTCTGTGCATGGAGGTGAAGTCATGCGATTCCTGCTGATCGTGCACCATAACGAAACGGCGTTTGCCGCGACAGCCGATGCCACCAGGCGTGACCTGCTGGCGGAATCGGTAAAGCTCACCCACGAACTGCACGCGCAGGGGCAGTACATAGACGCCTCGCCGCTGGTGCCCAGCGACGCCGGTGCACGCGTCCGTGTGCGCGGCGGCAAGGCCAGTGTGACCGATGGCCCCTTTATCGAAACACACGAACACATCGCGGGCTATTTTTTCATTCACGCCGACAGCCTCGCCGCAGCCGTGGAAGTGGCCAAACGCATACCCGGCGCCCGCCTCGGTTACGTCGAAGTGCGCGAGGTGCGGGAAATCAGCGGGCTGCCTGATAAAAATAAATGAAATCAATTGCCCGTATGACATCACCAATGACCGGGCCGCTGCAGCCCCCCCAACCGGAGACGCCGTGATGCAAAAAATAACGCCTTTCCTGTGGTTTGACCGGCAGGCGGAAGACGCCGCAAAGTTTTACACCGGCATATTCCCCAATTCACGCATCAAGAGCGTGCTGCAGTATGACGAGGCCGGATCAAAGGCTTCGGGCATGCCCGCGGGCACGGCAATGACGGTGGCTTTCGATCTCGACGGACAGGAATTCGTGGCGCTGAACGGCGGCCCGCATTTCCGCATCAATGAAGCGGTATCGCTGGTGATCAATTGCGAATCGCAGGACGAAATCGATCATTACTGGAAGCAGCTGACCGCCGGCGGCCCGGTGGAAGCGCAGCAATGCGGATGGCTCAAGGACAGGTTCGGCGTGTCGTGGCAGGTGGTGTCGGTCGAAGCCATCCGCCTGCTGCAGGGCGATGACAAGGCCAGGGCCGGGCGTGTGATGAGCGCCATTCTGCAGATGAAAAAAATCGACATCGCCGCCGTGCGCAAGGCCGCGGCACAATAACGCTAGCCACACTTCAAGGGAGCTTCCTCATGATCACCACCATTGTTCTGGTCATTCTCGCGCTGATTGCCGCGTTGCTGGTTTATGCCTCGACCCGGCCTGACACCTTCACCGTCCAGCGCAACACCGTGATCCAGGCGCCACCGGAGAAAGTGTTCGCGTTGATCGATGATTACCGCGCCTGGGGCGCATGGTCGCCGTGGGAACACAAGGACCCGGCGATGCGGCGCAGCTTCGGTGCCACAACCCGCGGCCCCGGCGCCACCTACGCCTGGGAAGGCGACAAGAATGTCGGCAAGGGCAGCATGACCACCATCGAATCGGCAGCACCGTCGAAAGTCGTGCTCAGGCTCGATTTCGAAAAACCGTTCGAGGCGCACAACACAGTGACCTTCACGCTCGCGCCGGAAGGCCATGCCACGCGCGTCAACTGGAAAATGCAGGGGCCTGTGCCTTATTTGTTCAAAATCATGCACATGCTGTGCGACATGGACAAGATGTGCGGTCGCGACTTCGAGGCCGGGCTTGCCGCGATGAAAGCCGCCGCCGAAAAATAAGCCACTGCCGCCGGGAAAAATGACATGAAATTCCTCTGCCTGATCTGCGCCGAAAAAGTGATGGAACAAATGCCGGTCGCCGAGGCCGACGAGCATTACCGGGAATACGCGGCATTCACCGAAGACATCCGCCGCAGCGGTCACTACATCGGTTGCAACCGGCTGCTGCCCCCTGACCACGCAACCACGATCCGTGTGCGCAACGGCAGGGTCTCCGCCACCGACGGGCCCTGGGTGGAAACCAAGGAACAGCTTGGCGGTTATTACCTGATCGAGGCGCGTGACCTGAACGAGGCCATCCGCGTCGCCGCCAAAATCCCCGGCGCGGCCAGGGGCTGCGTTGAAATACGCCCGGTGGCGGAAGACGAACAGACCGTGACCACGCTGGGTTTTGATAAACATCCTTAACGGGAGCCTGAAGATGAAATACCTGTGCCTGGTCTACCTCGATGAAAAACGCCTCAACGAACTGCCCGACGAGGACTGCGTCGCCTACGACGCGGCAATTCGCGCCAGCGGTCAGTGCCTGGCGTCGGAGGCGCTGGAGTCGGTGCAAACCGCCACCACGGTGCGCATCAGAAACGGCAAGGTGGCGATCACCGACGGCCCCTTCGCCGAAACCAAGGAACAGCTCGCCGGCTTTTACATGATCGACGCCGGCGATCTCAACGAAGCCATCCGCATTGCATCCGGCATTCCGCCAGCGCGCGTCGGCTGTATTGAAGTGCGGCCGATCCGCCCGATCCGCGACACTGTTGCCGCGGCACAGCAGCACAAAAACAAACCGTAAGGAGAACCACATGGCCACCCCGAAAAAACCGGCAGCCCGCAAAACCCCCGCAGCAAAACGCCGCACCATCGTGCTGGTCGCCACGCGCAAAGGCGCCTGGCTGTTCCACGGCGATGCCGCGCGCAGGACCTGGAAAGCCGACGGCCCGCATTTTCTCGGCCATGTCATCAGCCACATGGTGCTCGACCCGCGCGACGGCAAAACCCTGCTCGCCGCCGCCAAAACCGGCCACCTCGGCCCCACGGTGTTCCGCTCCACTGACCGCGGCCGCCACTGGAAGGAAGCCGCGCAACCGCCGGCCTTCGCCAAGGCCGCGGACGGCAGCGGCCGCACGGTTGATCACACCTTCTGGCTGACCCCCGGCCCGGCCTCCGAACCGGAGGTCTGGTACGCCGGCTCATCGCCGCAGGGGTTGTTCCGCTCCACTGACGGCGGCGTGAACTGGGCGCCGTTTTCGTCGATCAACGAAGACCCGCAGTTCCGCGAGTGGATGGGTACTGCGCAGGACGGCACACCCGATGGCCCAAAACTGCATTCGGTCATCATCGACCCGCGTGATGCCCGGCATCTCTACATCGGCATGTCCGGCGGCGGCGTGCACGAATCGACGGACGCCGGCCGCACCTGGAAAACCCTGCTGAAAGGACTGGACGTGGTCGAGGGCTTCGGCTTCGACCCGGCGCAACCGACCTTCCACGACCCGCACTGCATCCGCATCTGCCCGTCGAATCCGGACCGGCTCTACCAGCAAAACCACTGCGGCATCTACCGCATCGACCGCCCTTCCGATACCTGGGTGCGCATCGGCAAGGCCATGCCGAAAAAAGTCGGCGACATCGGCTTCCCGATGGTGGTGCACCCGCGCGACGACAACACCGCCTGGGTGTTCCCGATGGACGGCAGCGGTGTCTGGCCGCGCACCAGTCCCGACGGCAAACCCGCGGTCTACGGCACACACAACGGCGGCAAGACCTGGCAGCGCATGGATGCCGGCATGCCAAAGAATCAGGCGTGGTGGACGGTGAAACGCCAGGCGATGGCCGCGGATCAAGCGGACTCGGTGGGCCTCTACTTCGGCACCACCAGCGGTGAACTGTGGCTGGGCCGTAACATGGACCAAAAAGCAGGCCAACGCTGGACCTGCATCGCACGCAACCTGCCGGAAATCTACGCCGTGGAAACCGCAACGATTTAAGCGGGCCGGACAATGAAAGTGCTGATCCCCAGTGCGCTGCGTTCCTACACCGAACGCAGCCAGACCGATGCGCAGGGCGCGACTCTCGCCGCCCTGCTGCTCGATCTCGACCGCCAGTATGCGGGCATTCGTTTTCGCATGATCGATGAGCAGGATCACATCCGCCGCCACATCCGCATTTTCGTCAACGGCACACAGGTCACCGATCTCGCGCAGCCCTTGGCGGAAAGCGATGAGATCATCATCGTACAGGCGCTGAGCGGCGGCTGAAAACAGTTTATTTCGAGCAACCCTGACCCAAGGAGAACAACCATGTCTTATGTCGACGGATTTGTATTGCCGGTACCGAAGAAAAAGATCGAGGCTTACCGCCGCCTGGCGAAAAAAGCCAGCAAGGTGTGGCGCGATCACGGCGCGCTGGATTACATGGAATGCGTGGCTGACGACGTGAAGCCCGGCAAACTCACCTCGTTCCCGCAAAGCGTCAAACTCAAAACCGGCGAGACGGTGGTGTTTGCCTGGATCGTCTACAAGTCGCGCGCCCACCGCGACCGCGTCAATGCCAGGGTAATGAAGGATCCGCGCCTCGCCGAGATGTGCGACATGAAAAACATGCCGTTTGACGCCAAACGCATGATCTACGGCGGCTTCAAAAAACTGGTCGGCTTCTGATCGGCCGCAGAACCGCGCGCCATGCAACAACTCGCCGATACCCGCACCACGCTGCACATCAGGCATCACTACGCGGCGCCACAGGCCCGCGTGTTTGATGCCTGGTTGTCGCCGCAACTGGCGGGATTGTGGTTGTTTGCAACCGCGTCGCGGCCGATGGTGAACGTGACCATTGATGCGCGCAGCGGTGGCGCGTTCTGCCTTGTTGAGCGCCGGGCCGGTGCCGTCATCGAACACCGCGGCCGTTATGTTGAAATCCTGCGACCGCAACGCCTGGTGTTCATGCTGCATTCAAAAGACTGCGCCCCGAAGGAAGTCCCCTTGGGGGGCGCGCCCCATGCCACCCGGGTCACGGCCGTATTCACCGCGCAGGACAGGACTTGCATGCTGGAATTGATGCACGAAGACCTGCCCGCGGATCATGCCGCGCATATGGAGGCGCGCTGGACGGGAATGCTGTACGGCCTGGGTGTCGTGCTGACAGGGCGGGACAGCGGGGAAAGATTATAAGTTATTGATTATAAACAATAATTAATAACATTACTTTATGATTCAGCGGCGGCTGCGCAATGTATTGCGTAAGGTACTGCCGACCTGCCACAACAAAAAACCACGCTGCAACCAACCGGCTGCGCGAAGCGGCCGCAGCGCCGCCACCAGCAACCCCATCCCCGCCAGCGCCGCTGGATAACGGCGCACATATCTAACCGCTGCAATGCCGCGATCGACCCATGCCAGCCGCGGTGACCACGGCTCGATACACTGCGCAAGCACGGCACGTTGTGCTGCAGACTGGGCCAGCAGTTTTTCGCGCCGTGCGATCAGCTCATTGAGCTCATTCATTCAACTCACTCATTCAATTCACTGCTCATGGTCCGGAGGACAGCTGTTCGCGGTCCTTGACCAGTTCGTTGATGCTGGCATCGAACAGGCGCGGCTTGTTGCGCATTTTTTGCATGGCGACAATCCACAAGCCAATACCACTCGCCAGGAATATCGCCGTCAGCAGGCCCAGCGTCAACAAGCGGTACGTGTCCCAGAACATCACCACGACAAATATTGCCAGCAGCACCACGCCGACGCCAATGCAGAACAGCGCCACCATCGCCGAAATCAGGATCGCCGTCAGCCGCGCCCGCTCCTCGGCGACGTCCGTGGACAAAAGCTCAAGGCGGGTCTGCACCACGCCGACCAGCGTCAAGGTCAGCGTTTTCAGTGACGCCAGCAGACCTTCCGCCTCGCGGGGTTCGGCCATGAAAAGTTAACGCCGACCGATCAGCAGGCCGATCACCAGACCCACACCGGCAGCGATGCCCACCGCATGCCAGGGATGGTCGTGCACGTATTCGTCGGTGACGCGGGCCGCCTCCTTGGTCTTCGCCAGCAGTTCTTCCTCGGCGTCGAGCATCTTGTCCTTGGCGATCTTCAACGATTCCTGCACCCGTGTGCGCACGGCAGCCAGCGCTTCGCCGCCCTGTCCGGCCGAAGCCTTCAGCAGCGCCTCGGCATCCGCGACCACGACCTTGAAGTCGCTGATCAGCTTTTCCTTGGTGACATCAGTGGTATGGCTTCCGGTTGCTGTATTCACTGGCAGGTTCCTCTCATGGAAAGTAAAAAACAGGCAGATGCCTGAACAATATCATCATGATGCTTTGCGGCAAAAGCCGGCCCGGACTTTCCGGGCGGATTTTTGACGCAGGCGCGAAGCAGATACAAGGCGAGACCTGAAACGCAAGGCTCAAACCATTAGATGCGATATTGGGGCAAGGTTCCTGATTTCAAGCCCTGCCGGGCGATCAGTGATGGCGGGCTGCCGCCAGTTTTGCCAGACAGAGCTGCGTAAACGCCAGCCCCGACAACACCGGCACCAGCAGGTTGACCACCGGCACGTACAACAACAGCGACAGCAGGATGCCGAGCAGGAACAGGTCGCCGCGCGAGTTGCGCACGATCTCTGCAAATTCTTCCGCGCTGGCGTGTTCCGCCAGCGCATCGTAACGGAGCAGGCGCTGGCTGAGCCAGGCCGAAGTCAGCACCGGCGCCAGCACAGCACCAATCCCCGTCAACCACAGCGGCAGCGTGAAAATCCACAACAGGGCGAAAACAGTGATGCCGATGACGGCGTTGCCGATGCTGCCGGCCAGCGTACCACCAGCCGCTCTTTGGAGACCCGGGTGATAACGCTCGGCAACAAATTTGACGATCACCGGCATCGCGACGATTTCAGTGATCAGCAACGCGGTCACCAGCATCGCCGGCAGGATGGCGATCAGCACCACCAGCGCCGCCGTGTAATCGATCACCCAGGTCGCGCTCCAGCCCTGCAGCCAGCCGGCGACCGTGGTCGAGCTCATCGCCGCGGTGAGACCTCCGGTCCAGGCGTCCCAGAACAGCCACGCCAGCACCATCCACACCACCAGGCTGCCCAACATCGGCAGGAACACCAGGGCGATGATGCGCCGGTCAAACAGGTTGCCCGCGGCGCGGGTCAGTGCGCTAACGGCGGCGTGCATCCGATTGTTCCCCTTATTGTTCCCCTTATCGTTCCCATCATCGTTCCCATCAAATCCATCTCCACAGAATCAGCAGCAGCGGCGCCAGTATCGCAGTTACCAAACCGTTCATGCCCATGCCGAGTCCGGCAAAGGCGCCCGCCTGTTCGCTGACCTGAAACGCTCGCGCGGTGCCGATGCCGTGGGCTGCGATGCCGACCGCGAAACCGCGCACGCTGAAATCGGTGATGCGCAGACCGTCGAGCACGTATTTGGCCATCACCGCGCCGCTGACGCCGGTCAGCATTACCAGCACCGCGGCCAGCGACGGGATGCCGCCGATTTTTTCGGCAATACCCATCGCGATCGGCGTGGTCACCGATTTCGGCGCCAGCGACAGCAGCGTGGTCTCGCTGGCGCCGAGCAGCCAGGCGATGCCCACCGCGGACACGATGGCGGTCAGCGAACCGGCAAGCAGCGCCACGGCCAGCGGCAGCGCGAGTTTTTTCAGCTTGTCGAACTGCAGGTACAGCGGCACCGCCAGCGCAACCGTCGCCGGGCCGAGCAGGAAGTGCACAAATTGGGCGCCATCGAAATACGTGGCATAGGTGGTGCCGGTCAGCGTCAGCGCGGCAACCAGCATCAGGATCGCCAGCAGCACCGGATTGAGTAACGGATTGAACCCAGCGCGCTGGTATACCCAATAGGCGGCCTGGTAGGCGACCAGTGTCAGGGTCAGCCCGAGCAGCGGGCTCGCGGAAAGATAAACCCAGACATCGGCGATGCGCGGCGTCATGCGCCACCGTCCCCGCCGCCTGTTCCGCCTTCACCACCGCTGCGACCGCGCATCAGCGCCTGCATCACCAGTGCACTGACGCCGATCGCCAGCGCGGTGCTGATGATGGTCGCGGCGAGTATCGGCAGCCACTCACCGGACACCCGTGAAAAATGCACCATCACGCCGACACCGGCGGGCACGAACAGCAGCGACAAATGCTGCAGGATGCCATTGGCGGTGTCGCGCAAGGGCACGGCAAGGCCGCCGCGCACGCAGAGGCTCAAGAACAGCAGCAGCAGGCCGATCACCGGCCCGGGGATCGGCAGGCCGGCGAACTGCACCAGCACTTCGCCGATCAGCTGGAACACCAGCAACACCGTGAGTGCACCGAGCATGTGTTGTCCGTATCGTCCTTGAATCAGATGACAGTATTGTAAACGCCACTACCCATGCAGCGCCGGGGTACAATGCCGGACATGCCTGAAGCACCTGCAAAACAATGGTCTCGCTGACGCGCACCCCCGCCTGGCGTGCGCTCAGCGCACACCAGCGCAGCTGGGGCCGGCGTTCCCTGCGCGAACTGTTCGCCGCCGATCCACAGCGGTTCCAGCGCTTTTCGCTCGAAGCCTGCGGCCTGCTGCTCGATTATTCGAAAAACCTGATCGTCCCCGAAACCCTGGAACTGCTGCTGGCATTGGCCCGCGAACGCGGATTACCGGACCAGATCCGCGACCTGCTCGCCGGCAAACGCGTCAATACCACGGAAAAACGCGCCGCCTGGCACACAGCCTTGCGCGCCGGAGAAGACGCGCCGCGCGAAGTCCGCAAAACACTGGCCGCGATGCGCAAGCTGGCGACGGCCCTGCGCGACGGCAAAATCTTTGGTGCCAATGGTCACGCCATCACCGATGTCGTCAGCCTGGGTATCGGCGGTTCGGTGTTGGGACCGGCGCTGGCTGCTGCCGCCTGTGCCCCGGATGCCGGTTCGCCACGGGTGCATTTCATCCACACGCCGGGCGAATCGCTGGAGCGCCTGCTAGCGACGCTGGATGCGGCAAACACGCTGTTCATCGTGCAATCCAAGAGTTTCTCAACCCAGGAAACGCTGCTCAATGCCCGGGCCGCGCGCGCCTGGCTGCAGACGTCCGGCATTGCAGACCACGGCGCGCATTTCGCTGCTGTCACCGCGAATTCCCCCGCCGCTGAGGCCTTCGGCGTGGCGCAGGAACGTATTTTTCCGATGTGGGACTGGGTCGGCGGACGTTATTCGCTGTGGTCAGCGGTCGGCCTGCCGGCGATGATTGCAATGGGCGCCGACGCCTTCGACGAATTGCTCGCCGGCGCCGCCGAAATGGATGCGCATTTTGCCAGCGCCGCTTTGGATAAAAACATGCCGGTGCTGCTGGCGCTGATCGGACTGTGGCACAGTAATTTTTTCGCCATGGCTTCGCGCGCGGTGATTCCTTATCAGCCGGGGCTGGGACTGCTGCCGGCCTGGCTGCAGCAACTCGAAACGGAAAGCCTGGGCAAAAGCGTCAGCCGGCGCGGCAAAACACTGCGCCAGGACACCGGCCCGGTGTTGTGGGGCAGCGCCGGAACCGAAGGACAACACGCCTACTTCCAGCTGCTGCACCAGGGCACGCGGCCGGTGCCGGTGGATTTCATCACCAGTTGCGCGCCGCGAAGCAAGTCCCCTTGGGGGGCGCCGCGCAGCGATGATGCAGACCAGACTCATGCGGTCATGCTGTCGAACTGTTTTGCACAATCCGCCTTGCTGATGTGCGGCGTGAGTGCAGCAGAAACGGAACAAGCCTTGCTGCAGCAAAGCCACAGCGCGCGCGAAGCCGCGCGGCTGGCGCCGCACCAGGCGCTGCCCGGCAACCGGCCGAGCAACACGCTGCTGCTGCCGGTGCTCGACGCACGCAGCCTCGGCGCCCTGCTCGCCCTCTATGAACACCGCACCTTCGTGCAAAGCGCGATCTGGGACATCAACGCCTTTGACCAGTGGGGCGTGGAACACGGCAAACGCCTGGCCGGCGGCCTGCTGCCGGAATTCACCGCCACTGCGCCGGCGACAGCGCACGACGCATCGACCGACGGGTTGATTGCTTTTGTAAAAAAACAAGGGAAAAAAGCTTAAAATCTTTGGTAATTCCTAGCCTAACCGGACCAGATTTAAACTGGTCTGGCAATGAAACGATGTCCTGAATGTAATCATGGTGCGAGCTATCAACTGGCCGATGGCCGTCGCAAGTGTCGCCGCTGCGGCAAACGCTTCAGTGTGCGCTCGGTATGGGATTCGAGCCAATTGCCAGCCACGATCAAGAACCGCCTGGTCGAGATGTTCGC
>JAIETP010000032.1 GCA_019744975.1 Burkholderiales bacterium
CGCGCCTCCATCTCGCCCGGATAAAACACCTCGTCAAAACCCTGCGCCAGCGGCACCGACTTGATCTCGGCGATGAACTGCTCCATGCGCGCATTGAATTGCCCCAGCGGTTGCATCGCCTCGATGTTGATCGCCAGCATGAAATGCCCGCAGTTGCTTTTTTCCGCGGTTTTGTACGGGCTGTGCACCGCCGACAGGAAACCGCTGCCCGTCAGCACACCGGACATCATGTCGACCATCGCTGCAATGGCATAACCCTTGTGTTCTGCCATCGGCAGGATGATGCCGTCGATCGCCGCCTGCGGATCGGTGGTCGGCGCGCCATCGGCATCAATCGCCCAGCCCAGCGGGATTTTCTGCCGCTTGTTGCGCGCGAGATAGATTTTGCCGCGTGCGACGCCGGTGTTCGCCATGTCGACCACGAAGGGCGCATGTTTACCCGCCGGCGCCGCGATCGACCAGGGATTGGTGCCGACGATCTTTTTGCGCCCACCCCAGGGCGCCATCGCCGGCCCGCCGTTGGAGGTCAGCATCATCACGCATCCTTGCCGTGCGCCCATCAGCGTGTAATACATGCAGGTGCCGAAATGGTTGGACATGCGCACACCGACCGCACCGATGCCGTGTTTTTTGGCGCGTTTGATGGCTTCTTCAGCCGCGAGCTTCGCCAGCACATGGCCGACGCCGTCGTGACCGTCGATCACCGCCATCGCGCCACCGTCAATCACAAACTCCGGCTGCGTCACCGGGTTCATCACCTTGTTGCGCAGGCGGTCGAGGTACCAGTCGAGGCGCAGCACGCCGTGGGACTGGTGGCCCCACAGATCGGCCTGCACCAGCGTATCGGCAATCAGCCGCGCATCCGCTTCGGGCACACCCTGCCCCGCGTAAACGGCGGTGCAGAATTCAATCAGTTTTGCGGAATCCAGCGATGCAGCCATGGGACACCTTTCTGTTTTTCGGAATTGCAGCTTACAGCGCCCGCCTTACAACGGCAGCTCCAGACAAGTACTGCTGATGGGAGTGTTGTCGTAATACGGCGCACAACGCACAAAACCCAGATCGTAATAAAGCCGCATCGCCGCCACCATCTGCGGCAGCGTATCCAGCACCATGCTGGCGTACCCTGCCCTGCGCGCAAATGTGATGGCCCGCTCCGCCAGCACACGCCCGCCGCCGCTGCCACGGCAGAATTCGCGCAAATACAAACGTTTCATTTCGCAGCGCCCGGCATCCAGCGGCCGCACACCGACACAACCGGCGACAGTGCCGTCAACACGCGCCAGCAGCAGGGTGCCGGCCGGCGGCGCATAGGCGCCGGGGAGGCCTTCGAGTTCGGATTCAAAATCCTGGAAACACAGGCTGAAATTCAGCGATCCCGCGTATTCGAGGAACAGGTCGCGCACCGCGTCGAGATCGGGGCCGGGCGCCGTAACGGTGATGATATCCATGCCGCCGCTTACTGCGCGCGGGTCAGCAGCCGCATGCCGCGATCGAGGCCGTCGATGGTCAGCGGAAACATGCGCCTGCCCATCAACTCGCGGGTGATGGCGATGGACTCGTGATAATTCCACACCGCCTCCGGCTGCGGATTGAGCCAGATCGCGCGTGAATACACGCTCAGCGCGCGCTGCAGCCACACCGCGCCGGACTCCTCGTTGCTGTGCTCGACACTGCCGCCGGGATAGGTGATCTCGTACGGGCTCATCGTGGCGTCGCCGACGATGATCAGCTTGTAGTCGTGCGGATAGGTGTGCAGCACATCCCAGGTCGCCATGCGTTCGGTGGCGCGCCGGCGGTTGTCTTTCCACACCCGATCGTAGAGAAAATTGTGGAAATAGAAGTATTCGAGATGTTTGAACTCGGTGCGCGTCGCTGAAAACAGTTGCTCGCAGACACGGACGTGGTCGTCCATCGAGCCGCCGATGTCGAGAAACAGCAGCACCTTCACCGCGTTGTGCCGCTCCGGCACCATTTTGAGATCCAGCCAGCCGGCATTTTTGGCGGTGGAACGGATGGTGTCTTCCATGTCCAGCTCTTCCGGCGCCCCGGTGCGCGCGAATTTGCGCAGCTTGCGCAAGGCCACCTTGATGTTGCGCGTGCCCAGCTCCACCGTGTCATCCAGATTCTTGAATTCGCGCTGGTCCCAGACCTTCACCGCGCGGCGGTTGCGCGATTCATGCTGACCGATGCGGATGCCCTCGGGGTTGTAACCATAAGCGCCGAAAGGACTGGTGCCGCCGGTGCCGATCCACTTGTTGCCACCCTGGTGCCGCCCCTTCTGCTCTTCGAGGCGTTTTTTCAGGGTTTCCATCAGTTTTTCCCAGCCACCCAGCGACTGGATCAGTTTTTTCTCTTCATCACTCAGGTTTTTCTCGACCAGCTTGCGCAACCAGTCCTCGGGGATCACCGCCGCGGCGGCATCGATGCCGACCACGCCCTTGAAGTAGGCCGCGAACACCAGGTCGTAGCGGTCGAAGAATTTTTCATCCTTGACCAGGCAGGTGCGCGCCAGATGATAAAAATCCTCGACGCTGCCGAAGGCGACCTGCTTCTCCAGCGCCTCGATCAGGATCAGGAATTCCTTGATCGAAGCGGGCACGCCGCCCTGGCGCAGTTTGAGGAAAAATTCGATCAGCACGGAAAAACCTTTTCACCGCCAAGACGCCAAGAGCGCCAAGAAATACAAGAACAAAACAATAATTTCATATTCAGGTCAGCACTATGCGTTGAAATTGAACATCATATTTACCGCCAAGACGCCAAGGCCGCCAAGAAAAGCAAAACATTTCAAACACCGCCTTGTGTCAGGACGATGCGCTGAATACCGTCTCTTAACAGTCGCTCGTTGAAGTTGATCAGCAGGGCCAGCGTGGAGCCGCGGGCCTTGAGATAGGAAATTACCTGCGCCTTGTGTACGGGCAGCAGCTTTTCCACGGCTTTCAACTCAACAATCAAAACACCCCTAACCAGAAAATCAACCCGCCCCTCCCCAACAGAGTGCCCTTTATAAGACACCGAAACCGCCTTCTGGCGCTCAAATTCAACATTGCGCAAGCGCAACTCCACAGCAAGGGCTTCTTCATAAACCGACTCGACATACCCGGGCCCCAGCTCGCGATGCACCTCCATCGCAGCATCAACCACTACTCGCGCCAAATCATCGAGAAACTTGTCGGGTTCACGCATTTGATCTGCTCTTCTTGGCGGTCTTGGCGTCTTGGCGGTAAACGTTTTTGATTTTCGCGTCTTGGCGGTAAAAGCCTTTGACCTTCTTCAGGTTTTCCGCCGCGACATGAAGACCAGCCGCTCAAACAGATGCACATCCTGTTCATTCTTGATCAGCGCCCCATGCAGCGGCGGCACGATCTTGTGCGTGTCCTGGCTGTGCAGCGCTTCCGCCGGGATGTCCTCGGCCATCAGCAGTTTCAGCCAGTCGAGCAGTTCGGAGGTGGTCGGTTTTTTCTTCAGGCCCGGCACTTCGCGGATTTCAAAAAAAGCGTTGAGCGCTTGTGAAAGCAGTTTTTTCTTGATGCCGGGAAAATGCACGTCGACGATTTTCG
Organism: Burkholderiales bacterium; assembly: GCA_019744975.1. Lineage (GTDB taxonomy): Bacteria > Pseudomonadota > Gammaproteobacteria > Burkholderiales > SG8-41. The sequence goes on from JAIETP010000032.1 coordinate 3,564, forward strand.
CCATGGTTTCCGGGTCGGGGAAACGGATGTAGTGGAAAAAGCAGCGGCGCAGGAAGGCGTCGGGCAGTTCCTTTTCGTTGTTGCTGGTAATGATCACCAGCGGCCGTTGTTTCGCCCTGACCAGTTGCTGGGTCTCGTAGACATAAAACTCCATACGATCCAGTTCGCGCAGCAGGTCATTGGGGAATTCGATGTCGGCCTTGTCCACCTCATCGATCAGCAGCACCGCCTGCTGCTCCGACTCGAAGGCTTTCCACAACATGCCCTGCACGATGTAGTTGCCGATGTCCTTGACCCGCGGGTCGCCCAGTTGCGAATCGCGCAGCCGCGACACCGCATCGTATTCATAGAGGCCATGCTGGGCCTTGGTCGTCGATTTGACGTGCCACTCGAACAGCGGGCGTTTCAGCGCCTTGGCCACTTCCAATGCCAGCATGGTTTTGCCGGTGCCCGGCTCGCCTTTGATCAGCAGCGGACGCTCCAGCGTCAGCGCGGCATTGACCGCCATCATCAAGTCATCGGTGGCGACGTAGTTTTCGGTGCCGGTAAAACGTGACATTATTTTTCCTTTAAAATCAAATACTTATGATACAACCAACGCCGCTATTGCAACTATTTCTGCTTCGCCAGACGACTCTCGATCTCTGCCAGCTTGCCGCGAATTTCCGCGCCGGCAAAAAACTGCGGCTCGGAAGGTTCATAACCCTGGGCGCGTTCGCGTTCGGCGATCGACTTGCGGGCATGGCCAAACGCCGTTTCAAACGACCAGGTCTTGCGCAGCTCTTCGTTGAACAAGGCCTGCGCGAGCCAGGTCGCGTCCGATGCGCTGCCGCAGCCGAAGGACTGGCGCTTCGCGCTGGAGGCAGTGATGATCATGGTATGTTCGTCCTGCAGCGGCGTGACGAATCCGCCCGAGTAACAGGCCGACACCACGATCACGCGCCACTTGATCCCCGATGCATCCAGCGCTTTTTTCAGCGCGGGCGGATCGATCTGCGCCAGCCGCAAGGGCCAGAAATCCACCGACAGCCGGTGCGACTCCGAACCATGCGAAGACAGATACAGTACCAGCAGGTCTTCGTCGCGGTTCATCTGACCGCCGATCCGTTTCAGCGCCGCGGTGATGCTGGTCAGGCTGGCGACGGGATGGGTATCCAGCGTTTGCGGATTATTCAGCAGCACGACAGAGCGCCCCGCCGCATCAAAGCGTTTGCGGAACAACTCGGCGATCTGCTGCACCTCTTTCATGAATACATCCTCGCGGGCGTAGAGGCCTGCCGCGAGCAGATAAATATCCGCGATGCCGGGGCGCCCGTCCTGCACGGAGGCCAGGGTTTTGCGCAGCATGTCCTGCTGCGCGTAAAACCCGCGCTCCTCGACCGGCGCCCACACCACCTTGTCGCCGGCCGATTCATCGTACTTCGGCATCCACAGATAATTTTGCGGATACCAGGCCATCGGCGACACCAGCAGCACCAGCCCCGCCAGCAGGCTTGCCAGGTTGCGCGCCGGGCCGGCATCGGCAAGGCGTCTGACGGCGGCGGCAATGATCAGCGACCACCACAACACGGCCCCGTAATACAAATACGGCCACCAGTTCCCGCCGACCATCCGGCGCGGCAGATGCGGCATCAGCAAGGCCAGCGCACCGAGGATCAGCGACAGCACCAGGCCGGCGGCAACCACCGGCAACGCTACCGTGAGTATCGATTTTTTCCCGCCACCCATCCGCAGCGCCAGCAGGCCGAACAGCAGGGTTGTCGGCACAAACAGCAGGGCGCGGGGAAATTCCAGAACATTCAACTGCCCCTTGAAACCGACGCTGGCCAGGCCCAGCAGGAACAGCAACAACACATTCAGCGCCGCGATCACGGCAAAAACATCGGCGGAAGGCTGAAACGATGCCGGGCCGACCGGACGCAGGAACGCGAGCCGCGCGCCGGCACGCAAGTTGTGCAGCACTGACGGCCACAGACCGACCGGCGCGCGCAGATCCGCCGGCGACAAACCATCCGCCGTCACTGCACCGCCAGTTGCCTGATCATCACTCATGAAGTGTCAACCTTCAGGCGCAACGCGCCAGATCGCCGCGCCGGTCGATGTCGAGCAGCACGCCGGGATCATCGACATCGATCACCCGCACCAGCGCCTGATTGCGCTGCACGACGGCGCGCGCACCACTATCACCGCCCAATACCTGCAGCTCGTGCAAAAACCGTTCGCTGAACGCCACCGGATGGCCGCGGTCGCCCTGGTAGGCCGGTGCAACAATGGCGGCACCGTCCGCCAGCGCCTGCATCACGCGTTTAATCGTATCCGGGCGAATGCGCGGCATGTCGGCCAGCGCCACGATCCAGCCGCCGGCATCGCGGGTGACACTGACGCCATGGGCCAGACTGACGCCCATGCCCAGCGCCGCATCGCTGCACACCGTCACCGCGCAACCTTCCTGTTCGAGCAATTCCGCCAGCGGAAAATCACCGGGCCGCACCACGGCTGTCACGTTGAGTCCCGCCGCGATCAGATTGCGCGCGGCATGCGCGGCGATCGCCGCGCCGTCCTCCAGCGGATGCAGCAGTTTGGCGCCGCCAAAACGTGAACCGGCGCCGGCGGCCAGCAGGATCGCCACGGGTGATTTTTCAGGGACTGTCATGGCCATGATTATAATGGGCCACCCCACAATTTCCCCAGCAGGTCCACACCATGCCCAGGTTCTGCGCGAATATCACCATGCTGTTCAATGAAGTCGCCTTCATCGACCGCTTCGCCGCCGCGGCCAAGGCCGGATTCGGGGGTGTTGAATACCTGTTTCCCTACGATTACGACAAAAACGCGCTGGTGGATGCGCTCGGCAAAAACAAACTCGTCCAGGTGCTGCACAACATGCCCGCCGGCAACTGGGGCGGCGGCGAGCGCGGCATCGCCTGTCATCCGCAGCGTGTCGCCGAATTCCAGAACGACGTCGGCCGAGCGATTGACTACGCCACTGCACTCGGCTGCAAGCAGGTCAACTGCCTCGCCGGCATCCGCCCGACCCACCTCGACCCGATGGACGCGCGCGAAACCTTCATCCGCAACCTGCAGTTCGCCGCGCCGAAATTCAAGGAAGCCGGGATCAAGTTACTCATTGAACCGATCAACACCCGCGACATCCCGGGATTTTTCCTCAATTCCTCGCAGCAGGCGGTCGACATCATCAAGGCCGTCGGTTCCGACAACCTGTTCCTGCAGTACGACATCTATCACATGCAGATCATGGAAGGTGACCTCGCCCGCGGCATCGAAAACAATCTCGCGCTGATCCCGCACATGCAGCTCGCCGACAACCCGGGACGCCACGAACCGGGCAGCGGCGAAATCAATTTTCCTTTCCTGTTCCGGCATATAGACCGGATCGGCTACCAGGGCTGGATCGGCTGCGAATACAAACCGGCAACCACCACCGAGGCCGGATTGGGCTGGATCAAGCCTTACCTGCGGGGCGCTTGACGGCACCCGGAGCAGCCCACACAATGCCCCGGCAACAGACCGATAAAAACATAGATCAAACATGGATCAACGGCCTGTCCCGCATTACAACCTGAAGGAGGAGTCATGAAAGCATCACGCATCGCATCCACGCTCGCCATTGCCGTGGCCGCAGCATTTCCCGCCGCTTTTTCCACCACAGTCAGTGCGCAGCAGATGACCCTGATGACCGGCCCGCAGGGCGGCGTCTGGGTACCGCTGGGCGGCCAGCTGAAAAGCATGTGGGAAAAAGCCATTCCCGGCCTGAATATCACCGCCACTCCGGGCGCCGGCATCGCCAACGTGCGTGGCGTCGATGAAGGCAAGGCGCAGATCGGCTTCGGCAACTCGAGCACCACCGTGGACGGCATCGCCGGCAACGCACCGTATCCGAAAAAAACCACCAAAGTCTGCCAGATGGCCAACCTGTATCCGCAGTATTTCCAGGTCGTCGCGCTGGCCGACGCCAAGGTCAACACCTTCGCCGACATGAAAGGCAAATCGGTGGTCACCCAGCCCAAGGGCAATACCGGTGAACTGCTGACCAACCTGACGCTGGGGCTGAACGGCCTCAACTACCAGTCATTGTCGAAAATCAATTTCCAGTCCTACACCGATGCGGTGTCGATGATGAAAGACGGCCACGCCCAGGTGTTCACGCTGGGCACCACCATCCCCGCCTCGTCGGTGATGGACCTCGCCAGCGCGCGCGACATCAACCTCGTGCCGGTCGATGACAAGACCATGGCCGCATTGCGCAAGCAGAACTCCGGCTACCAGAAACTGATCGTCAAGGCCGGCACCTATCCCAAACAAACCCAGGACGTGCCGCAGATCGGTTACTCCGCGCACCTCGTCGTCTCCTGCGACCTGCCGGAACAGACCGTCTACACCATGACCAAGACCGTCGCCGCCAACATCAGCGACATGGCCTCGGTCAACAAGGCCATGGCCGGCCTGACACCGAAGGAAATGGCCGCCGACATCGGCGTACCCTTCCATCCGGGCGCGGCCAAGTTCTACAAAGAAGCTGGAGCCATGTAAGCATCCGCAGTACGCAGGAAAAACGGGGCGGCCCTGCCGCCCCGTTCCACATCCGCACCGGGGAAACCATGAGCACTGCACAACAAGAACCCGCCATCCAGATCAAGTCCGACGAAAACGCCCCCACCGCGCCACAAACGCGCGCACTCAAATTCACCGTTGCCGCGATCGCCGTGGTGATGTCGGTCTACCACATGTACGTCGCTGCCTTCGGCCCGCCTGAAGCGCTGATTTTCCGTGGTACCCATCTGCTGTTCGCACTGACCCTGGTGTTCCTGCTCTACCCGCTCAAACCCGGCGGCGACTGGAAATGGCGCATCTCCGACGCCGTGCTGCTGCTCCTGTCGTGGGCATTCATACTCCACATCTTTTTCAACTACCAGTACATGACCAACCGGATCATCTACATCGATGATCTGACCATGGCCGACAAGGTCAATGCCGTGATCGCGGTGCTGATCATCCTCGAAGCCACGCGCCGCGTGCTCGGCTGGGCATTACCTCTCACCGCCGCCTGTTTCCTGATCTATGCCATGTTCTTCACCAACGTGAAGGCGCCGGTGCTGATGGAGCAGCTCTACCTGTCCACCGAGGGCATCTTCGGCTCCACGCTGGGCGTATCGGCTTCGTACGTGATGCTGTTCGTGCTGTTCGGCGCGTTCATGGAAAAAAGCGGCACCGGACAATTGTTCATGGATTTCGCGCTGTCGATCACCGGCCACACCGCCGGCGGCCCCGGCAAGGTCGCGGTGGTCAGCTCCAGCCTGTTCGGCACCGTGTCCGGCAGCGCCGTCGCCAACGTGATGGTCGACGGGCCGATGACCATTCCGCTGATGAAACGTACCGGCTTCAAACCCTCTTTCGCCGCAGCGGTCGAGGCCACGGCCTCCACCGGCGGCCAGATCATGCCGCCGGTAATGGGTGCCGCCGCTTTCGTGATGGCCGAATTCCTCGCCGTGCCTTACGCCCAGGTCGCGCTGTGGGCGGTGATTCCCGCCATACTGTATTACCTCGCGGTGTTTTTCGCCGTGCACTTCGAAGCCAAACGCCACGGCCTGCACGGCGTACCGCGCAACGAACTGCCGGCTTTCGGCCACGTGATGCTGTCGCGCGGCCACCTGTTCATCCCCATCATCACCATATTCATCGGCCTGACCCTGGGTTATTCGGCGCCGCTGTGCGCGCTGGTTGGCGCGCTGATGTGCATGCCCATCGCGCTGTTGCGCAAGTCGACCCGCGGCGGCATCACCTGGCGCAGTGTGCTCGACGCGCTGGAAGAAGGCGCCAAAAACACGCTGGCCGTGGCCATGGCCTGCGCCTGCGCCGGCATTGTCATCGCCTGCGTCACCATCACCGGCCTCGGCATCGTGTTCACCCAGATCGTCGTCGGCCTCGCACAGAACCTGCTGCCGCTGGCGCTGATCCTCACCGCCATTGCCGGCATCATCCTCGGCATGGGCATGCCGACCACGCCGGCATACATCGTCATGGTGTCGCTGCTGGTGCCGGCGCTGATCAAACTCGGCGCTCCGACCCCGGCCGCGCACATGTTCGCGTTTTATTTCGCGATCCTGTCGGCGATCACGCCACCCGTGGCACTCGCGGTATTTGCCGCAGCCAGCCTCGCCAAGGCCAACCTGTGGCAGGCCGGCTGGGCGGCGGTGCGCATCGGCGCCGCAGGTTTCATCGTGCCTTTCATGTTTGTGTTCGAACCGTCACTGCTGATGATCGGTGAATGGCATGTCATCCTGCATTCCTTCGTCACCGCGACCATCGGCACCATCTGCCTAGCCGGCGGATTGTTCGGTTACTTTTTCCGCCTGGCAAAACCCTGGGAGCGCGTACTGCTGCTGATCGCCGCCTTCATGCTGATCAAACCCGGCCTGATCACCGACCTGATCGGCTTTGGCATGCTCGTCATCGTGCTGCTCAGCCAGTTGCTGATCCGCCGCAACGAGCCGAAGACGGCGTAACAGCGGGCAATGACGCGCCTATAATTTGCGTTATCCGGCAGGCCGCATCCGCGGCCTGCCTCCTTTACCCGAACCAGAGGACACTGTTATGAGCAAGGTCGGTTTCATCGGACTCGGCATCATGGGCAAACCCATGGCCCTCAACCTGATCAAGGGCGGGCACAGCCTGTTCCTGACTTCACGCAGCGGCGTGCCGAAGGAACTGACGGACGCCGGCGGCAAAACCTGCAGCAGCGCAAAAGAGGTTGCACAACAGGCCGACATCATCATCACCATGGTGCCGGACACGCCGGATGTCGAAAAAGTACTGTTCGGCACAGGCGGCGTGGCCGAGGGCTTGAGCAAAGGCAAGACGGTGGTCGACATGAGCTCGATCTCGCCCATCGCCACCAAAGAATATGCCAATAAAATCAATAATTTAGGATGCTACTACGTCGACGCCCCAGTCTCCGGCGGCGAGGTGGGCGCCAAAAACGCAGCACTGACGATCATGGTCGGCGCCCCGCAAGCCGCCTTCGACAAGGTGAAACCGCTGTTTGATCTGATGGGCAAAAACATCACCCTGGTCGGCGGCAATGGCGACGGCCAGACCTGCAAAGTCTGCAACCAGATCATCGTAGCCCTCAACATCGAAGCCGTCAGCGAAGCCCTGGTATTCGCCTCAAAGGCCGGCGCCGACCCCGCCAAAGTACGCCAAGCCCTGATGGGCGGCTTCGCCGCATCACGCATCCTCGAAGTGCACGGCGAACGCATGATCAAACGCACCTTCGATCCCGGCTTCCGCATTGAACTGCACCAGAAGGATCTGAACCTCGCGCTGCAAGGCGCACGGGCCATGGGCGTGTCGCTGCCGAATACGGCGACTGCGCAGGAACTGTTTAATTCATGTGTCGCGAACGGCGGCGCGAAGTCGGACCATTCGGCGATGGTCAAGGCGCTGGAGCGGATGGCGGGACATGAGGTGGCGAAGTAAATTCATAGAAGATTTTAGGAGAAGCGTAATGAGCAGCGCAGAATTTGCAAAACGCTATGTCCTTGACGCAAAACGCTCCACCAAAGGATTGCAGTCGTTGATGGGGATTTTGAGCGGATTAGTCTGCGACGGGCATCTTAACGACCACGAAATACGATATTTAAAAACCTGGCTTAAAGAAAATGAGGACTTAGCAAATGTTTACCCAGCCAATATCGTACATCGTCGAGTTCACGAAATCCTGATTGATGATTTGATAACTGAAGAAGAACGAAACCATCTCACCAAAGAGATCCAGATTCTGGCAGGGAATAATTTCATCGAAACTGGCGCGGCATTACCCGAACACATAGCAAACATATTTGACGATGACCCCCATGTTATTTTTGAAAACAATGTCTTTGTTTTTACGGGAGACTTTTTATGGGGCACCCGCAAAGAGTGCCATAGAGAGATTGAAAAACGTGGTGGCACTCCAAAAAATTCAATTACGAACACAACTAACTACTTGGTAATCGGAACAATGGCATCTCCCGACTGGATAACAGCAAACTTTGGGAGAAAAATTCAAAAAGCGGCCGAAATGGCTCAGTCAGGCGAATATCAGATTTCGATAATCCGCGAAGTCGATTGGTCAATGGCTCTCAAATAAAGAGCTCGTAGGGCGCATTAAGCGAAGCGCAATGCGCCGTATGTACCGCTCAAGAATATGAGGCGCCATGATGTCGCGCAAAACAATTGCGAACCGGCGGATTACACTTCACATTTACCACGGTGTTAGACTGAACACTCAATGCCCCTCAAGGAGCGTTCCGCCATGCAAAAACAGCTCACCGCCATCATCGAACGCGAAGGCGACGGTTACGTCTCCCTCTGTCCCGAACTGGATATCGCCAGTCAGGGCAAATCCGTGGAGGAAGCCCGCAACAACCTGCGCGAAGCCATCGAACTGTTCGTCGAGAGCGCATCCGCATCGGAGCTGAAGGACCGTAGGGCAGAATAGCGCAGCGCATTCCGCCGTATGTAAAATTCAAAAGGGCACGCGACGCTGTCGCGTAAAGAAACCGCAAACCGGCGGATAACGCCGCTATGCGGCTCATCCGCCCTACCAACCGCCGTTGACCTTGCTCCCCATGTGAGCCGCCGAGCAGCGCAGCCAGGCCGGGGGTAGTCGGCGAGGACTGTCTGAGCCCTCGCGCTGTTTGCGAGGGCGAGTTCCGCAGCCGCCCGGCTTGGCGAGCAGCGCAGGGAACCCGAAGGGCGGCGAGCCTGGGTCGCCTTCTCTTTGGTTACTTTCTCTTGGCGAAGCAAGAGAAAGTGACTAGCCGCCGGGCTACCCCCGGCGACCTGCCTTCAAGTTTGAACCATCCAACACCCCCGCTGCCATAAATCCATCAACATGGAACACAATAAAAGGAACGCCTCATGCCCGCCTGGCTGATCCCAGCATTAAAAGCCGTATTGCCGCACGTCGGCACCATCGTCTCCGTCGCCATCCCTGCATTCACCCAAAAGCGGACTGACGCCACCGAAAACCAGGCCACACTGCAACAGCAGCAGATCGCCGAACTGCAGGCCGCCGCCGCCCGGAACGCGACCCATATCCGCGAACTGGCGGAACAGCTCCAGGTCACGGTCAGCGCACTGGAACAGGCTGCAGCCATGGCCGAAACCCGGCACCGGCGCATCACGCTGCTGTGTGTGACAGCGATCACCTTGTCCGTGGTTACGCTGTGCATCACGCTGTTTCCCGCACTGGCCGGGTAACAACATTCGCGGCATCAGGCCCCGTGTAAAATCCCCCTCCTCATAAAACAAACCCAGCCTCCGCCATGCCGATCACCCCGCAACCCGCCATCCTCCAACCCGTGCCGCAACAAGCCCGCTACATCACCTACACCCTGATCCCCGGCGCCGATCCGCGCGCAGCCCTCCGCGCCCTTGCCGCCCAGATCGACGGCGACAATGTGCTTGCCGGTATCGGCCTGTCGCTGGTCTCGGCGCTGGGCAAAACCGTCGAAGGGCTGCGCAGCTTCCCGCAGATGGCAACCCAGGGCATCGACATTCCATCGACACCGGGCGCACTGTGGCTGTGGCTGCGCGGCAGCGACCGCGGCGTGCTGCTGAAACGCCAGCGCCAGCTCGACGCCACGCTGTCCGCGGCCTTCCAGCCCGACGGCGTGATCGACGCTTTTATTCACGGCACGGGGCGCGACCTCACCGGTTACGAGGACGGCACCGAGAATCCCAAAGACGATGACGCGGTCAAAGCCGCAATTTCACAGCACAAAGGCATCGCCGGTTCGAGTTTTGTCGCGGTCCAGCAATGGCTGCACGACTTCACCAGCTTCGATGCGATGACCACCACCGAGCAGGACCACTGCGTCGGCCGCCGCCGCTCCGACAACGAGGAACTCGACGACGCGCCGGAGTCCGCCCATGTCAAACGCACCGCGCAGGAAAATTTTGATCCCGAGGCTTTTGTCGTACGGCGCTCGATGCCCTGGGCCGAAGGCGCGCGCTGCGGCCTGGTGTTCACAGCCTTCGGTGCGAGCTTCGACGCTTACGAGGCGCAGCTGAAACGCATGAGCGGCGCGGAAGACGGCATCACCGACGCGCTGTTCCGTTTCACCCGGCCGCTGACCGGCGCCTATTTCTGGTGCCCGCCGCTGCGCGACGGCAAGCTCGACCTGACTGCGTTGGGGCTTTAGCAGTTTGTTTAAAAAGTGATGCGCGAGCGCGTGGGGAGCGAAGCGACCAAGCGCACACGCGTACCAGTCATTGATTTAACGAGAGTCGAGAAATCTTGCGTGTCAGCCAATAACATCAATTTGGAGAATTTCAAAAAACTGTCAGTGCCGGCACTCCTGCAACGCGGCGCCGTCGCCGCACTCCTCGCCATGCTGTCGGCGCAAACACCGGCCGCCACACCGCACGATCCCAAACTGGACGACAAAACCGCGGCTGAACTCCGCCAACAGGCAGACAAAGGCAACGCCATTGCCGCCCTGCATCTCGGCAACCTGCTGGCCCGCGACAGGGTGCCCGCCGCCAAATACGGCAAGGCCGTGGACTGGTACAAAAAGGGCTGTGCCCTCGGCGACCTTTCCGCCTGCCACAACGCGGGGGTGTCCTACGAACGCGGCCGCAACGGCGCCAAACCCGACCACACCGAAGCCGCGAACTATTACCTGAAGTCCGCCGAACGCGCCTTCCTGCCGTCGCTGCTCAATCTCGCGATCCTGCATGCCGACGGGCGGGTGAATTCACTCGACAACCGTGACGGCCTGAAATGGATGCTGATTGCGCAAAAGGCGGCCGCCCAATGCCCGGACAAGCCGGTGTGCAAATCGGTGCTCGAAGACAAACGCGGTTACCGCGCACGCCTGGAAGCGCAACTCTCAGCGGATGAGCGGCGGGAAGCCCGGCAACTGGCGGATCACTGGCAACCGGTGCGCTAGGGCCATCGGCTGGATATACTGCTGACCAGTTCGACAGGTGACGGAAGTGCCTGCACCTGCCATTTCCGGGGCCGATATGCCGCGATATGCCGAATAACATGCCACTGATCGATTACCTCAGCATGTGCGCCGCCCTGCCGATCTCGGCGCCCGCCTGCCATGCGTTGTGGGAAAACGTGATGTATGCCAGCTACGTCACCGGCATCCTGCTGGCCGGCTGGTTCGTCTGGAAGCTGGTCGATCACAAACAAAAACTCGCCTCCTTGCCGCGCGCCCGGCAGCAGCGCGAAAAAATCGCCAATGAAACCACGATGCGCCAGCACGGCCGGACCGAACCCGCGGACATTGCCGCCGACGTCACCGACCCGCATCTCGCCAAAAAAATCCGCGCGGAACTGGAACAGCAGCGCCTGAAAAACCTGCGGCCCTGAACTCTCAATCCCGGATTCAGCGGAAGTTCGCCGCCTGCCGCGCAGCGCCGGTCAGCCGCAGCACATGCAGGCCCAGGCCATGGCGATCAACGATGTAGATGTAACCCCGGTCATCGACTTCGACATTGTTGGTGGTCACCGTGCGCCCGCTGGCGGCCGGCACGTAATACGCAATCTCGCGCGGCTTGTAGGGATCACGGATGTCGATCGCGCGTACGCCGGCATTGAAGTGCGCGATGAACATGATGCGGCGATAGTAGATCGGCGTAAAACTTTCATGCGAGGAATGCGCGCCGATACGTCCCGGGCGCGCGCAGTAGTCGCCGATGCGCTCATCCAGCATCCAGGTCGAGGCCGGTTTCGGCCGGGCTTCCTCGGTAACGTCGATGATCCACACCTTCTGGCGCGCGCCGCCGCAGCCATCGGACAGCGCCTCGTTGGTCACCACGACAAAATCACGCTTTGCGGCGCGACCGTCTGCCCCCTGCACTTCCACGCCCAACACCGGGAATGCGGTATGCGCGCCGTAGTCCGGGTCAAGGTCGTAACGGCCGCGTTGCGGCTGCAGAAGATTGGCACGTATCGGTTCTTTCGGCCCTTTCAGCAGTTTGTCGCGGTCGACCACCTGCAGGACGCCGCCGCTTGAAGTGCCGTGACCGAAATAGACCCTGTTACCGGCGGGTCCGGTGGAAACCGCACCATGCAGCCCCGTCGGCACGCTGCCGGTCGCGCCGGGCTCCTGCCCGGGCAAACCATAATCACGGATATGTACGGGTTTGCGCGGATCCGATAAGTCAAAAATCTGCGTCATGCGCGAAGTACGCCAGCCAGGCACGCCCGACACCAGGTAAGCGATGCCGGTGTCGCATTCCCACCAGTTTTTGTGCGTGCCGCGCAGGCCGTCGGCCACCACCGACACAAGCTGCGGCGGATCGGGCAGCGTGACATCCCAGACTTCATGCGCCGAGTGGCCCAGTGTGCGCAGCAGGTAGGTCCGGTCGCGCGCCGCGCGCGGCAGGTCGCGGCCGCCGCAAACGCGCACCATCTGCGCTTCGCCGCCCGGCGGCCCCGGGATATGGTGCAATGCTGCGGGTTTCGCCGGATCCGTGACGTCGATCAGCAAGGTGCCATTGTCTTCGCGCACTCCCGTCAATGGATTGAACGCACTGCCCGCATGCAGGCCGATATAGGCGATCCAGCGGCCGTTCTGTTCGTGGATCACCGGCTGGTAGGCGCCGCGCCCCTGCAGATCGTGGAAACCGCTGAGCGCCATGTCGCGCGATTCGGCGCCGCGCGGCTGCGCCATCCCCGCAAGAGGCCAGCACAGCACTGCCGCCAACAGCGCCGCCGAGAAACGGCAACTCACGCAGCGCAGGCCGCGCGGATCGAATCCGGCAGCGGCACTGCCTTCTGCTGCGTCATGTCGTACCACACCAGCGTTGCGTAACCCTCGGCGCACACTGCACCCGCCTCGACATGCCGCAACACGTAATGTGTCTGCAAGCTGCTGCGCCCCACGCGGCCGGCGTGCAGCGCCACTTCAACCGTCGCCGGGTAATCGAGGGGTCGGGTGTAATGGCAGGCGGCATTGAGCAGCACGATCACCGGATGCGGCGGCTGGGTCGGCAGCCCCATGCCGGACACCCAGCGCATGCGGGTTTCTTCCATGAAACGGAAATAACCGGTGTTGTTGACATGGCCCTCGGCGTCCATGTCGCCCCAGCGAACCGGAATCACCGTGGTGAATACCGGCGCGCCGTGTGGCGCGTCATCGCTGACGACGCGAATCATGCGGATGAATCAAACAATATTCCATCAAACAACATTCCGCTTGTGCAGATCGGCAATGTCGCCATCCCTGTACCCCAGCTCGCGCAAAATCTCGTCGGTATGCTGGCCGCAATCCGGGGTCACGCTGCGGATTTCATGCGGCGTACGCGACAGGCGGAACGGCTGGTTGACCAGCGCGACATCGCCCACACCGGGGATGGTGACCGGCACCGCCATCTGGTTGTACTGCACCTGCGGGTCGGCGAACACTTCATCCATTTTGTAGATCGGGCCGCCGGCAACGCCACATTCCTCAAAACGCGCGGTCCAGTACGCCTTGTCCCTGGTCACCATCAGCGCCTGCAGTTCCTTGTTGAGCGCATCGCGGTTTTTGGAACGCGCCGCACGATCCTTGTACTCGGGTTTCTCGTTGAGGCCATCGGCGCCCAGCGCCTTGCACAGCCGGGCAAACATTTCGTTGTCGCCGGCAGCGATGTTCATGTAGCCGTCACTGGTCTGGAACACCCCCGTCGGGATCGAGGTCGGGTGGTTGTTGCCCGCCTGTTCCGGCACTTCGTGATCGACGGTCCAGCGCGCCGCCTGGAAATCGAGCATCGCGATCATCGCGTTGAGCAGTGACACTTCGATCCACTGGCCTTCGCCGGACTCTTCGCGCTCCAGCAGCGCGGTCATGATGCCCAGCGCGCAGTAAAGACCCGCGGCCGAATCGGAAATCGCGCTGCCGGCGCGCATCGGGCCGCGACCCGGCTCGCCGGTGATCGCCATCAGCCCGCCCATGCCCTGGGTGACCTGGTCGAAACCCGGGCGTTTGGCATAAGGACCGCTCTGGCCGAAACCGGAAATGCTGGCGAGGATGATCTTTTTGTTGACCTTTTTCAGTGACTCGTAATCGATCTTGAGGCGGAATTTGACGTCGGGCCGGTAGTTTTCGGCGACCACGTCGGAGCGTTCGACCAGCTGGTTGAAAATCTTCAAGCCGTAGGCATCTTTCAGGTTCAGCGTGAAGCCACGCTTGTTGCGATGCAGGTTCTGGAAATCGGCACCGGTGCGTTTGCCGCCCCAGCCATCGGACAAGTTCAGCCCCGGCGGCGTTTCAATCTTGATCACATCAGCGCCCCAGTCGGCCAGTTGGCGCACGGCCGTCGGGCCGGAGCGCACACGGGTCAGGTCGATCACGCGGAATCGGCTAAGCGGGCCACGGCGTTGCGTTGTTGCAGTCATCGTTTTATCTTTCTCCAAACCATTCAATAAACAAGCACTTATTTTTCAACCTTATTTTCCAAACTTCCCAGCTGCTGCGCTGCATCGGACAATGTCAGCGAGCTCAGACCCCCGAGTTTCGCACAAAATGCCCGCACTTTCCCCGGGTCGCCCCCCAGCGTGATATAAGAATCGGGCCATGAATGCCCCCGCCCACGTCATGCCTGTTGATGCCGAACGCCAGCGCGCGGTCTGCGCGGCCCTGCGTGCATTCATGCCGGAACACAGCGTACTGTTCGAACGCGAGGACGTGACGCCGTACGAATGTGATGGCCTGTCAGCCTATCGCCAAGTGCCGATGGTGGTGGCGCTGCCCGAAAACGAACAACAGGTCTGCGCCATCCTCGAAGCCTGCCATGCCTTGCAGGTGCCAGTGGTGGCTCGCGGCGCCGGCACCGGACTCTCCGGCGGTGCGCTGCCGATGGGCAATGGCGTACTGCTGTCGCTGGCCAAGCTGATGAAAATCCTCGCCATTGATCCGCTGGCACGCACCGCGCGTGTGCAACCCGGCGTGCGCAACCTGGCGATCTCCGAAGCCGCAGCACCACTGGGACTTTATTACGCGCCGGATCCGTCAAGCCAGATCGCCTGCTCCATCGGCGGCAACATCGCCGAAAATTCCGGCGGCGTACACTGCCTGAAATACGGCCTGACGGTGCACAACATCCTCAAGCTCCGTGTCGCCACCATTGAAGGCGACATCATCGAATTGGGCGGTGGCGGACTCGATGCCGCGGGTTACGACCTGATGGCGCTGATGACCGGCTCCGAAGGCCTGCTCGGCGTGGTCACCGAAATCACCGTGAAGCTGCTGCCACGTCCGGAATCGGCACAGGTGGTGCTGGCCGCCTTTGACGACGTCGGCAATGCCGGCCAGGCGGTCGCCAACGTGATCGCCGCCGGCATCATCCCCGCCGGCATGGAAATGATGGACCAGCCGGCCACACTCGCCGTCGAACCCTTTGTCAACGCCGGTTACCCGACCGACGCCGCGGGCATCCTGCTGGTCGAATCCGACGGCACCCACGAAGAAGTCGCCGACGAAATCCGCCGCATCGAAGACATCATGACGCAAAGCGGCGCGCATATCGTGCGTACTTCGCGCGATGAAACCGAACGGCTGAAGCTCTGGGCCGGGCGCAAGGCGGCGTTCCCTGCAGTCGGCCGGCTGTCGCCTGACTATTACTGCATGGACGGTACCATTCCGCGGAAACGCCTCGCCGAAGTGCTGCGCGGCATCGCGGCGATGGAAAAAAAATACGATCTGCGCTGCGCCAATGTGTTCCATGCCGGCGACGGCAACCTGCATCCGCTGATCCTGTATGACGCCAATGATGCCGGCCAGCTCAAACGTGCCGAGGACTTCGGCGCTGAAATCCTCAAACTCTGCATCGACGTCGGCGGCACCATCACCGGTGAACACGGCGTCGGCGTCGAAAAAATCGATTCCATGTGCGTACAATTCAAAAGCGCTGAACTGGAAACCTTCCATGCGCTGAAACACGCTTTTGATGAACCGGGCCTGCTCAATCCCGGCAAGGCGGTACCGACGCTGCACCGCTGCGCCGAGTTCGGCCGCATGCATGTCCATGCCGGCACGGAAAAATTCCCGGATATTCCGCGGTTCTGATGGCTGACGACCTGATCCAAAAGTTCGCGGACGCGATCCGCGCCGCAGCCGACGCCAAACGGCCGCTGCGCATTTGTGGTGGTGGCAGCAAGGCGTTTTACGGCAACCACTCCACTGGTGACGATCTCGACGTCACCGCCTGCCGCGGCATCATCAATTACGAACCGACGGAACTGGTCATCACCGCCCGCGCCGGCACGCCGCTGGCCGATATTGAAGCGGCGATGCGCGACAAAGGTCAGATGCTCGGTTTCGAACCACCACACTTCGGCGGTGGCGCGACCCTGGGCGGCTGCATCGCGGCGGGACTCTCGGGGCCACGCCGCGCTTATGCCGGATCCGTGCGCGACTTCGTGCTGGGTGTGCGCATGCTCGACGGCCGCGGCAGCGACCTCGCCTTCGGTGGTCAGGTGATGAAAAACGTCGCCGGTTACGATGTGTCGCGTCTGATCACCGGATCAATGGGCACGCTCGGTGTGATTCTTGAAGTTTCATTAAAGGCGCTGCCGCTGCCGCCCGCCGAGCTGACCTTGAGCTGCGAACAATCCCGCGGCGAGGCCATCGCACTGATGAATGCCTGGGCCGGCAAACCATTGCCGATCACCGGCACCTGCCATGTGCAGAAACGACTGTATGTACGGCTCGCCGGCGCGGCATCAGCGGTCAAAGCCGCCGCCCAAAAAATCGGCGGCGAGGAACTCACCAATGCCGCCGAGTTCTGGCGCAATGTGCGCGATCACAACGACTTGTTTTTTTCCGGAGTCAGGCCGACCTGGCGGATTTCGCTGCCATCGACGGCCGCGGAACTGGAGCTTTCAGGCCCGCAACTGGTCGAGTGGGGCGGCGCCTTGCGCTGGCTCAAGTCAGACGACAATGCAGCGGCCGTGCGTGAGGCTGCGCGCAAGGCCGGCGGCCATGCCACGCTGTTCCGCCGCGGCGCTCCTGACATCAGCGTATTTCACCCCTTGCCGGAAACCATGATGCAATTGCATCGGCGCATCAAGCAGGCGATGGATCCGGCAGGGATTTTGAATCCTGGGAAGATGTATAAAGAACTTTGAGAACGGTGATTAAGTGATTAGGTGATTAAGTAATTGGCGCGTTGCGCGGAGACCTAATCACCCAATCACCTAATCACCTAATCGCCAAAAATGCAGACCAAACTCGCCGATTTCATCAAAGACACACCGCAGGGCCGCGAAGCCGAAGCGATCCTGCGCAAATGTGTGCATTGCGGTTTTTGCACCGCGACCTGCCCGACTTATCAATTGCTCGGCGACGAACTCGACGGACCGCGCGGGCGCATTTACCTGATGAAGCAGGTGCTGGAAGGCGAAGCCGCCACCGCAAAAACACAGCTGCACCTCGACCGCTGCCTGACCTGCCGCGCCTGCGAAACCACCTGCCCTTCGGGCGTGCATTACAGCCGGCTGCTCGACATCGGTCGTGCGATCGTTGCCAGACAGGTGCCGCGCAGCGGCATGGCAAAACTGCAGCGTCAGGCCCTGGCCGCAGTCATCCCGCGCCCCGCGCTGTTCAATCCGCTGCTCGCCGTCGGCCGCATCGCGCGCAACCTGCTGCCCAGGGTGCTCGATGATGTGGTGCCCGACCAGCCGGCGCGTGCCCGCCCCTGGCCTGTCGGCGGCCATACCCGGCGCATGCTGGTACTCGAAGGCTGCGTGCAACCCGCGCTGTCACCGGCGACCAATGCCGCGGCGGCACGTGTGCTCGACAAACTCGGCATTTCACTGGTACGCGCGCCGAATGCCGGCTGCTGCGGGGCCGTGGCTTTTCATCTCGATGAACAGGAACGCGCACTCGATGCGATGCGCCACAATATCGACGCCTGGTGGCCGTATGTCGAACAGGGTGCGGAAGCATTGATCTTCACCGCCAGCGGCTGCGGCGTGATGATCACCGACTACGGCCACTTGCTCGCCCACGATCCCGCCTATGCCGAACGCGCGAAACGCATCTCGGCGCTGGCCTGCGATCTGGGCAGCGTCATCGAAAAACAAAAAGAACAATTAAATCAAATACTTAAGAATAATCGCCCGAGTGGAACATTTGTTTTCCATCCGCCCTGCACGCTGCAGCACGGATTAAAACTCAAAGGCCGCACCGAAGCGCTGCTCGCGGAACTGGGATTCGATCTCGCGCCATTTGCCGACGCGCATCTGTGCTGCGGTTCTGCCGGCACCTACTCGATGTTGCAGCCGGAAATCTCGGCGCAGCTCAAAAACAACAAGATCAAATCACTCACTGCATCATCTCCCGCGCAAATCCTCACCGCGAATATCGGCTGCCAGACCCATCTGCAATCGGCGACCGCATTGCCGGTGCGGCACTGGATCGAAGCGGTGGATGATTTGCTGGGCAATTAAACAGCCCCAGCCCGCATTTCAGGCTCTTGTACTTTTGCCGACATCGGCGTACCCTCCGCTGCGACGGTGGAGAGCCGCACAAAAACAATTCAGGTACAGCTCTTGTACTTTTTGTGACAGAAGCGTACTCTCCGCTGCAATTCATTCAGCACAGGAGATTACGCCATGGTCGCTGTTGCATCCGTCACTGCCTACGATCTGGCCGTCAGCGCGCCGCAAAAACGCGCCAAATCCGGCCAGCCGCAGCGCCGCATCAACGGCGTTCCCGTCTATGAGCAGGAGTTCTGGACCAGCAAACAGCGCCAGGCCAATCCGCTGCATGAAGTGTCGTACCGCGGCTGTTTCAAGCCGCAGCTGCCCGCCTACTTCATCGACCGCCTGAGCAAACCCGGCGATTTCATTTACGACCCGTTCAGCGGCCGCGGCACCACGGCCATCGAAGCCGCGCTGATGGGGCGCAATGTCATCGCCAACGACGTCAATCCGCTGTCCGCGATCCTGACCCGGCCGCGGCTGCAGGTGCCGCTGATCGCCGCGATTGATGTGCGGCTGCGCGCGATCAAGATGACGGAAAAACGCAAAAACGACATCGACCTGTCGATGTTCTACCACCCCGACACCGAACGCGAACTGCTGAACCTGCGCGCCTGGCTCGCCGACCGGCGCGCGAGCTGCATGGAAGATGACGCCGACCGCTGGATCCGCATGGTCGCGACCAACCGGCTGACCGGCCACTCGCCGGGATTTTTCTCCGCCTACACCCTGCCGCCCAACCAGGCGGTGTCTCCGGAGAGCCAGGTCAAGATCAATGAAAAAACCGGCAAGGCGCCCGAGTACCGCAACGTGCGCGAACTGATCCTGCGCAAATCCATGCAATTGCAGAGCGACATCAATGCCGCGGCGCGCTGGCGCCTGCAACAGGCGGCGGCACAGGCAAAATTCCTGCAGGGCTCCGCCGCGCATACGGCCAGCCTCCCGGACGACAGCGTACAACTGACCGTGACTTCACCGCCGTTCCTGAACGTGGTGCAGTATGCGAAAGACAACTGGCTGCGCTGCTGGTTCAACGACCTCGACGCCGAGGAAATCGGCGCCGGCATCACCATGGCCACCAGCATCAACGACTGGTCGGCGGTGATGCAGGACGTGCTGCACGAGTTGTACCGGATCACGCGGCCCAAAGGCTGGGTCGCCTTCGAGGTCGGCGAAGTACAGCGCGGCACGGTCAATCTGGATGAAGCCGTGCTGCCGCTGGCCGCCGGCGCCGGATTCCGCTGCGAAGCCATCCTGATCAACACCCAGAAATTCACCAAGACCTCGAACATCTGGGGCATCGGCAACAACGAACGCGGCACCAACAGCAACCGCATTGTGATGCTGCAAAAGCCGGCGTGAAGGCATAAGATTGGGCCGCAACCCGATATCCGAAGGAGCAGCCCATGTTTGATCCCGTCTCCGTCCCTTTTGGCGCCAAGATGCTGTTCAACACCGTCAAACTCAAGCCCGGCGTCAATTTCGACGACGTCGAACTGGCACTGGGGGAGATGTGCAATGTCGTCAAAAACACCTACGGCGGCGACAAGGGCGGCTTCATTGCCGGACAGGTATTCCGCTTTTCGGGATTTGTCTCCGACGAAGGCTCACTGAATGTCGCAGGCGCCGTCGACAACCATGTCGCCATCGTCACCTACTGGCGATCGTTCGAAGAACATGAAAAATCCCACGCCGACGCGGCATTCAGGGACAAGTTCGAGGCGCTGGGCAAGCTGTGCACCGACAGCAAGGAACTCGGTTACGAAATGTTATGGCAGGGCACCGCGGAATCCTGATTCCGGCGCAACCCTGGCCGGCTAGCAGTTTGTTGAAATTCTCGAAATTAATGATATTCGCTGTCGCACAAGATTTTTCGACTCTCGTTTAATCAACGACTTGCACGCGTATGCGCTTGGTCGCTACGCGCCCCGAAGGAAGTCCCCTTGGGGGGCTCCCCACGCGCTCGCGCATCACTTTTTCAACGGACTGCTAGTACACCATCCCCGCCGCCGCTTCTTTCGGCAGATCCTTCTCCGCATCGTCCAGCTGTTCGTAAAAGGATTCGATGTAGGCCTTGAACGTGGTGTCGTGGCGCTGCATTTCGATTTCACCAAAATCCACCTGCGGCCGCGGCTGCAGGTCGAAGTGATTGTATTCGTCCCTGCCGCGCAGCAGGCAGGCCGGCATGCGGCGTTTGCCGATATAACGCGTACGGGTCGGGATGTAGCTCAGCGCCAGGCCGATGCGCCGCTCGTCCGAACGGTTGGGCTGCGACTGGTGCACCACACAGGTGTGGTGAAAGGAAAACTGCCCCGGTTTGAGGATTGCACGATCAATCTGTGTCTGATCAAACCATTCGACGATGATCTGCCCCGCGGTATTGACGCTGTTCTTGATCACCCCGCTTTTCTGTCGAAGCTGGCCGCGGATATGGCTGCCGACGGCGAACTCCACCGGGCCGGCTTCGGCGGTGACGTTGCTTAACGCCACCCAGGCCGTGACATGGTCGTGCGGACGCAGGCCAAAATAGGTCGAGTCCTGGTGCCAGGCGGCGACGCCTTCGCTCTGCGGTTCCTTGATGAAAAATCGGCTGGTGTAGAGCAGGATGTCCGGGCCGAGCAGGTCTTCGACCGCGTCGAGAATCGCCGGTGTGCGCGCCAGCTCATCAATCCAGCGGCACATGAAATGCAGGTTGCCGCGGAATTTTTTGTCGATGGTCATCAGCGAACCGCCGAGATGCGCCTCGGTTTTGCGCAGCTCCTCGCGGTAACGCTCGACTTCGGCGGCAGTGAGTCCGTCCAGCGGATACAGATAGCCGTCGGCGCGAAAATCGCGGATCTGTGCAGTGCTCAGTTTTTTCGGCAAGACCCTGCTCTCCTCAAGGCGCGAACCAGCAGCATTCAAAGCGAAAAATCACAATGCGGTCCCCGTTACGGGGACGATTCATGGAGACGATTCACCATGCTAGTATAGATTACACAAAATACATCTACCTCACTTCATGCGGCAACCCGCGCAGCAGACGCGGATGGCACCGCGCCGGAACACCATCATGGCCATTGATTACCAGAAACTCCTGAACTGGGATATTCCACAAGTTGAACAGACGCTGACCAAACGCGACACCATCATCTACGCACTGGGTGTCGGACTCGGCGCCGATCCGGTTGATGTCAATCAGTTGCAGTTTGTCTACGAAGAAAACCTCAAGGCCCTGCCGACGATGGCGATCATCCTCGGTTATCCCGGGCCGTGGCATGCCGCAGAAGGGACCGGCGTCACGCGCAGCCACGTGGTGCACGGCGAGCAGGGGTTTGTCATCCACAAACCGCTGCCGGTCGAAGGCTGGATTATCGGAAAAACCCGCGTCACCGCGGTGCTCGACAAGGGCAAGGATAAAGGCGCATTGCTGCAAACCGCCTGCGATGTGCGCGACAAGGCGAGCAACGATTTGATCTGCACCCTGACCTCGACCACTTTCTGCCGCGCCGACGGCGGTTTCGGCGGCCCCTCGGGTCCGACAGCAGCACCACATCCGATTCCCGAAACACCGGCGCAGTTAAGCTGCGATCTCGCCACGCTGCCGCAGGCCGCACTGATCTACCGGCTGTCCGGTGATTACAACCCGCTGCATGCCGATCCCGCATATGCGGCAAAAGCCGGTTTCAAGATGCCGATCCTGCATGGCCGCGCGACCTTCAGCGTGGTCGGCCACGCGCTGGTCAAAACGGTTTGTGGCTACGACCCGCTGAAACTCAAAAGCATGGCCGGGCGTTTTTCGTCGCCGGTGTATCCCGGCGAAACCATCCGCACCGAGATGTGGGTGGATGGCAAGGTAGTCACCTTCCGCGCCACTGTGCCGGCGCGCGGCGTCACCGTGCTCAATAACGGCCGCGCCGAGATCGCTTAGGCAGAAGGCAATTAATCAGATTAAATAACATTTAAAATCAAATACTTATATAGAAACTGAGGAAATCATGGCAGATCCGAAAATGATGGAAGGTAAAGTCGTTGTAGTCACCGGCGCCGGTCGCGGCATCGGTGCCGCCATCGCTGTGATGGCCGCAGCGCATGGCGCAAAAGTCGTGGTCAATGACATCGGCGTCGGACTCGATGGCGCCGGCGGCGACCAGACCCCGGCGCAGGAAGTGGTCAATAAAATCAAACAGGCCGGCGGTGAAGCCGCGGCCAACTACGACAGCGTCGCCGAATTCAACAGTGCCGCAAAAATCATCCAGTGCGCGATGGACAACTTCGGCCGCATCGACGGCGTGGTCAACAATGCCGGCATCCTGCGCGACGTGATTTTCCACAAGATGTCGGAAAGCGACTGGGATTCGGTGGTCAACGTGATGCTCAAGGGCGCCTTCAACTGTTCGCGCCACGCCGCGGACCATTTCCGCAAACAGGAATCCGGCGCGCTGGTGCACATGACCTCGACCTCCGGCCTGATCGGCGGCATGGGCCAGGTCAACTACGGCGCGGCCAAGCTGGGCATGGTCGCATTGTCAAAAGCGGTTGCGGTGGACATGTCGCGTTTCAACGTGCGTTCGAACTGCATCGCGCCTGTGGCCTGGACACGCATGACGGCATCAATCCCGGCCAAGGATCCGGCCACCGCCGCGCGCATCGAACAACGCAAGCAGGTCACGCCCGAGCACAACGCGCCGCTGGCCGTGTTCCTGCTCAGCGACGCCGCCAAGGGCGTCAACGCCCAGGTGTTCGCCACCCGCAAGAACGAGATTTTCCTGATGAGCCAGTCACGCCCGCTGCGCGGCATTCATCGCGCCGACGGCTGGACGCCGCAGCGTTGCGCCGAACACCTCTACCCGGCGCTGAAGAGCGCGTTTTATTCGCCGACCGAGCGCACCGCCGATGTGTTTCCGTGGGATTCGATCTGAAAATAAAAACAAGATCAAAAGCAGCCACAGAGGTCACAGAGAGCACAGAGAAGATCAAAAAAACTTGCCAGCACCCGCGGGCCAAGGTTTTTCTCTGTGACCTCTGTGTCCTCTGTGGCTAAAAGGTTTTGCCCTTGAATTTTTTATGAACGTCCGCCACGAAAAAAGAAACGGCGTCGCCACGCTGACGCTGGACCGCCCCGACCGCCTCAATGCGATGTCGGACGCGATGTGGGATGCGCTGTACGAACACATCAACACCATCGCCACGGACGATGAAATCCGCGCGGTGGTTCTGAAGGGCGAAGGCCGCGCCTTCTGCTCCGGCGGCGACGTCAGCAACATGGCCAAGTCCAACATCGTGTCCGGCCGTGCACGTTCGCAAAAACGTCATCGCACCATCATCGCGCTCCATAACCTCGAAAAACCGGTGATTGCCGCCACCCGCGGCGCGGTCTACGGCATCGGCAACGCACTGGCGCTGGCCTGCGACCTGATCGTCGCTTCCGACACCACCAAATTCTCGATGGCCTTCAAAAAAGTCGGCGTGGTGCCGGATGGCGGCGCGATTTTCTTTCTGGTGCAGCGCCTCGGCATGTCACAGGCCAAGGAACTGGTCTACACCGCACGCGCTTTTGACGCCGACGAAGCCAAAACCCTGGGCCTGGTGTCGCACGTGGTGCCCGATGCCGAACTTGAAACCGCGGCGCAGGCGCTGGCCACGGAGTTCGCCGAATCGGCAACGTACGCCTTGGCCCTGGCCAAAAAAATGTTCCAGTCCATGGCGGTGCCGACGCTGGAACAACTCTGCGAAATGGAAACCCTCGCTTCCGGCATCGTGCGCCTGACCCACGATCACCAGGAAGGCGTCGCGGCGTTCAAGGAAAAACGCCCGCCAAAGTTTTTGGGCAGATAAGTTCCGGGTATATAGCGACAAGGACAAAATGACCCTTCCCCCTTCGACAAGCTCAGGGCGAACGGCCATTTTGAGGACCGTTCATGGTGAGCCTGTCGAACCATGAACAGCAATTCCATCTGATTTTCCAAGCATACCAAGTGACGACTGCAACTCGCAGCACCGACACCTCCTGGCTGCTCTGGCTGTGCGCCAGCCGCACCAGCTTCGCGCTGATGTTCACCGCCTATGCCGCGGCCATTCCGCTGCTGAAACCCGAATGGGGCATGAGCGCGGGCGAAGCCGGGCTGATCCAGTCGGCCTGGCACGGCGGCTACCTGTTCTCGCTGGTCGCCGTCGGATTCCTTGCTGACCGTTACGGCGCGAAACGCGTATTCCTGGTTTCCAGCATTGCGTCCAGCATCAGTGCAATGGTGTTCGCCGTATTCGCTGAAAGTTTTCTCACCGGCGCCATTCTCTACGGCCTGACCGGACTGTTCTCCGGTGGTTCGTACACACCCGGCCTGACGCTGATCGCCGAACGGTTCCAGTCCACCGGCCGCGGCCGTGCGATGGGTTTTTACCTCGCCGCCGCCTCCGGCGGTTACGCGCTGGCACTGGTCATCACCGGTGCGCTGACGCCGTTCATCGGCTGGCGCGGCGCTTTTATCGTCAACGCCGCCGGGCCGGTGCTGGGCACCCTGCTCGCGCTTTATGCCTTACGCAGCACGCCGAACGTGATCCATCCGCGCAGTGCGGAACAGGCCGCGGAAAAACCGGTGGCGATGATCCTCAACAACAAACCGGCGATGCTGGTGACCTGGGCCTATACCTTCCATTCCTGGGAAATGCTCGGCATGAAGGCCTGGATGCCGGCCTTCCTGTCGGCGGCAGCCGCCTACTCCACCGGCAGCAGCGCCACCGCATCGGCCAGCCTCGGCGCCGGACTCGCCGCGATCGCCTATATCGGCAGCATGGGCGGCAGCGTCACCGGCGGCTGGCTGTCGGATCGTATGGGCCGCACCTGGACAATGCTGGTGCTGGCCACCACCAGCGCCTGCTGTTCGCTGGCACTGGGCTGGCTGATCGGTTTGCCGTTGTGGCTGCTGGTGGTGATCTGTTTTGTTTACAGCTTTACCGCGGTCGGCGATTCGTCCGTGTTTTCAACCGCGGTGACTGAGCTGGTGCCACCGCGCCACATCGGCGCCGCGTATTCGGTACGTTCAGTACTCGGCTTCGGCGCCGGCGCGACCGCGCCCTGGGTGTTCGGCCTGGTGCTCGACGCCGCGGGCGCGGCCGAGGCTTCTCCCGTGGTCACTTGGGGCCTTGCCTGGTGTTCACTCGGCGTGATCGCGCTGTTCAGCCCGGTGGCGACCTGGCGCCTGCGGCGCATGCCCGAGGCCACGCAAATGGCCAACGGAAAACGTTAAACTCGCCCCTCCATCCATACGCGGATCGCCATGAAAATCACCAAACTCGAAGTACACATCCTGCGCGCCCCGGACGAAGACAAACGCCCGTTCTGGGTCAGCACCTTCATCGTACCCAAGGCCAACGAGATTCTGGTGCACCTGCACACCGACGAAGGCATCGAGGGTATCGGCATCGCCACCAGCTACACGCCGATCGAAGCGGCGATCAAGGCCTTCCGCAGCGGCATCGCTGACCAGATCATCGGCGAAGATCCGCTGGCCCCGGAAAAGCTGCACCACAAGGTATTCTGGCTGACCGCACAGAAAATCGCCTCCGAAAAAGGCTGGACCCGCGAAGCCATCGTGCGCATCGCTGCGGCGGTGGACATTGCCTGCTGGGACATCATCGGCAAGGCGGCAAAACTTCCGCTGTATCGCCTGTTCGGCGGTTTCCGCAATGTCATCCCCTGCTACGTCACCTGCGCCTATTACCGCGACGGCAAGGATCTGGCCGAGATCAAGGACGAGATGCAGATGCTGAAAGCCCAGGGCCACCAGGGCTTCAAGGCCAAGGTCGGCGGCGTGCCGTTGAAGGAAGACATGAAACGGCTGGAATTGATCCGCGACATCATCGGCCCGGACAAGGACCTGATGGTCGACGTCAATCGCGCCTGGGACCTGCCGACCGCGATCACCGCCGCGCGCGAAATGCTGCCGCTGAATCCGCGCTGGCTGGAAGAACCGGTACGCTGGGCGGACGACCACCGCGAACTGGTCAAACTCGCGCAGCAGACCAACATCCCGCTGTCCGCCGGCGAAAGCGAACTCACCGCCTACGGCTGCCGTGACCTCGTTGAAGACGGCGCGATCCAGATCCTGCAGTTCGACTGCACGATGATGGGCGGCTTCACCACCGGCCGCAAACTCGCCGCACTGTGCGAACTGAACCAGGTGCAGGTCGCCCCGCACCACGACTGCTTCATCCACGCCCACATCGTCGCCGGCAGCCCGGCGGGCTGCATCGTCGAATCCTTCACCGATCCCGAACGCGATCCGCTGCAGGCGGAACTGTTCGAGGATCCGCCGAAAATCGCCAAGGGCATGTTGCACCTGAAGGAACAGCCGGGGCTCGGCCTGACGCTGTCACCGGCGGCACTGAAAAAGTTTGGTGAAAAAGTCCTCTAGGCCGCGCTCCGCTCAACCGAGCGGAGACGTCCGGCCGACCATTTTTTCCAGTTCCGCCAGTTCGGCATTGGTGTGATTCACCACCGGTGCTTTGACGATCGAACGACCGGAATCAACCTTGCCGTAGATAAAATGGGCCGCGTGATTTTTGGTTTTGACGTTGAGGCGCGATTGGTAGGTCACGCATTCAAGGTCCACCTCTCCGTAACAGGTGCAAAAATAACTCATGATCGAACTCGCCTCGACATAAATACCGGTGCCGCGGATACCTGCGGTCAATGTAGCCGTGCGTATCGTGCGCTCGGCACCCCTGCCGAACACCGCGAGCAGGCCACCGGTCAGCACGCGCAGTCCGGAAATCAGCGTACTGCCATCAATCTGCAAAGAAGTCAGCGGACGCATCATGAATGCATCCTGGCCCACGGCAAAACTCACCTTGGTTTCGGGGCCGGTCAGCACGCTGTCGCCGGCCTTGATTTTGGTGCCAGGAGGGGCGCGAAAACCGTTGACGTAGAGCTCGCCCATGACCTCGCCCAGCTGGGCCGCCATTACGGCACCCGGGAACGCCAGCAACGCCCCGCTGCCCGCCGCCCTGAACAGAAAATCGCGCCGGGCGGGCCGCTGAACCGGATCCTGATCTTGGCCCACGCATTGATGCACTTTGCATGACATGTTTTTCTCCTGTTTGGCGATTAGTCGCGCCGGGAAAAAATCCTTACATCTCCGCACGGTACAGTGCAGGTCCGGGTAAACTGCTTTTTTCCAAACTACAGTCCCCGCCATGCCCAATCCCGTTCCCGACGCACTGCTCACCAAGCTGCTGAAGTCCTGGCATTTTCTCTACAGCCGCGGCTTCATCGAAGGATTTGGCCACATCAGCGCCCGCCTTCCCGACGACCCCGAACTGTTCCTGCTGGCGCGCCACTCGCTGGGACCACGCGCCAACCCCGAGGATTTCCTGATCGTCGACATGAAAGGTCGCATCGTCTCAGGCAAAGGCACGATTCCAGGCGAATACCCGATCCATCTCGAAATCCTGCGCGCGCGGCCGGACATCGGCAGCGTCTTCCATTACCACGGCCTGCATTCGACCGCCTTCACCACCAGCGAACACCAGCTGCGGCCCATACATCTGATGGGTACGCTGTTCCATGACGGCATCCCGACCTACGAAGATCCGCGGCTGGTCAGCAATCCCGACCGCGGCGTCGCACTGGCCAGGGCGCTGGGTACGCACCGTGCCGTGCTGCTGCGCGCCCATGGCGCCGCGATCACCGGCGCCGATGTTGAAGAATGTGTCGGCGGCACTTTCCTGTTCGAAGAAAACGCCCGTCGCGCGCATACCGCTGCGAGCATGGGCAAACCGATATGGATCGAGGAAAAACTCGCTGCCGACGCCGGCGGCGAACTGCTGAAAAGCCGCGGCCCGTTCAAACGGGTGTGGGCGCTGGTGGAAAGCGACAGCGAACAGCAGGGCAAATAACAGCAGCAAAAAAAACCATCAATCACCAACCTGAGGAGGGGCATACCATGCTGCAACGCACAGCCCGCCGGTCCGTCGTCCGTCGCATCCTGATTGCCACATTCGGCGCATGCATCGCCATTCCCGCCGTTCAGGCGCAAAACTACCCGACAAAAACCGTGCGCATGATCCTGCCGTTTGCCGGCGGCTCCGATACCGTCGGGCGCCTGGTGGCGACCAGCCTTTCTGAATCGCTGGGCCAGCAGGTTGTGTCCGATCCTCGCGTCGGCGCCTCGGGCAACATCGGGTTTCTCGCCGGCGCAAAATCTCCCGCAGACGGCTACACGCTGCTGATGGGTGCCGTGCCGGTGCTCACCAATCCGCTGCTCAATCCCAAGGTCGGGTATGACGGTATTCGCGATTTCAATCCGGTGGCATTGCTGGCAACCATCCCCAATGTGGTGATCGTGCATCCTTCAGTGCCGGTGAAAACCATGCGTGAGCTGATCAGCCTCGCCGGCAAGAGTCCCGGCAAGATTGCCTACGGCTCCGGCGGTTTCGGTTCAGCCAACCATCTGGCCGCGGAACTGATCCAATCCTCGACCAAGGTCAAATTCACGCATGTGCCCTACAAAAGCGCAACCTTCGGCATCGCCGGCGCGCTGAGCGGTGAAGTGGACATGGTCATCGTGGTCATTTCCAGTGCGGTGTCCTATGTGCAGTCGGGGAAAATGCGTGCGCTCGCCATTCTCGACGAAAAACGCAATGATTCCATCCCCGCCGTGCAGACTTCCGCTGAAGCCGGATTGCCCGGCCTGATCGCCGTCAACTGGTATGCGATCCTGGTGCCGGTCGGCACACCGCAGCCGATCATCAACCGCCTCAACACGGAATCGGTAAAGGTCATGTCCACGCCGGAAATGCGCGAACGCTTCGCGAAAATCGGCGGGGCAATCCACACCCGGACGCCGGAACAGACTGCGGAATTCCTGCGCGCTGAACACGCACGCTGGAGCAAGGTGATCAGCGGGGCGAGCATCAAGGCAGAATAGCGTTGTCATGCTGCGAGCGCCCGGCGGCCATCGGGTCGCACAAGCGCATGGAGAAATCGACGGACACACAATGACCCCGACGCCCCCGCAGTTCAGTCCGGCGCGAGTTCGAAAACCGCGCCCAGCGTCGATGCCAGTTCCATGATGCCAACCAGCACGGCAATCTCGACGATCTCGGCGGGATTGAAATGCGCAGGCAGCGCAGCATAAATCGCCGTGTCCACATGCCCCTGCCCCCGGACCATGGCCTCGGCAAAACGCAGTGCAACGACCTCCCGCGGCGGAAGCGCCAGGTAATCGCCGCGATCGATGGCAGCGAGCTCGGATTCGGCGACACCATGCTTCAGCGCATAACGGCGATGCGAAGCCGAGGAATACTCCGAGCCACGCAGCCGCGCGACGCGCCAGGCGATTTTTTCCTTGAACGGCCGCGGTAACACGCCGGCGTCGAGCGCGGCATGAAAATAGGCGCGGTGCGCAGCGAGTATCGCCGGCTGGTGCGCCAGGGTGCGATACATGCCGGGTACACGGCCGCGCGTTGCGCGCAATTGGTCAAACACCGGTTTCAGTTCGGCCGGTTCGTTGTCGGGCTCTAAGGGCGGGATACGTGCCATGAATTTTTCCTGCCGTCTTATCGCGTCAGGTCCGGCAGTGTCATGCCGATACCGAGTTGCAGCGCCTTTTCGTAAGCCCGCGCGGCCAGCGCCACGTCTTCAATCGCCACACCCAGTGATTTGAACAGCGTGACGTCCACAGGTGACTGACGCCCCTTGAGTTTGCCGGCGACCACATCTCCGAGGCTGTGCACCTGATCCCAGGACAGTTTGCCCTCGGCCACCGGCACGGCGAGATCAGTGGACTCGTAACGCACCTGCTCGGTGTCGTCAGTGGCAATAAATTTCGCCGCAGCAACCGTTGCCGTATCCAGCTCGCGCCGGTGTTCGAAATTCGCACCGATGGCATTGATGTGTACACCGGGTTTTAGCCACGCGCCGTGAACGACAGGTGCAGTTGCCGTGGTCGCGGTAATCAGCACGTCGGCACCACGCACCGCAGCCTCCGCGGTGCCTGCTGGTAAGCATTTGATTTTATTGATATTTTCAACATCGGCACAAAACGCCTCGCGACTCGCTTCGCGCGGGCTCCAGACATGAATCTCGCGGATCGGCAGCACCGCGCACACCGCATCCACCTGCGTACGCGCCTGCCGTCCCGAACCCAGTACACCGAGCACCCCGGCATCCGCGTTCGCCAGGTACTTGGTGGCAATGCCGCTGGCCGCGCCGGTGCGCAACGCGCCCATCGCAAACACCTGCACTACCGCGCACAGTTCTCCGGTCGCTTCGCGGTACAGGCAAAACATGCGCCCCGCATTGCTGTGGAACACCGCGGTGCTCGACACCTTGACGCCGTAATAGCCGCGATAGGACAGCACCGCCGCGGTGATGCGCAGCGTGCCGCCCTTCACCGGCGCGCGCACGCGGGGCACGTTGTACACTCCCCCCCGCCCTTGCGCCGCGAACACTTCCTCGACCGCTGCCAGCGCGTCGTCCATCGTCACCAGCTGCCTGACTGAGGCCTCGTCGAGAAACAGTGCGTCCGCCATGAAATTCCCTGTAGCGCGTTTACTGCGGGTTGATGCCGGCACGCTTGGCGATGTCCCCGATCAGCTTCAGTTCACGCGCGATCTGCTTGTCGAAGGCTTCAGGAGTGGTCGGTGACGGCTCCGCGCCCTGCGAGCGCATGCGCTGCTGGATCTCCGGGTGATTGAGCGCCGCCGTCACCTCGCGGTTGAGCCGGGTAATGATCGCGCGCGGCACCTTCGACGGCGCCAGCAACCCGCCCCAGGAATCGAAGGCAAAACCGGGCAGCCCGGACTCGGCAATGGTCGGGATTTCGGGATAGATGGACACCCGCTTGAGCGAAGTCACACCAAGGGCGACCAACCGGCCGTCGCGCACCAGCCCCGCGGAACTCGCCAGCGGCGCCATGAAAACCTGCACCCGGTTGGTCATGGTGTCGTTCATCGCCTCGGGGATGCCCTTGTACGGCACATGGACGATGTCGATCTTCGCCGCGTCCTTGAACACTTCGCCCGCGAAATGGGTCCCGCTGCCGGTGCCGGCGGAACTGAAATTGAGCACCCCGGGCCTGGCTTTCGCCATTGCGATCAGGTCCTTGACGTTCTTCACGCCCAGGCCCGGTGCCGCCACCAACAGGTAGGACGCGTTGTACATCTGCGTGATCGCGGAAAAATCCCGGACCGGATCAAAGTTGAGCTTGCGCACCGCCGGCGAAATCACGTGGGATGCCGACACGCAGAGCAGCGTGTGGCCATCGGGCGTCGCATCGGCCACGATCTTGGTGCCGATCGCGCTGCCGGCGCCGGGACGGTTGTCGACAACGACTGTCTGCCCCAGTGCCTCACCGAGCCTGGGCGCGATCAGCCGCGAAAAGATGTCGGGCTGGCCGCCGGGTGTGAAGCCGACGACGATGCGAATCGGCCGGTTTGGAAAGTCAGTGCCGACCTTGCTCTGGGCTGCGACGGTGCCGATACCCGCCAGCAACAATGTCACTGCGATTGCAGTTTTATGCATGGTGTTTTCCTCCTGTTGTACTGACAAGCCTGCGAACTATAGGCCTACGAATTACAAGCCCACGAATTACAAGCCTAACTTGGCCTTGAATTTGAGTATCTGTTCCAGCGTGTTTTTGCCGTTTTGATGAGGCGGCAATACGTCCCACAGCTCGGCATTGGGCATAAGCTCCTTCGTCGCCCAGGATGCCGAATGTGCATGTGAGGAATCGTTGCCGGACTGAATGAAGGTCGGGATGTCCATTTTCATCAGTGCAGCGGGGCCGGCACCGGAAAACTGGGTGTCGTTGAACAAGGTGTTGCGGGTCTGGGCGCAGATCGCGAAGTAACGATCCATGTCCTGCTTCACGTACTGCGCGGCAAATTCCGCGTCATGCACCGTCGGCGGCCCCCAGGGCCCGATTTCGGCATCTTCCCAGAAGCTGCGTTTCTGCGGCGCGCGTTTGACCACGGCGGCAAAACCGTTGGCGCGGACAAAATCCATGTGGCGCTGGAAAAAGGTCTGCCCCTTCAGCAGCCAGCGGTAACCGCCCACCGGCCAGTGCAGGTACAAGCCGAGACACAGCGCCGGATGACGTTCGGCAAAAGCCGTGGCTAGCGCGGCACCCATGCAACTGCCGAGAATCAGTGCTTTTTTCTCGCCGGCGAATTCGAGCAGTGCCTTCGCCTCGAGCACGTAATGCTCCCAGGTCAGCGCTTCGATGCGTCCACCGGAAAAACCCGCCTCGCGGCGGTCATAGGCGATGACCTTGAAATGTTTCGCCAGCGTGGCGAGGCCATCCATTTCCTGCCATTCACGTTTACCGCCGGCCGCCGTCCAGCGTGCGATGGTCGAACCGAAACCGCCCGGCGCGAACATCAGCAATGGTGTGCCCTTGCCGGCGATTTCGTAATTGATGTTGATACCGTTGATCGTGGTGTATGGCATGTGATGAAAATGTCCGTAATGCAGTTACGCTTTCGCCGGAATGACCGGCAGCAGCAGGTAAGACGGTTTGTCGCCGCCCGAATAAATCGTGTTTTCGGCACCGAGGTTGTAATCGGCGTGGTAATGCCCGTACATCTGGCTGCCGGCGCCGTCACGCGACTGGATGTCGAGGCGGATCTTGTGACCCTTCTTGAACACCATGCAGGTCGGCCAGATTTCGATCTGGCACTCGACGATCTCGCCCGGTGTCAGCCACTGCCGTTCATCATGGGCATGGAAAGGCCGGTACGGCAGCGTGCGCTTCGGATCCAGCTTGCGGTGCGAAGTACGTAGCCAGCCCTTGGTCACCGCCGGCACCGACTGGCCCTGCTGGCCGACTTCGCAGACATCCTTGCCGTCGGGGCCGATGTTGCGCAGCGTGACCATGATGTCCATGTCTTCGGTCGAACTCGACACCCACAGGTTCAGCATCAGCGGGCCGGTGACTTCCGTGTCTTCGGTCAATACTGGCGTTTCAAAAGCCACCCCCATTTTGTTCTGCGCAGCGAGCATCAGCGCGGTGGACGACGAAGCCACACCCGCCTTGGTCACACCACTGGCGGAATAACTGAGTTTGGATTCCTTCGCCGGCGCTTTGGTCGACAAAGAGCCCTCGACGCTGTCGATGTCCGTGCCCTGCGCGCGCTCGATGTTGAGATGCATTTTGGTCCACTGCGTGCGCGCGAGCGGCCATTCATTCTCGAAACGGAATTGATAGGGCCCGGTGCTGCCGCCGGTGCGGATCTCGATCTTGACCGGCGGTTCTTCCATGATGCCGTTATCGATATTCTTCAGCCAGTAATCGAACCAGCGCAGTTGATCGATACGCCCTTCCTCCGAGTGAAAGGGATGGAAATGCGAACCGGTGTGTATGCGGAGTTTTTTGTGTTTCGACGCGGCATTGACAAAACCTTCGATGTTGCCGCGCAGATGCAGCGAAAAACCGCCCCAGTTGCCGACGCTGAACAGCGGCACGGTGATTTTTTCCCACTGCGCGCTGCGGATGCGCCAGTAATCGGAATCAAGATTGTTGCTCATCCAGTTCCACAGCATGTCATTGCGGAAGGCATTGGGGTTGTACTCACGCGGACGGCCGAGCAGATGATGCGCGGTCTGCGTGTTGTGCCAGCTGGAGATGAAACCCATGGCGAATATGCCGCCGTGATAGGCCTGGTCGCGGTACAGATCGGCACGGCCTTCCCAAGGCAATATCGCCTTCAGTGACGGCGGCTGCAGGTTGGCGGCACGCCACTGGCAGTTGGCGTGGTACGACACACCCAGTGTGCCGATATTGCCCGAACACCAGGGCAGTTTTGCCGCCCATTCGATGGCGTCGTAAAAATCGACACCTTCCTGATAGGAATTCGGATCGGACAAGCCGGGAGATTTTCCCGAACCGCGTGAATCGACACGGATCAGCGCATAACCGCGCGGACACCACCACTCGGGATTGGCCGTTTCCCAGTTCAGGTACGGATTCGCTTTTTCCTCGAGGTCTGCCGGCGGCCGCCACAACTTGTCCTTCTGGTACGGCCCGATGTTCATCAGCGCCGGCACCTTCTCCTTGCAGTCCGGCCGCAGTACGTCGCAATAAATGATTGCACCGTCACGCAATTTGATCGGCACATCTTTTTCGACGATCAGTTTCCAGTCCTGCGGCTGGGACAGCTTGGCCGGCTTGTCAGGCATGTAACACTCCGTGTGGATGTTTTGGCGAAACTAGCGTTTGACAATGCCGAGGTCGGCAAGGATTTTTTCCAGCAGCTTGTGCTCGCTTTCGAGGAATTTTCGGGTTTCCGCCGCCCCCTTGAATTCGCGGCCCCAGGCATTTTTCTCAAGCTCGGCCTTCCAGTCGGCATCCTCGACAATGCTGGCGAAGGTGCGGTCCCAGAACGCGGTCTGCGCCGACGTCAGCTTGCCCGGCGCCAGAAAACCGCGCCATGCCGAGTACACCGCGTCGATGCCCTGCTCGCGAAAGGTCGGCACCGCGGCGAAACCTCCGGCCTGGCGCTGCGGAGCGCTGATGCCGAGTATGCGGATGCGACCGTCCTGCACCAGCGGCAAGGCATTGCCCGCGGTCCCGGCCCAGACTTCGACGTGCCCGCCCAGCGCCGCGGTGGTGCCGGCACCACCCGAGGAATAGACGACAATCTTCAGCAGCCTGGGATCGATGCCGGCGGCGCGTGCGATCATACCGAGCACGATGTGGTTCTGGTTGCCGCGCGCCGGCGAGATGCCGAAGCTGACCGAACCCGGATCCTGTTTCAGCCTCGCCACCAGGTCCTTGCCGCTCATCAGCGTGGAGCCGCTGCGCACCCAGACCGCGACGTACTCGTGCATCAGGATGTTCAGCGGCGTGATGTCCTGGTAACGCAAGGTGCTCAGGCCGACGATCTGGTTGCTCACCAGCGCGGTGTTCAGCGTCGAGATGTAATGGCCATCGCCGGGATGCTGGTTGACATAGGTCCAGGCGACGGTGCCGCTGCCACCGGGCTTGTTGTTGACGACGACACTGGGCATGCCCGGAATGTCCTGCAGAAACTTCTGTATCGTACGCGCCGAGCGGTCAGCGGCGCCTCCGGCGCCAGAGGACACCACCATCTCGATGTTGCGCTCGGGTTTCCACTCCTGCGCCAGCGCGGGAACCGCAGCGATGCCGGCAAACAGCACAACCCAAAGAGCCGGCAGCACACCATTGCTTCGCGGACGAACATTGCTTTCGGTCATGACACTCCTCCATCCAGGATTGCAGCTTCGTTGTTGTTTGCCAGGGGTTCCGCGGCAGACCGTGTTGCCCGGCCCCGGATTATAGGAGTCGCACCATGGTGGCACAATGATGCTGGACCAAATGGCGCCGTCTCCTCCACATGCTGGAAAGCGGACAGGGCATCCGGACGGTGCGCGGTAGAATCCCTCCTCCCTCTTGCAGACACCGGTTACACACATGCCCACCGCCAGCACCTTCTCCGTCAAGCACAACGCAATCCATATTGCAGTCCACGCCTTCGGCAAGGGCCCGCGCATCGTGATGATGCCTTCGCTGGGCCGCGGCGCAGCCGATTTTTTCGACATCGCAGAACGCCTGGCTGACGCCGGTTATCGCGTGTTGTGCCCGGAACCGCGCGGCCTCGGCGGCAGCAGCGGCCCGCTGCACGGCATCACACTGCATGATTTCGCCAAGGACATCGCCGCGGTGATCCAACACGATGGCGGTGAACCGAGCGTGGTCGCCGGCCATGCCTTCGGCAACTTCGTCGCCCGCACCATGGGCGCGGACCACCCGAAACTCACCCGCGCCGTGATCCTGCTCGCCGCGACCCACACCTGGCCGCTGGCGCCGGAACTGCGCGAGTCGATCAACAAA
Source organism: Burkholderiales bacterium (assembly GCA_019744975.1). Lineage (GTDB taxonomy): Bacteria > Pseudomonadota > Gammaproteobacteria > Burkholderiales > SG8-41. Next base: position 39,885 of record JAIETP010000032.1, read on the forward strand.
TGCCATCAGATGGATCTGCCGGAAGCCGTACGGCTGAAACATCTGCAACATGTGTTTTTTGCGCCGGGCAACGATGCCAGCGTCTGGCTCGACGGCTGGAACGACGAAGTGATGCATGCCGAGCGCGATGCCACCGAGGCCACGCCAAAACCGGAATGGTGGACCGCGGGCAAGGCCCCGGTCCTTGATGTTCTCTCCCTGCAGGATCCGCTGTCGCCACCCGAGAGCATCTACACCTACCGCGACCAGTGGGGCGCCGACCGCGTGACCATCGCCAAGATCGACAACGCCGCGCATGCGCTGCTGCCCGAACAACCGGCCGCGGTCGCCGCAGCGATCATCAAATACATGAAACAGCTCGGCACATGAAGCTGTACTGGTCGTCACGCTCACCGTTCGTGCGCAAGGTCATGATCTTCGCCCATGAATGCGGACTGGCCGCGCGCATCCAGTGTGAACGTACGCTGGTGGCGATGAACAGGCCCAATGCCGGCCTGCTGCCGGTCAACCCCACCGGCAAGATTCCGACCCTGGTGCTCGATGACGGCACGGTGCTCTACGATTCGACGGTGATCTGCGAATACCTCGACAGCCTGCACGCCGGACCGCGGCTTTTTCCCGCATCCGGCCCTGCGCGCTGGACTGCCCTGCGCCGCCATGCCCTGGGCAACAACCTGACCGACAACCTGGTGCTGTGGCGTAATGAAATTCTGCGCCCGCAAGCGCAGCAGTCGCCGGAAACGCTGGCAGCCTTCGAATTGAAAGTGCGCAACGCCGTCGCCGCGCTGGACCGCGAAGCCGCGGCACTGACCGCTGACCCGGTCGGCATCGGCCACGTCGCCATCGGCTGCGCACTGGGCTATATTGATTTCCGTTTCGCCCATCTGGGCTGGCGTACTGAACAAGATGCGGGCAATGACCGCATCGCCGGCTGGTACGAAACCTTTGCCCGGCGACCGTCGATGACACTGACGGCGCATGTCGACCTATAACAACAGAAACAACAGAATCACGAGGAGCCCTGCCATGAACAAATATTCCGCCCTGCTGCTGTTGCCGTTCACACTGGCCTTGCCGGTTGCCGCGCAGCAATACCCGGCCAAACCCGTGCGTATCGTCGTGCCCTTCCCGCCCGGCGGCCCCACCGACATCGTGGCGCGGCTGATGGCGCCGAAAATGACCGAGGCCATGGGCCAGCAAATCATCATCGACAACCGCGGCGGCGCCGGCGGTGCGATCGGCACCGAGCAGGTGGCGAAGTCGGCGCCGGACGGTTACGTCCTGATCATGGGCACCATCGGCGGCCTCGCCGTGGCGAAGAGCCTGAACCCGAAACTCGGCTATGACACGCTGCGCGACCTCGCGCCGATCTCGCAAAGCGTGTCGGTAACCAGTGTCATGGTCATCCATCCGTCGGTGCCGGCGAAAAACGTCAGGGAACTGCTGGCGCTGGCCAAAAAGGGCGGCGGAAAACTCAATTACGCCTCGTCAGGCAATGGCACGATCACCCATCTCGCCGGCGAACTGCTGAAGCTGATGGCCAAGGTTGACATCACCCATGTCCCTTACAAAGGCGGTGCACCGGCGCTGGTCGCGCTGGTCTCTGGCGAAGTCGACATGAGTTACGAAAACACCCTGATCATCACGCCGCACATCAAGTCGGGCAAGGTCAAGGGCCTCGCCGTCACCAGCGCCAAACGTTCCGCACTGCTGCCCGAACTGCCGACCATCGCCGAAACCCTGCCCGGTTACAGTGCCAGCGGCTGGTACGGCCTGCTCGCGCCGGCGGCGACGCCGAAACCGGTGATCGCACGCCTGCATACCGAGGCCGTCAAGGCCTTGCGTGCGCCGGATGTCGTCGAAAAACTCTCCGGCCAGGGGGCCGAACCGGTGGCCAGCACGCCGGAGGAGTTCGCCACCTTCATCCGCAGCGAAACCGACAAATGGGCGAAGCTGGTCAAAGCCGCCAATATGCGCGCCGATTGAAAAACTTTTATTTACAGGATGGACAGGATTTGCAGGATAAAACCAAGAAAACTCCTGGCACGATTAATCCTGTAAATCCTGCCCATCCTGTTAATTTTGTTTTTGATGTAACCCGATAATCCATGTCTCTCCCGCCCAACACCGCCCCCGACCTCTCCCGCCTGCTCAATCCGCGCGGTGTCGCCATCATCGGCGCCTCCACCGACCTCTCGCGCATCGGCGGCCAGCCGATCAAGCTGCTCACCGAATACGGTTACAAGGGCAAGGTCTATCCGGTCAATCCGAAATACACGGAGGTCAAGGGCCTGGCTTGTTATCCCGACATCGGCGCGGTGCCCCAACCCTGCGACATCGCGCTGATCGCGGTATCGGGCGCGCTGGTGCCGGGCGCCATCGAACAATGCGGCAAGGCCGGCATTCCCTTCGCAGTGATCCTCTCCGCCGGTTTCAGCGAAGCCGGTGATGCCGGCAGGGCGCTCAATGACAAGCTGCTCGCTGCCATCAAATCCAGCGGCGTACGCGTGGTCGGCCCCAACTGCCTCGGTGTGATGAACCTCGACGAGGATTTCCGCCTCGGCTTCGGCGGCACGTTGCAATTAAAAACACTCCGGCCCGGCCCGATCGCGATGGTCACGCAATCCGGCGGATTCGGTTTCGGCGTGGTTGCCGTCGCCTGTTACCACGGCCTCGGTTTCAACCACGTGATTTCCACCGGCAACGAAGCCGACCTCACCGCGCTTGACTGGATGGAACATCTGATCGAGCGCCCCGATGTCGAAATCCTCACCGCCTTCCTCGAAGGCACCACCGAAGGTAAACGCCTGCGCCGGCTTGGCGAACGCGCGCTGGAACTCGGCAAACCCATCCTGATCTGGAAAGTCGGCAACACCGAGGTCGGCAGCAAAGCCGCCACTTCACACACCGCGCGGCTGACCGCGGGTTATGAGCTGTTCCGCACCGCGTTCCGCGAAGGCGGTTTCATCGAAGTGCAGGACGTCGACGACCTGGTCGATTTCTGCAAGGCTTTCCGCGGCAAAAAACTGCCGCGCGGCAAGGGTGTCGGCGTGATGACGCTGTCCGGCGGCGCCGGCGTGCTGCTCGCCGACCGCTGCACGGCGCGCGGACTGACGCTGCCGCGGCTGGCGGACGCGACGCGCGAAAAACTGCGCGGCATCGTTGTCGCCTACGCCTCGATCGAAAACCCGATCGACACCACCGCGCAGGGTTACAACGACAATTTTGCGTCCTACACCAACACCATGCGCGAAGTGCTGGCTGACCCCAACATCGATTCCATCGTCGCGCGCTCACCGCGTGGCACGGTCACCCAGGTCTGGGCCGAAGGACTGGTTGCGATGCTGAAGAATGTGGACAAGCCGCTGCTGCTGAACTGGCCGACCTCTCCCGACGACAACCGCGAAGCGATGATGTACCTCGAACGCAATGGCGTGCCCTGCATCCTGGCACCCGGCCGCACGGTGGATGCCATGGCCGCACTGACCGATTTTGCCGCCAAGCGCCGCAACTTCGAAGCCATGCGTGCCCGCGGCGGCAAACGCGCCATCGCGCCGCAGAAACTCGAACTGCCGGCATCAGGTACGCTGGGCGAACACGCATCAAAAGCGCTGTTGAAGTCCTACGGCATCGCCGTTACCGAAGAAAAGCTGCTGGAGCCCGAGGCCATTGAAAAACTCAGCGCGGCACCGCTGCCCTTCCCGCTGGCGGTGAAAATAGAGTCTGCCGATATCCCGCACAAAACCGAAGCCGGCGTGATCCGCCTGCAGATCAACAGCCTCGATGCACTGAAACAGGCGGCACGTGAAGTGCTGGCTGCTGCCAAACAATACAAACCCGATGCGCGCATTGACGGCGTGTTGGTGCAGCAAATGGCCGCTGGCGAGGAAGTCATCCTCGGCGCAGTCAACGATCCGCACTTCGGTCCGGTGATTGCCTTCGGCCTCGGCGGCGTGTTCACCGAAATCATGCATGACGTCACCCATCGTTACGCGCCCTTCGACGCCGAGACCGCAAAAGCGATGATCCACGACATCAAGGGCATCAAGCTGCTGCAGGGTTATCGCGGCAAACCGTCCTGCAATATCGATGCGCTGGCCGATGCCATTTCGCGGCTGTCGCTGCTGGTTCATGATCATGCCGACCACATCGCAGAAATCGACATCAATCCACTGTTCGTCAACGCCTCGGGCGTTGTTGCTGCCGACGCGTTGGTGGTGCTGAAGGACTGAAAACGAATTTACAGGATGGACAGGATTTACAAGATGAAACCCATTGATCGACGCCATGGATTCCCGGCAAAGAGAGGGTTTATCCTTTTCATCCTGTCCATCCTGTCAATTAACTGATTTTGCAGTTATGAACATTCCATTCAAAACCCGCATCACCGATCTCTACGGCATCCGCCTGCCGGTGATCGCCAGCGGCCTGATGTGGCTGGCCGAACCGGTGTATGTCGCGGCGGTCGCCCGCGCCGGGCTGATCGGCTTCATGACCTCGGCGAGTTTTCCCGATCCGGCCGCATTGCGCGCAGGCATCCGCAAATGCCGTGAACTGAGCGAAGGCAAACCCTTCGGCGTCAACATCATGATCCGTGTCAGCCGTGATGGAACCGACCGCGTCACGCCGCTGATCGACGCCGTGATCGACGAGGGCGTGAAATATGTCGAAACCGCGGGCAACAATCCCGAGGCGTACCTGAAACGGCTGAAAGACGCCGGCATCATCGTGCTGCACAAGGTGCCGGGCGTGCGTTACGCCAAAAAAGCCGAGTCGCTGGGTGTGGATGCCGTGACCGTTGTTGGCGCCGAAGCCGGCGGTCATCCGGGTGTTGAACCGGTGGGCACCATGGTCGCCGCGGCCGCCGCGGCACGCGCAATCAGGATTCCGCTGGTGGTCGCCGGCGGACTGGGCACCGGCGAACAACTCGTCGCCGCGCTGGCCATGGGTGCGGATGGGGTGGCGATGGGCACGCGTTTCCTGGTGTCCGAGGAAATCTGGGCGCACCGCAACTACAAGGAACGCCTGATCGCCGCCGGTGAAACCGACACCACGCTGTTGTTGCAGTCGATGCGCAACACGCAGCGCGCACTGAAAACCGGGCATGTCGCGATGATCCAGCAGCTCGAACGCGAAAACGCGGATACCAAGACCCTGCTGCCGCACATCATGGGCACTCACGCGCACAAGGCTTACAAGACCGGCGATTACGAAACCGCGATGCTGTCCTGCGGCCAGGGCGTGGTGTTCGCCGATAAAATCGAGCCGCTGGCCGCGATTGTGGATCGCCTAGAAGCCGAAGCCCGCGCCGCGATGGATCGGCTGCACTATATCTACCGTGCGCAACCGGCCGAAGCCGGACGCGCCGCCTGAACATCCCCGAGGAGAAACCATGAAAAACTATAAGTATTTGTTTTTATTGATATTTTTATTTTCCGCTGTGGGTACGACTCAAGCCCAGAACTACCCCAGCAAAACCGTGCGCCTGATCGTGCCCTTCGCCGCCGGCGGCAGCACCGACATCATCGGCCGCGTGCTGGCGCAAAAGCTGACGGAGGCATGGAGTCAACAGGTCATCGTCGACAACCGCCCCGGCGGCAGCACGGTGATCGGCACCGATATCGTCGCCAAGGCCGCGCCCGACGGCCACACGCTGCTGGTGACACCGGCGCCGTTCACCATCGTGCCCAGTCTGCTGAAAAAACTGCCTTACGATCCGGCGAAGGATTTTGAACCGATCACGCTGATCAACACCACGCCGCTGGTGGTCGTGGTCCATCCCGGTGTGCCGGCGAAAAACATCAAGGAACTGATTGCGCTGGCCAAATCAAAACCCGGCCTGATGAACTTCGGTTCCTCGGGCAGCGGCGGCTCCAACCATCTCGCCGGCGAGCTGTTCAACGCGATGGCCAATGTCAAAATCGTGCATGTGCCGTACAAAGGCAATGCGCCGGCGCTGTCCGACCTGCTCGGCGGTCATGTCGACATCGTGTTCAACGGCCTGACTTCGGCGCTGCCGTTCATCAAATCAGGAAAATTGCGTGCGCTGGGCATGACCAGTCTGAACCGTTCCGCCGCGCTGCCGGAGATGCCGACACTCGACGAACAAGGATTAAAAGGCTTTCAGGCCGTGGCGTGGAACGGCCTGACCGGCCCGGCGCGCATGCCGAAGGAGGCGGTGGCCAAGGCTGCGACCGATGTCGCCCGCATCATGAAATCACCCGAACTCGCCGAACACCTGAAACGTGAAGGTTCGGATCCGGTCGGCAGCAGCACCGCCGAATACGCGGCTTTCCTGCAGGGCGAAATCGCCAAATGGAAAAAAATCATTGAACGCGCGGGTATCAAATCACTGTAGGACTGGCCACATGAACGTCAAAGTCACCATCGCCGATGGCATCGCCACCGTGCTGCTCGACCGCGCCGACAAACTCAACGCGCTGTCCGGCGGGATGTACCACGAGCTGGCCGACATTTTTACCGCGCTCAATACCGACGACACTGCACGTGCCGTGGTGCTGACCGGTGCCGGCCGCGCGTTCTGCGCCGGCGGTGATGTCGGGTCCATGGGTGGTTATGACGTGGTCAGCGGGCGCAAACGCTCCAAGGGCCACCAGCAGATGATCCTCGCGCTGCATCACCTGGAAAAACCGGTGATTGCCGCGATCCGCGGCCCGGCCGCCGGCATCGGCGCCAGCATGGCACTCGCCTGTGACCTCATCGTCGCCAGCGAAACCGCGTACCTGCTGATGGCGTTCAAGAATGTCGGCATCCCGCCGGACGGCGGCGCGATTTATTTCCTGACCCAGCACCTGGGATTGGCACGCGCCAAGGAAATCGTCTACAGCGCGCGCAAGCTGCCCGCAGCCGAAGCCCGCGACATGGGTCTGATCAGCAAGGTGGTGCCCGACGACCAGCTGGAGGCCGAGGCCATGGCGCTGGCCCGCGACATTGCCGGTTCGGCGACTTACGCACTGACACTGGCGAAACGCATGTTCCAGTACATGTATGTACCGACCCTCGAACAATTACTGGAACTGGAAGTGCTTGCGATCTGCGGCGCGCGCATGACCCAGGACCATGTTGAAGGTGTCACCGCCTTCAAGGAAAAACGCAAACCGCAGTTCAAAGGCAAGTGACGGAACAATGCCGACGATAATTTTGGAAAGAAATTTTAATACCACCCCCATCCTAGCCTTCCCCCTGAGGGGGAAGGGATTCCTCATAAAATTCCCTCCCCTTCAGGGGGAGGGTTAGGGTGGGGGTGGTTAACAGCCACCCTCAATCACGCACATGACCACCTGGAAAAAACAGACTCTCGCCGAAACCCTCGCCGCCACCGCGGATGCGCATGCGCAGGACGAGGCGCTGGTGATCTCCGGTAAACGCCTGACCTGGGCCGAGCTGCGCGACAACGTGCGCGAAGTCGCCCAGGGCCTGCGCGCGCTGGGCATCAGCCGCGGCGACCATGTCGCGGTATGTATGGGCAATTCGCTGGAATGGGTGATTTTTTTCTACGCCGCGGCCAGCATCGGCGCGGTCACGGTGCCGGTCAACACCCGCTTCAAGGCCGACGAGATGTTGTACTGCCTGAAGCAGGCCGATGTGAAGCTGCTGTTCGTCACCGACCGTTTCCTCAAGATCAATTTCATCGACATGCTGCGCGGCATCTGCCCGGCCGTGGATCAAAAGCTGCCAGACGCCGCGCTGCCGCTGCTGCATACCGTAGTGGTGCTGGGCAAGGATGTACCGAAAGGCGCAATCAGCTTTGCCGACCTGCTGAGCCAGGGCGCCGTCTGCGAAGCACCCTGGCCGCCCGCCGTCAGCGCCGACGATGTGCTGCTGATGCAGTTCACCTCGGGCACCACGTCCTATCCCAAGGGGGTGATGCTGACCCATGACAACATGCTGCGCAACGCCGCCTGTGTCGCCGCACGATTCCACCTGAAGGCCCGCGACCGTTATTACAGTGCGCGGCCCTTCTACCATGTCGCGGGCACCACGCTGTCGCTGCTCGCCGCGCTGACCACCGGCGCCTGCCTGCTGTCCTCACCCTCCTTCGAACCCGAAGAAGCGCTGGCGACGATGTGGAGCGAGGAATGCACCCACACCTCCGGCAACGACACCATGTTCCTGATGATGCTGAATCATCCGAATTTCGATCAATACCCGCTCAAGCTGCGCAACGGCTGGGCTTCCGCCGGACCGGAAGTCTCGCGCAAGGTCATCGACACCATGGGCATGAAGGGTCTCGTACAGGCCTACGGATTGTCGGAAGCCTCGCCCAATGTCTGCATGTCGCATTACGACGATGACATCGAAAAACGCATAGACGGCTGGGCGCACATTCTCGACGATGTGGAAGTCAGGCTGGTCGATCCGGAAAGCGGCGCGGTAATGCCGCCAGGCAGATCCGGTGAAATCCAGGTCCGCGGCTGGAGCGTGATGCAGGGTTATTACAAGATGCCCGAGCAGACCGCGAAGGCCATCACACCCGATGGCTGGCTGCACACCGGTGACCTCGGCATCATGGACGAAGACGGACGGTTGAAATTCCTGACCCGCATCAAGGACGTGTTCCGCGTCGGCGGCGAAAACGTCGCACCGGCCGAAGTCGAGGACGTGCTGCACAAACATCCAAAAATCAAGCAGGCGCAGGTCATCGGCGTGCCCGACCCGCGACTGGTCGAAGTGCCCGCCGCTTACGTCATCCTGATGGAAGGACAGAGCGCGACACCGCAGGAAATCATCAGCTGGAGCAAAGAGAGGCTGGCGAATTTCCGCGTGCCGCGTTATGTGCAGATCGTCGACAGCTTTGAAAAAATCGGCATGACCGGCAGTTCGAAAATACAAAAAAACAAACTCCGCGCGCAGGCGCTGATTGATTTTGGCTTGGAAGATACAAAAAAGACCTAGCCGCCAAAGATAAAGAAAGAACAAAAACCATTTAACAGGATATACAGGATGAACAAGATAAAAGCGGGGCAGGTTTACAAGAAATCGGAAGGATCAATACCAATCTTTTATCCTGAAAATCCTGCCCATCCTGTGAATTGATTTTTTAAGGCTACAACGTGGAACACACTCTGGAACGCCCCGATGGCTGCAACATTTTTTACACCATTGACGACTACACCGATCCCTGGCGCAAGGCAGAAACGGTTTTGTTCGTACACGGCCTCGCCGAATCCGGTGAAGCCTGGCGCGCCTGGGTGCCGCATTTCGCGCGTCACTACCGTGTAGTACGCCTCGACCTGCGCGGCTTCGGCCGTTCGACGCCGATGTCCGCCGACCATGAATGGTCGATGGATGAACTGCTCGACGACATCGAAGCGCTGATCAAGCAGGTCGGCTGCAGCAAGGTTCATCTGGTCGGCGCCAAAAGCGGCGGCTCGATGGCACTGGCGATGGCCGCCAACCGGCCGCAGCTGGTGCAAACCCTGATCGGCGTCACGCCGCCGGTGCTGCCCGCGGCCGGCGTCGATGACTGGGTCAAACACATCAACAGCAAGGGTGTGGTCGACTGGGCCGCACACACCATGCAGGGCCGGCTCGGCACCAGGGCGTCCAAAGCCGAAGTTGACTGGTGGATCCACAACCTGCAAGGCAAAACACCGCTGTCGACGCTGCAAAGTTATCTGCGCTGGGTGCCCAAGCTCGACATCCGCGAAGACGTCAAACGCATCAGCTGCCCGACACTGATCATCACCACCACCGGCAGCGGTCTGCGTTCGGTGGACGGCGTCAAGGCCTGGGTCTCCGGCATAAAACCGGCGCGGCTGCTGATTCTTGAAGGCGACGCCTGGCATGCCGCCGGCGCCTACCCCGACCGCTGCAGCGAGGCCGCGCTGCAGTTCCTTGCTGAACAGGTGAACAAATGAAGCGTTACAGCAAACTGCTCACCGCCCTGGCACTCGCCATGGCCTGTGGTACCGCCATCGCACAAAGTTATCCCGCCAAAGCGGTGCGCATTGTTGTCGGTTATCCGCCGGGCGGCCCGACCGATGTGCTGGCACGCATCGTCGCGCAAAAACTCACGGAATCCTGGGGCCAGCAGGTGCTGGTCGACAACCGTCCCGGCGCCAGCGGCATGATCGGCGCCGAAGTCACGGTGCGGGCCATACCCGACGGTTACACGCTGCTGATGGTGCCGGTGACTTATGCAGTCACACCCAGCCTCTATCCCAAGATGAGCTACGACGCCGTCAAGGATCTGGCGCCGGTGGCGCAGGTCGCGGCGGCCCCGTTCATCCTCGTGGTGCATCCGACGCTGCCGGTAAAAACGGTGAAGGACCTGATCACCCTCGCGCGCAGTCGCCCTGCTCAGCTCAATTACGCCTCCGCCAGCGCGGGCGGCATGCCGCACCTCGCCGGTGAACTGTTCAACACCATGACCGGCGTCAAAATGGTGCACATCCCGTACAAGGGCGCGGCGCCGGCCACCACCGACCTGCTTGCCGGACAGGTATCGCTGATGTTCAACAACATGTTGTCGGCCATGCCGCAGGTCAAGAATGGACGGCTGCGCGCCATCGCAGTGACCAGCACCAAACGTTCGGCCGCGGCGCCGGAACTGCCGACCATCGCCGAAACCGTGCCCGGTTACGAAGCCAGCGGCTGGTATGCCGCATTGGCACCTGCGGCAACACCGCGCGAACTGATCACCCGGCTCAACAACGACATGAACCGTGTGATGAAAATGCCCGATGTCACGCAGCGCCTTGCCGGCGACGGTGTCGAAGCCGTGGGCATCACGGCGGAACAGTTCGGCGCCTACCTGCGTTCGGAAATCACCAAATGGGGCAAAGTCGTGCAAACTTCTGGCGCCAAGGCAGATTGATCCGATATCGTTAAACAACACTAAAAAAACACCGTTCGGGCTGAGCCATTCGATAAACTCAGGACAGGCCTTGTCGAAGCCCGTTCCCCTTCGACAAGCTCAGGGCGAACGGGACAACACAATCGCTTGGTCTGAACATCCATTGGAAAAATTCCGCGACAGACTGGCAGGGGAAATACATGCATAAAAAAATCGGTATCTGCACCAGCGTACTACTTATCGGCTGCCTCCCGCTGCAAACCGTCGCCGCGGACTATCCGACCAAACCGATACGCCTGGTCGTGCCATTCCCCGCCGGCGGACCGGTGGACATCACCGCACGCACGCTGGCACCACGGCTGACCGAGGTGCTGGGACAGCGCATCCTCGTCGACAACCGCGGGGGAGCCGGCGGCATCCTCGGCTCCGACATCGTCGCCAAATCCCCCGCCGACGGCCATACGCTGCTGCTGTGCACGACCGGCAATGCGATCAACGTCAGCCTGGTGAAAAACCTGCCGTACAACATCCGCAAGGATTTCACCGCGGTGTCGATGATCGCGATCATCACCAGCATCCTGGTCGTGCATCCCTCGCTGCCGGTGAAATCGGTCAAGGATCTGGTGGCCCTCGCCAAAAACAAGCCCGACGCCCTGAGTTACGCCTCCACCGGCAATGGCGCGCCGACGCATCTCGCCGGAGAACTGTTCAAGAGCATGGCCGGCGTCAAAATGCTCCATGTGCCGTACAAGGGTGCGTCACTCGCCCTGGTTGACCTGATCAGCGGTCATGTGCAACTGTCATTCATCAGCGCTCCGGGCTCGATGCAGCATGTCGAAGCCGGCCGGCTGCGCCTGCTCGCCGTCACCAACGCCAAACGCTCGCAGCTGCTGCCTGAAGTGCCGACCATCAGTGAAGCCGGGCTGCGCGGTTATGAATCGGAAGGCTGGCACGGACTTTTCACGCCGGCAGGCACACCCAAGCCGGTGGTGGACCGGCTCTACAAGGAATTTACGGCGGCGCTGCGCGATCCGAAAATCAGCGCCTCGCTGCTGGCCGGCGGCGCCGAGCCGGTGGGCATGCCGCCAGACCAGTTCACGGTGAAACTGAATGACGAAATCGAAAAATGGGCAAAGGTGGTGAAAACTTCAGGAATGAAGATGGATTGATGAGGATTGAGGATTGAGTGGTAATTTGAATGCAGCAAGTTGTTCCAATCGGAAAAAAGGGTATTCGATGTCTGATTTGATGAAACAGTCTCCACTCGGCACTTATATCGAGCACCTGAAAAAAGGCGAACTCGCCTACCAGGTGTGCAAGGACAACAACAAGGCGTTTTTCTACCCGCGCGCGATCGCACCGGAAACCGGCAGCGAAAACATCGAGTGGCGCGTGTCCAAGGGACTCGGCACGGTCTACACCACCACTGCCGTGCATTACAAGGGCGAGCCGCCGCTGAACGTGGCGATGATCGACATGGACGAAGGTTACCGCCTGATGAGCCGCGTCGAAGGCATTGATGCGATGGACGTCAAGATCGGCATGCGCGTGAAGTTCAAGGTCAGTCCCGGTGATGAGAAGACCCTGCCCTTCCCCGTGTTCACGCCCGTGGGAGATACCAAATGAACATGCTCAAACGCGGCAGCATTGCGGTGGTCGGCGCCGCTGAATCCGACCTCGGGCAGGTAGCACAGCACACCTCTCCCGTCGACCTGATGGCGCAGGCGACCCTGCGTGCGCTGGACGATTGCGGCCTGAAACTGAAGGATGTCGATGCCCTGTACGCCGCCGCCACCCAGGTGCGCATGGGCCCGATGTCGCTGGCCGAATACCTGCGCATCAAACCCAAGGTGTTCGACGGCACACAGATCGGCGGCTCGTCATTCATGACCCATGTCGCCCACGCGCAGATGGCCATCCAGCTGGGTCTGTGCGAAGTCGCGGTCATCGCCTACGGCAGCACGCAGCGCTCGGTATCGCGCGCCGCGGCCAGCCCGCGCGAATTCAATCCCTACGAAACCCCGTACCGGCCGATCCTGCCGATCAGCGCCTATGCAATGGCCGCAGCGCGCCACATGCACCAATACGGCACCAAACGCGAGCATCTCGCCGAAGTGGCGGTCGCGGCGCGCAAATGGGCGCTGATGAACCCCAAGGCCTGGGAAAAGGAGCCGCTGACCATTGAGCAGGCATTGAACGCGCGCATGGTGTCCTACCCGTTCACCGTGCGTGACTGCTGCCTGGTGGTCGACGGCGGCGGCGCCATCGTGCTGACCTCGGCCGCACGGGCGAAGACCCTGAAGAAAAAACCGGTGTACGTGCTGGGGGTCGGCGAAACGCTGTCGCATGCCAATATTTCCAGTATGCCCGACTTCACGGTGACCGGCGCCTCGGTGTCCGGCCCGCAGGCCTTCAAAATGGCCGGCGTCACGCAGAAGGACGTCAAAATGCTGTCGCTGTACGATGCCTTCACCATCACGCCGATCCTGTTCCTCGAAGACCTGGGCTTCGTGCCGAAAGGCGAAGGCGGCCGATTTGTCGCTGACGGCGGCATTGCTCCGGGCGGAAAACTGGCGGTCAACACTTCCGGCGGCGGCCTGTCGTACTGCCATCCCGGCATGTACGGCCTGCTGGTGATGATCGAGGCCATCCGCCAGGTGCGTGGTGAATGTGGTGAGCGTCAAGTCAAGAACTGTGACGTCTCGCTCGCGCATGGTAACGGTGGCGTGCTGTCGAGCCAGTGCACGGTGATTTTTGGTTCTGAAAACACAATTTGATATACGCAGCAAGCTGAATCAGCAGGGGACTCAAGTTGTACCCACCCCCATCCCAGCCTTCCCCCTGAAGGGGAAGGAGTTACTTTGGGATTCCCTCCCCTTCAGGGGGAGGGTTAGGGTGGGGGTGGGCTTCCCATATGCAAATTTTTACCGCCGGAGGAGCCCGCAAGTGAAACTCGAACTGTATTACGCCCCCAAGACCTGCGCGCTGGTGCCCTACGTGGCGCTGACCGAAGCCGGCGCGGAATTCACGGTGCACAATATGAATTCGCGTTCCGGCCAGTTGAAAACACCGGAGTACCTGCGGCTCAACCCCAAACACAAGGTGCCGGTGCTGGTCATCGACGGCGAGCCGCTGACTGAAAACGTCGCGATCCAGATCTGGATCCACCGCAACTTTCCCCAGGCCAGACTGCTGACTGCGGACCCCAAACTGGAAATCAAGGCGATTTCGCTGATGGCCTGGTTTGCCTCCACCATCCACCCGCACCTGACCCCCAATGCGCGACCGGAAAACTACTGTGATCTTCCTGATTCCGCCGAGGCCGTCAAACGCGTCGGCAACAAACTGCTGTTCGAGGATTTCAGGATCGCCGACGGCCTGCTCGCCGGCCGCGAGTTTTTCCTTGGGCATTTCACCACGCCCGACGCTTATTTTTTCTGGTGTTTCCGCCGCGCCGTCACTTTCAAACTCGACCTGTCGCCCTTCACGCACTGCATGGCGCATTACGAACGCCTGCAGCAGCGGCCGAGCATCCAAAAAGTACTGGCCCATGAAAAAGCGGTCGATGCCGAATTTGCCCGCACCCTGCAGCCGCTGAACTGAAAACCACCATGGAACTCCGGATACTCACCTCCAACAGCACCCTCACCGTTCTTGATGTGCTGATCCCCGCCTACGAAAAAACCACCGGCAACCAGGTTTCGGTCAGCGGCGACTCGGCCAAAGCCATGGTCGCCAGAATCCGCGCCGGCGAACCGGGCGATGCCATCGTGCTCGGCACCGGCGCCGTGAAGGAACTGGCCGAGGCCGGCATCGTCCTGCCCGCCAGCCGCCGCGCCTTTGCCCGCGCCATCGTCGGCGTCGGCGTACGCAGCGGTTTTCCGCACCCCGACATCCGTTCGGTCGAGGCTTTCCGCGCGTCGCTGCTCGCCGCAAAATCCATCGCCCACACCGTACACGGCGCCAGCGGCATGTACATCCCGACCCTGCTCGAAAAACTCGGCATCGCGGAACAGATGAAAAGCAAAACCGTGACCCGCCCCGGCGGTTACATCGGCAAGGTCGTGGTCGCCGGCGAAGCCGACATCGCACTGCAGCAGATCCCGGAGCTGATGGCGGTGCCGGGACTGGAGGTGGTCGGCCCGGTGCCGGATGCCGTGCAGAAGACCTTCGAAACCTCGGCCGGCATTTTTGCCGCGTCAAAAAATGCCGCTGCCGCGCAGGCCATGCTCGATTTCTTCGCGGCGCCCGCGCATGCGACACTGTTCAGCAGCAAAGGCCTGGAACAGGCTGAAAAACCATAAAACCAAACCGCGAGGAGAACATGATGAAACACAAAGCCGTCATTTGCCGTGCCGTCCTGATCGCCGCGATGCAGGCTGCGGCGCCAATGGCGCAGGCCGCCGAAACCTGGCCCAGCCGCCCGGTGCGTTTCATCGTGCCCTACCCGCCCGGCGGCACCACCGACATCGTCGCCCGCGGCATCGGCGGAAAACTCACCGAGAAATACAACCAGCAGTTCGTGGTCGACAACCGCGGTGGCGCCAGCACCATCATCGGCGCCGACCTGATGGCCAAGGCCGCACCCGACGGTTACACCATCCTGCTGGCGACGGCGACCACGCTGTCGATCAACCCCAATGTGGTCAGCAAGCTGCCCTACGACACGCTGCGCGATTTCGCGCCGGTCACGCAGACGGTTTATGTGCCTTTTGTCATCGCCGCGCATCCGTCGGTCGCCGCCAACACCATGCCGGAACTGCTCGCGCTGGCCCGGGCCAAACCCGGCAGCATCAGCTACAGCACGCCGGGCACAGCCTCGACCAACCACCTCGGCGGCGCACTGCTCGAATACATCACCGGCGTCAAACTGCTGCATGTGCCGTTCAAGGGCTCAGGTCCGGCGGCGGCAGCCGTGGTCGGCGGCCAGGTCAGCTTTGTCATCACCGGCATCGCCACCGTGCTGCCCTTCTCCAAACCCGGCAAACTGAAAATCCTCGCCTTCGCTTCAGAAAAACGCCATCCCAATTTCCCCGACATCCCGTCCACCGGAGAGGCCGGAGTCAAGGGTTATGAATCCGGCACCTGGTTCAGCGTCGTCGGCCGCGCCGGCACGCCGCGCCCCATCATCAGCCAGATGAACAAGGACATCATCGCCGCGCTGAATTCACCCGACCTGAAAGGCCGGCTGGAATCCATCGGCTTCGACATCCGCACCCAGTCGCCGGAAGAGTTCGGCAAATTCATCAAGGATGACCTGGCACTGTCGGCAAAGGTGATCAAGTCGGCGGGGATCAAGCTGGATTGACAGCTTCCGCAAAAATTACATAAGCAATTGTTTTTATTGGTATTTTTATCTGGGCACCGGGACACTCTGTTCTAGCGTTGTTTCATGTGTCGGTTGGTATGCTTTACGCAAGGCGGTATGCCGCTTTTGCGCGAAATTTAATACTGTATGCAGGCTTACAAGGTGGGGGTTAAGCAGATGATGCAGAACTCTTTTCCCACGAAATTAGACGGCAAGTTAGGGAGACAGTGCGGCAGGTTATCCGGCAAAACTGTCGCCCTAAATTAAAGTTAGGTTTCACTAATGACAGCCAACGAACTGAAGCATAAAGACAATGTTGAGAGGGCTCTTGCTACTTGCCGGTCTAGGTTGAAAGAAAAACCAAACCATCTTCCCTTCCAAATAGCGGAGGAACAGTTGTCCTATCTTCTTACCTGCCTATCCGGTAAAGAATTCAACGCCAAAGAACTTTCCGAAATTAACGTTGGACTCTTGGCAGTTCGAGAATTTGAACCACATGACATGGAGTTGGCAAACCAGATATACGAAGCCCTAGAGGCGAAGAAATATTTGGCCCAGAACAACCAAGATGAAACCTAACATGGCGCTCAACCTCGCTCCCTTCGGTCGCTGGACGCTGCGCGATAAAGCCGCGCAGCGCCGGTTAGCTCTACGTTA
>JAIETP010000035.1 GCA_019744975.1 Burkholderiales bacterium
CATCGAGATGTTTTACAACCCGGTCAGGCGCCACAGTTACAGCGATGGTCTGTCACCGGTAAACTACGAGAAGCAGTATTTTGAGAGGCTCGCCAGTGTCTAGGAAACCGGGGGCGATTCAGTGCGCGTCCCAGT
The DNA here is from genome assembly GCA_019744975.1 of Burkholderiales bacterium. Taxonomy (GTDB): domain Bacteria; phylum Pseudomonadota; class Gammaproteobacteria; order Burkholderiales; family SG8-41. The sequence continues at coordinate 136 of JAIETP010000035.1, forward strand.
GATAATCAGTGGACCTTTGGAAAGGAAAATTCATCTCATCCATATCTATGCATCTCAAGTGTTCGAATTCATAGAATTGTTGCGGTCGCTTTCCTTGGGGAGCCTCCAGCACCAAGTTATGTGGTAGATCACATTGATTCAAATTGTAAGAACAATCGTCCTGAGAATCTGAGATGGCTTACCCGCTTAGAAAATGCTCTTAAAAATCCGGCAACACGAAAAAAAATTGAATATTTATGCGGAAGTATTGAGGCGTTTCTTAAAAACCCTTCAATGCTAAATGAGCTTAGAGGTGATCCGAATTTCAAGTGGATGCGGACGGTTACGCCAGAAGAGGCAAAGAATTGCATGATGCGTATGTCTCTTTGGGCAGCTTCAGATAAAAAAACCGCAAAATCAACTAGCGCAATTAAGCATAAAAGTTCTTTTGGCAAAAGAGTCTACAAACCGCTACAGAGATGGGAGGTCGGTCTAGGTAGAGAGCCGGGACTTGAGATGGCTTTAACCCCATGGTGTGCGCAATATATGTGGCGAGCGAATGCGTATTTTCCTTGTTGTCCTCAGGGGTTCAGAGTGGATCCGATTGAAGACTACTTTCAAAATCTAAAGGTTGGTGCGGTGTTAGCTTATAGTGAGGATGATGATATTTCCCTCAAGCTCACAGTAATTCGGTCCGTAATCCTTAAGAAAAAATCATCTATTTTGGCCATGAGTAAGTGGGCAGATAGTAAATGGTCAATTGTTGGGATTGAACGTGATGAAAAATCTAAGCACTTTATTCATTTTATTCTCGGTTCATATTCAAGCAAGGACGAAGCTGAGAAAGCATTTTTTGCAAAAAATGAATTAACGGACTTTTGGTCAGAAGGGTATGCCAATGCCTGCGAATAAATCGAGTCGAAGGAAATCGTCTAAAACTTACACTGACCACATTTTTTTGGATAATCCGCCGGAGACTCTCAATGGTGAGCTGAAGCAGGCTGGTCTCAAAAAAGTAGGAGAAAATGCCATGCGTTATTTGGTTATCGTTGAAAAAGGGCCGCAGTCATTCGGCGCCTACGTACCCGATTTGCCAGGCTGTATTGCGGCGGGCGAATCGAGAGAAGAGGTCTTGACTCTGATACGTGAGTCCATCGAATTTCACCTCGAAGGTCTCCGGGAAGACGGCCACCCGGTCCCTTCTCCCTCCAGTTCCAGTGAGGTTATCGAAGTCGAAACCGCATAACCATGCGTTCTGAAGTGGACGCCGTAAGGCTCCGCTGCGCACCTTTGAACGCGTGCAACGCAGACGTTACGTTGCCTCTGTCCCCGCGATTTACTGTCGCACTATCCCCAGCTTCTCGTAAATCGGCCGTATCCCCGCCCTGATGTCATGGCGCTTGCGCGCCAGCACCAGCGCCGCGGCTACGCAGCACAATCCACCGATGGTCAGTGTCGCGCGTGGCCCGATGATGTCGGCGATCGCGCCTGCCGCCAGCGCGCCGAAGGGCATGATGCCGAGGAAAGCCACGGTGTAGAGGCTCATCACCCGGCCGCGTTTATCGTCGTCGACGATGGTCTGCAGGATGGTGTTGACCGATACCGAGGTGACCAGTATTCCGAAGCCGACGACCGGCAGCAGCATCAGTGCCAGCCATACCGAAGGCGCGTTGGCAAACAGCACCAGCGCCGTGCCTGCCGAGAACACGGCGATGATGATCAGGCGGATTAGGCCGCGGGCGTTTTTTCTGGAAGCCAGGTACAGCGTGCCGCAGATGGCGCCGCCGCCTGATGCGCTCATCAGGAAACCCATCAGGTCGGCGTCGCCGCTGAACACTTCACGCACCATCACCGGCATCAGTGCCGAATAAGGCGTGGCGACGAAGGCCACGACGGCCAATGTCAGCAGCAGCGCGCGGATCGGCAGCGTGTGCCAGACGTAGCCGAATCCTTCGCGCAAGCCGGCCAGTACCGAGGTCTTGACCGGCTTGCGCGGCTGCGGCCGGCTGCGGATCATCATGAAGGAAATCACCACCGCGATATAGCTCAGCGCATTGATCAGGAAGCAGTGCGCCTCGCTCAGCACGCCGATCAGGATGCCGGCAATCGCGGGTCCGACCATGCGGCCGCTGTTGGCCATCAGCGAAGTCAGTGCAATCGCATTGGGCAGGTCTTCCTTGCCGTCGACCAGTTCCAGCAGATAGGCGTGGCGGATCGGCAGTTCGAAGGCGACCAGCACGCCCATCAGCATCGCCAGCGTGATGATATGCCAAGGGGCGATGATGCCGGCCAGTGCCAGCGCAGCGAGGGTTGCGGCCTGCAGCAGTTCGAGGACCTGCGTCGCGAACATCGCGCGATGCAGGTTCCAGCGATCCGACCACAGTCCCGCCAGCGGTGACAGCAGCAGGATGGGTAGGCTGCCGGCAAAGGCCATGACGCCGAGCATCGTCGCCGATCCGGTGAGCCGGTAGAGCAGCCAGCTCTGCGCCACGATCTGGATCCAGTAGCCGATCAACGCAAAAATCTGGCCGGTCAGGAACAGCCGGAAATTGCGGTGGCGCAGAGCGTGCAGGGAGGGCAGGGCCATAAATGTCGTGAAAAGGAACGAATTCTACTTCATGGACTTGAGGCGAAGCAGTCAGGTGCGCTGCGGTAAAATCATCAGGGCCTGTTAACCATTACTTCGTGAGATGCGTTGTGTCCAAAATTGTCAATGGCAAGGCGCGTGCCGCGGCCCATATCGAGAATATGGGCGAGGCAGGCAACGCAGCCAGTGGCGATTTTGGATACAACCCGCAGGGACGGGACGATTTGGCCCCGGGCCATTGTCGCCCCTTCGCTTATTTGCCGACGGGCAAACCGCGCTCGGAGCTTCACGTCCCAGGGCCAAATCGTCGCCGTCGCACTCATGAAGTAATGGTTAACAGGCCCTAACTCCCATGTCTGAAAATCCCTCCGCGGGCAACGCCCCGTCCCGCCTAATCACGATTTACCAGATCATGCTCGTGGTGTTGTTGTGGAACAGCGCCTACAAGGGCGTGCGTGTGCTTAACACGCTGTATGCCCTGGAACTCAATGCCTCGCCGCTGCTGATCGGCCTGCTGCTTGCGACCTACGGCGTGTTTCCGCTGCTGCTCGCGGTCAAGGCCGGACGGATTGCCGACCGTTACGGCTCGCGTGTACCGATCATTGTCGGCATGGCGCTGTGTACCGTGGGTGTGGTGCTTCCCTGGTTCGCGCCCAGCCTGCCGCTGCTGTTCATCGGGGCGGCGGTGACCGGCCTGGGTTTCATCATCGGCCAGGTTGCTTTCCAGTCGCTGGTTGGCACGTTGGGCGAGGGTATGGCGCGAACCAAAAACTTCAACAACTATGCGCTGATCGTGGCGGTTGCCGATTTTGTCGGTCCGGTGTTTGCCGGTTTTTCAATCGACCATGCCGGCCATGTGCCGACCTTTCTCTATCTCGGCCTGCTGAGCGCGACTTCAATCATCGCGATTGCCGTACTGGCCAAGCGTGTGCCGCGTCACCGCAAGCCGGCACCGGCGCCCGCCGGCCAGCGCATGATGGACCTGCTCCGCGATGCCGACATGCGTCGCGTGCTGATTGCCGGTGCGGTGGTCATGACCGGCATCGACCTGTTCCAGCTCTACATCCCGCTCTACGGTCACCAGATCGGTTTGTCGGCTTCGGCGATCGGCATGGTCCTTGGCGCCGCGGCCGCCGCGACCTTTGTGTCTCGTGCGGTGTTGCCGGCCCTGGTGCGCCGTTACAGCGAGGAAAAAACCCTGCTCTACGCATTGTTCCTGGCGGCGTCGATGTTCACGCTGATCCCGTTTTTCACCAGCGCCATCGTGCTCGCCGCAATCTGTTTCATGCTGGGCCTCGGCATGGGACTCGGCCAGCCGCTGACGGTGATCCTTTGTTACCGTTATTCGCCTGCGGGACGCGGCGGCGAATCGCTGGGCCTGCGCATTGCGATCAACAATGCCATGCATGTCGTCGTGCCGGCGCTGTTCGGCGCGGTCGGCGCGGTTCTCGGCCTGGCGCCGGTGTTCTGGGCCAATGCCTGCGTGATCGCAGCCGGCAACTGGTACGCCCGCAAACGTCCGGCCGCCTGATGCCGATTTTTCTCGCCCTGCTGGTGTTGCTGCTGAACATGAGCGCGTTCCGCGGCAGCAAGGTGCTGGTGTCGCTGTTTGCGCTGGAACTCGGCGCGCCGGAGATCATGCTTGGCGTCATCGTTGCCCTGTATGCCCTGTGCCCGATGCTGCTGGCGCTGTACGCCGGAAAAATGATCGACCGTTTTGGCGTGCGCTGGCCGCTGGCACTGGGCTCGCTGGGCATGTCGCTGTCGCTGGTGCTGCCGGGCACGCTGCCGTCATTACACACGCTGTACCTGTCGGCCCTGCTGCTCGGTTTGTCGCACGTGTTCTACAACGTCGCGGTGCAGAACCTGATCGGCATGCTGAGCAGTGCCGATACCCGTACGCGCAATTTCAGCAATTTGAGTTTGATGATCGCCAGCGGCGGATTCCTCGGCCCACTGATTGCAGGCTTTGCCATCGACACCTTCGGCCATGCCATCGGTTACCTGTGCATCGCCGTGCTCCCGGCCATTTCAGCGGTGATCATGTTCAGTGCGCGCCGCGGCCTGGCGGCGCTGAGCGGCGGCAAGGCAAAAAACAGCGAGGCGGGGGGCTACGCGGTCGGACTGCTGGGCAATCCGCCATTGCGGCGTACGCTGATCACCAGCGGCATCATTCTCACCGCCATCGACCTGTTCCAGTTCTACATGCCGATTTACGGCCATGCCATCGGCCTGTCCGCATCAGCCATCGGCATGGTGCTGGCGATGTTTGCCGCCGCCGCTTTCATCGTGCGCACCATCCTGCCGCAGATCGTCAAGCGCTTCGGCGAGGAACAGGTGCTGATCGGCTCCATTTTCATCGCCGCCGGCACCTACCTGCTGTTGCCGCTGGTGGAGAGCGGCCTGCTGCTGGGCGCCATTGCATTCCTGCTCGGACTGGGCACCGGCTGCGGCCAGCCGCTGACGCTGATGATGATTTACGCCCGGGCGCCCGAGGGGCGCTCCGGCGAGGCGCTGGGTCTGCGCATGACCATCAACAACCTGACTCACATCGTTGTGCCGCTGTTTTTCGGTGCCGTGGGCACGGCCTTCGGCGTCGCCCCGGTGTTTATTGCCAATGCCGCCATGCTGAGCGTTGGCGGGCTGCTGAGCCGGCGGCGCTGATCGGGTCGCGCATCTGTGACCGATATAATCCAGAGACGTTTACAAAGCAACCATCAGGACTCCAATATGAAAATTGCCATCATCGACGATTACCAGGATGCCTTCCGCAAACTGGAGTGCAGCAAAAAGCTGGCGGGGCATGAACTGATCGCCTTTACCGACACCGAAAAAGATCCGGCCAAACTTGCGGCGCGGATCGCAGACGCCGAGGTGCTGGTGCTGACCCAACAGCGTTCGAAGCTGCCGCGCGCGGTGATCGAGAAACTGCCGAAATTGAAACTGGTCAGCCAGACCGGGCGCAATGCCTATCACATCGACATCGAAGCCTGTACCGAGAAAGGCATTGTGATTTCGGCCGGCGGCGCCGGCAATCCGAATCCGACGGCGGAACTGGCCTGGGCGCTGATCCTTGCCGCCTTGCGCCGGATTCCGCAGGAAGTGCGGCGGCTGCAGGACGGCCAGTGGCAGGGCTCGGTGGGTACCGGACTTTTTGGCAAGACCCTGGGCATTTATGCCTACGGCCGCATCGGCAGCCTGGTGGCGCAGGTCGGCAAGGCTTTCGGAATGCGCGTGGTGTGCTGGGGACGCGATGGGTCCACCGCCAAGGCGCGCGCTGCAGGTTATGAAGTAGCGGTCAGCCGCGAGGCGTTTTTTGCCGGGTCCGACGTGATTTCACTGCACCTGCCGCTGAACGACGGCACCCGCGGCATCGTCACCGCGGAAGACCTCGCGCGGATGAAACCGTCAGCGCTGATCGTCAATACCAGCCGCGCGCCGATTATCGCCAAGGATGCGCTGGTTGCCGCGCTGAAGGCGGGGCGACCGGGGCGCGCCGCGATTGACGTCTTTGAGGACGAACCGGTGCTCAATGCCAGCCATCCGCTGATCGGCATGGACAATGTGGTGTGTACGCCCCACCTGGGTTATGTCGAGGAAGCGACCTACGAGGCCTATTACAGTGCCGCGGTGGAACAGATCCTCGCTTTCATTGCCGGCAAACCGATCAACGTCGCGAATCCGGATGTGCTGAAGAAATAAGGTAATTGGGACACAAATCAGGCGGAGGGGAAAATGGCGGCAAAAACAATGCGTTGCGGCGTCGCCGCGGTGGAAGCGCTGCGCGCGTCCGGCGTGACCAAGGTATTCGGCCTGATGGGCTCGAGTACGCTGGAAATGTATGACGCGCTGTACGACGTCAAAAAAGAAATCGAATACATCGGCGTGCGCCACGAAAACTGCGGTATGCACATGGCCGATGCCTATGGCCGTGTCACCCAAACGCCGGGGGTGTTCATCTGTGGCCAGGCCGGACCAGGTGCGGCGAACATGGTGCTGGGACTGGCGCAGGCGAAATTTGCCTATTCGCCGGTAGTGGCCATAACCGGCCTGGCGTCCACTGAGCATCTCGGACGCGATGCGTTCCAGGAAATCGACCAGAACACGCTCTTCCTGCCGGTGACCAAACGCGTGATGACAGTGCCGCGGCCGGAACGTATTCCGGAATTCATCCTTGAGGCTTTCCGCATCGCCAATTCCGGCCGGCGCGGGCCGGTGGTGGTGAACATCGCGCGTGACCTCTTCAACCACAGCATCGACGCCGACATTCCGCAGCGCGTGAATGTGGATATCAAGCCGCCGGCGGCTGATGGCGAAACCTTGGCGGAAATACGCAGGCTGATTCTGGCCGCGAAAAAACCGGTGATCCACGCCGGTGCCGGCATCAAGTGGTCGCGCGCCAGCGGCAAGCTCGCCGCACTCGCCGAAAAACTGCAGATTCCGGTGACCAGTTCCGCGGGGCACGCCGACATCCTGCCGATGGATTTCCAGTTGCATGCCGCCGGTGTCGGTCCGCGCGGCAATCCTGTTGCGAGTACGTTGATGCGCGAAGCCGATCTGATCATCGCGCTCGGCACGCGGCTCGGCTTCAACACCACCTTCTACAAATACACCGACCTTTCACCGACCGCAAAAATCATCCAGGTCGACATCGATCCGATGGCGCTGGGCCGGTTTTTCCCGACCGCGCTGGCGGTGACGGCGGATGCGGGCGCAGTGATCGACGGTCTGGCCGCGCTGATGCAACCGGTGGCTGCCGATGCTGCGCCCTGGCGTACGCGCAACGAGGCCTATTTCAAGGCACGTGCAGCACTGTGGGCGGAACGCGAAGCTTCCGGCGCGCGCACCGGTACCCCGATGCACCCGGATGTGATTTATGCCGAGGTGCGCAAGGCGGCGCCGCGCAATTCGATTTTCACGCTGGATGCAGGCACCACCGGGTTCCAGGCAACGGACCAGTTGCCTTGTTACGAGGCGCCTGCGTTGCTGACGCCGCTGGATTGCGGCATGGTCGGTTTTTCGTACTCGGCGGCGATCGGCGCAAAAGTCGCGGCTCCACATCGCGCGGCGATTTCGCTGATGGGTGACGGCGGCTTCGGTATGACCATGGGCGAGATGACCACCGCGGTGGCGAGCAACATACCCGCGATCGGCATCGTGATGGACAACGGCACCTGGGGTTCGGAAATCGCCTACCAGCGCGATTTTTACCAGGAACGTTATATTGGCGCCCATGTCCACAGCCCGCGTTTTGATGAAGTGATGAAACTCACCGGCGGCAATGGTTACCATCCGACCGCGCCGGGTGAAACCGCGGATGCGCTGCGTGATGCGCTGAAGGCCGGCAAACCCGCGATCATCCACGTCAAGGTCGATCCGGAAGCGACCATCAGTTTCCGCAAGGACGCGCTGCAGAAGCGCAGCTGAGATTTGGTTTTCGGGTTCTCATACTTGCCGGCGAGCCAATTCTGTTCGCCCTGAGTCCTTCGACAAGCTCAAGACAGGCTCTGTCGAAGGGCGGGCTTCGACAGGCTCAGCCCGAACGGTGGTGTTGTGTATTAAGGAAAGATCAGCCATTTATGAACCTGCCGCTCATGTTTTCTATTACACCATTGCAGGCGATGGATTACCTCGGCGTCGCGGTATTCGCCACCAGCGGTGTGCTGGCGGCGGGGCGCAAACATCTTGACTGGTTCGGCGTGCTGGTCATTGCCACGGTGACCGCGATTGGCGGCGGCACGCTGCGCGACCTGCTGATCGACCGCCATCCGGTGTTCTGGGTGGCCGATACCGGCTATCTGTGGACCATACTCGCGGCGACCCTGCTGACCCTGCTGATCGTGCGTTTTCGCGAACTGCCGCTGCGTGCCCTGCTGGTCGCGGATGCGCTGGGGCTGGCGCTGTTTGCGATCAGCGGTGCGCGTATTGCCGAGACGGCTGGTTTTGGCGGCATCGTGGTGGTCATCCTCGGCACCATGACGGGCGTCGCCGGCGGCGTGTTCCGCGACATGCTGCTCGCCGAAATTCCGCTGCTGCTGCGCGACGGGGAAATCTACGCGACCGCTGCGATTGCCGGCATCGTGGTTTATCTGCTGTTGCAGGCTGCGGGCTTCGAGCGCTCGACCGCGGGCCATGCCGGCATGGCGGCGATCGTGGTGATCCGTTTTGCGGCGATATTTTTCAGCCTGCGCATGCCGGCGCTGCGGCTGGGGGAGGAAAGAAAACGCAGATAGCTTTTCTATCTGTCATTGGCGGCCGGCAAGGCCGCGCGCCAGTTCAAGCACCCGGTTCACATCATCCATGTTGTTGTAAGCGTGCAGCGAAAAGCGCAGCACACCACGACGCATTGAAAGTTTGACGCGATTTTCGAGCAGGTGATGATAAAACCGGTTCATTTTCTCGTCGCTGGTTGCCTTGTCGCCCCCTGATCCGTATTGGCCCACGGTGACGGTGTGACCGACATGGGCGCCAGGTGCACCGCCACAGACGGGGTAACCCAGCTCAATCAGGCCTTTGGCCAGAGCGTGGGCGAGCCCCACGGTATAGGCTTCGATGTTGCGTATGCCGAGGTTCTGCAGAAAGCCGAGTGATGCCTCGGCTGCGGCAATGGCGATGTAATTGTAGTTGCCCAGATCGAAGCGTCGCGCCCCCGGCATGAAGGCGAAAGAAGCATCCCCAACGTCCGATTCATGCGCGTCAGAGTCTCCAAGATCAACCCCGAAACGCGCCAGGTAGGCCGGTTTCATCTGCTCGGCCCATTGTTTGCGGATATAGAGGAAACCCATGCCGTACAAACCCAGCAGTCCCTTCTGGGTTGAAACCGAAAGTGCGTCTATCGCCGACCGCTCCACATCGATGTCCAGTACTCCGGCTGACTGGGCGGCATCCACCAGGAACAAGACATTGCGGGCGCGGCAGGCGCGGCCGAGTTTTTCCATGTCGGTACGGAATCCCGGGGAGAACGTCACGGTCGATGCGGTCAGTACGCGGGTCCGGTCGTCGATGGCCGCAATCATTTCGTCCACCGGCATGTGACCCTGCCGGTGCGGAATCGGGCGCAGCGTCAGGCCGTTTCTTGCCTGGTTCAGCCATGGATAGACATTGTTCGGGTGTTCCAGATCGCTGCAGGCGATCACGTTATCCCCCGGCTTCCATTCAAGGCCGGTGGCGACCATGTTGAGTCCGTCCGACACGTTCTTGGTGTAAGCCACTTCATCCGCGGAGGCGTTGATGAACTGGGCAAAAGTCGAACGAACGGCCTCGGTGCGGCGGAACATGAGTTCCTTGTCGCCGCCGTTGAATGTGCGCTCATCAAGATGCGCGTCAATCGCCGCACGCACGGTCCTGGAGAGTACGCCTCTGCCGCCCAGGTCGAGGTAAGTCCACCGCTCGAGCGCCGGAAAATCAGAGCGGGCATTCAGCATGCGTTCAATGTTCGGGATGGAGTGGTCCATGCGGTTTCCTTCAGAACGGTTTGAGGCGGGGCGCCGCCGCTGCATGCTGATGATTTGATATTAAATTTGCCCCTGGAATACGTCAACACGGCTTGATGCGCGGGTGTTCCTGAATAAATGCGGCGATGGGCATCTGTTCAATATGCAAAAGCCGGTCCGGGTGCCTGACGGGTATTGGCAGCTTCGCGGCGCGGCCGGCCACCGCGTTGCTGGCCGCCGTGATTGATGCGCGGTTCGTGCTGCCTTTAATGCAGGTGCCGGTTGCGCGGATGCAGCGGAATGACGGTGGAAGTGGTCGTGGCAGCCGGTGCGTCACCCGCGGTTTTTTGCGGTGTGTGCGCGTCAAACATCTTGCTCACCAGCGCGGTGACCTGTTCGACCTCGGGTTTGCCGAGGTGGCGCGACAACATGTGGTTGATGTCCTCGGTCACGCACTGGCGGCGGAACTCGTGGATCGCTTCCGGCGACGGTCCGACAAAAAACTGGTAGAACTCGTCTTCGCCGCTGTCCGGGTAATAGGTGACTTCCACTTCGGAGGCGTATTCGGTCAGGGGGCCGAGGCTGTTGCAGGCTTCCGTCAGTTTGTTATGGAAGCTGCGGCCGACGTCGCCGGTCCAGCAGATGCTGACCACGCGTTCACCCGCGTCATAAACGATGCCCGGTTCTTCGCGCTCGAGGCTTTTTGCGTCGGCAAGATGATCGGCGTCGACGTAATCCAGCCAGGGGCGCAGCGCGAGTTCGACCTGCGCCAGGCGCACGCCTTTGCACAAAAAAATACTGCCGTGGACATGTACTTCGGTTTTCATTTGCGGCCAACTCCGGTGCTGATGTGACTGCTGCAGGGGGCGACAAGGATAACACACCGGGAATTGATAAATAAATCAATAAAAACAAATGCTTACAACATTTCAGGGTAGCGGCTCCGTGAGCCGCGGCGGGCGGGGATCAGGTCAGCAGGCCGAGGTCGCGTAACAGCGTGCCCATGACGCCGCGCTCGCGATCCAGAAATGCCCTGAGTTCCGTGCCACCCAGATAAGTGTTGGCCCAGTATTTTTCGGCGAGAGCCGCGTTCCATTCCGCGGTGGCCGTGGCGGCGCGCAGAGCGCCATCCCAGTACGCGATCTGCGGTGCCGTCAAACCCGCGGTGCCGATGACGCCGCGCCAGGTGCCGATGACGCAGTCCACGCCGAGCTCGGTCCAGGTCGGCACTTCGGCATACAGCCGGGGCAGGCGTTGCGGCGCCGATACGGCGAACGCGCGTACCTGTCCTGCGGAGATGGCTTTCACTGCACTGACCGCGGTGATGGCTGCGACTTCCGCGCGGTGCTCGATCACGTCAGCCACGGCATACAGCGCGGAGTCGAATACATTGATCTGTAATGCTTTGACGTCGCCGCCGGCATGTGCCGTGACTCGGGCCAGCGCCATGTGGTTGATGTTGCCGATGGCGGTCGCCAGCGCGATGCGGCAAGCGGCAGTGTCCGCGGCCAGTCTGGCCATGAAGTCGGCGCCGCTGCGGATCGGCGAGTCGGCGCGCACCACGAAGGCGATGTATTCGGTATACAGGTTGGCCAGCGGCGTCAGCGCGGCATGGTCGAAGTCCGCAACACCCAGCTGTTTATTGGTGATGATGGTCGGTGAGTTGATCGCGAGTATGTGGGGATTGCCTGCGTGCTGGCGCAGGTAATCCCAGCCGTTGCCGCCGCCCTTGCCGGGGATATTGTTCAGCCGCAAGGGCTGTCCGACCAGTCGCTGCTGTTCGAGGATGCTGATCAGCGCCCGCGCCGGGCGGTCCTGACCGCCGCCGGCAGGGGTGCCGGCGACCAGTTCAATCTCACGTGTGGGCAGCCAGCCGCCGGTGCTGGTCATGCACCGGCTGCGTGCGGGCTGCCGGTTTTCGGTATGAACAGCACCAGCAGGTTGGCGGCAATGATGGTGCCGGCGAGGAAATAAAACGCCGTGTACACGCTCCAGGTATCGGCGATGAGGCCGAAGGTGGCCGGCGCGATGCTGCCGCCGATGGCGAGGATGGTGAATTGCAGGCCGACGCCGGTGCCGGCCAGGCGCTTAGGCGTGTTTTCCACGGCCCAGGCCTGCATCACCGGGCGCATCGCGTAGAGAAAAAATCCGACCAGTGCGACAAACACGATGAACAAAAAGGATTGTCCGGCGAAAACCATGCCGATAATGGTGACACCGGTCAGCAACATGCTCGACAGCACGACCTGGCGCCGGCCGACCTTGTCGGAGACATGACCTGCAATCGGTCCCGCGACCAGTCCCGCGACCTGCAGCACCGTCATGCACACACCGATGGCAATGGTCGAATAACCCTGTTCGTAGGCCAGGTACACCGGCAGGAACACCATCAGTCCGACCTGGGTCAGCGTGCGGAAGCCACCGCTGATGCAGATTAGCATCAGGGTACGGTCGCGCATCAATGTGCCGAGGTCGTGCAGGTACTGGCGTAAGTTCCACTTGCTGTCATTACCGGCGTTGACGCCATCTTTTTTGTCCGTTTTGTCCTTCGCGCTTACCGGGGTGCGGGTGGTGGCCAGCGCACCGACCAGGACCAGGATCAGCGTCGCCATCACCAGTCCCGGCACGATGTTGATCACCACCACTTCGCGCCAGGTGAACCAGGCCAGCAGCGTGCCGGCGGCCAGCGGCGCGAGAGCCTCGCCGATATTGCCGCCCATGCCATGGAAAGACAGCACCAGGCCTTTGCGCTTCGGGTACTGATGGGCCAACGTCGGGATCGCTGCCGGATGCCACAGGTTGTTGCCGATGCCGACCAGCATCACGCAGATCACCAGCATCCACATGCTGTTAGTCAGGCTCATCAGCGCATACGGAAAGCCGACCCAGAACAGCGAGGCGGCCATCAGGTAACCCTTTTTGCCGATGGCATCGACGATCATGCCGCCGGGCAGATTGGACAAGGCGCCGGCAAGGTGCTGCGCGCTCATCAGGAAACCGATCTGCGTATAGGAGAGACCGAGCTCTTTGCCGATCAGCGGCAGCAGCACATAAAAGGTTGCGGGATACCAGTGGGTCAGGCCGTGGCCGGCGGAAATCAGCCAGACATCACGGAAGGTGCGCGGCGGTGAAACAGTGGCAGCAGCGGTGCTCATAATATGGTCTGATCAGGGATGCAAAGCATCATAACATGCAGCTAAAGCACAAAAGCCGCGGCGTATAATCAGCGCCGCACTTTCGTACCAAAAACCGCAACAAAAATCCGAAATTAAAATTCACTCCGGCAACTTCATGCGTACCGACATCGAACGGTTTTTCAGCCCCAAATCCATCGCCATCATCGGCGCCTCGCAGGACTTCGTGACCATCAGCGGCCAGCCGCTGAAACACATGCTGAGCCACGGATACAAGGGCAAGCTCTACCCGATCAATCCCAAGTACCAGGAGATCGGCGGCGTCAAATGCTGGCCGTCGATCGAGGCGCTGCCGGAAGCGCCGGAGCTGGCACTGATCCTCGTCAATGCCTCGCGTGTCGTCGACATGCTGACCGCCTGCGGCAAAAAAGGCATTCCGTACGTGATCATTTTCAGTTCCGGTTTTTCCGAGACCGGTGGCGAAGGCGTGGCGCTGCAGCAGAAATTGGCCGACATCGCGCGCGAATACAACATCGGCGTCATCGGCCCCAATTGTCAGGGCATGATCAACGCCGCCGACTCGGTGTATGCGGGCTTCGGCTCGGTGTTCAACGCCGATTACACGGCGGGCTCGGTGAGCATGGTGTCGCAGTCCGGCGGTTTCGGTTTTTCGGTGATGAACCTGTCGTCACTCGACGGCGGCCTGCCGTTCCGGCAAATGGTGACCACCGGCAACGAGATCGGCGTGTCGACGCTGGATTTCATGGAGTATTTCATCCGTGACCCGAAGACCGACATCATCGGCACTTATATTGAAGGTGTGAAGGACGCGCGGCGTATTCTGGACGTTGGCGACAAGGCGCTCGCCGCCGGCAAACCGATCCTGATGTGGAAAGTCGGCAATACCGAGCAGGGGCAGAAGGCCGCGGCTTCGCATACCGCCAACCTCGGCGGCGCGATGGCGCTGTACAAGGCGGCGTTCAAACAGAAGGGCATCATCCAGGTCGAGGACATTCAGGATCTGGTCGATTACGGCCACGCGCTGCGCAGCAACCGGCTGCCGAAAGGTAATCGCTTGGCGATCATCACCATTTCCGGCGGCGCCGGCATCCTGATGACCGACGAAATCGTCGCCGGCGGCATGCAGATGGCGCAGTTGTCGCCGACGACCGTGGCCAAGTTGAAGGAGTTCGTGCCGTCCTTCGGTTCGGTGGGCAACCCGGTGGACGTCACCGCGGCGATTTTCAACGATCTCTCACTGATCAACCGCACGCTGCAGGCGATCAACGACGATCCGGGCGTCGACTGCATTGCAATGATCAATGCCTCGCTGCAGGGTGAAATCGCGCAAAAGGTGGCGGCCGAGATCATTGCCGTCGCCGCCAAGACCGACAAGCCGATATTCATTTCGTGGAGTGCACGCGACGCGGTGGCGCCCGAAGCTTATGCCGCGCTGGATGCAGCGCGCATCCCCCATTACAAGTCACCGGTGCGCTGCGGCCGCGCATTGGCGGCGGTGTCCTGGTATGCCGAAGCCAAACGTCGCAATGCAGCGCAGAAAAATGACAAACCGCCGGTGATCAACCGTCCGGCGGCGCAGGCCCTGTTGAAAGGCAAAACCGGCGACGTCGCCGAATACGCGGCGAAGCAGATCCTCGCTGAGTACGGCATCGCGGTGACGCAGGAGCAGTTGGCGACCAGCCGCGACGCCGCAGTCGCCGCCGCGCAGAAAATCGGTTTCCCGGTGGCGATGAAAGTGCAGTCCGCCGACATTTCGCACAAGACCGAAGCCAGGGCGGTGAAGCTCAATGTTGCGGACGCCGCTGCTGTGGCCGCGGCCTACGACGAAATCCTGAAAAATGCCAAAGCGTACAAGGCCGATGCTCGCATCGACGGTGTGCTGGTGCAGGAAATGGTCGGCGGCGGCATCGAGGCCATTGTCGGCATCACCAACGATGCACTGTTCGGGCCGGCGGTGATGTTTGGGCTGGGCGGCATTTTTGCCGAAGTGCTGAAGGATGTGTCTTTCCGCCTCGCGCCGATCACGCCGGCCATCGCCCGTGAAATGGTCGAAGAGATCAAGGGTTACCCGGTGCTGGCCGGCGCACGCGGCAAACCGGCGGCAGATGTCGATGCGCTGGTCGATGCGCTGGTCAAGCTGTCGGCGCTGGCCGCCGATCTGAAGGATCACATCGCCGAACTCGACATCAATCCGCTGATCGTATTGCCGAAAGGTAAAGGCGTGAAAGCCGCGGATGCGTTGATTAAGACTGTGATTAAGTAATTAGGTGATTGGTGATTGGCCGGGGTAATCATCTCGTCACTTAATCACCTAATCACCTGGAGGAACGACAGGCATGGCCATTTCCACAGAAGTGCAGCAACTATGCGACGAGGTCGCGCGCTTCGTGCGCGAGCAGGTGGATCCACGTTCGCGTGCCATCGAGGAAAACGATGCCGTTCCCGATGATCTGATCCAGATGGCCCGTGACATGGGCCTGTTTGGGCTGACCATCCCCGAGGAATACGGTGGCAGCGGTCTCGACCTCGCCGGCAAATGCGCGATCGAGGAAGTCATGGGCCGGACCAATTACGGGTTCGCCACGCTGATCGGCAACCACACCGGTATCAGCACCACCGGCATCAATGCGCTGGGTACGGCGGCACAGAAAAAGAAATTCCTGCCGAAAATGGCCAGCGGCGAATGGATCGGCAGCTTCGCGCTGACCGAAGCGCAGGCGGGTTCCGACCCGGCGGCGATGCGTACCATGGCGGTAAAAAAGGGCGACCGTTATGTGCTGAACGGCGAAAAAATCTACATCACCAATGCCGGTCTGGCGCAGGTGTTCACGGTGATGGCGATCACCGACAAGAGCAAGGGCATCAAGGGTATTTCGGCCTTCATCGTCGAGCGTGATGCGCCGGGTTTCAGCATCGGCAAGAATGAATTGAAAATGGGCATGCACGGCTGCACCACGGCGCCGCTGTCGTTTGTCGATTGCGAAATCCCCGCGGAAAACCTGCTCGGCGCCGAGGGCATGGGTTATGTGCAGGCGCTGAAAACCCTGACCGCGGGCCGGGTTACGGTGTCGGCACGCTGCTGCGGCATGATGGACAAACTGATCGACCAGACCGCCGAGTACATGAAAACCCGCAGCCAGGGCGGCAAGAAGCTTGCCGAACACCAGGGCCTGCAGTGGATGCTCGCCGACATGGCGGTGGCGCGTGATGCGGCGCGCGGACTGACGCAGCGCGCGATCGACACCCTGATGCGCGGCGAACGCGGCACCATGGAGGCTTCAACCGCGAAAGTGTTTTCCACCGAGGCGCTGGGCCGTGTGGTTGACGCCGCGGTGCAGATCCACGGCGGCATGGGTTACATGCGCGAAGCCGGCATTGAAACCACCTTCCGCGACGCGCGCATTGTGCGCATTTACGAAGGCACCTCGGAAATCCAGCGCAACATCATTGCCGGGCTGCTGTTGAAAGACAGTTAAAAGCGAACAGCATTAGCCACAGAGGGCACAGAGAACACAGAGAGCACAGAGAAAAACCAAAAACGATTTAACAAGATGGACAAGATTTTCAGGTTAAAACCCATTAATCGATAAGCTGGACAGTTGTATCCTGTTTTTAATCTTGTTTATCCTGCACATCCTGTTAATTGATTTTGTAGTTCTCTGTGCCCTCTATGGAAAAAAGATTTTTAAGGAGTACGCATGGCAAAAATCCAGGAATTGATGAATCTCGAAGGCCGGGTCAGTGTGGTCACCGGCGGCGCGACCGGCATTGGCCTGCAAATGGCGAAAGGGCTGGCCGAAGCCGGCTCCAACATCGTGATCTGTTCGCGGCGCCTGGATGTCTGCGAAGCCGCAGCGGCGGAGATCGAAAAAATCGGCGTCAAAGTACTGGCGATCGGCTGCGACGTCACCAAGATCGAACAGGTCGAAGTGATGAAAGACGCCGTGTTGAAAAAATTCGGCCGTGTCGATGTGCTGGTCAACAACGCCGGCCGCGCCTGGGTCGCGCCGCCGGAAGACACGCCCCTGGAGCGTTGGCAGCAGGTGTTTGACCTCAACATCACCGCGCCCTTCCTCTGCGCGCAGACGCTGGGCCGCGAGTTCATCAAGCAGAAACGCGGCAAGATCATCAACATCGCATCGATCGCCGGCCTCGTCGGCCGCAATCCGACGGCCTACAACTCCATCGCCTACGGCGCCAGCAAGGGCGCGCTGGTCAATTTCACCCGCGACCTCGCGGTGAAATGGGCCCAGCACAACATCCAGGTCAACGCGATCTGTCCGGGATTTTTTGTCACGCCGATCAACGAAAAGATGTACGTGAAAAACAAGGACAACATCGAGCGCGAGATTCCGCTGAAACGCACGGGCGGACCCGATGACCTGAAGGGCATCGCTGTGCTTCTGGCGTCGAATGCATCGAACTTCATGACCGGCGCGATCATTCCGGTGGATGGCGGGGCGGTGGCTTGGTAGTTATTGCGCATAACTACCTGCTAAATAAAGAGTGGGAGTGCGGCGCGTACTCCGAGCTGTTTATGGGATAGGAAATCTCCTCCCTGCTTTCCGGCCGCCCTCGACAGACATTAACGCATATAGTTATGACATTTTGACTAAGGTTTTGCAGGGAATTCGCCTAGGGCAAGTTCTTGCTGAAAAAAGCGCGTTTTATGGAGTTGGTTGCGCTGAAGTCGCGATCAGTTCGGCTGTATCCCCGCCGCCTTGATCACCTTCCGCCATTTCTCGATCTCGCTCTGGATGTGTCTGGCGAATTCGGCGGGGTTGTTGCCCACGGGATCCGCGCCTTCCTTCGACAGGCGGTCATTCATTTCCGGGCTTTTCAGGATGGCCACGACTTCGGTGTTGAGTTTGCTGACGATGTCGGTGGGGGTGCCGGCCGGTGCGAGCAACCCGTACCAGGTGGCCGATTCATAACCCTTGACGCCGGCTTCAATCATCGTCGGCAGTTCCTTCGCCGCCGGTGAACGCTGGCCGCCGGTCACTGCCAGCGGGCGCAGGCGGTTGTTTTTGACCTGGGGCATGGCTGAAATGATACTGGCGAAGGTCATCGACACCTGACCGCTGACGACGTCGATCAAGGCCGGCTGCACACCTTTGTACGGCACGTGCAGCATGTCGATCTGGGCGAGCATTTTGTAGAGTTCGCCCGACAAATGGCCACCGGTGCCGTTGCCCGCCGAGGCGAAGGACAGCTTGCCCGGCTGTTTTTTGGCGATGGCGGTCAGTTCCTTGACTGATTTTGCCGGCACCGACGGATGGACCAGCAGCATCAGGTTTTGCGTGGCGACCAGCGAGATCGGCGAGAAATCCTTCACCGGATCGTAAGACAGCTTTTTATGCAGGCTGACGTTGGTGGCGAACGAGGCGACGGTGCCCATGATCAGTGTGTAACCGTCAGGTGGCGACTTCGCGACAATTTCGGCAGCGATCGCACCACCGGCGCCGGGCCGGTTGTCGACCAGCACCTGCTGGCCCCAGCGTTCCGCGAGTTTGGGCCCGACGGTGCGTGCCATGGTGTCGACGCTGCCGCCGGGGGTGCTGACAACGATGATGCGGATCGGGCGTGTCGGGTAGTTCTGCGCGAGCGCGGCGGAGGCAGTGGCCATCGCGGCGGCGGCAATGATGCTGCGGATGAATGTTGAAGGCATGAGTCTGTACTCCTCATAATAAACGGTCGCCTGTACCGGCGACCTGATTGGGGCTAGGGCTGAAAGCCGACCGAGCCTTCGTATTTGGCGAGGATTTCGGCGCTGGGCAAAAACTCTTCTTCCAGTTTCTTGATTTCGGAAAAGCCGATGAAGGCATGCATGTTGCCGGCGGGATGGTCGCGGGTAGCGGCCTCGAAACGTTTGACGGCCTCGACATCGTCTTTGGCGAACTCGGCGAAATAATCGACCATCGCGACGGTCGAGGACCGCAGCGAACCGGTGGCGTTGGACACCATCGCGATGCCGAGTTCGTTCAGCCGTGACAGGTGCAGGCGCGGCGATACGCCGGTGCGGTTGAAATGCAGCGGGCCTTTGATCTCCTTGGCGCAACGCTCCAGTTCGGCTTCAGAAGTCAGCGCTTCGGGGAAAATCATGTCGGCGCCGGCATCGATATAGGCATTGGCGCGGCGGATCAGTTCATCGACGCTGCCGCCGGCAACACCGCGGGCGTCACAGCGCGCGATCAGCACAAAATCCGGATCTAGATCCTGGCGCACACGGTCGGCGGCGCGCAGCTTGCCGGTCATTTCCTCCAGCGGGATGATCTGTTTGCCGGCGACATGGCCGCAGCGTTTGGGTGCGACCTGGTCTTCGATGTGGATTGCGGCAGCACCGGCGGTGATGAAGTCCTCGACGGTGCGCATGACGTTGATGGCATTGCCAAAGCCGGTGTCGGCATCGGCGATCACCGGGATTTTGACGGCGCGGGCGATGTAACGCGTGATCATCACGATCTCGTCCAGCGTGATCAGGCCGACATCGGGTTTGCCGAGCAGGGAGGCCGACACGCCGTAACCGGTCACGCCGCAGCACTGGAAGCCGGCTTTTTCAATGATTTTGGCCGACAGCGCGTTGTAGGCGCCGGGTTTGACCAGGGTTTTGCCGCCGCGCAGCAGCTGGCGTAATTGGGTACTGGTCCGAATGCGGGTTCGGTTGCTCATGATTGCCTCCGGTAACAGCAGTCATTCTAGTCCAGTGTCCCGCTTTTAGTTGTTCATGAGTCCAATATCCGATAGCCGGATGCTGCTGGTATGCGAGTGATTGTTAGAATGACGCCAACCATTATTCAGGAGCGTTTCACATGATGAGCAAAGGCAAACAGTTCAAGGCATTGATCCAGGCGAAGGAAATCCTGATCCAGCCCGGGGTGTATGACGGCTACAGCGTGCGGCTGATCGAGCGTGCCGGTTTCAAGACCGCGTCGATTTCCGGCGCCGGCGTCTCCGAGAGTCGTATGGGCTGGGCCGACCGCGGCGTGATGACTTTCGAGGAGAACCTGAACAACGCGCGGCGCCTTGCCGATTGTTCGGACCTGCTGCTGCGCGCTGACGCCGATACCGGATACGGCAACGCGATGACGGTGCACTTCGTGGTGCGCGCGTTTGAAAAAGCCGGCATGGCGGCGCTGATGATCGAAGACCAGGTGTGGCCCAAACGTTGCGGTCACATGGCCGGCAAGTCCTGCATCCCCGCCGAGGAAATGGTGCAGAAGGTCAAGGCCGCGGTCGACGCGCGCCGTGACAATGATTTTGTCATCGTGTCGCGCACCGATGCCGCCGGGCCGCATGGCGTGGATGAAGCGATCCGCCGCTTGAATATGTACGCCGAAGCCGGCGCTGACGTGATGTACGCCGATGCGCTGCTGTCGAAGGAAGACATCGCCAAGGTCGCGAAAAACGTGCCCAAACCCTTGATCGTGAACATGGGCCTCGGCATGCGCCCGCGCAAAACCACGCCGTTGATGAGCCCGAAACAGCTGCAGGACATCGGTGTCGCCGCGGTCAGTTACCCGCGCCTGCTGACCACCGCCGCGCTGCGCGGCATGATGAATGCGCTGGAGGTGTTCCAGACCGAAGTGGTCGGCAAAAACACCGTCGTTGACCGCACCGATCTGCAGGTCGGGTTCGAGGAACTGAATGACCTGATGGGCATGAAGGTGCTGGACGAGATGGAAAAGAAGTACACCTGATAACCGCCAAGGCGCCGGGAAAAGTAAAAGCAAATCAAATTCGTTTACCGCCAAGACGCCAAGAACGCCAAGAAGAGCAAGGGCGAAGACGGAATGGTGGAAATAAAGCTTTAATTATTTAATTAAATCAAATACTTATGTAGTTTTTGGTTTTCTTGGCGGCCTTGGCGTCTTGGCGGTGAATGTTGTTGATCTTCGCGTCTTGGCGGTAAAAGTTTTCGCATTATTTCTACAGGACACTGACCCATGGGCATGACCATCGCTGAAAAGATTCTCGCCGCGAAAAGCGGCCGCAAGACCGTGGTGCCGGGCGACGTGGTCACGGTGGATGTCGATACTGTGATCCTGTTCGACAACAACTTCATGCCCAACAACTGGCGTGAAATCCTCAAGGTCGCCGATCCGGAGAAAATCGTGGTGACCTTCGACCATCGCGTGCCGGCGCCGACGCAACAGGCCGCTGCGGCGCAGGTGACCGGGCGGGCTTTTGTCAAAAAATTCGGCATCAAACGTTTTCACGACGTCGGCCATAACCAGGGCATCAGCCATCAGCTGGTGGCTGATTACGGTTATGCGCTGCCGGGCTCGGTGTTGTTGTGCAGCGACTCGCACACCTGCAGCGCGGGGGTGTTCAACTGTCTGGCGCGCGGCGTCGGTGGTCCGGACATCATTTACGCGGCGATCAAGGGCCAGACCTGGTTCCGCTGCGGCGAAACCGTGCGTTACGAACTGGTCGGCAAACTCCCCGAAGCGGTGACGGCCAAGGACGCCTTCCTGCAGATCGCCGGTGTGCACGGCGCGCATGCAACGATGAATGTCGAATACGGCGGTTCCGGTGTTGCCGGGCTGTCGATCAATGCGCGCAAGACCATCACCGCGATGTCAGCCGAGCTGTCGGCGGAATTCGCGACTTTTGAAGCCGATGCCGCGCTGGTGGAGTGGATCAAAGCGCGCAATCCGGCGCCGTTTGTACCGGTGACGCCCGATGCCGACGCGAAATATCTCGCGGTTCGTACTGTTGACTTGTCAGCATTGGAGCCACTGGTGGCCTTGCCCGACAGCGTGGTCAACAACTCGCAGCCGGTGGCGAAAACCGCCGGCACGCGTATCGACCAGGCTTACATCGGCTCCTGTGCCAATGGCACCCAGGACGACATCGAACTCGCTGCGCGTGTGGTCAAGGGCCGGCGTGTCGCAGCCGGTGTGCGTTTTATTGTGACGCCGGCGTCGCAGACGGTGTATCGCGATGTGGTGGCCAGTGGCGCGATACAGGTGCTGCTCGACGCCGGCGCGATGATCGCGCCGCCGACCTGCGGCGCCTGTGGCGGCGGGCACATGGGGGTACTCGGGCCGGACGAAGTCTGCCTGACTTCGAGCACGCGCAATTTCAAGGGACGCATGGGCGACCCGAGTTCGCAGGTCTATATGGCCTCACCGGCGACGGTCGCAGCATCAGCACTGACGGGTGTGATTACCGATCCGCGGGAGTTTTTGAATTGAGAACAACATTTTTACCGCCAAGACGCCAAGACGCCAAGGACGCCAAGAAGGTCAAAAGCAAATCAAGGTTTAAATTTTTCTTGTTAATGGATTTTGCTTTTCTTGGCGCTCTTGGCGGTTAAATAGCTTTTGAGGTTCATCATGAATTTTAAAGGACGTGTCTGGATCGTCGGTGACAACATCAACACCGATCTGATTCTGCCCAACAAGGCCTTCTACCTGACGCACGAAGAGCAGGCGATGTATGTGTTCAGCGCCAACCGGCCGGGCTGGTCGCAGCAGGTCAAAAAGGGCGATATCCTGATCGGCGGCAGCAACTTCGGCATGGGTTCCAGCCGCGCCGCGGCGCGTTCACTGAAAAATCTCGGCCTGGCCTGCCTGATCGCCGAATCGCTGAACGGTCTGTTCATGCGCAACTGCGTGAACTTTGCCTTCCCGGCACTGGAATGCCCGGGCATTCACGCCGCCTTTACCGAGGGTGAGGAAGCCGAGCTTGATTTCGAGCGGGCGAAAGTGCGCAACCTCACGCGCGGCACCGCACTGACCGGTAAACCCCTGCCGGCACCGCTGATGGCGCTGGTGCAGGCGGGTGGTGTCTATCAATTGCTGGAAAAGGAAGGGCTGATCGCACCCAAAGCCTGAGTAAGGGCGGATTCGTTGACACCGAATCCGCCGCCTTTGTATAGTCGCTAGCCCATTCCACAGACCTGCAGTGCGTGGTCTGTTTTTACCCATTCACGGAGAAACACATGTCCAAGATCACACTGCAGCAGGCCAATACCATCATTGAAAAAGCCTTCGCCAAGGCCAAGGAAATGAAAGTGAACCCGCTGGCGGTGGTTGTGCTCGACGCCTCCGGCCATATCGTCGCGGCGCAGCGCCAGGACAACGCAACCATGTTCCGTTTCGACGTTGCGCTGGGCAAGGCCTGGGGCGCAGTGGCGATGGGCGCCTCCAGCCGCGCACTGGCCGGGCGCGCCAAGGAAAACCCCAATTTCATGATCACGCTGGCAGCGACCGCCAACGGCAAATTCCTGCCGCAGACCGGCGCTGTGCTGATCAAGGATGCCGCGGGCAATGTGGTCGGTTCGGCAGGCGCCAGCGGCGGCACTGGTGACGAGGACGAAGCCTGCTGCGCCTATGGCGCTGAACAGGCCGGCCTGAAGCCGGTCATCTGAAAACAAGAGGCAATCATGGCTGATACCGCAGAAACCAAAACCAAGGGTGCCATCAAGGGCGGCAACGGCAAGTTCATTTTCAAGATGACGGAAATGGACCAGATCGAGGCCGGCACCGGTTATTCCACCGCGATGGGTCCGGTGGTCGAAGGCGAGCGCATGCAGTGCACGCTGGTGACCAAGGAAAAAGGCACCGGCTCGCGCCCGCATCTGCATCCCAACGAGCAGTGGAACTACATCGTCAAGGGCATGATGCGGGTCAAGGTCGGTGACGGTCCCGAGCAGATCTGCGGCCCCGGCACGCTGCTGTATTTTCCGGCGAACATCGTGCATTACACGATTGCGATGCCGGAAGAGGATGCGATGTTTTTTGCGGTCAAGGATCTGTCGCACGGCATCATCGGCAAGGCGGCTGACGGCACCATGGCGGGCGGTCACTACGATCCGGGCCACGGCCCGAAGGCCACCTGATGCCGCGCGTCCCTCCCGCACAGCCAGGCATGGCGCTGGCTGATGTCGATACGCCGGCACTGATCCTCGATCTCGATGCCTTCGAGAACAACCTGAACAAGCTGAAGGAGTCCATCGCCGGCCGCAAGATCATGCTGCGGCCGCATGCCAAAAGCCACAAGTGCCCGGAGATTGCGCTGCGCCAGATTGCGCTGGGCGCCGTCGGCGTGTGCTGCCAGAAAGTCAGTGAAGCCGAGGCCATGGTCGAGGGCGGCGTGCCTGATGTGCTGATTGCCAATGAAGTCGTCGGCATGAGCAAACTGAAACGGCTGGCGGCGCTGGCAAAAAAAGCCAAGATCACCGTCTGCGCCGACGATGCCGGCAACGTAGCGCAGATCGATATTGCGGCGCGCGAAGCCGGAGTCACCATCGACGTGCTGGTTGAAGTCAATGTCGGTGCCAACCGCTGCGGTGTGGCACCTGGTGAGCCGGCATTAAAAATCGCCCAGGCCATTGCCGCCTGCAAAAACCTGCGTTACGCCGGACTGCAGGCGTACCAAGGGGGGGCGCAGCATCTGCGCGGGGTTGCAGAACGACGCACTGCGATTGACGCTGCGATCGACAGCGTGGAAAAAACCCTGGCGCTGATTGAAAAAGCGGGGCTCCCGCGCGGCAAGGTCACGGGCGCCGGCACCGGCACTTACCTGTTCGAGGCGGCGAGTCGGGTCTATGACGAACTGCAGGTCGGTTCGTACATATTCATGGACGCCGATTACGCCAAAAACGACTGGACCGAAAGCGGCATCCCGCGTTTTGAACACAGCCTGTTTGTGTGGACCACGGTGATGAGCCGCACCCGGGCCGATATCGCCATCGTCGACGCCGGACTGAAAGCGTCGAGCGTTGACTCCGGCATGCCGCGTGTCGCCGATTTTCCGCAGGCCGAATTCCAGAAAGCCTCCGATGAACACGGCGTGATCAAAATGAATGGTTCGGCGGGTTTCGCGCTGGGCGACAAGATCAGGCTGATTCCCGGGCACTGCGATCCGACGGTGAATTTGTATGACCATTATGTCTGTGTGCGCGGCGGCAAGGTCGAAGCCCTGTGGCCTATCGCCGCGCGCGGAGCGGTCTGGTAGCGCGAGGACGGCATGGCGGTGATCAAAAAAATCGGCTTCATCGGTGTCGGCAACATGGGCAATCCGATGGCGGCGAATCTGCTGAAAGGCGGTTTCGAGGTCACCGTATTTGATGCCAAGCCGGAAACGGCCGCAGCCTTCGTCGCGCAGCACGGCGGCAAGGCCGCGGCATCGCTGGCCGAGGTGGCACGCGGCGCCGATGCGATCATCACCATGTTGCCCAATGACAAGGTCGTGCGCGCCGTGATGCTCGATGCCGGCGGTGCGGCCCCCGCAATGACGCAGGGCGCGGTGCTGATCGACATGGGTACCTGTGATCCGACCGGTACCCAGCAGACCGCGGCCGAACTGCAAAAACTCGGCCTGCACATGATCGACGCGCCGGTGATGGGCGGCGTGGTGTTTGCGAAGGATGCGACGCTGGACATCATGGCGGGGGGCGGCAGCAAGCTGGTGGCGCGCTGCACACCGGTGCTGAAAGCCATGGGCCGTGCGGTGACGCATTGCGGTGCCGTTGGCTCGGCGCATGCGATGAAGGCGTTGGCCAATTATGTCAACGCCTGCGCGCTGATCAACGCGATTGAAGCGCTGACCATCGGCAAAAAATTCGGCCTCGACGTCAAGATGATGGCGGCCGGGCTGGAGACCATGTGTTCCGGGCGCAACCATCCGATCGGGAAAAAAGTGATCCCGCAGATCCTGACGCACCAGTACGCCACCGGCATGGCCCTGGGTTTTATCGCCAAGGATGTGAAAATCGCCGTTGATGTCGCGCATGCCATCGGCGCCGCGGTGCCGCTGGGCGAAAAAGTGTCGGAGTTGTGGGACGATGCCGTTGAAAAGGTTGGCGCCGGCGTCGACCAAACCGAAATCGTGCGTTACTGGGAAGAGGCGACCGGCGTCAAACTCTGACGCCGTTTCAGCATCAGCAGTACACACAGCACGGCGAGTGCCGCGGTCAGGTGTTTGATTGAATGGCCGCTGATGAGCGCACCCGTCGCGGCATAAATTTCGTGATCCAGCAGTTCGGCCACCTTGGCCAGCGCGTAGAGCCCGACTCCGTACAGCAAATAATGCCGTTGGTCGTAACGCCCGGGAAACGCCGCGATCACATAGGGGATCGCCAGCAGCGGTGTGCCCTGCACCCAGACATAGATCCGCAGGTCGCCGCTGTACTGCCACCAGAACACGCTGGAAATCCCGACCGCCAGGGCAATGACCAGCAGGGGGAGTTCCAGTCTTGCATTGAGGTGTTCGCTGACCAGCGCCGCAAACAGCCCCATGAAAGCCACGGTCATCGGCAGCCGGTCCCAGACCAGTGTGTCATCACCGGGTGCGCCGTGGTAATACGCCGAACCGAAAAACACCAGCGCAACGCCGGTAAAAAATACCAGCCAGGATCGCCAGGCACCCGACCGTTTGCGCCAGCACCGGGCCATGCCGAGCATGCCCACCAGCAGGAACAACCCGTTGGAGGCGACATTGCCGAAGTTGGCAATACCGAGGCAACTACGCCCGTCGGCGAATAAGTGGTAGCCGCGATCCTGCAGGATGGGCTCACCGTGCCCGATCATCAGCCAGACCAGCGGGCCCAGCACCAATACAATCAGCGCGGCGATGCGTCCGGGATGCGGCGAGGGCAGGGTCTGCATCCGCTGATCGTATACCAGTTGTCATCTGTCATTGACGCGTGGCCGCGATTACCGATTAAACTCCGGCTTTCGAACCGAGGAGGGAAAAATGGCAGCGCAAAAAACAAAAGTGGTGCTCGGCACGGCAACCCCCGGCGGCGGATTCCCCGCCTACGGCTGGCCTTATGCCGAAGCGCTCAATGCCGCCGATGCCACGCTGGACATCGAGCCGATCAACACCAAGGGCAGCGGCGAAAACGTCGGTCGCATCGACAATGGCGAACTCGACATCGCGCTGGCCACCGGTGAAGTGACTTATGAAGCGGTGAACGGCATCGGCCGCGCGCCCTGCAAGAATATCCGCATCATCAACGCCACTTATTCCCAGGCGGGCATGTTCATGGTGCGCGCCGACAGCCCGTACCAGACGATTTCCGACCTTGTCGGCAAAACCGTGGTCTGGGGCGCTTCGAGTTCGGGTTTTGTCGTGCTGGCGCGTTATGTGATGGACGGCCTCGGTCTCGACATCAAAAAGGATTTCGATGCGCGGCTGCTGGAAAAGGCCGGCGACGGCCCGCCTTTGGTCAACAACGGTGAAGCGGCGGCGATGTGGGGCGGCGGTGTCGGCTGGCCGCCGTTCATGAACATCGCCAAAAATCCCAAGGGCATGCGTTTCATCTCGCCCAGCGCCGATGAAATCAAACGCATTCAGGCCAAACATGTGTTCCTCAAACAGACCACGATGCCTGCGGGCAGTTATCCCGGGCAGCTGGGCCCGGTCAATTCGGTGGGGTCCTGGCCCTTCGTGCTGGCGCGTGCGTCACTGCCGGATGACGTGGCGTACCGGCTGGCGAAGGCGCTGCATACCGGGCATGCCGCGCTGGCCGCCAAACTCGACCAGGCGCAGGAGTCGACGCTGACCAACACCCTGGCCGCAGCGCCGACCCGGGACATGATTCATCCCGGGGTACTCCAGTATATGAAGGAAATAAAGCTGACCTAAAACCCGTAAAGCCGCGCGGGATTGCCAACCAGCACCTGCTCGCGCTGCGCGGCATCCGGCACCCATTGCAACAGCAGGTCGGTCAGGTCGCCGTCATTGGGTATCGCGCCCTTGTGCATCACATGCGGCCAGTCGGTGCCCCAGAGTACGCGCTCCACATTCGCCTTCAGCAGCGCATGCGCAAACGGCACAGTGTCGGCATGCGGCAGCGCTGCGCCGGAAATGCGGTACGGTCCTGTCAGTTTGACCCAGGCTTTGCCGGCCTGCATCAGCCGCAGCAGCGCCTGGAATCCTGGATTGTCGAGGCCCAGCGAAGTTTTCATGTAACCCAGGTGCCCGAGTACGATCGGCACCGGGAAATCGGCGAAGCTGCGGTCAAGATCCGGAAACTCGTCGGCATGCATCAGGAATTCCATGTGCCAGCCCATGGGCGCGATACGCGCCGCCAGCGGCTGCAAACCATCCAGCGGCAGGGTGCCGGCTTTGCGGTCTTTGACATCGACGATGTTGACCCGTACGCCGCGTACGCCGAGGACATGCATGGACTTCAGTTCTGCGTCGCTGATCGCCGGATCCACCACCACCACCCCGCGCAGCCGTCGCGGATCCGCTTTCATCGCGTCGAGCATCGCCGCATTGTCGGTGCCATAGACGCTAGGCTGGATCAGCACCGCGCGGCTGACGCCCAGCGTGTCGAGCATGTGGCGGTACTGGTCCGGCAGGCAATCGGGCGGTGTGTAGACGCGCGCCGGCGAATAGTCGTAACGCGCGGCAGGTCCCATCACGTGAGCGTGGCTGTCGCAGGCATTCGCCGGCATTTTGAATTTCGGCGGATGCGGATTGAAATCCGGACCGGCGCACAGCGGCGCGGCAGCGGTGGGGGTGTTAACGGACATGGGTTCCAGGTGTATGGTTATAAGTATTTGATTTTATTGATATTTTTATGTAGCCTTCAGTCCCGGCATGGTGAAGCTGATGGCTTTCAGTTCGGCAGCCAGTGACGTGCGCTGTTCCTTGTTCAGTTCCACCAGCGGCGGGCGCACGGTGCACCACTGCTCGTCGCCGCTGTACTGCGCAACGCCGGCCTTGAGTGCGGCGATCATCAGGTATTTGCTGTTGCCGAAAGTGCCGCGCACGACGTCCAGCGCTTTTTGCTGCGCGTCGGCATCGGCGTTTTTCCATTCGCGGTAGAGCTTGTCAATCGGCCCCGGGTTGACGTTGGCGGTGGCCGAGATGCAGCCGGCGCCGCCGTTTTTCATGTTGGCGAGCAGGAAGGATTCACTGCCGGCGAACACGTCGAAGCCCTGCTTGGCGAAGTTGTCGAGGAAGGTCTTGGTGTTGTTCCAGTCGCCCGAGCTGTCCTTCATGCCGGCGATGGCGGTGGGATATTTTTTCAGCAGCCGCTCGACCAGCTTGGGTGTGATGCCGACCACGGCGACCGGCGGGATGTGGTACAGGTAAATGCGCAACCGGTCGTCACCGACGCGCTCGATGATTTCGGAATAGTTGCGGTAGAGGCCCTCGTCGCTGACACCCTTGTAATAAAACGGCGGCAGCATCAACACACCGGCGCAGCCGGCCTTGACCGCATGTTCGGTGAGTTTGATCGAATCCGACAGCGCGCAGCAACCGGTGCCCGGCATCATGCGCTGCGGATCGACGCCGGCGGCGAGCAATGCGTCGAGCATGGCCAGGCGTTCATTGACCGACAGCGAATTGGCTTCGCTGTTGGTGCCGAAGGCCGCGAGTCCTGATCCCTGGGAGATCAGCCATTGGCAATGCGCGATGAAACGCGCGGTATCAGGATTGAGGTCGCGGTCGAAGGGTGTGACCACGGGGGCGAGCACGCCCTTGATGCGTTGCGTCTTGCTCATGAATGATTTCCTCGCTGGAAAGATTTTTTCCGGACCGTGCGGACCGGCGGGTATGGCATCCCGCATAGGATAGCATCGCCACCCCGTGCCCCCAAATCAGCATTGCCCAGGCGGTCACCCGAAATCAAGACCACTCGCGCATGTCACTCACATTGTCAGGAGAGGGGGCTGTTGTTAAGCTTGCGGGCCGGTTGCGCTGCGATCGCATCCATTACTGGAGGAGAAAAACAACATGACACGTTCTATCATTACGGCGGCGCTGGCCGCCGCAGCGCTCCTTGCGCCCGCGGTTCACGCCGCGGACTATCCGACCAAGACCGTGCGCATGGTGATCGCGTTTTCGCCCGGTGGCCCCAGCGACATCCTGTCGCGTCTGGTCGGCGGCAAACTCTCCGAACGTATGGGTCAGCCCTTCGTTTTCGACAACCGCCCCGGCGCCGGCGGCAACGTCGCGGGTGAAATCGTCGCCACCAGCCCGGCCGACGGCTACACGCTGATGATCGCCAACAACAGCGTGCTTGCCGCGAATGCCTCGCTGTACAAAAAAATGACTTTCAACCCGGCGAAAGATCTGGTGCCGGTGGTGTGGGTGGCGTCGCAGCCGAACATCCTCGTGGTGCATCCCTCCGTGCCGGCCAAGTCGGTGCAGGAACTGGTGAGTTATCTGAAATCGCAGCCGGGCAAACTGAATTACGCATCCTCGGGCAGCGGCGCCGCGGCGCACCTGGCGGGCGAATTGTTCAAGAGCATGACCAAGACCGACATGGTGCATATCCCCTTCAAGGGTGCGGCACCGGCGATTACCGATGTGCTCGCCGGCCGCAGCCAGATGATTTTTGCGACCGCGCTGTCGGTGAAAGCGCATCTGGATGCCAATCGCCTGCGGCCGCTGGGTGTCACCACCCTCAAACGCATGGATACCATGCCCAACCTGCCGACCATCGCCGAATCCGGTGTGCCCGGATTTGAGGCGTCGACCTGGCACGGGCTGGTGGCCGTGGCCGGCACGCCGCGCCCGGTGCTGGTGAAACTGAATGCCGAGGTCAATGCCGTGCTGAAGGATCCGCAGGTCAGCAAGTTCCTAGAAAGCCAGGGCGCGATCATCGAGGGCGGCACCGCGGAAAAATTCGCGGCTTACATCAAGTCCGAGATTCCGAAGTGGGCGAAGGTGATCAAGGATTCCGGCGCCCGGGCGGATTAAGGGCGTGATTAGGTGACTAGGTAATTGGGTGATTAAGTGATGGTGGGGGAAGGTCTTTCACTTAGTTACTTAATCACCTAATCACCGCAATTTAAAAAACAGTTACAAGGAATCAGAATAATCATGGCAACACTGAAAGTCCTGGGTGCGGGGCCGGTCAAACGCGGCATCACGCAACTGGCGGCGCAGTTCGAAAAAAACAGCGGTCATCGCGTGTTTGTCGAATTTATCGGTGCGCCGACGGTGCGTGAGCGCGTGCTGGCGGGCGAAGCGGTGGATGTTGCCGTCACGCCGCAATCGGCGATGGAAGAGTTTGTCGCGCAGGGCAGGGTTGATGCAGGTACGCGCATGACCCTGGGCCGTTCGCGCATGGGTCTGGCAATGCGCAAGGGCGCTGCAGCACCGGACCTGGCGAGCGTGGAATCCTTCAAACGCGCGATTGCCGCGGCGGACGCGGTGGTGGTCAATGTCGCGTCCAGCGGCAACACCATGGTGAAGCTGCTGGAAAAACTCGGTTTTGCCGCCGACAAGGCGCTGAAGCAGCCGGATACCGTCAAGGTCATGGATCATGTGGCAACGTCCACGCAAAACCTGCTCGGTGCCGGCCAGTTGCCGGAAATCCGCGAGCTGGTCGACAAAGGTGTGGCGATAACACTGGCGGGTCCGCTGCCGGATGAATTGCAAAGCATTACCGGCTATGACGCAGCGGTGACCAAGTCCAGCGCCAATGCAGTAGTGGCTGCCGAGTTCACGCTGTTCCTGGCAACACCGGCGGCGCGCGCGACCATGGCGACCACCGGCATCGACTGAAAAAACGTCATGACCACCCTCAAAATTCTCAGTGCCGGCGCGGTCAAACGCGGCGTTGCCCGCGTTGCCGCAGCCTTCGAAAAGGATACCGGCACCAAGGTCGAAATCGAATTCACACCGGTGCCTGAAGTGCGCAAACGCGTGGCCGCCGGCGAAACAGCCGACGTGGTGGTGGCGACACCCGTGGCACTGGATGAATTCGCAGCGCAGAACAAACTGATGGCCGGCAGCCGCGGTTTTCTTGGCCGTTCGCGCATGGGCGTGGTGATCCATGCCGATGCGCCGATGCCGGCGGTTACCGACACGGAATCCTTCAAAAAACTGCTGCTGGCCGCCAGCCATGTGGTGCGCAACGAGGCCTCCAGCGGCATCTATTCCGAGAAACTGCTGAACAAACTGGGCCTGACCGATGCGCTCGGCGCAAAACTGGTCATCGTCAAAACCGGCTCCGGCATCATGCAATACGTGGCCGACCATCCGACAGAGGCGGTGGGCCTCGCGCAAATCTCGGAATTGATGGTGATGATGGACAAGGGCTGCAAGGTCAAGCTCGCGGCGCCGCTGCCGGATGAAATCCAGAACATGACCAGTTACGATGCGGCGGCGATGGCCGGGGCACCGGCGGCGGCGGCGGATCTCGCGCGGCGGCTGGCGTCCGCGGAAGCCAAAAAGATTTTTGCCGAGACCGGGATTTCCTGAGGCCGAATAAGCGCGGCGAACGGCATGTATAGCGATGAAGACCTGGATGCCGCTGTCGCCGCCGGCGCGCTGAGCGCCGAGTCCGCCGCTGCGTTTCGCACGCACGTCGGGAAGATGCGCGCCACGCCGGCGGTGGATGAAGAACATTTCCGGCTGGTCAGCAGTTTCAACGACATATTTGTGGCGATTGCCGGCACGCTGGTGCTTGTTGCCGTGGGCTGGATCGCTGAAACCTTCATGCATGGTCTGGTCGGCGTGGCCGTCGCGGCGACGGCCTGGGGACTCGCGGAATTTTTCACCCGCAAGCGGCGCATGGCGCTGCCGTCGATCCTGTTTCTGCTGGCGTTTGCCGGGGGGATATTCGCCGCGCTGGTGCCGGAGTTTGACGGCAATATCTTCAAATCCGGCGCGGGGGCATTCGGAATCAAGGTGGCCTTTGCCGCCGCGGTGACGGCGGGTTGCACGTGGCTGCACTGGAAGCGTTTTCGCGTACCGATCACGGTGGCGGCAGGCGCCGCGGCTCTGGTCGGGGTCGCGGTCGGATTGCTGCTCGCCGTTGTGCCGGATCTGCTGAAATGGATGAATGCCATCCTGTTTGTCGCCGGTGTTTCAGTATTTGTGTTTGCGATGTATTGGGACATCGCGGATCCGCTGCGCCAGACCCGCCGCGCCGACGTCGCATTCTGGCTGCACCTGCTCGCCGCGCCGCTGATCGTGCATCCGGTGTTTACGCTGTTCGGTTTGCTCAGCAAGAATGTCGAGATCGGCGGCGCCGTGGTGGTACTGCTGCTCTACGTGGTCATGGCTGTCATCGCACTGATCATCGACCGCCGGGCATTGATGGTTTCCGCCCTGGTCTACGTGCTTGCGGCGATCAGTGCCGTGCTCGAGAAATTCAGCGTGGTCAGCGTCAGTGTTGCGCTGACGGCATTGATCATCGGTTCGGCCCTGTTGATGTTGTCCGCGTTCTGGCACGTCAGCCGTGCCGGCGTGGTCGGACGGCTGCCGGCGTCCTGGCGGCAGAAACTGCCGCCGCTGCGCTGAACCCGTCCTGCCCCGCCAGCAACAAGTTTTGTAACCTCCCGTTACACCTGCAACAGACTGTTGCACCTGCTTCGTTTACACCGGCAAACGGCGATGCGTTAATGGTCTCAGGCAACCATAACAAGGAGGTCTGCCATGAACGCGAACCGGAAAACGATTGTTGTATCCACGATGACTGCTGCATTGGCTGCCGTCGCCGTCTCCTTTCCCGCTGCGGCAGACCATCGCGACCTTCGCCGCGCTGAACGTCACGCGATGATTGAGCGGCACGTGCCGCAGGGTGCCGCAGTGCGTCGCGCTGATTTCCCGGAGTACGTGCAGTCACGGCGTGTATTCACTGAGCGGGAGGAATTCCGGCATCGTCCGCCGGTTGTGCACCACCGCCCGGTGATCGTGCATCGTCCAGTCGTGGTTGAGCGCCCGGTAGTCGTGCACCGGCCGGCCCCGGTTTATTACCACCAGCCGCGGCCCGTGCATGCTTACGCTCCCGAACCGGTGTATTACGACCAGCCGGGGGCGTATCGGAATGAGCATCGGGAGGAGGGCCGCAACCGGGCAGGCACGATCGCCGGCGCAGTCATCGGTGGTGTGATCGGCAGCCAGGTCGGCGACCATGATTCCCGCGGTGTCACCACGGCGATTGGCGCCATCCTAGGCGGCATCCTGGGCAGCAATTTCTGACCCGGCTGCACCGGGCTACAGGCAAAGGCAGCTTCGGCTGCCTTTGTTTTTTGTGGCGCATGCAATGGAGGGTTAACAGACCCTATACTCTACGCAGAAATATTTTTGCCGAAACCGGCTTGGCCTCAAATTACAAACGGAGCAAACCGATGAAATACCTGACAACGGCCCTCGCGGGCATGGTGCTGGCCACGGCAGTGCAGGCCGCCGAAATTACCGTGATCAGCGGCGGTGCGATTGAACCGGGGCTGAAAGCGGCCGCGGCGGCATTCGAGAAACAGTCGGGCCACAAGGTAAAGATTACTTTTAACACCACACCGCAGATGCGCAAACGGGTTGCGGCAGGTGACACTTTCGATGTGATCATCGCCCCGCCGGGGGCCATCAAGGATTTTGCCGCCGCGGGTAAAGTCGAGGCGGGCGGTGTCGATGTCGGCCGCGTCGGTTCCGGCGTTGCCGTGCGTCCGGGGGCACCGGTACCGGCGATTGCCAATTTGGATGACATCAAGAAAACAGTGCTTGAAGCCGAATCCATCGTTTTCAATACCGCGACGACCGGGCTTTATTTCGAGAACCTGCTGAAAAAATGGGGGATCTATGAGCAGGTCCAGGGCAAAACCGTCCGTTACACCACCGGAGCCGAGGTGATGAAACATGCGCTGAAAGGCAAGGGCCGCGAAGTCGCCTTCGGCCCGATCACCGAAATCCTGCTGGAGAAGGAGCATGGCCTGATCCTCGTCGGCCCGTTCCCGGCGGAAATCCAGAATTACACCTCGTACATCGCCGTGCCGATGAGCGCGGGGACGCAAAAGGCTGTGGCACAGGAGCTGGTCAAATTCCTCGGTGGGCCGGTGGGTAAACCCTTGTTTGTGGCGGCGGGCATCGAGTAAGCCACCGGTTGCAGGGCCAATCCGCCCTTGCACCCGGCGGGCGGGCGGGGATAAAGTGTGCATCGGGAACAACGAAAAGAATACACCCCGACCCACAGGAGGAAGACCATGAATATTGCCGCACGCATCATCTGGCTGTTTGTCGCATGCACCTGCCTGACCGGTACGGCGCTGGCGCAGAATTACCCCAACCGCGCGATACGGGTGATCGTGCCCCAGCAACCCGGAGACCCCTGCGATACCTTTGCCCGGCTTCTGGGCCCGTACATGACCAAGAACCTCGGCCAGCAACTGGTCGTGGACAACCGGCCCGGTGCGGGCGGCATGATCGGCCTGGAATTGGCCGCGACCGCGCCTGCCGATGGTTACACCATCGCCTGCGGGCAGGGCGGCAACCTGTCGGTGATTCCGCACACCATGAAAAACGTGCCGTACAAGGCGCTGCAGGATTTTGCGCCGGTGGCGCTGGTTGCGACGAACTATCTGGCGCTGGTGGCCGCCAACAACGCGCCATTCAAGACCACCGCCGAACTCGTCAAACACCTGAAGGCCAATCCGGGCAAGGTCACTTTCGCGACCAACGGCCAGGGCGCTTTTCTGCACATGGCGACAGAGCTTTTCCGCTCATACGTGGGTTTTGAATACATCCATGTGCCGTTCAAGGGCATAGGGTCCATGGCACAGGAGCTGCTCGCCAACCGGGTCGACGCCGCGTTCAGTTCGTTTACGGCGATCCAACCTTTTGTGAAAGCCGGCCAGGTGCGGTTGCTCGGCATCGCGAAAGAGACGCGCGCGCCGAATTATCCCGACCTGCCCACGGTCGCCGAATCCGTTCCGGGATTTTCGTCCGGCGGCTGGTTCGGTTTTGTCGCCCCGGCCAAGGTGCCGAAAGAAGTCATCACGGTCCTCAACCGCGAAATGAATCTGGCCCTGAAGCAGCCGGAGGTGCGCGCCAAGCTCGAGAGCCTGGGCCTTGATGTCCGCACCGAGTCGCCGGAGTATCTGCGCGACCTGATGAAAAGCGAATACAACAAGTACGGCAAGGTGGCGCGGGACATCAAGCTGGTGCCGCAGTAATCCGCAACAACCGGCAGTGGATGATGAAATGAGGGGCGGCCGCCGCCCCTTTTTCATGGAGCGCAGGACGGATGCAATCCTCGTGTTCAAACGTAAAAATCTGATTGCAGGCATCGGCGGTCTGCTGCTCGCCGGCGTGGTTTATTTCGCGGTCTGGCCTTTCATCGCCGGCGGACGCGAGATGCGGGCCTGGTGCGAGTCACAGGGCCCGGGCGCGACGCTGGATGAAGTGCGCAACAGCGTTCAGCGGCAGGGTTATCGCATCACCAGCCCGGACAAGGACGGACACGCGCTGATCCACGACCCGCGGTCCTTTGGCCGTTTTTTGTGTGCTGCGCAGTTTGCCGGGGAGCGGTTGGTGTCTGCGCGTTACCAAAGCAGCGATTGATTACGCCAGGGGTTCCAGGCCGCTGTCGGTGATGGCTGGCGAGGCTTCTGCTGAAGCCAGGAAGTCGATGACCTTGCGCGCGGCAGCCTTGTCCGGCGAGTTCGCACCGATGCCCGCCATGAAACTGGACACTTTCTGCAGTTCCGGCGGCAACGGTGTGATGTGGGCGATGCCTTGCACCGGTAGCAGTTCACTGATTTGCTGGAAGCCGAAATCGAGTTCGCCGCGGGCGATGACGCTGCCGACACGTTCACCGCTGCCGACCAGCCGGCTCTTGGGCAGCACCTGGTCGGCGATGCCTAGCTGCTGCGCCAGCACGGTGGTGTAGTACTTGCCGCTTTCGCTGGCCGAGTAACCGATGCCCTTGGCGGCGAGCAAGGCCTTGCGCAGGTCGGCGGCGGTCCGGATTTTCGGATCGGGTGTGCCGGCACGCACCGCGAAGCCCATCATCGAGCGCGCGATGATGGTTGCGTTGTCGGCCAGTACATAACCATCGGCGATGAACTGGCGCAACACGCCGTCGGCGACGATGACGATGTCCGCCACTTCGCCGCGTTTGAGGCGGTTGGGGATGGAAGTGTCGCCGGTGCCGATGGAGGTGGTGACGGTGACCACGGTCTTGCCGGTCAGTTTTTCCAGTTGCGGGATCAGCGTTTTGTAGGCGGCGGTGAAGGCGCCGGAGGTCATGACGCGGAATTCGTTTGCGGCAGTGCTCATTTGCGCTTGAACTCCAGAATGTCAAAGCCGCAGTAACGGTCCACCAGGTAAATCAGCCCACGGTCATCGACATCGGTGTCATTGGTCTGCGGGCAGGGTTTGCCGCCGCAGGGTTCCGGGATGTACCAGCCCACTTCCTGCGGCGCCGAGGGATCGGCGACGTCAACGATACGCAGGCCGCCGGCGAACCATGCGCAATACAGCAGCGTGTCGCCGCCTTTCCAGTTTTCCTGGAACTGGTGCGCGCCGAAACGGCCGGGGGTGGTGCGGCTCCACGGGCTGTCGAGCTCACTCACTTCGAACAGCGATACCGGTTTGATGTTGCCAAGGTCGGTGACGTCCAGCACCCACAGGCAGCCGTGAGGACGACCGCGGCGGCGCGCCATTTCCTCGGCGTCATGGGCGTGGTCTTCCTCGTCGATGGCGACGGCGATGCGTTTGCCGTCGAGTTTTTTCAGCACCGGCATGAAGGTGTGCGAGGGTTCCGGGTAGGGCGGGTGATAGTTGTAGGCGCCGGTGGTTTTCGGATTGCGGATGTCGGTGACGTCGATCACGCGCACACCCCCGTGCCAGCAGCCGGCCCACAGTTCATTGCCGAATCTGAGCGTGTGGTGCAAGCGGTTCTGGCGGCCGGACCATGTGGGTTTTTCGCCGCCGGCGATGTGCTGGCCCGGCATCCACCACTTCGACACTTCCTCCGGCCTGGCCGGGTTGCGAATGTCGTAGGTGACAAGAATGTTGCCGATGAAGCCCGGCATCTCGGTGGAGATATAAGCGTAATCCTGGTCCATGTCGAAGCGGTGCACGCCGCGGCCATGGGTTTTCTGGAAATGAATCAGCTTTGGTTTTTTCTTGTCGGATACGTCATACAGGCTGAAACCGCCGCGTTCGTAGGGATTGCGTTCGGCTTCTTCGACGGCCGGGATGTCGGCGACGGCAACGCCCAGTTTTGCCGCGAGTTCGGCGTGGTTGGCGTCGCGCCCCAGTTCGGCTTTGAGCCGGGCGCGCAGCTTGGGCAGTTCATCGGCCTTGCGGCCGATGGCGGTCATGTTGCGTTCGCTGTTGATGATCATCAGGTCGCCGACCACGCGTGCCTTGTGGCTGTGCGAATCCGGATCCTCGATGAAAATCTGCGACAGGATTTTCGGATTCTTCGGATCAGCGACATCAAGAATGGAGGTGCCGAGCTGCTGCTTGTTCGGAATATGGCCGACGTAACAATGCGTGCCTTCGACATACACCTGGCCGGCGCCCGGCAGATCAAGATGCGACAGGCGTTTGACGTTGTGGGCGAGGGTGCCGGTTTTATTGGTGATGCCGTCCATGATGTGGTTTTCCTCTGCAGTGAGGCCGAAAGTCTACCGCAAGGCCCCTGCAGCGGCTCGGTTAGAATAGAAAAACACAGCAAAATTATCCGCCTTGTCCAGTCCGATGGCGGCGGATTCAAACTTCAGGAGGAGTCCCGATGACGCGCCAGAAAAAGCGTCCCGAAGAACTGCGCAGTCACCGCTGGTTTGGCGTCAAGGGCCTGCGTTCATTCGCGCACCGTTCGCGCACCCTGCAGATGGGTTATGCGCGCGAGGATTTTGCCGGCAAGCCGGTGATTGCGATCATCAATACCTGGAGCGACATCAATCCCTGCCATGCGCATTTCCGCACCCGTGCCGAGGAGGTGAAACGCGGCGTATGGCAGGCGGGAGGTTTCCCGCTGGAAATGCCGGCGATCGCGCTGGCCGAGCCCTTCCAGAAACCGTCGACCATGCTCTACCGCAATTTGCTGGCGATGGAGACCGAGGAACTGCTGCGCGGTTATCCGGTGGACGGCGCGGTGCTGATGGGCGGCTGTGACAAGACCACACCGGCACTGATCATGGGCGCGACCTCGATGGGTCTGCCCTTCATCTATGTACCCGCGGGTCCGATGCTGCGCGGCAACTGGCACGGCGAGCCGCTGGGCTCGGGCAGTGATTCGTGGAAATACTGGGCCGAGCTGCGCGCCGGCACCATCGGCGAACGCGAATGGGGCGAAGTCGAGGAGGGCATCGCGCGTTCCTACGGCCATTGCATGACCATGGGCACCGCATCGACCATGACTTCGGTCGCCGAAACCCTGGGCCTGACATTGCCCGCTGCGGCGTCGATCCCGGCGCCGGACGCCAACCATGCGCGCATGGCCACCGCCAGCGGGCGGCGCATTGTTGAAATGGTGTGGGATGACCTGAAGCCGGTGGAAATTCTCACGTCCAAAGCCTTCGACAATGCGATCACCGTGGTGCATGCGCTGTCGGGTTCGACCAATGCATTGATCCATCTGGTGGCGATGGCGGGTCGTGCGGGAGTGCCGCTGAAACTCGAACGTTTTGACGAACTGGCGAAGCGCACGCCGGTGCTGGCCAACATCCGGCCTGCCGGTGACAAATACCTGATGGAGGATTTTTATTACGCCGGCGGCCTGCGCGCGATGATGTCGGAGCTGAAGGACCTGCTGAATCTCGATTGCATGACGGCCAATGGCCGTTCGCTGGGCGAAAATCTCGATGACGCGAAGATCTACAACGACGACGTGATCCGCAAGCGCAACAACCCGCTGTCAGCCAATGGCGGTCTGGCGGTGCTGCGCGGCAATCTCGCCCCCGACGGCGCTGTGATCAAGCCGACCGCGGCCGAGCCGCATCTGATGAAGCACACCGGTCCGGCGGTGGTGTTCAAGAATTACGATGACCTCTACGCGCGTGTCGACGACGAGAACCTGGTGGTCGACAAAAATTCGGTGCTGGTGCTGCAAAACGCCGGCCCGCAGGGCGGGCCCGGCATGCCGGAGTGGGGGCAGTTGCCAATTCCGAAAAAACTGCTGCAGCAGGGTGTGCGTGACATGGTGCGGATTTCCGATGCGCGCATGAGTGGTACTTCATACGGAGCCTGCGTACTGCATGTGGCGCCGGAGTCATACATCGGCGGCCCGCTGGCGCTGGTGCGCGACGGCGATTTGATTGAACTCGATGTGGCTGCGCGCAAGCTGGAACTCAAAGTCAGTGCCGAAGAACTCGCCAAACGCAAAGCGGCCTGG
This sequence comes from Burkholderiales bacterium, assembly GCA_019744975.1. Lineage (GTDB taxonomy): Bacteria > Pseudomonadota > Gammaproteobacteria > Burkholderiales > SG8-41. The sequence continues at coordinate 40,336 of JAIETP010000035.1, forward strand.
AAGCAACCCCCACCGCATTACACCCGCGGTTACGGCGCGATTTATTCGCAGCACATCACGCAGGCCGACAAGGGCTGTGATCTCGACGTGCTGCATTATGGGGATCCGACACCGGACCCCGAAGTGGTTCATTAAGGGCGGTGAACGGGTTAACCGGTGAACGAGTGAACGGGTGAGCCCCTCACCCCAACCCGCTAGGTCAAGCGGCACCAAGGTCCCTGGTTACGGGGAGAGGGAGCTGCTGCGGGGTTACTCGTTCACCTGTTCACTCGTTCACTTTTCACGCATTTAACAATAGGGAGTATTCAAATGGATTTACCCGTCAATCAGTTCAAAAAAGCCATCAAGGCCGGCAAACCGCAGATCGGCATCTGGTCGAGCCTGTGCAGCCCCATCGCTGCCGAGGTGCTGGCCGATGCTGGTTTCGACTGGGTGCTGCTGGATACCGAACATTCGCCGAATGAATTGCCGATCGTGCAGAACCAGCTTGATGCCATGCTCGCCGGCAGCAGCGAAGCCATCGTGCGTCCGGCGTGGAACGACACGGTGCTGATCAAACGTTATCTCGATGTCGGCGCGCGCACGCTGCTGATTCCTTATGTGCAGAACGTCGAGGAAGCCAAACGCGCGGTCGCGGCGACGCGTTATCCGCCGCTGGGGGTGCGCGGTGTATCGGGCTGTACGCGTGCCAACCGTTACGGCCGGGTGAAGGATTATTTCAAACGTGTGCATGAGGAGATGTGTGTGCTGGTGCAGGTCGAGACACTGACGGCGATGAAGCAGATCGAGCAGATTGCCGCGGTCGACGGTGTCGACGGCGTATTCATCGGCCCCAATGATCTCGCCGCCGACATGGGTTATCTCGGCAACTGGCAGCATCCGGAAGTGTGGAAGGTCATGGAAGACGCTGCGAAGCGCATCACCAAGGCCGGCAAGGCGCCGGGCATTCTCGTTGGTGAAGGCGACGGCCAGCGCTGCCTCGACATGGGTTATCTGTTTGTCGCGGTGGGTTCGGACTTGGTGATGCTGGCGCGCGGCACTGAGGCGCTGGCGGCGAAGTTCAAGAAGTAATAAAATTTTAAATTAAAACAATAACTTATAATAAATGAGTATTCGAGAAATCGCGGGTTTGATACTGATCATTGCTGGCGTAGCTATTACGCCCCTCGGTTGGATTGTGAGCCTTAAGTTATTGATTATTGCGGTTGCACTAATCGCAGTTGGCGCGGCGCTCTTCTGGACGACTCGCGTCATGAGGCGACAGAAGCGTATTGATAGGGAGCAATCGGGAGGAGGAAGTTATGGGACTCCTGTTCCGCGAGACATCAATAACTCGACAGGCTGGCTTAGCGGAGGGCGGACCAAAACGATTGAGTCTTCTACCCCTGGACACGACGCCGATGGCGATTAGGTGATTCCCGTCACTAATCTCATCAAACTTCGTATGACATACTTGTCGTAATCGTCGTTTTTCCATGGCAATGCCGAAAATCTCCACGCTGCTGACCGCGGTGATTCTTGCTGCGGCAGTGGCAATTTTTTTCACGCCGCCGCCTGCCGGCGTGTCGGTCAACGTGATGCACACCGGTGCGCTGCTGGTGCTGGTGATGGGCTTGTGGGCCGTAGGCTCGTTGCCTGAATATTTTGTTGCGTTGATTTTTTTCACGCTGGCGGTGTTGCTGGAGGTCGCAACCCCCACGGTGATTTTTTCCGGCTTTGCCTCGGGCACGTTGTGGCTGGTGCTGGGCGGACTGGTGATTGCCGAGGCGGTGCGTTCGACGGGGCTCGGCGAACGCATCGCGCGCGCGGCGCTCGGCGAGCAGACGCTGAGTTACCGCAAACTGGTCACGGCTGCCGTGCTGGTGTCGCTGTTGCTGTCCTTCCTGATGCCGGCGACCGTGGCGCGCATCCTGCTGCTGGTGCCGATTTTCGCCGCGGTGGCTGAACGCCACGGCCTGGCGCGCGACAGCATGGGTTACACCGGCGTGATGCTGGCGACCATCCTCGCCACCTTCCAGTGCGGCACGGCGATCCTGCCGGCCAACGCGCCGAATCTGGTGCTGGCCGGTGCTGCCGAGACGCTGTACGGAGTGCAACTGATCTATGCCGAATACCTGTGGGCGCAGTTTCCGGTGATGGGTCTGATAAAAGGTTGGTTGATTATTTTCATGGTGTGCCGGTTGTGCCCGGCGGAAACGCAGACGGCAAGCACGGCTGCGGCATTGCCGCCGATCAGCGCCGAGGAAAAACGGCTCGCGGTGATCGTGTTTGCATCGCTGGCACTGTGGGCCACCGATTTCCTGCACGGCATCCGTCCCGGCTGGATCGCGCTGGCGGCCGCGGTGATCGCGATGATGCCGCGCGTCGGCGCGGTGCCGGTGACCATGTTCCAGGAGCGCGTGCGCTTCGGCACTTTTTTCTATATCGGCGGCATCCTCGGCCTCGGTGCGGTGATGATCGAAACAGGACTCAGTGTCGCCATCGGCAACGCGGTGCTCGGCCTGTTCCGGCTCGAGCCCGGCGCGGATGTTGCCAACTTCGCGGTGCTGAGTTTGCTGTCGACCTTCGCCGGGCTGATCACCACCAACCCGTCGCAGCCCGCGCTGCTGGCTCCCCTGGCCGGGCATTTTGCCGAGGCCACGGGCTGGCCGCTGAAAACGGCGCTGATGACATCGGCCATCGGTTTTTCCACGGTAATCCTGCCCTACCAGGTGCCGCCGGTGGTGGTCGGCCTGCAGGTCGCGCACCTGTCGGTGCGGACCGCCATGCGTGTCACCGTGCCGCTGGCCGCGATCAGCATCGTGGCGCTGATACCGCTGAACTATGTCTGGTGGCGCTTGATCGGGTATTTTGGAAACTGATTTGGGGGGTAAATGACATCGCAACTGTTCACACCGCTGCAGATTGGCAATCGCACGCTGCCCAACCGTATCACCGTGGCGCCGATGTGCCAGTACAGCGCCATCAACGGTTCGATGACGGACTGGCACCTGATGCACCTCGGTACTCTGGCGATTTCCGGCGCATCGATGCTGGTGATTGAAATGACCGGCGTTACGCCGGCCGCGCATATCACGCCTTATTGCGTGGGCCTGTATTCGGATGACAACGAAGCGGCAATGAAACGCGTGGTGGATTATGTGCGCAGCATTTCACCGATCCTGCTCGGGGTGCAGCTCGCCCATGCCGGGCGCAAGGGTTCTGCGCACCGGCCGTGGCAGGGCCATGGCCCTCTGCAGGCGGACGAGGGCGCATGGCAAACACAGGCACCGTCGGCGGTGCCGCTGGCCGCCGGCTGGCCCGCGCCGCAGGCGATGAGCAAATCAGACATGCAGCAACTGACCGGGGCGTTTGTGCAGGCAGCAAAACGCGCGGCACGCGTCGGCCTCGATTTCATCGAAATCCATTCGACCCACGGCTACCTGCTGTCGGAATTCCTGTCGCCGCTGTCCAACAAGCGCAGTGATGAATACGGCGGCAGCCTGGAGAATCGCATGCGTTTTCCGCTGGAAGTGTTCCGCGCGGTGCGTGAGGTGTTTCCGGCGGATCGTCATGTCGGCGCAAAAATTTCCGGCACTGATTTTGTCGACGGCGGGTTTACACCCGACGAGGCGGTGGTTTATGCCCGCGCGCTGAAAGCCGAAGGTTGTGCTTACGTCACGGTATCCAGCGGCGGTGTGGTGCTCGATGCGAAAATTCCCGTCGGTCCCGGTTACCAGGTGCCGTTTGCCGAACGTGTGAAGAAGGAGGTGGGGATTACCACCGGCGCAGTGGGCCTGATCACCGATGCGCAGCAGGCGGAAGCCATCATCACCAACGGGCAGGCGGATTTTATTTCGCTGGCGCGGGCGATGCTGTTCAATCCGCGCTGGCCGCAGCATGCCGCCGTGGCGCTGGGGGTTGAAGTGCCATACCCGCCGCAATACGAACGCGCTGCGCCGAAAGCATGGCGGCCGGGACGAACCCTGGGCAAAATCAGCTAGAGGAGGGCATCATGCATATCAAAACGTTGAAATTGCTGGCCGTGCTGGCGGCCGGCCTGACGGCGTGTCCCGCGCTGGCACAGCCTGCGGGAAAATATCCGACCCGACCGGTGCGCCTGATCGTGCCCGCGCCCCCGGGCGGCACGACCGACCTGCTGGGCCGGCTGGTCGCTGAACGGCTCACTGAATCGCTGGGCCAGCAGGTGGTGGTCGACAATCGCGGTGGCGCGGGCGGCATCCTCGGCGCCGAGCTGCTGGCGCGCGCGCCCGCCGACGGCCATACGCTGGGCATCATTTACACGCCGCATACCGTGCTGCCGCACCTGCAGAAAAAGCTGCCGTACGACGCATTGAAGGATTTTGCCGCGGTGTCGCAGCTGACCGAAGCGCCATTGGTGCTGGTGGTGCATCCGGCGCTGCCGGTTCACAAGGTGACGGATCTGGTCGCGTTGGCGAAAACACGGCCGCTGGTCTACGGCTCTGCCGGCAACGGCAGCGGCGGCCACCTGTCGGGTGAGTTGCTGAAACAGATGGCGAAAATTGATGCCACTCATGTGCCGTACAAGGGCGCGGGCCCGGCGGCCGTCGACTTGATGTCCGGTCAGATCCAGTTCCAGTTCGGTTCTCACATTACGACCCAGGGTTTTGTTGCCGCGGGCCGGTTGCGCGCGATCGCCGTTACCAGCGCCAAACGTTCTCCGGCACTGCCCCAGCTGCCGACGGTGGCCGAGCAGGGCCTGCCGGGATTCGAGTTCGTGAACTGGTTCGGCACCGTGGCGCCGGCGCGCACGCCGGCTATCCTGGTCAACGACCTGCAGCGGCGCATCGCAGCGGTCATGCAACAGCAGGCGGTGCGTGACAAACTTGCGACGCTGGATTCGAACATCGTTGCCAGCACGCCGGCTGCTTTCTCGGCGTTTCTCGCGGCGGATCTGGAGAAATGGGGGCGGGTGCTGCGCAATTCCGGCGTCAAGGTGGATTGACGTTGCAGGGCTGACCGGTCGCCGGGATTGGCTTTGAGTTTCCCGGTATTGATGGTCCGGCGTGTTGTGCGGGAGCCCAATGCAGGTCCTTGGGCCTCGCGCGACTATAATGCGCCCCATGCAAGCCGTCGCCGCCAGCCCCAAGGATATTTTCAGCCACCGCAAGTACTGGGCGGCGCGGTTTGGTACGGCCCCGTTCCTGCCGATGTCGCGCGCCGAGATGGACAAGCTCGGCTGGGATGAATGCGACATCATCCTGATTACCGGTGATGCCTATGTCGACCATCCCAGCTTCGGCATGGCGATTGTCGGCCGCTTGCTGGAAGCGCAGGGTTTCCGGGTCGGCATCATCGCCCAGCCCGACTGGCACAGCGTCGATCCCTTCCGCACGCTGGGAAAGCCCAAGCTCTTTTTCGGCGTGACCGCCGGCAACATGGATTCGATGGTCAACCGCTACACCTCGGACCGCCGGCTGCGCAGCGATGACGCCTATACGCCGAATGCCGAGGGCGCCAAACGCCCGGACCGCGCGGTGATTGTCTACAGCCAGCGTGCCCGTGAGGCCTACCCGGATGTGCCCATCGTCATTGGCGGTATCGAGGCGAGTCTCAGGCGTATTGCACATTTCGATTACTGGTCGGAGAAAGTGCGGCGCTCGGTGCTGGTGGATGCCAAGGCCGACATCCTGGTCTACGGTAATGCCGAGCGTGCCATCGTCGATATCGCACACCGCCTGGCGGCGCGCGCGACCCCCGACAGCATTACCGACATCCGCGGCACCGCCTTCCTGCGCGCGGCGACACCGGCGGACTGGATCGAAATTGATTCGACGCGTATCGACATGCCGGGACCGCTCAACCCGCCGGTGGATCCGTACGCGACGGAAGCCGAGATGGCGAAAAAAGCACCCCTCGCTGAGGGTGCCCAGGTCGTACGTTTTATCCGCGAAGTGAAGAACACCGACCGTGCGCGCAGCGTGATCCGCATGCCGGCGTACGAGACGGTGGCGCAGGATCCGATCCTTTATGCCCATGCTTCGCGCATCCTGCATGTGGAGTCCAATCCCGGCAATGCGCGCGCGCTGGTGCAGCGTCACGGCGAGGGGAAAAATGCGAGAGAAGTGTGGATCAACCCGCCGCCGATCCCGCTGACGATGAAGGAGATGGACGCCTTGTACGAACTGCCTTACGCGCGGGTGCCGCATCCGGCCTACGGCAAGGCAAAGATTCCCGCTTACGAGATGATCCGTTTTTCGGTGACCATCCAGCGCGGCTGTTTCGGCGGCTGCACCTTCTGTTCGATCACCGAACACGAGGGCCGCATCATCCAGAATCGCTCGGAAGATTCGATCATCCGCGAGATCGAGCAGATCCGCGACGAAGTGCCGGGTTTTACCGGCGTGATCTCCGACCTCGGTGGACCGACGGCGAACATGTATCGTCTGGCCTGCAAGAGCCGCGAAATCGAATCGGCCTGCCGGCGTCCGTCCTGTGTGTATCCGGGCGTATGCCCCAACCTCAATACCGATCACTCGTCGCTGATTCATCTCTATCGCCGCGCCCGCACGCTGCCCGGCATCAAGAAAGTCCTGATCGGTTCCGGTGTGCGTTATGACCTCGCGGTCGAGTCACCGGAGTATGTGAAGGAGCTGGCGCAGCACCATGTCGGCGGTTACCTGAAAATCGCGCCAGAGGCGATCGGCGAGGGGCCGCTGTCGAAAATGATGAAGCCCGGCGTCGGCACTTATTACAAGTTCAAGGAATTGTTTGACAAGTTTTCCAGGGAAGCCGGCAAGGAGCAGTACCTGATTCCCTACTTCATCGCGGCGCATCCCGGCACCACCGACCAGGACATGCTGGAGCTGGCGCTGTGGTTGAAGCAGAATGGTTTCCGTGCCGACCAGGTGCAGGCTTTCCTGCCCTCCCCGATGGCGACCGCGACGGCGATGTACCACTCGGGCAAAAACCCGCTGCGCAAGGTCACCCGCGACAGCGAGGACGTGATCATCCCGAAGGGTTTGCGGGTGCGCCGGCTGCACAAGGCCTTGTTGCGTTACCACGATGCCGAAAACTGGCCGCTGCTGCGCGACGCGCTGCGGCGCATGGGGCGGCGCGACCTGATCGGCAGCGGCAAACACCAGCTGGTGCCGACCTTCCAGCCCGCGGGCACGGGCTTGAAGCCCGAGGGTGCAAGGAAGCCGAGCAAGTACCAGTCCTTCCGCACCCAGCACACGGGATTGCCGCCGTCGCCGGTGGCGCGCGACCGCAAGGCCCCGGCGGCAAAAGCCAAACGGCCGGCGCGGGCCGCCAAACCGCGGTAAGCGGTTTTAAGCCAGCGTTTAACTAAGCGGCTTCCAGCGCGGTTTCGCGCCGGCGGCGCAGCGCGTTCATCGTGGTCACCACCAGCATGTCGAGCATGCAGTAGAAAGTGCCGGCCGCGAGCGGCGGATTCATCGTGGTCCAGCCCACCACCGGCACATCGTGCAGCCAGACCCAGTTGCCGACGGCGGTGCCGTAGATTTCCAGGCCCAGCGACAGCATGAACATCACCGCATACAGCTTGCGGCCGTTGCTGAACACCATGCACAGCACCAGCAGCGTGTAGAGGATCAGGCCCATCGTGTCGGCGCCGATCCACGCCAGTGCGATCACCGGCGGGGCTGCAGCCAGCGGTACCGCCCAGATGATTGAATCGGGCATGCGTTTGCAGATCGCCACGCCCAGCACGAACACCAGGGCATGCGCGGGTGGAACGAACAGGGGAATGTTGTGCAGCCGGTATTCGTACAATCCCCAGCCCAGCGACAGAAAAATTTCACCGGCGGTGGCGTAGACCACGCAGATCATCATGCTGTTGCGGGTTTCCACCGTGGAATTTGCGAGCCAGTACAGCAACATCGCCCAGGTCACGATGCTGACGGCATCCTGGCCCCACACCGGCACATGTTGGTCGACCAGCAGGCCGACGGTGATCAGCACGACGATGGTCCACACCGGAGCGGGTGACTTGGCTGTGCTGTCCATTACAAGGGTTGCGGCAGAGGACATCTATAAGTATTTGTTTTAATTAATAATTTCATAAATAATGACAAAAACATGCCCCTGGCGAGGCTGTCATTTTTTTGGAAAAATCAATGATCATTTTCCGCTGAATTTGGCTTTGCGTTTTTCCTTGAAACTGGCGATGCCTTCTTTCGCGTCGGCGCTCTGGCGAATGCGCTGGATCGCGGCGCGGCCCTGCGCGGCGAGTTCCGACGGTCCTTTGGGAATAATGCGGCCGACGTAATCGCGCAATACCGACAGTACCAGCGGCGCATTGTCGGCGAGTTGGCGTGCCCACGCCAGCGCGGCGTCGAGTTGTGCGCCCGGTTTGACCAGATGATTGACCAGGCCGACCTGGTACATGCGTTCGGCGCTGATTTCATTGCCGACCAGCATCAGTTCCATCGCGACCTTGTGCGGAATGCGTGCAGCGAGCCCGGCAATCGCGGCGCCGGTGAAACCGACCTTGGCTTCGGGAAACATGAACTTCGCGTCATCCGCGGCGATGCAGAGGTCGCACATCTGCACGATCACCACGCCGCCGCCGACCACCCAGCCGCCGACCGCAGCGATCAGCGGTTTTTGCATCATCACGCCGATGTTGGGCACGCAGCCCGGAAAATCCTCGGGCGGGCCCTTGATGTCGGCGCCGCCGGTGAAATGCGCACCGGCATGGGTCAGCACACCGACACGATCCTCTCCCTCGTTCAGCCGCTCAAGGGCCGCGCGCAGCTGCGCCGCGACATCGTTGTTGATGGCGTTGCGTTTATCGGGGCGGTTCAGCGTGATGATGGCGACGCCGTCGCGCGATTCGTAAGTCACTACCGATGTGGTCATGCGGGTTCTCCAGGAAATTTATGTGGCGGATGCCATCAGCGTGGCGCGCGCGTCCAGCGCGATGACGCCGGCACCGCTGTCGCGCACCAGCAGGGGATTGATGTCGAGTTCAACGAGGCGCGGGCCCAGTGCGGCGGCCAGCACACTCAATTTTGCAATGGTGTCAGCGAGTGCGGCGACATCCGCCGCGGGCCGGCCGCGTACGCCGGCGAGCACCGGCGCGATGCGCAGGCCTGTGATCAGTCGGTGCGCATGCGCGGACGAGATCGGCGCCACGGCCATCTGCACGTCATCAAGAATTTCGACCAACACGCCGCCGCTGCCGATGATCACCACCGGGCCGAACTGCGCGTCCCAGCGGCAGCCGACGATCAGCTCGGTTCCGTCGCGGATCATTGGTTGCACCACGCAACCGGTCAGTGTTGCGCCGGGCAGGTGCGCGGCCAGTCTCGTTTCAATTTCGCGCCATGCCGTGCGCAGGGCGTCTGCATCTGCGATGTTGAGTTTGACTGCACCGGCTTCGCTTTTGTGGACGAGGGTGCGGCAGACGCCTTTCAGCACTACCGGGTAACCGATGCCTTGCGCCTGTTCGATCGCGGCGGCGGGGGTGGGCGCCAGTACATCGTCGGTGGTGTGGATGCCGCCGGCGCGCAGCAGGGTTTTGGTTTCCGGTTCGGTCAGCCGGCCTTCAGGCAATGTCGTCGCATGCGCAAGCACAGCAGCAGTGATGTTTGATGAGATGGTTGATGATGAGGCGGGCGGCGGTGGATTGCGCAAGGCCTCGCCGTAATCCACGGCGCTGCGCAGTACGCGCAGCGTGTCATCCAGCCGGTTGGTGTACGGGCAGTGGATTTCTTTCAGCGCATCGCGCGCGCCATCGACCAGCGTGCCGGGCGTCAGCAATATTGCGGTGGGTTTGTTGCCGGCCAGCGCGGCGCGGCCCCACTGGCGCACCTTGTCTTCGAGTTGTGGCGTGGTGGCAACAGCGATCAGGATGGCGCCGACCGCCGGATCTTTTGCCAGCAATTCGTAAGCCGTCAGTGCGCTGTCGAGTCCGCTCGCCCGCGGCAGGCCGCCGACATCCAGCGGATTGATGGTGCGACCGGGCGGCAGCAGCTTTTGCAGTTCCGCCGCAGTTGCGGCTCCTGGCTCGGCCAGCGCGAGGCCGGCGGCCACCACGCGGTCGCCGGTTACGGCGACGGTGCCGCCCGAGGGTGACATCACCGCAATGCTGGATGCAGCCGGTGCGCCGAAGCGGATCAAAAAATCCGCGCAGTAAATCAGCGCTTCCGGATCATCAAGCAGGCACACTGCATGATCGCGGCAGGCGGCTTCCCACACCGCGTATGAACCGGCGAGGCTGGCGGTATGCGACTGGGTGACTTGTTGTCCGGCGGCGCTGCGCCCGGCTTTAACGGCGAGTATGGGTTTGCCGGCGGCACGCGCGCGCTGCGCGAGTTCGAGAAAACGCGCGCCGTTTTTCAGGCCTTCAATATAGAGGCAGATGGCGCGGGTGTTTTCATCCTCGATGAAATACTCCACAAGGTCGCAGAGTTCGACGTCGGCCTGGTTGCCGACGGTGGCCGCGACACTGAAACCGGTGCCGAGGTCCTGAGCGTGTGAAATCAGCGACGCCATCAGCGAACCGCTCTGGCTGGCAAGGCCGATCGCGCCGCGCGGCATCGGTTCCACGGCCAGCGCCACGGATGAAGTCAGCGCGAGTTGCAACGGCGGGTTGATGAAACCCAGGCAATTGGGACCGATCAGGCGCATGCCGTGGCTGCGGGCAATCTGCAGCAGTTCGTCCTGGCGCGCCGCGCCCGCGGCGCCGGTTTCGGCGAAGTCCGCGGTGATGACCACTGCACCGCGCGCGCCGGCGCGGCCGCAGTCTTCCAGTGCTGCAGGCAGATGTGCGGCGGGCAGGGCGAGGATGCAGACATCGACGGGGTCGCCGGCGGCGGCGAGTTTGGACACGGCCGGGATGCCGAGCACCGCGGTGGCGCTTGGATGCACGGGCACGATGCGCCCGCGATAGCCGTGTTTGACGAGGAAGTGCATCACCCGTCCGCCGAATTTGGCGGGGTCGCCCGAGGCGCCGATGACGGCGACGCTGCGCGGGTTGAGGATGGCCCGCAGTGTGGAAACCGCTGGATTCATGAGTCGGTGCCGAGCATAACATTGTCGCGCGGGGTCACTGGTTTCCGGTGAGGCAGCCCTATAATCGCCGCTGCAAAACGTAAGTAACTTTTGGCGCAATTCTGGGAGAACACATGATGGACGGTGTAGCGGTAGTGACGGGGGCCAGTTCCGGCATCGGTGAAGCGATAGCGCAGGATCTGTTGAATCAAGGGTTAACCGTGGTGACCTTGCAGCGCCGTCCGCCGCGCATCAAACACGCACGCATCCTGCACCACGAGGTTGATCTCGCCGATGCCGCGTCGGCTACCGCGGTGGCCAAAGAGGTCGCTGGCCAATACCCCGTGCGTTACCTGGTCAACAATGCCGGCGCCAACCGGCCGGGGTCGCTGGAGCAGGCGACCATCGATGACATGGACCATGTTTATGCATTGAACGTCCGGGCGGCGATGATCCTGATCCAGGCCCTGGTTCCGGGCATGCGCCAGGCCAGGTTCGGACGAATCGTCAGCATTTCCTCACGGGCGATTCTGGGCAAGACTCAGCGCCTGGCCTATGCCGCGGGCAAGGCGGGACTTGTCGGCATGACCCGGGTACTTTGCCTGGAGTTAGCCGGAGATGGCATCACGATCAACGCAGTTGCGCCCGGTCCGGTGGCCACCGAATTGTTTGATAATGGGCATCCCAAGGGCAGCGCCAAGCGCCAGGCGGTGATCGACAGCATCCCGGTGAAGTGGGTTGGAGCGCCCACGGATGTGGCGCGGGCTGTCAGTTTTTTTCTGAGTCCGGACAGCGGCTATATCTCGGGCCAAACCCTGTTCGTCTGCGGGGGTAGCAGTGTCAGTGGCTCAGGTGGAAACTGATATAACCATTTGTTTTTATTGATATTTTTATAGTTCCGAGTAAGCCTGAAATGTCAGTATGCGCTCACATCGAGCGTTGGGTGCCGCTGTAAAACAACTGGTCACGCGCTTACCCAATCCCAGCCTGGCCCCATGTTCCGCGCGATGCTCCACCAGTCGCGATCCGGGATCAATTTGCTGTTGATTTGCCGATGATGCTGGATCGCTGTAATCCGCTCCGGTTTTCAAGGGTTTGCGGTTTACTGATGTTGATCGCTCCCCGGACGATGTTTCCCCAGCATTTTTCATGCCTATTCCGTTGACACTCCAACGGAATCTAACCATAATTGTCGGTTTCGTTCGGAGGGGTTCCCGAGCGGTCAAAGGGGGCAGACTGTAAGTCTG
>JAIETP010000021.1 GCA_019744975.1 Burkholderiales bacterium
CGCGGGCCTTGGCCACGGTCACCAGCGCCGGGCGCACCACGCGGTCGTGCAGCACATAACCCTTCTGCAGCACCTGCACCACGGTGTTCGGTTCGGCGTCGGCTTCGATCATGCTGATCGCCTGGTGGCGATGCGGATCGAATTTCTGGCCGGCGGGGTTGACTTCAACGAGCTTGAATTTTTCGAAAGCAGCCGACAACTGCTTCAGCGTCAGCTCGGCGCCGCTTTTCAGGCTCTCGACGGTCGCGGTCTCCACCGCCAGCGCGGCTTCGAGGCTGTCCTTCACCGCGAGCAGTTCGGTGGCGAAATTTTCCACCGCGTATTTGTGCGCGTTGGCGACGTCGGTGATCGCGCGCTTGCGCACGTTTTCGGTTTCGGCTTTGGCGCGCAGGAAGGCGTCGTGGTTTTCCTGGGCTTTGGCTTCGGCTTTTTGCAGCAGCTCTTCGGTGGACGGTGCGGCTTCTGCCGCCGGGGCTGCCGGTTCGGCGGCGGTGGCTGCTGCTGCAGATTCGGGGGTGATTTGGTCTTGCTGTTCCTGCGACATGATTGTTTTGCTTGAATGATGGATGGATTTGGAGGATGTTGGGCTGACCCCTTGAATTTCAAGGGTATTCTTTAATATTTATAAGTATTTGATTTTATTGATATTTTAAGTTCGCCGGGTGTAGCCCGGCGGCTAGTCCCTTTCTCTTGTCTCGCCAAGAAAAGTAACCAAAGAGAAGGGGCGCCCCGGACTCGGAGTCGCGCAGCGTGGAGCGGGTAGGGGCGCCGGTGGCTGCGTTCAACAATCGTGGGCCGGGGCTCCGGTGTCTGCTCCCGCAAACGGACCTGCGGCTAACGAGTCGCAGCCACCCCCAGGCTCGCCGGCCCTACGGGCTTCCCTGCGCTGCTCGCCGATTCAGGCGGCTGCGGAACTCGCCCTTGCCTTCGGCAAGGACTCAGACAGTCCTCGCCGACGGCCCCTGAACCGGCTGCGCTGCTCGGCGGCTCACATGGGGGGGGCGGTGTGGTGGCCAGTGCAGTAGGGCGCAATAACCACAAGGCATTGCGCCGGATATATTTACGGATGTTGTGCGAGGAACTTCAGCAACTCCGCCGTGCAGGCCTCGGGCACGATGTGATGCACCATGTGGTACTGGGTTGGCAGGTGTACGAGTTTGAAATTTTTCAGGTTTGCGGTCAGCAGGCGTTCCTGTTCGGCGTCGGTGATCGGCCCGCCGGTGGGGTAGAGCCCTAGCACGGGACATTGCACCTTGGGCAACCATTGCAGCGCATTGGCGTCGTTGACCAGTTGCACCAGCCGCAGCAGCACTTCGATGTCGCCTTTGGCGAATTCGTCGGCGTACCAGTTGAAAAACCCTTCTTCGGTCTCCGGCGGGAAACGGGTGGAGCGGTTGGTGGTATCGACCCATTTGCGGATGCCCATGTCGCGCATCGCGTCCGTGCGCGAACCGTGTTTGAGTGCGTAGCTCGCCTTCATCTTGTCGCTGATATAGACCGGTGTGGCGGCGATGGTCAGCGTGCGCACCAGATCCGGGTGCAGGGCGGCCAGTCCCAGGCCGATGATGCCGCCGGAGGATTCGCCGACAAAATGTACCTGGTCCACGCCGAGGTCATGGATGATCGCGACCAGGTCGGCGACACAGTGTTCTTCGGTCAGGCCCGTGGCGAGGTCGAAGTTGCGACCGGATTCGCCGAGGCCGCGCATGTCGGGGCGCACCACACGGTAGTGGCGGGCCAGCGCCGGCACCCACTGGTACCAGAATTTCGCCGAGCGGCCGTTGCCGTGCTGCAGCAGCACGACCGGCGCGTCAGCCCAGGGATCGGTGAAGTCGTCGACAAGGTAGTGCAGCCGCGGCTGGCCTGTACGGTCAACGAAGGGCATGGCGTTATTTTTTTGCGCCGAGCTGCAGTGCGCGGTCGCGCGAGGCTTTCAGGCTGTCCGCCGTGATGCTGCTGCTCCATCCCAGCACATTCTTCAGCACGATGTCGGTCAGCGCGTGGATCCAGTCGTCGCGTTCGTTGAGGCAGGGGATGTAGTGCAGTTCCTTGCCGCCGGCATTCAGAAAATCCGCTTTGGCTTCGATGGCGATTTCTTCCAGGGTTTCCAGGCAGTCGCTGACAAAACCGGGGCAGACCACGTCGACGCGGCCGGTTTTCTTTTTGCCGAGCCCCTTGATCACTTCCGCGGTATACGGCTTCAACCATTCGGCGCGACCGAAGCGCGACTGAAAAGTCACGGAATAAAAGTCGGGTTTTAATCCGATTTGTTCGGCGATCATGCGGCCGGTCTTCAGACATTCGCAGTGATAGGGGTCACCCAAGTCCAGCGTGCGCCGCGGCACGCCGTGGAAACTCAGCACCAGGTGATCACCGCGGCCGTGTTTGAACCAGTAATCCTGGATGTTCTGCGCTGCCGACTTGATATAACCCTCATGATCATGGAAATGCCGCACGGTGCGCACTGCCGGCTGGTTGCGCATGCGGCCGAGGATCTCGAACGCGGTATTGAAGGCGGTGGCGGTGGTGCTGGCCGAATACTGCGGATACAGCGGCAGCAGCAGGATACGGTCGCAGCCCTGCGCCTTTAATGCGTTCAGCTTTTCGCGGATCGAGGGACGGCCGTACCGCATCGCGTGTTCGATCACATGCGGCTGTTTCAGGCGTTCGCCGAGATAACCGCGCAACATGTTGGCCTGGCGCTCGGTATGCACTTTCAGCGGCGAACCTTCCCTGGTCCACACCTGCGCGTAACGAGCAGCCGAAGCCTTGGGGCGTGTGGTCAGCACAAACAAATTAAGAATCAACCACCACACCGGGCGCGGGATTTCGACTACATAAGGATCGGACAGGAATTCGCGCAGATAGCTGCGCACAGCGCCGGGTGTCGCCGCATCAGGCGAACCGAGGTTGATGAGTAACACCCCGATTTTTGCGGAGGTGCCGTGGGTGTGCGGGGGTTCTTTGGTGAAGAGAGACATGTTTCAGTGGGGCGTGAACGGGCGAACGAGTGAACGAGTGAACGAGTAAAACAAGCAGCCAATCCGTAGGGGGGGGCTCCCGTTCACCCGTTCACGTTTCACTCGTTCACCGGGTTTAGCGCTGTGTCAGCGCGCTAGAGAGCAGTTTCGCCGTGATGTCGACGATGGGAATCACGCGTTCATAGGCCATTCGCGTCGGGCCGATGACGCCGACAGTGCCGACGATCTTGCCGTCAACCTCGTAGGGCGCGGTGACCACGCTGCATTCGTCCAATGGCGTGAGTCCGGCTTCGCCGCCGATGAAAATCTGCACGCCCTGGGCGCGACTCGACACATCGAGCAGCTGCAGCAGCGTGGCGCGGTGTTCGAACAGGTTGAACAGGTCGCGCAGCTTGCTCATATTGGACGACAGGTCGTTGATGCCGAGCAGGTTGATTTCGCCCGAGATCACTACGTCTTCGGCTGAATCGCTGACGGCCTGGTCGCCGGCGGCGAGTGCGGCGGCCATCAGCTGCGACATGTCTTCGCGCAGTTGTTTCAGTTCGGACTGGATGCGGCGGCGGATTTCCTCGAAGGTGCAGCCGGCGAAATTCTGGTTGAGCATGTTGGCGGCCTCAATCAGTTCGGACGGTGTATAGGCCTTCTCGGTCTGGATGATGCGGTTCTGCACATCGCCTTCGGCGGTGACGAGTATCAGCAGCAGGCGTTTTTCGGCGAGGCGCAGGAATTCAATGTGGCGGAAACCGGCGCTGCGCCGCGGCGTGACGACGACGCCGGCGAAACGGGTGATTTCAGACAGCACGTGTGACGCGGATGCCACCAGTTTCTGCGTGTTCTCGACCTGCAGCTGGCCTTCGAGCTGGTTGATCTCAACGCGATCCAGCGGTTTGACGGTGAGCAGCGTGTCGACAAAAAAGCGGTAGCCGCGCGGCGTCGGGATGCGGCCGGCGGAGGTGTGAGGGCTGGTGATGAAACCCATGTCCTCGAGATCCGCCATCACGTTGCGGATGCTCGCCGGGGACAGATCGAGACCGGAGAATTTGGACAGCGCGCGCGAACCCACCGGCTGACCGTCAGCGATATAACGCTCCACCAGGGTTTTCAGCAGCAGCTGCGCGCGTTCGTTCAGCGCGTGTGTTTCATTCGCCATGAATTGATTTTACACAAAAAGCACGGCATGCCAGCACTCTCTGCGTCAGAGCGCCAATGCATTGTTTTTAATGGGTTTCAACGGCACCGGGCGCCGAAGAATTATGGTTTAATGAGCGTCGAACAAAACAGCGGGTGACGCTCATCCCTCACCCCCGACCCCTCCCTTGAGGGCGAGGGGAGATGAGAGATGAGCATGCATGTCCGCATGCTCACGAATCAACAACGGCCACCATGCCCATTGCATTTCCCACTGTTGCACTGATCGGCAAATACAAGACGCCGGAGATTGCCGGGCCGGTGATGAAGCTCGCGCGTTTCCTCGAGGAGCGCGGCGTGAAGGTGCTGCTCGACCGGCTGACCGCAGCGCATATCCAGAATTGTCCGTACGAAGTGCTGCTGCTGGAAGACCTCGGTCGCGAAGCGGATCTGGCGATCGTCATCGGCGGCGACGGTACCATGCTCAACATTGCGCGCACGTTTGCGCCCTGTGATGTGGCGTTGGTGGGTGTCAACCAGGGGCGTCTCGGCTTCCTCACCGACATTTCGCTGGACACCATGTTCGAAACCATGACCTCGATCCTCGACGGCCAGTACGTGACCGAGGAGCGCATGCTGCTGCAGTCCGAAGTCTGGAGTGGCAGCAACGGCAGCGGCCAGGAATGCGTGTTCGACGTGCTGGCCTTCAACGATGTGGTGGTGGCCAAGGGTTTTCGTGGCGGTCTGGTTGAAATCGAAGTGCAAATCGACGGCCAGTTCATCTACAACCAGCGTTCCGACGGTTTGATCGTGGCCACACCCACGGGTTCGACGGCTTACGCGCTGTCCTCCGGCGGCCCGATTGTGCATCCGGCACTGAGTGTGATGGCGCTGGTACCGGTGTCGCCGCATACGCTGTCCAACCGGCCGATCATCATCAGCGGCGACAGCACCGTTGAAATCGTCGTGCGCAGCGCCGACGACCCGCGTGCGCATTTTGACAGCCATTCCCATTTCGACCTGCGCGAGAACGATCGCGTGGTCGTGCGCCGTTATCCGCACAAGATCAAGCTGCTGCATCCCGTGGGCCACAGCTATTACGCGATGCTGCGTGAAAAGCTGCACTGGAATATGGACTGAATGCGTAAATGCGTGAGCGGGTGAACGAGTGAACGGGTGAACGAGTGGCCCATATCAAGCGTAAGCACAGGGATCTGCTGGTCTGGCAGGAGTCGGTTAACCTGACTGTTGCGATCTATGGGATTACAGAGTCATTTCCGAAATCTGAGCTGTTTGGGCTGACCTCACAACTGAGGCGATCGGCTGTATCGGTACCCGCCAATATTGCTGAGGGTGCGGCTCGTTCGGGAACAGCGGAACTTCTGAGGTTTTTGAGCATCGCCAATGGTTCGTTGTCCGAAGTGGACACGCATCTCGAAATTGCGGATCGGCTGGGCTATCTCCCCGACAGGAAAATACTGGATGAAAAGGTTGAGCGGGTATTTCGCTTGTTGTCTGGTCTAATCGCATCTTTAAAGAAAAAGCGTTGACGCATGCCAATGCTGTTTACCCGTTCACCCGTTCACCCGTTCACGGCTCACTAAAATGCTTTGCCGTCTCACCATTCAGGACTTCGTCATCGTCGAGCGCCTGGAGCTCGAGTTTGGCCCGGGCTTTACCGTGCTCACGGGGGAAACCGGCGCCGGCAAATCCATCCTGATTGATGCGCTGGCGCTGACACTGGGTGAACGTGCCGATGCCATTGCGGTGCGCCAGGGCGCGGCCCGCGCCGATGTCACCGCGGAATTCGATACGGAAGGTAACAAGCCACTGCAGTCATGGCTGACCGATAACGACTTGGCCGGCGACGAAGGCACATGCCTGTTGCGACGTGTGGTTGAAGCCTCGGGCCGTTCGCGCGGTTTTATTAATGGCCATCCCGCCACTGCGGCACAGCTGCGCGGGGCGGCTGATTTCCTGGTCGACATCCATGGCCAGCACCAGCATCAGTCGCTGAGCCGTCCGGCGACGCAGCGCGCGTTGACCGATGCTTATGGCGGCATGGCGGCACAGGCGGAACTGGTGGCCGACCACTGGCGTACCTGGCAACGGCGGCGCGAGGAGCGGCTGGCGTTTGAGGGCAATGCAGCGGCGATCAAGGCCGAACGTGAACGTTTCGAATGGCAGTTGCAGGAACTCGATGCGCTGAAGCTTGAGCCCGGAGAATGGAGCAAGGTCGGCGCGGAACACGCGCGACTGGCGCATGCGGCCAGCCTGATTGAGGCGGCGCAGGCCGGTGTGGAAATGCTGACCGAAGGCGAGGGTGCGGCGCTGGCGCAGTTGAACAGCGTCATTGCCCGCTTGCGGCCCTTGCTGGCGCATGATGCGCGGTTGAAAGACATCCTCGACGCGCTGGAGCCGGCGCAGATCCAGCTGCAGGAGGGTGCCGGCGCGCTGCGCCGTTACGGCGAACGCACCGACCTCGATCCGCAGCGCCTGCGCGAGGTTGAACAACGACTTGATGCTTTGCATGCCGCCGCGCGCAAATACCGCGTTGATGCTGATGCGCTGCACGAACTGGCTGAACACACGCGGCAACGGCTGGCGGAGCTTGGCGCCGGTGGCGACCCGGAAACCCTGCGCGCGCGCGAAACCGAAGCCGAATCGGCGTATCGCGAGGCCGCGAAAAAACTGACGGCGGGCCGCAAAAAGGCCGCGAAAAAACTGGCTGATGCGGTCACTGCCGGCATGCAGGAGCTGGCGATGAAAGGCGGCGTGTTTGAGGTTGCACTGGAGGCTCTGGAAACACCGGCTGCGCATGGCCTCGAACAGATTGAATTCCGCGTCGCACCCCACCAGAGCATGACGCCGCAAGCAATCGCCAAAACCGCTTCCGGCGGCGAACTGTCGCGGCTGTCGCTGGCGATACAGACGGTGCTGAGCCGCGTGGCGCGGGTGCCGACGCTGGTGTTTGACGAGGTCGATGTCGGCATCGGCGGCGGTGTCGCCGAAATTGTCGGCCGCATGCTGCAGTCGCTGGGCGGCAAACACCAGGTGATGTGTATCACCCATCTGCCGCAGGTGGCGGCTGCCGCCGATCAGCAGTGGCAGGTGCGCAAGGTGACGGTCGGCGGCAAGCCGGCCTCGGCGGTGGTGGCGCTGGATGCCAAGGCGCGTGTCGAGGAAATCGCGCGCATGCTGGGCGGCGTGAAAATCACTGACACCACGCGCAAGCATGCGGCGGAGATGCTGGGTGTCAGAAAATAGTAAAAAGTATTTAAAAACAATAACTTACTAATGTTTTAAGGGTATGCAGGCTGACGCATGAACGAGTTTGCCGGATTCCCACAGTGCTTCGAGTTCGGCAGCGGGCTGCGGCTTGCAGTACAGATAGCCCTGCCCTTCATCGCAGCCGAGTTCGCGCAGGCGGTCGACGTCCTCCGTGGTTTCAACCCCTTCGGCCACGACGCGCAGCCCGAGGCTTTGCGCCATTGAAATCACCGAGGCGACAACCAGATAGGCACCCTGGTTTTTTCCCATTCCCGTGATGAAAGAGCGATCGATTTTCAGTGAATGTACGGGCAGGTTCACGAGGTAGCTCAGTGACGAATACCCGGTGCCGAAGTCGTCGATGTAAATCCGGCAACCGAGGTCGCGCAGGCCGAGAAGTGTGTTTCTCGCTCCTTCGGGATCCTCGATCAGTGAGGATTCGGTGATTTCCAGATCGATCAGGCTGGTGGGTACGCCGTTACGCGCGAGGATTTCGGAGAATCGCGGCACAAACTGCGGGTCGGCAAGCGAACGCGCTGCAAGATTCACGGCAATCGGTGTTTGCAGTCCGCGTGCCAGCCATGCCGCCTGTTGTCGTGCCGCCGCTTCGATGATGATGAACGTCATTTGCCGGATCAGGCCGGTCTGCTCGGCGAGCGGAATGAATTGCGCTGGCGGGATCATGCCCTTTGCGGGATGTATCCAGCGTACCAGTGCCTCCACAGCCAGCATTTTTCCGCTGAGGATGTCCACTTTGGGTTGATAGTGGAGTGTCAGTTCATTGAGCTCCATGGCCCGGCGCAGTTCGGCGACCATGGCCAGCCGCAGCGGGTTTTGGCGCTCGGTGGCGCCGGAGTAGACACTGGAGGACAGATCACGGCGCGCGGCCTCGCGCGCAGCCAGACCTGCACGGCGCAGCAGCAGATCAGGCTCGTCACCGTGATCCGGCATCATGGCCAGACCTATTGACACCTGAACTTCGATCAGGGCGCCCTGGATATCGACGGCCTGCTCGAACGCCCGTCGCAGTTGCATGACGACTGGCGCAGCTTCGTCGATATTGTTATGCGATAACGCCACGCCGAACTCGTCGAAAGAGATGCGCGCAATGAAGCCGCCATAACTTTCAAACGCCTTCAACCGGGCCGCAAGAATTGCGAGAATCTGGTTGCTCGGGTCGTAACCCAGTCCGTCGAGCAGATCTTTCATCCGCGGCATGTGGGCGACCAGCAAGGTTGAGTGTGCGCCGCCGGACTGTGCGATCCGCAACAGATGCGACAGCCGTCTGACCAGCGTGGCCCTGTTGGGCAGTCCGGTTCCCGGATCGTGCCGCGCCGCATGTTCCGCCGCCGCGTAAGCGGCATCGCGCGCTGCTCTCGAACGGATGGTCTCGATGCCGAATGAGAGATCAGCAGCCATCTCTTCTAGCAGTTCGATTTCGTCGGTATCGAACGCCTCCGTCTCTGGCGCCGCGAGCGTGAAGGTGCCGATCACTGCGCCCTCCACCTTCAGTGGAAGTGAAATTACAGAATTGACTCCCAGGCTTTTTGCCATTTCGCGCCAAGGTTCAAACCGCGGCTCGGTCATGACATCGTGAATGACGTCCATGTTTCCGGTGCGTACAGCGGTTCCCTCCGGTCCACGGCCGAGCCTGTTGTCGGCCCAGGTTAACTTCAGGGTGGGTACATCGATGTCAAGTCCGCCTGAATATGCTTGGATTAAAATGGTTTTTTCGTCATCGGTGAGCGCGTAATACACGATGGCCAGCGGGTAACCGCCTTTTTCGACGGCCACGGCGCACATGGCGTCGAGGAGTTCCTGTTCAGTCTGACGGCGGATGATGGTGCGGTTGCCGGCGCTCAACGCGCGCAATGCGCGGACACTGCGCTGCAGTCGCGCCGCCATGCCGTCAAAGGCGCCGGCGAGCTTTCCGATTTCGCTGCGGTCATCTGCGAGCCCTGTACGCAGTTGTATATCGCCGATACCCATGCGTTGTGTCGCGTCGATCAGTTTGCGCACCGGATCGACGACAAGTTTGCGCGTGGTAAACCAGGCAAAGGCGCCGGCCATCAGCCAGACCATGGCGAAGATTGTCAATCCGGAAATCAGTATGCTGCGGGCCTGGGCCTCAATGCTTGTGCGCGCCACGCCGGTGCGCAGATACAGCGGATTGTGCGAGTCACCGTCGAGCCTGACGAAAGCCACGATGCGGTCCACCGCATCGTGGCCGACGTTTTCGATGATTCCCTCCGGTTGTTTTGCCGCTGCCGGGAGAAAAGTCGCGACGTCCGGTATCAGTTTCCCTGCTGTCTGCAACCATAGTGGGTAACGAAACACAATCATGCCTTCGCTGTCCACCAGCGAGACCAACATGCCCTCGGGAAGCTGGATGCGTTCGAACAGGCGTTGCAGCCACTCCAGATCGATCGATACGGCCAGCGCACCGCGAACCCGGCCTTCCGGATCAGTGATGGGGTAACCGGCAGCTATTGTGCGTTTGCCGGTGGTCCTGCTGTACACCAATCCGCTGGTGGTGAAGGATTGGCTGGCCATGGCGCGCTGGAAGTAATCGCGATCGGCGATGGTGGAGCCTTCCGGCACCGGGTTTACCCCGCAGACAATATGGCCGTCGGGCTGCGCGACAACAGCCTGAAGATAAAAAACCTGCTGCTCGACCATCTTGTGCAACAGCGGTTGGCACAGGGTGTGCAAGGGTGCGCTGTGATTGATGGTTGCTGCAAACAGCGCTAGTAACTGGCGGGTGTGGACCAGGGTCTTGGAAACATCCGCCGCTGCCAGTCGCGCCATCACCAGGGCATTTTCACCGCTTTCCTTGTATTCCAGGTTGCGGTCATTCCAGGCGGTCCATAAGGTGTGTCCCAGGAACGGCAGTGTGATCAGCATTGCGATCACGGTGAGTCGTTGTTGCAGCGTGAATCTGCGTCGGGGCGGGCCGGTGGCGGGTGTCATGAGTTGGCCCTGAAACCCGGGCGCCTGCCTTCATCCCGACCTGCCCGCTGCGGTTGGGTCAGTGCAAAATCAGCGCTGCGGTCAGCCGCAGCGTTTTGGACAAGGTTCCGGAGATCCTGCATGTGGGAGAGGCAATCCGTACTTTTTCATTTCGTTTTGCCCGGTTGATGTTTGTCTGCAGAATGCAGGCTGATCAATTCTATAAATGTAAAAATGGACGCCGTCGACCAAGAGTCCATATGCACCACAATTAACGCTATATAATCTAAAAATGGACGCCGCCGACCAAGAGTCCATATGTTGAAAGCAATACGGAATCAATCGCATGGTTTTTTTATTTGTCCTGGACGCATGGCAGAAGGCCTGTTCATGACAACCCTGCCAGCCAGTTATCCGTAGACCGAAAGATCATGAAGAAACGGAGGCTCGGTCAGCACCCTGTGCGCGAAATGGTGCATGCGGCTGCGTGCGGCAGGCAGGAATGCCGAGCGCGACGGCCAGCCGGACCCAGGACTGTTCATCAATCGGCATCAGCAGGTGTTCGGGGACAGTGCTGTCCCGGCTGGCAGTTGCTTATTTGCTACCGCGGTGCGTACAGTTCTTGCGGGTGCAGTCGGCGTAAATATGCAGCGAATGGTCGTGGATGGTGAAGCCGCGGTCCCTGGCAACTTTTTCCTGGCGTTTTTCGATTTCGGGGTCGTAGAATTCCTCGACATGTCCGCACTGCAGGCAGACCAGATGGTCGTGATGGCTGCCCTGGTTCAATTCGTAGACTGCCTTGCCCGATTCGAAATGGTGCCGCATCAGCAGTCCGGCCTGCTCAAACTGGGTCAGCACCCGATACACCGTGGCCAGTCCGGTGTCTGTGCCTTCTTCGACGAGTTTTTTGTAGACATCCTCTGCTGCCAGGTGTCGGACGTCGCTTTTTTCAAACAGTTCGAGAATCCGCAACCGGGGCAGCGTGGCCTTGAGGCCGATGGTTTTCAGGTCTTGCGGAGAACTCATCGCGTTTCCTGTTGAAGAGAGGCGAAGGGGCCAGGGGGCTGAGAGTCGGGTCGGCGCCAGCGGGGGCGCAAGTGCTTTATCTGCAGCCAATCTCGGCTATGATATCAGCAATAATTGCTGTCGCCTGTTGCGGGCCGCCAGCCCCGGTATCACGGCCCCGGTATTACGGCCCCGTTATACAGCCCCGGTATCATTTTTGTTCACATGAAAAAAATCCTGATTTCCACGTTGTTCGCGACGCTGTTCCTGCAAGGCTGCAGCAATATACCGTTGTTGCCGGGACTGAAGCCGTACAAGATCGACATTCAGCAGGGCAATTACGTCACGCAGGACATGATTGCCAAACTGCAGCCGGGCATGACGCGCAGTCAGGTGCGGTTTGCACTGGGTACGCCGCTGATCATTGACCCGTTTCGCACCGACCGCTGGGACTATGCCTATGTTCTCTATAAACAGGGCGCGCTGGTCGAGCAACGCACGGTGACGGTGATATTCCGCGGTGATGTGCTGGATCGCATCGAAGGCGACGTGGTCGCCGGCGCCAATATTTCGCAGCCGCCGGCCGCAGGCAAGCCGGCTGCCCCTGCAGTGCCGGCCGCGACCCCGGAAAAGAAATGAACGCTGTAAACAAACCAACCAAGGTCGCGATCGCCGGCAGTGCCGGCCGCATGGGCCGCATGCTGCTGGAGGCGGTGACCCAGGATGGCGGCGCCGTTCTGGCCGCGGCTCTGGAGCAGCTTGGCAATCCGCAAGTCGGGCGTGATGCCGGCGAACTCGTCGGTGCGCCGCGCGGCGTACTGATCAGCGACAACCCGGAAAAGGCGCTCGCCGGCTGCGATGTGCTGATTGATTTCACGCGGCCCGAAGGTACTCTGCAGCACCTCGCGATCTGCCGAAAACTGAAGGTGCGCATGGTGATCGGCACCACCGGTTTTGACGACGCCGGTAAAAAAGCCATTGCCGATGCTGCACGCGACATCGGCATAGTGTTCGCGCCGAACATGAGTGTTGGTGTCAATGTCACCTTGAAGCTGCTGGAAATGGCAGGCAAAGCCATGGGGGGCGACCACGACATCGAGATCATCGAGGCACACCACAAACACAAAGTCGATGCACCTTCGGGCACCGCGCTGAAAATGGGCGAGGTGGTTGCCGGTGCGATGGGCAAAAACCTGGCGGACTGCGCGGTGTACAGCCGCGAAGGCCATACCGGTGAACGCCGGCCGGGCACGATCGGCTTTGCCACCATCCGCGGCGGCGACATCGTGGGTGACCACACGGTCCTGTTTGCCGGCAGCGGCGAACGTGTCGAAATCACCCATCGTTCCAGCAGTCGTGCCACTTACGCGCAGGGCGCGTTGCGTGCGGCGCATTACCTGATGACCCGACCCCACGGCCTGTATGACATGTGGGATGTGTTGGGGCTCAAGTAAAAAATGTTTATAAACAATAAGTTAAAAAATTCATCTGGAGTGTGCCTCGGCATCGCTCTATGGCTTGCTGCCGTACCCGCCGTCGCAGCAAGCCCGACCGTTCGCGATGTCACTTACCGCAACGGAGATGTCGAGGTTGGTGCGAAGCTGTATTTGCCGGCAGGTCAGGGGCCGCATCCCGCGGTGCTGTTTGTTCATGCGCGCCGCGGCTGGGATACTGAAGCCGATGGTCAGGTGCGGCGCATCGTTGCGCACGGCATCGCAGTGATAGCCCCGGATTATCACAGCCCGCGGTTTATCCCCGGCTGGCCGATCGAACATGATCCTGCGACCGAGCGCGATGTCGAATTGGCGATCGACGCCCTGAAAAAAATTCCCGAGGTGCGTTCCGGGCGGATTTGCGTGGTCGGGTTTTCCCGTGGCGGTTATCACGCGGTGCTGCTCGCGGCGAAACGGAGCGAAGTCGCCTGCGTAGTGACTTATTACGGGCATATGGTCAATCCGAATGCGCCGGAACCGTGGCAGGTTTACCGTTATGCGCCGGAGATCGAAAAAATCAACGTGCCGGTGATGTTCATCGTCGGCGAGGAGGAGTTCGAAATTCGCCGCATGGGCATCCGCCGCGCCTACTACGCGCTGCTCCAGCGCGGCGTGCCGGTGGAAATGCTGATGTATCCCCATGCACGTCGCGCGTTTGACTTTCGGCAGGATCAGCGCGACGAAGAGAAGCTGGCCACCATTGATGCGGCGAAGCGTGCCGCCGCCTTTATCAAGATCGCGTTAAGCCGTTGATTTATCAATGCGCTGTGCTGCGTGGTTTGTCCTGACCAGCGCCCTCGCGTATAATTCCTGACTCAGCAACGGCGGAACGGGCCCCACCCGTTCCGCTTGTCGTATCAAACCCAATAAAATCAGGAGCTTGTCGTGTCCTCGCGTACGCCCGCCATTCTCATGCTGAAGGATGGCACGGTATTTCACGGCTCTGCGATCGGGGCTGAAGGGCTCGTTGCCGGCGAAGTCGTGTTCAATACAGCGATGACCGGTTATCAGGAAATCCTCACCGATCCGTCGTATTGCCGGCAGATCGTGACCCTGACCTATCCGCATATCGGCAACACCGGCGCCAATGCCGAAGATGTTGAATCGGAGAAGATCCAGGCCGCCGGTCTGGTGATTCGCGACCTGCCGCTGCTGTCCTCGAATTTCCGCGCAACCTTGACGCTGGGTGATTACCTGAAGCGTGAAAAGATCGTTGCGATTGCCGACATCGATACCCGCAAGTTGACCCGCCTGCTGCGCGACAAGGGTGCGCAGGACGGCTGCATCATGGCGGGCCGGGTTGATGAAAAAGCAGCGCTCAAAGCCGCCCGCGAATTTCCGGGGCTGGTCGGCATGGACCTGGCCAAGGTGGTGTCCTGTAAAGGCCCGTACGACACCGATGAGACCGTGTGGCAGCTGGGTTCGGGTTACGGCAAACGCACGGAAGCGAAATTTCATGTTGTTGCCTATGATTTCGGCGTCAAGCGCAACATCCTGCGCATGCTCGCCGCGCGCGGCTGCAAACTGACGGTGGTGCCGGCACAGACGCCCGCTGCCGAGGTGCTGAAACTCAAACCCGACGGCGTGTTCCTGTCCAATGGACCCGGCGACCCGGAACCCTGCGATTACGCGATCCGTGCCATCCGCGAGCTGCTGGATGCCGGTGTGCCGCTGTTCGGCATCTGCCTCGGCCACCAGCTGCTCGGCCTGGCCTGTGGCGCGAAAACGCTGAAAATGAAATTCGGTCATCACGGCGCCAACCATCCGGTGCAGGATCTCGAATCGAAGCGGGTCATGATCACCAGCCAGAACCACGGTTTTGCGGTGGACGCGGCGACGCTGCCGGCCAATGCCAAGGTGACTCACGTATCGCTGTTCGACGGCAGCCTGCAGGGCTTCGCGCTGACCGACAAACCGGCGTTCTGTTTCCAGGGGCATCCGGAAGCGAGCCCGGGACCACATGATGTTGGTTACCTTTTCGATAAATTTATGGAACTGATGAAGGGCGGTGAACGGGTGAATGGGTGAACGAGTGAGCCCCCTCTCCCCGACCCTCTCCCCCGGTAACGGGGGAGAGGGGGTAAGTCCCGGGGTTACCCGTTCACCCGTTCACCTGTTCACCCGTTCACGAACTTAAATGCCAAAACGTACCGATATCCAGTCAGTACTAATCATCGGCGCCGGTCCGATCATCATCGGCCAGGCCTGTGAGTTCGATTATTCCGGTGCGCAGGCCTGCAAGGCGCTGCGTGAAGAGGGTTATCGCGTGATCCTGGTCAACTCCAACCCGGCGACCATCATGACCGACCCGGGCATGGCGGATGCGACTTATATCGAACCGGTGACCTGGCAGGTGGTGGAAAAAATCATCGCTGCCGAACGTCCTGATGCGCTGCTGCCGACCATGGGCGGGCAGACCGCGCTGAACTGCGCGCTGGACCTTGCCAAACACGGCGTGCTGGAAAAATACGGCGTGGAAATGATCGGCGCGTCGAAAGAGGCGATCGACAAGGCCGAGGACCGCGAAAAATTCAAGAAGGCGATGGCCAGGATCGGACTCGACAGCCCGCGCTCGGCACTGGCACACAGCATGGAAGAGGCGCTGCAGGTGCAGGCGGTTGTCGGGTTCCCGACCATCATCCGCCCGTCGTTCACGCTCGGCGGCACCGGCGGCGGCATCGCCTACAACCGCGAGGAATTCGTCGCCATCATCGAACGCGGCCTCGATGCCAGCCCGACCAAGGAAGTGCTGGTCGAGGAATCGGTGATCGGCTGGAAAGAATACGAGATGGAGGTCGTGCGCGACCGCAACGATAACTGCATCATCATCTGTTCGATCGAAAACTTCGACCCGATGGGTGTGCATACCGGTGACTCGATCACTGTCGCGCCGGCGCAGACGCTGACCGACAAGGAATACCAGATCATGCGTAACGCCTCGATCGCCTGCCTGCGTGAGATCGGGGTCGAGACCGGCGGGTCGAACGTGCAGTTCGGCATCAATCCCAAAGACGGGCGCATGGTCATTATCGAGATGAATCCACGCGTGTCTCGTTCGTCCGCTCTGGCTTCGAAAGCCACGGGTTTTCCGATCGCCAAGGTCGCGGCCAAACTCGCCATCGGCTACACGCTGGATGAACTGCGCAACGAGATTACGGGCGGCATGACTCCGGCTTCGTTCGAACCGAGCATCGACTACGTGGTGACCAAAATTCCGCGCTTTGCCTTCGAGAAATTTCCGCAGGCCGACGATAGACTGACCACCCAGATGAAATCGGTGGGCGAGGTGATGGCCATGGGCCGCACCATCCAGGAATCGATGCAGAAGGCGCTGCGCGGACTGGAAACCGGTGTCGATGGTTTTGACGAAAAGACCACCGACCCCGACGTCATCGAAAACGAACTCGGCGATCCGGGCCCGGAACGGATTTTTTACGTCGCCGATGCCTTCCGCGTCGGCATGACGCAGGAACAGGTTCACGGTTTTTCGCACATTGATCCCTGGTTCCTCGCGCAGATCGAGGACATCGTGCGCCAGGAACAGGCGCTGGCCGGCCGCACACTGGACAGCCTCGACGCAGATGCGATGCGACGGCTGAAACGCGCCGGATTTTCCGACCGGCGGCTGGCGAAGCTGCTGGCGACAGACCAGCACGCAGTGCGCGCGCATCGCCATGCGCTGAAAATACGCCCGGTCTACAAACGGGTGGATACCTGCGCCGCGGAATTTGCCACCGGTACCGCCTATATGTATTCGACCTACGAAGCGGACTGCGAGTCGCAGCCTTCGGACCGTAAAAAAATCATGGTGCTGGGCGGCGGGCCGAACCGCATCGGCCAGGGCATTGAATTCGACTATTGCTGCGTGCATGCTGCCTTGGCGCTGCGCGAAGACGGGTTCGAGACCATCATGGTCAATTGCAATCCGGAAACCGTATCCACCGATTACGATACTTCCGACCGGCTGTATTTCGAGCCGCTGACGCTGGAGGATGTGCTGGAAATCGTCGCCATCGAAAAACCGGTGGGCGTGATTGTGCAGTTCGGCGGTCAGACGCCGCTGAAACTGGCGCGTGACCTCGAAGCCAATGGTGTGCCGATCATCGGCACCTCGCCGGATTCGATCGACGTTGCCGAAGACCGCGAGCGTTTCCAGAAACTGCTGGTCAAACTGAAACTCAAACAACCGCCCAACCGCACCGCGCGCAGTGCGCCGAAGGCGCTGGCGGCCGCGGATGAGATCGGTTATCCGCTGGTGGTGCGCCCGTCCTATGTGCTGGGTGGCCGCGCCATGGAAATAGTCCATGAGCAGAGCGAACTCGAGCGTTACATGCGCGAGGCGATCAAGGTGTCGAACGATTCACCGGTGCTGCTCGATCGCTTCCTTAACGATGCGACCGAAGTCGATGTGGACGCGGTCAGCGACGGCCGCGAAGTGATCATCGGCGGCGTGATGGAACACATCGAGCAGGCGGGCGTACATTCCGGCGACTCGGCCTGTTCCTTGCCGCCGTTTTCGCTGTCGCCCGAACTGCAGGAAGAACTCCGTTTGCAGACCGTGGCGATGGCCCGCGCGCTGAAGGTCATCGGCCTGATGAATGTGCAGTTCGCGATCCAGCACGGACCGGAAGGTGATGTGGTCTACGTGCTCGAAGTGAATCCGCGTGCGTCGCGCACGGTGCCCTTTGTGTCCAAGGCCACCGGCCTGCCGCTGGCGAAAATCGCCGCGCGTTGCATGGCGGGAATCACCCTGGCCGGGCAGGGCATCACCCGCGAAATCGTGCCGCCGTACTATTCGGTCAAGGAAGCGGTATTCCCCTTCATCAAGTTCCCGGGCGCGGACACCATCCTCGGCCCGGAGATGAAATCGACCGGTGAGGTCATGGGGGTCGGCGAAACCTTTGCCGAGGCCTTTGTCAAATCACAGCTCGGTTCCGGTGAACGCCTGCCCAAGTCGGGCAAGGTGTTCATCAGCCTGCGCGACGCCGACAAACTGCCGGTGCTCGACATTGCCCGCGTCATGACCGGCATGGGCTTCACGCTGGTGGCGACGCACGGCACGGCCAAGGCGCTGGAGACGGCGGGGCTGGCGGTGACGCGCATCAACAAGGTGGCCGAAGGCCGGCCGCATATCGTCGACATGATCAAGAACGGCGAAATCGTGTTCATCATCAACACGGTCGAGGAAAAACGCTCGGCCATCCGCGATTCTTATTCAATCCGGCGCGCGGCATTGCAGCAGCGCGTTACACTGTATACGACGCTGGCCGGCGCACGCGCAGCCGCCAACGGCATGGCGCAGGCCCGCGAACTGCAGGTTTACGCTTTGCAGGAGCTGCACAAGCGGCTCACTGCATAACCCGTTATCCGGAGCATATCCATGGCGAAAACCCCATTGACGGTCAAGGGCGCAGAAATGCTGCGCAACGAACTGCACGAATTAAAAACGGTGCAGCGCCCGGCCATCATTGCCGCGATCGCCGAGGCGCGTTCGCACGGCGACCTGTCCGAAAATGCGGAATATGCCGCGGCCAAGGAACGGCAGAGTTTCATTGAAGGCCGCATCGCCGAGGTGGAATCAAAAATTTCCAATGCGCAGATCATTGATCCGTCGATGATGGATACCGACGGTCGCTGCGTGTTCGGCGCGACGGTGGATCTGGAGGAGGTGGGTGGTGCTGCGGTGACCTACCAGATCGTCGGCGACGACGAAGCCGACATCAAGTTGGGAAAAATCTCCATCAGCTCGCCGATCGCCCGCGCCCTGATCGGCAAATACGCCGGTGACATGGCCGAGGTCCAGGCGCCCAGCGGCGTGCGCGAATACGAAATCATCGACATTCGCTACGTTTAGGGGATGTGTGAGCGGTAAGCAGTGAGCAGTAAACAGTAAGCGGTAAAACCGTTTATCCGCACCGCCTGCACGTGCCTGCCCGGGATCGCGCTGCCCACCTTGCAGGCACGAAAAATAATGTTTAAAAACAAATACTTAGTATATGTTAGCCCTGGAAGCTGCGTTTGGTGCGTCGCGGACCCGGCTTGGCAGTGCGCGATCCGGGTTTCGGCGGGCGCAGGGATTTTTTGGTGGCGGAACCGAGCTCGCGGCGCTGCAGGGATTTTGACGCCGGTTCCTCGGCGGGGCGCGGGCGAAAGAGCACCAGGATTTTTCCGATATGCTGCACGGCCACGGCATTGAGCGGCGTGCAGATGGCCTCGATCATCGCGGCGCGCGCGGCGCGGTCATCACCAAACACGCGGATCTTGATCAGTTCATGGCTTTTCAGATTGATGTCGATTTCACGGAGCACGGTCGGCGTCAGGCCGGCATCGCCGACCAGGACCACCGGTTGCAAATGATGCGCCCTGGCTTTTAATGCGCGGCGCTGCGCAGGATTCAGAGTGAGCATACAGGCAGTTTAACAGGCTATTAAGCAGACTATTGAAGCGCAGACTATTGAAACGCAGGCTATTAAAACAGGTTACTGTGCGATGACCCGCAGCAAGACCAGCAAAGCGTGGATGCAGGAGCATGTCAACGATCCCTATGTGCGGCGCGCACAGACGGAAGGCATGCGTTCACGCGCGGCCTACAAACTGCAGCAGCTTGCCGAGCGCGACAAGCTGCTGAAACCGGGCATGACCGTGGTCGATCTGGGTGCTGCGCCTGGCGGCTGGTCGCAGGTGGCGGGCCGCATCGCCGGTGAAACCGGGCGCGTGGTGGCGGTGGACTTGCTGGAAATGACCCCTGTCGCGGGTGTGAAATTCATTCACGGGGATTTTGGCGAGGATGCCGTGCTGGCGGAGGTGCAGCAGGCCATCGGTGGTGGCGGGGTGGACCTTGTGCTTTCGGATATGGCCCCCAACATCAGTGGTGTTGCAAGCGTGGATCAGGCGCGCAGCGTGGCTCTGGCCGAACTGGCACTGGATTTTGCCGTCAACCATCTGAAACCTCAGGGGAATTTTCTGGTCAAAGTGTTCCAGGGCTCGGGGTTTGAGGCCCTGGTGGCGGACATCCGGCGCAAGTTTGTCCAAGTCATGATTCGCAAGCCCGAAGCTTCCCGCAGTCGCTCCAGCGAAGTCTATGTCGTGGCCAAAGGCCTGAAGGCCCGCGGCTGAGGGTTCCGCAACCGGTGTTGATGCTGCAGCGCAGGGAAAAAGAGTCTAGAATTGAATCACTTACGGTTATTTTGTGCGGCGGCGGTCCCCTGGGTCGCGCGCAACGAGGAGCGATATTGAACAACCTGATGAAAAACATGGCGATCTGGCTGGTGATCGCGTTGGTGTTGATGACGGTATTCAACCAATTCAACGCGCGGCAGACCACGCAGAAGGCCATGGAATATTCCCAGTTCATCGACGAGGTGAAGCAGGGCAGGATTGCCAAGGTCACCATCGAAGGCCGCGTGGTGAAGGGCGTCAAGTCCACCGGCGAGAAATTCACCACCTATGCGCCCTCCGACATCTGGATGGTCACCGACCTGCTGAAGAACGGTGTCATCGTCGAAGCCAAGCCCGAGGAGGAACCCTCGCTGCTGATGAATATTTTCGTCTCGTGGTTCCCGATGCTGCTGCTGATCGGCGTGTGGGTGTTTTTCATGCGCCAGATGCAGGGCGGAGGACGCGGCGGCGCGTTTTCCTTCGGCAAGAGCCGTGCGCGCATGCTCGACGAAAACAACAACACGGTGACCTTCGCCGATGTTGCCGGCTGTGAAGAAGCCAAGGACGAAGTTTCCGAGTTGGTCGAATTCCTGCGCGACCCGTCGAAATTCCAGAAGCTTGGCGGGCGTATTCCGCGCGGCGTGCTGATGGTCGGTAATCCGGGCACCGGCAAGACGCTGCTCGCACGCGCCATCGCCGGCGAGGCCAAGGTGCCGTTTTTCTCGATCTCCGGTTCGGATTTCGTCGAGATGTTCGTCGGTGTGGGCGCGGCCCGCGTACGCGACATGTTCGAGAACGCCAAAAAACATGCACCCTGCATTGTGTTCATCGATGAAATTGACGCAGTCGGTCGCCAGCGCGGCGCAGGCCTCGGCGGCGGCAATGACGAACGCGAGCAGACTTTGAATCAGTTGCTGGTGGAGATGGACGGCTTCGAGGCCAACTCGGGCGTCATCATCATCGCCGCGACCAACCGTCCTGACGTGCTGGATCCGGCGCTGATGCGTCCGGGCCGTTTCGATCGCCAGGTTGTGGTGCCGCTGCCCGACATCCGCGGCCGCGAACAGATTCTGCTGGTGCACATGCGCAAGGTGCCGGTGGCGCCCGACGTCAAGGCTGACATCATCGGCCGCGGCACACCGGGATTCTCCGGCGCGGATCTGGCCAACCTGGTCAACGAAGCTGCGCTGTTCGCTGCGCGCGGCAACAAGCGCCTGGTCGACATGGAAGACTTCGAGCGCGCGAAGGACAAGATCATCATGGGCGCCGAGCGCCGCTCGATGGTCATGCCGGAACACGAGCGTCGCAACACCGCCTACCACGAGGCAGGTCACGCGCTGGTCGCCCGCCGCCTGTCGCGGACCGATCCGGTGCACAAGGTCACCATCATTCCGCGCGGCCGTGCGCTGGGGGTGACCATGCAGTTGCCGACGGAAGATCGCTACAGTATGGACAAGGAGCAGATCCTGCAGAACATCGCAGTGCTGTTCGGCGGCCGCATCGCCGAGGAGGTGTTCATGGGGCAGATGACCACCGGCGCCTCCAACGACTTCGAGCGTGCCACTGAAATGGCGCGCAACATGGTGATGCGCTGGGGCATGAGCGACAGTCTGGGGCCGATGGTCTACGGCGAGAACGAGGGTGAAGTGTTCCTCGGCCGTTCGATCACCACGCACAAAAACGTATCGGAGACGACCATGCAGCAGGTCGATGCCGAGATCCGTCGCATCATTGACCAGCAGTACGCTCTCGCGCGCAAGCTGATCGAGGAAGATCGCGAAAAGGTCGAAGCCATGGCCAAGGCGCTGCTGGAATGGGAAACCATCGATGCCGACCAGATCAACGACATCATGGAAGGCCGCCCGCCGCGCGCGCCCAAGCCGGTTGCTGCGCAGCCGCCGAAGCCGCCGCGGGACAGCACGCCGGGTGCGACCGCGACCAGCAAACCGGCCGCAGAAGCTTAAGCGCGCCTGCGGCGCGCTGTGAAGGAGTGAATGTGTGAAGTGGTGAATGGGTAACGGCAGTTGTGCCGGTTTTTATTCACTTCTTCACTCCTTCACCTATTCACTCGTTCACGATGTTCCTCAACTGCGGCAGATTCCGTCTCACACTGGACCGCCCATTGCTGATGGGCGTGATCAACGTCACCCCCGATTCTTTTTCCGACGGCGGCCTTTACCTGAATACTGCCGCGGCGGTGGCGCATGCCCGGCAACTGATCGACGAAGGCGCCGACCTGCTTGACATCGGCGGTGAATCGACGCGGCCGGGCGCCGTGCCGGTGACGCTGGACGAGGAGCGCCGCCGTGTGCTGCCGGTGCTTGAAGCGCTGGCTGATGCCGGCGTGCCCCTGTCGATCGATACCCAGAAACCCGAACTGATGCGCGAAGCCGCGGCGGCCGGTGCGGCCATGATCAACGACGTCAACGGGTTTGAGGCCCAGGGCGCACTGGCCGCAGTCGCCGCCGGTCATTGTGCGATCTGCATCATGCACAAGCAGGGCAGTCCGCAGGACATGCAGCAGTCACCGCAATACACCGACGTGGTGACCGAAGTCCGTGATTACCTGCAACAACGTGTTGCAGCGGCACAGCAGGCCGGCGTGAGCCGGGAACGACTGCTGGTTGATCCGGGTTTCGGTTTCGGCAAGACGCTGAACCATAACCTCGAACTGCTGCGGCGACTGGATGAAATCGCAGCGCCGGGTGTGCCGGTGCTGGCGGGGCTGTCCCGCAAGTCGATGATCGGAAAACTCACCGGCAGAGACGCCGGTGACCGTCTGGCCGGCAGCGTTGCGGCGGCGTTGTTTGCCGTGCAGCGGGGTGCTGCCATCGTGCGGGTGCACGATGTGGCGGCGACGCGGGATGCGCTTGCTGTATGGGGTGCGGTAAACAAACCCCATTAACCGCCAAGGCGCAACTGCGTTTTCACCGCCAAGACGCCAAGAAGACAAAAAACGCGAACGGGTTTCAGGGCGGGCAACCGAGTTTTTCCCTCTTGGGTTTGCTGTTATTCTTCCGCTTTTCTTGTCGGCCTTGGCGTACCCGTCGAGCGGGTATTAAAAAGAATCTTGGCGGTAAAAAATTCTTGGTGTTAAAAAAATGAGCAGAAAATATTTCGGCACCGACGGCGTGCGCGGCACGGTGGGTGTCGCACCGATCACCCCGGACTTCGTGATGCGTCTCGGTTATGCCGCAGGCAAGGTGCTGGCGCGCAAGGCCGGCCGCGAACGCCCGGCGGTGCTGATCGGCAAGGACACCCGGGTGTCCGGTTACATGCTGGAGTCCGCGCTGGAAGCCGGGCTGTCGGCCGCCGGGGTCGATGTATTGCTGGTGGGCCCCATGCCGACGCCCGGCGTGGCGTATCTGACCCGCGCGCTGCGTTTGTCCGCCGGCATCGTCATCAGTGCTTCGCACAACCCATACCAGGACAACGGTATCAAGTTTTTTTCCGCTTCCGGCGCCAAGCTTGACGACGCGACCGAGTCTGCGATCGAGGCCGCACTCGACAAACCCCTGCGATGCGCTAAATCTGCGGGACTGGGCAAAGCGAGGCGCGTCGAGGATGCGGCGGGACGTTATATCGAATTCTGCAAAAGCACCTTCCCGGCCAATCTCGATCTGCGTGGTTTGCGCATCGCTGTGGACTGCGCGCACGGCGCCGGGTACCACATCGCACCCCATGTGTTTCATGAACTCGGTGCCGAGGTGGTCACGGTCGGTGCAGGCCCCGATGGCTTCAATATCAACAAAGGCGTCGGTGCGACGCATCCGGAGTCATTGCGGAATGCGGTGAAAAAGGCCAGGGCCGATGTCGGCATCGCACTTGACGGCGACGGTGATCGCCTGATCATGGCGGATGCCGCCGGACGCGTCTATGACGGTGATGAGTTGTTGTATGTCATTGCGGCGCATCGCAAACGTTCGCGGGTGCTGCAGGGGGGCGTGGTCGGCACGCAGATGACCAACCTGGCGATGGCGCAGGCGCTGGCCAGATTAAAAATCCCGTTCGCCCGCGCCAAAGTGGGCGATCGTCATGTGCTGGAGATGCTGGAGTCGCGCGGCTGGCAGCTGGGCGGCGAGAATTCCGGGCATATCGTTTGCCTCGACAGGCACACCACTGGCGACGCAATAGTCTCGGCGCTGCAGGTGCTGCAGGCCTTGCTCAGTACAAAAAACACGCTGGCGAAGGCGGTGGATTTTGCGTTGTATCCGCAGGTGCTGATCAATGTGCGGGTAAACAAGGGTGCCGCGGGTCAGATTATTGCCGCTCCAGCGGTGCAAAAGGCGGTGGTGGCGGCGGAGCGTGCGCTGGGTGATGCCGGACGGGTGTTGCTGCGCTCCTCCGGGACCGAACCCGTGATCAGGGTCATGGTGGAGGGCAGCGCCCGCACTCTGGTGAAACGATGCGCCGCGGCTGTTGCAAAGGTGGTTGAGGCGCAGTAGGCGTTGGCCGCCTGAACAGCCGCCGGCTTATCCGAAACGGCCGGTGATGTAGTCTTCAGTCGCCTGTTTCTGCGGTTTGATGAAAAGACGGCTGGTTTCACCGTATTCGACCATTTCACCGAGATACATGTAAGAGGTGAAGTCGGAGACCCGGGCGGCCTGCTGCATGTTGTGAGTCACGATTGCCACCGTGTATTCCGATTTGAGCTCGTGGACCAGTTCCTCGATTTTGGCGGTGGAGATCGGATCCAGTGCGGAGGTGGGTTCATCCAGCAGGATCACCGACGGTTTCACCGCGACCGAGCGCGCGATGCACAGGCGTTGTTGCTGGCCACCTGACAGGGCAAGGCCGCTCTGGTTGAGTTTGTCCTTGGCCTCATTCCACAGCGCAGTCTTGGTCAGCGCCCATTCTACCCGCTCATCCATCGCGCCTTTGCCGAGATTTTCGTAAAGCCGCACACCAAAAGCGATGTTGTCGTAGATCGACATGGGGAATGGGGTGGGTTTTTGGAAAACCATGCCGATCCTGGCGCGCAGCAGGTTCAGGTCCTGGCTGGAATCGAGGATGTTCTGGCCGTAAAAGTTGATCTCGCCCTCGGCTCGTTGACCCGGATACAGGCTGTACATGCGATTCAGCGTCCGCAACAGGGTGGATTTTCCGCAACCCGAAGGTCCGATGAAGGCAGTCACCTTGTGCTCGACGATGTCGAGATTGATGTTCCTCAGACCCTGAAATTTTCCGTAATAAAAATTCAGATTGCGGATTTGGATCGCTGTCTTGAGTGCTGGTTGCGGGCTGTCGCTCATAACGGGCTCTTTGGGTTTTCTGCGGAAATGGTTGCGATCATCAAACAAGGCTGATGTTGTCAGCTGGAGATTTTTTCCCGGAAAAACACCCGGGCCAGGATGTTCAGCACCAGCACCGTCAGGGTGATCAGCAGGGCGCCGCCCCAGGCCAGACGCACCCAATTGTCGTAAGGACTGAGGGCGAACTGGAAGATCACCACTGGCAGGTTGGACATGGGGCCATTCATGTCCAGGGAGAAGAATTGGTTGTTCAGTGCGGTAAAGAGCAAGGGGGCGGTCTCGCCGCTGATCCGGGCAAGCGCCAGCAGTACGCCGGTGACAACACCAGCCTTGGCGGCACGCAAGGTGACCATGGTGGCCACTTTCCACCGCGGTGCGCCCAGGGCGAAAGCGGCCTCACGCAGGCTGCCCGGAACCAGCCGCAACATGTTTTCGGTCGTCCGGAGCACCACGGGAATCGCGATCAGGGAGAGCGCTATGGTTCCCGCCCAGCCGGAAAAATGCTTCACCTGGGCAACCAGAATCGCATAGACAAACAGACCCAGAACGATAGAGGGCGCACTGAGCATGATGTCGGTCATGAAGCGGGTGATTTCGGCGGTCTTGCTGGTATCACCGTATTCGGCCAGATAGATGCCGGCAAGAATGCCGATGGGGGTGCTGACCAGAGTTGCAAATCCGACCAGCATCAGGCTGCCGACGATGGCATTGGCAAGGCCGCCACCCTCGGTGCCGGGAGCCGGCGTCGAGTGGAAGAACATATTGAAGTCGAGTGCCTTGAAGCCGTTAATGAACAATACCGACAGGATCCAGAGCAGCACGAATAACCCCAGTGCCATTGCCAGCATCGACAGTGATATGCCGATCCGGTTGATCAGGATGCGTTTGCGGTAGAGATTCTGGTTCATGGTGTTGGTTTGCCCGGTGTGACCCGGTTCAGGTTTTCAGGCCCTTGGCCCGTTCGGTGCGGATGATCAGGATTTTCGCGGCTGCCAGCACGAAGAAAGTAATCACGAACAGCAGCAGGCCGAGTGCGAACAGCGTTGACAGATGGAAATCCGCCGCCTCGCCGAACTCGTTGGCCAGTGTCGACGCAATGGATGAGCCGGGGGAGAACAGGGAGGCGCTGATGCGTTGCGAGTTGCCGATGACAAAAGTAACCGCCATGGTTTCACCAAGCGCCCGGCCCAGGCCCAGCATCACGCCGCCAATGACGCCCTGCTGCGTGTAAGGCAGCACGATGTGGCGCACCACTTCCCATGTTGTGCAGCCCACGCCGTAGGCTGATTCACGCAGGATCGGCGGCACAATTTCGAATACGTCACGCATCACCGCAGCGATGAAGGGCAGGATCATGAAGGCGAGTATCAGGCCCGCCGCGAGGATGCCGATGCCGTTCATGGCGCCGCCAAACAGCGGACCGATCAGGGGCATCTGGCCCAGGGTGGATTGCAGCGCGGGCTGCCCGTACTCGGCAAACAGGGGTGCAAAAATAAACAGGCCGAACATGCCGTAGATGATGGAAGGCACGGCGGCCAGCAGTTCAATGGCGGTGCCCAGCGGTCGGCGCAACCAGGTCGGACAGGTCTCGGTCAGGAAGAGCGCGATGCCGAAACTCAAGGGCATTGCGATCAATATGGCGATGGTCGCGCTGGCCAGCGTGCCGAAAATCGCGATCGCTGCGCCGAATTCTTCATTGATTATGTCCCACTCGACCCGCCAGATGAACTCGATGCCGAACTTCTTGAATGTCGGCCACGCCACCATGGCGAGAGAGACCAGCAGGCCGATCAGCGAGACCAGCACAATCAGTGAAAAACTCAGGGTGACTTTATGAAATATGAAATCCTGGAGGCGCTGCTTTTTGACGGTTTGCAGGCGACGTTTGTCAAGCATGCCGCTGTCTGCGGTTGAGGGATCCATGATCTGTTCTTTGCTGAAGTTCAACGGATTTTTGTCAGCAAGGATACCGCTGTCCGCGGGTGACGTGTTCATGAACGCTCCGGAAATAAAACTTGAACCAGCATATTGCCTTTAAAAACAACAAGGAGTGCCCTTCCGGGCACTCCTTGTACGGCCTGAAGCTTATTTTGCGATCTGCGTCCAGACTTTTTCGGCAATTGCCTTGGTCAGAACATCCGGCAACGGAACATAGTCCAGTTCCAGCGCCATTTGTTTGCCATTCTTGAAGGCCCAGTCGAAGAACTTGAGCGCGTCCTGGGCCAGGGCCTTGTCGGTCGGGTTTTTGTACATCAGCACGAAGGTGGCGCCGGTGATGGGCCAGGAGTCGGCGCCCTTCTGGTTCACGAGCGAGACGCCCATGCCGGGTACGCTGAACCAGTCGGCGCCGGCTGCTGCTGCGGCGAAAGACTTGTCGTCAGGATCGACGTATTTGCCGTCACGGTTGCGCAATTGCAGATGCGGGATATTGTTTTTCTTGGCGTAGGCGTACTCGACATAACCAATCGCACCCTTGACGCGGTTTACGTTGGCGGCAACACCTTCGTTACCCTTGCCGCCGACCGAGGTTGCGGCAGGCCATTTGACGGCGGCGCCTTTGCCGACTTTGTTTTTCCATGCGCTGCTGACTTCGTTCAGATAGTCGGTGAAAATGAACGTGGTGCCGGAGCCGTCGGCGCGATGTACCACGGTGACCGACTGGTCCGGCAGCTTCTTGCCCGGGTTCAGCGCGGCGAGTTTGGGATCATTCCATTTCGAAATCGTGCCCATGAACAGTTCAGCAAGCACTTCGCCGGTCACCTTCAGCTCTCCGGGTTTGAAACCGTCGATGTTGATCACCGGCACCACGCCGCCCAGCACGGTGGGGAACTGCACCATGCCATCCTTGTCGAGTTCGGCGCCGCTAAGGGGGGCGTCGGTCCCGCCAAAGGTCACGGTTTTGGCACGGATCTGGCGGATGCCGCCGGAGGATCCGATGGACTGGTAATTGAGGCCGATGTTGGTGGATTTTTTATAGGCTTCGGCCCACTTGGCGTAAATCGGGTAAGGGAAAGTAGCGCCGGCTCCGGTAATGTCAGCAGCGTGAGCTGCGGATACCATCGCCAGGGCGGAGGCCGCGGCGACTGCAAATTTCTTGATGGCAGAATTCATATGATTTTTCCTCGATAAATTTGAATAAGCGAATGAGACCATGTGGTTCACAGGCTGCATGGACTCTACCGCTCAAATATTGCAGCAGGATGACAATGTCACAATTCAATTAATCAAATAAAATCAATAAGTTACGTAATCTCGGAGTGTTCAGTCGGCACGCGCCGATGATTTTTGGGGCTGCCAGGCATTGATCATGGCCACCAGTGTCAGCATCACCGGTACTTCCACCAGTACGCCGACAACCGTAGCCAGCGCCGCGCCGGAATTCAGGCCGAACAGGGAAATCGCGACAGCTACCGCCAGCTCAAAAAAATTGGAGGTACCGATCAGGCAGGCGGGGCCTGCGATGTTGTGCGGCAGCTTCAACCGCCTGGCCGCCCACCAGGCGATGAAAAAAATCCCGTATGTCTGCAGGACCAGCGGTACTGCAATCAATCCGATGATGGCCGGCTGCTTGACGATGGTGCCGGCCTGAAACCCGAACAACAGCACCACGGTGCCGATCAGTCCGCCCACCGACCACGATTTGAGCCGGGCTACGAATGTGCTGACGGCATTCTGCGAACGCCTGACGAGGATGCAGCGGGTCGCCATGCCGGCCAGCAGTGGCAGCACCACGTAGAGCAGGGTGGAGAGCAGCAGGGTGGGCCAGGGCACGGTGATATCGGTCACGCCGAGCAACAGCCCGGCAATCGGGGCGAAGGCCACCACCATGATCAGGTCGTTGACCGAAACCTGCACCAGGGTGTAACTGGCATCCCCCTTGACCAGCTGGCTCCACACAAAAACCATGGCGGTGCAGGGCGCCACCCCCAGCAGAATCATGCCGGCAATGTATTCGCTGGCGGATTGTGGATCCACCCAGGCTGCGAACAGGTGGTTGAAAAAGAGCACGGCCAGCGCCGCCATGCTGAAGGGTTTGATCAGCCAGTTTATGACCAAGGTGAGTACCAGGCCTTGCGGCTTGCGGCGCACCTGCCCGACCGCGCTCCAGTCAATCTGGATCATCATCGGATAAATCATCAGCCAGATGAAACCGGCGACCACCAGATTGACGTGTGCGTATTCCAGCGATGCAATGATCTGGAAAAATCCGGGAACCATCAGGCCCAGCGCAACGCCGGCAGTCATGCCCAGGCCGATCCATGCGGTCAAATAACGCTCAAAAAATCCCACGCCCGCCCCTTTTGTTTAATTCTTTTTGTTCAAATCTTTTTATCCGGAATTTGTTGTTCCAGGCCCGGTGTCCGACAGTGGGCGTAATCCGCAGCTTTTTCAGGACTTGATGTTGCCGATGCTGGCCAACTCCCTGCGCAGGGATATCTGATCCAGTTTTTCCAGCGGCAGGTTCAGGAAAATGGCGATACGCCGGTTAAGAACCATGTAGGCATCGGCAAATGCCCTCATTTTCTTTTCCTCGTTGCCTTCCACGGCAACCGGATCATCCACACCCCAGTGCGCGGTTACCGGCTGACCCGGCCAGACCGGACAGACTTCACCGGCAGCCCTGTCGCAGACGGTCAGCACAAAATCCATTTTTGGCGCGCCCGGCGCGGCGAACTCGGCCCAATCCTTGCAGCGCAGATTCTGGGTGCTGATGTTGTGGCGTTCCAGATACGCGATGGCATGGGGATTTACCGCCTTCGCCGGGTGGCTGCCGGCGCTGTATGCAACAAACCGGCCTTTCCCGAGCTGGTTGAGTATGGCCTCCGCCATGATGCTGCGTGCGGTGTTTGCCGTGCAAAGGAACAGCACATTGAAGACCCGGCTTTCCATGAGGTTTCCCCTGTTGGGTTGAGTTGCTGAAATAACTGTCTGCTTGCTTGCGGTTTTTCATGCCCGTTTACAGACACGGATTTTTTACCAACCGGCGTGTGCGGAACAATCCATTGCCGGCATCGCGACGCAGGGTTCTCCATGGCAGCAGTGTGCGGTCATGAATTGCATCAGCTGCTGCATCGCTTGCATGTCGGCGCGATAGCGCAAAAAGCGACCTTCGCGTTCCTGTGTGATCAAGCCGCAGGCTTGCAGTTCTTTGAGGTGAAAGGACAGCAGGTTCGCCGAAACGTCCAGTGTCGCGGCAATCTGGCCCGGGCACAGGCCGTCAGGCCCTGCGCCGACCAGCAGGCGGAATACCCGCAGGCGCGAAACCTGGGCGAGGGCGGCCAGCGCCCTGACGGCGCCTGTTTCCCCGGCAAGGTCCAGGCCGCGCTTCATGCCGCCACCTTCATGTTGGTACTTTCTCAGTGTCCGAAAACCCTTCGGGCAACTTCAGCGTGATCAGCCAGCAGATGAACAACATGAGCGCGGAGCCAAGCAGCGTCCAGGTCAGGCCGCCCCACTGGTACAACAACCCCGACAGCAGGGTGCCGAGGAAGCGGCCCAGGGCATTGGCGGCATAATAAAAACCCACATCCTCGGCCGCTTTTTCCGAGCCCGCATAGGCCAGGATCAGATAACTGTGTACGGAAGAATTCACGGCAAAAACAAATCCGAAGACACCCAGGCCGCCGACAATGACCCATTGCAATTGCGGCGCAGCCAGGTATGCGGCGGCAGCCAAAGCCAGTGGAATGAGCATCAAGGCCGCCGACCATGCGCGGGCCGCCGGCACCTCGCTGCTCAAACCGTCATTGCTGCGACGGATCAGATGCGGAGCGAGGGCCTGCACCAGTCCGTAGCCAATGGTCCATGCCGCGAGAAAGCCGCCGACCATGGAAAATGTCCAGCCGGCCGAGTAGAGAAAGACCGGCACACCCACCACAAACCAGACATCACGGGCGCCAAACAAAACGATGCGTGCCGCGGCCAGCGCGTTGATGCCGGGGTTTTTTGCGAACAGCTCGCGGGCGGATCTGGAGGCTTTGTTTTTTCCCATCATTGGCGGCAGTGCAAGCACCACACCCAGCAGGACCAGCGCCAGCAGTCCAGCCATGCACCATAACGACCACTGGAAGCCCAGCGTCTCCAGCATCAGTCCGCCGAGGAAAAAACCGATGCCTTTCATCGCATTTTTGCTGCCGGTGAACCAGGCGACCCACTGGAACAACTGCCCCGCGTCCCGGTCTCCGACCTGCGCCGCCGTGACCTTGATCGCCGATTTGCTGGCGGTTTTGGTCAGATCTTTCGCCACGCCGCAGATGCCCTGCGCGACCAGCACCCAGGCCACCGACATCGCGGCGGTCCATTCAGGATTGAGTTGGGAGAGCAGTGTGAAGCCGATGATCTGGGTGACCAGACCGACCATCAGCATTTTTGTAATACCGAAACGGGTGGCCAGCCAGCCGCCGATCAGATTGGCCACCACGCCGGCGGCTTCGTAGAGCAGAAACAGGAAGGCCAGGGTAAAGGGCGAGTAACCCAGCCGGTAGAAATGCAGCAACACCAGCATCCGCAACGCGCCATCGGTGAGGGTAAATCCCCAATACGCGGCGGTGACGATGGCGTAATGGCGTGCGGCGGCCTGCATTTCAGATTCCTGCTTCATTCATGTGGCAGGCGAGATCGACCATGCGGCAGGCGTAGC
Source organism: Burkholderiales bacterium (assembly GCA_019744975.1). Lineage (GTDB taxonomy): Bacteria > Pseudomonadota > Gammaproteobacteria > Burkholderiales > SG8-41. The sequence continues at coordinate 31,877 of JAIETP010000021.1, forward strand.
CCATTTCGTTGTCATACCAGGCATAAACCTTGAGCAGGGTGCCGTCGGTGACCATGGTCGACGGTGCATCGATGATGCTGCTGCGGGTATCACGCGCGTAATCGGCGCTGACCAGCGGCCGGGTTTCATAACCGAGTATGCCGGCCAGCGCCCCCCGGGCTGCCGCGGCAAACAGGGCGTTGACCTCTTCCGCGGAGGTGGCGCGCTGCAACTCGAACACGCAATCGGTCAGCGAGGCATTCAGTACCGGTGCGCGGACGGCGTGGCCATTCAACTTGCCCTTCAGTTCGGGGTAGATCAATGCAATCGCTGTTGCGCTGCCGGTCGTTGTCGGTGCCAGACTCAGCATCGCGCTGCGTGCCCGGCGCAAGTCCTTGTGCGGGGCATCCACCACCAGGTTGGTATTGGTGGGGTCGTGAATGGTGGTGATCTGCCCGTGCCGGATGCCCAGATTTTCATGCACCACTTTCACCACCGGTGCGAGGCAGTTGGTGGTGCAGGAGGCAGCCGTGACGATGCGGTTTTTGGCGGGGTCGTAGAGTTCATGATTGATGCCGACGACAATGTTCAATATTCCGCCAGTCTTGACCGGCGCGGCCACGATGACCCGTTTGGCGCCGCGCTGAAGATGGCCTTCCAGCGTTTCCGGTGTGAGGAATTTGCCGGTACATTCGAGAACCACATCGACGCCAAGATCACCCCAGGGAATTTCCGCGGCCGTGCCGTGAGCGCTGAACGAAAGGCGCCGGTCGTTGATGCGTATGGCCTGTTCATTTTCTGCGGCGATATCCGCGCGCCATTTTCCCTGGACGCTGTCGAAGGCCAGCAGATGCACGGTGGCCGCGGCGCCGCCCTTGAGTTCGTTGAGATGTGCGACTTCGAGACGGTTGCCGGCGCGGGGATCCTCTTCGGGTCGCTCCGCCGCGCCCATTGCCGCGCGCAAGGCCAAACGACCGATTCGCCCCATGCCGTTGATGCCGACTTTCATGCCTGTCCCTTCAAAAAATATGGATGTTTCAATTATTGTTGAACCTTTATGCGAGTGTATGAGCCGAATATGACAACACGGAGACAGGCTGCGCGGCGCCAGTCAGGTATCCCTTTACGACAGGCTTCGGCTACAATAGCGGGATTATTCGATGCATTTGATATTTTCTGATGAAAATCAATGATTTAACAGGGGTTCGCGGCAGCATGGTGGCCATCGTCACGCCAATGGCCGATGACGGTGCGCTGGATGTTGCTGCATTCCGTAAGCTGCTCGACTGGCACATTGCTGAAGGCACCGACGGCATCGTCGTCGTCGGCACCACGGGTGAATCGCCAACCGTCGATTTCGACGAACATCGTCTGCTGATCGAGACCGCGGTCAAACATGTCGCGGGACGGGTGCCGGTGGTTGCCGGTACCGGCGCCAACTCGACACGCGAAGCCATCGAACTCTCGCACTACGCCAAGGCCGCCGGCGCCGACATGAGCTTGTCGGTGGTGCCGTATTACAACAAGCCGACGCAGGAAGGGCTGTACCGCCATTTCCGCGCGATCGCCGAGGCTGTGGACATTCCACAAATCCTCTATAACGTGCCGGGGCGCACCGTTGCCGATCTCGGCAATGACACCACGCTGCGGCTGGCTGAGGTGCCGGGCATCATCGGCATCAAGGATGCGACGGGGAATCTCGAGCGCGGCACCGACCTGCTGCGCCGCAAACCAAAATCTTTCCGTGTTTACAGTGGTGACGACGCCACCGGTATCGCGCTGATGCTGCTTGGCGGTGACGGCGTCATTTCGGTGACGGCCAATGTCGTGCCGCGCATGATGCATGAGATGTGCGTTGCCGCCCTTGGCGGCAACGCGGCTGGGGCGGTGGCGCTGAATAACCGCATGATGGGATTGCATCGTCATCTGTTCTGCGAAGCGAATCCGATACCGGTGAAATGGGCGGTGCAGCAGCTCGGCCTGATGCGGGGCGGAATACGCCTGCCGTTGACGCCGCTGGCACCGCAATATCATGAACAGCTGCGCGAGGCCATGCAGCAGGCCGGCGCCGTAAAAGTTACGGAAGGCAAACGTCATGCAGTGGCTTAAGCAGGCAGGTGCAGTTGCGGCAGTCGCCGCTGGATTGGTGCTGGCTGCCTGCGGTACAGTGGAAATACCAACCAAGAAAATCGACTACAAATCGACGACCAAGCTACCGAACCTGGAAATCCCCCCGGATCTGGCGCGCCCCGGCAGCGATGAGCGATTTGCGGTGCCGGACAGCGGTGCCGGCAAAGGCACGGCGACGTTCTCCGATTTCAACAAGGACCGGGCGTCACGTCCGCAGGCGGCTTCGGCACAGGCCGTGCTGCCGAACGTTGAAAACGTGCGCATCGAACGAGCCGGTACGCAACGCTGGCTGGTGGTGCCGGGCACACCCGAGCAGATCTGGCCTGCGGTCAAGGAGTTCTGGCAGCAAACGGGTTTTGTGGTCAATGTCGAGACGCCCGAAGCCGGGGTCATGGAAACCGACTGGAGCGAGAACCGCGCGAAAATTCCGGAAACCGGGATTCGCGGTTTTGTTGGCCGCGCGCTCGACAGCCTGTATTCAACTTCCGAGCGGGATAAATTCCGCACGCGTCTTGAGCGCGGTGCACAGCCCGGAACGACCGAGATTTATGTCAGTCACCGCGGCATGGAAGAGGTTTACATCAACGAATACCAGGATCAACTGCGCTGGCAGCCGCGCAAACCGGATCCCGATCTGGAGGCGGAAATGCTGCGCCGGATGATGATCAGGCTCGGCGTCGATGGTGAGCGTGCAAAGACCCAGGTGGCTTCGGCCAAACTCGAACCGCAGGCCAAGCTCAATAAAGGCGGGGCTGCCGGCAGCATGCTGGCGCTGAACGACCAGTTTGACCGCGCCTGGCGGCGTGTCGGCCTGGCGCTGGACCGCGTCGGATTCACGGTCGAGGACCGGGATCGCTCGAAGGGGCTTTATTTCGTGCGTTACATTGATCCCGATGCCGATATCAAAACCACCGAAGAAAAAGGCTGGTTTTCCAAGCTGAAATTCTGGGGCAATACAAAAATCCAGAGCAAGGAGCAATACCGCATTCTTGTGCAGGCAGACGGTTCCGGAGCAGAAGTCCGCGTACTCGACAAGGATGGCACCCGTGAGCAGTCCGACACGGCCAATCGCATACTCACGCTGCTCTACGACCAGCTGAAGTGAGCGGCATCAGGTTGACGGGTTATTCCGTGCCGGTGCCGCGTTTTTCTTTTCGACCGCTTTTTTCCCGCAGGCGCAGCTGGTCCTGCGTTTGGCTGTCGTGCGTTCTGCCTCCATGTGGCTCGCCTCCATGCGTTTCGCGTCACTAGGCAGCGGCAGCGAGGGCAATGCGCTGGTGGTTGAGGCCGGCGATTCGCGCGTCCTGCTCGATTGCGGTTTCAGCGCGGCAGAAACGGTGCGCCGGCTGGCCCGTCTCGGGCTGGAACCGGATGCGCTGGATGCGATACTGGTGACCCACGAGCATGACGACCATGTCGGCGGCGTGTCGCGCTTCGCCCGAAAATTCAATATCCCGGTTTACCTGTCCTACGGCACCCATGCGGCGACCACTGCCGCAGGAGGGATCTTTCCCGAAGTCGAGATCATCGACAGCCACACCCCTTTTGCCGTGGGTGACGTCGCGATTTTTCCCTATCCGGTGCCGCATGATGCGCGTGAACCGACGCAGTTTGTGTTCGGTGATGGCGCGTCCCGGCTGGGTGTGCTGACCGACGCCGGGGCGTCCACGCCGCATATCGAGGCCATGTTGTCCGGTCTCAAGGGACTGGTGATCGAATGCAACCACGACCGCGATTTGCTGATGGGCAGCAGCTACCCGGAATATCTGAAAAGCCGCATCGCGGGCCGTTACGGCCACCTCGACAACAATCAGGCTGCGCAGATCGTTGCCGCCATTGACCGGCAGTCGTTGCAGCACGTGGTGGCCGCGCATCTGTCGCAGAAAAACAATCGTCCGGAACTGGCCTGTGCTGCGCTGGCGGGTGCACTCAACTGTGCGCCGGACTGGATCGGCGTGGCCTCGCAGGCGGATGGTTTCGGCTGGCGCATGTTGAACTGAGGCGCTGCCGCCCGCAACGGCAATAAAAAAGCCGGCCCGCAGGCCGGCTTTTTCTTGGTGCAGAGAAGCTTACTTCTTGACGGCGTCTTTGGCGGCGTCAGCAGCGCCTTTGGTGGCATCTGCCGCACCTTTGGCGGCGTCAGCAGCACCTTTGGCGGCATCGGCGGCGCCTTGGGCGGCGTCAGCGGCGCCTTTGGCGGCGTCGGCAGCCGGAGCGTCAGCTTTCGGGGCTTCCGGAGCGGGTGCCGGGGCCGGAGCCGGGGCAGGTGCCGGAGCGGGAGCAGGCGCGGGGGCCGGAGCCGGTTTTTCGCCGCAGGCGGTCAGACCAACCGCCAGCAGGGCGGCAATGAGGAGGGAGCGATTCATGATGATGACTATCCTTCGAAGGTAAAGAGGTTCATTCCAAATTTGGTTGGCATTTTGCGTATTGCAAAACCCGTAATGGCGCCTTGCAGCATTCATCATGCCGGGCCGGATTCTATCAGTGTTTTGAGCTTGTTTGACGGTCCCCGGCAACTCCGAGTCACAACCCGGTGACGTTTGCCGCCAGCGGCGGGCCGGAGCATTCCTGGATTTCGCTGAACCGTTCGATCAACTGCTGGGCGCCGGCGGCGTCGTGTGTGCCCTGGGCAGCCCGCATGTGATCGTAATGGAAACGGTGCACATAGTGGCTGCCGTCAAAAATGACAAAGGGATCAGCAGCCTGTTTCGCCGCCCGCAGGGTTTCGCGGATGACGCAGGCATGGGTGAAGTACTGTGCCAGGGTGATCAGGCGCGGGCATTCGGTCGCCAGCGGCCGGATGTCGTGGAGCAGAATCAGCAGCCGGTTGGCACGATTCGCCAGCAGGAACTGCCGCAGCAGTTCAATACGTGCCGTGCTGTTCCACGCGCGGCCCGCCGTTTTATCAAAAGTTTTGTCGAAAACGCGGATGATGTTCTGGGTCAGCGGGATCATCCGGTCGATGATCTCCTCGTATTCGCGGAAGCTTTCGAAACGCCGGTATTCGGCGTTGGGCGGGTTGCCGGTCAGTTCCATGATTCAGGGCGCTGCATAACCGGCGCGGTACCAGGCGTAAAGCACGTCCATGCCGGCCGCAGGTACAACCGCTGGCGGCAGCCTGCGGTGGTCGGCGAACTGGCGGATGCGCGGTCGTGCGCGCGCGGGCACGACCCAGCGCTCGCCGTTGATGTAAAACGCGGCCTTGTCGTAGAGCAGTATCGATTGCGGCGCCAGACGCAGTCCCTTAATGCCGACGGCTTTGGTGAATCCGGCCATGGTCAGTGCGCGGCGCGGCGGCGCGTAGACCACGTGGTCTTTGGGCGCACTGAGGTCCTCACCGATGAAGCGCAGCAGGTCATCGCGGTTCCAGCGCGCGCCATCGAGCAGACGCAGCAGGCCCTGCGTCAGCCGGCTGTTGATCTCTGCGGGATGGCTTGTAGGTTTGAGGTCCGGATCGGTGTAAAGCCGCGGGGCATCCAGCCTGTCCTGCAGGTATTCGAGAAAACGGCCGCACAGATCCTGCGCCGACGGCGCGCGGAAACCGATCGAGTAGGTGATGCACTCGTCGAGCGCAACGCCGTCATGCGCGCAGCGTGGCGGCAGGTAGAGCATGTCGCCGCTTTCGAGTGTCCATTCGCGGCCGGCACGGAAACGGCTGAGTATTTTCAGCGGCGCATCCGGGACCAGCGCCAGATCGCGCTGGTTGCTGATCTGCCAGCGGCGGCGGCCTTCTCCCTGCAGCAGGAACACGTCATAGCTGTCGAAATGCGGGCCGACGCCGCCGCCGGGTGGGGCGTAACTGACCATCAGGTCGTCGAGGCGGGCATAGGGGATGAAGGCAAACTGCGCGAGCAAATCCTGCGCCTGCGGCAGCACATGATTCACGCCCTGCACCAGCAGCGTCCAGTTGCGCGCAGGCAGTCTGGCGAAATCGCGCCGGGTAAAAGGGCCGCGGCTGACCTGCCAGCGTCCACCCTTGCGCACGATCAGCCGCGATTCGGTATCGGCCGACCCGGCCATGTCCTGCAGGTCGCGGCGCGTCACCAGCGGCGCGAACTGCGGCAGGCTGGCACGGACCAGCAGCGGCTTTTTCTGCCAGTGCCGACGCAGGAATTGTGCCGGTGTCAAGCTGTTGAGCAGGAGGTTACGCATGTCACCCGATTATAAATTGGCCCGTGCTTGACCGCAGGACGCTTTGTTTACAGAATCCGGCATCGGGCGCGGTACGGATCCGGCGCCACAACTGACCAGGAAACCTTGATGCAAATCGCAAAAAACACGGTGGTGACGCTGACGTTCGAATTGATGGACGCGGAGGGCAACATGATCGAGAAGGCGGAGGCGCCGATTGCCTATCTGCATGGCGGCTTCCACGGCATTTTTCCGCTGGTCGAACAGGCGCTCGACGGCAAAAAAACGGGCGACAGCTGCAAGGTGCGCCTCGCACCAAACGACGCCTTCGGTGAATACGATGCCAAGCTGGTGCAGGTTGAGGGCCGTGACAAGTTCCCCCCCGATGTTGCCGTCGGCATGCAGTTCGAAGGCCGTGGCGAAGAGTCCGGTCATGCCATGGTCTATACGGTGACCGATGTCGCTGCAGACAAGGTGGTGGTGGACGGCAACCATCCGCTGGCCGGGCAGACGCTGAATTTCAATTGCACGGTGACCGAAGTGCGTGCCGCGACCGGTGAGGAGATGGAGCATGGCCATGTGCACGGCGCACACGGTCATCATCACTGATTCAGTGTTAATCTAAAATATCAATAAAAACAAATACTTAGTGTTTTTTGCCGGGATCATCCTGCGCCAGTTCGCGTAGCCGGTAAAGCAGGTCCAGCGCGTCGCGCGGTGTCAGTGCATCGGGGTCGCAATCGCGCAGGGCATCCACTGCCGGGTGCGGCTCCGGCGCCGCGGGTTCATGTATCGGTGCGGAACCCGAGAACAAATCGCCTTGCGGCACTTGCGCCGCAGCCGCTGCTTCGAGATCGGCCAAACGTTTTTTCGCGCTGCGGATCACCGCCCCCGGTACGCCCGCAAGTTGCGCCACCTGCAGGCCGTAACTGCGGCTTGCCGGGCCTTCTTCGACGCTGTGCAGGAACACGATGCGATCCTTGTGTTCCACCGCATCGAGATGCACGTTTGCCACCTGCTTGAATTCGACCGCAAGCTGCGTCAGTTCGAAATAGTGGGTCGCAAACAGTGTGTAACAGGCATTGCGCTCGATCAGGTGGCGCGCGATGGCCCAGGCCAGCGCGAGACCGTCGTAAGTCGAGGTGCCGCGACCGATTTCATCCATCAGCACCAGGCTCTGCGGCGTCGCATGGTGCAGGATGTACGCGGCTTCGGTCATCTCGACCATGAAGGTTGAACGGCCGCCGGCCAGATCATCGGCGGCGCCGATGCGGGTGAAAATCCGGTCCAGCGGGCCGAGGCGCGCGCGCGTCGCCGGCACGAACGATCCGCAATGTGCAAGGAGAGCGATCAGCGCGGTTTGCCGCATGTAGGTGGATTTGCCGCCCATGTTCGGGCCGGTGATCAGCAGCATGCGGCGCGCCGCCGACAGGTGCGTATCGTTGGCGATGAAGGGACTGGTCTGGGCTTCGACCACCGGGTGCCGCCCGCCGCTGATGTCGATCACCGCTTCGTCGGTGAATTCGGGCGCTGACCAATTGAGTGCCGCCGCGCGTTCGGCGAAGGTCGCCAGCAGGTCGAGTTCGGCCAGTGCAGCTGCGATGCGTTGCAGTGCCGGCACCTCGGGTGCGAGTTTCGCCAGCAACTGGTCGTAGAGCAGTTTTTCGCGAGCCAGCGCGCGATCCTGTGCCGACAGCGCCTTGTCCTCGAAAGTCTTCAGTTCCGGCGTGATATAACGTTCGGCGTTTTTAAGCGTCTGCCGGCGGCGGTAATCGTCGGGCACTTTTTCCGACTGCGCGCGCGTGACTTCGATGTAAAAACCGTGCACACGGTTGAATTCCACTTTCAGTGTGGTGATGCCGGTGCGCGTACGTTCGCGGGTTTCGAGTTCGGCAAGAAAAGCACCGCAGTTGTCCTGAATGCCGCGCAGTTCGTCGAGTTCGGCGTCATAACCATCGGCAATCACACCGCCTTCGCGGATGACGGAGGAGGGCTCGGGTTTGATTGCCGCAGCCAGCAGCGTCATCAGTTCATGCTGCGGGGCGAGATCGGTGGCCAGTGCGCGCAGACGTGCAGTGTTGGTGTTATCCAATGCCTGCACCAGTTCCGGCAGGCGCTGCAGCGAGCCGCGCAGGCCCGACAGGTCACGCGGGCGCGCAGTGGCGAGGGCGATGCGGGCGGCGATGCGTTCGACGTCGGCAAAATGTTTCAGTGCGCCGCGCACGGCATTGTGGCCTTCGTTGTTGATCAGTTCGGCGACGGCCTGGTGCAGGGATTGCAACAGCGCGCGGTCGGTCAGCGGGTGGTGCAGGGCATGGCGCAGCCGGCGGCTGCCCATGCCGGTGGCGCAGGTATCGAGCAGCGACAGCAGCGTCGGCGCCGGTTCGCCGCGAATGGTTTCGGTGATTTCGAGATTGCGCCGCGTCGCCGGATCCATACGCAGGTAAGCGCGTTCGCTTTCCACGGTCAGCGCACGGACATGGGCAATCGCCGTGCCTTGGGTCGCCTTGGCGTAGTCGAGCAGCGCGCCGGCAGCGGCGATGGCAAGGTCCAGCGTTTGCGCACCGAAGCCGTTCAGATCATGGGTTTCGAATTGTGTGCACAGGGTCCGACGCGCGGTGTCGGTATCAAAACGCCAGGGCGGCAGGCGGCGGACTGCGGTGCCGTCGTTGATCAGGTCCAGCGTTGCGCCCTCGGCGATCAGGATTTCCGCCGGACGCAGACGCTCGATCTCGGCGGCAAAATTCGCCGGCGCGGTTTCCATCACGCAGAAACGCCCGGAGGCCAGCGACAGCCAGGCCAGGCCCAGCAGGTTGCCGCTGCGATGGGCGGCGAGCAGCAGGTTGTCACTTTTTTCGTCGAGCAGCGCCGATTCGGTCAGCGTGCCCGGCGTGACGATGCGCACCACCTTGCGCTCGACCGGGCCCTTGGAGGTGGCCGGGTCGCCGATCTGTTCACAGATCGCAACGGATTCGCCGAGTTTCACCAGCTTGGCCAGGTACTGGTCGAGGGAGTGGTAGGGCACACCGGCCATCTTGATCGGCGTGCCCGCCGATTCGCCGCGCGAAGTCAGCGTGATGTCCATCAGCCGTGCCGCGCGCTCGGCGTCGTCAAAAAACAGCTCGTAGAAATCGCCCATGCGGTAGAACACCAGCTGATCGGGATGCTCCGATTTGATCCGCAGGTACTGCTGCATCATCGGGGTATGCGCTGCGAAGGGCGTTTCCGGTTTCATGCGTCGTATTTTACGAGAAGCGTGGCGCGCTTGGTATGATCTGTCGATGCCCTTCCATTTACCTGCTGAAATCCTGCGGCGCCTGCTGATCAGCGCGGTTGCAGTTTTGAGTGTGGCCTGCACGCCGCAGCAGATGCTGATGCAGGCACTGATTCCGGACGGTACGGCTTCAATGCTGCTTTCGCATCTGCAGACTGTCGAAGACGGCAATCGCCGGCAAATCATCGAGATGGAGCAAAAGGGTGACTGGGCCGGGCTCGCCCGATTTGCCGATACCAACATTGCCACTGACCCGTTCAGCCCGGAGTGGCGGATGATCGGCGGTTACGCGCAGTTGCAGTTACGCGATTATCCCAGGGCGATGGCTTATTTCGGCGAAATGATCCGGCTGGCGCCGGACGATGCGACGGGATATCACTTCCTCGCCGAGACGCAACGCGCCGCGGGCCAGCCGCAGCGCGCAGTGGCGACCTTGGAGCGCGCGCTGCTTGTGGTGCGTGAATCGCCGCTGACCCATCAACTGCTCGGCGAGGCTTACAGCGATCTGGGGCGTTACCGTCCGGCCGCCGAGTCGTATAACCGCGCGCTGGCGCTGGACCCGATGCTGGTGGATGCCTGGTTCGGCATGGGGCGTGCGTCAGTGCAACTGGGGCGCGCCGTGGATGCGCGGGATGCAGTGGCGGAGCTGGAGCGGCTGCGTTCGCCGCGTGCTGCGGAGCTGCGCGCTTTGCTCGCCAAGCAGCAGTAAAAATAACGGCCAACCCATTCCGTTCGGGCTGAGCTTGTCGAAGGGCGCTGGGCTTCGACAAGCTCAGCCCGAACGGCGTTTGTTTATTGTTGTGGTGGGATTACCGGCAGCAGCAGGGCCGACGCCTGCCCTGACCCCATATGCAGCGTGACCTTGCCACCGAATATTGCCGGCGGCCGGTCCATCTCATCATCGTGTTCAAACGGGCCGCAGCCGCGCATCGGATGCTTCATGTTCGACAGCGTGGTTGCCGCACCATCCCAGACATAATCCTTGCCGCGGATGGTCAGTGCGACGCGGTAACCCTTGGGCACGACGATGCAGGTCGGCCAGATTTCAATGTCCAGCGCATACACGGTGCCCGGCGTCAGCAGTTGTTTTTCATCGTGGGTATGCCAGGGTCGGTACGGCAGTGAGCGTGCTAGGTCCAGTTTACGGTGCGAGGCGCGCAGCCAGCCCTGGCTGACGGGGGTGTGCGGATCGAGCGCACCCTGGAATACCACTTCCTTGTTTTCCCGATCAAATACCCGCAGCACCACGAACAGGTCGGCATCGGTGGTCGATGAGGAAACAAACAGTCGCAGGGCAGACGGCCCGGTGATCTCGGTATCTTCTTTCAGCGCAGGTGTGCTGAAGGTGAGGCCCTCACCCATGGCGTCGTAGGTCACGGTTTGATCTGTGGTTACCGGTGCAGGCGACAAAGTCATGTCGTGCGGATCGAGATACAGCTTGGTCCAGCGTGTGCGTGCCAGCGGCCATTCCTGTTCATGGCGCTCAAGGAAACGTTCTTTGCCATTCTCCGGCACCTGACGTACCTGCAGCAGCACCCGCGGCTGCTGCGCCCAGCCGGTGTCCTCGCCCTTGAGGAAATGACCAAAGAATTTTTTCTGCAGACCGACGCCGTAATCGGTGTAGAACGGCGCCCAGTGCGAACCGCCATGGACTTCCAGCCACTTGTCGCGCGACGCCGCGCGCTGAAAACCTTCAAAATTGCCGCGCGAATGGAGGCCGAGGCCGCCCCAGTTCGCAGCCGACAGCAGCGGCACTTTAACTTTAGTCAGGTCCGGTGTGCGTTCGCGGTAGTACCCGTCTTCCATTTCGCGTGCCGAAATTTCCTGCCACATGTCTTCGCGGTTGGCGGCGAGTTCGGCTTCGCTCAATGTTTCCGGGCCACAGACCAGTTCGCCGGTGATGGCATTGCGCGCGCCGCGGTCGCCGACGCCGTGCTGCACAGTCTTGACCTGCATGTCCTGCCAGTTTTTGCGGAACACGCAGGCGATGCCGCCGTGGCGGTTGCCGTCGCGGTAAGAGTCCGACCAGCCTTCCCACACGCAGATCGCGGCAAGGTGCGGCGGTTGTGCGGCCGCGGCGCGCCACTGGTTGGAGGCGTAGTAGGAAATGCCGTTCATGCCGACCTTGCCGCTGCACCAGGGTTGTGCTGCCGCCCATTCGACGCAGTGATAAATATCCTGCGTTTCGCGAGTGTTGTTGTGGCGCAGAAAACCGGGGGAACGGCCGGCGCCGCGCGAATCGACGCGGATTACCGCGTAACCGTCGGGCACCCATTTTTCGGGATCGACCACTTCCCAGTTGGCGTAACGGTTGCTGGTGTTGGCGACCGCGTCAGGGTTTTCGCGGCACATGATTTCCCAGGCGGTTTTATAACCATCCTGGAAGGCGAGGCCTTTGCCGTAGGGTCCGTAGGAGAGCAGCGCGGGATAACGCCCCGGGGTGGCCGGCAGGAACACGTCGGCGCGCAGCACCAGGCCGTCGTCCATGGTGATGGGCACATCCCAGGCGATGCGCATGCCGTCACGTGATTCGGTTTTTAAATCCTGTGACATACATGAACTCCCGGAGATGGTGTCGGTGGATCAGACCCTTTTAAGCGCCGGTGTCAGATGCGGCGCCAGCAGGGGCAGCAATTGGGCGAATACTTTCGGTGCGCCGGCAACAATGTTGCCGCTTTCGAGGTAATGGTCATTGCCCTGCAGGTCACCGACCAGGCCGCCCGCTTCGGTAATCAGCAATGCGCCGGCGGCGATGTCCCATTTGCTGAGGCCCATCTCCCAGAACCCGTCTAGGCGACCGGCGGCAACATAGGCGAGGTCGAGCGAGGCGGAGCCCGGACGACGGATGCCGGCGGTGTTTTTGATGATGTCGCGCATCATGCCGAGGTAAGCCTCGAGATGCTCAAGCTGGCGGTACGGGAAACCGGTGCCGATCAGGCAGGGTTTCAGGTGGTCGCGCTTGCTGACGCGCAACCGGGATTCGTTGAGAAAAGCGCCGCGGCCGCGGCTTGCCGTGAACAGATCGTTGCGCACCGGATCGTAAACCACGGCCTGGGTGATGATGCCCTTTTGCGCGAGCGCAATCGACACAGCGTATTGCGGAAAGCCGTGGAGAAAATTGGTGGTGCCGTCCAGCGGATCAATGATCCACTGGAATTCGGAAGTGCCGGAGGGGCCGGACTCCTCTGCTAAAATCGCATGGGTCGGATAGGCATCACGCAGTGTGCGGATGATGTCCCGTTCTGCTTCACGGTCCACTTCCGAGACAAAATCATTCGCGGCTTTTTCCCTGACGGCGATGACATCCAGATTGCGCCCGGCGCGGTTGATGATGGAGCCGGCGCGGCGCGCGGCCTTGACCGCGATGGTGAGCATGGGATGCATGATGGTCAGCGATTTAAAGTGGACAGTGATCAATAAAGAGCGGGGTAAAGAGCAAACTGCCGAGCAGCCTGCAGTCTGATGCAGTTCCTGGAATGTTTTTCAGGGCCGGCTTGCCTGGCCCTTATTCCCATAATCGGGGCGTATTTTACGTGAACACCACAGACCCGCTCAAAAATATTCGCATCGTGCTCTGCGGCACCGCGCATCCGGGCAACATCGGCGCCGCGGCGCGTGCCATGCGTACCATGGGCATCACCGACCTCGTGCTGGTGAATCCGCAGCGTTATCCCGACCCGCAGGCGGTGTGGATGGCGGCGGGTGCCACCGATGTGCTGGAAGCCGCGCGCGTCTGTGGCAGTCTCGGTGAGGCACTGACCGGCGTGGCATTCGCCGTGGCCTGTTCGGCGCGCCGGCGCGATGTCGCGGTGCCGATGGTCGATGCGCGCGCCGCGGCGGCCGAGGCGATGGCGATTGCGCAGGAACGTCCGGTGGCACTGGTGTTCGGCAACGAAACCTCCGGCCTCAGCAATGATGAGGTCGGCGCCTGTGGTTTGCTGGCGAGCATCCCGGTGAATCCGGATTTTTCTTCATTGAACGTCGCGGCCGCGGTGCAGGTGTTTTGTTACGAGCTGCGCATGGCCTGTGGCGCGGCGCTGCTGCCGGACAAGGCGCAGGAGCTGGCGACCCATGACGAGGTGGAGGCGTTTTACGACCACCTTGAGCGCACCATCACCGAGACCGGGTTTTTGAATCCCGCGCATCCGCGCAAGCTGATGTACCGGCTGCGCCGCCTGTTTGCCCGCACCCGGCTGCAAGTGGAGGAGGTCAATATCCTGCGCGGCATCCTCAGCAGCCTGATCACGCGCAAGGGCCCGCGCAAGTACGACTGATCCTCGTAATCATTTGTTTTTATTAGGTTATTCCGTTTCCCTTTATTCTTGATTAAAATGGTCGGTCATCATCGTCGCTAACCGATCAGGCAACGCCCATGTTTGAACGCATCCAGGAAGAAATCGCCGTCGTTTTCGAACGCGACCCCGCGGCGCGCAGCACCTGGGAAGTGATGACCTGTTATCCGGGTTTTCATGCCTTGCTGGCACACCGGGTGTCGCACGGGTTGTGGACGCGGAACTTCAAGTGGCTGGCGCGCTGGATTGCGCATCTCGCACGCTGGCTGACCGGCATCGAGATTCATCCCGGTGTGCGTATCGGCCGGCGCTTTTTCATCGATCACGGCATGGGCGTGGTGATCGGCGAAACCGCGGAGATCGGTGACGACTGCACGCTGTACCACGGCGTCACGCTGGGCGGCACCACCTGGAACAAGGGCAAGCGCCATCCGACGCTGAAAAACGGCGTGGTCATCGGTGCCGGCGCCAAGATCCTCGGGCCGATCACCATCGGTGAAAAAGCCAAAATCGGCTCCAACGCGGTGGTGGTCAAGGATGTGCCGGATGGCGCTACAGCCATCGGCATTCCGGCGCGTCTGGTGGAGAGCCATGAAACCGACGGTCGTTTCGCCGCTTACGCCGTGGCGCGCGACGCCAACGACCCTGTGGCCAAGGCCATGCATGCATTGATCGACCACAGTGTCGATACCGACAAACGCATCGCCCAGATTCTTGCCGAGCTGAAACGTCTGGGACTGCAGGTTGAGTGCGCGGAGACCGAAAAATTTGATGCCGGGAAGCTGAACCAGATTGTTGATTGAATTACTCGGATAAGGTATACTTGAGTAAATTCACAGGGTATTCGCAGATAATCAAAGAGTTACAGGCACGGGGTATAAGCGATTTCATATAAGTCATTGTTTTTTAAATGATTTTTAAGATCAGAGGTGTGACATGAGATTGACGACCAAAGGCCGGTTTACGGTGACTGCAATGGTGGATCTGGGCATGCGGCATGGCAGCGGCCCGGTCACGCTGGCGGAAATCAGCGGCCGGCAGAAGATTTCGCTGTCCTACCTGGAACAGCTGTTCGGCAAGCTGCGCCGGCGCGGCATCGTTGATTCGGTGCGCGGCCCCGGCGGCGGTTATTGCCTGGCGCGCGACATGGCGCAGCTGACAGTGGCGGACATCATCCTCGCTGTTGACGAGCCGATCGACGCCACGCAATGCGCCGGCAAGGAAAACTGCAAGGACGAAGAAAAATGCCTGACCCACGACCTGTGGGCCAACCTGAACGAGCGCATTTTTGATTATCTCGGTTCGGTCACGCTGCGCCACCTGGTGGAAAACCAGCGCGCCAAGGAAGCGGGCATTGCGCCGATGCATGACATGCGTATGGTGTCGCGCAAACGCGATCCGGCCACTGTCTGAGCAGAGACGGAAACTGCGAGACGCCGCTTTGAGCCATATTTATTTCGACCATAACGCCACCACACCGCTCGATGAGCGTGTGTTGTCGGCCATGCTGCCTTTTCTGAAGGATCAGCATGGCAATGCGTCGAGCCGCCATGAATTCGGCACGGTGGCGCGCAAGGCGGTGAATGACGCACGTGAACAGGTCGCGGCGCTGGTGGGCGTGCAGCCCATACAGGTGATTTTCACCGGCGGCGGCACGGAGGCGAACAATTTGTTTATTAAAGGTGCCGCCGGTTATCTGAAACCGGCGCAGGTCGCCGTCAGCGCCATCGAACATCCCTGTGTGGCGAAGCCCGCGCAGGAACTGCTGCGCCAGGGCTGGACGCTGCGCAAGCTGGCGGTGACGCGCAATGGCGCGATCGATCTTGCCGATGTTGATGCCGCTCTGGCGACAACGACGGGCATTGTTTCGGTGATGCTGGCCAATAACGAAACCGGCGTGATCCAGGACGTCGCCGCAGTCGGTGAACGTGCTCGGCGTGCGAAGGCGGTCATGCACACCGATGCGGTGCAGGCGCTGGGCAAGATTGCGGTGGACTTCGCTGCGCTGAATGTCAGTGCGATGACGATTTCGGCGCACAAGATTTACGGACCCAAGGGCGCCGGTGCATTGATCATCGATAAACGTCTCGAACTGCGGCCGCTGCTGTCAGGCGGGGGGCATGAACGCGGTTTGCGTTCCGGCACGGAAAACGTGCCGGCCATCGTCGGTTTCGGCGCGGCCTGTGAACTGGCGGCCGGGCGTATGCAGGATCTCGGCAAACAAGCGCAGGTTTTGCGCGAGCGTCTGGAGCGCGGCCTGACTGGCATGGGCGCGACGATCTTCGGTGCCGGCGCAGCACGGGTGCCGAACACCAGTTATTTCGCGCTGCAGGGCATCGACGGCGAAGCGCTGGTCATCGAACTCGACAAGGTTGGTTACGCGGTGGCGGCGGGCGCAGCCTGCTCCAGCACCAGTTCCGAACCGTCGGCGACGCTGCTGGCAATGGGTGTGGCGCCGGCAGTGGCGCGCGGCGCGGTGCGGTTTTCGCTGGGCGCGGCAAACACGGCGGAACAGGTGGACGGATTTTTGACGGCGCTGGCGGCAGTCGCGCAGCGTCTGCGGCGGCTGACCGCCGTAGCGGTGTAGTAAGTAAATGAAATTAGATGCGGGAGCAATGACATGGCGATATTACTGACGGAAAACGCGGCACTGCAGATCAAGAACCAGCTCGCGAAGCGCGGCAAGGGTCTTGGCCTGCGCGTGGGCGTGAAGAAAAACGGCTGCTCGGGCTGGGCCTATACCTATGACTATGCCGACGCGGTGAAGTCGGAAGACTTGGTGTTTGAATCGCACGACACCAAGCTGGTGGTCGACGGCGAAAGCCTCGGGGTTCTCGACGGCTCGACGCTGGATTTCGTCAAGGATGGGCTGAAGCAGGTGTTCAAGTTCAGCAATCCCAATGTTGATGCCACTTGTGGCTGCGGCGAGAGCTTCAGCGTTAAAGAGGGCAAGTAAATGGTGATTAGGTGATTAGGCACTCGCACCGCCCTCCAATTACTTGGTTACCTGATTACTTAATCACCAGTTACCAGTCACCAATCACCGGTTTTTTACGGAAACGGAAATGAGCACAGTTCTAGACAACCTGGTCAGCCAGCCCTACAAACACGGCTTCGTCACGGACATCGAGTCCGAGTCGGCGCCCAAGGGTTTGAGCGAAGACACCATCCGCATGATTTCGGCGAAAAAGAACGAGCCGGAATGGCTGCTGGA
>JAIETP010000043.1 GCA_019744975.1 Burkholderiales bacterium
AACAGCTTTACGCCCATCAGCCTGATGGCGCTGTCCGACTACGTGCTGACGGTACATCCCTCCCTGCCGGCACGGACACCAAAAGAACTGCTGGCCCTGGCCAGGACAAAGCCCGGCGCGCTGACCTATGCCTCCAGCGGAAATCTGGGCGGGCCGCATCTTGCGGGCGAACTGATCAACCTGATGGGTGGCGTGAAAATCCTCCACGTGCCGTACAAAGGCAACGGCCCGGCAGCGATCGCGCTGCTGACCGGCGAAAGCGCGATGATGTTCGGCAGCGGGCCCTCGGTGATCCCGCACGTCAACAACAACAGGCTGCGTGCGATCGCGACCACGGGAAAAAAACGCACGATTCCCGAACTTCCGGCGATGACCGAACTGCTGCCCGGCTACGAAGTGACTCAGTGGTACGGCATTCTCGTGCCAAGCGGCGTGCCGAAAGAAATCGTCGACCGTCTGAACAAGGAAATGGTGCGCGCGATCGCCAATCCCAGGATCGCCGACATGTTCGTCAAACTCGGGACCCAGCCCGTTTCGACGTCGTCGGAGGAATTCGCGGCGTTCATCAAGTCGGAACAGGTGAAATACGCAAAAGTGATCAAGGAAGCCGGCATCAAGGCCGACTGAGATCAAAGTTAACCACCTCGCATGAACACCCCGGTCGATGAGTTCGAGTTTTTCCTGGAAAAGCAGTGGTCGGACGGGCTGCCGGTGGTCACGCCGACCGAGGCTCGCGTGCAACAAATGCTCACCGGCACCCGCCGCAGCCCCGACGAAGTGATCGGCAACATTCCGCCGGCGATGGAACCAGCGACGGTACGTACCGTCGCCATCCATGCGGTAATGGCCGGCTGCAGGCCGGAATACCTGCCCGTGGTGATCGGCGGCATCTCGCTGATGCTCCGCGAAGAATTCAACCTGAACGGGGTGCAGGGCACGATGCACGGCGTGGCGCCGCTGATGATGGTCAACGGCCCCCATGCACAGCGTATCGGCCTGCACGGCGGCAACGGCTGCTTCGGCCCGGGATTCCGCGCCAATGCCACCATCGGCCGCGCCATCCGCCTGATGCTCACCAATCTTGGCGGCGGCATTCCGGGAGTCGGCTCTGCCACGGTATTCTCGACGCCGCTGCGCTACACCGCCTGCCTCGCCGAAAACACTGAACGCAGCCCCTGGGAGACCATCGCGTGTTCACGGGGTTATGCCGGGGACGACAATGTCATCACCTGCGCGATGGTGGAGAGTCCGCGGCTCTGCTACGACGATGTAAGCCAGGAACCGCAACGCCTTCTCACCGGCATCGCCGACTCGATGGCTGCAATGAGTTCGTGGAACATGCATGTGCGCTCCGACATGGTCGTGGCGATGAGTCCGGAGCAGGCAACCATCTGCGCAAAGGCCGGCATGAGCCGTGCCGATGTACATGCCCGACTGCGCGAACTGGCAGGCCGCCGGGTCGGAAATCTGAAAAACGGCGGCAACTGGCGCCGCGAACGGGCATTGAAGATCAACATAAACCCCGACGATGACGACTGCTTTGTTCCCGTCATCAAGGATGAACGTGATCTTCATCTCATCGTGGCCGGCGGTTGGGGACCCCTGAC
The DNA here is from genome assembly GCA_019744975.1 of Burkholderiales bacterium. Lineage (GTDB taxonomy): Bacteria > Pseudomonadota > Gammaproteobacteria > Burkholderiales > SG8-41. The sequence continues at coordinate 1,608 of JAIETP010000043.1, forward strand.
CGCGGTATGTCATGGCTGGGGCGGTGGCAGTCGTGCCGTCCACGGCAGCTATGCGGTCTGAACGCTTTCCCCGCAACTACCAGAAAATGGAATAGAGGCATGAACGCTCCCGTCGACGAATTCGAATTTTTCCTGGAGAAACAGTGGTCTGACGGACTGCCCGTGGTTACACCAACCCAGGCCCGCGTACAGCAGATGCTGGCCGGTACACGCCGCGATCCCGAAGAATTGATCGGGACCATTCCACCGGCGATGGAGCCCGCCACCGTGCGCACCGTCGCCATCCATGCGGTAATGGCCGGCTGCAAACCCGAATATCTGCCGGTCGTGCTTGGCGGCATCTCGCTGATGCTGCGCGAGGAATTCAACATGAACGGCGTGCAGGGCACGATGCACGGCGTCGCCCCGCTGATGATCGTCAACGGGCCTTACGCGCAGAAAATCGGTCTGCACGGCGGCAACGGCTGCTTCGGGCCGAGTTTCCGGGCCAATGCCACCATCGGCCGCGCCATCCGCCTGATGATGCTGAATCTTGGCGGCGGTATCGCCGGCATCGCCTCGGCAACCATCTTTGCCACACCCATGCGTTATACAGCCTGCATCACCGAAAACGCTGAACGCAGCCCCTGGGAAACGCTGGCCTGCTCCAAGGGATATGCCGTCACCGACAATGTGATCACCTGCGCGATGGTGGAAAGCCCGCGCTTATGCTTTGACGACGTCAGCCAGGAACCGCAGCGCCTGCTCAACGGCATCGCCGACTCCATGGTGGCCATGGGCTCCTGGAACATGCACGCGCAGTCGGACATGGTGGTGGCGATGGGACCGCAGCACGCAACGATCTGCGCGGAAGCCGGCATGAGCCGCGCCGATGTCCACGCCAGGCTCTGCGAACTCGCGGGGCGCCGGGTGCGCGACCTGAAAAACGGCGGCAACTGGCGCCGCGAGCGGGCACTGGGCTTCCCGATCAAGGTCAATCCGGACGACGATGACTTTTTTATACCCGCGATCAAGGATCCGAAAGACTTGCAACTGATCGTCGCAGGCGGCTGGGGTCCCTGCACCGCAGTCTGCCATGGCTGGAGCGGCGGTAGCCGCGCCGTGCACGGCAGCTACGAGATTTGAACTACCCAATCTGCAATAAACCAGGAGAAACGCCATGAGTGAAGCACTCGGATTCATCGACCCCACCGCAGGCGGCGGCAAAAGCAGGATCGCGCTCGCCCCCCGACCGATGGACCTTGCCGGCAAGGTCGTCGGCCTGCTCGACAACACCAAGGAACAGGGCACACTGATCCTTGAAACCCTGGGCACCGCACTGCGCGAGCGTTACGGCGTGGCGCGCGTGGTCCTACGCAGCAAGGAACACTATTCCAAGCCGGCGACTGGCGCATTGATTGATGACATGGCGAAAGAGGTGCAGGTGGCGATTGCCGCCGTTGGTGGGTGAGGGTCATGCACGTTGTGCAGTGTGCACGACACCATAGAATTTGAAAAACGCGGCATCCCGTCCACGGTCATCATCACGCAGGCATTCAGGAACGCGGCGGTATTCCAGTTCAAGGGCAAGGGGATGGATGGCCACCCGTATATTGAAATGCCGCATCCGATCAGCAACCTGAAGCCGGATGAAATGAAAGAACTCACCCTGCGTTTTGTTGATCAGGTGGTCAAACAGATCACCGCCTGACATCACGCTTGAAGCCTGCTTGAAAGCCGCACTTTAGCAGCGCGGCTTTCAAAAATATTTAATTAAATCAAATACTTATTGATATCTAACCTTTCAGCGGCTTGAACCGCAGGCGTTTGGGTTTGGCGCCCTCTTCACCCAGACGTTTGCGTTTATCAGCTTCGTATTCCTGATAGTTGCCGGAGAAAAACACCGCCTGCGAATCGCCTTCGAAGGCGAGGATGTGGGTGGCAATGCGATCAAGGAACCAGCGATCGTGCGAGATCACCAGCACGCAGCCGGCGAATTCGAGCAGGGCATCTTCCAGTGCGCGCAGGGTTTCGACGTCGATGTCATTGGACGGTTCGTCGAGCAGCAGCACATTGGCGCCGGTCAGCAGCGTATGCGCCAGATGCAGCCGGCCACGTTCACCGCCGGAGAGTGTGCCGACTTTTTTCTGCTGATCCTGGCCCTTGAAATTGAAACGGCCGAGGTAGGCGCGTGACGGCATTTCAAATTTGCCGACGTTGATGATGTCGAGCCCGCCGGAAATCGCCTCCCAAGCCGTCTTGTCATCGGGCAGTGATTCGCGTGACTGATCGACCATCGCCAGTTTCACCGTCGAGCCGATGACGATCTCGCCGGAGTCCGGCTTTTCCTTGCCGGCAATCATGCGGAAGATGGTTGATTTACCCGCGCCGTTGGGGCCGATGATGCCGACGATGGCACCCGGCGGAATCGCGAAGGACAGTTTGTCGATCAACAGGCGATCACCGTAACCCTTGGACACGTTTTTGAATTCGATGACCTGCTCACCGAGGCGATCGGCCACCGGTATGAAAATTTCCTGGGTCTCGGTGCGTTTCTGGTAATCGAAGGACGACAGTTCCTCAAAACGCGCAATACGCGCCTTGGACTTGGCCTGGCGGCCCTTGGCATTCTGGCGCACCCACTCCAGTTCCTTTTTCAGCGCCTTCTGCCGCGCTGATTCGGTCGCCTCTTCCTTCTGCAGTCGGTCTTCCTTCTGCTCCAGCCAGGAACTGTAATTGCCTTTCCACGGAATGCCGTGGCCGCGGTCGAGTTCGAGAATCCACTCGGCGGCATTGTCGAGAAAATAACGGTCATGGGTCACCGCGACCACGGTGCCGGGGAAACGGTGCAGGAACTGTTCCAGCCAGTCGACACTTTCGGCATCGAGATGGTTGGTCGGTTCATCGAGCAGCAGCATGTCCGGTTTGGACAGCAGCAGCCGGCACAAGGCAACGCGGCGTTTTTCACCGCCCGACAGATTGCCGATTTTCGCTTCCCAGGGCGGCAGGCGCAGCGCATCAGCGGCGATTTCGAGTTGATGCGTGGTGTCCGCGCCGGCATTGGCAATCAGCGCTTCGTATTTCGCCTGCTCTGCGGCCAGCTTGTCAAAATCCGCATCGGGCTCGGCATAGGCGGCGTAGATTTCATCGAGTTTTTTCTGCGCGTCGAAAACTTCGCCGAGGCCTTCCTGCACCGCCTCGCGCACCGTCTGTTCGGCATTCAACTGCGGTTCCTGCGGCAGAAAACCGATGTTCAGGTTCGGCATCGGTGTCGCTTCGCCGTCGAATTCCTTGTCGACGCCGGCCATGATTTTGAGCAGGCTGGACTTGCCCGAGCCGTTCATGCCGAGCACGCCGATCTTGGCGCCGGGAAAAAACGACAGTGAAATGTCCTTGAGAATGACACGTTTGGGCGGCACGACGCGGCTCACCCGATTCATCGTAAATACGTACTGGGCCATGTTGCGGATTTCCGGAAAAGAAGTTGCGAAGAACCGCGAGGATAGCCGAAAACGGCGGGATGCCGGGCATGCGCGCACAAGTCATGGATAATGCGGGCTTTCCGTCACCTTTTCTCCTCAACCTCCACGGATCTTCCGCATGTCTATGGTCAGTCCCTGGCTCACCCTCGGTTACGTCATTCCCCACCTTTACACCGACATGGACGCCTACCAGTTCTATCGCGTCGCCCCGGACGGCATGATGCTGGTGACCACGGGTCTGAATCTGAAGGAATACAGCCTCGCCGCGGTCGAAACCGAATTGCCGGCGCTGTGGCGCGCCTTCGACATGTTGAAGCACAAGAAAGTCGATCGCATCGCGCTGAGCGGCGTGCCGGTCGCTTCAGTACTGGGCCGCAAAAAAATGCGCGAAATCCTCGACGAAGGCGCCCAGCGCACCGGCATCCCCTGCGACACCGACCTCGAAGCCCACATCGCCACGCTGCAGCACTTCGGCGTGACCAAACTGGCACTGGCCACGCGCTGGCCGGAAAACGTCAACAACGCGCTGACCGCCTATCTCAAGGAAGCAGGTATCGAAGTCGTGTCCCTGCGCGCCCGCGGCCGCAACCTCGACCAGAACAAGATCTCCAGCCCGCTCGCCGACCATGAACTCGCGCTGGAACTCGGCCGCGCCGCACTCGCCGCCGCGCCCGAAGCCCAGGCGTTGCTGCTGCCCGGCGGGTTGTGGTTTGCGATCCACGCGGTGCCGATCCTCGAAGCGGAGTTTGGCAAACCGGTGCTGCTCAATATCACCTCCACCACGCGCACGGCGCTCGCCGCGGCGCCGCAGCCGCTGAAGATCAGGCCGGATGCGAAGTGGGGGAAGGTGATGGCGGAGTGTTGAGTTGCACCGCCAGTCGCGTTATTGCGGGTTTCTCCGGAAAAAATTCGACTCCGGTGCATTCAGTAATCACAAAGTGATGGCACCGGCAAGAAAGCGTTGCCGGACGGCATGTTGCCGCGACCCTGGCTGGCGGTTGGCGTGGCCGGGACTTGAATAAATCCACTCCGGTGCTCTTGGCTAGGCCTGCGCGCGGTCGAGCAGTGTCAGGCGCCACATCTCGCGGCTATAGCGCTCATAGTCATAACCGGTGGCGGAATGAATGGTGCAGCGATTGTCCCAGGCCACGATATCGCCGGGCTGCCAGCACCATTTCACCGTGTATTCCGGCCCGGTGATCGCGGGCAGCAGACTTCGGAGTATCTGAACGCTTTCGTGCTCGGTGCCTTCCAGATCGCAAACGTCCAGCACGTCCGGCGCGATGTCCTGGCCTTTTGGCAGGATGGCGCAGGTGGAGGAATTCAGGCCATAGAGCGCCGGCTCGCCACTGACCGGATGTTTCAGGACGATGGGCACCCGGTTCGGCGGATTGGCTGCCCGCTGCGCCGGCGTCAGGATCGGATAGTCCGGCGAGTAGGTGTTGATCTTCTTGTCGTGATGGGCCAGCGAGCACACCGCTTCCAGCCCGTCCAGCTTCGCCTTGGTCGCGCCGTCCAGCCGCTGGTAGGCCGCGCGCATGTCGGCGAACAGTGTCTCGCCGCCTTCGTCGGGCGCAATCCTGCAATGAAAGACCGAGCCGATGGGAGGGTGCTTGCGGAATGTGGAGTCCGTGTGCCAGACCGGGCGGCGGGTTTCCGGGTTATAGCGGATGTCGTCATCGGTGCGCAGCTGCGGCACCCGCGACAGGGAAGCCTTCAGTTTGCCCGCCCCGTCACGGATGTTGCCGATGCGCATGATGGGAAAACCTTTGACTGACTTGTCTTCGCGGGCAGTCATGCCCTCGTATTCCACCGCGCCAAAAACCTCGGACCAGGCGACCAGTTCTTCCGGCGGGATGGCGGCCAGATCGTTGCCGCGGACAGCCAGCAGGCCGCCCTGGCGGGTCCACAGGTCATAGGCTTCGCGCTGGAAGTTTGCGTCTTTCAGGTCGCGGCGGCTGACGCCTTCAATCATCACGCCGAAATCGCCGTTCAGAGGGCTGGTCTTGTGCTGCATGGTCCAGGACTCGCGCTCGCCGCAACCACCTTGTCGCCCAGCAGTTTCTCGACATCCGCATCCCCGTAACCCACCGATTTCAGCACCTCCCGCGTGTGCTCCCCCACATGCGGAATATCGAGTCGGGTGCCGAAGCGCCGGCCATCCATTTCCAGCGGCAGCACCGGCACCTTGGTTTTGACGCCGTTGTTGAGCCGCACCGGCGCGAGTCCGCCGGAGGCGTTGAGGTGTTTGTCATCGAACAGGTCTTCCGGTTTGGCGATGGGCGCGAAGGGCAGACCGAGTTTTTCGCAGCGGTCCATCAGCTCCTGCTTGCCCATCCTCGCGAAGATTTCGCTGACGATGGGCAGGATGCGCGGCCTTGCCTCGACGCGCTGGGGGTTGGTTTTCAGTGACGGATCGTTGAACAGTTCCGTCAATCCGAAGGATTCGCAAAACACCTTCCACTGCGTGTCGGTGACCACGCCGACGAACACCAGTTCGCCCTCCTTCGTCTTGAAGTTGTCGTACAGCGCCCAGGCACGGATGCGGTCGGGCATCGGTTTCACCGGCTGGCCGGTGGCATAACCTTCGAGCATGTGCTGGGCCATCAGGAAAGCAACGTTCTCGAACAGCGCGCTCTGCAGATACTGCCCTTCGCCCGTGATAAAGCGCTGGTTGATCGCGGCAAGGATGCCGATGGCGCCGAACATGCCGCCCATCACATCGTTGACCGAAGCGCCGGCGCGCAGCGGTCCGTGGCGGCCGCCGGTCATGTAGGCGAGGCCGCCCATCATCTGCACCACCTCGTCGAGCCCGGTGCGGTGCTCGTAGGGACCGGGCAGGAAACCCTTCATCGAGCAGTAGACCAGGCGCGGGTTGAGTTTTTTCAGCGCCTCGTAACCGAAGCCGAGCTTGTCCATCGCGCCAGGGCGGAAGTTTTCGGTGACCACGTCGGCGCTGGCGATCAGCTTCAGCACCAGTTCACGGCCCTGTTCGGATTTCAGGTCGACCGCGATGCTTTTTTTGTTGCGGTTGTAGGTCGGGAAAAATCCTGCGCCGGAGGCCGTCAATTTTCGAGTGTGGTCGCCATCCAGCGGCTCGACCTTGATGACTTCAGCGCCAAGGTCGGCGAGCACCAGTCCGCAGGTCGGCCCCATGACCACGTGGCAGAACTCAATAACGCGGATTCCAGCGAGAGGCAGTTGTTGTGACATTAGATTCCTTTTTAAAAACTTTTACCGCCAAGATTCCTTTTAATACCCGCTCGACGGGTACGCCAAGAGCGCCAAGAAAACCCAAACTAAACAAACCCGGTAACCGGCTGAAATGCGGTTTTGACCTTGAATCTCTTGGCGTCTTGGCGGTTAACCGGTTTTCAGTGTCTTGTTGCCGGCACAAAACCCTTGGTGATCCCGGCCAGCGGCACATATCCATAAAGCGGTTCGTCAGGAATGCCTTCTTCAAGAATTTTGCGCAGCGCCAGCAGTTTTTCCAGATCAATGCCGGTGCGCAGGCCCATGGCTTCGAGCATGAACACCAGGTCTTCAGTGACGATGTTGCCGGAAGCGCCGGGTGCAAACGGACAGCCGCCGAGACCGCCGAGCGAGCTGTCGAAGGTCGTCACGCCGACGTCCAGCGCCGCCACCACATTGGCCAGACCCAGCCCGCGCGTGTTGTGCAAATGCGCGCCCGACAGTTTGTCGCCGATGGCGGCGCGGACTTTTTTGAACACGCGGCGGATCTGCTCCGGATTGGCGTAACCGGTGGTATCGGCGAGCCCGACTTCATCACAGCCAGCTTCGACCGAAGCCACCGCCATGCGCACGACTTCATCCTCGCTGACCGCGCCCTCCAGCGTGCAGCCGAACACCGTGGACAGTCCGGACTCGATGATCGGGCGCTGGTCCTTGGGCAGGCTGTCGCGAAAGGCGCAGATTTTTTTCGCGCTGGCGATGGCTTCGTCCGGCGTCATCCGTACGTTGGCCAGGCTATGCGCCTTGGACACCGAAATCGTCAGCGTCAGCTTGTGCACGCCAGCCTCCATCGCGCTCTGCGCGCCCCTGAAATTGGGCGCCAGTGCCGCGACATTCAGCCCCGGGATGCTCAGGCTGTGCGCAACCACTTCCGCGGCATCGGCCATCTGCGGAATCAGTTTCGGCGGCACGAAAGAACACACCTCGATTTCGCGCAGGCCGGCAGCGGCGGCGGCGCTGATCCATTTTTTCTTGTACTCCGTGGTCATGAACTGTTTGGTGTTCTGCAAGCCGTCGCGCGGCCCGACTTCACTGATCAGAATATCGATGTCCTGGTCCATCACTTGCTCCTCATGATTCGAACTGGCCGGGCCTGAGACTATAACGCGAACGCTGCGTCACGCGCCTCAGCTAGCTGCGGGATAACGCCGGAAGCGGAAATCCGGGTCGCTGACCACCGCATGCACCAGCTCGACCTCCCAGCTCAGGTACTCGCGCATCGCCTGCTCGACATTGTCCTTGCGATCCAGCGCGCGGTAACTCAAATCATCCGCGGCGCCGGTCATGCGCGCGTCACCCGTTTCCAGCGTAAATCCCGCCGCACGCCAGGCATCACTGCCACCAGCGAGCACCTTGACCGGTGCCTTCATCAGTTGCGCAGCATCCGCTGCGGCCAGGGCTGCCAGCACCTGCTCGGTGGCGGTGAACACCAGCATGGGCGCCTCCGGAATTTTTTTCAGCTGCTCCGCCAGCCGTGACCGCACCACATGCCAGGCCCCGGGAATATGTCCCTCGCGATAACGCAGGCTGCTGTCGAGATCAACCACCTGCACCGAGCCGGCGGCGAGCAGCTGCTTCAGTTCCGCCGCGGAGACCGTCGCCTCGCACAGTACCGCGCCTTCGAGCAACACTTCCGGCGCGGGTCCGCGCGCTGCGGCATCCGGCACATCACCATGCGCCAGCACATACACCTCGTCGTGGCCCATCTGCAACAGCCAGGACGCGGTCATCGTCGCACGCACACCGTCATTGTCGGCGAGCACAATCACCGCAGGACGCACGGCAATGAAGGTATCCGTCGCCTGCACCAGTTGTCCGCCCGGTGCTGACAGCGCGCCCGGCCAATGACCACGATCAAATTCCTCGGGGTTGCGCACATCGAGCAGGTACACCGTACGCGCTGCATCGGCGCGCAGCGCCTGCAGCCCTGCGTAGTCGATGCTGCGGATGCCGTAACGTTTGGCCACCCGCGCTGCCGCCTGCTGCGCCCAGGCCAATCCCTTGTCTGTCGGCAGCGGCACCCTCTCTTCGCAGCCATGATTCAGTGTAAAACCGGCCAGCTTCCAGCCCTGGGTGCCATCCTTCAACGCATAAACAGGATTCGGAAAACCGGCATTGATCAGCACCTGCGCGCCGATGATGCTGCGCGTGCGGCCACCGCAGTTGACGACCACCGTGGTCTGCGGTGTGCGCACAAAATCCTTCATGCGGTACGGGAGTTCCGCGCTGGGGCAATCAAAAGCACCGGGAATGCTGTTGCGGCGGAATTCCGCCGGCTGTCGGCTGTCGACGACGACAATGTCCTTGCCGGTCTTCTGCCATTCCGCCAGTTCGGTCGCCGTCACCTCCTGCGGCGCATCCTCGTGCTGGATGTATTCACCGAAGGCCTTGCTCGGTACATAGACACCGGTATAGAGCCGGAACCCGGCAGCGGCCCAGGCAGGAGTGCCGCCGTCGAGTACACGGACATCGGTATAACCGCCTGCAATCAGCTTCTGAGCTGCTTTAGCCGCCAGTCCCTCGCCGCCGTCGCAGACCACGATGCGCGTTGCCAGCCGCGGCACCAGCGCAGTTACGCGCAGTTCGAGCACGCTCAAGGGCACGTTCGACACCAGCAGCAAATGACCATCACGCGAATACACTCCCTCCTCGCGCACGTCGAGCACGGCCAGTTCGCCGCCGTCATCAAACATCCGGCGTAATTGCGCTGCGGAAACAGTTTTGATCATGATTGAATTCGGAGATGTCCGGCGCCTGTCCGGCAGCACGCTACTTATTGTTGGGCTAGGTGTTGGCCAGGGAGCATTTACAGTCTGTGCATTTTAATGAATCTGTCGCGCTTGCAGACAAGCAGCGCCCATAAAATTGACATTCACCGCCAGTCGGGACTGCACCGTACAATCCAATATATGAATAGATTTTCGGCCACCGCTTTGTCGACCTCAGTTTTCGCGGTCCTGCTTGCAACGGCATGCAGCATGGCCCATGCGAATGCCCCGCTCAGCGGGCAAGCGGCGCGCGCCGAGGAGCAATATGCACGCCTGCTCAAAGCCTGGCCCGGTTCGCGCAGCATCACTCTCGCCAACAAGGCCCCCGCCAATCCGCGCAGCAGCAAACCGCTGAGCGTCGCCGGCGTCGCGCCGGGACAGGCCGGTTACGTGCACTATTTTCTGCTGCGCATGCCCGACGAATCCCTTGAAATACAGGTCGGGATCGAACTCCCCGATCAGCGCATTGCCTGGTCATTCCCCAACGTCGGCGTCGTGATCTCGCCATTCCTTGATGGCGAGACCATGCAGGCCGGCGACAAAAGCTACGAGGTCTGGCATCTCTACGGCATCCGTCCCCACAGCGACTCTGCCGCCATGGCCAGACTGCACCGGGAACTTCCGGCACGGGTCGACCGCTGGATCAAAACCGGCATTTCGTACTGTCTGGACGATGCCCCCGGCGCCAACTGCATGAGCTGCGTGGGCCTGGTACTGCGTGCGCTGTTCCCGGGCCGCGCCGATTACCCCGCGCTGCCGCGGAATTTCTGGCGCACCGCGCAGAGCTCGCGTTACACCCCCAACGACCTGCTGCTGTACCTGACCGGCATGCTCGAACTGCCGGATCGCAATGCGCGACTGCAACGCATCAGCCGCCTGGACCTGCCACCGGATCTGCGCATGGACCTCGAAGAGCTGGTGCACAAGATCGGCCCCCATGAAGTGGCGCCGCGCGAAGCGCTGCAGAAACGTAACGCAGCCCCGCAAAAACCGCAGCGCAAGCTTTAGGGCCTGTTACTCGAGCAGCAAGCTCAGTTCGCGTACGCCGGCCGCCGGCAGTGCCTCCAGCGACTCCAGCAGTTCCGTGACCCGCGCTACACGCCCGGCGTCGAGCCGTGTCGCCAGGCAGTCACGCACCTTCTCGCGGTGCTGCACGACATCCAGCGGTGCGCCCCAGAAGCCCGGCGGGCGTTTACAGGTCGCGCGATGCACACTGCCATCATGCAGGGTCACTTCAATCGACACCTGCATCCGGTTAAATGCGGTCGGCAACGACGGATCGACGCTGACCTTCATCCGCCGCAGCATTGATTTCATGTCGCCGCGGAAGCGGCGCTGGTCATGGAACGATGCAATGCCCACCTTGCCGTCGAGCAATGCGCAGGCCGCGGCGTACTGGAAGCTGAACTTGCCTTCCAGCCCCGACACCGGCGCCGGCCGGTCGACGTCCGGCATCGACGGCGTCACGAGATTCACGGCATTGATCAGCGCGGGATCGGCAATCGCCCTGCGCGCCTCCAGCGCAGCGCTGATCGCGAAATGGGTCGGATATTTCGACGGATAAAACTTGATCGCCATGCCCGGATCACTGAACCGGAAGGGTTTGCCGTAACCGAGCAGCATGTCGCGGTCGATGCCCTTCGGGAAAAATGCGGCGACAAATCCGTCCGGGTGAGCGAGGATGTCGGTGTTCGCGGTCAGGCCGCGTTTGGCCAGCATCGCGGCCTCCAGCCCGGCGGCAGCCGCGTTGCCGCAATGCGTGCACTTCACACCGTGGCCGATGTTGGCGCGCAATGCACCGCTGCGTGATGCGGCGATGGCCAGCGCGTAATTCAGTTGTTCTTCATCAAGCCCGAGCAGATGGCCGGCAACAACCGCCGCGCCGAAGGGCCCGACCACACCCGGCGCATGGAATTTCGAACTCTCGCGCCGGTGATCCACCGCCGCCAGCAGCCGGCCCTGCATCTCGAAACCCTTGGCGCAGGCGGTCAGCAGTTCGCGCCCGTTGAGCCCATCGCGCAGCGCCAGCGCAAACGCCACCGGCACGGTCGGCGAAACGGCGTGGGTGGACGGACTCGACATCGGCTCGAAATCGAGCACATGCATCGATACCGCGTTGGCATACGCGGCGGCCAGCGGTGAAGTTTTGAAACCAAAACCCCAGACCGGGCATAACTCGCTGCCGCCCTGCTCCTTCACATGTTCTGCAAACATCTGCGGCGCTTTTTCCTGGCTGCCCGCTACCGCAACGGCAATGCCGTCGGCGATCAGGCGTTTGGCGGTGAAAACATCCGCCTCGCCCAGCGATTCGAAGGTGGTGTTCCGGATGATTCCGGCCAGTTGTGCCGTCAGACTCATGTCAGTCCTGCGGATTAATGGTTGGAGCGCGCGATTATGACGCGTTTGGGGCAAAATCAGTCACGCAGTGACACACCATGGGTCTCGGCAACGTCATGCTGAACAGAGAAGTCATCCGGCTCGACGGCGCGGTGCGATGCGGATGGCGGGTAAATAGCGTTAAATCCGGCCGCCACGCCGGGTTGACTCCGCTTGCTTGATGGACGAATGAGTTGCCATTCAACACGCGACAACCGCAAGCAATCATTCCCCGATCACGCGATCCGTTTTTCCGCTCTTGATCCAGGCGATGACCGCTTTGGCGACGATCTCCTCGATGCCCTGGTAGGAATGGAGGTGGCCACCGCCGCAGGGGTCCCCCTCGGCGATGCCGCCGCGCACCGTCAGCAGATTCTCCCCTGCGTACTTCGCCACCAGCTCGTACGGGGTGCCCCGGCAAGAGTCCAGCTCGTTGTGAACATGGAGAATCGGCGTCTTGATCGTGTCGTAGGGAAAACGGGGCATGGAGTCGGCAAACCCCTTGGTGCTGGGGATGTTGACGGATGCGGAGTGGATGCTGCCGGAAATTTCGGCTCCGAGATTTCTTGCAAGCCAGCGCGAGCTGATCGTTCCTTGGCTGTGGCCCAGCACATAGAACTTCGACAGGCCGTGCTCGTCCCTGAGCCGCGCGAGCACGCTGCGCACGTCGTCCGCATGTTCCTTCGACGAGCGGTAGCGGTCGAAGCAACTGGTCGGGAGGTAATCTCCTCGGGACCCCCACTGGTCGGTGGGACAGTCCATCACCACGAGGGAGATGCCTTCCTGCAGGTACAGCCGCTGGTGCAGGCGGATGAATGAAGGAAGGTTGCGGTGCCGGTCCTTGACGGATTCGATCATGGCGTAACCCGGCACGCCGCGAAAGACCAGCAGCGCCGTGTCGGTCGGTTTCTTTGGCTTGACCAGGATGGCTCGCTGGAAAACGGCCGACTTCGAGAAAATCCCACTGGTCCGTCCCCGATCGACCTCGATCAGGACGTCGGTGGACTGCGCCCGCGCGGAGGAGGCGATCGTCAAAACGAGCAGGATTGTCAGAACGAGCAGGATCAAAACCCGGGACAACATGCGTGCCTCCCCCATATAAAGCAGAATTCCACACCCGGGTTCCGGCTTGTATCCCCAACTCGGGTGACGGCGCGGCGGTAGGAGGAGGATTTGAGTGAATACATATAGGTCAGAGTAATATTGCCTTTCCCCGCGCGGCCGAAAACCCACGCCGATCCCCAATTGAATCAAAGTTGCGATCAAGGCCGGTCATGTCCGCCCAAGTCCGCGGAAACGTCGGCAAGGAATGTCGCCGTGATGTCCTTGCCGGCCCCGGCGATCGCATCGTCCCCATGGCGCGTGTCTATGTGCTGGCCGGATTGCATCATGAACTTTTCTGCTTCTTCTCCCCACATCCAGATATAGCGACGGACCTCCTCGTCGTGCGGGCACTCGGTGCGGATCACGCGCGCGCGAATTGCGGCGACATGAATACCGTCCGGCGCACCGACGTTGTGAGCTTCACTGAGAAATCGCACCAGGAACGGCGTTCGTAATTCCTGTTCGGAAAGATCCTTGAAGATCAGTATTTCTTTAGTGGTACTGCCTTCCTTATTCACGAGCAAGTGATGGTAAGCCATGGAGATTGCCTTTCGGAAAAGGCCGCGGTTGCGGTCGCTGCTCGCAGACTCATCTCGGCTGTGCGTGGCCTGTAACCGGGGCCAGGCCCGCCATTTCACGAATGTGAGCCCGGCCCATTTTCACAATTGTTACTTCGCCCCGGCGGCGACGAGAAGCTTGATGACCGCTTCGTAATCCGGTCTGGCCGCGAATTCCAGCGATCCTCGGGCCGAACGTGCAGGCCGCTTGGCCGGTGCGGCCTGCAATGCCACCCGCGCGTAACTGAGGGGAGTGGAATGGTGGAGTCCCGCATCGTCGTTGACCTTGGCGCCCGCCTTGATGAGTAGTGTCACGGTTTCGGGGTCGCCCCACATCGCGGCGGCAGTCATCGGTGTCAGTCCGTCCGCACGGGCATTCGTGTTCGCTTTCAACTTGATCAGCATCGCCACGATCGTCGGTTTTCCGTTCAGCGCTGCCAGCATCAGCAACGTGCGGCCGCGATGGTCCGTGGTTTCCGGGCTCGCCCCATTCGACAGAAGACCTGATACGACCTCGTCGTCGCCGTGTTCCACGGCATCAACCAGGGCAGGGGCGTCCTGAAGCTGCGCGGCTACCGGCAGCACGACCGGCTCGATCACGCCGGCGCCCGAGGTAGCCCCCGCCCCCGCCAGCAGGGCGACCCAACCGACAAGTCCCGCCACGAACAACCGGCTGCGATCCATCACCATTCCATTTTCCATTGAGGCCCTGGCTTGGGCGGTGCCTCTTCAGTGGAAAATCGTGAACAAGCTCAGGACACCAGGAAAGATGAGCGTCCCTTCTGTTCTCATGTTCACTTGAGCTTCGCGCGCTCCGCCGCCAGTAGCTTGTTGGCGTCCACGCCTTTCGCCTTCGCGTCCTTGGTGAACTCTTCCAGGCCCTCGCGGAAATCCTTCTGCGCTTTCGCGAACTCGCCGGCCGGCATGGCGAGGCATTCGTCCATGCCATTTTTGGCGTGCTGCTTGATCCTGGCCTCCGTGCAGTCCTCGGGCTTGTTGTGCTTGCTCCTGACGGCGTCCTGGCACATGCGGGCGTGCATCTGCAGGACGCCCGGGCGTCCCAGCGTGGCCGAGCAGTAGCCTTTCAGGTCGTTTTTCTGGAGGGGGCGTTCCACGCTGACGAGGTAGGCGGCCACCTGTTGCGCGGTAGCGGGCTGGTCATCGAGGACGAACGACGGCGTGGCGGCGATCGCCGCGCATGCTGCCAAGGTTGAAGCTGCAAGAATGTAATTGCGCATGTTCGCGCTCCCCTTTCGTGATAAGGCAGATTTAACGTAAGTAATTGATTTAAAAATTACATATAAACTACTGTTTGGTTCATCGGTAGCCCTGAGCGGTCAGGCGTGTATCCACGCATTTCTGCTGATTGGCCAAACGGTCCGGGCCGGTGGGCACTTTCATGATGCAATCGATGTTATTGACCGTAACCCAGCAGCTGTGGATATCGCGCGGGTAAGAGGACTCGGAAGATGACCCCCATGGCAATCTGCGGAAACTGTGACCACATCCCTTGCCAAACTGCGCGACCGCATCTTGGGCTGAATGCGCGTACTGGTTGGTTGGCGTGTGCTGTCTTGTGGTCGCGCCGAGAGATGTCCAGTACATCGCTTCGGGCCAGCTAATACCGAAAGTGGGGTCTGATCCGTGTGGTCGAGCACCACTATGCCCGATCATGATTTCTACCGTGGCATCGAAGTCTCTGGAGCGGTTAGGCCCTGCGCGACAGATGCCTTTCTCCTCGCATTTCACAGCGGCGGCAAGAATTGCTTCACGCGGCGTCGCATAGCCGCAGGCAGCGCCGTACCGTAAGGCGTTATCGCTGTTCGCGCGATACAACACTAGTGCGCCCCAGTTCGGCCCCCTGCATTCTGCGTGGATATTGACAATCAAATTCCTGTTGCGGAGGTGACTGTCTTTGTTTCGCGCAGCATTGAGACGCGTGAGCGCATCCTCCCGGGAGCGCGCCGACACCAGAAGAGGCGTCGACGAATAGCCGTCCGCGCGGTATTCGACGAGATAAAGATTCCCTGGTTCGATGTCTGACGGCCAGCCGCCGGTGGGTCGGCCGGCGGCGATGTCCTTTGCCATCTGGTCGACTATGGAGGTAGCAACGCTTGGCGGCGGGGCTGCAGGTGCTGGACTTGCGGCTTGCGAGGGGGCTGGCCCACTGGGTGTGGCGCGGCTTCCCGCGTCGGCAAGCGACTGCCTGAGCCCGGCGCTTCCCGCCGATGGAGCAGGGCTGCCTCCACGCGATGCGATCAGTTGTGTGACTTCCGGTGAATTCAGCGCTCCGACTACTGCCTGCTCGAGTCTTTGTGCAGTTGTGGGGGATGTGCCGGCTGGCGCAAATATCCCGTAGGTGGACGGGTTAATCCCCGAGACCGCGATTGGCGTCAGGCTGTTGAGCGTGCCGCTCGTCACCGCCGGGCCCGCACCGGTTGTAGTGGAGTGAATCGGCACCATCAGCAACTGACCGCTGTCGGGACTCGCAGACCTGAACTCTTCGGCGGCGGTCAGGCCCCCGTTGCCGAATCGATTCAGAATCACTACTGGACGACCAAGCGAGTTGCCCAACGAGATCGAAATACGGCGCGCAAGCGTATCGGCCGGCCCCCCCACTGCCGCTCCAACAGTGATAACGAAACGGTCACCCTGCGCCGCTGCGGGGCCGTGCGCCATCGACAGCATAAGTAGGGTGCGCCCTGCGGCTAAAAGCAGCCGCTTGAATTGTTGATGCCACGAGGTATGACTTGTGTTAATGCTCGGCTTCCGAGGCGTGGACGAAGCGATCAATTGCATATGTGTTTCATTTCGCGATTTGCGATGTGATTGCCCTTGCCGAAACCGTATTCGCTGCCAGATCTGCAGGCACCGTATGCAATGGTGACTGAGCGTCCTCCTCCGGCGAGCGGATAGAAACGTCCGGAATCAATTGAAGTCGAAAGATTGGTGTAGCCAGGGTTGCAATCGCCCCCCACGTAACAGTAGACAACTACAATAGGAAACGCGCATCGGTTCAGAAAACCTTTGGACGTCGTGGTGCGAATTCCCAATGACCTAATCTCCGCTTCCGAGATTGCCCTCACGCAATGGGTCGCGTCGTTATCAGGATTGCCGCCGGAAGGCGGCGGAGACTCTGCTGGAGACGCCTGCGGGCGCGCTGGTGACGACGACGTGACAGCGGCAGGCTGCGGGGAAGAGGAGGTGGCGGGAGATGATGGGGTCGTGGAAGAGCCGGTCTGCCGCCTGGCCTCTCGATGCTCTATTACTGCCCCGGCGACCGCCCCCAGTATGCCGAGAAACTCTCCTAGACCACCGCTACCACTGGCGGTTTCGGTGCTGGTGGTCGTTCTGGTTACGCTACCGTTACTGTAAGTTGCCACTACCCTTCCGAGTGCATCCCTTCCCTCGGCATTGAACGGCTTGCTGTTACGAAACTCGCCAGTCAAACGCTCGCCGGACTTTAAGCTCAATGTACCTTGTCCATGGAAGTGACCGTCAAGGAACGCGCCTTCATACTTATTGCCGCCGGGACTGGTGAGTGTTCCTTGTCCGCTCAATCTGCCTTTGGCGAAGTCGCCCTCATAGACATCTCCACTGGAAATAAAGGTCATGATGCCGCGCCCATGTGGCAGATGGGTGCTGAACTGCCCCTCGTAACGGTCGCCGTTCTCGTATCGCTGAATACCTTTTCCTTCCCGCAAAAAACTTCGCGTATCGCCGATTGAGCGATATCGCAAATTCGTGAACTCTCCTTTGCCGACCTGCCTGCCGTTGACGAACTCGGCGCGCGCCATGCTGCCGCTGCTGCTCGCATAAATTGCAGTACCGTTCCATCGCCCATCGACGATGGGTCCTTGGTACACCCAGGTAGTTCCCTTCTCCGTCGTGCCAGTCCGCAACTCCTTGTCGGACTGGTTCGCGTAGGCGGAACGCAGGGTTTGAGCGGCTCGGGTGTACGCGGGGTCGTTGTCCACAGGCGGTGCAGCGGCGTCAAACACGTCGTTCATGTCGGGTTCTAGCTTGGCGAGCGAAAGATCGTTCAGGCGGTTCAGAAAAGTTTTCACCGAAGCGCAGACCTTGTGAATTCTCATCACCAGGGCGCAGCCGACGTGCGCGGTGCAGAAATTCACTTGGGTCCGGGTGGTTTCGTCGCGAAGCTCCTCGCAGTTCGCGAGTTCGGGATTGACCTGCGCCCGGGCGGGGCCGCCTGCGACGCCGACGACGATGCAAAAAAGCGCGATGATCCAACGGGATTGGCGTAATGATTGGCTCACTCAGTTCCCCATGATCGCTGGTGTGTGGCCAATCTAAGCGACCCCTCCGGGCGCCGGTATCCCCCGAATTGGTTACATGGGCACCGAAACTGGCATTCCACAGTGTTGAGGCATGGAATTGTCGCTACACTTGCGCGGACCATTTACGCTTGTGCCTATGCCACTCCCGATCAAGGTCTCCATCGTTGAAGACGACGCCGATACCCGCGCACGGATCGCACAGTCGGTGCGTGCCGATCGGGAACTTCAGCTGGTCGGCGAGTACGGCGTGGCGGGCGAGGCGCTGACCGGCCTGGCGCGGCAATCGCCCGACGTCTTGCTGGTGGATCTCGGCCTGCCCGATATGCCTGGGCTCGACCTGATTCGGGTTTGCGCGAAGCTGTATCCAGACTGCGAGATCCTGGTGTTCACCGCGTTCGGCGACGAGGCGCACGTGCTGGCTGCGCTCGAGGCGGGCGCGGGCGGCTACCTGCTGAAAGGCAACCTGTCGCACGACATCGGCTTCGACATCCGCGACATCAAGGCCGGCGGCTCGCCGGTTTCGCCCCTGATCGCCCGCCACCTGTTGGCGCGCATGGGGAATGCCAAGCCGGCAGCGTCGCAGAAGGAGGGAGAGTGCGCGCTGCTGACACCGCGCGAGACGGAGATCCTCAATACCATCTCGCGGGGATATACCTACGCCGAAACGGCGAAGCTGATGGGCGTCAGTGCGACCACCGTGCACACGCATCTGAAGCGCGTGTACCGCAAGCTGTCCGTCAGTTCGAAGACCGAAGCGATATTCGAGGCGAGCCGGATGGGATTGCTGTGAAGCGCGCGCGCTTCTGGCCCCTCGCCGTGCTGCTGGCAGCCGTCGCCCTTGCGGCCGGCGCGCAGGCACCGGATATCACGCAACCCATCGTCTTCGAGCGCGCGGAGTTTCTGGAAAGCCGGTCGTCCCGCATACCGCCGGAAGACGCGCCCTGGAAGCCGGTTCGATTACCCGACAACTGGCACGAAAGCCGGCCCGGCTACAGCGGCATCGGCTGGTACCGGATCGAATTGCCGCCCACAACGGCCACCCGGCGCGTGCACCTCGTCCACGTGTCGCGGGATTCCGCGGACCTGATCCGGTTTTTCCTGAACGGCCACATCGTCGGCTCCACGCAACGTCCCGATCCCAGCCTGCGCCTGTACCAGCAGCCGTACGCCACGGGGATGATGGGGGGAACCCTGCGCGAGGGCAAGAACACGCTTCACATCCTGGTCGAAGGCCACAGCAACCTGCGCCACGGCCTGCCGCGCGTCTGGTTCGGCGATTCCGTGCCGATTCGCGCGATGTGGCTCGAACGTTACCGGCTGCACGTGCTGTTGCCGATGGGGTGCGCATTTGCCGTGCTTGCGATGGGCCTCATCGCGCTTGCCTTCTGGTCGAGAAACCGTCGGGATCCCCAGTTTCTGTGGACCGGACTTGCGGCGACGCTCATCGGCGCGCCCGCGCTGCTGCACTTCTTCATCGGGCCCGGGGCTTCTGGCGTCGGGCGTGACGTGCTTCAACTCTTCTACGCTTACGGTGCTGCGCCAGCGCTGGCTATGAGCGGCCTGCACGTGGCGCGCGTCGAGCGTCGTGGCCAAGCCTGGTTGTTGTGGGGCCTGCTGGCGGTCGGCTGCGCCGCGCCGCTCCTGCTCGGCCCGCTCGCGTTCGTGCGCGTGTCTTCCGCGCTGGGCGCGGTCTTCCTGCTGATCCTCGTCGGGGTGTTTACTCTCGTTCTCCTGCGCGGTGGGCAGCACACCGGCTGGATTCGCGGCATCGTGGCGGCCTCGCTGGCGGCGGTGATCGCTTTCGCCGTTCATGATCTCGCCCTCTGGATGGGCTGGATCGGTTTCGACCGCATCGCGCTCTCGGCCTTCTCGGCGCCGGTGCTCGCGCTCGCACTCGGCGCGCTGGTGATTTCACGCCATCTCGAGGCGGTCGGTTCGCTGGCGAACGCCAACGTCACGCTGGAGCAGAGGGTGGCTGACCGCACCGCGGAGATTGAGCGCACGCACAAGCAGCTTCGCGGCCTGGAGCAGGAACGTGCGCGCGTCGCCGAGCGCCAGCGCATCATGGCAGACATCCACGACGGCCTCGGCGCGAGCCTGGTCAGCCTGTTGAGCGTAGTACAGACGCGGCGCGCAGAACCGGCTGAAGTTGAGCACCGCGTACACGAAGCCCTGCAGGAACTGCGCCTCGCTGTCGATTCGCAGGACACGCTGGAAGGCGATCTGTTGACTGCGCTCGCCACCATCCGTTTCCGCATGCGCGATGCACTGGAAGCCGCCGGCATTGCGCTCGAATGGGACATCACCGACATACCAAGGCTTGATCACCTGTCCTCGCGCAACCTGCTGGGTATCCAGCGTATCGTGCTGGAAGCGCTGACCAACGCCATACGCCACGCGCAGGCCTCCTCCGTCAGCGTGTCGCTGGTCGCCGCCGCGGACCATATTGCCGTGCTGATCTCGGACAACGGCCGTGGCTTCGATGCCGCGGCACAGGTTCACGTGGGACGCGGACTCTCCGGCATGCGCCGCCGCGCAACTGAGACTGGGGGCACGTTGCGCATTGAATCAGCGGCAGGTCGCGGCACCCGTGTCACACTGACCCTGCCTCTGCAGCCACCCGCCAGCAACCGCGGTTGAGCGCTTACAGCAGCGCACCCTGCATCGCAGACTCCGGGGCCTGGCCGGGTCTGGACAAAACTCCCACCCGTACCCCCAGCAACCGGATGCGCCGGTCCAGCGGCACACGCTTGAGGCATTCACCCGCGGCGCGGCGTATGATTTTTGCATCCCGCGTCGGTACATCCAGGGTCAGGTCGCGGGTCACGGTCCTGAAATTGTCGTAACGGATTTTCAGGCCGATGGTTTTGCCGACATACCCTTTGCGCTCGAGATCGCCGGCGACACGCACGCAAAGGTCGGTGAATATTTTGGTCAGTTTCGCCTTGTCGCGCACTGCATGCAGGTCGTTTTCAAACGTCGTCTCGCGGCTGATCGATTTCGGTTCGCTGTAGGTCACCACCGGCCGTTCATCCACCCCCTGCGCGGCAGCATGCATCCATGCGCCGTAGCTTTGCCCGAAATGTTCTACCAGCAACGCGGCATCGGCCTCTGCCAGATCACCGATGCTGCGGATACCCAGTTGCTCCAATTTGATATTGGCCTTGGGCCCGATGCCGTTGATTTTTCGCACCGCCAGCGGCCACACCAGGCTGCGGATGTCGTCGGGGCGGATCACGCTGACGCCGGTAGGTTTGTTCAGTTCCGAAGCGATTTTCGACAGCAGTTTGTTCGGCGTAATGCCGATCGAACACGACAGCCGGGTCGCCTCGCGCACCGCGCGCTGGATGTCGGTGGCAATCGCCCGTGCACGTGCCCAAGGATCCGGGGCGCCGTCGGCGGCACTCTCCGCAACCAGAGCCGTGATGTCGATGTAAATCTCGTCGATGCCGCGGTCTTCAACCTGCGGTGCGATCGCGCGCACGGTGTCCTTGAACAACCGGGAATAGTGCCGGTAGGCGTCAAAGTCCGCCGGCAGCAGCACCGCGTCCGGCGCCAGTTTCGCCGCCTTCATCAGCCCCATCGCCGAAAACACGCCCAGTGCGCGCGCCTCGTAGGTCGAGGTCGTCACCACGCCACGCCCGGTGTAACCACGCAGCGTGGTGAATGCAGTATCCGCCAGATCATCCTGAGCCGCACGACGGCGCCCGCCAACCACCACCGGCAGGCCGCGCAACTGCGGATAACGCAGCAGCTCGACCGACGCGTAAAACGCATCCATGTCGAGGTGGGCGATGTAACGCGCGGTCATCGGCTTTACAGCAGTTCGATGCCGTCCAGTCCGGCGGCACATTTGCTGCGGATGATGTCGACGAATTCAGTGACGTACGGCCGGCTGGCCAACGCACGCGGCACCACCGCATGCAGCTCGCTCCACAAACCCTTGGCGCCAATCCGTCGTGCGATCACATAATCCAGGTCGACATAGTTGCGCACCCCCCAGTTCGGCAAGGCCGCGATACCACGGCGGCTCGCCACCAGCTGCAGTATGGCTACCGTCAGCTCCGCGGTACGCCGCTTGAGCTGGATGCCCGCGGGTTTCAGCACCTGGCGGATCAGGTCAATGCGTTCCTCGGGCACCGGATAGGTGATCAGCGTTTCCCCTTTCAGGTCGGCGGCTTCAATGCGCCGTTTCGTACGCAGGCGATGTTCGACCGGCAACACGGCGAGGATTTCAAACCGGAACAGCGGCAGCGCGACGTAATCACGGCCGCGCGGCTTCTGCGAACCAATCACCAGCTCGGCCTTGCCGTTCTGCAGCAGGGCCAGCGGATCGCTGTGGAAGCCGGCGAGCAGATCGACCTCGACCTCGGGCCAGCGCCCGCGGAAGGCATCCATCACCGGCATCAGCCAGTCAAAACAGGTGTGGCATTCCAGTGCGATGCGCAGATCGCCGCCGGGATCACCCTTGAGCCGCAGCAGATCGCGCTCGGCATCGGCAACCGCAAGCAAGGTATCGCGCGCCAGCTGCAGCAAACGCTGCCCCGCCGGCGTGAAACGCAGACCGCTTCCCGTGCGCTGGAACAGCGCCGCGCCGTAGTGTTCTTCCAGTGCGCGCATCTGGTGTGACAGCGCACTTTGCGTCAGGTGCACCTGGCTCGCGGCATGGACCAGCTTGCCGGTGTCGGCGATGGCGGCCAGCGACCGCAGGTGGCGCAGTTCAATCATGCCGGACCCTTGATATGAATTTAATTCAAGTTATTCTGAAAATTAATCGTTTGATTCTACGCCGGACGCTGCCGATACTCCACGCCTCATTCATCACCTCATTTATCAATAGGCAGACAATTCCATGGCCACCACGCATATCCACGGTTATCCCCGCATCGGCGCACAGCGGGAACTCAAATTCGCGCTGGAGGCCTGCTGGCGCGGCGAAGCCGATACGGCCTGGCTGGAAAGCACCGGCGCAGAACTGCGCGCCGCACACTGGCAAAAGCAGCATGCTGCCGGACTGGCTTACACCACCGCCGGCGACTTCTCGTTCTACGACCAGATGCTCGACCAGCTGGTGCTGCTCGGCTGCCCGCCCGCGCGTTTCGGTTTTGATCCGAAACGCCTGACACGGCAGCAGTATTTCGAACTGGCGCGGGGCAATGCCGCGCAGCCGGCGCTGGAAATGACCAAGTGGTTCGATACCAACTATCACTACCTGGTGCCGGAACTGTCGGCGGAAACCCGCTTTGACGGCGGCCCCGACTGGTATTTCGACCACATTCGCGAGGCACTGGCCACGGGCGTACCCGTCAAGCCGGTGCTGATCGGCCCGGTGACCTTTCTGCGTCTGGCCAAATCCGTCGCCGGTTGTGACCGACTGCAACTGCTCGACAGCCTGGCCCGCACCTACGCCCGCATCCTCGGCCGCCTGCGCGACCTCGGGATTCAATGGGTGCAGATCGACGAGCCGGCCTTGTGCCTGGAGCTGGAAGCGGAATGGCTGGATGCCTACGACCGTGCCTACACCATACTCGCTGCCCAGGCGCCAAAACTGCTGCTGACGACTTACTTCGACAGCAACGATGATTACATTGCCCGCATCCTGCGCCTCCCGGTACAGGGCATTCATCTCGATCTGGTACGCGCACCGCAGCAACTCGCTGCATGGCTGCGTGCGCTGCCGCAGGACTGGATACTGTCCGCCGGCATCATCGATGGCCGCAACATCTGGCGTACAGACCTGCGGCGTGCACTGGCGACACTGCAACCGCTGCATGATGCCCTCGGCGACCGGCTGTGGATTGCACCGTCCTGCTCACTGCTGCATGTGCCGGTATCGCTGGTCGCGGAACAACGCCTGGATCCTGAAGTCCGGCCATGGCTGGCCTTCGCCGACGAAAAGCTCGACGAACTGCGCGTACTCGGGGCGGCACTGAACAAAGGCGCTGCCACGGTGCAGCCTGAACTCGACGCCGCCGATGCCGTGTTGCAGGCACGACGCAACAGCCCGCGCACGCTCAATGAAGCGGTACGCAGCCAGATTGCCCAGTTGAACCCCGCTTCTTACCGTCGTGCCAGCCCGCATGGCCTGCGCAGCAAGGAACAGCAAGCGCATCTCCGCTTGCCGCCATTGCCCACCACCACCATCGGCTCGTTCCCTCAAACACCGCAGATTCGTGCTACCCGCGCCGCCTGGAAACGCGGCGAAATCGGCGAACTGCAATACCTCGCCGCCATGCGCGAAGAAATCCGCCAGGTCATCGAACACCAGGAAGCGCTGGGCCTGGACGTGCTGGTGCATGGCGAAGCCGAGCGTAACGACATGGTTGAATTTTTCGGCGAACAGTTATGGGGTTTCTGCTTCACGCAAAACGGCTGGGTGCAGAGCTACGGTTCGCGTTGTGTCAAACCACCGGTGATTTACGGTGATGTCGCGCGCCCGGAACCGATGACCGTGGACACCGCACGTTATGCACAATCGCTGACTGAAAAACCGGTCAAAGGCATGCTGACCGGGCCAGTGACCATACTGCAGTGGTCCTTCGTCCGGGACGACCAGCCGCGTGCACAGACCGCACTGCAGATCGCACTCGCGGTGCGCGAAGAGGTCGCCGACCTCGAAAAAGCCGGCATCCGCGTAATCCAGATCGACGAACCCGCGTTGCGCGAAGGCCTGCCGCTGAAACAGCGGGACTGGGCACATTACCTCGATTGGGCGGTACAGTCGTTCCAAGCGACCGCAGTCGTTGCGGCCGACGACACGCAGATCCACACCCATATGTGTTACGCCGAGTTCCACGACATCCTGCCGGCGATCGCTGCGATGGACGCCGACGTCATCACCATCGAGACCTCGCGTTCGAACATGGAGCTGCTGAACGCCTTCGGCAAATTCAGCTACCCGAATGACATCGGCCCCGGCGTCTACGACATCCACTCGCCGCGGGTGCCGCAGACGGAAGACATGCTGCGCCTGCTGGAACACGCCTGCCGGGTAATCCCGCCCCGGCAACTGTGGATCAATCCGGACTGCGGCCTGAAAACGCGCGACTGGCCGGAGGTCGAACAGGCCTTGCGCAACATGGTCACGGCAGCGCAACAATTGCGCGCACGCCTGGCCGCCAAAGCCGCATAAGCAGGGTGATCGAACGGTAACGTGGACTTCCGGGTCCACGTTCTGTTCGCCTGCATTACGGGTGACACCCGCCGCAGTTCAGTGTTTAATCCGACGTTCCGCAACTTACTGACGACGGGTGACTGCCATGACTGAAGTGACCGCTGCACTCCGCACCGAATTCGCGCCCACCGGCAAACTGCGCGTCGGCCTGAACATGAGCAATTTCCTGCTCACCCGCACCGATGCAGCCACCGGACAGCCGCGCGGCGTGGCGCATGACCTCGCGCAGGAACTCGGCCGCCGCCTCGGCCTCGCCGTGGAACTCTGCCCCTATCCGAATCCCGGCGCGCTGGCCGATGCCGCGAACAAGGGCGTGTGGGATGTCGGCTTCCTCGGCGCCGAACCGCTGCGCGCGAACGAAATTGATTTCACCCCGGCCTATGTCGAAATCGATTCCACCTATCTGGTGCCGCCGGGCTCGACGATCAAGGACATCGCCGAAGTTGATCGCAAAGGCATCCGCATCATCGTGCCGGACAAGGCGGCGTACGAGCTCTACCTGTCGCGCACCATCAAAAATGCCGAACTGGTCAAGGAACCGGGTGGTGACAACTCGTTCAAACGGTTTGTTGAAGAAAAATTCGACGCCCTCGCCGGCCTGCGCCCGCGCCTGATCTCCGATCAGGCCAAACTGCCGGGCTCGCGCATCCTCGATGGTTCATTCACTGCCGTGCAGCAGGCGGCCGGCGTTCCCAAAGGCCGCACCGCCGCGGCGAAATACCTCAGCGCCTTCATCGAAGACGTCAAAGCCTCGGGGTTGGTGGCGAAAGCGATCAAGGACAACAAGGTGGTCGGCCTGACCATCGCGAAAAAAGCGTCCGTATAAACGACGACACACGCGACATAAAAAATCAGGACAGCACGCTTATTCCCGGATGCCGACATTCCGGATCAGCGCGCCCCACTTCGCCATTTCTGATTTGATCGTCGCGGCAAATTCCTCGGGCGTGGTGGCCATCGCATCAGTGCCGGCGGCAACCAGTTTTTCCTTGACCTCGGGCCGGGTCATGATGCGTGTGATTTCCTGGTTGAGCTGACGGATCACGGGGTCGGGCGTTTTCGCCGGGGCGAACATGCCGTTCAGAGATACCGATTCGTAACCGGGCAGCGCATCCGCGAGCAGCGGCAAGCCGGGCGCCAGCGCGGTCGGCTGCAGACTGGTCACCGCCAGTGCACGCAACTTGCCGGCCTTGATATGCGGCGTCACCGAACCCGCCGTGGGAAACATCAGCTCCACCTCGCCGCTGAGGATGCCGATCAGTGATCCGCCGGTACCCTTATACGCGACGCGCACGATATTCAGTTTGCCCATCGCCTTGAACAGCTCGGCGGCCAGATGCGGCGCGGCGCCGAGTGAACCGGCCGCGTAATTGAGCTGACCGGGCCGCGCCCGCGCAAACGCAATCAGCTCGCGCACCGATTTCACCGGCAGCGAAGGATGGGCAACCACGATGTTCGGTGAACTCGCCACCAGCGTCAGCGGCGCAAAATCCTTCACCGGATCGTAGGGTGTGTTGCTGCGGATGAACGGTGACAACCACACCGCGCTGCCGTAGAGCAGCAGGGTGTAACCATCGGCCGGCGCGCGCGCAACGACTTCGGCGGCGATGGTGCCGCGGTTGTCGACGATCACCGTCTGGCCCAGTACGGGCCGCAGTTCCTGCGCGATCAACCGCGCGACGATATCGTTCGCGCTGCCCGGCGCCACGGTGACGATGCGTACGGGTTTTGCCGGATAGTTTTGCGCCAGCGTCGAGTACGGCACACACAGGCCCAGCAGGAACATGCCCACGAACCGCCGCCACTGTTGCATTGCATCTCCTCCAGCAAAAATCACGCCGCCCGGGGAATTACATAACTATTTGTTTTTATTGATATTTATTTAACTCAGTGCTGGCGCGCTTCGTGCTCGGCAATCTGTGCCCGACGCGCCGCGCGCTCGGTATCCGAGTTGGCCTGATGCTGCTGGAAACGCGCCATCAGTTGTTCAAACTCGGCGATGCCCATGGCCTGCAGCCGCTGTCCCGCCAGCGCAAACAGCCGTTGATAAGCGCCGGCTTCGTCGTCACACAACCACTGGATCGTCAACTGCTCCTGCACACCGGCCTGGTTGAACTCGATGTTCAGCCGGCGCTCGACGGCACGCACCACATCCATGATGTGCGAGTACTCATGCATGCTGACATTCGCCTCATCCAGCCGCCAATGCGACGGATCGCGCGGTGCATCTGCTTCGTAACCGCTGGGATGATCGGGATCGGGATCGAACCAGCCGCGCTTGATCTTCGGCAGGTTGAGGCGCTCGATGAAATGCACCACCACGTCGATCTCGAACACCTGGAATACGCAGTCCCGGCTGCGCGCAACCGGGGTCTGGTGCGCGTTCATCTGCCAGGCGCGGATTGCGCCGGAACCGGGTATCGGCGCCCGGTTCAGCTCCACGCTGGCAAAGCGGTCCGGATTGTCGAGTTTGCGCACAATATTGATTGATGGCCCCACCCTGACCGTGATCGGCATGCGCCCTCCTGCAACAAAACTGTCCGCCGCCGGTATGCCGCGTTGAGCGGCCCCGATATTACAACCCTGCTTGCGTGATGAACTTCGACACCAGGTACGGCTCGATCGCTTCGCTGCCGCCTTCCGAACCATAACCCGAATCCTTGACGCCGCCGAAGGGTACCTCGGGCAATGCAAAGCCGAGATGGTTGATGGTCATCATGCCGGTCTCGACCTGCGCCGCGATGGCATTCGCGGTTTTGGCGGATTTGGTCCAGGCATACGCCGCCAGTCCGTAGGGCAGGCGGTTGGCTTCCATCACCGCATCGTCGAAGGTCTTGAAGGGATTGATGATCGCCATCGGGCCGAAAGGTTCGGTGTTCATCGCCATCGCATCGGTCGACAGTTCGGTGACCACGGTCGGCTCGAAAAAATTGCCTTTTTCGCCGATCGGATATCCGCCGACCTGCACCTTGCCGCCGCGTTTTTTTGCATCCTCGACATTGGCCACCATCGCGCTCTGCCGGCGCGGATTGGCCAGCGTCGCCATTTTGGTGTCCTTGTCAAAACCATCACCGACCTTGACCGCCTTGGTACCCTCGACGAATTTTTCGACGAATTTTTTGTAGACGCCTTCCTGCACCAGAAAACGAGTCGGCGACACACACACCTGGCCGGCATTGCGGTACTTCATGAAGGTCATGGTCTTGGCTGCGATATCGATGTCGGCATCGTCAAAAATGATCACCGGCGCATGCCCGCCGAGTTCCATGGTCGCGCGTTTCATGTGTTGCCCGGCCATCGCGGCCAACTGTTTGCCCACCGGCGTCGAGCCGGTGAAGGTGATCTTGCGGATCACCGGATGCGGAATCAGGTAACTCGAAATCTCCGCCGGGGTGCCGTACACCAGATTGATCACCCCCGCCGGCACACCGGCATCGGCAAAGGCGCGGATCAGTTCCGCAGGTGACGCCGGAGTTTCTTCCGGCGCCTTGATGATGATCGAACAGCCGGTGGACAGTGCCGCCGACAGTTTGCGCACGGCCTGGTTGATCGGGAAGTTCCACGGCGTGAAGGCGGCGACCGGACCCACCGGCTCCTTCACCACCAGTTGATAAATGCCCTCGGCGCGCGCCGGGATCACCCGGCCGTAGGCGCGGCGGCCCTCCTCGGCAAACCAGTCGATCAGGTCGGCACCGGCCAATACTTCGAGTTTGGCTTCGCCGACCGGTTTGCCCTGCTCCATGGTCATCATCGATGCCACGGCATCGGCACGTTCACGGAAAATCTCCGCGGCCTTGCGCATCACCTTGCTGCGCTCAAACGCCGATACCTTGCGCCACAGCTTGAATCCGGCTTCCGCGGCTTCCAGCGCGCGGTCGAGATCGGCTTTTTCGGCGTAAGCCACGGTGCCGATCTGCTGGTGGTTGGCGGGATTGACGACGGGCAGCGTGCGGCCGGAAGCGGCCGGGCCCCACTGGCCGTTGATATAAAGCAGGGTGTTGGGATACATGGTGAAAATCCTGTGCGTGGATGAACGGGAAGGCGCAGGATAAACCAGATTGATGGCGCCCGTGCGACAGGGACCGCACTGCGGCAAATACCGGAACTAATCCCGGCGGCGACATCATTGTTGCATTCCTCCCCGCCGGTCGACAGCGCCTGCGCCCACGCCGGAATGACGGCATAATCATTCCGTGGCACTGTTGACGTCACGAGGAAGAAAACATGACCCTGAAGCTGCGCCGCCTGTCGAATGCGCTGGGCGCCGAGGTCTGCGACATCGACGTATCTAAGCCGATGAGCGAAAGCACATTCGGCGAAATTTACAACGCATTCCTGCGGCACGGCATCCTGCTGTTCCGCAATCAAGACATCAGCCGCGAACAGCATATCGAGTTCAGCCGGCGTTTCGGCGAACTGGACGACCACAAGTCGCTGCCGCGCGACCGCCACCCGGATTACCCGGAACTGCTGCTGGTGACCAACCGGCCCAACACCGACGGATCACCTTCGGAATCGCGCTACACCGGCCGCTCCTGGCACACCGACCTGTCGTACACCACGACGCCGGCACTGGGTTCGCTGCTGAAGTGTTACGAGCTGCCCGAAGTCGGCGGCGATACGCTGTTCGCCAACATGATCATGGCCTACGACACGCTGTCCGACGGCATGAAAAAACTGATCGCCGACCTGCACGGCATTCACCTCTCCGGCACGCGCAGGATCAACAAGCAGGACGCCGGCGAAGCGCGCCGCGCCGAAGTGATGAAACTCAACCCGCCGATCGCACAGCCGGTGGTGCGCGTACACCCGGAAACCGGCCGCAAGGCGCTGTACCTCGGCGAAAAGGTCAAACGTTTCGACGGCATGACCGAGGAAGAAAGCAAACCGCTGATTGATTACCTTAACCGGCACGCGACGCGGCCGGAGTGCGTTTATCGCCACCAATGGCGCCGGCACGACATCGTGATCTGGGACAACCGCTGCACCATGCACCAGGCGCTGGGTGACTTCGACGAGACGCAGCTGCGCCACATGGAGCGCACCACGGTAATGGGTACGCCTTCGGGTTACGTGGTCGCGAACGCCTGACGCTCAGCCCTGACGCCGCATCAGCAACGGCACGATGGCATCGACCGCAATCCGCGCCTTTTCGCGCAGGATGGCATCGTCGTTGTTGGCGAGCGGATGGCCGATGACGGCAAACGGATAATCCTTCAGGCCGTTCACGCCGGCCACCGCCTTCGCGGTGGCGACGAAGCGATCCGTCATGATCGCGACCGCCGGAATGCCGAGCCGTTCCGCTTCGATGGCGTCGTGCAGACTGCACGACGAGCAGCTCCCTCAGTCGCCGGTCGCGGCGAGGATGGCATCCGCGCCGCGCATCTCCATCAGCATCGGCGGCGGCACCGGCCGCGAGGCGTCGGGTTTGCGGCGGCGGATACATTCGCGGATGCGGTATTCCCGGCGCAGGATCTCCTCGATGAAATCAAACAGGCGTTCGGTGCCGATTTTCGCGTTGTCGATCATGCCGACCACCGCGCCTTCGAGGGAGACCAGCGGCGGCGCCATGCGCAGTGCATCACCGTGCGCCGACTGCCGTGGGTCGAGGACTCTGAGGGTCATGTTGGGGTTCTCCGGGTAAGAGGTGCGGATTGAGGATTGAGGATCGAGGGGTTATGGTCAGACGCCTACCGGCACTGTGACAGCCAGCGATTTTTTGCCGTACCACGGCGGCAGGATGGCGCCAAAACCGCCTGCCGGCCCTCCGGCCGCAACCACCAGCAGGTCGTCGGGCGAGCGCAGCGCGCAGTACACCTTGTCCTCGTCCTTGCGTCCCGCCACCGCGGTCTTGCCGACCCCGCGCCATTCGCTTCGCTTCACCCGCGCCTTCTCAAACACGTAGTCGCGGATGTTCTGCCGGGTCCAGCGCGCGGCGGCAAAAATCTCGCGGTGCTGCTTCGGAATCACGAAGGCGTAATTGCCTTCCCAGATCGAGTAGGTAAGCATGTTGCTGCGCATCGCCGCCACATAGGTATCGAGAATTTCCTTCGGGTCATGCGTCCATTCGTTCATGATCTGGTGCGGAGACTCCACCTGCAGGGCCGTCACCGCGGACACTCCCGCCGGCACTCCGCGTTCGAGCGACAGCGGCGGCCACGGTGAATCCTCCTCATCTTCCGCCACGCAGAAAGTGAATTTGCCCGGATGGCCGAGGGTGGAGCGGTCGAGCTGGCCGGGAATACCACCCAACACATTGAGCAGGATCAGGCGGATGCTGCGACCAATGGTGGCATTGGCGCGGCTGGCGTTGGCGAGTACGTTGTGCGTGGCATTCATGCCGATCGCGAGCCGCACCGGTCCGTTGACGATGATGAAGGGCGCGCTGCCGCCCGTGCTTGCCGTGCTGCCGTGCAGTGCGTATTCGGGCTGGCACATCGCCTTGACCGTGGCCACCACCACCGGCAGGTATTCCGGCAGACAGCCGGCCATCACCGCGGCAATGGCGACTTTTTCGGCGGTGATGCTGCGCCGGCGCACCGGCTCGATGCCGATCACCGCGGCGGCATCAAGCTCTGCCGCAGCAAGGAATCGCGCAACGGCGTCTTCGGTCGGCGGCACGATCGGCAGACCGTCAGTCCAGCCCTCGCGCTGGAACAGTTCGTTGGCCGCCATCGCATCGGCGACCTCGTGCACAGTACTCGCAAATTTGCTCATGGCCGTATTCTAAGGGCGCGCCAGTTCAGGGCCGGGCGCAGCCGCCACCACTTCCGCCAGCAGATCCAGCGCCGCCGCCGCGAAGGCGTACATATTGGCGACACGATCCGCGCTGCCGGTTTCCAGCGTACGCGAACATTCCACCAGTCCCGTCACTGCAAAGCAGGCATGTCCTGCCGGATAACCATAACGGCTGCCGGTCGGGCCTGCGGCGCCGGTTTCGGCCAGCGCCCAGTCCGATCCCACCTTCTCGCGGGCACGACGCGCGGCGAGCAGCGCATAAGCTTCGGTGGCCGGTGTCAGGCCCTTCATGTCGGCGTCAGTGATGCCGAGCAGCGCGCGGCGGATTTCGTAGGTGTAGACCACCAGCCCGCCGCGGCAGCAGGCGGAAGCGCCAGGCACCGCGAGGAGTGCTGCATTGATCAGCCCGCCCGCCGCCGATTCGGCAACGGTGATGGTTTGTCTGCGCGCGATCAGCAGTTGGGTGACGCGTTCGGCATGCGGCAGCAGCGTATTCATCCCTGGTTCTCGCGCAGAGTTTTCCACATTTTCGGTAAATGGATTTGCTTGCCCACCGGGAAGCCCAACACGCCGTTGTGCGCAAACACATAAATGCTGTTGCGCCCCAGGTCGCCGGTGACGACAATCTGGAAATCCTCCGGCCGCCACACCAAAGGCACCAGACGCTCCGGATCGTCGGACTCGTGGAATATTTTCGGGATGCGCCCGGACTCGTGTTCCTCTTTCAGGTTCCAGTTCGGTTTCTGCGTCCAGTCGCGCAGCATGCGTTCGAACTCGCAGGCGGGCATGCGCGCATGGGCGAACAGCTGCTCCTTCAATTTCTGTTTCGACCAGCCGCCGCCGGCGATGGTCTCGGCGATGATCGGCGACAACAGCAGCAGCGGCCGCAGCGTGTCATAACCCTGCCCCACTGAAAACATGATCTGCCACGAATACTGCCGCACCACCGCATCGGCGATATAGGGCAATAACTCTTCCGGGGTTGCACCCGATACCGAGGAAATGTGGTTGCCGCCGGTATAACGGCCGATGGCCAGCGCATTGCTGCCCGCCGTAAAGCCGAACTCGGTGCAATGTGGCGGCCAGCCGATTTTGGCGGTGACGTCTTCGTTCTCCGCCACCACCACGCGCCAGGTGTTGCCGAAGGTCGCCTTGTCATTTTTATGCGGCAGAAAGCCCGCAACGTTACGCAGGTACAAGCGCCAGAAACGGCCGACCGTCGTATTCGCCTGAAAACCGTCACGCATCACGCCCTGGGTGTAATTGAAACCGAGCGCCTTGATGATCGGCCCGTTCAGCACGATCAGGTTTTCGCCGCCCGGCGTGTTGCCGCTGTGTTCGACGCCGTAATCATGATCGGCCATCGCCTCCACCGCGGCGACCAGCACGGGCATGTACTCCGGCCGGCAACCCGCCATCACACCGTTGACC
This sequence comes from Burkholderiales bacterium, assembly GCA_019744975.1. Lineage (GTDB taxonomy): Bacteria > Pseudomonadota > Gammaproteobacteria > Burkholderiales > SG8-41. Next base: position 34,767 of record JAIETP010000043.1, read on the forward strand.
GCGACGCTCCACACCGTCGCCGCACGGTTGTCGGGCAGCAACACACCCAGCACTTCATCGGCCTGGCGGTCGGTGTATTGGAGAAAAGCCTCAACCTTCGCCACCGTCGGCGGCACGATGGGCAGACCGTCCGAGAGTTCGTTCTTGATGAAATATTCGTTCACTGCCTCGAAGCTGCCGCTGCAGATGATGTCGCGCGCGCCCGGCTCGCCATCCACCGTCTTCGCCGACGGCATTTTGAACAACGCGTTCAGCACGCCGTCCAGCGTCAATTCACGCACGTTCTGCTGCAGTACTTCCTTGCTCTGCAATCCGGGATGGCCGCGCACGGGAGCCACCGCGATATTCGGAAACCCCAGCCCCTGCGACGCCGCCCTGGCCAGTGTCATGAAACTCTCGCACACCAGCGTCGCCGACGGGATACCCGCCACTTCAGCCGCCACACTGGCCCGCAACACGGCGGGCGTGCAGCTGCCTCAACAACCCATCCCGGAGACGACGGCGTCGGCGCCAAGTTCGCGCAGTTTCTGCGGCAGGTTGGCCACCACATTGCGTTCATCACTGCCGTGGGTGTTGCCGAAGAGTTCCCAGTGCAGGAATTTCACGCCGGGATATTTTGCGCGCAGGCTTTGTTCCAGCTGTTCGAACACCTCGTTGCCGCGGAACACGTAGTCCCACACCCAGGCCACGGTTTTGCCGTCCAGCGTGTCCAGCCGTTTCGCCAGCGCTTGCACTTTTGCCTGGCGCGGGCCGCGCGGCCACAACGCGGCGTACTCGACGTATTGCGCTTCCTTGTCCTTCATGGCTGTTCCCTGATTTTTTGCCGGATGTTGATGGTAACCGAAAGCCGGCAGTGGCCTTCATGTCAGTCCATCCAAAGCTGCGAGTTCCGGTGGATGCCGTCCGATATTGCGCCCACAAAAAACATCAGCCTCCAATCGGAGGCTGATGCAAATGGTCACGCGCGATGATGACGGTCGTGTTATTTCTGCTGCATGCCCACCGATTGCACCACCTTCGCCCAGGTGGCGATTTCGGTGTGGTACAGCTTTTCAAACTCCGCCTGGGTATTGCCGACGGCATCGAGTCCCTGGCCCTGCAGCTGCTTTTCAGTCGCCGGTTCGTTGACGACGCGGGAGACGGCTTCCTGGACTTTCACCGCGATGGCCTTGTCGGTTTTGCCGGGAAGAAACAGTGCATACCAGTTTTCAACGCCAAAACCCGGCACGCCCGATTCGGCGATCGTCGGATACTCGGGCAGCGCCGGCGTGCGCTTGGGGCCAACCACCGCCAGCGCGCGCAATCGGCCCGTGGTGAAAAACGGCCGGGTCGAGATCACGCTGGCGACGGTGAGGGCGATGCGTCCGCCAACCACGTCATTGATGCTCGGCGCTGTGCCCTTGTACGGCACATGGGTCATCTTCAGCCCAGTCATCTGCGAAAACAGCTCAATGGTCAGATGCTGCGCCGAGCCCAGTCCCGACGACGAGAAAAACAACTCGTTCGGCTTGGCTTTGGCAAAGGCGATCAGTTCCTTGACGTTTTTCACCGGAATCGACGGATGCACCACCAGCACACCGGGCGACACCACGGCGAGCGTCACCGGCAGCAGATCCTTGCGCGGGTCGTACGACAGTTTCATCAGGCTCGGCGTGATGGTGATCCCGGCCGAGGTCATCAGCATGGTGTAACCATCAGGTGGCGCCGTCGCCACGATTTCCGCGGCGATCGATCCACCGGCGCCGGGCCGGTTGTCCGCCACGATCGACTGGCCCCAGGACTCGCCCAGCTTCAAGGCGATGAAACGACCGGTGGTATCCACGCCGCCGCCCGGCGCCAGCGCGATGACCATGCGGACCGGTTTTGATGGATAGGCCGGGGTTTGCGCATGAACCGCGCCCGCCACAAAACCACCCGTCGTCAGAATCAGTAAGGCCCTGCAGGCACTTGCAGAAAATCCGTTCATCATCTCCTCCAGCGTATTTTGTTTTAGTGTTTTGTTTTAGTGGGCTGCCGTGAAGAGTATGACAAGCGCTCCGCCCTGCCGCAAGCCGTCAATCCAGGTGCTCCAGATCGTCGAGATCCTTGAGGCGTCCACTCGCCTTCTTGTTGTGTTTGAGGTGTTTCAGACTGATCAGGTTGACGGCGACCCCGTCGATGACATCTTTGACCCGCTCGGCATAACACTCCTCGAAGCTCACGCCGGAAATCGTCGTCAGGATTTCAATCCGCAGGGGCGGAACCCCCATCCGGGCAATCTTGTTTTTTTGAAGGAACAACGCCGGGGTCGCGCCTTCAACGGCAGTCCCGAAGAACTCATGCACAACCGCAGTGATTTTTTGTGCGTTGAGCGGATTGATGGCAATCCAGATATCAATGTCGGCAGTCGCCTGCGGGTATCCGTAATAACCGACCGCGTAGCCGCCGATCAGCAGGTATTCAACCTGCCGGGAATTCAGCAACCGTAAAAATTCTTTGAAATCCGGTGGCAGCAGGCTGGTAGCCATAGATGACTTGTCGATTCAGTTCGACTGCTTGCAGGCGCTCGTAAACCGACTTCCCGCGCCAATACGCTTTGTCTTCCGCCTCGTCGCCGAGGTTGGTCACTGAGAATGCGCTTTTGTCGACACTGAGGTAGGTCATGGGCCGATTCATGCTGGTCATTATACCGGGCCGGGCGTTGTTTGTGCTTTAAAATTTAATATAAGTATATGTTTTTATTGATATTTTTAGCATCCACTCATTGATGCAGTTGATCTCAGCCGCCCGCAAATTCGCGCATCACCCAATGCGCGTACCCGCACAGCCTGCCGTCCTGCCGGTCAAGCCCCAGCAACTGCAGGCCCAGCGGCAAACCATGCACCTGCATCAGCGGCAAGGCAAACGCTGGGAATCCCAGCCACGAACCCGGCACGATGAAACTGCGACTGCCGCTGTGCGCGAGGCCTTCGGGCGCCGGGCCCGAGGCGGCCAGCGTGACATAGGCATCGGCGCCGACCGCACGCGCCAGTTCCATGCCCTGCGCACGAATGGCGCGGCGCTTTTCGAGCATGGCCTCGTAATCCGCCGGCGTGATCTGGTTCGCGCGCAGCATCAGGCCGCGGATGCGCTCGCCGATTGCTTCGCCGTGGCGGGCGACGTAATCCTGAAACGGCCACTGCATTTCATAGGCGACGATATCCAGCGCCGTGTCGATGTCGCGTTCCATCGCGTCTTCAAATGCAGCAATCCGCGCATCGTCGGACTTGCCGACCACTTCGACCCCCGCCGCCGCCAATGACTGCAACATGTTTTCGAAAGCCTCTTTGGTGACGGCATCGGTTTCATTCCAGCCCCTGGTGTAGAGCCGGATCAGTTTGCGCGGCCTGACCGGCGCCGGCAGCTTCGCCGCGGCAGCTTCGAGAAAACCGTAACCGGGACTGCCGACCCCGAGGGAAATCTGCGAGGCCACGCGCCACACATCCTCGAGTGTCGCGCCGATCACGCCAAGGTGATCATTGGTGGCCGACAGCGGATGGACGCCGGCCATGTTGAGCGCACCCAGCGTCGGCTTGAAACCGACCGCGCCGCAGTACGAGGCCGGCCGCAGTGTTGAGCCCTGGGTCTGGGTACCCAAACCCACAGGGATCATGCCCGCGCCGACACCGGCGGCCGTGCCGCTGGAAGAACCGCCGGGTGTGCGCGCCGCATCAAAGGGATTGGTGGTCGGCCCGGAATATCCCACCGCAAACTCGGTGGTCACGGTCTTGCCGAAAATGACCGCACCACCCCGGCGCAGGGCATAAACCGCCGCGCAGTCCTGTCCCGAGTTCCAGCCTTTGAACACCGGGCTGCCCATCTGCGTCAGCATGTCGCTGGTGGCCATGATGTCCTTGATGCCCACCGGGCAGCCGTCGACCATCGACAGCGGCCGGCCTTCCTTGTAGCGCCTGCCCGATGCATCCGCGGCCTTGCGCGCGGCCTTGAGATCCAGCGTGACGAAGGCTTTGACCCTGGCTTCCGATTTTTCGACATTGGCGATGCAGCGCTCGAGAAAATCACGCGGCGTGTCCTTGCCGGCAACAAAGCCGCTGACCGCGTCTGCGAACGAAACAACATTGGGATTGCGCCATGCTTTCATCGGATAAGACTCCGGGATAATAAAACTGCGGTAATCGCTGAATGAATTTGTATTGACAGCGTCAGTATGGGTGCCCTAGCGTGCACACTGCTGCAGTGGTTTGTCTCAAGCCATTCTATTGGATCACAACCGGAGAACGCCAATGAAACACATTGCAAGACTGGTACTGTTGGGCAGCCTGCTGTCCACGTGTGCGCTGGCAACTGCGCAGGATTTTCCGGCACGGCCACTGCGCATGATCCTCGGTTTCGCGCCCGGCGGCAGCACCGATCTGGTGGCACGGGTGCTGGCGCAAAAAATGGCGGCGACCTGGAACCAGCAAGTGGTCGTCGATAACCGCCCCGGCGCCAACGGCATGATCGGCGCCGACCTGGTGGCAAAAGCCACACCGGACGGCCACACACTGCTGCTGTCGAGCATCGGCCCGATGGCGATCAATGCCAGCCTCTACAAAATGCCCTACGACATCGTCAAGGATTTCGCGCCCGTCACCTACACCGGCAACGTGACCAACCTGCTGGTGGTGCACCCCAGCGTGGCCGCCGCCAACATCAAAGAGCTGGTCGCGCTGGCCAAAGCCCAGCCGGGCAAGCTGACCTTCGGATCCAGCGGCTCCGGCGGCGCGCCGCACATGGCGGTCGAACTGTTCAAGATTCTCGCCAAGGTAAACGTCGTGCATGTGCCCTACAAGGGCGGTGGCCCGGCGATGGCGGACCTGGTGGGCGGACAGATTTCGGGGAGCTTCGCCAGCATGCCGTCATCAATCCCGTTCGTGCGCACCGGCAAACTCCGCGCACTGGCCGTCACCGCGTTGAAACGTTCACCCGCCGCACCGGAAGTGCCGACGGTGTCCGAATCGGGCATCCCGGGGTTCTCCGTGCTCGACTGGCAGGGCATGTTCACCACGGCAAAAACGCCGGCCCCGGTAGTCAACAAACTGAACGCCGAAATCAGACGCGCACTCACGCTGCCCGACGTCATTGAAAAACTCGGCACTGCCGGTGTCGAAATCCAGACCACATCACCCGAAGAATGGGGCCGTTTCGTCCAATCTGAAATCGAAAAGTGGGCCAAGGTCGTCAAGACCGCGGGCATCAAGCTGGAATAACTTGCGCCCGTCGTCCGGGTTTGCTGGCCGGGAGGCGGCTGATCTGCGCGCACCCGGCATTTCATAAAAATATCAATAAAATCAAATATTTATATAATATTCGCGACTTGCAGCACGTGTAGCTGCAGCCTTGCCAAGTTGCTATACATTTTGTAATAATGTCTAGCAACCCGGCCCGACCAAGGTACCGCGATGCCTGATCCGCGTTACAGCGAACTACCCCTGTCCGCCCAGACCGCCTACGCTGAACTGGCGGAGCGTACGCGCGCCTTTGAACTCGACAACGCGCTGGCCGGACTTTCCGGCAGCTTTCACACGCTGGCGCGCAAAAACAGGGATTACTGGTATTTCTCTTATCGCGAGACCGGCGTTGAGCGCTCGCGCGTGATCTACGTCGGTCCCGACAACGCACAAGTGCGCAAGCTGGTTGAAAAATTCCGCAACGCGCGCAACCCCAAGGCACTCACGCCGCAGGCACTCGCCGCCATCAACCTCGGCAATGCACCGATGGCGCCCAAACATTTCCGCGTCATCAAACGCCTCGCCGAGTACGGCCTGTTCCGCGCCGGCGCGCTGCTGGTCGGCACACACGCCTTTATCGCCTACGGCAACCTGCTCGGCGTACGCTGGCACGATGCCACCGCCACGCTGGACATTGATCTGGCGCATGCCGGCAAAAATGTATCCGTCGCCCTGCCCGCCGACCTGGAGGTCGACACGCACGACGCGCTGCAATCGCTGGAAATGGGCTTGCTGCCCATCGCCGAACTGGATGGCTCAATCGGCTCGCAATACCGCAATCCCGCCGATGCCGAACTGCGCGTGGATTTCCTGACCAGCAAGGGACGCAGCCGCAAACCCGTCAAACTGCCGGCGCTCAACATCGCGCTCGAACCATTGAAGTTCATGGAGTTTCCACTGGAGGGAACTACGCAGGCTTGCATCTTCGGGCGCAGCGGCGCGTGTACCGTGAATCTCCCGGCGCCCGAACGTTATGCAGTACACAAACTGGTGGTGTATGGCGAACGGCCCGTCGCGCAACGCACCAAAGCCACCAAGGATCTGTTGCAAGTCGCGGCCTTGGCCGCTTATTTCGCGGAAACCGGGCAGGCCACCACATTCAACGCGGCATGGCGCGATCTGGTCTCACGCGGGCAAGGCTGGCGCAGCCGCGCGAAACAGGGCCGCGACGCCCTGTTCAGACTCGCGCCCGACGCTGCAATCGCAGCGTTGTGGAAAGAATAGGGCAACACATCCGGGAGAGCTCAGTAACCCCGCGCCCGGTCCACTTCGGTCGCAAAGGGTTCACCCGCGAGAAAACAGCGCGCGTTTTCGGCGAAGATCTCCGCAACCACGGCGCCGCGGCCGGCATGGCCGCCGCCGATGTGCGGCAGCACAAGAATGTTTTCCGTGGTCCAGAACGGATGTATTGCCGGCAGCGGTTCCTCGCGGAATACGTCGAGCACGGCGCCGGCAATGGTTTTGTTTTTCACCGCGGCAATCAGATCGTCATCGTTAACCAGTGAACCGCGCGCGAAATTGAGCAGCCAAGCGTTTGGCTTCATCACCTTCAGGCGCGCGGTGTTGATGAAATTGTCGGTCTCGGCGGTGGCCGGCATCAGCAGCACAACAAAATCCGACTGGCGCAGCACATCATCGGTTTCATCGCCGGCATACACCTCCTCCACGCCCTCCACCGGCTCCGGCGAACGTTTGGTCCCGATCACGCGCATCTCCAGCGCGGCCGCCTTCAGTGCCAGTTCCTGGCCGATCGCGCCAAGACCCAGGATGCCCAGCGTCTGGCCGGCGAGCAGCGTGGACTGGCGTTTGTTCCAGCGCGAGGCCTTCTGATCCAGGGCGACCGCCATGTACGGCTTGGTCAGGTGAAACAGCGCGCCGAGAATGTTCTCCGACATCGAATGGCGGTGCGAGCCCCGCGCGCAGCACAGGGCGACGTCATCGCGCAGTCCGGGCGCGCCCAGCCAGGCTTCAACACCGGCCGTCATCGCCTGCACCCAGCGCAGTTTGGGCATGCGCCCAAGCAAACCGCCGGGTTTCCACCCGGCCAGCACTTCCAAGCGCGGAATCAGATCTTCGGGTGGCTTGTCCTCACGCTTCACGCAATGCAGTTCAAAACGGTCGGCAATGCCGGCGTTGTCCAGCGCCTGTTCGTACGACTTGAAATCATCCAGCCACAACAGGCAGACAGGTTTGCTCATCGAATGGGTTCCCGGAGTAGTTGGTGTGGAATATCGATTGCTGTGCAATCGAAGCGCTGCGTTTCACTGCCACGCAGGGGATATAAAAAAATATCAATATAATCAAATGTTTATGTAATATCTACGCCTTGGCGCGTATCACCGGACTGCGCAACACACCAATATCCTTCTGCATGATCTCGCAGACGTCGCCGTGTTTCAGATTGGGTTCGGTGGCGTCGTCCGTGCCGAGCCAGATCACATCACCCGGATGGAGCGTCATATAACGCGTGATCTCGGCGATGTAACGCTGCGCCGAGAACAGCATCTTGCCGGTGTTGTAACCCGCGACGCGTTTGCCGTTCATGTGGATCTCGACGTCGAGGTTCATCGGATCCAGACCCGTGGTGATGAAGGGGCCCATCGGCTTCCAGGTGTCGCAGTTTTTCGCGCGCCATAACGTGCGGTCGGATTTCTGCCAGTTGCGTTCGCTGACGTCGTTGCCCAGCGTGTAACCGAGGACGCAGGACAGCGCGTTTTCTTCGGTGAGATTCTTTGCGGTCTTGCCGACCACCGCCACCAGTTCACCCTCGAACTGCACCATGTCCGAGGCATCGGCGGGAATCACGATGGCTTCATCGGTGGCGCACAGCGCGTTGAATGAGCGATAACCGACGTCGGCCTTTTCCGGATACTTGGGCGCCACACCCTTGCGCTTCGCGCCCCATTCGATATGGGCGGCGTAGTTCAGACCGGCGCAGTAGAAATTGCGCGGTTCGCAGGGGATCAGGGTTTTGAGGGAGGACAGCGCGTGCTGCTTGCCGTTGGTCTTCCAAGTGCCGAACGGTGAGCCGTCGAGTTCATCGACACGGTCGCCTTCGACGAGACCGAAGAAGTTACGGGATTGGTGCTGGAAACGGCCGAATTTCATGGAGCGTCCTTTGAGTTATGTCTGACTGCGCTTGTCTGGAAACAATCCCGGCATCCAGCGCGAAGCCAGCGCCGCCGGAAATGCCAGCCGCAACGGCGCCCGGGATGATTCCGATTCAAACACACCGCGCTGGAGCAACTCGCTGGTCACCCGGCGGGAAGTGCGATCGGTTGTGCCCAACAAGGACCCGATCTCCCCGCGCGGCAATTCGCCCCGGTACAGCATGGCCTCCAATAACTGCCCGGCACGTTGCGGCAGTTTGCCCATGCGCGTTTCCTCCTCCGCCCAAACGAGTATGCGCGTACGCAATGCATCCGGTCGCATCAGGTCTTCCATGAACTCGACCTGATCCAATCCGGTTTCCAGAAAAAACCGCGTGAACTCCGCCAATGCCTCTTCACTGAGATTGCCTCTGCCGTCCAGATCATTGCGGCGCGGCAAATCACAATTGGCCAGCAGTTGCTTGTAAGTATCCACGTTCCGCGCGAGGCCGCGCGCAATGGACCAGACCCCGCCCGTATCCAGCTGCGCGAGCCAATGCGCGTGTGACATGGTAATCCCCCCGTAAATCAGTATCAGCCAGAAGTGGAATTTTCTCGTAATCTACCCCGAGGAGGTTCCCTTGA
>JAIETP010000041.1 GCA_019744975.1 Burkholderiales bacterium
GTCCACACCATTTTTGTGCGCACCTTGTCCATGGCCAGCGCCGAGGCCATCACGCCGCTGCCGGTGTACGGGATGCGCATCAGTTCCAGCGCACCCTGCACCGTGCCATCCTCGCCGTAACGGCCGTGCAGTGCAATGAACACGCGGGCAAAACCATCACGCTTGAGCTCGAAAATCTCCTGCTCTGCAGGATCAAAAGCATGGGCGTCCATGCCCGCCTTGCGCAAAGCCTCCAGCACATTGCCGCCGCTCATCAGCGATATTTCGCGCTCGGCGCTCAGTCCGCCCATCAACACCGCAATTTTTCCAAATCCGCTCATGCCCTTTGCTCTTTCCACATCATGTCCCGATCACCCGCACTTCGCGCTCCAGCGCGATGCCAAAACGTTGCTGCACCGTGTTCTGTGCGAGATCGATCAACGCCTCAATGTCCGCGGCACTTGCGCCACCGGTATTGACGATGAAATTTGAATGTTTCGCCGAAATCGCCGCGCCACCGATCGTCCGGCCCTTCAGTCCGCAGGCCTCGATCAGGCGCGCCGCATGGTCGCCCGGCGGATTGCGGAATACCGAACCGGCATTGGGCACCCCCAGCGGCTGGGCGGCGATACGTTGCGACAACAGGGCTTTGATTTTTGCCCGCGATTTAATCCCGTCACCACGCGGCAGGCGGAAGGTCGCGGACACAAACCATTCCTCGGCATCACCGTGTTTGCGGGCGGCACTGCCCGGGATGTTCGACAACTGACGGCAGCGACGCTCAACGCTGCGGTAAGCGACGTTGTAATGACCGGGGGTGCGCACACGCAGCACTCCGGCGCGATCCATGGTTTCAACCTGAGCCACGATGTCCCAGGTTTCGCCGCCGTAACAACCGGCGTTCATGGCCACTGCGCCGCCGACGGTGCCGGGAATACCGGCGAGAAATTCCGCGCCGGCGAGATTGCTCAATGCTGCAATACGTGCCACCTTGGGACTCGCCACCCCGGCCTGTGCCGTGATTTCGCCGCCCATCGGTTCGTTCAGCACCACGCGCACCTCGCGCAGTGCCCAGTGCGTAAAAATAACCGTGCCGTCAAAACCGCCGTCGCGCACCAGCAGATTGCTGCCCAGCCCCACCATGCACACCGGTTCGCCGTCGGGCAATCCGCGCAGGAACATCGCCATGTCATCGAGGTCGGCCGGCGCATAAGTACGGCGCGCACGCCCCCCCGCCCGCCAGCTGACATGGCGCGCCATGGGCTCATCACGACACAAGGTGCCGCGCAATCCCTGTTTCAGTATTTGTTCCTGCTCGCTCATGTTCATTTCAATGTTTCGCTCAAGTCCGGCATTCCGGCTCACGCGCTTTTCCCCTCTTCCCCTTCCTTCGCCAGCCTGCCCGCGACCGTGCCGATCGAACCGGCACCCATCGCCAGCACCACATCGCCATCACGCACAGCGCCGGATATCGCCGCCGGCAGATCAGTCACCTGCTCGACAAACACCGGCTCCACCTTGCCCAGCACGCGCACCGCACGCACCAGCGCGCGGCCATCCGCGGCAACAATCGGCGCCTCGCCGGCCGGATACACCTCCGTTAACAACAAGGCATCGACACTGGACAACACACGGGCAAAATCCTCGAAACAGTCACGGGTTCGCGTATAACGGTGCGGCTGGAAGGCCAGCAGCAGGCGGCGGCCGGGAAACGCGCCGCGCACCGCGGCGATCGTCGCCGCCATTTCCACCGGGTGGTGTCCGTAGTCATCGATCAGCTCAAAAACACCGCCACTCGACAGCCGCACTGCGCCGTGGCGCTGGAAGCGACGTCCCACGCCCTTGAATTCGGCCAGCGCCTTGACGATTTTTTCGTCTGCCACGCCGACTTCCATGCCAACGGCAATCGCCGCCAGCGCATTCAGCACGTTATGCACCCCGGCGAGGTTCAACGTGATATCGAGGTCGGGCAGGCGCCGGCCGTTGCTGCGCAACACGCGGAAACGCATGCGCCCGGCATCGGCCGTCACCGCGGTCGCGCGCACCTGCGCACCTTCACCCAATCCGTAGGTCACCACGGTTTTGGTGAGCTTGGGCATGATCGCGCGCACATTGGCGTCGTCGTTGCACAACACGGCCACGCCATAAAACGGCAGGCGTTCGACAAAATCGACGAAGGCCTGTTTCAGCTTGTCCAGCGAGTGGTCGTAGGTCTCCATGTGGTCGGCGTCGATATTGGTGACCACGGACAACACCGGCTGCAGATGGAGGAAGGAGGCATCGGATTCGTCGGCTTCCGCGACAATGAATTCACCGGCGCCCAGCCGGGCGTGCGCGCCGGCGCTCTCCAGCCGGCCGCCAATGACAAAGGTCGGATCCAGTCCGCCCTCGGCCAGCACGCTGGCAGCGAGGCTGGTGGTCGTGGTCTTGCCGTGCGTGCCGGCAACCGCGATGCCCTGCTTCAGGCGCATCAGTTCCGCCAGCATCAGCGCCCGCGGCACCACCGGCACATGCCGGGCGCGCGCCGCCACCACCTCCGGGTTGTCGGCCTTGACCGCACTGGAAATCACCACGACGTCGGCGGTGTCAACATGCACGGCGGCATGGCCGATGTGCACCTGCGCGCCAAATCCAGCCAGGCGGCGCGTGGCATTGCTTGCACTCAAATCAGAACCGCTGACCGCGTAACCCAGATTCAGCAGCACCTCGGCGATGCCGCTCATGCCGGCGCCGCCAATACCGACAAAGTGTACCTGTCGCACTTTATGTCTCATGCCGGCCGCCTCATGCTGGTACAAGCTCCGTGCAGAATTCAGCCACTTTCTGCGCCGCGTCCGGTTTACCCACGGCCCGCGCGGCACGCGCCATCTCCAGCAATTTGCTACGGGTCAGTCCGCGCAAGGTCTCCGCCAGCGACTGCGGCGTCAGCGTCTTCTGCGGCATCAGCAGCGCGGCGCCGCGGTCGGCCAGATAAGCCGCATTGCGTGTCTGATGGTCATCCGCGGCGTACGGGAAGGGCACCAGGATGCCGCCGACTCCGGCGACAGCGAGTTCGGTGATGGTGGTCGCACCGGCGCGACAGATCACCACATCGGCTTCGCCGTAACGCAGCGCCATGTCATCGATGAAGTCGACGATTTCAGCATCCACGCCAACGCTGCGATAGGTTTCGCGCAGCTCCGCCACATGCGCCGCGCCAGCCTGATGCGTCACCACCGGCCGCTCGCTTTGTGCCAGCAGTGACAGCGCCTGCGGCACCGTGACATTGAGCGCCTTCGCGCCGAGGCTGCCGCCGACGACGAGCACCCGCAGCGGTCCGCTGCGGTTGGCGAAGCGCGCTTCGGGCGGTGCCAGATTGACGATGTCAGTGCGCACCGGATTCCCGGACCAGATCACATCGACCCGGCCGTTGAAGGCATCGGGAAATGCCGCCAGTACGCGATCGGCAACACCGGCCAGCACACGATTGGCCAACCCCGGAACTGCGTTCTGTTCGTGGATCAGCAAGGGTTTACCGAGCAACGCCGCCATCATGCCGCCGGGAAACGCCGCGTAACCGCCCATGCCCAGCACCACGTCCGGGCGATGCCGGAAAATCGCCTTCGCGCTCTGCCAGAACGCGATCAGCAGTGATGCCGGCAACAGCAGCTTGCGCAACCAGCCCTTGCCGCGTACACCGCCGAAACGGATCCACACCGTCGCATATCCACGCGGCGGAATCAGGCGTTCCTCCATGCCGCCGCGGGCTCCCAGCCAGACCACGTTCCAGCCGCGGCCGCGCAGCACCTCGGCCACCGCCAGTGCCGGAAAAATATGCCCGCCGGTGCCGCCGGCCATGACAAGGATGGTCCGGCTCATGGCGTGAACCCCAAGAGGAGGGGATTTTCGCTACGACGTGCCTTTTGCTGCGCAAAAGTCCGTCTTCGCCGAAACAGACAGTCTGTAGTTAGTGCATTCACGCTATTTGCCGATACAAGTATCGTCATACCGTGAACCCCCGCATGATCTGCCGGTTTTCCCAGTCAATGCGCAGCAGTACGGCCAGTGCACAGCAGGTTGCGAGAATCGCACTGCCGCCAAACGACAGCAGCGGCAGTGTCAGGCCCTTGGTCGGCAACACGCCCATGTTGACGCCCATGTTGATAATGACCTGGACACCGATCCACAGACCGATGCCCTGCGCCACCAGCGCGGCATACGGGCGTTCAAGGTCGGAGGCACGGCGGCCGATCGCAAAAGCCCGCCACACAATCCACGCAAACAGCAGCGTCAATGTCAACACGCCGGCAAAACCGAGTTCCTCGGCGATCACCGCGAGCAGGAAATCGGTGTGGGCTTCGGGCAGGTAAAACAGTTTTTCAACGCTGGCACCGAGCCCGACCCCGAACCACTCGCCGCGACCGAAAGCGATCAGCGCGTGCGACAGCTGATATCCCTTGCCGTACGGGTCCGCCCAGGGGTCCATGAAGCCGATCACGCGCTGCATGCGGTACGGACTGCTCCAGATCAGCAGCAGGAAGCCGATCAGCAGCATCACGATCAGCCCCGCGAACAGCCGCCAGTTCATGCCGCCGAGAAACAGGATACCCATGGCAATCACGGTGATCACCGCGAAGGCGCCAAAATCCGGCTCACGCAGCAGCAGCCCTCCCGTCAGCAGCATCACACCGGCCATCGGCAAAAACCCCTTGCGCAGGCTGTGCATGAACGCCGCCTTGCGCACGGTGTAATCGGCGGCATAGAGCACCGCGCATACCTTCATCAGTTCCGATGGCTGCAGGTTGGCAAAACCCAGCGGCAGCCAGCGCCGGCTGCCGTTGACTTCGCGCCCGATGCCGGGAATCAGCACCAGTGTCAGCAGCACCAGTCCAAATACAAACAGGATGGGGGCGGCGCGTTGCCAGGTGCGCAGCGGCACCTGGAACACCAGTCCTGCGGCCACCAGGCTGATCAGCACATACGCCGCGTGGCGGCTGAGGTAATACACCGCGCTGTTGCCGGTGACACGGCTGGCTTCTGCAATCGCAATCGACGCCGAATACACCATCACCATGCCAAACCCGAGCAGCAGTACGGTGACCCAGATCAGCGCGCTGTCATACTCCTGCCCCGCGCCGCGTGTGTTGACGGGATGGTTGAGCGTGGCGAAACTCACGCGCACCTCCGTTGCAATGCCGCCACCGCAGCGGCAAACACTTCCGCGCGATGAATGTAATTGCGGTACATGTCGTAACTCGCGCAGGCGGGCGACAGCAACACCGCATCGCCGGCCCGCGCGGCATTAAATGCGAGTTCCACCGCCTGCTCCATGTCTGCGGCACGCAGCAGCGGCACCCGGTTGCCGATGGCATCGGCGATGCGTTCGGCATCACGCCCGATCAGCACCACCGCACGCGCCTTGTGTTGTGCCGCCGCGGCGAGTGGTGCGAAATCCTGGCCCTTGCCATCGCCGCCGGCGATCAACACCACCGGTTGCGGCATACCGTTCAGAGCAGCGACGGTGGCGCCGACATTGGTACCCTTGGAATCGTCGTAAAACTGTATATTATTGATTTTATTGATATTTTTTACGCGGTGCGGCAGGCCGTCAAAGGTCTGCCAGGCTTGGGTGATTACCGCATCGGCAACACCGACGGCGCGACACAAGGCGCCCGCAGCCAGCGCATTGGCCGCGTTGTGCAAACCGGCGACACGCAATGCAGCCACCGGTGCCAGCGCGACATCACCGCGCATCAGCATCGATTCCTTGCCCCTGCCGCCAATACCCCAGGCCTCCGCATCGCGCGGTGCATCCAGCCCGAAACGGACCACGCGGCGACCAGACTGCGCCATGCCATCGCTCCACCTGTCCTGGCGATTGAGCACCTGCACACCATCACCGGCAAAGATGCGACTTTTTGCGGCGGCGTATTCGCGCATGCCGTCATACCGGTCAAGATGATCCTCGGACAGATTCAGTACCGTCGCCGCGCGCGCTTGCAGCGATATCGTGCTTTCCAGCTGAAAACTCGACAGCTCCAGCACAAACACACCGGGCCGCTGTACGCCTTTTCCCGCACCGTCTTCAATTTCGGTCCATGCATCGAGTACCGGCAAACCGATGTTGCCCGCCACCACGGGACGCAGCGCAGCGGCTTTACAGATTTCACCGGCCAGCGCGGTCACCGTGCTTTTGCCGTTGGAACCGGTAATTGCAATTACCGGCGTGGCATCGTTGCGCGCCGCCAGTGCCTGTGCGAACAATTCCACGTCACCCACCACCGGCACGCCCCGCGCTGCGGCCTGCGCGATGGCGCCGGCACGACGGTCCACGCCAGGACTCACCGCGATCATGTCGACACCATCAACGTCGGGGGCCACGCCAAGTGCCATCGGCAACTGCGGCAATTCCCGGCGCAGCGTGGCGGCATGCGGGGGTGCCGCGCGGCTGTCCGTCGCGCGCACTTCGGCGCCGCGGCGCTGCAGCCAGCGCGCCATCGACAATCCGGTATCACCGAGACCAACGACCATTACGCGTGCACCCTTGAGATCGAACATTGCATTCCTGCTCCCTGTCACCGCAGCTTCAGCGTCGACAAGCCGATCAGCACCAGCATCTTCGTGATGATCCAGAAGCGCACTGGGTGGTTTTGGCTGCGGCCGCCATGTCGCGCGAGCGCAACATGGCTTAACCTGCCAAGCAGGTTAGCCTTCGCCGAAACCACCCCGTCGTTCGCTTTTCTGTTCATCTATCTCAATTTCAATGTCGAGAGTCCTATCAGCACCAGCATCATCGTGATGATCCAGAAGCGAACGACGACCTGGTTTTCTTTCCAGCCCTTCAATTCATAGTGGTGGTGCAGCGGCGCCATTCGGAATATCCGCTTGCCGGTCAGCTTGAATGACGCCACCTGCAGCATCACCGACAGGGTTTCGACGACAAACACGCCGCCCATGATGAACAGCACGATTTCCTGGCGCACGATGACGGCGATGGTGCCCAGCGCGGCGCCCAGCGCCAGCGCGCCGACGTCGCCCATGAATACTTCCGCGGGATAGGCGTTGAACCACAGGAAAGCGAGTCCGGCGCCGGCCATCGCGCCGCAGATCACCGTCAGTTCGCCGGCGCCCGGGATATAGGGGAAGGCCAGGTATTTGGCGAACACGGCATTGCCGGCCACGTAGGCAAAAATGCCGAGTGCGCTGCCCACCATCACCGTGGGCATGATCGCGAGGCCATCGAGGCCGTCCGTCAGATTCACCGCGTTGCTGGTGCCGACGATCACCAGGTAGGTCATGGTGATGAAACCGATGGCCCCCAGAGGGTAGGCCACCTGCTTGAAAAACGGCACGATGAATTCGGTCTGCGCCGGCAGATTGGTCGAATAGGCGATGAATACCGCAGCGCCCAGGCCGATCACCGATTGCCAGAAAAATTTTACCCGCGCCGACAGTCCCTTCGGATTGCGGTGTACCACCTTGCGGTAATCGTCGACCCAGCCGATGGCGCCGAAACCGACGGTAACAACCAGCACCACCCAGACGAAGCGGTTCTGCAGATCCGCCCACAGCAGCGTGGTGATGATGATCGACACCAGAATCAGCGCACCACCCATGGTCGGCGTGCCGGCTTTCACCAGGTGGGTCTGCGGACCGTCGTCGCGCACCGCCTGGCCGATTTTTAACGCCGTCAGCTTGCGGATCAGCGCGGGGCCGACGATGAAGGAAATCAACAGCGAGGTCAGGCAGGCCAGAACCGCGCGCAGCGTCAGGTAACTGAATACATTGAAGGCGCGGGCATACTGTTCCAGCCATTGCGCCAGTTCAAGCAGCATTGCCTGTGCCTCCTGTCGTGGCATTTCCCATTGCAGCATTCCCGGTCACGGCTTCGATGCAGCGCACGACACGCTCCATCTGCATGAAACGCGAACCCTTGACCAGCAGGGCGGTCTGCGGGCCGAGCACAACTTCAATATCAGCGAGCAGTTCTTCGATACGCGGGTAATGCCGGGCACCGGCGCCAAAAGCGCGCGCAGTCACTGCCGCGAGCTCACCCAAGGCATACAAACCGTCGATGCCGGCATCGCGCGCATAAACGCCCACCTCTTCATGGAATGCCGCGCCCTGCGCGCCGACCTCACCCATGTCACCCAGCACCAGCAACCTGCGTCCGGGAGCCCGCGCCAGTACGTCGATCGCCGCGCGCACCGAATCCGGGTTGGCGTTATAGCTGTCATCGATCAGCATGGCGCCGCGGCGTCCGGTCTTGATCTGCAGGCGGCCCTTGACTGCGACAAACCGGGACAGAGCCCGCGAGCAGGCGGACAACGACGCACCCGCGGCCGTGGCAGCGGCGATCGCCGCCAGCGCATTACGCACGTTGTGTTCGCCGGCCAGCGGCAGATCAAATGCGGCATGTTCTTCGGGCGTGGTGACGTCAAGATGCACCGAGGCTGCCTGCATCCGGCATTGCGCACGTACTGCGGCGGCCCGCTGCAGACCGAAGTCACGGACAGGGCGCGCGCCGGCGGCAGCACGCCAGACGTCAGCGTGGGCGTCGTCAGCATTGATCACCGCCACGCCATCTTCCGCCAGCGCGGTGATCAGGCTGGCGTGTTCCACTGCAACATCAGCCACCGAGCGCATGAACTCCTGGTGTTCGCGTTGCGCATTGTTGATCACCGCAATCGTCGGTGCCGCAACGGCCGCCAGTTGCGCGGTTTCCCCGGGATGGTTCATGCCGACCTCGACCACCGCAACACGGTGCGCCTCGCGCAACGCGAGCAGCGTCAGCGGCAGCCCGATATGGTTGTTGAGATTACCGCGGGTGGCCAGCACGGCGGCATCGCCAAAATGCGCGCGCAGGCAGGCTGCAATCATTTCCTTGACCGTGGTTTTGCCGTTGGAACCGACGACTGCAATCAGTGGAATGTGGAACTGCCGGCGCCAGTGCGCGGCCAGCGCCCCCAGCGCAACGGTGGTGTCGGCCACGGCAGCCATCGGCAAGCTGGCGGCCGTGTTCACATACCTGTGATCCACCAGCGCAGCCACAGCACCGGCGGCAGCGGCCTGGCCGACAAAATCATGTCCATCGTATTTTTCGCCACGCAGCGCAATGAACAGGTCGCCCTTTTTCAGGGTACGGCTGTCGGTGCACACATCATCAAACCGTGTATCGGTGCCGCGCAGTTCGCCGCCAAGCACCATCGCTGTCTGGGCCAGGGTCATCACCGCGCCCTCCCGGCCAGTACCGCGCGCACCACCGCCGCATCGCTGTAGCGGCGCTTGACGCCTTGTATTTCCTGGTATCGCTCGTGGCCCTTGCCGGCGATCAGCACGATGTCGCCGCGCCGCGCCTGTGCCAGCGCTTGTTTAATCGCCTGGCGCCGGTCTGCGATCTGCTCATGTTTTCCGGAAACACCTTCGGCAATCTCGGCAATGATGGCCTGCGGATCCTCGCTGCGCGGATTGTCGCTGGTGATGATCACCACATCGGCGATGCGCGAGGCCACGGCACCCATCAGCGGGCGTTTGCCGCGATCACGTTCGCCGCCGCAGCCGAACACGCAGAACAGCCGGGCGCGCTGGCCGGCAATCGTGCGCAGGCTCAGCAACACTTTTTCCAAAGCATCCGGCGTATGAGCGTAATCCACAATCACCAGCGGCGCGCGACCGCCGCCATAACGTTCTGTGCGCCCGGGAACCGGCATTACCTTTTCCAGCGCCGCCACCGAGTGGTCGAGACCGACATCGCTGACCAGCAGCGTCGCCAGTGAGCCGAGCAGATTCGCCGCATTAAAACCGCCAATCAGCGGGCTGCGCAGTGTCGCCCGCCCCCAAGGTGAGGCAATGTCGAAGGACACGCCGTCGAGACCGAGGCGCAGGTTGCGGCCTTGAACGCAGGGCAGGGTGACACGCGCTGTTCGCGCCTGAAAACCGTAGCCCAGCGCCTTCGCGCGTTTATGTTTCCAGCAAAGCGCCAGCTCGCGGCCGAAGGCATCGTCGAGATTCAGCACGGCATGGCTGAGCGTGGGCCAGCGGAAGAGCCGCGCTTTCGCCGCCTGATAACGCCGCATCGTGCCGTGATAATCAAGGTGATCGCGCGTCAGGTTGGTCAGCAGCGCGACATCGAATTCGACGCCGGCAAGACGGTCCTGATCAAGACCGTGCGAGGAAGCCTCCATACATACCGCGCGCGCCCCCGCGCGCACCATCGTACGCAGGCGCGCATGCAGGATCACCGCGTCCGGCGTGGTATTGATGGCATGGCCTTGCGCATCAAGCCGCCCGGGAAAACCGCTGCCCAGCGTGCCGATCACCGCGCATTTGCGTCTGGCGCGGGTCAGCGACTGCGCAATCCACTGACTGCATGAAGTCTTGCCATTGGTGCCGGTGACGCCGATGGTCCACAATTTTGCGCTGGGTTTGCCGTACACCTCGCTGGCGATGACGCCGGCCTGGCGCCGCAGATGCGCAACACCGAGGTTCGGCACCCGCCAGCGCGGATTCCACGCATAACCGCCGGAATCCCACAGCACCGAGGCCGCGCCGTTGGCAATCGCCTGCGCGATGTAATCACGGCCGTCACGCGATTCGCCGGGGCAGGCGACAAAGGTGTCGCCGGCCCTGACCGCCCGACTGTCCAGCGTCAGCCGGCGTACGCCAAGCTTGCGTACTGCCGTCTGCATGTCGTTCAGCGCGGCGGGCATCACACTTCCTCCCGCACCAGCGGCACGTCTTCGGGCAGCAGCACCGTGGTTTTACCCGGTGCGTCGGGCGGCACCGCCAGGAATCGCAGCGTACCCGCCGCCACCTGGCTGAACACCGGTGCCGCCACCGCGCCGCCATAATGCTGTCCCGCCGAGGGCTCGTCGATCATCACCGCGATGATCACGCGCGGGCGCGATGCCGGCGCCATCCCGACAAACGAGGCCACGTAGCGGTTGGCGGCATAACCCTTGCCTTCGAGTTTGTGCGCGGTGCCGGTCTTGCCCGCAACCGTATATCCCGAAATCTGTGCACCGGGCGCCGTGCCGCCGGGCTGGGCGGCAAGCTCCAGCATTTTGCGCACCGCCAGCGCGGTTTGCGCGGACACCACACGCGTGCCCTGCACCGGACTTTCGCGCTTCAGCAAGGTCACCGGATGCAGCACGCCATCGGATGCGAATATGGTGTACGAACGCGCCAACTGCATCAACGACACTGAAATGCCGTAACCGTACGACATCGTCGCCTGCTCGATCGGCTTCCAGGTTGCATGGGCGCGCAGGCGGCCCGACACTTCGCCGGGAAATCCGGATCGCGGCGGCACACCGAAGCCGGCGCGGCTGAACAGGCTCCACAGCCCCTCCGATGACAACGCCAGCCCCATTTTTGCAGTGCCGACGTTGGACGACTTCTGGATCACCTGCGCGACTGTCAATGCACCCTGGGGATGCGCGTCATGAATGGTGCGATTGCCGATGGTCAGCTGTCCGGGCGCGGTCTGGATCACCGTGCCGGGCTGGTACAGACCGGCCTCCAGAGCAGCGGCGGCAGTGAACGGCTTCAGCGTCGAGCCGGGTTCGAACAGGTCGGTAACCACGCGATTGCGGGTGCGGCGCGCATCCAGTTTGCCGCGATTGTTCGGGTTGTATGCCGGCAGGTTCGCCATGGCCAGGATTTCGCCGCTGTCGGCATCGAGTACGACAATGCCGCCGGCTTTGGCGCGATGCGCGGAGACCGCCGCCTTCAATTCGCGGAACGCAAGATACTGGATACGCGCATCAATCGACAGCCTGAGCTGCTGTCCGTTTTGCGGCACACGGATGCTTTCCACATCCTCGACAATGCGGCCCAGCCGGTCCTTGATCACGCGACGGCTGCCCGGTCTGCCGGCCAGCGTGTCTTCGAATGCCAGCTCCAGGGCTTCCTGGCCTTTGTCATCAACGCCGGTAAAACCAATGATGTGCGACATCACTTCGCCCGCCGGGTAATAACGGCGGTGCTCACGCTGCAAAAAAACACCAGGGATGCCCAGCTGCACCACGCGCTCCGCCTGCTCCGGCGGCAACTGGCGTTTCAGGTAGACGAATTCGCGCTGCGTATCGGACAACTTGTTACGCAATTCGTCATTGCCGATCTCCAGCAGTTTTGCGAGTTTGCGCAGATCGGCGGGATCGGCCTCGATATCGGCAGGGCTGGCAGCCACCGATTCCACCGGTGTCGAAATCGCCAGCGGTTCATTGTTGCGGTCAACGATCATGCCGCGGCTTGCGCCGATTTCTACAACGCGCGAATACCGCGACTCGCCCTTGCGTTGCAGGAAATCATTGTTCAGCGCCTGCAGCCACAACGCACGCCCGGTCAGCGCGATAAACCATGCCGCCAGCACCACCAGCATCAGGTTGGCGCGCCAGGCCGGCAGTCTGGGTGTCGGATCGCGGTTTGCGCCCGGCTTCATGGCTGGGTCTCCGCGCGCAGCGGCGGCACCACTTCCACGCGGTTCGCCGCCGGCAAACGCATGCCCAGTTCGCGCGTGGCGATGCGCTCGATGCGCCCATGGGTTCCCCAGGTTCCCTGTTCGAGCTGCAACTGCCCCCATTCGACATCCAGCTGCTTCGCCGCCGCCTGCTCCTTCTGCAGTTCAACGTAGAGCTTGCGCGCCTTGTGTTGTGAAGACACCAGCGACAGCGCGCACACGATCAGCGCGGCGAACAGGATGAAAGTCAGGCGCGCAGTCATGCTGCCGCCCCCTCATTTTCCCGGGAACGTTCGGCGACCCGCATTACTGCACTGCGCGCACGCGGGTTGGCCGCAATTTCTTCCGCACTGGCGCGCTGCGCGCGGCCGATCAGCCGCATCCGCGGCTGCGGCAGATCACGGGCGCGCACCGGCAGCCGCGCCGGCAGTGCATCCGCCTGCGACTGAGTACGCAGGAACCGCTTCACGATACGATCTTCCAGTGAATGAAAAGCGATGACCACCAGCCGCCCTCCCGGCTTGAGCAGGTCTACGCATTGCGGCAGCACTAGCGATAACTCCTCAAGCTCCTGATTGATGTGAATCCGTAAAGCTTGAAACGTGCGCGTCGCCGGATCCTGGCGTGGCTCGCGCGCGGGAACGGCTTCTGCCACGATCGCGGCAAGTTGTCGTGTGGTGTCAACAGGTCCCCGCGTCCGAGCCGCAACAATCGCTGCTGCAATCTGTTTAGCAAACCGTTCTTCGCCATGGTCCCTGATGACCTCCCTGATTTTTGTCTCTTCCGCTGTCGCCAGCCAATCCGCCGCGCTGATGCCCTGACCCGGATCCATACGCATGTCGAGCGGCGCATCGTGGCGAAAACTGAAACCGCGACGCGCATCGTCCAGTTGCGGCGACGACACGCCGATATCCAGCAACAGGCCGTCGACCGCCGTAACACCGTTCTCCCGCAGCACTGCCGCAACCTGGCTGAACGCGCTGTGCAGGATCGTGAATCGCGGGTCGTTCACCGCGCGTCCTGCCTGCACCGCCTCGGGATCGCGATCCAGCGCCACCAATCGCCCTCCTTTGCCCAGCTGCCCCAGAATCAGGCGGCTGTGACCGCCCCTGCCAAACGTGCAATCGACATAAATGCCGTCGGACCGGATGTTCAATGCTGCTATGGCTTCCTGCGCGAGTACCGCGGCATGCGCGCCGCTCGTCACAAGGAGAAACCCTCCAGCTCAGCCGGC
The DNA here is from genome assembly GCA_019744975.1 of Burkholderiales bacterium. Classification (GTDB taxonomy): domain Bacteria; phylum Pseudomonadota; class Gammaproteobacteria; order Burkholderiales; family SG8-41. The sequence goes on from JAIETP010000041.1 coordinate 13,653, forward strand.
AAACCACCTGCGCCGAAACTGCCCGCGCTGTCGATCAACTGCGTCCAGCGCTCTTCATTCCACAATTCGAATTTGCGGCCCTGCCCGACCAGCACCACGCTTTTTTCCAGCTGCGCGAAACGCCGCAGCTCGGGCGAAATCAGCACGCGCCCCGCGCTGTCGATATCGACATCAACCGCGAAACCGATCAAGCGCCGCTGCAGTTCGCGCACGCGCGGATCAAGATTCGACAGGCCCTCGAGTTTTTGCTGGATGATTTCCCAGTCGGGCAGCGGATAAACCAGCAGGCAATGATCCGCATCGGCGGTGATCACCAGATGTCCCGCGCAACGCTCGAGCAAGGCATCACGATGGCGCGCCGGAACGGCGAGCCTGCCTTTGCTGTCGAGATTGAGTTGTGCGACCCCGCGAAACACGCTTCCCCCTTGAGCGTGGAAGCGCTGCACAGCCGGAGGTCCGGCAGGCATTTCTCCCACTTTCTACCACTTCATCCCACTATAAATAACTGGGCGATGCGGGTCAAGGGTCGAATTACCGAATTTCTTTTTAAGGACAAAGACTTACAGCAACTTGTTGACCCCGATTTTTACTGTTTTTTCTTGGGGTAATATATCAATTAAAACAATAGGATATTGCGCGTACTGAAAGTAGCGCATTAAGTAATTATGCTTAAAAATCAGGCAATTACAAGCGATTGATGCGTCGCCGGCCGGCGACAACCCGTCAAAATCCCCCGGGAAGGGGAATTTGCCCTAAAAACCAGGGGTTTTGTCCTGCCAAAAAAGGTGAAGCTGGCCGTTAAGCCGGGTTCTGTCGTGGGCAGCCATTCCTCTGGGCCGTACATTGCTGCACGGCTCAAGCCACCTACCCGCAAGCTCGGCGGGACGCGTCAACGCTTGCCTATTCGGTGTTGCTCCGGGTGGAGGTTACCGCGTTTCACCCCGCTGAACTCGCGCCCAGCGGACTCGTCTCTGTGGCCCTGTTCCTCGCCTCACGGCGGACGGGCGTTACCCGTCACCCTACCCTGTGGAGCCCGGACTTTCCTCTATGCGCGGCACGCACAAGTTGCCTTGTCCGGTTTGTTCCGCGCACAGCGGCTGCCTGGCCAGCTTCGACGCGGATTTTATCATGTGGACACCACCCGCCTTGGGATTAATGACCGCTCAGCGCGTTTCCCGCGCGCGCACTGCTGCCAGCAGGTCGTGCAAATGACGATCATGCACACCCAGTTCATCGAGGTGGCGCAGGGTGTTCACCAGGTAATCAACGTTGGGGCCGCGCTCACCGCAACAGGCGGCAATGATGGTGGCGGCCGTGTCGAGTTCCAGCCGACCGGCGTAACCGTCGTGGCAACGATTGGCGAGGAAGGTCAATGCCGTCTGGCGCCCTGTACCCATGCCGACCGGCAACAACCGTGGCACGTAAACCCGCCGCCGCATCTCGCGCAACCACAGGGTTTCCAGCGCTTCAAGAACATCCGCGGCAGCGATGCAATACGCCGTGCCCTTGCAGGCCCCTCCGCGATCCAGCCCAAGCACCAGTCCGGGCGTTGCCACCGTGCCGCGATAACGGCTGGAATAAATGCAGAATGCGCGGTGATAACCGCGCAGCAACGCCGGCGCTGCTGCTGAAAAACGAAAACCGGGATCCCACATCAGTGAGCCGTAGGTGAATACCCACAAGTCGCCCCGCGGCAGATCAAGCTGGCTGTAATGAAAGGGATCGTCGTGCGCCAAGGGCGTCAATCCGGCGCCGGGGAAGTGTTTTGATCCGGGCAGGCTCAAGAGCCGGCGATCCTCCACTGGACCGCGGCACCCGCGCGCATCGGCACCAGCGTGTCGGCGCCGAACGGTACGCTGGCCGGCACGTTCCACGGCTCCAACTTCAAAGTGATCCTGTCCTGGTTGCGCGGCAGCCCGTAAAAATCCGCACCGTAATGACTGGCGAATCCTTCGAGCCTGTCAAGCGCACCGGCTGCCGCAAACACTTCGGCATACAACTCAATGCCGGCGTGCGCGGTGTACATGCCGGCGCAACCGCAATCGTTTTCCTTGGTATGCCGCGCATGCGGCGCGCTGTCGGTGCCAAGAAAAAATTTCGGATTACCGCCGACCGCCGCTGCGACCAGCGCTGCGCGGTGTGTTTCGCGCTTGAGTATCGGCAGGCAGTAGTTATGCGGCCGCACACCGCCGGTGAACAGCGCATTGCGATTCAGCAACAGGTGCTGCGGCGTCAGCGTCGCTGCGATGCGCTTCGGTGCCGCGGTGACAAAGTCGGCGGCTTCGCGCGTGGTGATGTGCTCCATCACCACCTTCAATCCCTGAAAACGTTCGACCAGCGGCGCCAGCGTTCGCTCGATGAACACGCGTTCGCGATCAAAAACATCAACCGCGACATCCGTTACTTCGCCGTGCACCAGCAGCGGCATGCCGGCTTTTTCCATCGCAGCCAGTACCGGAAAACATTTCTCGATGGCGCTCACGCCGGAATCGGAATTGGTGGTCGCGCCCGCCGGGTAATATTTCACTGCATGTACCGCACCGCTTTTTTTGGCCCGGTCGATTTCTTCCGGTTGCGTGTTGTCGGTCAGGTACAGCGTCATCAGCGGCTCAAAGCGGCTGCCGGCAGGCAGCGCCGCGCGAATGCGATCGCGGTAGGCCAGCGCCAGTTCCGTGGTGGTCACCGGCGGCTTCAGGTTCGGCATCACGATGGCACGGGCAAAACGCGAAGCGGTATGCGGCAGTACATCGCGCATCGCCGCACCATCACGCAGATGCAGGTGCCAGTCATCGGGACGGGTGATGGTGACAGTGGTGGCGGAAGCGTTCATGACGGCTTGCATGTTAAACGGTGCATGAGGAACAGTAAAATGAGCAGTAAATTGCCGCCGCTCATGTTTCATCCCGATTTTTACTTTTAAGCGTCAGCGCCCGTTTGTACAACACGTTGCGATTGCCGTCGGTCAGCTTCACGGCCAGCGCCACCGCCTGTTTCACCGGCAATTCGGCGAGCAGGGTTTTCAGCACGGTTTCGATATCAACCCCGGCCACTGTCGACTCCGCCGCCACCGCGCCCTCCACGACCAGCACAAACTCTCCGCGCCGGTGATTATCGTCGGCCTCCAGCCAGGCCAAGGCTTCATCGAGCCGGCAGCGGTGCAGGGTTTCGTGGATTTTGGTCAGTTCGCGCGCAATGACAATGGTACGGGCGCCGCCGAATGCGGCGCACAGGTCGGCAACACAGTCGGCGACGCGGTGCGGCGCCTCGTAAAACACCAGCAATGCAGTCTGCGCCGCAAGTTCGGCCAGCAGGCGGCGGCGTTCCGCCGCACGCGACGGCAGAAAACCGCAGAACAGGAAGCGGCTTGCCTCGAAGCCGCTGGCCGACAACACGGTTGCCGCGGCATTGGGGCCGGGGATCGGCACCACCGCATAACCCGCGGTGCGCACCGCAGCCACCACCTGCGCGCCCGGGTCGGCAATACCCGGCGTACCGGCGTCGCTGACCAGCGCCACCGTTTTGCCCTCCGCCAGCAGTTCGGTCACGCGTTCCGCGGCGCGGCGCTCATTGTGTTCGTGCACCGCCACCAGTCTGCCGGCGATGCCATGGCGGTTGAGCAGGCGGATGGTGACCCGGGTATCCTCTGCGGCAATGACATCCGCGGCCTTCAGCACTTCCAGTGCACGCAGGGTGATGTCGCCGAGATTTCCGATCGGAGTGGCGACTACATATAATGTCGCCTTGTTGACTGTCGCCGTCACATCGACCATTTCATCATTGATCATTCCATCACTGACCATTCCGCTATCTGTGTCCACATTCCGTTCCATCGCCGGCTCATTCATTGACAGATTAACCGGATGACCCATCGCCCATTGCAGCAGATGCTGCGCATTGCCGCGTTCGTATTCACCTGCCTACTATACGGAGCGCCCGCGGCAATGGCCAGCGATGCGACGCCGCAGACCGGCGCCGTTGCTGCAACGGCACCGGTGCCGCACATCGCGCTGCTGCTGCCGATGAATTCAAAAATATTCGGCCGCCACGCGACTGCGCTGCGCGACGGCTTCCAGGCCGCCGCCAGGACGCAAAGCCGTACCGCATTGCCGGTGCGCGAATACGCGGTCTCCGAGAACGTGGCCAATGTGCTGGAAGGTTATCGCGCTGCCGTGGCCGCCGGCGCACAAGTGATCGTCGGTCCGCTGACACGCGACGCCGTCACCGCGCTGGCCTTCGGCGAACCAGTGCCGGTGCCCACGCTGGCACTCAATGTGCCGGACCATACCGGACGCAACCCCGGCAACCTGTACCTGCTGAGCCTGCAGATCGAAGCGGAAGCGCGGCAAGCGGCACGGATCGCCTGGCGCGACGGCCGCCGCAATGCGGTCACCATCAACGGAGGCGGCCCGGTAGAACGCCGCATGCAGTCAGCCTTCGCTGGCGAGTTCATGCGCCTTGGCGGCAGGGTGGCGACGGATGTGGCCTATGCCTCCGATCCGGACAAGCTGAAAGCCATCACGCGCGGCGGCAGCGCAGCCGACATGTATTTTCTGGCGCTGGGCTACACGGAAGCCCGCACCGTACGCCCGTATCTCGGCGCAACCCCGGTTTACGCCACCTCCAGCGTACATGCCGGCGACCGGGGGCCACTCGCCGGATTTGACCTGACTGGCGTCAATTTTGTTGACATGCCCTGGCTGCTCGAACCCAATCACACCGCGGTCATGGCCTACGCCCGGCCAAAACCGTACGGCGCCTTTGAACTGGAGCGCCTGTACGCGCTCGGCATCGACGCCTGGCGCATCGCCCAGTTGCTGCTCACTGGTGTCCGGGATATCCGCCTCGACGGCGTGACCGGGCAGTTGACGCTGGGCACGGACGGTCATATCGAGCGGGAACTGGCCGCCGGCCGTTACAGCGAAGGTCGCCCCCACGCCCTGGATCCGGCGCCACGTGAACCCGCGCGATGAGCAGGAGCGGTGAGCAGGCCGAAGCCCTCGCCGCTGATTTTCTGCGCGGCCAGGGATTGCGCATTGTCGCCAGAAACTACCGCAGCCGTTATGGCGAGATCGACCTGATCGTCCGTGAAGGTGCGACGGTGGTGTTTGTCGAAGTACGCAGCCGCAGCAGCGAAACCTACGGCGGTGCAGCCGCCAGCATCACCGCGGCCAAACGCGAAAAACTGATAAAAACCGCGCACCATTACCTTGCCGGTGTTTCCCCGCTGCCGCCCTGCCGCTTCGATGCCGTGCTGGTGAGCGGCGAGCCGCCGCGCATCGAATGGATACGCAACGCCATCGAAGGCTGACGTGCACGCGGGTATCCACAAACCCCCTTCAGAGTACAATACCGCCCACCATGGATCTGATCAGCCGCATCAGCGAAAACTTCTCCGAAAGCGCCCATCTCAAACTGCAGAGCATGGATGCGTTGGCCGCGCCGATTGCATCGGCCGTACAACTGATGGTGCGCTGCCTGCAGCAGGACGGGAAAATCCTCGCCTGCGGCAACGGCGGTTCCGCTGCCGACGCGCAGCATTTTTCCGCGGAACTGTTGAATCGCTTCGAGGTCGAACGTCCGGGACTGGCTGCGATGTCGCTGACCACCGACACTTCGACACTGACGTCGATCGCCAACGATTACGATTACAAGCTGATTTTTTCGAAGCAGGTGCGGGCGCTGGGACATGCGGGGGACGTGCTGCTGGCCATATCGACCAGCGGCAATTCGCCCAACGTCATCGCTGCAATCGAGGCGGCGCATGAATGCGACATGCGGGTGGTAGCGCTGACCGGACGCAACGGCGGCAAGATGGGCGAAATACTGAAGGCGGAGGACGTGCACATTTGCGTACCCGCCACGAGTACCGCGCGCATCCAGGAAGTGCATCTGCTGTCGCTGCACTGCCTGTGCGACGGCATTGATTGCCTGCTTTTGGGTGTCGAGTAATGTTTTGTTTTGGCGTCGAATAAATTTTAGGAGTAATCCATGCACAAGCTTTTGACATTGGTCTTTATCGCGCTGCTGCCGATCCTCTCCGGATGCATGGCCGTGGCGGTCGGTGGCGCCGCGGCAACCGGTGTGCTGATCGCGGAAGACCGCCGCACGGTGGGCACCATCACCGAAGACCAGGGTATCGAACTCAAGGCGGCAAACCGCATCGAAGAAAAAGTTAAGGACGCGCACATCAATGTCACCAGCTACAACCGCATGGTGCTGCTGACCGGCGAAGTGCCGACCGAGACCGCCAGGGCCGACGCCGAACGCATCGCGCGCGCAGTGGAAAATGTGCGCAGTGTATTCAACGAACTTCAGGTCGCGGGCAACACCGCGATGCAGTCGCGCACCAACGATGCGGTGATCACCTCCAAGGTCAAGGCGCGTTTTGTTGATGCCCGCAAATTCAGCCCGGTGCACGTCAAGGTGGTGACCGAGAACAGTGTCGTCTACCTGATGGGCATGGTCAAAAAACAGGAGGCGGCGGACGCCACCGAAGTGGCGCGCACCACGGGTGGCGTCACCAAAGTTGTCCGGGTGTTCGAATACCTGGACTAGAAGTCCAAAATAATCAATAAAAACAAATACTTATATAATACTAGTTCAGGGGCGCCGCAGGGCGCCCCTGGCGTTTCAGCAAGCGCAGCAAGGCGCCGATCCCCGGCAATTTTTCGTACAACTCTTCCGCCGCATCCCAGTAGTCGCGATGCACCGCCACCAGGCCCGCCGCGTCAAACGTCAGCAGGCTCGCGCCGTGGATACGCTGCGTGACCCGCGGCTGCCAGCGACGAAAGCGGAATTCGAAATCCCAGGTCAGCAATACGCGCGGCATCTCGATCACGCGCTCACGCACGATGAAACGCGGCGCGTCGAGTTGATCGAACATGTGGCGGAAAATCGCCTCCAGCGCATGGTGGCCGCGCACATCGTTGAACGGGTCCTTGAAGCGGCAGTCGGCGGCGTAAAAATGCGGCAGCTCAGTAACAGATTGCGGCGTCAGTGTTTCGAAAAACTGCACCAGCGCATCCACGCGATCACTCATCACATTCCCGTCCCTTTGTGCACCAGCGCAAAATACCAGCGGTAAGGCAACAGTCGCAGCAGTTTCAGCCACAGCGTAAAACGCCGCGGGAAATGAATTTCAAAATTGCCGCGCGAAAAACCGGCGATGATTTCGCGCGCAGCCTCTTCAGCGCTGATAAGTGCGGGCATTTTGAAGGTATTTTTGTCGGTCAGCGGTGTTTTGACGAAACCGGGATTGATCAGATACACCGCGATGCCGCGCGGCGCCAGATCCAGGTACAAGGTCTCCGCAAGATTGATCAACGCCGCCTTGGTCGCGCCGTACACCAGCGCCGTCGGCAATCCACCATAACCGGCGACACTGGACACGATGGCGATACCGCCGGATTTCTGCAGCAGCAGTTGCCCCACCACCGCAGGCAGCCCGTTGATCACACCGTTCAGATTGACATCGACCAGACGGCGCGCGTCAGCGGCATCGAGTTCCCAGGCCCGCACGGGGCTGTGCGAACCGGCACACCACAACACGAGGTCAATGCCGCCCCAGGCCGCGACCACCTGCTGCAAGGCCGGCGCCACACTGGCGGCATCCGTGACATCCAGCGGCAGCACCAGCGTGTTTGCGCCAGGTGTTGCGGCAATCTTTGCCAGACTGGGCGTGCTGCGCGCCGACAAAGCCACCCGCGCGCCCTGCGCCAGCAATACACGCGCCAGTGCGGCGCCGATGCCGCTGGACGCACCGATGACCCAGACCCGCCGGTCGTGCCAGTCGCGGATGCACGGATTCAGGCCCATGTATCTGTCCTCATGTATTCGTCCTCATTCATCCGCCCTCATTCATCCGCGCTCATTTACGTTTGCTGAAACTCAACGTGACTTCGCCAAGGCGGACGCCGAACTTGCTCATCACCGAACGATTGAGCATCACCCGGTCATCCATCAAATACATCCAGTCGTCAAAATCCACGGCCCAGGTCTTGCCGTCGACCTCAAGATTCATCACGTATTGCCAGCGCAGCGCATTGCCAAAAGCCTCACCCTCCGCCTCGCCGACGACGTCGGCCGCGGTACCGCGATAACGGCGCTCATCCAGCCGGGTGATGGTCCACACCCGCCGGCTGCGGCTGCCGTCGGAGTATTCGAAGTGTTCATCCAGTGTTCCGGTGTCGCCCGCCCATTTCGCGTCAATACGCACATAAAAACGTTTGACCACCCTGCCGCTGCGATCCTGGAACACCCCCCAGGCATCGATCGTGCCGTCAAAATAACGCCGCAGATCGAGCGCGGGACGCTCATCGCGATAGTCTTCCACGCTGACCGTGCCGCAGCCGGCCAATACAAACAGCATCATGGCCAATGCGGCCCGCCAGGTTTTCATGGGGTATCTCCTGTCAGCAACGATTTCACGCGCCGGGATTCCGGCGCAGACAGCCACAACAGCAATGCCGCCGCGAGTTTGATTACGCAGGGCAGCAGCGCATAAACCCAGGGCAGGGCGGAACCCGCACCGGCAACAACACCCGGCACATAACCCAGCACCTGCAACAGCGGCAGCGCGACGCCGGCGGCCAGGGCCAGTGCGAGTTTTTCGAGCAAATGCCAGAGACCGAAATAAGCGCCATCGGGCCGCCCGTCCTGACCTTCATCGTCATCGATGACATCCGCCAGCATCGAGGCCGGCAAAGCCAGATCAGCGCCGAAAGCCAGTCCCGACAACACACACACCACGGCGAATGCGACTACATCGCCGGGCCCGAGTGACCAGGCACTGATGAATGCCGCAACCGCCAGCAGCATCGCCAGCAGCCAGGCGCGGGCCTTGCCGACATGCGCCGCAATAAGCACCCATCCCGGCATGCCGGCGGCACCCGCGATGAAGTACAACACCAGGAACAGCGCGGTCAGGTCCGGCCGCTGCAACACGTCCGCAACATAAAACAGCACCAGCGTCGCCGGAATTGCTGCGGCCACACCATTCACCAGAAAAATGACGGCAAGGCGGCGAAACCGCGGATTGTGCAAAGGCCGCAGCACATCGCGCAGGCGCAAGGTCGGGGCAAGGGCAATTGGCGCAACGTCGGTCGCCGGAACAACAGTCGCAGCAAAACGGGGCCCGGCCAGTACCGTCAGGGCAACCGCAGCGACCAGCACCAGGGCATAAAAAATGCTGAACAACTCGAGGCCCGCGGCTGCGCCATAACGTTGCGCGAGCCACTCCGGCAAGGCCGCTGCAAGCAATACCCCCGTCAATGCCGCGGCGCCGCGCGCCGCTGTGATCCGCGTGCGTTCGGCATAGTCACGTGACCAGGCACTGCCCAGCGCAAAATAACTGATGCTGGCTGCGCTCAGCCCGAGATAGACCAGCATCAGTGACAACGCCAGCCACGATGCAAGTCCTGCGGCATCGGCCGGCGGATGAAACAACAAAAACATGCCTGCCGCGATCGCCGGCACCGACGCGACCAGCATCGCTTTACGTCCACCCCAGCGCTGCGGCACACGATCGGCCAGACACCCGAGCAGCGGATCGCTGACGGCATCGAGCACCCGCACGGCCAGCAGCAATACGCCGATCAAGGCCAGATCGAGTCCCAATGCGGAATAAAATTTCGGCGCATGCACATACACCGGCAGTGCTGCCGCGGCCAGCGGCAAGGCTGCAGCGGCATACGCCGCCAGCGCGCGCCTATTCAGGCCGGGCATCGCGTCCGAGCAGCGCGGCGCGCAGTTCCGGCGTCTGCGTGCGTGGATCCAGCCAGATCGAAAAAAAACCCCGCGCAAACTCCGGATCTTCGATCGCGCCAAGATAGCCGGTGGCCGAATAAAACAGCGCGCCGCGCTGCGGCACATGGACACCGATCAGCCGGCTGCCCGGAGCAACGTCGGGAAACAGCTTGCGCATCGCGGCTCCCCAGCGCGTGAGCGCGGCTTCATCACCGATGCCGAGGCGGCGCAGTTCGTCGACGCTGGTTTCCGCCAGTTGTGCGCCGGTCACGCGCCGCGCATAACGGATGTCGAGTGCGTACGGCGCCTGCGCCTGCCAGCGGCCGCTCGGCGACCACAAGGACGCGTCATAGACATGGAAACCCCACCAGCGCAACTGCCCCTCTCCAACCATGCGACAGCTCTGCAGCAGCGTGCAGGCAGCCGCCGGCAATTCCGCCACGGCGGCGGGCGCGGTGAACAGCAGCAACAGACCAAACAGAATGGTTTTATGCATGGATCAGCAGTGCCTGGGTCACATCGGTGGCCCGCGCGCGAAAACCGGCTTCGCAATAAGCGAGGTAAAAACGCCAGGTGCGCATGAACCGCTCATCAAAACCCTGCGCCTGCACCTGCGCCGCCACGCTGTTGAAGCGTTCATGCCAGTGGCGCAGGGTTTCCGCGTAATCGAGACCGAAGTCGTGCATCTCGGCCACCGTCAGTCCCTGCGCCGCGGCCACTTCACGAAACCGGCCGGGCGAGGGCAACATGCCGCCGGGAAATATGTATTGCTGGATAAAGTCGGTGCCGCTGCGGTAACGCTCGAATTTGGCGTCGGCGATGGTGATCGACTGCACCACGGCGCGGCCACCGGGGCGCAGCCGGTCGCGCAGCGTCGAGAAATAACCCGGCCAGTAGTTTTCGCCGACGGCTTCGAACATTTCAATCGACACCAGGTGATCGAATTTACCCTCAATATCCCGGTAGTCCTGCAACCTCAATTCCACCCGATCCTGCAACCCTGCTTTGGCAATCCTTTGTTGCGCATACTCGAGCTGCGCCTGCGAAATAGTGATGCCGGTGACGCGGCAACCCGCGCGCGCGGCCTGTTCGGCAAAGCCGCCCCAGCCGCAACCCACTTCGAGGATATGCTGACCGGGACGGGCGTCGAGCGCGCGCAGGATGCGCGCGTACTTCGCGGTCTGCGCATCGGCCAGGTCACGCGTGGTGTCGCCTTCAAACAAGGCCGCCGAATAAGTCATGCCGGAATCCAGCCACAGCCGGTAAAAATCATTACCCAGGTCATAGTGGGCATGGATGTTTTTGCGGCTGCCGCTCCGGGAGTTGGGCCGCATCCAGTGACGCAAGCGGTATGCCAGCGTCGCCCACCAGCGACCGTGGATGGCCTGCTCGATGGCCTGTTCGTTCAACGCACCCAGCAGCAATAACTGCATCAGGTCGCTGGAATCTGCGCGCCCGGCAATATACGCCTCGGCCAGCCCGATATCGCCGCGGCTCAACATGTCGCCGCAGACATCCCAGTCATGCAGCGTCAGCGCAGCATGCGGGCCGGGGGTTTGGCCGGCAAAGGACAACTTCCTGCCGTCGGGACAACGCAACTCGATGCTGCCGCAATGCAATTTCGACAGCAGCCGGAACAGCCAGCGCGCGGCAGCCGGCTCGGTTTGTGATTGGACGGGATTGCTGAGTGTGTTGTTCATCGGGTGATCTTCTCTGCCGGGGGCAGGGGTTTCGAATAAAAAGGCAGGTGCTTCAACCACAGCCGCAGCGCGTGGTAATGGATGCGCAGCATCACGCCCAGCGTCATCCAGGGATAACGGAAAAAAACGAAGGCCAGAGCCGGGGTTTGCAGCGGCGCCGCAACACCACCGACACTGGTCAGCAGCCGCGTACCACGGCCGTCGTCGTAATCGATGCGAAATGTGCAACGCGCACCGGTGTCGGTAAAACGAAAACGGTATTCACCGGTGACCGGGAAAAACGGCGAGACATGGAATACCTTGCGCGCCGTCAACCAGTCGCCGGAGCTGATCGGCCGCGCATCCGCATGGGCGACCAGATAATGGTGGTGTTCGCCGAAGGTATTGCTGACAGCGGCGACCACCGCACGCAGCGCCCCCGCGCGGTCATGGCACAGCCAGAAACTGACGGGGTTGAAGACGTAACCGAGGACGCGCGGGAAGCTCTGCAGCCAGATCGCGCCGTTGGCGCAGTCCAGCCCGTGCTGCGCGAGTAAATCACGCAGCCACGGTTCCAGTGCACTGCCGTCGCGGGGGCCATGATCGGCATCATGAAAACTGAACAGGTTCCAGCGGTTGCGTGACATCAGCGCCGGCCAGCGCGCCGGCGGCGCATCGACACGCAGGCGCATGAAAAACACGCCATGGCGAAACGCATGTTCAACCGGCGCGAGGCGGCGGTGCATGACCTCGCCCGTGTAAATAAGCGCGGCGGCTGTATCCGTCATGCGGCAACCTTCAGCGCCGCGACCGGTGCCTGCCACGGCGCGGCGACGCCCAGTCCTGCGGCCACCGCCATGCCGGCCTTCAGGCCGTCTTCATGAAAACCATAACCGGCCCAGGCACCGCAAAACCAGGTGTTGCGCCGACCCTGCAACTGCGGCAAACGCGCCTGTGCGGCAATCCCGGCCTGGTCAAACACCGGATGGGCATAGCTGTACCGATCAATAACCGTTGCCGATCGTGGCTCATCGCCCGGGTTCAGCGTGACGATCACCGGCTGGCGAAATGGCAGCGGCTGCAGCTTGTTGATCAGATAACTGACGCCCACCGGCTGCGTCTGCCCTGCTGAGTCCTCTGCATGGTAATTCCACGCTGACCACGCCGCGCGGGACCGCGGCAGGAAGCGCTCGTCGGTGTGCAGCACCACGCGGTTGTCCTGGTAACGAATCGCGCCCAGTACCGCGCGTTCGGCGACATCGACGTCGCCGAGCAGACGCAAGGCCTGGTCACTGTGGCAGGCCATCACAACAGCATCGAAGGTCCGCGAATCGCCGCCAGCGAGTTTTAACCTGGCACCACCCGCTTCACGCGTCACCGAAACCACGGGAGTGCCGAGATGCACATGCCCGATCTCCGCCGCGAGCCGATCCACGTAGGTTCTTGCGCCGCCAATTACGGTGCGCCATTGCGGCCGGTCGCTGACCTGCAACAAACCGTGATTGGCACAGAACGCAAAAAAAGTGCGCGCCGGGTAATCCAGCATGGTCGCCGCCGGGCACGACCAGATCGCACCCGCCATCGGCAACAGATACCAGTCGCGGAAGGCGCGGCCGTAACTCCCCGCAGCGAGGAATTCGCCGAGTGTCATCGCGAAACCGGTGCCGCCTTGCGCGATGGCGGTGGCCTGTTTATTAAAACGCAGGATGTCGGACAACATGCCCCAGAACCGTGGCCGCAGCAGGTTGCGGCGCTGGGCAAACACGGCGGCCAGATTGCTGCCGGCCCATTCGATGTTTTCGGCGGCGATACGCGCCGAAAACGACATGTCGCTGGCGCAGGACGCAATGCCCAGGTGATCGAACAGGGCGATCAGATTGGGATAAGTGCGGTCGTTGAACACCAGAAAACCGGTATCGACCGGCGCAGTCACACCTTCCAGCGTGACATCGACGGTATGGCTGTGGCCGCCGAGGTAGTTGTTTGCCTCGAACAGGGTCACATCATGGCTACGCGACAACAGCCAGGCGGCGGAGAGCCCGGCAATGCCGGCCCCGACCACGGCAATGCGCCGGGCTGCCGGGTTATGTTGCGTCCCATTCATACCATTGATACTCCGAAACACGCTGATTGGATGTCCATGACAGAAAGGCCGGGGGGCGGTTGTCACATCCAAATTCCCCCGTGGACCGTTGACTTTGGGTAAACGCTAGCCAATAATGTCTAGGTCAATGATGCCTTTAACAGGCAAAAATTCCCATTTTCAGGCTATAAAAGCCAATTCTGTCCAGGACATAATGGAAACAGCCACCGTCTTGCCCGATGAGGCCCGCTACAACATTGCCGCCGTGGAGCGGGATACCGGCCTGTCCAAGGACACGCTGCGCGTGTGGGAGCGCCGTTACGGTTTTCCCACGCCGGTGCGCGACCAGCACGACGAACGTTTGTATTCGACGGACCAGCTCGAAAAACTGCGCCTGCTGCGCCTGCTGATCGACTACGGCCACCGCCCCGGAAAAATCATCAATCAAAGCAATGTCGAGCTGGCGCAACTGATTGCCTCGCGCGCGCCTGAACAAACGGCACCACCGGAAATCGCCGCCTTGCTGGAACTGCTGTTCAAACACGATGCCGACGGCCTGCGCAACGCATTGCTGCAAGCCCTGATGAAACAGGGGCTGCTGCGTTTTGTCACCGAAACCGTGGCCACGCTCAACCACTGGATCGGCGAAGCCTGGCTCGCCGGAAAAATCGCGATTTTCGACGAACACCTGTACTCGGAACAGATCCAGAACATCCTGCGCAACGCGATCATCGCGCAGCCCGGCCGCGGTTCAGCGCCCCGGGTGCTGCTGACTTCGCTGCCCGGGGAAAAACACCGCATCGGCCTGTTGATGGTGGAGGCCGTGCTGGTCGCCGAAGGCGGTGCCTGCGTCGCGCTGGGCACGGAGACACCGGTGATCGACATCAAAAATGCCGCGCCCGCCTACAATGTTGATGTGGTCGCGCTGTCGTTCAGCAGCGCCTTCACCCAGAACGCCGCGCTCGCGGGGCTTGGCGAGCTGCGCGCGCTGCTCCCTGACAGCATCGAAGTGTGGGGCGGCGGCGGCGCCCTGGCGCGCGCGCGCAAGGCGCCCGCGGGTACCCTGCTGCTGCGCTCATTCGACGACATGCGTTATGCGCTCGAGCGCTGGCGCGTCGAACATGCGCAGCGCTGAACCATGCCCAGGGCCATGCGCAAATCAGAACTCCCGGAGAAAACCTGCGTGGCCTGCGGCCGGCCGATGGTCTGGCGGCGGCGCTGGGCAAAAGTCTGGGATGCCGTCAAATACTGTTCGGAACGCTGCCGGCGCAACCGCTGAACCATGCGCAAACTGATACTCGTGCTCGGCGACCAGCTGAGTCTCGACAATCCCGCGCTCGCCGGCATCGACCGCGCGCAGGACTGCGTGGTGATGATCGAAGCCGCGGGAGAATCCACCCACGTGTGGAGTCACCGGGCGCGCATCACGCTGTTCCTGTCGGCGATGCGCCACTTCGCGGAAGATCTGCGCGCACAAAAGCTGCCGCTGCATTATGTCGCGCTGCAGCCCGGTGCAGGCGGGGAACCCGGCCTTGGCGTGCAGCTCCGCGCCGTCATCAATGAACGGCGGCCGGCCAGGGTCGTCATCTGCGAACCCGGTGAACACCGTGTGCTTGAACTCGTCAAGACGGCCTGTCGCGACGCCGCTGTGCCGCTGGATATCCGCTCCGACAGCCACTTCCTGTGCAGCCGCGAAGAATTCGCCGAATGGGCCAAAGGCCGCAAAGAACTGCGCATGGAATTTTTCTACCGGCAGATGCGGCGCCGGCACGATGTATTGATGGAAATGGGCGAACCCGCCGGCGGAAAATGGAATTTTGATGCCGCAAACCGCGGCTCATTTCCCAAGGCAGGTCCCGGCGCACTGCCGCAACCTCCGCAGTTCCCCCCGGACGCAATCACACGGCAAGTGATTGCACTGGTCGGACAGCGTTTCCCTCAACATCCGGGTTCGCTCCAAACATTCGGCTGGCCGGTCACCCGCGCCGATGCGCTGCAGGCCCTGCAGGATTTCATCAAACACCGCCTGCCGACTTTCGGCCTCTATCAGGATGCGATGTGGAGCGGCATGCCCTTCGGTTGGCATTCGCTGCTGTCGGCCGCGCTGAACCTGAAATTGCTCGATCCGCGCGAAGTCATTGCCGCGGCCGTGGCGGCCTGGCGCGACGGCCATGCGCCGCTGGCCGGCGTCGAGGGTTTTGTGCGGCAGATCCTCGGCTGGCGTGAATTCATCCGCGGCGTCTACTGGCTGGACATGCCGGGCATGCTCGAGGCCAACCACTTCGACCATCAGCGCCCTCTGCCGTCATGGTACTGGACCGGCGAAACAGACATGAACTGCCTGCGCGAAACCATCACCCAGACGCTGCGCCACGGCTATGCACACCACATCCAGCGCCTGATGGTGACCGGCAATTTCGCATTACTCGCCGGCATCGCGCCCCGCGCCGTGCACGAATGGTATCTGGCGGTCTACGTCGACGCCGTCGAATGGGCGGAACTGCCCAACACCGCGGGCATGGCGCTCTACGCCAACGGCGGGCGGTTCACCAGCAAACCCTATGTCGCCTCCGGCGCCTACATCCAGCGCATGAGCAACTACTGCAACAACTGCCGTTATGACCCGAAAATCAGGACCGGGCCGCGCGCCTGTCCGTACACCACCCTGTACTGGAACTTTCTCGACCGCCATGAGTCGGTATTCAAGCGCAATCCACGCACCGCGCTGATGGCGGGCAATGTCGCACGACTGACCGCCGCCGAACGCGGCGCGATCCGCACCGCGGCCGGCAACATTCTGGCAACAATTGCGTGACCATAATATGTTCCCCTCTGCCCGCGAGGCCAAGGAGCCCCTGATGCAGCCCAGCACCGAGTTTGTCACCACCAACCGCATGCTCTACCCGGAGATTTTCAAGTCGCTGGAACGCATCCGCTGGAACATGGCCGATGATGTTCCCTGGGACCGCTTCGACGGCTCGCAACTGTCCGACGAACAGGCCCTGACCATCAAGATGAACGCGATCACCGAGTGGGCCGCGCTGCCGGCCACGGAAATGTTCCTGCGCGACAACCAGCATGACAGTGATTTCTCCGCCTTCATGTCGGTTTGGTTCTACGAGGAGCAGAAACATTCGCTGGTGCTGATCGATTACCTGCGGCGTTTCCGTCCCGAAATGGCGCCGACGCCGGAGGAACTGCACGCGGTGCGTTTTGCCTTCGACCCGGCGCCGCCGCTGGAAACCCTGATGATGCATTTCTGCGGCGAAATCCGCCTCAATCACTGGTACCGCTGCGCGATGCAATGGCATACCGAGCCGGTGATCCGCCACATCTACAACCTGATCTCGCGCGACGAGGCACGTCATGGCGGCGCCTACCTGCAGTACATGAAGCGCGCACTGAACACCGTTGGTGAATCCGCACGCGCGGCCTTCTCCAAAGTCGGTGTGCTGATGGCCAGTTCCGGGCGCAGCGGCAAACCGCTGCATCCGACCAATCTGCATGTCAACAAAAGCCTGTTCCCGAACGATACCGTGCAAAGCAAACTCCCGGATCCGGCATGGCTTGAGCGCTGGCTGGATGAACAGATCCGCTTTGATCGCGACTGGGAGCAAAAGGTGGTCTCGGTAATCCTGCACAATCTGTCACTGCTGTTCGGGCGCAAATTCGAATCGGTGAAGGACCTCAACCGCTTCCGCAAGGAAATGATCGCGGTCTGAAGCAGTCGCCGGTCTTCCGGCGTTTGTCGCAGCCCGCGCGCCCGCGTAGACTGCGGCCTCATGCATGACACTCCGGATTTCGAACGGCGCATCTGCGCCCCCGCCGACGCAGCAGGGCGCGTCACACAGTTATCCCGGCCGCTGGTGTTCACCAACGGCGTGTTCGACATCCTGCACCGCGGCCATGTCACCTACCTCGCACAGGCGCGCGCCCTGGGCGCAAGCCTGATCGTCGCACTGAACAGCGATGCCTCCGCCAAACGCCTGGGCAAGGGCGACGACCGCCCGATCAACACGCTGGCCGACCGTGCGGCCGTAATCGCCGCGCTGGGCTCTGTCGACCTGGTCACCTGGTTCGATGCCGATACGCCGCTGGAACTGATCCTCGCGCTCAAACCCGATGTGCTGGTCAAGGGCGGAGACTGGAAAGAAGGCGCCATTGTCGGCGCCCGCGAGGTGCGTGGTTGGGGCGGCACGGTGCATTCCATCGCCTTCACCCACCAGCGTTCGACCACCGCATTACTGGCCAGGGTACGCACTGACAGCCCTAACAAGTAAGAGCCAAGAAGTAAGCGCCCGCTAACTTATAGCTAGTCATAAGTATTTGTTTTTATTGATAATTTTATGATTTCGCCGGGGCGCTAACCGGGCAGCCCCCGGTCTTGATTTCCGCCGCCGGAAAGTCCTTCTGCAACTCCGCCAGCCGCGTCAGCGTCGCCGCAGCGGGGTCGCCCACCACAAACACCACCTGCTTCAGGAACCGTTCGCGGCGTGTGACTGTGGCTGACCGTACACCCAGCGCGCGCAGGCGTTCGAGTTCGGCTTTCGCCGCGTCCTCGTTTTTGAACAGGCCCAGCGACAGCGCATTGCGCCACGGACCGGCATCGGTAACAACAAAAAATTCCGCGACGCCCAAGGCCTTCAGTTCGCCCATCTTGCGCTCCACGTCGCTCTTGGTCTTCTGCGGCGGCATGTGTACCCAGTAACCATCCACCTCGGTGACGCGGCGCTGCGCCCCGCCCGGTAAAGCCAGCGCGGTCAATGCCGCATCGGCGCGCGCGACTTCAGAACCGGCAAACGGCCCCCATTCGGCACAGTTTTTCGGCGCAGATTGTGCTGTGGGCACGGCAGGCGCAGCCGGCGCGGAAGCCGAAACGGCGCCTGGCGCAACCGACGACACCGTTTCAACACCAACCGGAACAATTTTCTCCGGACTGATCTGCAGGGCGGCAATCTGCGCCGCAGCCCCGTCGGCCTCGCCAAGAAAATGGTGATAGGCAAAAAAACCAAGATTGGCAAACAACAGCAGCAACAACAGAATTCTCATCGCGGGCTCATTTCAGGCTGCAGCGCAATCTGCAGCAATCCTTCCAGCACCAGATTATCCACAACCGTCACCGGCGCGGTAAGCCGCTTTTCGATCAATGCCAGGCCGCCGCCGGACAACACCACCGGCGGCAGCGCCCCCGTGCTCTCCTCCAGATAACGCTGCACGCGGTCGACGGCGCCGGCCAGCGCATTGACCGCCCCGCTGAATATCGCGTCCCCGGTATTGTCGGGAAAATAACTGAACACGCCTTCGCGTGCGGCGAGGTTGGCGGTGTCACGCGCCAGTGCATCCCGCATCAGTGTCGCGCCGGGCACGATGCAGCCGCCGAGAAACACCCCCTCGGCGCTCAGCGCATCCACGGTCATGGTGGTGCCGACATTCACCACCACGCAGGCTGCCTGGGTCAGGTGCCAGGCGCCGATCAGCGCCGCCCAGCGATCCGGACCCAGGGTCTCCGGTTCCGCGTAACCGCTGCTGACGCCGCATTGTGCAGCGGTGCTGGTGATCCACAACGGCGCGGGCGCCGCGGCATTCAAACCGGCCGCAACCTGTACCCGAGCCGCAGCGCCGGCCACATTCGAAATCACCGTGCGCTGCGCCACCGGCAGTGCGGCAAACTCAGCGGCCAGTTCGGCGGCGCGCGCCGTCGCCACCCAGCCCTGGCGCACCCAGCCGCCGGCCTCGCTGTAACCCCACTTGATGCGGGTGTTGCCGATGTCGATGGCGAGTATGTTCATCCGCCACCCCCGGCCCGCGCCGGGCGCAGGCTGACTTCACCACTATGATGGCGCGCGATGCCGGAAGCGGTTTCAAGCAGCAGCACACCGTCATCGGCTACGCCGCAAGCGCGCCCGGTCAGCTCGCTGCCATCGGGTAAAGTCAGGCATACCGGCTGGTCCTGATGCGTGTGCAGCGCCTGCCATTCCGCGCGCAAAGGCGCGAAACCGCCGGCGGTGAAGCGCTCCAGTACCGCGGCCAGTTCCACCAGCAGCTGCGCCAGCAGGCGGTTGCGGTCCACGCTTGCGCCCGTCGCCGTTTCAAGGTCGGCCACCGGTTGATCGACCGCGGCAATCACGCGCGGGTCGGGCCGCACATTGATGCCGATACCGATCACGGCGGCACTCGGCCCCAGCACGTCGCCCTGCATTTCGATCAGGATGCCCGCGAGTTTGCCGCCGGGCAGCACCACATCGTTGGGCCATTTGAGCTGCGCGTCGGGCGCGCCCGCGGCACGCAACACCCGCGCCAGCGCAACCCCCACGGCGAGGCTCAGCCCCGCCAGTTCGCGCGCGCCCTGCGCAAAGCGCCACAGCAGCGAAAACGTCAGCGTACTGCCGATGCCGGACTGCCAGGCCCGGCCGCGCCGGCCGCGCCCCGCCGTCTGCGCCTCGGCCGCCAGCGCGAGTCCGCTGCCCGCACCCTGCGCCGCGCGCAGCATCAGCTGGGTATTGGTCGAATCCACGGTATCGCAGATTTCGAGGGTAATGCCGCTGGCATGCACCCCGGGATCACGCCGGATGTACTCCGCGTCAAGCAAAGACACCGCCCGCTCCAGACGGTAGCCGCGGCCGTGCACCTTCTCGACCTGGAATCCGGCATCGGTGATCTCGCGGATGCCATACCAGACGGCACTGCGCGTGACGCCCAGCGCGCGCGCCATGGTTTCACCGGAGTGGAAATCGCCGTCCGCAAGCAGGCGCAGCGTCTGGAAAGCCGTGGTTTTCATTGCAGGCCCATAGCATAGCCCAACACGGCTAATATAACGCTCCACACACAGGGAGGCGTCATGAAAAAAACAATATCGCTCGTGCTTTGGTGTTTCCTGGTCATGCCCGCATCACAGTCGGTGGCACAGACGTTTCCGGCAAAACCCATCCGCATCGTCGTGCCGTTTCCTGCCGGCGGCACCTCCGACATCCTGACCCGCCTGATCGGCGCCAAGATGACGGAATCCTGGGGCCAGCAGGTGCTTCCCGACAACCGGCCCGGCGCCAACGGCAACATCGGCGCCGACATGGTGGCGCGCGCCGCACCCGACGGCCATACGCTGGTATTGATGGATGTCGGCAACCTCGCGATCAGCCCCAGCGTGTTCGCAAAAATGCCCTTCGATATCATCAAGGATTTTGCGCCGGTCACCGTTGTCTCGTACTCGCCGCACATCCTCGCAACACATCCGAGCATGCCGGCCAAAACCGTCAAGGAAATCATCGCGCTGGCCAAGGCCCGGCCCGGCAAACTGAATTACGCCACCGGCCTCGGCGGCGCGCCGCACATGGCCGGGCTGATGTTTGCCTATCGTGCGGGAATCAACTGGGCCTACATCCCCACCAAGGGCGGTTTTGCCAATATCCTGATCGTGACCACCGGTGAAGCCGATCTCTTGTTCAACGGCATGCTGGCCACGCTGCCACACACCAAGTCCGGCCGGCTGCGCCTGATCGCGGTGTCCAGTGAAAAACGTTTCCCCGCGCTGCCGGACACGCCGGTGGTGGCCGAAATGCCCGGACTCGAAGGGTTTGTCACGGGCTCCTGGCAGGGCGTACTGGCCCCGGCGAAAACCCCGCCCGAAGTGGTGGCCAAACTGCAGGTGGAAATCTCCCGCATCATCCAGCAGCCCGACATGAAGGAAAAACTGACCAGCCAGGGTGCTGATCCCATCGGCAACAGCCCGGCGGACATGGCGAAATGGCTCGCCGCGGAAAAAGACCGCTGGGCCAAGCTGATCAAAGCCACCGGGTTCAAACTCGAACAATGACACGCCACATCGAGGATGAAATCATGCGCCATCTGCCACTCACTGCCGCACTCCTCACCGCGCTGTGCCTGCTGCAGGCGGCCCCGGCCGCCGCGCAGAATTACCCGAGCCGGCCGATCCGCGTCGTCGTGCCCTATCCGCCGGGCGGCATCACCGATGTCACCACACGCATCGTCGCGCAGGAACTGTCGAAGAGCATCCAGCAGAACGTGCTGGTCGACAACCGCCCCGGCGCCAACAGCATTCTCGGCGTGGAAATCGTGTCCAAGGCCAGCCCGGACGGTTATACGCTGGCCTCGGTCATCGCCGCGCATGCCGCCAACAAGACGCTGTACCCGAAACTGCCCTATGACCCGGTGAAAAGCTTCGCCACGGTATCGCTGCTCGCCACCGCGCCGCTGATCGTCTGCGCCACCAACAGCCTGCCCGCGAAGGATGCGCGCGAGCTGGTCGCGCTGGCCAAAGCGAGGCCTGGTGCATTGTCATTCGGCTCCAGCGGTGTCGGCGCGGCCGCGCACCTCACCACCGAACTGCTGATGCTGACGACCGGCATCAAGATGACCCATGTTCCGTACAAGGGCACCGCGCCGGCGCTGCAGAGCCTGATGGGCGGCGAGATCCAGCTGCTGATGGATACGCCGTCCTCGATGCTGCCGCACGTGCGCTCGGGCAAGATCAAGGTGCTCGGCATGGCCTCCGAGAAACGCATCGCCGCCGCGCCCGACATCCCGACCCTGACTGAAAACGGTGTGGCCGTGACGGGCGGCACCTGGGTGGGCTGGCTGGCGCCGGCAAAAACGCCGAATGCTTCAGTCGCCCGGCTGGGCAAGGAAATCGGCGGCATCCTGCAGCGCGCGGAAGTGCGCGAACGCTTCACCCAGATGGGCATCGACCCTGTCGGCAACACGCCTGCGGAGTTCGCGAAGTTCCTCGATGATGAAGTCGAGAAATGGGCCAAGGTGATTCGCGCCGCCAACGTTCGCATTGAATAGCCCCTTCCTGCATCCATGAACAGGGCGGGTTGAACACTTGAAACGCCAAATCATAGCCATGGGCGGCGCCGCACTGACTCCCGAACTCGACAATCTGTTGTTAATTCGCTATTTCCTGCAGCAAACCCACAAGCGCAAACCCAAAGTCTGCTTCATCGGCACCGCGCACGGTGATGCCGAAGCCGGGCGGTTGCGCTTTTATGCCGGCCTGAGCCAATTCAGCTGCACGCCGACCCACCTGCCGCTGTTCGCGCGCACACCGCGCGACCTCGCATCCTTCGTGCTTGAACAGGACGCCATCTTCGTCGGCGGCGGCAACACCCGCAGCATGCTTGCGGTATGGCGTGACTGGGGTCTGGACGTTCATCTGCGCGCGGCCTGGCAGCGTGGCGTCGTGCTCGGCGGCTGGAGCGCCGGTTCGATCTGCTGGTTCGAGCAGGGCATCACCGATTCCATCGCCGGACCCCTGACTGCGCTGGATGGCCTGGGATTTCTGCCCGGCAGCAATTGCCCGCATTACGACAGCGAGGTTTTGCGCCGTCCGACTTACCGGCGGCTGGTGGCCGGCGGCAAAATCGCCGAAGGTTATGCCGCCGATGATGGCGTTGCCCTGCATTTCATTGATGGCCGGCTGCTGCGCGCAGTGTCGAACCGGCCACGGGCGCGCGGCTGGCGCCTGTCCCGCAGCGGCAAACGCGCGGTGGAACGCGCACTGCCCACGGCTTACCTCGGAAAACGCTGATCCCGGGACGGCAAGGGGTAAAATGCGGGATCATCCAGCAACCGTTTGAGCAGCATGTCCAAAACCACGAAGTCCGGCGCCGAACCGGCTGCCGCATCCACCTCGAATTTCATCCGCAGCCACATCGAAGCCGACCTCGCGGCAGGCCGCTACGCTGCTCGCACCTGGGGCGGCAAACCGGGGCCGGCACGCACCCACGCCGGCGCAGCCTCCGACACGGCGAAAATCCGCACCCGCTTTCCGCCGGAACCCAACGGTTATCTGCACCTCGGTCACGCCAAATCGATCTGCCTGAATTTCGGCCTCGCACTGCATTACGGCGGCGCCTGTCACCTGCGTTTTGATGACACCAATCCGGAAAAAGAAGAACAGGAATACGTCGACTCCATCCGCGATGCCGTGCAATGGCTGGGTTTTGACTGGGGCCCGAACCTGTATTTCGCCAGCGACTATTTCGACTTCATGTACGAAGCGGCGGAATATCTGATCACCGCGAACCACGCCTACGTTGATGAACAAAGTGCTGAAGAAATGCGCGCCAATCGCGGTACGCTGACCCTGCCCGGCCGCCCCGGACCGTGGCGCGACCGCCCGACCGCGGAATCCCTCGCGCGTTTGCGCGAAATGCGCGCCGGCCAACATGCTGAAGGCAGCATGGTGCTGCGCGCGAAAATCGACATCGCCTCACCCAACATCAACCTGCGCGATCCGACCATCTACCGCATCCGCAAAGCCACGCACCACCGCACCGGCGACGCCTGGTGCATCTACCCGATGTACACCTATGCGCATCCGGTCGAGGATGCGCTGGAACAGGTCACACATTCGCTCTGCACGCTGGAATTCGAGGACCAGCGGCCGTTTTACGACTGGCTGCTCGGCAAACTCGCCGACGGCGGCCTGCTGGCGCGGCCGCTGCCGCAGCAAATCGAGTTCGCCCGACTCAACCTGACTTATGTCGTACTGTCCAAACGCAAGCTGATCCAGCTGGTCGATGAAAAACACGTCACCGGCTGGGATGACCCGCGCCTGCCCACCCTCGCCGGCGCGCGCCGCCGCGGTTACACGCCCGAGGGTTTCCGCCGCTTTGCCGAACGAATAGGAGTATCCAAAGCCGATTCGTGGATTGATTATTCGGTGCTCGAAGACTGCATGCGCGAACACCTGAATGAAGTGGCCGAACGCCGCATCGCCGTGCTCGACCCGGTGAAACTGATCATCGACAATTATCCCGCGGGACAACAGGAAGAGTGTTTTGCACCCAACCATCCGCAAAAACCGGAACTGGGCAAACGCGTGCTGCCATTGACGCGTGAACTGTGGATCGAGCGTGAAGATTTCGCCGAAACTCCGCCCAAGGGCTTTTTCCGCCTGTTCCCCGGCAACAGCGTGCGCCTGCGTTATGGTTATGTCGTCAAATGCACCGGCGGTGACAAAGATGCCGCGGGCAATATCACCGCGGTCCACTGCGAATACCTGCCCGAAACCAAATCGGGCACGCCGGGTGCCGAAACGGTGAAAGTCAAAGGCAACATCCACTGGGTCAGCACGACACACGCCTGCGCGACGGAAGTCCGCCTGTATGACCGCCTGTTCAAAGCGGAACATCCGGGCGCCGGCGACCGCGATTTCCTGCTTGATCTCAATCCTGATTCGCAAAAAACCGTGACTGCGCAACTGGAACCGGCGCTGCGCGAGGCACTGCCGGGCGCACGTTACCAGTTCGAACGCCACGGTTATTTCATCGCCGACAGCCGCGACTCCCGGCCGCAGGCACCGGTATTCAATCGCGCGGTCACGCTGCGTGATTCATGGGCCAAATAGAAAACTTCATCGGAGGACTTCCGGCATGAGCACAGCCAAAACCGCAGTCATCACCGGCGCCGGCAGCGGCATCGGCAAGGCAACCGCCCTCGCCTTCCTGCAAGACGGCTGGAACGTCGTGTTTACCGGGCGGCGCCAGGCGATGATCAACGAAGCGCTCGCCGAAGCCGGCGCCGACCAGGCGCGTGGTATCGCGATCGCGTGCGACGTCAGCGACCCGCAATCCGTCGCCGCCCTGTTCGAACAGACCGTCAAACGCTTCGGGCGGATCGATGCACTCTTCAACAACGCCGGCCAGAACGCACCCGGCGTGCCCTTCGAAGACCTGCCCTACGATAAATGGAAATCCGTCGTCGACACCAACCTGAGCGGAACCTTTCTCTGCGCGCAGGCGGCGTTCCGGGTGATGAAGTCACAGACACCGCAGGGCGGCCGCATCATCAACAACGGATCGATCTCGGCGCACGCACCGCGCCCGGATTCCGCGCCCTATACCGCGTCCAAACACGGCGTCAGCGGCCTGACCCGCACCATGTCCCTCGACGGCCGCAAATACGGCATTGCCTGCTGCCAGGTGGATGTCGGCAATGCAATGACGGAACTCGCGGCGCGCATGTCCAAGGGCGTCAAGCAGGCGGACGGCACGGTCAAGGCGGAACCGATGATCGACGTCAAGGACGTCGCGCGCTCGGTACTGTTCATGGCCAACCAGCCGCCGGGCGTGAACATCTATCACCTGATGGTGATGGCGACCAACATGCCTTATGCCGGTCGGGGCTAAATAAAAACGCCCGAATTCGACCGCTGCGGTTTCGTTAAAAATATCAATAAAATCAAATATTTATTGATTTCCAAACTTTCAAGGGCATGAGTCGCAGGCGTCAGGCCGGCTCGTTCAGCCTAACGCGGTTCACTGCACAGCGGCCTTTGCAATCGCACCGGCATCCGATAATTCCGTCAGGCTCCAGCACAGCTCCCGCAAACGGTTGCTGTGCGTCGTATCAAGAATGCCTTCGGTCAGCGCCCTGAACTTCTTTTCGAGATCCGCATCGCTCATTGGCCTCTCCAGCGAACCCAGGGGATGCGGCACATAACGCTCCAGCGTACGACCGTCACGGAGTTGTATCGAAACTTGTGCCTGCGTCCACAGCAGCGTCTTGTCAACGGACGCCTTTATCCTGCCCCGCAGGGCGACTACAGCGGATTCCTGTACACAACTGTCGCTGAACTGCTCTTCACCGGCAGCGCCGTGGACAATTGCTGCAGCTGCCGCATGAAAAACGCTGAACTTGCCCTCAAGACCAGTGCGCGGATCCGTCTTGCCCGTCAGCTCCAGCACCAGCGGCGCAACCTTGAGATCAATGCGCTCGATCATCCCGGGCATTATTTGATATTCATTACGCAGCTGGATGCAGCCGTCGATAACCCCATGCACGACCAGTCCGCAGGCAAAAGGCTTGTACATGTTGGACGACAGTTCGTAACGCACACCCCATTCCGCGGTAATCACTGCAGGGTCAAAACGGGTGGACAACACCTGGCCGAATCCGCGTTTCGCCTCCAGTCCCTGCTCGGAACTGGTAAAACCCTCCCGGGCCAGCAAAGCCGCATGCAGCCCGTTCTGCGCAGCCCGCCCGGGATGCAGGCATTTGCACATCGAGCCGAACATTTCACGCAAGCCCGCGGACTGGGTCGCTGCGATGCCCAGCGCCCAGGCCATCTGCTGCTCGTTCAACCCCAGCAGCTTGCCCGCAGCTGCGGCCGCGCCGAAAACGCCTGCGGTGCCGGTGATATGCCAGCCCGCGTCGTAGTGCTGCGGGAACACGGATCTCCCGATGCGGCATTCGACCTCGACACCCAGCACAAAAGCGTGCGCGATTTCGGCGCCGCTGAACCCGCGCCACTCAGCCAGAGCCAGTAATGCCGGCAGTACCGGAGAACTCGGATGGATGGCCTCGGCCTGGGTATCGTCGAAATCGAGTACATGTGAACTGATGCCGTTGATCAGTGCCGCGCTGAGGATGTCCATGCGCTCGCGGCGGCCGAACACGCCCGCCTGCGCGGGCCCGGCAAACGGCATCACCGCCGCCAGCGCGCGGTCCACGGTTTCATGGTGCGAACCGCCGATTGCGCAGGCACACCAGTTCAGCAGGGCCCGCGATGCCTCATGCAGTACAGAGGCCGGCAGATCCTCATATCGGGATTCCACGACGCGGCGCGCGAGTATCCTGGTGACGTCCTGCATGATTCTCCTCGGCCGGCGTGGGCCTGTCGTTTGTTTTACCGGCGCGTTCAGCGGGGAACACTGCCCTCGATTGTGATCCGGTACAGCCGTTTGCACTGCGGCAACCCTTAATTCGGCGTGGCCGCATTGTCCCACATCACCATATCGTTCCTGCGCCAGACATGCCTGTAGATGTACTTCGGCTGAATGCAGTGTCCGGTCAGCTCTGCGATCAGGTCCGGCACCCGCTTCTTCGCCATGCCGTCCGGATCGAATCATAAAAACACGGCTGTCATTCTGCAAAAGACTTTTATTTGATTTACCCAGAACTTCTGGTTATGGTTCCGGCATGAAGCTCCAGCAGCTACGCTACCTCTGTGCGGTGGTCGATCAGGGTTTCAACGTAACCGCGGCCGCCCAGACCTTGTTCACCTCGCAACCAGGGGTCAGCAAACAGATACGCCAGCTCGAGCGAGAACTCGGTGTGGAAATTCTTTCCAAAAAGTTCGGTATACGGAGAAAAAATTCTTATGTCATCGGTTCGTTCCCTGATTAAAATGATCAGATCGGTGTCCCTGCAAGCCGGCAGCAGGCAATAACCGGCGGGACCGCCGACCTTACCGTGCGTCGAGTGACGGCACGGCATGCCACAAAACCGAGGAGATCCACATGGCCATTGCCCAACTGCTGACCGGCGTCACGGCATTCTGCTTCGTCGTTGCCACCGCCATTGCCCAACCCTACCCTGCAAAAACCATTCGCCTGATCTCCCCCTACCCTCCGGGCGGCGGAACCGACGCGACGGCGCGCATCATCTCCCAGGCCCTTGGTGATCAGATGGGACAGCAGGTCATTGTCGACAGCCGCGGTGGCGCCAGCGGTCGGATCGGCACTGAACTCGCAGCGAAATCGCCGGCAGACGGCTACACCATGGTGCTGGGCAATGTCGCGCCCCTGGCAATATTGCCGGGCTCCGGCATCAAGCTGCCCTACGACGCCGTGAACAGCTTTACGCCCATCAGCCTGATGGCGCTGTCCGACTACGTGCTGACGGTACATCCCTCCCTGCCGGCACGGAC
>JAIETP010000030.1 GCA_019744975.1 Burkholderiales bacterium
TGGCGATTTTGGCCACAACCCGGAGGGACGGGACGATTTGGCCCCAGTGCGTTGTCGCGCCTTCGCTTGTTTGCCACAGGGCAAACCGCGCTCGACGCTCCTAGCCCTGAGGCCAAATCGACGCCGTCGCACTCATGAAGTAATGGTTAACAGGCCCTAACTACAGCGGATTACAGCCATGGATACCCTGCAGGCCGGCATGACACTTACGGTCGAACGCGAAGTCAGCGAAGCGATGACCACGCAGCGCGGCGACTACAAGGTGTTTTCGACGCCGTCGATGGTGCAGTTTTGTGAAAGCGCGGCGGGTCAGCTGGTCGCGCCGCATCTCAAGCCGGGCCAGGGCCAGGTCGGCATCGTCGTCACCATCCGCCACATGGGGCCGACGCCGATGGGCAAGAAAGTGCGCGCCGAGGTCGAGCTGACCGGTGTTGACCGCCGCCGGCTGACTTTCAAGATCAAGGTGTTCGATGACGTCGAGCAGATCGGTGAATGCGACCACGATCGTTTCATCGTCGATCTCGACAAATACCAGGCCAGACTGAAGAAAAAAATCGAAGGCTGAGCCTTCGTTCACACGGACATTTCATGAAACGACTGCTACCCGCGATACTGCTGCTGACGGCGCTCCATGCGCATGCCGACTTCGTCAAATACCATGAAGACGATGAAATGGTGTCGTACCTGGACGCGGCATCGATCACCCGTGAGGGCCGCGAGCTGCGTATGTGGACCATCGATGATTACAAACAGACGCAGACCGATATTCCGAACAAACCCTATCGTTCGGTGAAGTCACACTGGACTTTTGATTGCGCCAAACGCCTGAGTGACGTGATGGCGGCGTTGTATTACATGGAGGGCATGGCGCAAGGCGAATCCATTCACGCCGGTGCGGTCTCCGAGCGGCAGTGGGACAAGGTCACGCCGGGCACGGTCGGCGAACTGGCATTCAAGGTGGCTTGTGCAAAACCCGCTGCTGCAAAACCGGGCTCAGCAAAACCTGCCGCAGTAAATCCCACCCCGACAAAACCGGCGGAGAAACCGCGGACGCCTTGATTACGTCTCTAAGTATTTGTTTTTATTGATTATTTTTTCTAACCCGCGGCCGCCAGCGCTGCGATTCAACCAGCGCCAGGAATTCATCGGTGATGCGGTTGAAATGCGCCGGTTCTTCCAGATTGACCACGTGGCCGGTGGCCGACACGACCGTGAGGCGAGCCGCAGCGCAAGTACGTTTGATGAACAGCCCGGCGTCGAGCGCGTTTTCGTCTTCGTCGCCGACCACCACATGCAGCGGCACTTTCAGCCGGCGCAGCCCGCGTTCCAGGCTCTGGATGGGCGGGCGGCGCATCTGGATGCCGCGCAGCGTGTTGGCGTGGCCCAAGCCGGAATGTTCGCAAAAACGCCGCCAGAATTCGCGCCAAGCCCGCGGATCCTTGTGCAGCAGCTGCACGCGGTTGGGCGCGTTGCGGTAGGTTTTGGCGATGTCCTGCAGCGGCAGTGTTTCAAATTCCCGCGCGCGGATCGCGGTGTTGCGCAAAAACGCTTTGCGTTTTTTCGGATCGGAACCCGATCCCGCGCCGATCAGCGTCAGCGACTGCGCCATGCGCGGGTACTGCAGCCCGAAGTGCAGCGTTGATGCCGCGCCCATGGAACAGCCGATGATGTGCGCCTTGTTGAGGCCGCAGTGGCGCATCACCGCGGCAATGTCATCGCTGGCGATGGTCTGCGAATACCGGGTCCAGGATTTCGGCACCTCCGACGGCGGATAACCCCGCGCGTTGAAGGCGATGCAGCGATGGCGGCGGCTGAAGTGCCGGATCTGGTCTTCCCAACTGCGCAGGTCGCCCGAGAACTCGTGCACGAACACAATCGGCGTGCCGCGGCCGCTGTCTTCGTAATACAGTCGTGCCTTCCTGGCTGGTGCGTAAGGCATCACATCCCCCGGCCGGAAAACGGCGGCCCTGCTGTCAGCGGCCTTCGAATTTCGGTTTGCGTTTTTCGATGAACGCGGCCATGCCTTCCTTCTGGTCCCTTGACGCAAACAGCATTTGCAGCGTGCGTGTTTCCAGCGTCAGCCCCGTTTCCAGCGACGCATCCATGCCGCGGATCACCGACTCCTTGGTCTGCTGGATCGCCAGCGGCGCCAGTTCCGCGATCTGCACCGCCATCGCGATGGCACGTTTTTCGACTTCGGCATCGGGCACGATTTCGCTGACCAGTCCCATCGCTTCCGCTTCCTTCGCGCCGAACAGGTCGCCGGTCAGCACATAACGCATCGCCTTGTATTTGCCCACGGTGCGCGGCAAACGCTGGGTGCCGCCGCCACCGGGGATGATGCCGATTTTGACTTCAGGCTGGCCGAACTTCGCCGATTCGCCGGCGATGATGATGTCGCAGGTCATCGCCAGCTCGCAGCCGCCCCCCAGCGCAAAACCGCTGACTGCGGCGATCACCGGTTTCGGGCAGGCGTAGATGGTGCGCCACATTTTCTGGGTGCCACGCAGCAGCATGTCGATGGTGCCGGCATTGGCCATTTCCTTGATGTCGGCACCTGCCGCGAAAGCCTTGTCGTTGCCGGTGAGCACGATGCAGCGCACCGAATCGTCATCGCTCATTTCGCTCAGGTACTGGCCGATCAGTTTGCGCACCTCCAGGTTCAGCGCATTGCGTGCTTCCGGACGGTTGATGCGGATCAGGCCGACGCCCTCGGCGGGGCGTTCGGTGATGACGACGGCTGCGGTCATGAATAACTCCTCTTTACTGTTTGGCGAGACCGATATCAACCAGCACGGCCTTGATGTCGTTGTAGTCCTTGACGATGTCCTTGCTGAACTGCGCGCTGCCGACAAAATCATCCGACCAGTAGTTTTTGTCGAGGTCGGCTTTCCATTCCGGAGTCGAGGCGACCTTGCGCAGCACACCTTCCCAGTAGGCGACCTGCGCCGGCGTAATGTCCTTGGGCGCCATGATCGAGCGCCAGCCACCGTAGACCAGGTTGGCGCCCTGTTCTTTCCAGGTCGGCACCTGGGCGAATGCGCCGGGGAAACGTTTTTCCGAAGACACGCCGATCACGCGCAGCCGGCCTTCGGCGAGGTGTCCTGCGACGTTGCCCGCCGCGGTGGTCACCATGTCGATGTGGCCGCCGAGCACCTGGGTGATGGCTTCAGCCGAACCCTTGAAGGCGATGGCTTTCAGGTTGCGCGCGTTGACCCCGACGCTTTTGGCAAGCAGACCCGCGGCGATGTGGTTGTGGCTGCCCAGCGTGGTGGCGAAACCGATCGACACCGATTGCGGATTTTCCTTGAGTTTCGCGATCAGGTCGCGGCCGGTCTTGATCGGTGAATTGGCGTTGACCGCGAACACCACGTAGTCGTTGAAGAGTGATGCCACCGGCGTGAAATCCATGTAGCTCAGCGGGCTGGTGCCGACAATGTGGTTGGTCAGCAATGCGGTGGTGCCGATCAGCAGCGTATGTGGATCGCCCTTTTTCTGGCTGACGTAGTTGAAGGCAATGGAGCTGCCGCCGCCGGGACGGTTGACCACCGTCAGCGAGGTCGGAATCAGTTTGGCCTCGACGATGGCTTTTTCGACGGTGCGCGCGGTTTTGTCGTTGCTGCCGCCGGGTGCGGAACCGACGACGATTTCAACATTGCGGCTGGGCGACCAGCCCTGGGCGGCGGCGATGCCGGTGAGAGTTGCAGTGCCGATGGCGATTGTCAGCTTGATCCAGGTTTTCATGATGTTGTTTCCTCGGTGGTTGATGCCCGTGCCGGCGGCTGGCCGGCATGGGTCATTTGGTTTACAGCGGCTTGATGCCGGCTTTTTTGATGACGTTGCTGTATTTTTCGGTCTCCGCGCGGATGAATTTGCCGAAGTCCTCGGTCGAGCCGCCCTTGGTGATCAGGCCGTCACGATCGAATTTTTCCCGCACGTCCTTCATCGCCAGCGCCTTGTTCACGTCGGCGTTGACCTTGTTGATGATGTCCTTCGACACCTTGCTCGGCGCCATCAGGCCGAACCAGTTGCTGGCTTCATAACCCTTGACACCGGACTCGTCGAAGGTGGGCACATCGGGAACCGCCGGGAAACGCTGCAGGCTGCTGATTGCGATCGCGCGCAACCGTCCGCCCGGCTGGATGTGCGGCACCAGCGCCGGCACGCCACTGAACACCATTTCGACATTGCCCGAAATGGCATCGGTGATCGACGGCACATTGCCCTTGTACGGCACATGCACGATCTTGGTCCCGGCCATGAAATTGAGCAGCTCGCCGGCCATGTGGTTGGAACTGCCGAGTCCGGCGTGGCCGTAATTCAACTGACCCGGACGGGATTTGGCCAGCGCAATCAGCTCCTTTGCATTTTTGGCGGGGAGCGAGGGATGCGCGGCGAGCAATGCCGCGCCCTGCACGCACCACACCACCGGCGCGAAGTCGCGCGCGGTGTTGTATGGCGGCTTGGCGTAGAGCGTCATGTTGATGGCGTTGGAGGCACCGCCCATGAACAGCGTGTAGCCGTCGGGCGGGGCGGTGGCAGCGAGTTCCGAGCCGATATTGGTGCCACCGCCGGGACGGTTGTCGACAACGATCTGCTGGCCCCACATTTCAGACACTTTGGCGGCGACGGTGCGCGCCGTGTAGTCGGTGTTGCCGCCCGCGGCATAGGGCACGATGATGCGCACGGTGCGTGCCGGCCAGTTTTGTGCGAACACCGGAGCTGCGATCAGCAGCGCGGTGGCGGTAATTAATAACTTATTGATTTTATTCACTATTTTCTCCTCCGTTATTAGTATCAGGATGATGCAGTGCGAACTTGATTGCGCAGCGGTTTGCCCTGATGCCAGCAGCCGAGGTTGCCGAGGAACATCTGGTAGACCCGCTCATCGTTGCCGGCCGCCGCCGCTGAATTGTGCGGTGTGACCAGCACATTGGGCAGATCCCACAAAGGGGATTCTGCCGGCAGCGGTTCTTTTTCGAATACGTCGAGATAGGCGCCGCCCAGACGCTGCTCGCGCAGCGCTGCAACCATGGCAGTTTCGTCGATGATCTCGCCGCGCGCAACATTGATGATGCACGCGCCCTGCGGCAGCCGGGCCAGCATGCCGGCATCAATCAGGCCGCGGGTTTCGGTGGTCAGCGGGGTGGCGATGATCAGCCAGTCACAATGTGGCAACAACTGGGGCAGCCTGTCTGGAGGATACAGTTCATCGACCGGATCGCCGGGCTGTTGCGGACTGCGGCGGATGCCGATGACCTTCAACCCCAGTGCCTGTGCCAGCCTTGCAATTTCGCTGCCGATACTGCCCAGCCCGAACACGACCGCAGTCTGGCCGACGAGATCGCGCGGGAAATCCGGCGGCCGCATCGGATCCCAGCGCCGTTCGCGCTGGGCCGTGAGCCAGCGCGGGAAATTGCGCGCCAGCATCAGCAGCCCGGTAATCGCGGTCTGCGCGATGGGGGCCGCGGTTGAACCCGCCGAAGTCGTCAAACGCACGCCGCGTTCGAGCATTTCGGTATAAATCGGATGATCGACGCCGGCATTGAATACATGCAGCCATTGCAATGCGGGGGCTTTGCGTACGGTCGAAAAAAACTGGCGCGAGAATTTCGGGAAAACATCCTGGGAAAAAAACGCCAGATCCAGCCGGGCGCAGTCGGCGTCACTCAGTCGGCCTTCGGGGTCTGCCGGCAGCACCACCAGTTCCAGCGGGATGCCAAGGCGCCCGGCATGGGCGGCGATGTCGGCGCCGCGTTCGGCGTGCAGGCGGGAGGATACGAGCAGGGTGGTCATTGCAGAAAAGGGCGCGGCCACGGAAGAGAGGGAGATTTTACCCGCTCTTTGCTACCATGCGCCTGACTGCATACGCACCGCAACATTCACGCACAGCAACATTCACGCGCCTCAATAGTCACGCACCTCAACAGTCACGAAATAACCTGTGGAAAGTTCGTTCAATGGAAATTAACACCCTGGAACTGACCCGGCAACTGATCGCACGTCGCTCGGTGTCGCCGGACGATGCCGGTTGCCTTGATCTGGTGATGGCGCAATTGAAACCCCTGGGTTTCGAGTGCGAGATCATCGCCATGAACGGCGTCACCAATCTGTGGGCGCGTCGCGGCAAAGCGGCGCCGCTGCTGTGTTTTGCCGGGCACACCGATGTTGTGCCCACCGGTCCGCTGGAGAGCTGGCAGATCGATCCCTTCACGCCGACGGTGAAGGACGGTGTGTTGTACGGCCGTGGTGCTTCCGACATGAAAACCTCGATCGCGGCGTTTGTCATCGCGCTGCGTGATTTCATCAAAGCCAATCCCGACCATCCGGGTTCTCTGGCGGTGATGTTCACCTCCGACGAGGAGGGCCCGGCCACCGACGGCACCGTGCGCATGGTCGAGGCGCTGGCGAAGCGCGGTGAAAAGCTCGATTACTGCATCGTTGGCGAACCGACCAGCGTCAAACAGCTGGGTGACACCATCAAAAACGGTCGCCGCGGTTCGCTGACCGGCATCCTGACGGTGAACGGCGTGCAGGGCCATGTCGCCTATCCGCACATGGCGCGCAACCCGATCCACGAAGTTGCGGCGGCGATTGCCGAACTGGCGGCGACGGAATGGGATCGCGGCAATGAATATTTCCCGCCGACGACCTGGCAGGTATCGAACTTTACCGCCGGCACCGGCGCCAACAACGTGATTCCCGGCACCGCGCGTGTGCAGTTCAATTTCCGTTTTTCGACGGCAAGCACCGTCGAATCGCTGCAGACCCAGGTGCAGGGTATACTCAACAAACACGGCGTGCAGTATGACCTCGAGTGGCGGCAGGACGGCCGGCCGTTCCTGACGCCCAAGGGCGATCTGGTGGCCGCGGTGTCGCAGGCGATCAAGGAAGTCACGGGGGTGACCACCGAACTGTCGACCACCGGCGGCACTTCCGACGGTCGTTTCATCGCCGACATCTGCCCGCAGGTCGTCGAGTTCGGCCCCAACAACGCGACCATCCACAAGATCAACGAATGCCTGCCGGTGGCGGAAATCGAGCCCTTGCAGAAAATTTATCTGCGGGTGCTGGAAATTCTGCTGCGCAAATGAAGCGGCCTGCACGGCTGGCCCTTGCATTCTCCGCAGCGGGATTCAGGTTGATTGCACGGTTGTTGCGCTGACGGCCGTTGGCAGATATTTCAGCGCACCCAGTCCCGCCGCCCGTCCGCTGGCAAAACACGCGGTCAGCAGATAACCGCCGGTCGGTGCCTCCCAGTCGAGCATTTCGCCGGCGCAGAACACACCCGGCAGTGCTTTGATCATCAGCTGTTCATCGAGCGCTTCAAACGGCACGCCGCCGGCGCTGCTGATCGCTTCATCCAGCGGGCGCGTCGCCGTCAGTTGCAGCGGCAGGGCTTTGATGGTCGCGGCGAGGCGCTGCGGGTCGCGCATTTCCGCCGCACTCAGCACTTCGCGCAGCAGTCCGGCCTTGACGCCCTTGATGCCGAGGCGGCCCTGCAGGTGGCTCGAGAGTGAGCGCGAACCGCGCGGGTGCGAGACTTCCGCCAGCACGCGCGCCAGATCCTTGTCCGGCGCGAGATCAAGCTGCAGCGTGACATTGCCCAGTGCGGCGAGGGTGTCGCGCAGCGGTGCCGACAGCGCATAGATCAGGCTGCCTTCAACACCGTAATCGCTGACCGTGAATTCACCCTGTCGGCGTTGTGTTTCGCCCCGCGCATCGGTCAGTGTTGCGGCAACGGCTTTTACCGGTTGGCCGGCAAAATGTTCGCGGAAGTGTGTGCTCCAGGCGATTTCAAAACCACAGTTGGAAGGTTGCAAGGGAACCACCGGCACACCGCGCGCCGCCAGCAGCGGCACCCAGGCGCCATCGGAACCCAGCCGTGCCCAGCTGCCGCCGCCCAGAGCCAGTACTGTGCAATCGGCTTGGACAATCTGTTCACCGGCGGGTGTAATAAAACGCAGTGCGCCCTCATCAGTCCAGCCGGTCCAGCGGTGGCGCACATGGATGCGCAAACCGGCGGCACGCAAACGATGCAGCCAGGCGCGCAGCAGCGGGGCGGCTTTCATTTCTTTCGGAAATACACGCTGTGAAGTGCCGACAAAGGTGTCTATGCCCAGGTCACAGACCCAGGCGCGCAACGCATCGGCGCCGAATGTTGCGAGCAGCGGCGCGATCCGTGTTTTGCGTACGCCATAACGCAGCAGGAATTTTTCCGCGGGTTCGGCGTGGGTGATGTTCAGTCCGCCTTTGCCGGCGAGCAGGAATTTGCGGCCGACCGAGGGCATCGCATCGTAGAGATCGACTTGTATGCCACTCGCGAGCAGCACTTCGGCGGCCATCAGCCCTGCCGGACCGCCGCCGATGACGGCCGCGCGAGCGGCTACAACCACTTGGCTTTACGGAAGCGGTAGAACAGGTAAGCGTCGATGGCGACCATGCTGCCCAGCGCCAGCGGATAACCCCAGACCCACTTCAGTTCCGGCATCTGTTCAAAGTTCATGCCGTAGATGCCGGCGATCAATGTCGGCACGGCGACCAGCGCGGCGTAACCCGCGAGGCGTTTGGTGACTTCACTTTCCTGCAGCGTGATCAGCGACAGGTTGACCGAGATTGCGGTGGTCACCATGTCGCGCGCGGCATCGATGCTCTGATTGATGCGCACCAGGTGGTCGGACACGTCGCGATAATAATCGCCCAGTCCCGCGCAGATCTGCGGCACGCGCCCGCCGTAGAGCTTGCCGACGGCTTCGAGCAGCGGCGCGGTGGCGTGTTTCAGGGTCATCAGATCCTGCTTGATGCCGTAGAGGGCCTCGATATTGGCGCCGGGTGACTTGCCGGAAAAAATCTGTCCTTCGATGACTTCGAGCTGGGTTTCGATGCTGTCGAGGATCGGGAAATAGCGATCGACCACCGCGTCCATCAACGCATAAAGAATGTAACCGGTGCCGTGCTGCATCAGCTCCGGTTCGCGCTCACAGCGCGCGCGCACGTCCTGGAAATTGCGTTCACTGCGGCTGCGCACGGACAATACATAATTGTGCCCGACGAAAATGTCGACTTCGCCGACCCGCAGTTCATCGCCGTCGGGTTCGATCATGTGCAGCACAAAAAACAGCGAGTCGCCGTATTCCTCGAACTTCGGCCGCTGGTGGCCGTGGCGTGCGTCTTCGATGGCCAGCGGATGCAGGTCGAACTGTTCTTCCAGCTGATCGAGCTCGTGGGGCTCGGGATCACGCACGGCCACCCACAGGATGCAGTCATTGCGCGCGAGATAGGCGTGGATGTCCTCGCGCGCGACATCCGCGATTTTTTTGCCGTCCTTGTAGGCGACGCTGTTGACCAGCATGGGTAATCCCTCTCGCCCCGATGATAACGCAGCAGGGGCGGCCTGGACCGCCCGCGGTCAGGCCAGCCAGGGCCGTTCGGCGTGGTAGTTGTGCTCGAAAGATTCGATGCCCGGGAGTTGCTCCATCACCAGCCCAATGTCGTCGAGACCCTTCAGCAGACGCTCCTTGTACACCGGGTCGATGGTGAAGGGGTGCGCGGTGCCCTCGGTGTCGGTGACGGTCTGCGCTGTCAGGTCGATGGACAGCGTGGCGCCCGGATTGGCCTGCAGCTGGTCACGCAGGCCGCGGCAGATTTCCTCGGGCAGGGTCACCGGCAGCATGCCGTTCTGCAGCTCATTGGCGTAATGAATGTCGCCGAAGGACGGCGCGATCACCGCGCGGATGCCGTAGTCGAGCAGGGCATAAACCGCGCCTTCGCGCGACGAGCCGCAGCCGAAATTGGCGCCGGCGACAATGATGCCGGCGCGGCGGAACGCGGGCTTGTTCAGCACAAAATCCGGTTTTTCCTGGCCGGTATTGTCGAAACGCACATCGTGGAACAGGTAACCCTCGTACCCCGCCTTGTCGTTGCGCAGTTTGCGCAGGAAACGCACGGGAATGATGCGGTCGGTGTCGATGTTCGCCATGTCGATGGGTGCCGCGACGGCGGTGAGTGTGGTGAAAGGTTTCATCGCTCAGGCCACTCCTGCCAGCAGTTTACGTACGTCGGTGACATGCCCGGTGATCATCGCCGCGGCGGCCATCGCCGGGCTCATCAGGTGGGTGCGCGCGCCCTTGCCTTGGCGGCCTTCGAAATTACGATTCGAGGTCGAAGCGCAGCGCAGGCCCGCGGGCACGGTGTCGCCGTTCATCGCCGCGCAGCTCGAACAGCCCGAAGCGCGCCATTCAACCCCCGCGTCGAGGAATACGCGGTGCAGGCCCTCGGCCTCGGCCTGCGCTTTTAATGCCGTTGAACCCGGCGACACCCAGGCCGGGATCATCGACTTGCGGCCCTTCAACACCGCGGCGGCGGCGCGCAGGTCTTCGATGCGGCCGTTGGTGCAGCTGCCGATGAAGGCACGGTCGATGCGGATGTCGGTCAGCGCCATGCCGGGCTTCAGGTCCATATAGGCCAGGGCCTGCAGGGCATGGGCGCGCTGATTCGGGTCACCCAAGGTATTCGGATCGGGAATGTGGCCGGAGACCGGCAGCGCTTCTTCGGGGCTGGTGCCCCAGGTCAGCATCGGTTCGAGTTGCGAGGCGTCGAGCGTGACTGTGCGGTCGAAACGTGCGCCGTCGTCAGAGGGCAGTGTGCGCCACTGCGCCAGTGCGCGGTCCCAGTTTTCGCCTTTGGGTGAATACGTGCGGCCATGCAGATATTCATACACCGCATCGTCTGGCGCGATCATGCCGGCGCGCCCGCCCGCTTCAATCGCCATGTTGCACACGGTCAGCCGGCCTTCGACGCTCAAGCCGCGGATCGCCGAACCGGCGAATTCGATGACATGCCCGGTGGCGCCTGCGGTGCCGATTTTGGCGATGATCGCCAGCACCACATCCTTGGCGGTGACCTGCGGGCCCAGTGTGCCGTTGACGAGCACCTGCAGCGTTTTCGGCCGTTTCAGCCACAGGCATTGTGTGGCGAGAATCTGTTTCAGTTGTGATGCGCCGGTGCCGAAGGCGTAGGCGCCCAGCGCGCCGTGTGTGGAGGTATGCGAGTCGCCGCAGGTGATGGTCAGCCCCGGTTGCGTGATGCCGAGTTCGGGGCCGATCACATGCACGATGCCCTGGCGTTCGTCGTCAATGCCGAAATGCGCGACCTGATTGACGCGGCAGTTTTCCTCAAGCAAACGGATCATGTGCCGTGCATCGGCATCCTCGGCCGCATCAACGCCGCGTTCGCGGTTGACGGTGGGCACGTAGTGGTCGGCGACGGCAAAGGTCTGCCGCGGCTTGCGCACGGTGCGGCCTTCCTTGGCCAGCGCGCCGAAGGCATGGAATGAACCTTCATGGACAAAATTGCGGTCGATGTGCAGCAGCGCATCACCGCCCGGTTTTTCCATGATGACGTGGCTGTTCCAGATCTTGTCAAACATTGTCAGTGCCATCTTGATGCCCTCATTTCAGCGTCCCTTGGCGATACCTTCCCGGCGCGGATCCGCGCCGCCCTGCCATCCCTTGCCTGCACGCATGATGCCGTGCAGGCCGCTGGTCATGTCGATGACCTGTACTTCATGCCCCATCGCGCCCAGCGGCGCGGTGAGTGTCTCGTAAGCGGTGCCGCGTTCGATTTCCGTCGGGCCGTTGCGGCTGCCGGTGTTAGGCAGTGCAATGGCCGCCTGGATATCCATATTCCAGTCCAGCGCCGCCACCAGCGTTTTTGCGACGTAATTGATGATTTGGCTGCCGCCGGGTGAGCCCACCACCAGATGCAGGTCGCCACTGCTGCGGAACACCAGCTTTGGCGCCATCGAGCTGCGCGGACGTTTGCCCGGGGCCACTGCATTGGCGGCCGGTCGGCCCGTTTCCAGTGGATTGAAATTGAAATCCGTGAGCTGGTTGTTGAGCAGGAACCCGCGCACCATCAAGCGGCTGCCGAAGGAATTTTCAATGGTCGTGGTCATCGACACGGCATTGCCGTCGCCATCGACGATGGCGATGTGGCTGGTGCCCGCGGCTTCGTCGACCGGATCGTCGGCGTAAACAAGCCGTGCGCCGGGCGGGGCGCCGGCTTCGGCGCGGCCCATCGCGCGTTCGGGGCGGATCAGCTGTGCCCGTGCCGCGAGATAAGCCGGGTCGAGCAGGCCGCGCACCGGCACATCGACAAAGCGGTCGTCGGCGACCCAGCGGTTGCGGTCGGCAAAGGCGAGACGGCCGGCTTCGGCGAACAGGTGGACGGCCAGCGCCGAACCCGGCGTCACGCTGGCCATGTCGCGATGCGACAACATGCCGAGCATCTGCAGTACGGCAATGCCGCCGGAGGATGAAGGCGGCATGCCGCAGATGCGGAATACGCGATAGGGCGCGCACAAGGGTTCCACTTCGCGCACCTGGTAGCCGGCGAGGTCGGCTTCCGTCAGCAGGCCGGGATTGAGCGGATGCCGGCGCACAGCATTGGCGATATCGCGGGCGATGTCACCGCGATAAAACGCATCGGCGCCACCGCCGGCCAGCGCGCGCAGGGTGCTCGCGAATTCCGGATTGCGCAGGATCGTGCCCACCGGTTTGGGCGTGCCGTCGGCGGTGAGGAAGTAGTCACGCGCCGCCGCATCATTGGCGATGGCGCGATCCCGCTGCAGCAACTCATGGAGGCGGGGTGACAGCGGGAAACCGTTTTCGGCGAGGGCAATCGCGGGTTCGAAGAGCTGCGCCCAGGGCAATTTGCCGTGGTGGCGGTGCGCGCGTTCGAGCAGGCGGGCGAGGCCCGGCGTACCCACTGCGCGGCCGCCGGCCACCACGTCGCGGAATTGCATCGCGCGGCCCTCGCGCATGAACAGTTCCGCGGTGGCGGCAGCGGGTGCTGTTTCGCGGCCGTCGTAAGCGCGCATGTTGCGGTTGCCGGCGTCGTAAACCATCAGGAATGCGCCGCCGCCGAGGCCCGAGGCGTGCGGTTCGACGAGGTTCAGCACCAACTGCACGGCGATCATCGCATCAACGGCATTGCCGCCGGCGTCGAGGATTTGCAGGCCGGCATTCACTGCCAGCGGGTGCGCTGCCGCGACCATGTGACGCTGCGCATGGGCGAGTTGCTTTTCGCTGCGGCCGCTCGCCGTTTCGGGTTGCGCGGGGCGATCGGTCTGCGCCTGCAGCGGCGGGCACAGTGCTGCCCAC
The DNA here is from genome assembly GCA_019744975.1 of Burkholderiales bacterium. Taxonomy (GTDB): domain Bacteria; phylum Pseudomonadota; class Gammaproteobacteria; order Burkholderiales; family SG8-41. Next base: position 13,164 of record JAIETP010000030.1, read on the forward strand.
AGGCCGGCGATGAGGCAAAGCCGGCGCACGGTAATGCTCATTTCATATCGCAGGTTTTGCCCGGAGCGCACTGGCGTATATACTGTAAATATCTGTTTTTATTGATTATTTCAGTCGGAGCGGATATTGGCAGTGGTGACCACTTTTTGCCATTTTGCGTAGTCCTGACGGATATATTCACCGAACTCTGCGGGCGAGTTGCCCAGCGTGGTCGCACCCAGGGCGGCAAAACGATCACGAATCACCTGCTGTGCGGTGACTTTTACGATGGCCGCGTGTACCTGGTCGATGATTGCGGCAGGTGTTCCCGCCGGCGCGAGCAGGCCGGTGATGGTCGTCGCGTCAAATCCCTTCAGGCCCTGCTCGGCGAGTGTGGGCACATTGGGCAGCAGCGGCGCGCGTTTGTCGGTGGTGACGGCAAGCGCGCGGATGCGGCCCGACTGGATATAAGCCATCGATGCGGTGAGCTGGTCGACATGCGAGTCGACCTGGCCGCCAAGCAGATCGGTCAATGCCGGGCCGCTGCCTTTATACGGCACACCCGTCATACGTATGCCGGCGCTGATCTGGATCAATTCGCCGACCAGGTGGTTGGACGTCCCGGTGCCCGCAGTGGCCATGGTCATCCGGCCCGGTTTGCTTTTGACCAGCGCGATGAACTCCTTCATGTTTTTTGCGGGTACCGAAGGATGCAGCACCAGCACGAAGGGCACGTTGCTGATGCCCGAGATCGCGGCGAAATCCTTCACCGGATTGAAACGCGGCTTGGTGAACACATTGGGCGCCACGCTGTACACCGAGTTTGACGCCATCAGCAGCGTGTAACCGTCGGCCGGGGCTTTGGCGACCACTTCACCGCCGATCATGCCGCCGGCGCCGGGCCGGTTGTCGACGATGATCTGCTGCTTCCACAACTCGGTGAGTCCCGGCGCGATCGCGCGGGCATTGATGTCGACGTTGCCGCCGGGCGCGAAGGGCACCACGATACGCACCGGTTTGACCGGATAAGTCTGTGACCAGGCGGCATTGCCGGACGCTGCCAGAACGATGGCTGCCGCAAAACGGATAAACAGTTTCATTTTGTTTTCCTCCCTGATGGTGTGCGGCATCTTACACCGTGGTTCCGGCTACTTCGGCAGGTCGACCGGGGTGTCGATGAACACCTGATATTTCTGGTTCTTGGGTTTGTTCAGGTCGTCGGCGTTGACATAACGAATCGATGATTTGCCGAGCAATTCGCGGGGCAGGATCATCACGCGCGCGAATGCCGAGGCGGTGTCTTTCGCGGTCGCGGCATAAACCGGATCGGGTCCCGCTTCGAACCACGGCTCGAGCGGCGCGTAATGATGCACCGTGCCCTGGGTGTGGATGTCGATGCCGCCGGACAGCAGGCAGCGGATGCCGCCGCCCTGATGCGTGTGGGTCAGTGCTTCGCCGCCGGGAGGGAAATCCACGCGGTCGCCGCGCAGCAGCCAGGGCCGGGCCGGGTCGAGCGCCATCGCGGCTTCGAGCAGCAGCACACTGCTGACGCCGCTGCCGCCGGCAAGGGCAGGCGCCGTGGCAGGGGTGGTCAGTTCCCAGCGCAGCAGGGTCGTGGCGAGGTGGCCGCCTTTGAGTTGCAGGTCCTTGCGACTGGTGTATGCGCTGTTGGCGCCGAGCGTGGCGTCAAGATGATCGCCGCCGATGCGTAATCCGCCCGCCACTACATAAATTGCCCGCAGCGCATTGTCCGCCGGCAGTGCGATGGCGGATTGCGGCGCGACCTCGTCGCGGTACAGGCGTAGTACGTGGTTCATAGGGCGGCGCGCTGGTCTTCGGGCAGGCCGTAGAGTTTTTCCAGTTCCTGGATTTCGGGCAGGCCGGCGATGTCGGTGAACTGTTTGAAGTTCGCCACTTTTTCGCGCATGTGCGCAATCGATCCGGTTTTTTTCAGTTCGCGCAGCAGGTTCTGCATCGCCGGGATCGCCGCGAGCATGATCCAGTTCGGATAAATCGCAATCTTGAAACCGAGTTTGCCCAGTTCATCGGCGGGCAGGTCCGGCGTCTTGCCGCTCGAGGCCATGTTGTAGAGCAGCGGCACACCCTTGAAACGTTTCGACACGACCTCAACCTGCTCGCGACCGACCGGGGCTTCGATGAACAACACGTCGGCCCCCGCTTCGCGATAACGTTCGCCGCGTTCCAGCGCGGCATCCATGCCTTCGACGGCGATGGCATCGGTGCGGGTGATGATCACAAAATCGTCATCGCGCCGTGCGTCGCAGGCGGCCTTGATCTTGGCGACCATTTCCGCGGTCGGGATCACGCGTTTGCCGGCGAGGTGGCCGCAGCGTTTGGGCCAGGCCTGGTCTTCGAGATGCACGCCGGCGACCCCGGCTTTTTCGTAATCGCGGATGGTGCGCCGGGTGTTAATCGGATTGCCGTAACCGGTGTCGGCATCGGCGATCACCGGCAGTCCCGAGGCGTCGGCGATGCGGCCGGCGTTGTCGATCATCTCATTGGCGGTCAGCAGGCCGACGTCAGGCATGCCGAGCCGCGTCAGGCTGGTGCCGAAACCGGTCATGTACACCGCTTCGAAACCTTCCATTTTCACCATGCGCGCGGCGAAGGCGTCGGCGACGCCGGGCACGACCAGGCAGCCGGATCGTGCCAGCAGGGCGCGCATGCGGGTGGTGAGGCGCTCATTGTTTTTGGTCATCTGATCGTCCGGTGATAAGTGATGCGGGTCGTTTATTCGAACTTGAGGTCGAGCTTTTTCACCAGCGCCCGCCACTGCGCCAGTTCATCACGGATACGCGTGCTGAATTCTTCCGGTGAACTGGCACCCGGGTTGGCACCGAGGCCGCGGAAACGTTCGGCCACCGCGTTGTTATCCATCACCTTGCGCACCGCGGCATTTAATTTGGCCACCACCGGTTTCGGCGTGCCTGCCGGCGCCAGCAGGCCGAGCAGCGTCGAGGCCTGGAAACCCTTGTAGCCGAGCTCATCCAGCGTCGGCACATTGGGCAGAGCCACGGCGCGCTGTGCCGTGGTTACGGCCAGCACTTTCAGCCGGCCGTCCTTGACGTAGCCGATCGACGCCGCAAGCTGGTCGACCATGGTCTCGACCTGGCCGCCGAGCAGCTCCGACAATGCCGGGCCGCTGCCTTTGTAAGGCACGTGCAGCACCCTGACGCCGGCCATCTGCGCAAACAGTTCGATCGCAAAATGATTGGTGGTGCCGGCGCCGGCCGAGGCCATGGTCACCTTGCCCGGCCGCGATTTCGCCGCGGCAATCACGTCGGTGACCGAGTTGAAACCGGATTTCGGACTGGCCAGCAGAACCAGCGGCACGGCCTGCACCGTGGAGATCGGCGCAAAATCTTTCAGTGAATCGTAAGGCAGGTTTTTGAATATCACCGGATTCACCGACAGCGGGCCGCTGGAGCCGACCAGCAGCGTATGGCCATCGGGCGTGGACTTGGCCACCAGTGAGGCACCGAGGTTGCCGCCGGCGCCGGGCCGGTTGTCAACCACCACTGATTGCCCGAGTACCTCCGCCAGCGGCGGGGCGATGATGCGCGCGGAAATGTCGACATTGCCGCCGGGCGCGTAGGGCACGACGATGCGGATCGGGCGGTTCGGGAACTGCTCCGCGGCGCCGACCGGCGCCGCTGTTGTGGCAAACCCGATTGCGGCAAACACCAGCATGATCGTTATTTTTTTCATGCGACTCCTCCGGTGGTGCGTTTTTAAGTGCAGCTCATCTTGTGTGATTCATTTTATGTGGCTCATTTTGCGCGGCTCATTTTGTGCCGCTCAGCCCGCTGCCCGTTTTGCTCCTGCGCCGGTATCGTAATCAACATTGGCGAGTTTTTCAGTACTCCACAGCTGTTTCAGCAGTGAAGCCGCAGCCGCCTTGCCCAGCACCGGTTCGGCGAGTTCAGTGAACTTGTCGTTCAGCTCCTCGTCGCTCAGCGGCAGCTCCGGGTCACCTTTGCGGTAGGGCTGGAAGTATTCGAGCTTGCGGCCATCGTTGAGTTCGATTTGCACACGCGATTCGCGGCGCTTGGGATAACCCGCGGAAATTTCCGGATCGGCGATCGGTTCGATCTTTTTGAGCAGTGTGCGGATCTCGGGATCGCTGAGGTGGTCGGGGTCAAAGGCATTCAGGCGCACGCTGCCGCGCACCAGTGCATGGGCAACGGTGTACTGGATGCTGAACTTGGCCTGGTATTCGCCCTCTGGATTGTTGTTGTCGATGATATTGAGGCCGGCCTTGTAGGTGTGCAGCTTGATGTGTTTGATGTCCTTGTGGCTGAAGCCGTGCTGTTTTTGCAGGTGCAACGCGCCGTCGATCGACGGGAAGGTGTGGCCGCAGCAGCCGTGGTTTTTAAAGGTCATCTGAATGATGTGGTAATCGCTGCCGAGTCCTTTGGTGGCCTTGCTCCAGTCCGGGTTCACACTCATCGCGTTGCCGAAGCCGACTTCGCCCTCGAGCATGTCGAGCGCGCCGGTCACACCCTTGACCGCCATCATCGCCGCCCAGCAGCCGGCATCGGCCGCATGGCCGCCGTGCAGCGGTTTGGTCATCGCCTGCGAACGGAAGGCCTGCTGCAGGCCTGATGCGAAGCTGCCGACCGTCGCCAGCGCGTGCATGAACTGTTCCTTGTTCGCGCCGAGGATGGTCGCCGCCGCGGCCGCCGCGCCGAAGGAGCCGACGGTGCCGGTGGTGTGCCAGTATTTGTAATGCGAAGGCATGATCGCCTCGCCGATGCGGGTGGAAATTTCATAACCGACTATCACGCCGCGCAGGAATTTGTCACCCGAGGCGCCGCTGGACTGGGCCGCGGCCAGGGCCGCGGAAATTACCGGGCTGCCCGGGTGGTAACCGGCGTCGCGGTAGATGTCATCAAATTCCACCGAATGCGAAGCAGCGCCGTTGATCAGTGCGGCGGCGCGCAGTGTTGCGCGGCGGCCGGTGGCGAGCCGCGCGCGGCCGCGGTCGAGATCCTCGGCAAAGGCCTGTTCCATCAGGGTCGCCGGCGCGACGATGCTGCCGGGCAACAGTGCCGCGTACCAGTCGATCACCGCGCGTTTGGCATGGTGGATGACTTCTGGCGGCAGCTTGGAGGTCTGTTCCTTGATGGCGTAATCGGCCAGTTGTTGCATCAGCATGATGGGTCTCCTCGATTGGGTGCTCGAATCAGTGACTTGAGTTCGCTGCTTGTTTCGTTCAGTGGCGGACAATCAGTCCGTCAACGGCAACCACGCCTTCATTTTCCTTCTTGACGATCAGCGGATTGATTTCCGCCTCGGCAATGTCATCAAACGCAGCCAGTTGCGAAAACGCCGCCACGGCCTGAGCCAAGGCCGCACAGTCGCCTTTGGTCATGCCGCGGTAACCGCGGATCACCGCCAGGCCTTTGACTTCCTCGATCATCTGCGCCGCCGCTTCCGGCGTCACCGGGGCCAGGCGCATCGCGAAGTCATGATAAATCTCCGCCAGCACGCCGCCAACACCGATCACCACCAGCGGGCCGACCTGCGGATCGCGTTTGTAGCCAACGATGACCTCGGCCAGCCCGCGCTCCATGCGTTGCACCAGGATGCCGTTCAGTTTGGCCTGCGGGTGTTTGGCTTTGACGCGGGTAAAAATGTCTTCCGCCGCTTTCTTTAATTGCGACGCATCACCGACTCCCAATACCACGCCACCGGCGTCGGTTTTGTGTGCGATGTCCGGTGACAGTATTTTGGCGACCACCGGATAACCGATGTCGACCTTGGCGTTGGCATCGGACATCACGGCGACTTGCGCCTGCGGCACGCCCAGCGCACCGAATACGGCACAGGCCTGCTGTTCATTCAATTGTTTACCGGTCGCGGCTTTCAACAGTTCTCCGGCAGCGGCCGTGCGTTTGGCCTCCGGAGTGGGGATTACTGCGGGGGGCGTCCACTCGCGCCAGGCGCGGATCGAGTCAGCACAGGATTCCGGCGTGCGAAAACCGGCCACACCGGCAGCCGCCAGCAGTTTCAGCGAGGCTTCGGCATGTGGTGCGAGGAACACCGCCAGCGCCTTGTCGCCGCGATCGGCTTCGAGCAGCGGCTCGACGGCGATCTGCGGCTGGAACTGCGCCGAACTGCCGGCGACGGCCAGCACCAGATCGCAGTGGTCGGAAGCGAGCAGTGCATTCAGCACACCGCCGTAGATTTCCTTTTTTGCGCCGGCCAGTGTCAGGTCGGTGATGCGCGATTTGTTGATGCTGATGTTTTTCTGCGCCAGCGTGGCGACCAGCGCATCGGTGGGGCCGACGACATCGACGCCATAGGTGCCGATACGATCAACGACGCAGGCTGCGCCACCGCCGGTGGTGGTCATCGCCGCGACGCGATGTTTTTTGTTGGGCTTGCGGCCCTGCACCAGCGCCGGCAGTTCAAACAGCGCTTCCAGCGTATCAACACGCAGCATGGCATGCGCCTTGAAAAAGGCATCGACCGCTTCGTCAGTGCCGGCCATCGCACCGGTGTGCGATGCGGCGAGGTCCTGGCCCACTTCGGAGCGACCGAGTTTGTAGACAATCACCGGCTTGTTGACTTCGTAGGCGCGGCGCGCGGCATCCGCCAGATGCGGCGCGTCACGAATCGTTTCCATGAACAGCAGGATCGCCTGGGTATGCGGATCATCGACCAAGAGGCCGGCGAGTTCACCGACGCCGAGGTCGGCTTCGTTGCCGACGGAAATCAGCTTGGAGAAACCGACGCCGCGGCCGAGGCCACGCGACATCAGGCCGCCCATCATGCTGCCTGATTGAGACACGATGGCGAGGCCGCCCGGTGTGATCTCCAATTTCTCCAGCACGGCATTTACTGACAGCGCGAGATGGGTCTGCGTACTCATCAGGCCGATGCAGTTCGGGCCGACCAGCCGTGTATTGCTGCCGCGGATGATCTCGTTCAATTCCAGTTGCTTGACGCGGCCTTCGCCGCCGGTTTCGGCGAAACCGTCGCTGTAGACGGTGACCACCGGGATTTTTTTCGCGACGCACTGCCTGACCGCTTCCGGCACCGCTTTCGCCGGCACCATGACAAAGGCGTGGTCGACTTCGCCCGGAATCGACGTCACATCGGGATAAGCCTTGTCACCGAAAATTTCGGCGCGCGCCGGATTCACCGGAATCAGCGTGCCCTTGTAGCCATGGCGCTTCAGGTAACGCTGCGGACGCGAAGTGTTTTTCTTTTCATCGCTAGACGCGCCGATCAGCGCGATGGAGCGGGGATCAAATACGGCTTGGTAGAGTTTGTTGGTCATGGGTGGTTAAAAATAAAGCGTGAACGGGTGAGTGGTGAACGAGTGAACGGGTAACACCGGGGTTTCCCGTTAACTCGTTCACCCGTTCACTTTTCACCGCCCTTGGGCGGTCGCTGTGAAAAGCTGCGTTCAAACACGCCTTCGGCAATACGGTTCTTCAGTATTTCGATCGAGCCGCCGGCGATCATCCAGCCGCGGCATTTGCGGAAGCAGTATTCCACCAGCGTCTCATCGGTGTAACCCATGCCGCCCATGATCTGCATCGCTTCATTGCAAATGTCGAAGCCGGCCTGGTTGCAGAAAGCCTTGGCGACGGCAGTGTCGTCGGCCGAGGGGATGCCGTTGTCGGCGTTGACGGCGGCCTTGTAGAGCAGCAGCTGGCCGGCGTCGAGTTTCATTTTCATGTCGGCGAATTTCCACTGGATGCCCTGGAATTCGCAGAGCAGCCGCCCGAACTGTTTGCGCTGCATCGCCCATTCACGCGCGATGTTGTAAGCATAACGGCCGAAGGCCAGCGAACGCGCGGTGTTGCCGATACGCTCGACGTTGAATCCTGCGATCTGCTTTTTGAAGCCGCCTTCCTTCAGCATCACGTTTTCGGGGCCGACGTAGACATTGTCGAGATAGGTCTGCACCCAGTCCTCGCCGTTGAGGAATTTTGACGGTGCGCCTTGTTTGAAGCCTTGCGCGTCGCGCGGAATCAGCACCGAGCCGATGCCGCCGACGCCCGGACCGAAACGTACATAGGTCAGCATCACCGCAGCGTAAGAGGCATGGGTCTGGAACACCTTGACGCCGTTGATGCGGTAACCGTCGCCGTCGGGCGTGGCCGAGGTCTTGAGATCGGTCACCGCGGAGCCGGCTTCCGGCTCGGTCATGCCGACGGTGATCAGCGATTCACCGGCGAGGATTTTGTCGAGATAACGTTTTTTCTGGTCCGGCGTGCCGTACTCGGCGAGCACCCGCACCGGGCCGAAGTTGCCGGCCTGGATTACGTCGGCACTGCGCGGGCACACCGAAGCAATGGTCTCGATGGCGATGATGGCATCCATCAGCGAGCCGCCCTGGCCGCCGTCTTCTTCCTTCATGGTGATGCCCATCAGGCCCTGTTCGGCCATCAGCTTGCCGACCTCCCAGGGATGTTCTTCCTGGTGTGCACGGGCGAGTGCGCCCTCGCGCAAATGGCGTTCGGCGAAACCGCGCACGGCGTCGCGGAACTGTTCCTGCTCGGGGGTAAAATGGAAATCCATGATTTGAAACTTCGCAGTGAAATGGCGGGTTGGAGAAGCCCGCATTTTACCGTCCGCCGCGCGGAGAGTCAGTACGCGAACGCAATCCGTATCATGGAATTTGCAAGCGATTTCAAGTCGCAGGCCTGCTGTAAATCAATACTGCGGCTTCAGTTCATAGCTGGTACTGCGCCCACTGGCCTGCGAACGCATCAGTATGTTGCGATCAACCAAGTCCGTGATATCGCGCAGTGCCGTATCTTGTGAGCATTTGGCGATGGCAGCCCATTTGCTGCTGGTGAGTTTGCCCTCGAAGCCATCGAGCAGTCTGTTAAGCAGTTTGATCTGGCGCTCATTCATGGGTGTGCCGGACCAGCGCCGCCAGAAGGTGGCCTTGGCGAGTACGGATGACAAGGTGTTATCGGCGCCCCGCACCGCACGCAGCAGGCAGTCGAGGAACCACTCCAGCCATTCGCTGACCTTCATGGTCCCTTTTTGCGTGGATTCCAGGCGATCGTAATACGCCTTGCGCTCGCGCTGGAGTTGCGCGGACAGGCTGTAGTAGCGCTGTGCGGCAGTTTCTGCGCGCGCAAGTGCCATGTCTCCGATGGCGCGGGCGATACGGCCGTTGCCGTCTTCGAACGGGTGGATGGCGACGAACCACAGGTGGGCCAGGCCGGCCTTGATCAGCGGATCGTCTTGCGGATCAGCGTTAAACCAAAGCAGAAAATCATTCATCTCGGCATCAATCTGTTGCGCCGGCGGAGCTTCGTAATGCACGGTCTGGCGCTGCAGCGGGCCTGAAATCACCTGCATCGGCCCTTGCGCGTCATCGCGCCAGGCTCCGACGCGGATTTTCCTGAGTCCGCTGTCGCCGGTCTGGAACATCGCTGCATGCCAGCCAAAAAGACGCCCGGTGGTGAGCGGACGATCATACTGACGCGTGGCGTCCAGCACCATGTCGACCATGCCTTCGACATGCCGGTCGGCTGGCGTCAATGCGGCGATCTCGATACCGAGGCGTCTAGCGACGGAAGAGCGCACTGAATCGGGGTTGAGTTTTTCACCTTCGATCTCGCTGGTCTTGAGCACATCTTCGGTCAGCACGCGCAGCGCCGCCTCGTCGCGCAGATCCATACCGAGGTCGTGCATGCGGCCCGACAGCTGCCCCTGTGCCTGATGGACGCGAGCCAGTAATGGCGCCAGCTGTTGCGCGTCATAGGTCCAACGAGGCCAGTCACTGAGCTGCCAGATATAGGTTTTATCTCCGCTTTTCATGCGGAGATTATGTGAGGTAATCACCGCAGAATCAATGCATTCACCGCTTTAAATGCGGCGAATGTGGGGAATAATCACCGCACAATTATCGTTTCAAGGACGGAATTGGATATAACTAATTGTTTTAATTGAATATTTATACGAACACCTGCGCCTGGCCGGGATGGTCGCTCAGGGATACATCGCCCAGCCGGTGCGGTCGGTTTTCGCCTTGAAAAAATGGCCGTCAGTGCTGGTGACAAACAGCGTGCTCATGTCCGGTCCGCCGAAGCAGCAGTTGGTCGGGCGGTTACAGGCGACCGGATGGGTTTCGAGCACGCGCCCCGTCGGCGTGAATACATAAATCATCGGGCCGGCGCCGGCGACTTCCCAGCCGGCGGTGGCGACGATGTTGCCATCGATGTCCAGGCACATCCCGTCAATGCCGCGATGAACGCCGCGATGGTCCTCGCCCCAGGTGAACAGCACCCGGGGCTTGCCGAGGCTGCCGTCCTCGTTGATCGGATAGGCGCGCAACTCGCGCGCGATGCCGGCAGTGAAACTGCTTTCGGCGACATACAGCGTACTTTGGTCCGGTGATACCAGAATACCGTTTGGTTGCGTCGTATCGAAAGTCACGCGGGTCACCGTGTAAGAACCGTCTTTTTGCGGATCCATGCGCAGCACCGAACGATTATCGAGCTCCTGCTTCTCTGTCGCGTCGACGTTGCCTTCATTCCAGGGATTGGTGAACCAGATGCGGCCCTTGCGATCAATCGCCAGGTCGTTCGGCGTATTGAGGCGTTTGCCTTCGATCTTGTCGGCGATCACCACGTTTTTGCCGTCGGGGTCGAAGCGCAGCATGCTGCGGCCGCCCTGACAGCAGCCGAACAGCCGGCCCAGCGTATCAAAGGCGAGTCCGTTGACGCGGTTGATGCCGGTGCGCCACGGCGAAATCGCATTGGTTTTCAGGTCGTAGCGGAAAATCGTGCTGGCGTGGATATGGGTGAAATACAGATACTCACCGTCCCACACCGGGCCTTCGGTGATCGGAATGCCCGCGGGTTTTTTCAGCAGTTCGAATTTCCAGGACATAGTGGTTCTCCTTTTTTGCCGTAACAGCATCTTGGCAAATCCGTTCGTGGTGAGCCTGTCGAACCACGGGTGATACTGCAATCCCGTTCACCCTTCGACAAGCTCAGGGCGAACGGAATGGAGTATTTCAGGCCTTCAACAACGCGCGCAGCTTGGTGACATTGCCGATTTTTTCGATGTTCCACACCGCATCACAAAGCTTGCGCGCGCGGCCCTTGCCGAGGATCGGCGCCATCAGGTGGAAACATTTTTCATCGACTTCGGCGCGGGTCATCGGATTGTCGGAAGTGCCGCGCACCGCCTTGACGTGATTGCGCAGCATGCGACCGTCCTTCAGTTTCAGTTCGACGATGCCCTGGCGGGAGGGCATTGCACGCGTCAGCGCGTCGTCGCCGAGCAGCGTGATCTTTTTGCGCAGGTCGAGCACCTGCTTGTTGTTCATGCGTTTTTCGTCATGCGAGGATTCGAAGGTGACAATGCCGTCGATCAGCATCACCGCGCACATGTGCTGCATGCAGATGTCGGGCATGTTGCGGTTGTCGGTGGTGTTCGCACCCTGGTGCGCGACACGCACCACCAGGCTGGCCACATCCTGCGCCTTCACGCGGTGGATGCGGATCAGGTCGAGCAGCGCGTCCAGGGGAGCCTGGATCGGAGAGCCGACCGACCAGCGCTTGATGTTGGTGTTCATGATCTCGTACGTCCTGCCGAGGTCCTTGATCAGCGTCTGCGGCTGTGGCGCGCGGCCGATGCGCCGCGTCTCGTCGTAGGCGATGTAGAAATTGCGTTCGCCGGAGAACACGTCTTCGACCGCACTGAATCCGGAAGACACCATCGCTGCGGCGGCAACGCCGTTGCGCGCCGGCATGCCGCCGAAATCGAAGGCTTTTTCGATGTGTTCCTCGTCGCGCATCCAGCAGGAGATGCCCGAACATTGCTGCGCGGCGTACGACAGCGCATGGCGCATGCCGTCGTATTTGAGGCCGGCGAGCAGCGAGGCCGCGGCCATCGCGCCGAAGCCCGGGCCGAAGCTGTGCGTGGAATGTCCCGCCGAGCGGAAATCGTAGGGATGCAGCGACATGTTGATGCGCGAACCGATGTCATAACCCAGCGCCACGGCGCGCAGCAATTGTGTGCCATTGGCTTTTTCGCGTTCGGCCATGGCCAGCGCAGCCGGCACCACGGCACAGCCGGGATGCGACAGCGACGGTGCGTGGGAATCGTCGGTCTCGTCGGCGTGGGCCAGCATGCCGTTGGCGAGCGCGGCCTGTTCGGCATTGACCAGGATTTTTGTACCGATGACGATGGCCTCGGGTTTGCCGCCCAGCGTTTTCACATAATTGATCGCCTTGCGGCCCGGCAGCAGCCGCGAACCGGAAACCATCGCCGCGATGGTGTCGAGCACATGGTGTTTGGTTTTTTCCGCGACCGCCTTGGGCAGCGGTTTTTTTGCCGCTCCGGCCATATAGGTGGCCAGGGTTTTCATCAGCGGCGAAATCGCCGATCCGGAATTTTTGCTGGTTTTTTTACTCATGGCATCAGTCCTCCGCCGTTGATATGTATAGATTGTCCGGTGATGTAACGCGCGTCGGGTCCGCACAACACGCGCACCATCGCGGCGATTTCTTCCGGCAGGCCGCGCCGGCCCACGGGCGGCAGCGTCACGCGATGATCGGGCCGCGGCGGCGCGCCGGGCAGGCCGCGCACGGTCTCGACGGTGCCGGGCACCACGCAGTTCACGGTGATGTTGCTGGCGGCGAGATCGATCGCCACCGCCTTGGTCATCGCGGCGAGGCCGCCTTTTGCGGCAACCACATGCGAGCGGTGCAGCGCGCCCTTGTGTCCGGTCAGGCCGCCGATGTTGACCACGGCACCGCCGCCGGCCTTGATCAGATGCGGCAGCGCCGCCTGTGTGGTCAGGAACGCGCCATCAAGCACGATGGAGGTCACGCGTTTCCATTCTTCAAAGGTGATTTTGTCGAAAGGGGTCTCGGCGCGAATCGCCGCGTTGTTGACCACCATGTCGATGCGGCCGAACTGTTTCACGGTTTCGGCGACGAGTTGCGCAACCTGTTTCGGGTCGGTGACATCGGCGATGTGCAGCGCGGCTTTGCCACCGGCTTTTTTGATCATCTCAACAGTGGCCTCGCCTTCGGCGCGCGAAGTGTTGGCATTGACCATCACCGTGGCACCACCCGCCGCGAGCGACAGCGCAATGCAGCGGCCGATGTTGCGCGCGCCGCCGGTCACCAGCGCGACCTTGCCGGCGAGTTCGTCGCCGGGCCGCATTCCTGGAGCAGAATTCATTAAATATCCTTTAAAATCAAATACTTATTAATATATCGCTTTTAACCGATGTTTTACTTGTTCACCAATCCCGATTCCTTGACCAGCTTGCCCCATTTGACGATTTCAGCCTGCAGGTGACGGGTGAATTCCTGCGGCGTGGTTGTCGCCAGTTCTGCGCCCTGCACCGCAGCGCGTTCCTTTATTTCGGCGAGTGCGGCCACACGCTGCATTTCGCCGTTGAGCTTTTTGATGATGGCGGGCGGCGTGCCGGCCGGCGCCATCACGCCATTCCAGGCACTGACATCAAAACCAGGCAGGCCGGCTTCGGCGACGGTGGGCACGTTGGGCAATGCACCCGAACGTTTGGCTGAACCGACGGCAATGGCCCGCGCGCGATTGTTTTTGACCATCGGCAGCGCCGCGGGCACGGTGGCAAAGGTCATCTGGGTTTCACCGCCGGTGACCGAAATCAGCTGCGCGCCGGTGCCCTTGTACGGCACATGCACGATGTCGATATTGGCCATCGACTTGAACAACGCACCGGCGAGATGCGCACTGGCGCCGGTGGTGCCCGCCGCGTAATTGACCTTGCCCGGATTGGCCTTGGCGTAGGCAATCAGTTCCTTGACGCTTTTGACCGGCAGGTTGTTGTTGACCAGCAGCACACCGGGGAATAACGCAAACAGGCTGATCCGTTCAAAACTTTTGATCGTGTCGTACGGCAGTTTGTTGTGCAGGCTGGGCATCACCGAAAAACTGGTGTGGGAATAAAGCACCGTATGGCCGTCGGGCACCGCCTGCGACACGATTTCCGCGGAAATGATGCCGCCGCCACCGGGCCGGTTGTCGATCACCACCTGCTGGCCGAGGCCCTCGCCCATGTACTGCGCCAGCATGCGCGACATGATGTCGGTGGTGCCGCCCGGCGCCGAGATGACCACCATACGGATGGGTCGGTCGGGGTAGGCGGCGGCCGGCAATGCGAGGCTCGCGGCCAGTGCACCGACGAGGGTGCATGCGCAATGCAAGGGCTTGATCATCTGGGTGTTCTCCTCGGATGGGGGCGGCGCGATATGAGTGCCCCCCAAGGGGACTTCCTTCGGAGCGCGCTTGGCTGATGCGGAATGGATGAATGGTGTCACGCGGGTCGGCCGATTCTAGCAGTCCTTTTGCGCGCCCGTAGCTGCGTGTCCGTACTGTAAAATATGACTTTAAGGCGGCTCGAAAAGTAAAGGGGTGGAGTGTGAAAAAACCGCTGGTTGGCATCGTCATGGGCAGTCAAAGCGACTGGGACGTGATGCAACATGCCGTCAATATGCTGAAACAATTCGGTGTGCCCTGTGAAGCCAAAGTGGTTTCCGCGCACCGCACGCCCGATGCCCTGTACGAATACGCGGAACAAGCGGCGCCTCGCGGCCTGCAATGCATCATCGCCGGCGCCGGCGGCTCGGCCCACCTGCCGGGCATGCTCGCCGCCAAAACCATCGTGCCCGTCCTCGGCGTCCCGGTGACCACGCGCAGCCTGCAAGGCCTGGATTCCCTGCTGTCCATCGTGCAAATGCCCAAAGGCGTGCCGGTGGCGACTTTTGCCATTGGTGAAGCGGGTGCCGCCAACGCCGGGCTGTTTGCGGTGGCGATGTTGGCGCGTAGCGATGCCAAGCTCGCAAAAAAACTCACCGCCTTCCGCAAAAAGCTGACCGCGACCGTGCGCGCGATGAAACTGCCTGTCAAAAAATGAAAGGTGAAAATCAATTTACAGGATGGACAGGATTAACAGGATGACACCACGCATGTCCGGTTTTTATCTTGTTCATCCTGTACATCCTGTTAAAAGGTTCAGGTTTTGGCCATGATTTTTCCCGACGCCATGCTCGGCATGCTGGGCGGCGGCCAACTTGGCCGCATGTTCACGCTGGCTGCGCACAGCATGGGGTACCGCGTCACCGTGCTTGATCCCGATCCGCTGAGCCCCGCGGGCGCCATCGCCGATGTGCACCTCAAAGCCGCCTACCAGGACCGCGAAGCACTGCAGCAGCTGGCCGATACCTGCGCCGCCGTCACCACCGAATTTGAAAACGTCCCCGCCGACAGCCTGCGCTGGCTGGCCAGCCATTGCGCGGTGCGGCCTGCCGGTGATGCCGTGGCCATCGCGCAGGACCGCATCCGCGAAAAAAACTTTGTGCGTTCCTGCGGCATCGAAGTCGCGCCCCATGCCGTCATTGAAAACATCGCCGACATCGACGGCGCCGATGCCAAACTGTTTCCCGGCATCCTCAAGCGCGCGCGTTTCGGTTACGACGGCAAAGGCCAGGCCCGCGTCGCCAATGCCGCCGAAGCGCGCAAGGCCTTCAAGGACATGGGCGCTGAATCCTGTGTGCTGGAACAGCGCATTGCATTGAAATGCGAAATCTCCGCAGTGGTTGCGCGTGGCGCCGACGGGGTGGGGCGTGGATTTCCGGTGGCCGAGAATCGCCATCGCAACGGCATCCTCGATGTCAGCATCGTGCCGGCGCGTGTCCCACCCGAACTCGCGCAACGCGCCGAGCAATGGGCGTTGAAAATCGCGGAAAAACTCGATTATTGCGGTGTGCTTGCGGTGGAATTTTTTATCACCGAATCGGGCGCGCTGCTGGTCAACGAAATGGCGCCGCGCCCGCACAACAGCGGTCATTACACGCTGGATGCCTGTGCCACCTCGCAGTTCGAACAGCAGGTACGTACATTGTGCGGCCTGACGCTGGGCGATACGCGCCTGCTGGCGCCCGTGGTGATGGTGAATCTGCTCGGCGAAGCCTGGCAGCATGGCCAGCCGCAGTGGGAGCGTGTGTTCAATGTGCCGGAAGCCAAGCTGCATCTCTACGGCAAACATGAAGCCCGCGACGGCCGCAAAATGGGCCATTACACGATGCTCGGCGCCACCGCCGATGCAGCACTGCAAAAAGCGCTGATCGTACGCAGCGCTTTATATCCCGACTGGAAAGATTAATCTGCAATGAGCGACACCCCGCTGTACCAATCCGACCTCAAAAGCCTGCCCTTCTTGCATCGCGGCAAGGTGCGCGATCTCTACGCCGTCGGTGACGACAAACTGCTGGTGGTGCAAAGCGACCGCTTGTCGGCTTTTGATGTGATTCTCGATGATCCGATCCCGGGCAAGGGCCGCGTGCTGACCGAAGTGTCGTATTTCTGGTTCGACAAGCTGAAACACATCGCCCCGAATCACCTGACCGGCATTGATCCGGCCTCGGTGGTGGCGCCGGAAGAACGCGCACAGATCGCGGGCCGCGCGATGGTGGTGCACAAATACAAACCGCTGATGGTTGAAGCCGTGGTGCGCGGCTACCTCATCGGTTCGGGCTGGAGCGATTATCAGAAAACGGGTGCCATCTGCGGCGTCAAGCTGCCGGCCGGATTGAAGCAGGCGCAAAAACTCGCCGAGCCGATTTTCACGCCGGCCTCCAAAGCCCCCGCCGGCCATCACGACGAAAACATCACCTACGACGATGTTGTCAAAACCATCGGTGCCGCGAATGCGGCGAAGGTGAAGGAGCTGTCGATCAAGCTTTATACCGAAGCCGCGGCCTTTGCCGTGACACGCGGCATCATCATCGCCGACACCAAATTCGAATTCGGCACCGATGCCGCCGGCAACATCGTGCTGATCGACGAAGCGCTGACGCCGGATTCCTCGCGCTTCTGGCCCGCCGCCGAATACCGCACCGGCATCAGCCCACCGAGTTTTGACAAACAATTTGTCCGCGACTGGCTGGAAACCCAGCCCTGGGGCAAAAAAGCCCCGGCGCCGCGCCTGCCCGCCGATGTGCTGGCCAAAACCGCCGCGAAGTACCGCGAAGCGCAGCGTATGCTGCTTGGAACCTGAGGAAAAACGGGTATGAACCGCGACGCCGGCAAACTATTCAACGAACCGGACAGCAAAACGTCCGCTGACGGCGTGACCACCGGCATCCTGCCCGACCGCGACATCGCCAAGCTGATCGAAGGCGGTCGCATCAGCGCCGAAGGCGGCGTTGATGTATCGCAGATCCAGCCGGCGAGCCTCGATCTGCGTCTGGGTGCAACGGCATGGCGCGTGCGTGCGAGTTTCCTGCCGGGCAAGGCCTCGACGGTACAGGCGAAAATCGATCGCCTGAAAATGCACCAGATTGACTTGACTAAACCCGTCGTGCTCGAGAAAGGTTGTGTTTATATCGCCGAGCTGATGGAAGAACTGAAGCTGCCCGCCGACATCGCCGGTTACGCCAATCCGAAAAGCTCCACCGGGCGACTGGATATTTTCACGCGGCTGATCACCGACTGCGGCGCCGAGTTCGAAGGTGTGGCCGCCGGCTACAAGGGCAAGCTGTATGTGGAAATCATGCCGCACACCTTCAGCGTGCTGGCGCAGCAGGGGACACGGCTCAATCAAATTCGTTTTGTCCGCGGTAATCCGCCGCCCTCAGACACCAAACTCACCGAACTCGACCAGACGCTGAAGCTGGTTTATTCCGACAGCGACGGCCCGCTGCCGGCGATCATCAAAAATGGTTTGTGGATTTCGGTGGACCTTGAAGGTGACGCCAGCAAGGGCATCATTGGATACCGCGCCAAACACCACGCGCCCTTGATTGATTTATCGAAGCTCAATCATTACGATCCGCTCGATTTCTGGGAGCCGATCACACGCAACGCCGAGCGCAGCCTGGTGCTGAGCCCCGACGATTTTTATATTCTGGTGTCGCGCGAACGCGTACGCATCCCCAACAGCCACGCTGCATCGATGGTGCCCTACGACCCCTCGGTCGGCGAATTCCGAATTCACTACGCCGGTTTTTTTGATCCCGGTTTCGGATACGGCGCCAACAACTTGAAGGGGGCGCGCGCTGTGCTCGAAGTGCGCTCGCACGACGTGCCCTTCATGATCGAACACGGCCAGGACGTCGGCCGCCTGATCTACGAACGCCTGCTCGGCGAGCCGGAAAAAATCTACGGCGTGAACATCGGCTCGAACTATCAGTCGCAGGGGCTGAAGCTGAGCAAGCAGTTCAAGCCGCTGGCAATGTCCGTCTAATTCCAGAGCCCGTCATTCCGGCGCGCCCCGAAGGAAGTCCCCTTGGGGGGCAGGCCGGAATCCAGGCAGGTGGCAGCGGATGAGATGTGAGTTCCTGGACCCCGGCTTTCGCCGGGGTGACGGAAAATGGCTGTTATTCTCGGACAGCGCGCCCCTTGTGTTTCCGCGGCAACAATCAGCGCAGCGCGTCAATCGAGGCGCCGAAGTTGATATGGAAAGGTGCGCCATCGAGCACCAGCGCCGGCACCGATTTCACGTCTGCGGCCGCTGCATCCTTCAGGCGGCCCTTGTTTTGACCGAGATGGACGATTTCCACGTCGTATTTCGCCGGATCCATCGCGTGCGCAACTTTCTGTTCTGCTTCAATACACACGGGGCATCCAGCGTGATAAAACTGAGCCTTGGTTTTCATGCGGTTCTCCTTGAGTGGATTGGGTGTGCCACATGCACCTGCGCATCCTGGGCCGTGCGCGCACAGGCGAACAGCAGGCACTTTCCGGAGCCCCGGGTACTTTTTGGTGTAAATCGAAGACTATGAAGGCAAAAAAAATTCCGGCAGCCGATTCCGAATATCGCCAGCTTGAAGATGTCGTCGGCTGCAAATGGTCGGTGTCGGTGCTGCAGGCCGTCGCCGCCGGCATCTCGCGGCCCGGCGTGCTGGAGCGCCATATCGAAGGCATCTCCACCAAGGTGCTGTCAGAGCGCCTGCGCAAGCTGACGCGTTACGGTTTGCTCGACAAGCGGTCGTATGCCGAAGTGCCGCCGCGCACCGAATACACGCTGACGCCCGATGGCGAGAAGCTGGTGACGATCATTGCGCAGATCAGACGGCTTGATGACCAAATCAGGCGAGCCTGACGGAGGGATATTGTAAGTATTTGTTTTAATTGATTATTTTATTGTGTCGCGGCATAATCGCCTGATGACGCTTTCCGTCCCACCAGCCGACATCACCCACGCCGCCGCCGTCCTCAAAGCCGGCGAACTCGTCGCATTCCCCACCGAGACCGTCTACGGCCTCGGCGCCGATGCCTCGAATGCCGATGCCGTGCGCAAGATCTACGCCGCCAAGGGCCGGCCCTCCAACCATCCGCTGATTGTCCATGTCGCCGACGCCGTGCAACTCGCCAACTGGGCGCGCGACATTCCGCCGGCCGCACATGTTTTGGCCAAAAAATTCTGGCCCGGCCCGCTGACCCTCGTACTCAAACGCAATCCGCGCGTATCCGATGAAGTCACCGGCGGTCAGGACACAGTCGCGATTCGTGTACCTTCGCATCCGGTTGCGCAGGCACTGCTGCGTGAGTTCGGCGGCGGTGTTGCCGCACCTTCAGCGAATCGTTTCGGCCGTGTATCGGCAACTACGGCAGCCCACGTGCGCGAGGAATTCGGCGATGCAGTCGCCTGCGTACTCGATGGCGGCGCTGCCGATGTCGGCATCGAATCCACCATCGTCGACTGTTCGCGCGCGACGCCAAGCTTGCTGCGCCCGGGCTGGATCACACCACAGCAACTCGAAGCCGCACTCGGCGTGCCTCTCGCAGCACCCGATGCCGACGCGCCGCGTGTATCCGGCACGCTGGAAAAACATTACTCGCCGCAGACCCCGGTGATGCTGATGGAAGGCGACCTGATCATCGAACTCGCGCACAGCCTGACGCGGCAGGGCAAGCGTGTGGCGGTGCTGGCGCGGACTGCGTTGCGCCCATTACTGAAAGAGTTGGTGTGGGTGGCTGCGCCGGCGAATGCGGCGGGTTATGCACATGATCTGTATGCCAATCTGCGCGAGCTGGATCAGGCGGGTTGTGATGCGATTCTGGTGGAGCAGCTGCCGGATCAGGCGGAGTGGTTTGCGATTCGGGATCGGCTTAACCGTGCTGCTGCGGGCTTCGGAGAAAATCACTGATCCGATCAGCGTTAATGTTTAGCTCATGTCTAATCAAACGTCGATGACAAACGAAAGTGATCAAATTCGAATGCGCTATGTGGCATTTTGCGACGTTCTTGGGTTCGCTAATGCGGTTGAAAATCGTTTTGAGGAGACAATAGCTGTATATAAAGAGTTTATGGAGAAGATACGAGATTGGCCTATGCCGGAAAAGGCCGAAGTATCGATTTATTCAGATTCTATTTTAATAGTGGCTGATGAGTTAACCCCCGTACTTCATGCGGTAAATCTTTTATGGTTTGCGACCCTCGGGCAAAATTGGATGATTCGCGGTGGTATCGCTTACGGGCGCTATTGGGAGCGACGCGAAAACGGGAATCTATTTGTTGTCAGCGACGCACTTGTCCGAGCAGTCAAGCTTGAGGGGATGGTAAAGATGCCTGCAGTGACATTCTCGCCAGAGGTAGATTTGCACTTGGGCCTTTGGATGGCACGCTTCCAACATGGGCTTTTCACCGCGCCGATCTTGCACTTTCAGGGGTTATCGTTCGTAAATCCCTTTAATAATTTTTGGTTTACTTCAGCAAAAACGCGAGTGACAGAGTTACTAAGTCAATTTCCAGAGCACGGGGCAAAGTATTCATGGTTCTTGCATTTGGCAGAAGCGGTGGGGCGTGATGAGGCTTTGATTCCTGATGCCGTATTTCAACGCGCGATCGAGCTTGGGATTTTGGTTAAGCAGGCTTAGGGATTAATGGGCGCGACCTGGGTCACACCCGAAGTTGGAGCTGACCGCGCCGATGGGCGCTACCGCGTCTCTAATTGAATCGACACGGCGGTGGGATGCTACGGGTTTTTCAGAAGTAGTACTGGAGAGCAACGCTCGTTCGGCTTCCCAGCCGCTTTGCTAAAGTTTACGCGTTGGCCTACTTGGGGTTTGACTCCCGCGCTGAAGAATTCGGAGCGATGAAAGAATACGGAGCCACCACCATCTACCGATATGTAACCGGCCGTAGCTGTCCCGCCATTTCGGTACTTAAGGGGATAGGTTTCTACCACACCAGTCTTTCTTGGAGTCGCCGAGTAGCACAAAGCCTCGCATCTTTGTAAGGCCTCGTCTGCCTTAATCCGAAGCGCAGGGTCAATCTGCAGACAGCCTTGCACTAGAGCCCACAGCTCCTGCTCAAGTTGCGCTGTTTCCTGATGCTTAGAAAACCATTCAGGCGGACTTACCTCGATCTTCCCGGTCAGTTGCGCCTGCGCCATTTTCATTATGGCTCCCTTGCCTGCACCGAACGGCGGCTTTCCGTGCAACAAATGGCAGGCGATTGCGCCGAGAGCCCAGATATCAGCTGGTTGTCCGACACTTGACCAATCGCTCCAGCATTCCGGGGCCAAATACGGAACTGCCCCGAGTAACGTGCTCGATGAAGTCAGGGTGTTGTTATTTTGCTCGAATTTCTCAATCTCAGCTTCCAATTCCTTCTCAGCGAGCTTTGCAATGCCAAAGTCGGTCAACTTGATAATGTCAAAATGGCCATCGGCGGAGGTCATGATGTTGCTGGGCTTTAGATCACGGTGGCAAATGCCTACCCTGTGTGCAGCTTGAAGTCCCTTAGCAATGTTATGTACGACCCAAGCGGTGAGCGACGGATCGAGAAAGAAAAACTCGCTCTCGAGTCGTCTGCCAAGGTCTTTCCCTTCAATGAACTCCTCTACTATGCAACGGTTAGCGCCTTCTTCGACGTAGTCAAGAGTCGCTGCCACATTTGGGTGCACGACGCGGGCGCCCATCTGCGCGCCTCTACTGAACCGCTTATCGACGATCCCCTCGCGCGGCGTCTTCAGTGCAACGACTCGTTCCAGCGTAAGGTCGGAGCAGCGATAGACTTCTTGCATTCCACCCTCAAGGTGAAAAGCAACAATCCTATACCGTCCTGCGATGACCTCGCCAGCCTTGAACTTCATAGGGCGACCTCCGGGTGCGACGAGAAGAATGTGACCCACTGCCTAGCTGCTCCCAGACTTTCTTCACCAAATCCAAGGACACACGCCTCGTGCAGCACATGGCCCGGTTCGGCCGGTATATTATTGATGCTGACCGAACCTCCAACTTCAGCGATCGAGAATCGAAGTCCATCATAGGCCACCTTCAGTTGGCCCAACGTGCCGATCTTCAGCGAGACCGATGGTTGATTTGCAGACAGCTCAATCACCTTTTCAATACCTTGCACAAAAAGACCGCGGTGCTTATTCCGACTGAGGTGCCTAGCTAATACAGAGCTGATCTGGCCAGCTGCGGGCCGATTTTTTGGCTGCGGATCAAGACACGCATCGAGAACGTTGATAACTTCTTTGTGAAGACCATCAGCCTGCTTGTCAGCGGTTGGTATCACAGTGCTAATGGATGGGGCTCGCCCGGACGTTTGCGGTGGCATCTCCAACAACTGCTTAGGAAATTTTGGATGGGCGAGCGCCCATGCGCATACCCCTAGAGCGTAGATATCCATCTCGGGCGTAATCGTCGCGCCTGGCACATATAGCTCTGGTGCTGCATAAATGAGCGTGCCCTTGTTTTGCTTTGTCTTGTAACCGCCATCCGGTGACGATATACCGAAGTCGAACAGCTTGACGACACCAGCGGCAGATTCTTTGAAGTTTTCGAGTTTTAGGTCGCGGTGAATGATTCCCGCAGCATGCAAATCGCGAAGTGCACCTGCAAGCTGATAGAGGATTTTGAGATAACCCTGCGGATTACTCGTCGCCTCCTTATGGAATACCGAGAAATCTCGGCCGCGGAGACGCTCAATGACGATACCTGTAATTTCGCCCTTCTCACTCGCGATGACGTCGTATATCTCAACGACATAGCGCGAGCGGGCCTTGCAAAGGCCTTTGAGTTCATTTTGAAGTTGAGCGTTGTTTGCTGGGTCCTGTATCACCTTCAAAAGAACAACTCTTTTAAGGAAAGTGTCCTCGAGGGGGATAACTGTTCCGAATCCGCCTGCGAGTACGCTCTTCGTCAAAGTCTTGTATCGCGGCGGAAGTTTCACCCCTCGCTCCCTTTCTTCTATCTCTTGGCTTATTCGCTCTTTTTGTGTTCATTGCTGATCGTCACTTCAATCTTCGGTCTGGCTTCTTTGGACTCGACCGTTTCAAGTCTTAGCTGTGGCTCGTTTACGGTTTCCCGGTACCGCTTCTTCTTAGCGATTTTCTTTTGCCTTGCTGGCTTGACACGCGCCTGAGTGGACTTGTCTTCGGCTATCCAATTGTTAGTCAGAATCTTGATCTTGGTTGACGACGACCACAAGGCGATTTCCGTTTGCCATCGACCAGCGGAGGTCCGCTCCTGTCGGCGACCACATAGTCGTTCCACATCGGCAATAGCAATCAACGAAGCGTTGTCCACACCGCCTACCCAATTTGCGAGGGCAATGGCACGTCGAACAGCATCGGTGGGGGTGGTTGCACTTGCCACGGCAGTTTCGAAGTCCCTTGCCGCACGCCACAAACCGTCTGAACCCAGCACGGCGCCGAAACGAAAGCGATCCTTTGCGTACGTCTGGATGCGCAATTCATCAGCGGTTCTTCCACCCTCGCCAACTGCTTGGGAAAGTCGACCTTGCAGTCCGCGCGCTTTGATTAGATCGGCGCCGTTGCCCGGTAGATCTTTCAATTCGTTCTCGATCGTGTCGTCAATCGTAACCTGATCCAGCTTGTTCGAATTTGGATTCCAGCTGTACGCGCGGCTATCGCCTACGTTGGCACAGACAAAATGCCCGCTCGCCGTGGCAAGGAGCATTACCAAAGTCGTCGCTCCGCGTCCTTGAAGCTCCTTTCGGACAAGGTTGTCGGCTTGCCTAACAAGGGAAACAGCTAGTTCCTTCAAAGGGGAGCGTCCCTGTTGCTGGGCGAGGTCGACGATGATGCTAGCAATGGCAAGCGCTGCTGCTTGGTCGCCCGACTCTGAACCACCGACACCATCACAAACGATAGCTACTGTGTACGTTTCTGTATTGGGTGCCGCGATGCGTGCAACTGCGATGCGATCTTCATTCCGTTCTCGCTTGGAACCTAGGTGCGTGGCCATTACGAGCCCCAGCTCGTCTATGACCACTTGCGCGGCATGCGACCCGACGATCTCGTCAAGGATTGCGGTTTGGAGCAAAGAGGCTCCGGGGGGGGGATACGAGGTTTGGACCATAGTGCGTGTATGTTACCTTGAACAATTGGCTCTAGGGTACGGGTCGGCTGATCGCTGCGCCGATCACGTAAGTATTAATCACCATCATGCCCTCGCAATGTGAGTTACCCTTTTTCATCTTACGCCTCCGTCGTAAACTGCGCTTCCTGAATTAATAAAACGAGAAGCGTCATGCGCAATATCTCCCTGCTATTTCTGATGCTGACCGCTGCGGGTGCCACCGCATTCGTGGCCCCAGCCGTACGCGCGCAGAACTACCCCGTCAAACCCATCCGCATCATTTCCCCCTACACCGCCGGCGGTCTCGGCGACCTGGTCCCCCGCGCCATCGGTGGCGGACTGACCGAAGCCCTGGGCCAGCAGATCCTTGTTGAAAACCGTCCCGGTGCATCGCAGGCGATCGGCATGCAGCTCGTCGCGAAATCGCCGGCTGACGGTTACACGCTGGTGTACGGCAGCGTGACCAGTCTCGCGATCAATCCGGCGGTGACCAAGGATCTGCCTTATGACCCGGTCAAGGATTTCGCACCTTTGTCGCTGTGTGTGACCACGCCATTATTTTTGGTGTTGCATCCCTCGGTGCCAGCGAAGAACGTGAAAGAACTGATCGCGTTGGCGAAACGCCAGCCGGGCAAACTCACCTTTGCATCGGGCGGCAACGGTTCATCGAATCATCTGGCCGGTGAATTGCTGAAACTGCTCGCAGGCGTGGACCTGCTGCATGTGCCGTACAAGGGCGCGGGTCCGGCGATGATTGATGTGATGGCGGGGCATGTGGACATGATGCTGGGTGCGGCGGGGCTGGCTGAAGCGCGTGCCGGTCGCGTCAAGGTATTGGGTGTGACCAGTGCTAAACGTGCAGCTTCTGCGCCGGATCTGCCAACGCTCGCCGAAGCGGGTGTGAAGGGTTATGAATCGACGATCTGGTTCGGCCTGCTGGCGCCGGCCGGTACGCCGCGGCCTATTGTTGATCGGCTGTCGCAGGAGATCGGGAAGGTGCTGCAGCAGAAGGCACTTCGTGAGCGTTTCAACACGGTCGATTTGACGCCGACCACGCCCGAGGGATTTGCTGCGCATATCCAGCGCGAGATTCCTAAGTGGCGGAAGGTGGTTACTGAGGCGAAGATTACGGCGCTTTGATTACGTTGCTCCTCGCTTCAAGTGCGCCCCTCACCCTAACCCTCTCCCCGTAAAAACGGGGAGAGGGGATAAGACGCAAATAAGTATTTGATTTAATTCATTATTTTATGAAACCCCTCTCCATAGCGATTATCGGTGCCGGCATCGGCGGGCTGGCTGCTGCTGCGTTGTTGCGCCGTGCGGGACATACCGTGAATGTGTTTGAACAGGCGACGCAGTTTGCGCGTGTGGGTGCCGGCATCCAGATGGCGCCGAATGCGATGAAGGTTTTGCGTCTGCTGGGTGTTGAAGAGCGGCTGGTGAGCACGGCCTTTCAGGCGGATTTTGCCTTGAGCCGCGAATGGGACAGCGGCAAACCCAGCAGTGAATTGCCGCTGGGTGCTGAGGTGATGCAGAAGTTCGGTGCGCCATACCTGTTCCTGCATCGTGGTGATCTGCATGCGGCGATTGCCGATGTGGTGCCGCAGGACATCGTGCATCTCGGCATGAAGCTGAAATTTTTTGATCAGAAGTCCGGCGGTGTTGATCTGCATTTCACGAATGGCGTGATGATCAAGGCTGATGCAGTGATCGGCGCCGACGGTGTGCATTCGCTGATCCGCGAACAGATGCTCGGGCCGGAGAAGGCGCATTTCACCGGTCGGGTGGCCTACCGTACGACTTTCCCGGCATCACGCATTCAGGGCGTGACCATGGCCCCTGTGCGCACCAAGTGGTGGGGACCGGACCGGCACATGGTGGTGTACTTCGTCACGCGCAACCGTGACGAGCTGTATTTCGTGACCTCGGTGCCGGAGAAGGCGGACTGGATTACGCCGGAGTCGTGGTCGGCGAAAGGCGATCTGGAGGAACTGCGTGCGCTGTATGCCGGGTTCCATCCGGAAGTGCAGGCGATCCTGCAGGCCTGCCCCGAAGTCTACAAATGGGGTTTGTTCGAGCGCGATCCGCTGTCGCGTTGGTCCGAGGGGCGCGTCGCGCTGCTCGGTGATGCCTGCCATCCGATGACACCGTATATGGCGCAGGGCGCAGCTTCTGCGCTGGAAGACGCGGCCATCCTGTCGCGGGTGCTGACGGGAGTCGAGGCCGATGGTTTGTCTGCTGCGTTCAAACTCTATGAAGCGATTCGCAAACCGCGCGCATCAGCAATCCAGGCTGGCTCCAGTGCCAATACTTGGCTGAAGGACAAGACCGATCCATCCTGGGTCTACGGCTACGATTCGACGACGGTACCGCTGACCGAGCCGGCTGCGGCCTGATGATTCAGTGCGTCGGCGCTTCCTGGGTACTGCCGAGCATGCTACGTAAAGCACGCCGGTCCAGGGCGGGGGCAAGCGTTTCGATGAAATCGAAAGCAAAGCCGCGGAGATACTGGTTTTTTCGGATCGCCAGGCATCCGGTGTGGGACTCGAACAGATGGTTGACGTCCATCGCGCTGAGTCCCGGGTCGCGTTTGCTGTCATAAGCCAGCGCGGGAAGGATCGCGATCCCCAGCCCCGCTTCGACGAATGCCTTGACCACGTCAATGTCGACGCCGGTAAAGGCGATGCGCGGGGTCAGTTTGCTCCTGGTAAAGGTCTCCCGCATTTTTGATTGTCCGTGCGAACCGACATCCAGGGTGACCAGCGGATAAGCGGAAATTTCCTTGAGGGTCACCCGTTTGGCTTTCAACAGGGGATGCTTGCGCGGCACCAGCAAAGTGCGGGGCAGCTTGCAGTAATCGATTAGCTGCAGCGCCGGGAATGATTTGGCCGGCCTTGCGGTAACGGCGATATCGGCCTCGCCGGAAGCCACGAGTTGCGCGACATGGGCGGGGTTTCCCTGCAGCAGTGCCAGTTCGACTTTGGGATGAAGCTCGACAAACCGCCGGAATACGTCGGGAAGGACGTAGTGTGCGAACGTGAATGTTGCTGCAACGACCAGCTTTCCCTTGTCGCCTTCGGTGAATTCACTCGCCACCGCCTTGATGTCGTCCATCTGCCGCAGTACCTGCTTGGCGATGCCGACGATCCTGCGACCGGGCTCGGTCATTTCAACAATGCGGCTGCCGTTGCGGATAAAAAGGTCCACCCCGAGTTCTTCCTCCAGCAGCCGGATTTGCTGGCTGATGCCCGGCTGGGAGGTATGCAACGCAGCGGCGGCATTGGAGAAATTGAGTCCCTGTGCCGCGATTTCGGTCAGATAACGCAGTTGGTGGGTTTTCATCGGGAGGGCGTGGCGCAGGCTGTCATTTGATAAGCAATGATTATTATATAAAACTTTATATTATTGGATGGTTATAGCAGTTGGGAATACGATAAACGGTCAATTTGATCGGGGGCGGGACAATGTCAGTGGATCGCAGGGAAAATATCGGCGGTGTTGAAGTGCATGTGCCCACGGGGGCAATCGACTCCGCGTTGAAGGGGCTGGCCCCGCGGTTGGCCACCCTGAAGGGCGCCCGCGTCGGGATTCTCGATAACTGCAAGGAGTTTGCGGATCTCGTGCTGCGGGGTGTCGCAGACGTGCTGGCGCGGGACTACGGCGTGGAAGTCCGCTTCTGGCGCAAGAGTTATCTCGGCATACCGTCGCCCTTTGCGAAGGAAATGGCGGCATCCTGCGATGCAGTCATCAACGGCGTCGGGCACTGAGGATCCTCAACCCCCTGGACCGCGCGTGACGCGGCCGAGCTTGAAGACCTGGGTGTTCCCACGGTCACGGTCATCAGTAC
>JAIETP010000038.1 GCA_019744975.1 Burkholderiales bacterium
TGCTTGCCGGGAATCGCGAAAAACCGGGCATTGCCCTGCATGATGGGGCCTGCGGGCGGATCCATGCCCCGCAGTGCCCGGTAAAGGCGCTGGATCTTTTTTGAGGGCAGGTCAGTGAAGCGCGCGATGATCTTGGCTCTCGTGCCCGCCATGACTAGTCCGTGTGCGAGGTGGAGGTAGGCGACTTCCCAGCGGGGATCCTTGGGGTCGGCATGCTCCGGGATCGCTATCACGCACGCTCTCCGCGCGTTCCTGCGATGCGTGCTGCAACGAAAGCTGTGGCGTGGTGTTTGCCGGCCTGGGCGTGCAGGGCTACGCCGCGCCGGAAGGTCTGGGCGGCGAATTGCACGATCGGGCCACCCCACCCGAAGGCGAGCCGGTCGATTTCTTCATCGCTGAGATTGCGCAGCAGCTCCGCTTGCTCCAGCGTGATGCCAAGTCGGACCAGCATGTCGAATTTTCCGGCGATGGCTTCATTGGCAGCCAGGCGGGCGAATTTGAGGTAGCGACGATTGAGTTTTGCGACGAGCAGTGCGCTCAGATCCTCCTGTTTCAGGCAGTCGAGCAGGCGGGTCATTTCGGGGGCGCTGTGGGTCAGCTGACCGAGACATACGGATGTGTAGTCGAGGTACGCCTCCTGATCGGCATCGAGGCGTCCCAGCCAGTGCGCGGCGATCTGGCGATTTAGGTTCTCAAGGTCATCCATGGATTTAAGATAACTAATTGATTGTTAATTACTATTTCTGTTATTGATCGAATCTAGGATGACTGGCGTTATGGCATTCCAACAGAGGCTCGGATCGTGCATACGGCAAGAAAATTGTGAAATTATGGACATTATTATTATTTATCTTTAAAATTTCAACAGACTTCTGTAATTTATTTAAAGACTAATGTAGTTAATTCTGAATTCCTCATATAGGTCAACAACATGGGGGATTAGAGCCCCTGGTGATCAAAAGGAATCTGTCTGATGGCTGCCATTGAACGAAAGCAAGCACTACCCGCAGATGAGTTTGAAGCAGGCAAAAGGCCCCGCAATGATCCGGAGCGGATGAAGGCTTTTGCCCAGCGCCTCAATGTGATGCTCGGCGAACTGGGCCTGCCGCCGCGCGGCCGTGCCCGCGTGATCAAGGAACGGGTGGGGGTGAGCGGCACGACTGCAGCCAACTGGCTGCGGGGGGAGACTTACCCGAGTTTTGAGGAACTCGGACGGATGGAGCGCCAATTGGGTGTGGATCCGTCACGCCTATTTGACGATTCCGCGGAACCTGCCAAATCGAGCGCAAAAACGACGTTAATTGCGGCAAAACTGCCAGCGCGGCTTGCCAGACTGATTCGGGATAATCAGATTGCGCCACTCACCCAACTGAAGACCGAAAACGGCGAGTGGGACCATACGGCGCTGCCAAACAGCATCTGGACGCAGTTGTTAGGGCGTGGCCTTGCTGGGTTCGTGCTGTTGCACATGCGGGGTGATGCCATGGTGGGGCGCATCCCGGATGGCACACCGTTGCTGGTTGACACCAGCGACACGCGCATCGCTGATGACAATTGTGTCTACGCGCTGCTCCTGGGAGACCGCGTAATGGTGCGCCGCGTGCAGCGCCGGCTGCAGGGCGACTTTCTGATCGCGTGTGACAACCCCTCGATCGCTACCGAGACGATTGACCGTCTCGGATCGTACCAGGATGACGCTGCGCGGGAGACGGAAGTTTTGGTGCTCGGGCGTGTGGCGCTTGCGATGCAGAGGTTGTAGAGCGTTTGGGAGGAAATGTCTTGGTTTATTGAAGGTTTAACGCGAACATATTTCCGATCTGGGCAAATCTGGTTGCTGATCAGGATCGGAATCGGGGCGCGTCAGCGTTTCTCGAGCTGCGCGACAGGCCTAATTTCCAGCGCGGTTTCAGCCGATCACGGTGATGAATCAGGCGTTGCCAAATTGCCACGGTTTCCAGAGGGGGTCCTAGAAGGGTTACCTACCTTTTCGTCGAGAAGACTCCGCTATCTCCGACCTTGGGCGGGGGGGCGGGCGTAATAGGGATTGATCTCGACTTCACCGTCACCACTGGTGATTTTCTTCTAGAGCCTGTTTTGAACTTAAAAATACGCATGCAAATCCATGCATTAAAACACCCTCACCCTCGGTCCCTCTCCCGGAGGAAGCGGGATGAGAAGCCCTTCTCCCTCTGGGAGAAGGGTGGGGATGAGGGAAAAGTTTAGTAAGTCCTCTAGGCTGGGACCAGCAGCGGCCCCAGCCACCAGTGCCAAGCTGCCCACCCAACGCCGATCCAGACAATGAGAATCAACGCAGCACCCCAGAGGCTGCGAGGCTTGCCCCCCTCTCGCCCCATCCATTCCTCACCCTGCCGGCGACACTCCGCCAATACTTGGGGTGGTGTAAGTCGAATCGCCAGCCAGATCAGGCCCGGCAGCAATATCAAGTCGTCCACATAGCCCAATACCGGCACGAAGTCGGGAATCAGGTCAATCGGGCTGAGAGCATATCCCACCACGAAAACGCCGAGCGCCTTGGCGTACCACGGTGTTCCCGGGTGCTTGCAGGCAAACCAAAGGGTTACCCCGTCTCGCTTCAATTGCCTAGCCCAGCCGCGCAGGGCCTGTAAAACTTTCACTGGAAACTCCTCAATAACTGGCATGGAGAATTATTATACTGTACATTTATAATGTAACGATTGACACATAAATCATGAATCAAAAAAAATCCTCCTGGCTTCTGCTGACTTACAAGGTCCCTGCCGAGCCCACCAAGATCCGCGTGGGCATCTGGCGCCGCATCCGCAGCCTTGGCGCCGTCTATCTGCAAAACAGCATCTGCGTGCTGCCCTTGACCATGGAGCACCAACGCCAGCTTCGCATGGTGCAAAGTGACATTGAGCACGCCGGCGGCGAGGCCGTCATTCTCGAAACCCTGGCGCTGGACAACAAACAGGAAGCGTTGGTAGTTTCACGCTTCAAACGCGATCGTGAGCAGGACTACGAAGAGTTCCTGGAAAAATGTGCTGATTACAAGAAGGAGATCGACAAGGAAATCAAAGCCGGTCACTACACCTTCGCGGAGGTCAAGGAAAACGACGAAGACCTAAAGAAGCTCAAAGGCTGGCTGGACAAGATCAAGGTCTTAGACTTCTACGGCGCGCCGGCGTGCGCGGCGGCTGAAAAACAACTGGCTGAGTGCGAAGCACTGCTGGAAGGCTACGCGGACGAGGTGTTTGAGCGTGAACAGAACGCCAAGGCAGCACCACCCCAAAAACCGGCACCTCAGAAAAAGGCGGCATCTGCCAAGAGGAAGTCCAAAGCATGAACCTCACCTCGCAGGCCAGCTTCAATATGCGGTTCGTCGGCCAAGACAGCCCGACTCGATCGCTCTCGCAGATTGATGTCGCTAGACTGGTGGACCTATTCAACTCGGATCGGCTCGCGCTTCACTAGGCCCGTACAACAGGGCGTAGCGCCCGTAGATCCCGATCAGGACCCAGCCCTGCAATTGATGCCCCAGAGCTGGCGCTCGCTCGAGTTGTTCTGCGGCGACCGCCGCGAACACGGGTCTGCGGGCTGCCTGCAACTGCGCCCAGTCCTTCACCATTGCCGCGCGCCCCGACGAATAGAATGACACCGAATAGGGCCGTCTGCCCACAAAGACCAGCGGCACGTCGCGGCGATGCTGCTGTTCGTAGGCGAGCACCATCTCGCGACCGGTATTCCAAGTGCCGGACCACTCGCGCTGAAGCAGAACAGCGGAAACAACCAGCGCCGCAGCCAAGGCAGCGCCCGTCACCCACCGGTCGATCAGCGGTCGGCGCAAGTCGGCGTGCAGCCATATTGCGCTGGCGATGGCCGCGGCCGGCAACGCCGGCAGGACGTAGGTCCAGATGATGTTGCGCGCCAAAGTGAAGAACAGGCAAGGCGCCAGCGCCCACGCCAGCAGGTACAGCGCCAGTTGCCGAGGCAAGAGTGTGCCATCGGCCGCGTCTGCGACACGCCGGCCGACGCGCAGCAGTGGCACCAGCACGGTCCAGGGCAGCGCTGCGGCCAGCATGAAGGCCCAGACCGTGCCGCGTGCAAACTGGTGCGCGTTACCATAGCGGTCACCGGCCCAGCCGGGCGTGACGAAGCGCTGCCAATGCTCGCCCACAAGGAAATATTGCAGAAAGCCGGGCGTGGCTTGGTCGGCCAACACATACCAAGGCAGCGCGAGTGCGACGGTCAGTAGGCTGCCGCGGTACCAGGGGAGGCGCCGCCACGCTTGGCCGACGTTGCGCGTCAGAAGTGCCCAACCGGCCAGCGGGAGCAGGGTCAACACTAGCGCCACCGGCCCCTTGGCCAGCAGGCCGACGCCGAGGCCGACGAAAGCCAGCGTCGACTCGAGTGTGCGCTGCGCCGGTGCGCCCCACATCCCAAGCCAGAACCCGCGCAGTGCCATCGTCGTTCCCAGCGCGAGTGCCATATCAGTCATCACGGCGCCGGCGGAGACGAAGAACAGTAGGCTGGCGGCGAGCATGATCACCGCCAGGAACGCCTCGCGCATGCTGCGCTGACGCAACCAGTCCCATACCAGCCAGGCGACTAGGCAGGCCATCAGGAAGTGCGGCAGGCGCGCGGCGAATTCGTTGACGCCCAGCACCATAAAGCTCCCGGCGGTGAGCCAAGTGGACAGCGGCGGCTTGGCCCAGAATGGTACGCCATAGTCGTACCAGGGCGTGATCCAGTTGTTCAGTTCCACCATCTTGCGCGCCACCTCGGCATAACGCGCCTCTGTGGTGTCGGCAAGCGTGTACAGGCCTATCGTCAGCAGCCGCAGCGCAGCCACCGCCAACAAGGCACCAACCAGCAGCCGGTGGCTGCCCGTGCGCTCAACCAGCATGGACAGGCAGCGTGGTGGAACGCGACGGCTGGGGGCCGCCGGCGGGCGCCCGGTACTCATCGACCAGGTACAGCGGCCGCTGCTTGCTTTCCATGAACAGCCGTCCCAGGTACTCGCCGAGCACGCCGATGGCTATCAGCTGCAGACCGCCCAGCAGCGAGATCGTGACGATCAGCGTCGGGAAGCCCGCTACCGGCTCGCTGAACAGCCAAGTCTTGATCACGAAGTGCAGCGCGAACAGGAAGGCGCCGCCGGCAATCAGGAAGCCGGAGTAACTGGCCAGCTTCAGCGGCGCCACCGAGAAGCCGGTGATGCCCTCGAGTGCGAACGCCCACAGCTTGCGGTAGCGCCACTTGGTCGTGCCCGCTGCCCGCGGCGCGCGGTCGTACTCGAGTGTGACCTGCTCGAAGCCGATCCAGGCAAACAAGCCTTTCATGAAGCGGTTGCGCTCGGGCAGCTGATTGAGCGCATCCACCGCGCACCGGCTCAGAAGGCGGAAGTCCCCGACATCTTCGGGGATCGGCACGTCCGACAGGCGGTTGATGACGCGGTAGAAGGCGTGGGCCGTGGCGCGCTTGAACCAGGTCTCGCCCTGCCGGCTGCGCCGGCGCATGTTGACTACGTCTGCGCCTTGCCGCCACGCCTGGAGCATCGCCGGCAGCAGCTCTGGCGGGTCCTGCAGGTCGGCATCGAGGATCACCACAGCGTCGCCGCTGGCGGCGCGCAGGCCAGCGCTCATTGCCGCTTCCTTACCGAAGTTGCGGCTCAGGCGCAGGAAGCCGACCGTCGGCTCCACCACGTGCAGTTGACGCAGCAGCTGCGCTGTGGCGTCGCGGCTGCCGTCGTCCACGTAGACGATCTCCCATGGCAGGCCGAGATCGGCCAGGGCCGCGACCAAGCGCCGGTGCAGCGCTGGCAGCACCTCCTGCTCGTTGTACAAGGGTACTACGACGCTCACGCGCGGCGCCGGCGCGGCAGCGGCTTGAAGCAGGAGGGCGGGTTCGGATTTCATGCGAAGGTCCAGCGCCGGTTGAGCGCATAGGTCAAGAGCAGCGCTAGCCCGGTGGCCAGCACCTGCCAGGCGAGGTAATGAACGCGCGTGAACGCGGTGCCGGCGCCGACAACCGCGGCGCTAAGTCCGACGCCTACGGCGGCAACCAGCGCGAAGCGGGGAATCGCCTGCAGATGCGGCGTGTCGCTGCCAGCGAAGGCGAAGCGTCGGTTGCCCAAGTACGCCACGGCGGCGCCGCACAGCGCGCCGATCGCCGCGGCCGTACCAGCTGCCACGGCCGCAAGCTCCACCATCACGGCCAGCACAAGGTAGTGCGCAGCGGTCGCAGCCCCACCCACGGTCGCGTACAGCAGGAATGTTTTGGATTGACCCTTGCTCATCGGGCTAAAGTGTGCCGACAGCGCTGTTAAGTGACCGTTAAGACAGGCTGATCACGGAGCTTTGCGGCTGTTAACGCGGTCTTAACACGATACGATGCATACTTACGTATCGGCCGCCGCCTAACCTCCAGCTGTCGCTCACATGTGCGGCTTTTCTTAATATGCGCATCCTCGTCATCGAAGACAACCCGGACGTCCTTGCCAACCTCTACGGTTTTCTGGAGCCGCTGGGCTATGTGGTCGATTCGGCGCGCAGCGGGGCGGCGGGCTTGACGCAGGCGGCGGCGCACAGCTACGAGGCCATCGTGCTGGACCTGATGCTGCCCGGCTTGGATGGCTTGGAGGTCTGCCGCCAGCTGCGTCGCGGCCTGTGCCAAGACACACCGGTGCTGATGCTCACGGCGCGCGACACGGTGCACGACAAGGTGGCCGGCTTCGATGCTGGCACCGACGACTACCTGATCAAGCCGTTTTCGCTGGTGGAGTTGGACGTGCGGCTAAAAGCCCTGAGCCGCCGTGCGCGCGGCCAGCATGTGCAGTCGGAGCTAAGTTTCGCTAATCTGCGCTTCAACCCGAAAACCTGCGAAGTCAGCCGCGCCGGCAAGCCGCTGCGGCTGACACCCACCGGTTACCGCCTGCTGGCCGCGCTGATGCGGGCGGCGCCGAACGTGGTGGCGCGCGCGCAGCTGGTACACGAGGTCTGGGGCGACGAGCCGCCGGAGAGTGATGCCCTGCGCACCCACATCCATTCACTGCGGCTGGCGATCGACAAGCCGTTCGGACAGCCGCTGCTGCGCACCCTGCCGGGTATCGGTTACTGCCTGAGCAACGGGGAGCCTCGCGACCATGCGGGCTGAGCGGTCCCTGCGTGCCCGCATAGTGTGGGCCTACATGCTGCTGACGCTGCTGCTGTGCGGGTTGTTCGGCACTGTGACCTACGTGAGTTTCGAAATCATCGAGAACCAGCTGGTCAAGGTGCGCCTGATCGAGTTGGGCGACCAAATGATCGAGAACCGCCTGAAGGGCGTTCGGCTGGGACTCAATGAGCCGGGGGTGCTCAGCGATGAGCGCATCCCGACTTGGCTGCGCGGCGCCGCGCCGGGCGTTCACGAGCTCACCGTCGATGGCGAGCCGCTGCATGTGCTGATCCGCGACTACGGGGACAAGCGCTACGCCATCGTGCACAATGAAACCAACTTCGAACGGCTAGAATGGTACGTCTTGCTGGCCTTGGCCGCGGTTTGCGCCACCTGCCTGCTGACCGCCTTCCTGTTCGGCAGCGCCACGGCCAGCCGGGTGATCCGGCCGGTAACGCAGCTGTCAGATGCTGTGCGAGAGAACCGGCTGGCTGCGCTGCCGGCCTTGGATGCGGCGGATGAACTGGGCGATCTGGCGCGCGCCTTTGCCGTCAAGAGCGAGGAGATGCAGCGGCTGCTGCTGCGCGAACGCCTGTTCACCGGGGACGTGAGCCATGAGCTGCGCACGCCGCTGACGGTCATCCTGGGTGCGGCCGAACTGCTGCAGGCACGCCCGAAAGACCGGACCGAAGCGCAGGCAGCACTTGAGCGCATCCGTCGCACAGCGGTGGAGACGGCCGAACGCGTGAGCGCGTTGCTGATGCTGTCGCGCGCGCCCGAGAGCATCAAGGTGCCGCTGGCCGATGTCCAGGCCATCGTCAAGCAGGAGGTGGAGCGCTGCCGTCCGCTGCTGCAGGACAAACCGGTCGAGCTGAGCATGGCAGTGGAGGGGCACCCACACGCGTTCGGCCGCCCTGAGCTGATCGGGATTGCAGTGGGTAACCTAGTGCGCAATGCCTGCCAGTTCACCGAACAGGGCCATGTGCGGATCAAGCTCACGCCGCGCGAGCTGACCGTCGAGGACAGTGGTCCAGGAATCGCCGAAGACCTGCGGGGCAAGCTGTTCGACCGCTTCGTGCGTGCTGCACCCGACTCGGTGGCAGGTACCGGCCTAGGTCTGGCGATCGTGCGGCGCGTGTGCGAGCACTTGGGCTGGCAGGTGGAGCTGACCAGTCTAGCCGATGGCGGCAGCCGTTTCACGATCCACTTCGCCACCCTCCAGTCGGCGCTGTCGCCGCCGGGGTTAACGCCACCTTAACGCGCTGTGCGGCAACTTTGATATAGACGCGCGCTAGCGCGACACAGTCCGCCAAAGAAGAAAGAAAAACCCCGCCTCATGCCCATCGATTGATTAACTGTACGGATTGATTGGGCGGGATATCTGGGAGGTTTGCACCAAGTTGTCAATACAGATTGCCCGCGTACTGTTCACCTTGGTGGGCAATTCTTGTTTTAAATAAAATGTGCCCGCCCTAAACCGCCAAAGCGCTTCAAATCCCGTCGTTTTTACTACGTTTGGACGCACTGTGTTTAAAAGCCTAACGACTCGCCTGCTCCGAGTAATGTTGCAATTCCCAAAATCAGAAAAATCCCTGCGGCTATCCGGTGAACGATGGTTACTGGCATCGTGTCGGCAATTTTGTATCCGAGAATCACCGCCGGAACATTGGCGACCATCATGCCGAGCGTTGTTCCAATGACGACTGGAACTAGAGCTTGATACTGCGCAGCTAATGCGACAGTTGCGATTTGGGTCTTATCGCCCATTTCTGCCAGAAAGAAGGCAACAAGCGTTGTTACGAATACACCTGCCTTTGCAAAATTGGCATCTTTTTCGTCAAATTTATCGGGGATGAGCATCCAACCGGCCATCGCTATAAACGAAATGCCAAGAATCCAGCGCAATGTCTCGGGCCTCAAAACCGACGTAATCCAAGTGCCAACCACACCCGCTAAAGCGTGATTAAAGAGTGTAGCAACAAGAATGCCGAGACAGATCGGCAAAGGTTTACGGAACTTTGCTGCGAGGATGAAGGAGAGCAATTGCGTCTTATCGCCGATTTCAGCGAGGGCGACGAAACCCGTAGAAATGAGGAAGGCTTCCAAAATAAAACTCCTTGGCCGGAAGAAGACAAATGACCACATCGCTTCTCCGGCCAGTCCGAAGGCAATATGGTCAAAGGTCTTGCCAAGTTAGGAAACCGCTTACGCCATGGCCGTGGGCCAAGTGTGTTGACGTAAGCACCTCTATAGGAGGGCGGCTACTCCCCAATGACGTCGCGATTGTAGGAGTACCTAACGCCTCTGTCTATTGCGAGCACTGGTAAGTGCCTCAATCGATCGATTCACGGTGCCAAAAACTAACGATAATAGACAGTGCTTTGACTCCACCTAGTTCCCCATCACCCATGAGTCCTGTAATTCGAATAACCCCCAATTTCTATGCGATGTTTGCCACCACGGCGACTGTATTCTTGCACGGCCCCGTTTTTTAGCACCGTACCGCTGAGTTCAAACTTTTCCTGGGCGTCTTGATACCCCCTATGGTCGTTCTCAATGAATCCATCTGCTGTGCAAAATTGGAAGAGTAAATCCCACCAGTTTGCATTCTATAAACGCTTCTTTTCCATGGTCCGGATGGTTGCTGTTGTTGTAACCCGGACTTCTTGAAGTCAGGCATTCTGTTCGGTCTGTTTAAGCAGTCTCAGTCGATTCAGCACTCCCCGCATAATCGAATCGATCAATATTTGAGGAAAACCCGGCGGCATCAGGTTCGCTGTTTTTTCCAGCGCGCCAGGCACATCGCTTCCCAGCTCTGCAAAGATGTTTTCCACCGATGCATCAGGAATTCCGCTGCTATTGGCGATTTGGAGGAAATGTCGCGGCAGGATGTCACCGACGACATAGTGGCGGTGCGAGCCGACTGCCATGGCAAATTTCATTTTGTTATGGCGGAGTTGTCCGGCATCTACAGCGGGTTGTGCGGACATGACGTCATAGAGGGGGGTGAGGTGGAACCGGGCGCCGGGCATCAGACTCAGACTGAAATTTTTGGCATGCCCGTCTGTTGCCCCCAGTAACCAGTAAACGATTTGTGCTTTCAGAAAACGTATGCGGTCTGTCATCGCATCGTCGCTGCCTTTCAGAATATCGAGAATTTGCGCGATACCGGGTCCTCCGTCAGTTTCATACTTCGTTGACGGATGTATGGCCAGCGCTTGGCAGCAGTCTTCCTGCGGCAATCGCAGCAGGCGTTCATCCTTGGTCCACAGCCTGTCAAAGCGCTCGATGCTGAGCGCGCGCTGGTCATCGAAATCGACGATTTCGGTCTTGGCGACAGACATGTCGAGCATGGCGAGCAATCGCATGCAGAAATGCTCATTTTCGACGCTTTGACTCATATCAATCCCGTTGGGCAGCAAGCCCAACTGCGGCTTCAGGATATGCGTCGTTGCCGTGGTGTCATGAGGGAGGTGCCACTGTCCGTTTAGTTGCAGGAGGGCGGTTTTTTCCTGTGCGCCCGCGATCGAGATGCGGAAGTCGTCATCTTCGTTCAGGCCCAGCGGCGCGCGCGCCAGATTCGCCAGTCTGCGCGCAATCTCGTCTTTGCTAATCGGGCGGCTGGATAATGCGCCGGCCGGGCCGGGGTCTTGTCCTTCGAGCAAAAACTGAAGCGCACCCACACAATCGCGACCAATCGCTGCCAGCAAACTGGCTGCGTCATAACCCTCTGCGTGTACGCGATCAGCGATCTGGCGCCGGATAGGCTCGTTATCGGGTAAAAGATTGTCGAAATACGCGGTAACCGCGGCTCCCGTCAGTTTGTTTTCTCGCAAGGGGAGTGATAACGAGACAGGCAGGGCGTTCTCCCACGCAAGCCAGGAAGCATCGTAGCGGAAGCTGAGCGCACCACTTGCAGCCCGATCCAGGCGGCCAACCAGACGGCTGTTCAGAAATATATTGAGTGCGATGCCTGTTTTGCGCCGAGCCATCAGAAGTTCTCTTCAATGTCGTGAGAGGATGATTTCGAGCGCGATCTGATCACCAGTTCAAGGTCGAGCGCCGTCAGCACGTCAAACAATGTGCTCAGGCGTGTTCCAGGCTCGCCGGTTTCCAGTTTCGAGATCGTGGCTTGCCGCAACCTGACCTGTTTGCCCATTTGCACCTGTGTCTGCTTCAGGGTTTGGCGGCGCCGGCGGACGATTTCGCCAATCTGCTTGGGAGTTCTTGCGATCTGGGTCATAGGCATCCTTGTTATCTATACTCTTAAGCGTATACATATGTTTATACGCAATGGCGCATATAGTATTAATATACGCTTCAACGTATAAATGTCAAATATACGCTAATACGCATAAAAACAGAGGCATTCAACGTGGGATGCCAGTGGAGCGGGGCGGCAAGGTGCGTGATCGTTGGACTAAGAAATGCTGCATGGCCTCCTGTGTCGCTGCAAAGCAGCGTCGTAGTTCTGCGATGCGCTCGCAGCGCATATCCGTGGTCAATTCCGGCAGCGTCTTGAGTCCTTCAACAAGCGCAGCTATGCCGCAGGCGCCGCTGCCGCGGGCCGTTCCCTCCATCGTATGCCGGATGTCAGACAGCTCGCTCCAGTCCACGTTGGCAGTTATTGCTTCGAGCCTCGCGATCAGGTCACTCATGTCGGATGCGAAGGATTCCACGATGTCGGCGACAAACTGCGGGGAGTATCTTCACAGCCCGCCGTGTGCGGGCTTACCCACCGCCGCGCGTTCCGTGCGTGAGAGGCGCTTCCACACTCGGTCGTGGATAAGGCTCGAATAAATGACAATCAGACTGAGTCCAATTGCGCCAGTGTGAGGGCGATACCGCGTCTGGCTTCGGGCATCAGCCATTCCATCGCCGGCTGGTAATGGCGCAATCGTGCCAAGTGGACTTTTGTTTCGGGTTTGGCAATTGCCTCAGCGACAGCTTTTGCACGTTTCTTCTCCCATTTCTCAGCGTACCGCTTGTCAGAGAATATTGCGCTACGTCCGAATGCTCTGAAACAGTCTTCGAGAAAGGGCAGGAGTTCAGGGTGGATGTCCACGCAGCGATGAGCGCTCTGAATCAATGCCTGGTAATTCCATCCGACTGGATGGCCGCTACGTGCCGACAAATAGATATCAAGTGCAACGAAAAAACCACCCCCGTACAGATCGAAAGGCCATTTGAATACTTGGGGCAGGGTGTGCTTGAAACTCCTCCATTTATCGAGTTGGTCCGTTTCCTGATTTGCCTTGGCTTGCAGAAGCGCCGTAAAACCGTCCAGAACATTTGCGCCATCAAGGATCCGGAGCGAATCCTCGATCTCGGCCCTGGACTTTTCATAGTCAAAATAAAAGACGCGCTGATTTTTGAGGTCAAGCGTCAGTTCCGAGAGCGTGACCAGCCGCTCGCACCAGCGTTCGCGCAACTCCCACCCTTCCCGGACTGGTTCGAGATAGCCGCAGCGCATTGTCAGTTCCGCATTGGTCCAGGACAGCGCCTTTGTCTCCTCGTCGATCGCGAATACATTGCAGTTGTTCGGGTAGAGGATGTCGTCCTGGAATTGCCGCCGGTCTCCTTCGTGCAAGCGGGTCAGCACCCAGAACAATAGTCCGCCTTCGGCCAGATAAAACATCCTGCGTTCCCGCATCACGTTTACGTAGGTCGACGACAGCTGAATCTCGAATGCAATGCGTGTGCCATTTCGGATCGCCTGGATATCGGGAATTTTCCATGTTCCGGGCTTCACTTGACCTCGCCAGCGCACCTCTTCGAGTATGGACTCGCTATCAAAGGAGCCATCGGCGTGGAGGCTGTCCCGAATCAGGCCTTTCATGCGAATGTGCTGCGGGCTTTCTTTCTGACCGTTATAGCGCCTCGCATCGAAATCATCCTGCGACAGTGTACCTTTTGTCTTGTAACGGCATGACCCGTCTTCCTCGATGTGTCGGAAATGCCAACGTCGGAGTTTCGAAAGCCGCAGGGTTACGCCCACCTCGCAGCATGAGCATCGGAACCGGGGCGTACCGGCGCGGAGCAGATCTTCCTGCTCGGCGCGCAAGAGGTTTAACCCCCGAAGTTCTTGCCTGAGAAACGCGGAGGATTGATGAATTTCGCCCGTCCTGTCATCACGAATTTCCTCGACGAATCCTTCCTCAACGACTTCGCCGATTGCGGGTGGCCGGGCAGGGGAAGGTATGGGATTGAGGGAAGGGTCCATTGCGTTTCCTCATGGAATCGGTGGCACATCGGGATGAGCCAATTGGGTTCGCACGGTTCCTGGATCTAACGGCCGTGCCCGCGCACGGTACATGAAATTATTCGTAGGCTTCACTTTCCCAAACCCAATATTCAGCTTTCCTGCGGTTCTTGACGCGACGGATCCAGGGCACAGAGGTCTCGGACTGGATTGCCGCATGTATGGCGTCCATCTGTGCGAGCGTTTGGGAACGCCGCTCAACAGCTTGTTCGAAAGACAGTGTTTCCTGGTGCTTCCGGTACACGGCGCGCTCGGCAAGGCAGCCGGCGCAATTGAATGCCCAGTCCAGAAATTCGATCTCCGCAGCCCCCCACTTCGGATGTGCGAATTGCTCATAGTGCTCTCTGGCCCATTCAGGCTCGGCGATGTTTGATCCATGCCAGTAGCGGTGTTTCTTCGGATGGATGGCGCCGAGTATCAACTCAGCGATATAGGGGTTTTCAAGAAACCCCTTGCGAAGTTCTGTTAGGGCGTCGGCGTGCCGATCCTGATTGAAGTAAATGCAAGCGAGGCTGTAACGCGCCGGGGGGTACTCATCCTTGATGCCGCACAACCATTGGATTGCGTCGTTGTATCGTGCAACCTGTGTGTAAGCGTCACCGAGCAGCCATCGTATGCCGAAATTGTCATTGGGATTCCATCGCAAGTGCCGTTCGAATAGTTCGACGCACGCAGGCCAATCGCCTTGCCGCATGAGCGTGATCGCCAAACCGTGATGGCATCGCAGGAAAGGGCGGTTGTCGAGCCAATCCCATTCAATGGTTCCGGAAAACGAGGGAGGAATCACCTTTGTGGCGTGCTGCACTGCAAGTGAGTACCAGGTATGTGCGTTCGTGAACGCGCGGCGCTTGAAGAACAGGTTTCCCAGAGTGGCGAACGCTTCTATGCAGGCAGGATCCTGCTTCGCGATGTTTTTAAGCCGCACAGTGATCGAGCTGAGAGACACTGTCTGACTCTCTATCTCGTCGAGCACCTTATCGACACGCGCGTTCGAGCGCGGGCTGCCGACGTTCTGAAACCGTCCGCGGAGAGAGCCATCTTCGCTTTCAACAACGAATTGCAGGGTTCCGGTTTCCATTAACAAATCTTCTTATCGCGTCAGCCGGCTGGCTGCTGTAACAGATACAGCTGCAGATCTTTCGCGTTAGCGACGACCAGTTGAAACTCTGGTGGGCATTCAGTTGCGGGGTTGGTGGCCGCCTTCAGGTCCTGGACCACATATAGCAGCAGGCAACTTCTAACCAGCAACTGGCGGGAGGTGGTGCTGGAGAAATATTCATCGTTGATTATGCTGGTTCGATCCGCGTCAAGGTCGGGGTGTGCGGCCAGTATCAGCGGTAGCTTCTTGTTCCAGGCGGCATCCTCGCCTTTTGTTCTTTCGCTTTTGATGGTGTCGATGCTGGCTGTTTGCATCCGCCCAATCACGAAGTCGCGAAAATCCTTGCGCTCTGTGCACCAGGCGCGCGCATGCCAGCGCCGCCCTGCACGCACGATGGTGTGCGGGTAGATCAAGCGATTGCGTCCCTGAGGTGTAGTCATTGACCGGTACTGGATATTCAGGCCACAACTGCGACGACATGCCTGCAGCACCGCAGAAAAGATGCTTGGCATGGGGGCCGTAAGATCAATACGTGCATCTTCGATGATTTGGTCCAGGTCTTCGGTCTTCTGGACTAAGGCGAGGTATTCTTCGATCGTGCCGGAAGAAAACGATGGTTTGATCGTGGCGGAGGCCTGATAGGGCGCACGGGGCGAAGGCCGGTAAATCTGATGCGCGTTATGCGCGGCATACTCGGCGAGGATACGGCTCGCCTGAACGTTCTGGACTCCTAGCAGGGACCGGAGACGCGAGTTATCGACTTCGCCTTCCCAGAGCAGAAGCGTTTCGATGGCCCGAAAACGCATGTCTCGGGAATTTTCAGTATTCGGCATAAGATAGTTATCTTATATGATAAATTATTGTAAATGATAATTAAATCAGTCTGCTGCCTATTTGAAGGGTCGTTGGCTCCTTGTTAACCATTATCACGCCTATTTTAATAGGTAATATATATGATAATGCTTATTTAAATAGGCTTATTGAGAACTTGCAGCTTGACTGGCCGCTTTATAAAGCCTAATATAGTAGGCGTTATAATGATAAACACCTAAAATTATGAGCACATTTGAAAGCGTCCCTTTGGAAGTGGCCGAGCGCATCAAAACGCTTGGCCACCGCGTGCGCTTGGCACGTATCCGCCGGGGCTGGTCGATTGCTGAGGTCGCCATTAAGGCCGGGTTGAACCGGAATACCCTCGGTGCGCTGGAACTCGGAAAGCCAGGTGTGGCAATCGGTGCCTATGTCACGGTGCTATGGACGCTAGGTCTCGACAAAACACTCGATGGAGTAGCGCATCCTGATATGGATGCGCACGGCAGTGCTTTGGAGGCCTCGCGTCGCCCGAAGCGTGTTCGCAAGACTCTGAAGTTGAAGGCGGAGTATGACTTCTGAGCGGCAGGTCTACATCTACATTCAGTTGCCGGGTGCACTCGAGTCAGTACCAGCTGCTCTCCTCAAGGTGGAGAAACTGGCCAATGGCATCTACGTTGGCCGGTTTCGCTATGGCGATCGTTATCTGCAACGTCCCGACGCAGTGGCATTTGATCCCTTCCAGCTTCCCTTGGGGAAAAACGTCCACGAGTTCACCAAGCTGAAAGGTATTCCAGGTGTCGTGCGTGATGCGGGCCCCGATGCATGGGGGCGGCGGGTTATCGAACATAAGCTCGAGCGCGGTCCTGCTGATCTGGAGGAGATTGATTACCTCCTTAATGGTCCCCAGGACGGCGCAGGCAATCTGGGTTTCGGCTTAAAAGTTGAACCGCCGGCACCGAAGCGCCAATACAACCGGACGCATCAGTTGAACGTCTTGATCGAGGCTGCCGAAGCGATCGAGGAGGGCAAGCGCGTGCCGGTGCACATTCTTGAGCAGCTCGATCCAGGAACT
Organism: Burkholderiales bacterium; assembly: GCA_019744975.1. Lineage (GTDB taxonomy): Bacteria > Pseudomonadota > Gammaproteobacteria > Burkholderiales > SG8-41. The sequence continues at coordinate 16,381 of JAIETP010000038.1, forward strand.
AGCATGGGCGGGGCAAGGCCCAAGGCGACAATCGAAGATGAAAATCACCTGTGGCTCAGCAAGTTTCCCGAAAAGGCTGACCGCTGTAATCTGCAGCGCGTTGAATACGCGACGCTGGAGCTTGCACGCCGATGTGGCCTCAACGTGTGCCAAGCTCGCCTGCAGATAGTTGCGGGACGCGACGTGCTTATGCTGGAACGCTTCGATCGTGAACATACGGAGAAGGGTTATCTGCGCTTCGGGCTGGCCAGCGGCCTGACCGTACTTGATTGTGAAGACGGTTATGTGGACCGCGAACGCTGGTCCTACCCATTGCTTGCTGACAACCTGCGGCGCTGGTCGGTAAAGCCCGAACACGACTGTGCGGAATTATTCCGGCGCATGGTATTCAACGCAGCGGTGACCAACAACGATGACCATCCCCGTAATCACGCCATGCTCTGTCGCGAAGGTGGGTGGCGCCTGTCGCCGGCTTACGATCTGGTTCCCATGCCGGTTGTCAGTCTCGAGCGGCGCGACCTGGCGTTAACCGTGGGCACCTTTGGCCGTACGGCAAGTGTCTATAACCTGATTTCTCAATGCACTCGTTTCGGCCTGACTGCTGAAGCAGCGCGTGCCCAGATCGATCAGATTGTCGGCGTGGTCCGCGGCTGGAGAGAGCATTTCTTCGCGTGCGGCGTGTCAGCGCAGGACATTGAATATGTTGCTCAGGCCTTTTTGCCAGAATGTTTCTTTTTCGAAGTGGCTCCCGGAGAGCTGAACTAGAAACAACGCAGTGATCCTGTTCTGTCGAAGGGGGGCGATCGACAGTGCTATCGACGAGCGTAATATAGTAAGTCCAAGGTGGCGATGGGGGCAACTGGGGGCAAAATCGAGGCAGGCGAGATACACATTTTTCTGGTTTCCGGGACACTCGGCGATCATGAAGGGGGCGCTGACCAATTGACGTCTGTGTTCACATTCAAATCTCAGGCGTTCAAGAGATGCTCCAGGAAAGACTCGCGCGGTAGAGCCGGCTCGCTTGCTGCTTTCATGACCAATTCGACTGCAACGCGCCGTGCAAGCTTGCGGACAAGTGCTCGATCTGTGCTTGGAATGGTGTTCAGGGTTCGTCCGTGGATGAAGTCGCTCCGGGATTTAAACAGGCGCCTGTAGTCTTCGCCGGCGGCGCCGTCGCGGAGCAAGCTGGAAAGTCGGAGCGCGACACGCTCTGTGGCTCCTGGATTCTTTCCCTTGATTTTTGATCTTTGTCCGATATCGTGATCGACATTGGTCCCAAGTCCGGCCTCAATGACGGTGATATGTGCCAGAAATTCGTCAATGCCGTTTGAAAGAAAAGCGCGATTGAGAAAGTGTGCGATGGGGCTTCCGAAGAGCAATGCTTCCCGGGCTCTTTCCAGAGTGGTCCAGCGTTCGTGGGTTATCCACGATGGCGCATCTTTTGCCCGATTGGATAGTGGAAAATATTCGGGGCACTCGTCTTCGATTTGTTCGCCATAGGCATCTGTGTAGATGCAGGGCTTCCAACTCAACGTGTCCGATCGCGGCGGCACTGAATGAGCCACGAACAGATCATCGTCGGTCGTATATACCCAGGGTATGCGAAAGGCGCGCCAGTCAATCTCAATGTCATCAACCCAATCCTCCCACGGGGCGAGGAGTAGCGCGAACAGGGCGGCTTCGACTGCGGCTGGGAATTGTCGACGGTGAGGTTCTATTGCCCCGAAGTCCTGGTTGATGTTGGTATAGAAGAATGGCACTGCCCGCTTGCCGGCTTCGCCGTCAATTGGTACCGCCTCCCTGACGACTAACCAGGTAAATGAGGCGAAGCTATTGCCGTCGAACTTCCAGGACGGGTAGCGGCGTTGCAAGCGTTGAACGTCGATCAGGTCTTCAAGTTCCGTTGTCGAGAACTTGCGAACAACGGCCGGGCCGAATTCGAGGGACGGCAGATCGTCGGCGCAGTCCAACGGGCAGAGGTGGACGCGCGACGCCTTGGTCTGGCGAAATGCTTGATCCAGACGCTTCGCCGCATCTGCTACCGAAAGACCAAGGGTTTGCTTTTCAGTTGGCAAAGTACAGGGCAAGCCGAGAGCGCGTAGAGCTGTATGCAGTGCGATGCCGAGCGCGTCCTTTGAGTGCGTTGGGGGATAAAATCGTTCGCAGATGTCGCATAGCTCGATAAACGTTCGGTACGAGAAGAGATTGTCTGGTCCCGGTGGCGCCAAGTGCCAAAGCGATTGCAGAGTGTCAATCAGCGGCGCTGGAACGGGAGATTCGGTCACATTCAACTCGTATCGGGCATTAACGCAGTGACGATTGAACGGCTGCAACGACTGCACGATTGCCGTCGAGCACCGCCTTTATCAAGGCGCTGAGGTGCGCCGTCGTCGTGGCATAGGCTCCGATGTATCCTGACTGGACAAGATCGAGGAAGGCACCTTGCCGCATGTAGCGACCGTTCAGCGATTGGTAGCTGATGCGAATTGCTTTCCGGGGGCCTTGGCACGCTGGATCGGCGAGCAATTGTTCATAGTGATCAAGCGGGGTAAGTATGCTGCCATTGCTCAAGGCACCGTTGCGTTTTACGAATTTGAGATAGAAAACCTGCGGATTCAACCGATATTCCAGTGCGCCTGGTGCATGCTTGCTGGCGAAACGCTTCATCCTTGTGATTTCCTTGGCCATCGTGGTGTCGGGCCGGTACAGCCAATCGTTGGGTGTACTGTTGCGGGAGTTGGGTTCCAGCATCTTGTACTGCACCATCACGATGTTCTTCTTCGTGATGTTCACGTAAATCAGGTCGACGCCGAAAACGTGCTCCAGATCGCGCCGATTCGCGGTGATGATTTCGAGTTTTTCAAGCCCCTTCGTAAAGATGGCACGGCCAGTCAGATGGCTCGATTTCAGAGTGTAACCAGGAACTGAGCGAGTATCTTTTTCGATAGCCGAATCTTCAATGAGGGGCGTGCGAAGCTGCAAAATGGCTTTGCCGCCTATGCCAGTTGGCTGCTCGACCAGGGCATCCTCTTTAAGCGGTACGCGGGCTAATGCGGAAGCCTTTTTTTCGACTAACTCGACGCGCTCGGCTCGATCGCTCGCGGACAGGCCGAACGCTTTGAGGGCGGTCTGTACGGCATCCTCCTGCACGGCAGAGAAATTTGTGTAATGCCGTGGGCTATGCAGTGATTCTGTAACCGCTCGCATTGGGCCCTGATTGGCCGGGATTCCCGCTAAGGCCTGGATCAGAGTGCTACTGAGTTTGGGAGACAGTACGACGACCTGCTCAGATTCCAACTTTTCACGCAGTCGACCCGCGTGCGGATCAGATCCGAGCAAGGCAACCAGGCCTTTTACTGTATTTGGCTCAATCCGAACTGCACGCCTGATCTTGATCCGGGTATCCAACGTGGCGATCGGGCCGCGAGAGCTGACAATGCCCAGGTAGCCATGAGCTGCTGCGCCATCCTTATGATGCGGCAGCGAACCGAAAACAAGGCACGCGGTGGGAGTCTTGATACCCGATAGCATGTCATGGGAGCGCACCATCGTGAACTCATTGAACCCATACTTGGACTCTGTGAGCCGTGCGCTGTCGTTTTCATTGAGTTGTACCACGACGCAAGGCTTGGCCTCGACCAACTGTTGGAGCGTGGCTAGCCAAGGTTGGGAGACGCTTTTTTTGGGCATATCAGTCCAAGCCTCAGGTAGTTGGGAATTTATATGCACGATCGAGTTTGCGGTGGATGAACGAGATCAGCGTCAGGATATCCAGCGCATCTTCCTCGGACATAGGCCAGGTAGTTTTAGGGGCATGTGCTAGCGGATTTCGCACGGCACCGAAGAGTCCGACCATCAGATGGGCAAAGCCCTTGTGCTCGCTTTTCTCCGACTCGGTCGTAAGCGGACCGAGCACTAGAAGGGGGTTCTGGATGGAAAATGCCTTATTCACGAGTTCCGCGCCGTCTTGGGTGAGGCCTGATAACTGTCGCGTGCGTTCCGCCACGCCTTTGGTGGCCTCGAATACGGCATGAAAGTAGTTTTCGTCGAGTAGTTCCGCGCGGCAATATTTGAGCACTTCGACGTGCACATTTCGGCTTTTCAATGTCGCTTTCAGGCGGCCAGCCCGCGCGCGCGCCGCGTCTAGCGTTGTAGCTTTATCCGCATGGGCGACTTTACCGTCCTCGCGCACATTGAAGCCGGAAAAAGCGAGTACCACATTCAATTCATCGCGCCGCCAGTTGAAGGCGCCGGAATCGCGCGCGTAGTTGACAGGATCCATCGCGCGGTTGATCAGCATGATCAAGTGATTGCCGACCTCGTGTTTGTATTGCGCTTCGGCCAGCGCATTAAACAGACGCTTCCACTTCGTCATGTTGGGGGAAACGTCGGTGACGCCGATTTCCTGAAGTAACCGTTCGATCTGCGTACCGGTAAGCCCCCGTTCGGTGTCGGCCAGCACCCGGCAAACCGCCTCAAGGTGCTGAGAGTTGAACGGGGTGATTGGCGTCATACCTGAAAACCTTATGTCATAGGCTTCACGGCACGCTCCAAAAACTGATTTTTGGGAAGGAATGCGGAGCCGTGGCTCCTGATGGCAGAATTATGTTTGCATTTCTAACTACTTATCAAGGCTTAAAATCAGTAACAGAGGGGGCGATGGGTATCGTGACCGCGCCTGCAAGCGAGAAATTTGGCAGGAACATGACCCGAGTGGGCAAAACCAGCGTGAATATGGCTAAGGCAGTGGATCTCTTCGATCCGCAAATGCCGGAAGCGAGGCTGCACACCGCATTTCGGGAGCTGAAGGGTTCCGGATTACATAGCGAAGCTAGAGCGCTGATGAATGCTCTGTATACCCGCATGGGTGATCCCAACGGCAATTTCGTCAAGGATTTTCAGAGTGATGGCTTTCACTCGCGCCTTTTCGAACTCGCGTGTTTCGCCTACATCGAGGAAGGCGGATTCAACGTAGATCGGTCTCATCCCTCGCCGGACTTTGTGGTGACGGCTGGAAACGGCACGAGAATAGCGATCGAAGCAACGACCGCAAACCCGTCGTCCGGGCGCACGACTGATATTTCGCTACGCTGCTTGGAGAACCTTTCTCAAGAGGACATTGCAGAAAAGGTCGAGCGCGAGTTCCCGCGGCGCATGTACACCATACTCAAGCGGAAGCTCGCCCATAATTACCATGAGCTCGCACATTGCCGAGACATTCCGCTGGTACTATCGGTGGCTCCTTTTTTTGAAGCTGGGGCCGTGTTCTACACCGACGAATCTCTTTTGCCGCTTTTATATGGAGCAGGGGATTCGGCCGAGGAAAGCACGGCATTTTTTGATCTGCCGGAGGCAGCATCGATAAGTGGTTTGCTGTACTGCAATGCGTTCACCGTACCGCGCTTCCTGCGCATGGCGACCGGATGGGATAAGGTTGCGGCTGAAACCGTAGCCCACCGCGAGGGGGTCTGTTTCCGTCCAGACGGCGAGAGCGCTCCCTATCAGTTTCGATACCGGATGGGACATCCGGCCACGCCTGCGGAGTTCTGGGGTGAAGGCGTTACGCTCTTTGTGAATCCCAATGCAAGAATACTTCTTCCTGATGCGGCTTTGCCCTGTACATGCACGTTCTCGGTGGAAGGGCCTGCGGTAGTTCGGCGGATCCACGGATTTCATCCCGTCGTTTCGTTCATGCGGATCTCGGTCGATGGCAACGTAGCCGCAGCGACAGATGTGCCTCTGTAGCATTGAGGCGCCGGACGAGGAAGATAAAAGATGGATACCTTCTCGGCGAACTCGTATCCAGAACTGATCGAGTCCTTGTCGCGCATCGATCTGTATGTGCCGGCGAGGGTGTGTCACCTCTCCAAGGACAATGGATGACGGCCGCAATAACACCGGCTCGACCAGTCTTTCCGTGATCAATCCTCCACGTGCGACTTCGAGTGATTGCTTAGACCGACGGGTACTTGCATATCTTACGAAAAACCGTAATATATGTAAAATCATAATATATGGTTATTCGTATGATAGGCCGAGGCGACATACAGGAACAACGATTGACCTTATTAGCGTCTATCCTGCTTTGGGAAGGACGCCTGAACAATGCTCGTCTTCGGGAACTATTTGAACTTAGCAGCGTACGCGCCAGCGAGTGGATTCGGGAATTTCGTGAAAAACACCCAAGCTGGATGGATTGGAACAGCAAGACGCGGAGCTATCACGCTTCTTTAGAAGCTTACCGCGCCGGGCCAAAAGCCGATGTTCGCAAGCAAAGCGATGCCGTTTCACTGGCGCAGTACCTGACCTTGGTTGGCGTGCCTCACGCCGTCTCTGAATCATCCTCTAGCCGCACAATATGGGCGGCTTTCCCGGAACTGTCTGTTCCATCCCCAAGAATCTTTGCACTCCTGTCGGAGGCAATTCGCGTTCGTCGTGCGCTGCAGATCACTTATCGGTCGATGCGGGAGCCGTCGCCTCACCAGAGGGTGATCTCACCCCATAGCCTGATTCGGGCAGGCCGGCGCTGGCATGCACGTGCCTTCTGCTCAACCAATCAAGATTTTCGAGACTACGCGCTCGGCCGGATTGAAAACGCTAAGCTTCTGGATTCTCCATTCGAGCGGCTTGACCATGACGACAAGGCATGGACTGCGAAGATCCGCGTGCGGCTCGTTGCCCATCCCGATCTGACGCCAGATCAGGAATCGCTGATCCGTTTCGAGTACTTCAACAACACCGCGGCCAGGGTCGATACCTGCCGGGGAGCCTTGATTGGTTACTTTATCCAGGACGTAAGGGCCGCCACCAATACTAAAACCCAGCAGCCACCGGATTACCAGTTGGCCGTTGCCAATATCGAGGAGGTTCGACCATGGCTGTTTCCGGTCTGATGACAATTCCCGCCGGTCTTGCCGGCAGGTCCGCGGCAAAGCTGCTTTTTGAGCGGCTGCCAGATCGGTTGTTTGCACCACTGGCTTCGGCGAATCGTCACCAGTACTGGGCGTTGTTGTGTCGACTGCACGTAAAGCGTTTTGGTCCGGATGCGCCATTGCCACCCAGCCACGGATTTGCTGTGCGCGAAATCATGCAGGACATCGAAGACGAACTTGTCACACAGGATTTGTGGGAAAACGAGGACGGCTCTACGCCCGACACACCCATTGGCATCCGGGCGAACGCCGTCTTCAATCGGTTGATGGAAAGTGGCTGGTTCCGCCTGGAGAGGCATGGCATGGAAAAGAAGCTCACCATGCGTCCGACGGTGAGTCAGTTCCTGACGCTGCTGGTTTCTTTCGCGGAAATCGGACCGGTATTCGTATCCGGAAAAATTCGCTCCATTGAGCTCAATATCCAGCAGATCGCTGAGGGCAAGGCCGACGGCGACACCCTCGTCGAGACGGCCGAGCAAGCCCGCAATCTTCTGGAACATGTCAGAAATACGGGCACCAATATTCGGGACATTATGGAATCTCTGAGCGCCGAAATCACCACGGCACAGTACGTACAGAGATTCTTTAGCGATTACATCGAAAAGGTGTTTATTGGCGACTATCGGGAACTGCGTACTCGTGAACATCCGTTGTCTCGCAGGCCGCAGATTCTGCGCACGGTAGAGGATTTGTACGGCTCCGACCACCACCGGGCCCGGCTGATTGCATGGTACGAAACAAAACGATGCGCCGGAGATCGGCAGAGAGCAGAGCAGCTCTTCGAAAAAGACATCCAGCGGCTGTTCGACCTGCGGCGGATTGATGAATACCTCGACCGGCTCGATGACGAGATTCGACGGGCCAACCGCCGGGCGCTGGCGTTCCTTGATTACCGATTGCGGTCGCTTCGACCCGTCGATCACATGGTCAGTCGGGCAATCACAGCGGCTCTGGCTTGCCAGCCTCCCGCACTCGGCGATCCATTCCCGGCGGGAGAGATGGTGAGCGGTGAGCACCTTGCCGAACCGCGCAAGCTCACCGAACGGACGGCACCATCGAACCTGCGTCGTCAGATTCCTTCAGAGGCGCAGCTGGCGAGATCCCGAATTATGCTCAGAGCGCGGGAGGTTCGATCGATTACGCCGCCGAAACTCGCCGAGTATGTACTGCAACAACTCAACGGCAAAAAAAGCATTGAGAGCGAGGATTTGGTTTATGAATGCATAACGGATATCCGCAGCTATCAGATTCTGTCTGCTGTCGGTTTGGCGATGAGTGCGAACAGCCGGCGCCTGCACCTTTCAGCAATGACCGTGGCCAGAGGATTTCGGGTCTGGATGCATGACGCACCCGAAATGCCCGGGGCGGACATCTCCGGCAGGCCGTTTTCGATCGAAGCCCGCAAGGCTGCGGGCGATGGGTCGACGGGGCAAAGGCGATGAGTCAATTCTGGGACGACATCGCGGCTCGCTCAAACGGGCAACATACCGCACAGGAATTGGAGGGAACGGCGTATCGGCTGGTCGCCGAGCAGGTGCTCTATTACGCCGATCGCCATAGTCGGACCGCATATTGGATGGTGGAGCGGTACGAACGAGATTTCAAGCAGGCATTGGCCCCTCTTGGCATCACCGTGGAAGTGAACAGGCAGAAGCGTTACGCCTATGCGCTACCCCGTCACCTCAAGGCCGGAACTGCGTCGGTGGCTCAAACCGTACTCGCATTGGTACTCCGGGCAATTTATGACGAATCGGCCCGGATTGGGCAATTCACCGATGATGGTGAAGTTATTTGCGACCTGGTCGAGCTGGACGAGAAATATCGGCTGATGACCAATCGCGAACTCCCGACCAAGGGAGAACTCGAATCGCTCATGAAATCCATGAAGCGGTGGGGTATCGCGAAAAAGTCCGATGAGCATGCAGGAGATGGCGTCGATGAATTAGCCGCTGCACAGCCTTACGTTGTGATCATTCGTCCTGCGATCGTTGATCTCCTGGGTGAAGCGGCATTGCAGCGAATTGCCGAGTGGCGCGTGGCCAATCCCACGACAGTCGATACGGACGTGGGCAAAACCGGGATTGAAAGTCATGAAGGCGAAGGGGTGGGGGAATCATGAAATACCTTGAGCATATTCGCGTTGTCCAATTCTTCCTGTTTGAGCGACAGGATCTTCGTCTGAGCGACATCACGGGAATCTTCGGGCCGAACGGAAGTGGCAAGAGTTCCATGCTGGACGCAGTGCAGATTGCAATGCTCGGCGCCAACAGCCGGTTGGTCGCCCTCAACGCCCAAGCTGACGAACAAGCAACCACCCGGTCGTTGCGCGCGTACTGTCTGGGACAGTACGGTGAAAGCCCGGAACATCGGGCTCGCGAGAACGCAACCACCTATATCACACTGGTGTGGCGCGACTCTGAAACGCGCGAACCCTTGTCCATGGGGGTCTGCCTCTACGCGTCGGCGGACAAAGAGAAGCATGAAGTTCTTGGGCGCTACATTCTCCCGAAAATTGAGTTGGCCATGGGCGACCACCTTGAAACCGTCGATGGCGAGGAGAGGCCGCGCGACTGGGCCACTTTCCGGCATCAACTGGTGGAGCGGGCGCGCGTATCGGGAGAGGATCCGCTTTTTAATGATTCCCACCGCTATATCCAGGCAGCGCTTCTGTCGCTCAGAGGAACAGATAGCACGCCGCACACGGAATCCTTTATTCGGTCATTTCGTTTTGCCTTGCGTATGCGTTTCGACAAAACCGTCGATCAGATCGTCCGCAATGACGTGCTCGAGTCGCGTCCCACCAACATCAAGAAATTCCGCGAAGTGACGGAATCGTTCCGGCGATTGGCGGCATTGGTGGCCCAGATCGAAGCCAAGATCGCTGACGGACGCCGCGTGGAAGCAGAGTTCATCAAGGCAGCCACGGAGTCCCGTCGTGCCTTCACATGGACGGCAATAGGAAAAATGATCGCGGTAGAAGTCGCGCGGGAATCTTTTGAGCACGCCAGTGAATCCAAAGTGAAGGCCGAAGAGCACCTCGCAGGCAAGAATTTAGAGCATAAGTTACTTGAAGCACAGGTCGCTCATGCCAATGCTGAAGCCCTGAGATTTCGGCACGCACGCGAAGTGCACTCGGCGCACAAGGACTATGGCGCTCTACAAACGGAGATTCAAACCGGAACACAGCGACTGCAGGATAAGGGCAAAGACCTGCACAACACCCTTAATCTAGTTCGACGGAGGCTTGCCGAGGCAGCTGACTCTCCCTTCCTGGAATCCAGCGCGCCTGCACTGAGGTTGGCGGCGCAGAAGCTCGATGCGCTCGTTGACGGACTGGACGGTCGCACGAGGGCGGAGATCGAGTCTGCGCTGCGACCATCGTTGAAGACGGCAGAAAAGGCCTTTGGGGATCTTTTCCGTCAAGGTGGCGCACTTGAGCGGAGCATTGGGGAAATCAACGAAGCGCTAAAGCTTGCCGAAGCCTCACTCGCGCGCGTTAAAGAGGGGCGCGCGCCTTTGTCTGCCGAGGTTCAGCGCTTGCTGGCGACACTCCAGGACCATGGCCTGAATCCTGTGCTCGTCTGTGATCTGGTAAAAATTACGGATCCAGCGTGGCAGCCGGTCATTGAGGCTTATCTTGGCCCCCACATCGAGGCCTTGCTAGTGTCTGGCGATGAGCAAGAGAAAGAGGCATTTCGGACTTACCGGGGCCTGACCGGAAAGCGGGCGGTATATGGCGCGAAAATCGCCATGGAAAGTCGACAACTTATTGGGAGGTCGGCGGAAGCCGGCACGGTCGCAGAGCTGATCGAAGGAAAGGATCCCGCCGCGGTGGCATACCTTCGGCGCCAGTTTGGTGATCTACGACGGGCGACAACGGATGCGGAAGCGTTAGCGGCTGGAAAACGCACGCTTACCCAGGACGGCATGCTTGTATCAGCCGGCGAAATAGAACGCTTGCGTCCCGTGCCGGCCGGGTTGTTCCGGATTGGTTCCGGTGGAGCGGGACAGCGCGATGCACTTCAGAAGGAAGTGAACACGCATAAGGCTGAACTCACTCGCCTTACGCAGCAGTCCGAGGTGCTTAAGCGACTCTTGAACGCTCTAAGACAGGTCGCTAGTGAGGATATGGTTGCTCAGCACGTGCTGAATATCTTGACCGACATGGACAAGGCGTCCAGCGACGTCGCCGGGAAGACCCAGCAACTGCAAGGCATCGCCGATCGCGAGTACGTGCGGCTAGGCGAACAGGAGAAGCACTGGACTGACATGGCGAGTTCGTTGGCGCCCCAAGTCACCGGCCTACTTCTTGCCATCGGAGGAGTCAACACCGAACTCAATAACTGGATCAAATCCGAGACTGAGGCACGCGAGAAGCTGGAACGTGCAGAAAGCGATGCTTCAGAGGCGCGCCGTCACCCGGAGTATGACCATGATTTCTGGATGCGCCACTGGGATTCCCTTCTGGAGCGATTTGACACTCAGCATTCCGAGATGGTTGAGCACTGCAATAGCCAACATAAATTAGCGACAGGGCGAATGAATGGAGCCATTACAAAGGGTATGGGTGAGTACGGTACCTTCCTTCAGAAATATCAGGAGCAGCCCCCACTGGAGGCATCTGCCGATTGGAGAAAGGCGGGGCTATGGCTGACTGAATTGATGCAACGACTGGATCGGACAGAGCTGGCCAACTTCCGGCAGGAAATGGATGCGGCGTACCGTACTTCACAGGAAACCTTCCGCAACGATGTCGCGATCGCATTGAGCAATAACCTGGAGTGGCTCGAAGAAACCATGGAACGCCTGAATGCGGTATTAAAGGCATGTCCAACCTTCTCCAACGGCGAACGATACCGCTTTCGTCGGGTGGTCCGGCCGCAGCTCGACTCCCTGCTCAAGTTCATCAAGGATGTAGCTGCTTTCGGTCCGACACTGGACTTGCTGGGTGGAGCGGGTGAAGTTCCGGAGGCCTTTAAGCAACTCATCGAAGACAAGATTGCTCCCGGCGCCGCTAGTGTGAGCAGTCCGCTGGACGACTATCGGGAGTTCTTCGAGTTCGATATCGAAATCCTGCGGGAAGACCCCTTGTCCAAGCTGACGAAAGTGGTGGGGCATCTCAGCAAACGTCTGGGCCCGGGATCCGGTGGCGAGCACCGTGCGCCTCTCTATGTCATTGCCGGTGCGGCACTTGCCTCCGCTTATCGCCTCGATCGGGGTGGAAAAGATGGTCTGAGGCTTATGTTGCTGGACGAGGCTTTCAACAAGATGGATATGACCAACATCATTGCCACCATGCGCTACCTCGAAGAACTTGGGTTGCAGGTATTCATGGCCAGCCCTGGTGAGAATTTGGGGACGCTGACGGCATTCCTTCACCGGTACTACGACATCCTTCGTGATGCCGACAACAATGCCATCATGCTTGAAGGGCATGACGTGTCGGCGCAAGTCCGGACGCAGTTCAGGGAAGACTTGCCCGAGTTCAATCCGACGCTGGTTGAGGAGGAAGTCGCAGCCATGCGCTCGCGTCCGATAGCTCAAACAAGCCAGGACGTGCTGGCCTCGTAATGGACATTCTGGCCCGCTCCAGTCTGGAACGACTCTTGTCTGCTGGCGAGAAGTTGGCCGCTGGCAAACGGACTCGGCAAGCCGCATTGACAAAATCGGACCTTGCCGAATACAGAGAATTTACTTCCCTTCAGAAGAAGGAATCATTTGAGACCACGATGTGTGCAGCTCGCGCGGAGGGTGCGGTCGATTTGGTTTGGGAAGACGGCAGGGCAGAGATCGGCTTTATAGAGCGAATCAACCTGTGTGACGCAAGGCGGCTGGCAAAGTTTCTGGGAGTAGTTCTTGCCCAAGACCAGGTGGCCAATGCCCAAGGACAGCTTTTGCCGCTGGAAGCGAAGTTTCCGGTGATCCGGGAAGTGCTTCGGCGCTGGTCGGAATTACGCAAGACGCGAGGGCTGGGACCGAATAGCGTGCCGGACTGGCTGGATGCCGCACGGACGATAGAGTTTTGTCAGAGGGATGCAGCCAGCCAAGCCATATCGCTGCCGATCCGGGAGGCCAGCGCGAGACTGTTCAATGACAGCAAGCGCATTGAGAGGCTCACCGGACCGCTGGACATACTGCTTGCCAACAGTACGGAAACCGAAATTCGCGAGCCTACAGCCGTATGGCAAGAATTGGGGCTCTTTCGTGAAGAGCATCCCGTGCGGCTGGCTGGCGATGTGATGCTCGAGCGTGAACGGGTGATTGCTCGCTTGGACGCTCCGTATATGGGTCTGCCGGCGACTGCTGTAAGGCGCCTTGCCGACACGCCTGAATCGGTGATGACGATTGAGAATCTGACAACCTTCCATAGCGAAGCGCGCCGGCGTTGCAATGAACGCGTGCTGCTGATCTACACCGCCGGCATGCCGTCCCCGACTTGGCGCGCCATGTACATTCGATTGCTAACGGACTTACCTACCAAAGTTCCGGTATTTCACTGGGGCGATATTGACGAAGGCGGATTTCGAATCGCGGCAACGCTTGCTCAGGATGCGCGGACAGTTGGGCACGCGATTCAGCCATGGTCCATGCATCCCGATGACGTTCCGACAGATTTTCGTCGCAAAGCCACGTCTCACACATTGGATCGAATCCGGCATTTCGCGAGAACAGCAGGGTGGGGCGCGCTGGGAGAATCGATTGCGCAAGCAGGTTTTACCGTAGAGCAGGAAAGCCTTTGATCAAAATTGTCTCGGCATCTGGGACTGCTTTTATGGCATCGCGCTCCAATCTAGGTAGTGATCCTCCGTAGAGGAAAACTATGGAGAATGAATCCCCGGGCGATTTCGATATCTCTGGTTGTTCCCGCCAAGAGAATGCTCAAGTTACTACTCAACGGAGGATGCCTACAACGCCTTGGCCTATCTTCTGTATCGGCCTCATGACTCTCTTTCCGGGCTAGCACCTCATACTGTGTACGAGAGACAAGAATCTCGCGCTCTTCCGGGTGGGGATGGGCGCGTCGGATTTCAGCTTTGCGCATGACCCATCGAGTTTAAGCTATCGCCGGTTGAAGCGCTGCCGCCGGGCGTCACTGCGGCGCAGCGGGATTTCTTCGCAAACATATTATTAGGTAATTAGGGCGTTTCGTAACCATAGGTATAAGGTAAGTACCTATGGTTATTGGGAAA
>JAIETP010000011.1 GCA_019744975.1 Burkholderiales bacterium
AAAAAATGATACTGGATGCCATGGTCGATCGCGGACTCCCGGAAGAGACCCGCATGATGCGCGAAGTGACCCGCAAGTTTGCCAACGAACACGTCATTCCGTTTACACGCAAGAACTGGCAGCGCGAATGGAACATGAATCCCGACGAGCGCCTGCCGCCGGAAATCCTCCAGGTCGCCGACAAAATCGGCATCCGCACCCTCGGCATTCCCGAAGAGTTCGGCGGCACGCCGCTGGATCCCAAAACCGAGGTGCAGACCTTCGCGGTGATTTCCGAGGAAATCTCGCGCGGCGACTGCGGACTGGCCGAAAAAATGGTGCAGATCTGGAAAGTGTCGGTGCTGCTGCGGAACGTCGCCCCCCGCCATCTGCAGGAACGCTGGTTCCCGCGCGTGGTGGCCGATCCGTCGTTTACCCTCTCGCATTGCCTGACCGAGCCGCGCGGCGCATCCGACCGCTGGCTGCCGTACAACGTGCCGGAAGCGGCAATGCAGACCAAGGCGGTGAAAAAAGGCGACCGCTGGGTGATCAACGGGCGCAAACAGTTCATCACCAATGCCTATGACGCCAGCCTGTATGTGATCTACGCCAACACCAACACCAAGGTCGGCATGCTGCAGGGCACTTCGAGCTTTCTGGTGCCGCGCGACACTCCCGGCCTGACGGTACAGCGCTGCAACGAAACGCTGGGCGGCCGTTACATGAACAACGGCGAGATTTCATTCGAGGACATGGAGATTCCCGAGGACCACCTGCTGGTGGAAAACAGCGCGCTGTCCAAGGCCGGCATTTATTTCCGTCCCGGCAAGATCATCCAGGGCTCGAAAAACATCGGCGTCGCGGTGCGCGCCTTCGAGGAAACCGCGAAATACGTGCAGGAATATGTGCAGGGCGGCAAGATACTGATCAAACACCAGGCTACCGCGATCCGGATGGCCGAAATGGCCACCAAAATCTGCGCCGTACGCGGACTGCTGCGCGAAGCTTCGCGCGCGGTCGACGAAAACACGCCGGAGGCGGAAGTCCTGTGCAACATGGTCAAGCTCTACGCCTCGGAATCCGTGCTTGAGGTGTGCAAACATGCGGTGGAACTGCATGGCGGCAACGGCACCATGCTGGAGTTCGGCATCGAGAAACTCTACCGCGATGCGACGATGTATCTGCACATGGACGGCACGGTCGACGTCACCAAGTTCAAGATCGTGAAAAACCTGTTCCCGGACACCGCCGGCAAATACGCCGGACCGGAGGCCTAGGGCCTGTTAACAATTACTTCATGAGTGCGACGGCGAGGATTTGGCCCTGGGACGCGAAGTCCCGAGCGCGGTTTGCCCGTTGGCAAATAAGCGAAGGGGCGACAATGGCCCGGGGCCAAATCGTCCCGTCCCTACGGGTTGTGTTCAAAATCGCCACTGGCTGCGTTGCCGCATTTGGCAAATGAGTTACCCATATTCTCGATATGGGCCGCGGCAAGCGCCTTGCCACTGACGATTTTGAACATAACGCATCTCACGAAGTAATTGTTAACAGGCCCTAACAACGGCATTTCCGGCGGGAGGCGCGCGCAGGCTACAATCGCGCCTCCCGAAATCATCACCACCGGAGCATCGCCGTTGAAAGCCCTGATCGTCAAAGAACACGGACCGCTGGAAAACCTGCTGCTGGAAGACACACCCGATCCGATTCCAGGTCCCGGTGAAGTACTGGTTGATGTGCATGCCGCCAGCGTCAATTTCCCCGACCTGCTGGTGATCGGCGGCACTTACCAGATTTTGCCGAAACGCCCCTTCAGTCCCGGCAAGGACATGGCGGGTGTAGTCGCCGCGGTCGGCGCAGGCGTCACGACCTGCAAACCGGGGGACCGCGTCGCCGCACAGAACGAATACGGCGCCTACGCGCAAAAGTGCGTGGTCAAGCAAGAGACCTGTTATCCGATGCCGGATGCGATGAGTTACGCCGATGCCGCGGCGATGGGCATTGCCTATCCGACGGCACATTTCGCGCTGGTCGAACGCGGGCAATACCAGCCGGGTGAAACCGTGCTGATCAACGGCGCTGCCGGCGGTGTCGGCATCGCCACCATCCAGGTCGCCAAGGCGCTGGGCGCCACCGTGGTCGCCAGCGTCAGCAGCGATGCCAAGGCCAAACTCGCCAAGGAGATGGGCGCCGACCACGTGGTGCGCACCGATGTGCCGAATCTGCGCGATGCCTTCCGCGACCAGGTGCTCGCCGCCGTTGGCAAACGTGGCATCGACATCATCGTCGATCCGGTCGGCGGTGATGTATTCGATGCCAGCCTGCGCGTGATCGCCTGGTCAGGCCGGCTAATCGTTGTCGGTTTTGCCGAGGGCCGCATCCCCGAAGTGAAGGCCGGCCATCTGCTGGTGAAAAACATCGCCATGCTCGGCCTGCAGTACAGCGCCTACCGCGACCGCCAGCCGGAAAAAGTACGCCGCGTGCAGCAGGAACTGTTTGACTGGTATGCAAAAGGCAAAATCAAACCGCATGTGATGGCGGCGTATCCGCTGGCGCAATATCAGGAGGCCTTGCGGGTGGTGCGCGAGCGCAAGGTCGTGGGCAAGGTCGTGATCATGACCCGGCAGTGACCGCTACATATATCATAAGCACTTGTTTTTAAATACTTTTTAATAAATTCGCCGCATGGCTTGCAATGCGCCATGCCACGTAGACAATAGCCACTTTTCCGGAACACTCCCCCATGCAAAATCCCAAACCCGTTGTCAGCGCCCTCGGTCCCCTGCCGCGCTGGATATTCATGAGCCGCTGGCTGCAGGCGCCCTTGTATATCGGCCTGATCGTTGCCCAGTGCGTTTACGTCTGGCAGTTCTGGACCGAACTGATCCACCTGATCAGCATGCTGACAATCAAGAACGTCACCGAAGTCGAAATCATGCTGATCGTGCTCGGCCTGATCGACGTGGTGATGATTTCCAACCTGCTGGTGATGGTCATCGTCGGCGGCTGGGAAACCTTCGTCTCGCGCCTTGAGTTGCAGAACCATCCCGACCAGCCGGAGTGGCTGTCGCATGTCAATGCCGGCGTGTTGAAGGTCAAGCTGGCGACTGCCATCATCGGCATCTCGTCGATCCACCTGCTGAAGTCCTTCATCAACGCCGCGCAGTACGACGAAAAAACCCTGCTCTGGCAGACCATGATCCACCTGACGTTTGTGGTCTCCGCGCTGGCCATCGCCTATACCGAAAAAATCACCCAGTCGACACCGCGCTCGCATCGCAACGGCACGGAACCGCACACCGGCCACTGACGCCTACCTCAGCATCAGCGGAATGCCGCTGAGGATCAGGATCGCGCACACCACCCGGCGGAACGTAATTTCGCTCATGCCGGTGTGGATGCGGTCACCGAGAAAAATCCCGAGCAGCATGAACGGCAGGGCCGCCGCGAACAACAGCAGCGACTCGCGGCCGAACTCACCGACCGCGAAATAACCGATGCCGCGGATCACCGCCAGCGTCATCATCAGCGCCGCCAGCGTGCCGCGGAACTGCTCCTTGGTGACGCGGATCGCGTCCATGTAGATCGCGAAAAAAATGCTCGCCATGGTGCCGAAGACCGTGCCCACGGCGCCGGCGAGAAAACTCGCCGCGGTGGCAATCGCGCGCGGCGGCGATTTTGCCGGGCCGCCGCCACGGGTCTGCCACAGGGCATGCAGGCCATAACCCGAAACCAGTACACCGAGGCCACGGGTCAGCCAGGCGGCATCCAGTGTCTTGAACAAATACAGGCCGAGTGCGATACCCAGCGCGCATGACGGCAGGATGCGCAGGATCATCGGCAGAGATACATGTTTGCGATCCTTGCCGAACAGGGTGGCCGACGAGGCGATGGTCAGCAGCGTCCACACCGGCACCAGAACCTTCATCGGTACCACCAGTGCCAGCAGCGGCATCGCGGCAAATCCGCCGAAACCGGTGCTGCCGCGCAGCGCATAACTCGCGACCAGCACCACGACACAGTAACCCGTCTCGAGCGGCGTCAAACCCGTCATGCGTAGTTTCGGACCCGTTTCATTTTGCGTTCATATCCAGCAACTCGATCAGCCGCATCACTTCCGCCGCGGCCCCCTGCGCCTCCTCCCGCGTCAACGCCTCCGCAGCATCGGCATCCCGCTTGCGGATGGCTGCCAGCATCGCGCGCAGGCCCTTGATGCTTTCCTTTGAGCGCGTCGCGGAACGCTGCGGATGCGACAGCCCCAATGCGCGCCAGCGCCAGATGCGTGCGTGCAGGGTGCCGAGCATCGACGACAGCGTTTCGCTGCCGGCTGCCTCGAACAGCACTTCGTAAAAACGGTTCTTGGTTTCCAGCACTTCCTGCGCGTCGCCGCGTTCGTAGGCGCCGACCACCACGTCCAGCGCCTGCGCCAAACGTTTGATATCGGCGTCACCCGCGTGTTGCACAAACAGCCGCGCCGCGAGTCCTTCGAGCACCGCGCGTATCGTATATAAATCCTTCGCTTCAGCCAGCGACAGCGCGCGCACCACCGGTCCCTTGTTCGGCACATTGGCGATCAGCCCTTCGGTTTCGAGCTGGCGCAGCGCTTCGCGAATGACGGTGCGCGACACACCCATCATTTCAGTGAGTTCGCGTTCAGTCAGCCGGGCCCCGGGCGCAAGACGACCGTCAATAATGGCGCCGCGCAGGCCGTCCAACACTTGCGCCCGAAGGGGTGCTGCAAGCCTTTGAATTTGTTTTATATTTTTATCGGGCATAGCTGCCGGCCAAGTCATGCAGGTCATTCAATTGACCTGTCCTGTAATACCGTAATACGATAATACGCATCGCAAGCCGGCGCAACCAGCACCAGCTGCCCGGCGCAAAATCCGTAATCATCCGTTCAACCGCAACAGGAGCACCCGTCATGAGCACCCCCGTCAAAGTCGGCATCGTCGGTCTCGGCCGCTGGGCCAAAGTACTGACCCGCGCTGCCAAGCAGTCCGACAAAATCCAGATCGTCGCCGGCTACAGCCGCTCGCAGGAAAAACGCGATGCCTTCGCCAGGGAAATGGGCGTGGCCGCGGTACCCGACATGCAGGCGATGCTGTCCAATCCGGAAATCAAGGGCGTGATCCTGACGGTGCCGAATGAACAGCATCTGCCGATGGCCGAAATCGTCGCCAAGGGCGGCAAACATGTCTACACCGAGAAGCCGATTTCGCAAACCCTGGAAGACGGCCTGAAAATCGAGGCGCTGCAAAAACAATACGGCGTCACCGTCACCGTCGGTCACAGCGCCCGGCTGATGGCCGGCATCCGTATCATCAAGGAAAAAATCGACGCCGGTGAACTGGGCCGCGTCGCCTTCATCGAAGCCAATTTTTCCAATGAACGCGCACTGGAACTGACGCCGCAGACCTGGCGCTGGTACAAGGATCGTGCCCCCGGCGGTCCGCTGTCGCAACTGGCGATCCACCAGTTCGACGTGCTGCATCTGCTCGGCGGTGAAGTGCGGGAAGTGTCGTCGATGGCCTCCAAGCTGTCGCCGGTCGGTGCCGAAGTCGACGACCAGTCGA
Organism: Burkholderiales bacterium; assembly: GCA_019744975.1. Lineage (GTDB taxonomy): Bacteria > Pseudomonadota > Gammaproteobacteria > Burkholderiales > SG8-41. Next base: position 5,553 of record JAIETP010000011.1, read on the forward strand.
TGACCCTGGTCCGTTTCAAGGACGGCAAGGTCGGTTACGTCGGCTCCTGCTGGACTTCGCCGGGCATTTTCGCGGTGCGCGTGTTCGGATCCAAGGGCCTGATGCATTACGAAATCGATTTCGGCACCTGGGATACGCCGCATCTCCTGCACAACAATTCCGTGCTCTACATCCAGCGCGGCAAGGACGGTTGGGCCAAACGCGAGGACATCAAGCTGCCGGAGTCCGACATGTTCCGCGCCGAACTCGAAGCCTTTGCCGGCAGCTGCCTGTCCGGCAAAGCAAATGAACTGACGGCGCACAACGGCAACGTCGCGGTGGCAATGACCAATGCCGCGCTGAAGTCGATCGACCGCAAGGGTTTGTGCGTCACCATCGACGAAGTGATGAACGATGCCCGCGCCAAAAACGACGCGAAACGCGCGGCTTAAAAAGGATTCGACATGTTACCCAGCCGCTACTTCATAGACCTGACCCAGCCCGAAATCGCCGCACAGCTCAGGAAGAATCCTTTGGTGATCCTGCCCGCGGGCAGCGTCGAGCAGCACGGTCCGCACCTGCCCACCGGCACGGACATCTATGCCGCCAATGTGATCGGCCATGCCGTGGCCGAGCGCATGGACAGCCTAGTGCTGCCGGGCGGGCCGTTGGGGGTGACGCCGATGCACATGCCCTTCGAAGGCACCATCACGCTGACGCCCGACACCTATCAACGCGTCGTCACCGAAACCTGCGCCTCGACCGCGCAGCACGGCGCCAAGCGCCTGCTGATCCTCAACTGGCATGAAGGCAACATCCCATCGCTGGCGATCGCCTCTGAAAAACTGCATCGCGAAGTCGGCATGAGCGTGATCGTGGTGCAGGCCTGTTATGTCGCCGCCGAACTCTATGGTCACGACTGCGGCGGCCTGACCCACGGCGGCGAGATCGAAGCACTTGCCGTGCTGGCTTACCAGCCGGAGCTGGTGCATCTCGACCGCATCGACAATGTCAATTCATCCGACCACGGCCACGGCCGGAAATGGGATCGCCTGCGCCGCACGCGGAGTTATCAGCCGGTGCTGCGCGACATCAAGACCATCGCCGCCACCGGCTGGTATGGTGCGCCGGAACACGCCACCGCAGCGAAAGGATTGAAGATGCTGAACGACATCGCCGATGCGATCGCCAAGGAATGTGGCGAAATCTTCGCGCTGCTCGACGAAGCCCAGGGTGGTACTGCAGAGATCAAGCACCTCAAGATTGCAGGCTGATCATGGCCAAAGTCCTCACGCAAGCCCAGGCTAAAAGCATGGGCCTGCCCGGCCGCAAGTCGCTGGAAATCGTGTCCGGCGAAAAAGGCGCACAGGCGGTCACGCTGCGGCTGGTGGAAATCCCGCCGGTCAAACCCGGCGACAGTCCGCGCGGCCGGCATTTCCATCAGGGCTTCGAGGAATGTATTTTCGTGATGTCCGGCGAAGGCTGCACCGAGGCCGACAGCGGCAACTATCCGCTGAAGGCCGGCGACACCATCCTGATCCCGTCGGGTGAAAAACACGCAACCCGCAACACCGGAGCCGAACCGCTGGTGCTACTGTGCTTCTTCCCCGTTGCCGACATCTCGAAACGCACGCAGGAAACACCCCCACCCAAACCCTAGCCACAGAGGACACAGAGAGCACAGAGAAAATCCTGTGTGCAGAAAGCGTCTTGCTCAGGAGTTTTTCGCGGTTCTCTGTGTCCTCTGTGGCTAAAAAGGTTTTCAAATGAGCATTGATGTTATCTGTCTCCGCCCCGAAGCCGATTTCACCCGTGTCGGCGTCACGCCACCGAAAAACATCAACATCGCTTATCGCAAGCCCGACGATGCCGACCTGCCGGTGCTGATGAAGCAGGCGCGAGCGGTGATCATGCCGGCCGTCGGCCCGAAACTGCCCGCTGCGTTGTTCGAAGGCAGCACACTCAAAGTGGTACAGATCACCGGCGCCGGCGTTGATCGTCTCGATGAAGCCGCCTTGAAAAAACTCGGCATTCCCGTGGCCAATGTCCCCGGCGGCAGCAATACCGCACTGGCTGAATACACGACAGCCTGCGCCTCGGTGCTGCTGCGGCGCTTCGCCTGGGCGGACGCTGAAATCAAAAAAGGGAATTACGTCGCTTTCCGCAACCGCATGATGGCCGACAACCTCGCCGGCATCGACGGCGCCACGGTCGGCGTGGTGGGCATGGGCGTGATCGGCATCGCCGTCGCCCAGGCCTTTCACCGCATCGGTTGTCAGATCGTCTATTTCGATCCGGCGCTGAAAGACAAAACCAAAGCCGATGCGATGAACGCACGCAGTATGTCACTCGACGAACTGCTGAAAACCTCGGATGTGGTCACGCTGCATGTGCCGCTGATGCCCGCCACCACCAATCTGATCGGCGCCAAACAGCTTGCGCTGATGAAACCCGAAGCCGTGCTGATCAACGGCGCGCGCGGCGGCGTGGTCGATGAAGCCGCGCTGGCCCAGGCCCTGACCGACAAACGCATAGCCGGCGCCGCGGTGGATGTTTACAGCATCGAGCCCGCACCCGCTGACAACCCGCTGCTGCAACTGCAGGGCGAAGCCGCCTCGCGCCTGCTGCTGACACCGCATGTTGCCGGCGTCACCCGCCAGTCGGCGGCCTTCCTGTTCAAGGTCTCCTGGGAAAATGTCCAGAATGTGCTGAGCGGCGGCACGCTCGCGCACCGCGTCTACTAGAATAGGGGCAGACGGCGCACAGCGCCGCCGCATCAGGAGGGGCTCCGTTGAAAGCCAGTAAAACACTCGGCATCGCCGTCATCGGCGCCGGCCGCATCGGCACGCTGCGCGCGCGCCTTGCCGCCAAACATCCGTCAGTCGGTTTTCTCGCTATCGCCGACCTGGATCCGGCGCGCGCCGCGACACTGGCCAAAACCACCGGCGCCGACCTGCACTCGGCCAATAATTTCGAAATCATCGAACGCCCGGAAGTCACTGCCGTGTTTGTCTCCACGCCCGAAGGCGAACATGCCGCTCCGATCAAACGCGCGCTCGAACTCGGCAAGCCGGTGCTGGTGGAAAAACCGATCGCGCTGGCGCTGAATGATGCCGAGGACATACTCGCCACGCTGAAAGCCACCGGCGGCGAGCTGCGCGTCGGTTACAGCCGCCGCTACAAGGAATGTTACCTGCGCGCCAAGGAACAGATGATCCACGGCCGGCTCGGCCGCGTCACCGGCGGCCTCGCCCGGGTTTACAACTCGCGCGCCCAGGCCTTCGCGATCCTCAAACGCGACCCGCACGCGACGCCGGTGCTGGACGTGCTGACCTACTACGTCGACCTGATGTGCTGGTTCCTCGAGGGCAATCCGCCGGTGGAAGTTGTTGCCCGCGGTCAGAAAGGCATTTTCCGCGACGCCGGTTACGGTGCTGATGATGTGACCTGGGCCATCGTCACCTTTGCCGACGGCGCGGTGATCAACTTCGGCGTCAGCTACGCGCTGCCGGCGAAGTATCCGACGCTGGGCCAGTCCGACCGCGTGGAGTTACTCGGCACCGCAGGCACGATGATCATTGACGACGACCACATGGACCATGTGCTGTATTCGGACCGCGGCATCCCGCACGCCTACGTGCCGGATCACGCGGTCAACATGGCTTTCCTCGGCAGCAATACCGCGGGAGACTGGGCGGTCGGCGACTTCTGGGGACCGCTGGGCAACGAAACTCGCGCCTGGCTCGACCACCTGGCCACCGGCAGCCCCACGGTGCACACCACGCCGCAGCAGGCGATGGTCAACCTGCAGACCACCATCGCCATCGAGCGTTCGGCGCGCGACGGCAAACCCGTGCGCCTGCCGCTGGAAACCTGAAAAACGCCTGGATTCCAAGGCACCAACCACGTCGTTAAACTGATTCAGCCGCGCGTCGGGGTATACGCGCCAGTCCTCATTCTCAGCCCGGAGGCCAGCGCAGCGGCCGCCCGGCAAGGATGTGCAGGTGCAGGTGGAACACCGTCTGCCCGGCATCGGCGCCGTTGTTGACCACCAGCCGGAAGGCATCGCCCACGCCCAGTTGCCGCGCCACTTTTCCTGCAGCCAGCAACAGATGCCCGAGCAGAGCCTGGTCGGCATCCTGCGCATCGGCCAGTCGCGGAATCTCCTGTTTGGGGATCACCAGTACATGGATGGGCGCCTGGGGATTGATATCGCGGAAGGCGAGGCAATGTGTGTCCTCATAGACGATATCGGCCGGAATCTCGCGGGTTATGATCCTGCTGAATAATGTGGCCATAAAAACCCTTTAAAAAACAATAGGTTATGCATATTCGCCAGGGCATAGCGGCAACTGGCAACGATTTGATTATTAAGTGTTTTTTGATGCTAGCGGGCGGCGGCGCCGGCGTCAAAGTCAGTATTTACTGACTTTATTTGGTGCAATGCAATAAATATTTGCCCCAAACTCTTGACATGCCGCCAGCCGCCCTTATAATTCAAATTGTGCGGTGCAATATAACTGCACCCAAAAATTTACGCTTAATACGAGAAATTTTTTAACCATTTGTTTTTAAAAGGAGATTCACCATGTATCAGACTCCGGAGCAACTTATTGCAATGAACAAAGCGAACATGGAATCAGTAATGAAGTTCGCTGGTGTGGCGATCGAAGGCACCGAGCGCATGATCGAACTGCAAATGAAAGCCGCGAAGACCGCGTTTGCCGACAGCATCGAAAGCGCGAAAGCGCTGGCCGCCGTCAAGGATTTCCAGCAATTCGCCGCGCTGAAAGACAACATGGCGCAACCGACGCTGGAAAAAGCCACCGCCTACGCCAAAAGCGTCTACGACCTGACCTCCGAAACCCAGGCCGAATTCAGCAAGCTGGTTGAAGCGCAGGTTGCCGATTTCAACAAAGAAGTCGTGACCACGCTCGACAAAATGATGAAGGCCGCCCCGGCCGGTTCCGAAGTCGGTGTTGCAGCCGTCAAATCGGCGATCGCCTCGGTCAATGCCGCGTACGACAATCTGACGAAAGTCGGCAAGCAGTTCGCGCAAGCCACCCAGTCGAACCTGGAAGCCGCCGCCGCGCAAACCACTGCCACGGTGAAAAAAGCTTCGAAGAAGTAAGCTCGCAACAGCAACTGCATCACAAAAAAGCCCCCGGAAATTTCCGGGGGCTTTTTGCTGTACAACATCCGGCTCGTTCAGCCCGGCGCTGGTGTCCAGGGAAAACCCAGGCTGCTGACGCCGGACTTCAGCAGCGCAATCGCCTCCGCCACCTGTGCCGCATTACCGCGCACACCCAGCTCGATAAACCGCTCTGGCGTGACCCGCGGCAGGCTGAACACCTTGAGCGCGGGATAGGCGCGCAGGCATTCGTTCATCAGTTCGATCAGCTGGCTCTCTCCCGCCTCGCGGACAATGATCGCCGCTTCCACTGCGCGCTCGGTGCCCGCATGCGCATATTGTGTGTCCAACACCCACGCCAGCATCGGCCATGCCATCTCCGGGAATCCGGGCAGAAAATGGTGGTTGCGGAAACTGAAACCGGGAATGCGGTTGTACGGATTGGGGATGATCGCACTGCCGTCCGGGAATTCACCCATCATCAGCCGCTGCGGCGTGACACCCTTGGGATCATCGCGGAACCGCCCGCGGATCTCCGCCTCGGCTCCGGGATGCAGCTTCAGCGCGACGCCCGCCGCCGCTGCAGCACTTTGCCGCGTGTGGTCATCCGGGGTGGCGCCAATACCGCCAAAACTGAAAACCACATCGCTGCCGGCAAAGGTCCGGCGCAAGGTCGCAACGATCAGTTCCGGTTCGTCACCAAGATACTGCACCCATGACAAATCAATGCCGCGTTCCGCCATGGTGGCGATGGCCTTGGCCATGTGTTTGTCCTGGCGTTTGCCGGACAGGATTTCATCACCGATGATGATGGCGCCGAATTTCATTTTCTTTTTTTGCTTGTAGTTGTACAAAAAAATGGCCGCTGCCTGGCGCATGCGGCCGACCCCGATCCATGCAATTCAACTATGGATATAACTTTCCAGTTGCTGGATGGTCCGCAACTGTTCCTCGATCACTGCCTTCACCAGATCCCCGATTGACAGCACGCCGACCACACGCCCATTGTCAACCACCGGCAAATGACGGATGCGGCGGCCGGTCATCAGCCCCATGCAGTCGTCCACGGTCTGCTTCGGCGTCACCGACACCACCTTGTCCGACATGATGTCGCGCACCGCGATGTCGTGAGAGGATTTGCCGAGCAGAATGACCTTGCGCGCATAGTCACGCTCGGACATGATGCCGTGCAAAACATCTCCTTTCATGACCAGCAGCGCGCCGACGTTTTTATCGGCCATCAGTTTCAGCGCCTCGAACACGCTGGTTTCCGGAGTCACTGACAACACACTGCCGCCCTTGCCCTCCAACAGCTGGCTGACTGTTTTCATGATTTCCTCCTCCGGGTAATACTGACTTTCATACTGACTTTCATACCGACTTCCATACCAAATTTCACGCCGACTTTTATCGGCCTCGGGATCAGTCTAGCCAATTTTCGGGCCGGAGCGAAGTACCTCATTTCCCGGTGATTGCGCCGGCTTTCTGCAGCAGGTTTTGTGCCATGCGGATGTTGGCAATGTCCACCAGGCGGCCGTCAACCTGCACCGCGCCCTTGCCCTCACGGGCAGCCTGGGCCATCGCGTCCACGATGCGTTGCGCCTTGCTGATTTCCTCGGGCGACGGGCTGAACACCTGATTCGCCGCCTCGATCTGCGTCGGATGAATGGCCCATTTGCCCTCGAAACCGAGCGCCGCCACGCGCCGCGCCGCGGCCAGATAACCTTCCGGGTCCTTGAAGTCGCCGTACGGCCCGTCGATCGGCCGCAGGCCATAGGCGCGACAGGCCACCAGCAGGCGCACCTGCGCTGCATGCCAGGGATCCGCCTGGTGAAATTCACGCCTGCCCTGCGCATCGCCGTCCGACAACACACCGTATTCCGGATGCAGCCCGCCGATGATGGTGGTGCGCGCGCGGGTTGAGGCCGCGAAATCGCCGGAACCAAAGGCCAGCGCCTCCAGCCGGCGACTCGATTGCGCAATCGCCTCGACATTGGCCATGCCCAGCGCGGTTTCGATCAATACTTCAAAACCGATGTGTTTGTTACGGCCCTGGGATTGCTCGATCTGGGTCACCAGCATGTCCAGCGCATAGACATCCGCCGGCACGCCGATCTTGGGAATCACCAGCATGTCCAGCCGCGGGCATTGCTCCACCAGATCAACCACATCGCGGTACATGTAATGCGTATCGAGGCCATTGATGCGCACCGCCATCACCTTGCGCCCCCAGTCGACGTCGTTCAGCGCCGCAATCACGTTCTTGCGCGCCTGCGGTTTGTCATCCGGCGCCACCGCATCTTCGAGATCGAGAAAAATCACGTCGGCCGCCGACCTGGCCGCCTTGTCGAACAGCGCGGGATTGATGCCGGGCACCGCCAGTTCGGAGCGGGTCAGGCGTGGTGTTGCGGGTTCGGGTTGGGTAAAACTCATGTCATTTTCCTTTGTTCGCGACAGTACCCGACATCTGCTCGAGCACCGTGATCAGCGCCGCCAGATCATCCTGCCCGCGGCCCTGCCCCATCAGCGCATTGATCTGCTGCATCACCGCAGCCCCGCCGGGCGATGCAATGCCGGCCTCGCGCGCCAGCTCGAGCACGATGCCGAGATCCTTGTGATACAGCCGGGTGTCGATACCCTTGGCATAGTTGCGCTCCACCATGCGTTTGCCGAACAGTTCCATGACGCGGCTGGCGGCTACACCACCCAGCATCACTTCGCGCACCTTGGCGGGATCGGCACCCAGCCGGCCCGCCAGATGCAGCGCCTCGGCCACGCCCTGCGTTGCCACCAGCAAGGCCAGTTGATTACAGGCCTTGGTGATCTGGCCGGCGCCGCTGTCGCCGACGCGGGTGATGGTTTTACCCATACAGGCGAAAAGCGGCTTGATGCGTTCAAACACTTCCGGCTTGCCGCCCGCCATGATCGAGAGTGTCGCCTGTTCCGCGCCCATCGGCCCGCCCGACACCGGTGCATCGAGCATGTCCATGCCTCTCGCCGCCAGCACCCCGGCCACCTTGCGCGCGACTGCCGGGGAAATCGTTTCCATGTCGACCAGCACACTGCCGCGCCTGCCCCCCTCGATGATGCCGCCCGGCCCGGTCGCCACCGCCTCAAAATCACTGGAGGCAGTGACCATGGTAAACACCACTTCCGAGGCCGCGGCCAGTGCCGCCGGCGAATCATGAAGTGTCGCGCCCGCCGCCAACAGTGGCGCAGCACTGTCGGCGCGCCGCGCCCAGACACCCAGTTGGTGTCCGCCTTTCATCAAGTGTTGCGCCATGTGCCGCCCCATAGCGCCCAATCCGATGAATCCGACTTTCACAAATACTCCCTTGTCATGATGCGCCGACCCATCCGAAAGCCATGATCAGCGGCAATGTCACCCAGAACAGTATCGTACTCCAGCCGATCAGCAGTGCCGCCGCCGCCGAATCGAGCTTGAAACGGTCCGCCAGCAGCAGCGCGGTCATCATCGCCGGCGTCGTAGCCTCGACCACCGCCGCGTACTGCGCTTCGCCCGTCGGCGTGTAAATCAGCGGCGCCACCAGCCAGACGACGAGGGGAGTCAACAGCAGTTTGATGCCGGTGGCCGCGAGGATTTCGCCGCGCGGCACCAGATTGCGCCAGGGGATGGTCATGCCGAGCACGAACAGGATCACCGGGATCGTCGCCTGGCCGATGAAACGCGTCGCGTTGACCAGCGGATCGTAGGTAAGCCCCAATTGCTGGCAGGCGAAACCGAGCAGGAAGGCCCAGATCGGCGGCATCGTCAGCATGACGCCAATCACCGAAGGCTGTGCCGCATTGCGATCATGCGAACCGAGCCGCGTGGCGATCCACACCCCCAGCGTCCACACCACCGGCATGGTCATCAGCATGTCGTTGAACACCGCGTAACGGATGGCTTCGGCGCCGAAAAAAAACACCAGCACCGGTGCCCCGATGTTGAAGGTGTTGCCGAACATGCCGCCGAGCATCAGCGCGGCGCGGGTCTGGTCGGTGAGCCGCGGCCACAGCGGCAACCGATACAGCATCAGGTAGAGCACAGCACCGGAGACCAGCGAACCGATGCCGACCAGCAGCGGCACCGACAGCAGGTTGCGATCGACCGGGGTGGTCGCCGCCACCGCGAACAGGATGCAGGGATAAAACAGGTACATCACCAGACGGTTGAGGCTCGAGCGCATCTGCTCGACATCGGTGTCCGGGAAAAACCGTGTCCACAACGCGCCCGCCGCCACCAATAGCGACAGCGGCAGCATCACCTGCACCATCAGGTCGATCAGTTGCGCGGCATAATTCATGGCTGGCGGCGACGGTCGACGTCGCCTCGGTGATGGTTAAAAAATATCAATAAAAACAAATACTTATAATGATAGTCCGCTGCGGGCTTGGTGACGCCGCTATGGACGCGGTTCTGGACGCATTTCGCGATTCACCAGATTGGGGGGCGCCTCACCACGAAGGGCAGCGACCAGGTTCTGCGCCGCCAGCATGGCCATCGCCTGGCGCGTCGCTTCGGTGGAACTGCCGATGTGCGGCGCCAGCGCCACGTTGTCGAGCTTGAGAAATTCCGGATGGAGTTTGGGTTCGTTTTCATACACATCAAGCCCGGCCCCACGGAGGGTGCCGTTCTTCAACGCGGCAACCAGCGCCGCATCATCCACCACGCCACCCCGCGTGGAATTGATCAGGATCGCCGACGGTTTCATTTTGGCCAGTTGCGCCGCAGCGATCAGGTGATGTGTTGCCGGTGAATAAGGTACCTGCAGCACGATGAAGTCCGACTGCGCCAGCAGTTCGTCGAATGACACATAAGCGGCATTGCAGCGGCGCTCCAGTTCCGGCGCGATGGGTTTGCGGTTGTGATAAATCACTTTCATGTCAAAACCCGCAGCACGCCGCGCAATCGCCTGGCCGATACGGCCCATGCCGACAATGCCCAGCGTGGCGTGGTGCACATCGATGCCCAGCCACTGTTTCAAACGCCAGCCGGTCCATTCGCCGCTGCGCACGCGCCGCTCGACTTCGGTGATGCGCCGCGCCGTGCCGAGCATCAGCGCCCAGGCCAGGTCCGCGGTGCTGTCATCGAGCACACCCGGCGTATTGGTCACCATCACGCCGCGCGCGGTACAGGCCGGCACGTCAACGTTGTTGTAACCGACGGCAATGTTGGCCGCCACCTTGAGATTGGGCGCGGCAGCCAGCAATGCGGCATCAACGCGATCCGTGAGGCAGCACATCAGGCCGTCGCAATCCGCCAGCGCCCTGCCCAGCGCCTCCGGCGCGTACGGCTGATCGCCCTGATTGTCGGTCACTTCGCAGTGCTGGCGCAGATAGTCAAGGGTTTCGTCGAAGACTTCGCGGGTTACCAGGATTTTCGGTTTTTTCGCACTCATCGCTTTATCTTGCCGCCTTTATTTAGTTCGGTTTTAACCGCCAAGATTCTTTTTAATACCCGCTCGACGGGTACGCCAAGAGCGCCAAGCAAACAGAAACAAGAATCAGTGAGCTGAAGTTCATACGATGATTTCTGATCTTCTGTTCATTTAAAGTTGTCGGTTTTTCTTGGCGCTCTTGGCGCCTTGGCGGTAACAGGTTTTTCAAATCTTGAAATCAAGATTGCAGCTTTCGGCACCCAGCCAGCGTGCGACGCGCAGCAGCCGGGCATCACCCATGCGCGGTCCGACCAGTTGCACACCCAACGGTAAACCAGTGGCGCCGCGCAGCAGCGGCACATTGATCGCCGGCATGCCGCAAAAGGTCCACAGCGTACAGAAAGCCGGGTCGCCGGTCGACCCCAATCCATGCGGCGCGGCACCCATGGTCGATGGCGTCAGTATCGCATCGTGATCGGCAAAAATTGCCGCCAGCGCCGCAGTTACCGGCGGGATCTGCGCCAGAGCCTGCTGATAGGTCGCCGGCACAGTGGCCAGCCCGCGTTCGATCTGCGCGCGCAGCGATGACGACAAGCGGTCGCGTCCGCGCGCCCATTCGTCTGTGTAGTTGTTCGCGATGTCGGCTTCCATCACGGTACGCTGACTATCCCATGCCTTCAGCGCCGGATCGGGTAACGCGGCCTCCACAACATTGCCGCCAAGGCGTGACAACAGACCTTCAACTGCGGCCTGCGCGTCCCCGTCCATGCGATCCCAAGGCGGCGTCCGGATAAAAGCGATGCGCGGCGGCGAGGCCGCTGCCGCAACATCCGTCAGCGACAGGGGCACAGCACCAAGACTGTCGGGATCGCCTGGATCAGCGCCGATCAGTTGTCCGGCAAGCAGCGCCACATCCTCAACACCCCGTGCGAATACGCCGATCTGGTCCAGCGCGCGCGACTGTTTCAGTACTCCGTTGCGCGGAATCAGTCCATACGTGGGTTTGAAACCGTAAACACCGCAATAGGATGCCGGTCGGATGATCGAGCCGTTGGTCTGGGTGCCCACCGCCAGCGGCACCATGCCGGCAGCGACCGCAGCCGCAGAACCGCTGGAGGATCCGCCGGGCGTATGTTCAGGGTGATGCGGATTGCGGGTCTTGCCCGGTGAGTAAGTGGCGAGTTCGGTGGTCACCGTCTTGCCGAGGATGACCGCACCCGCGTTGCGCAAACGCGTAATGATCTCCGCATCTTTCGCGGGCCGGCGCCCGGCATGCAGCACCGTTCCATTCTCGGTGGGCATGTCCGCGGTGTCGATGATGTCCTTGATGCCAACAGGAATGCCGTGCAGCGCACCCAGCGGCAGTCCCGCGGCACGGCGACGGTCGGCATCGCGCGCCTGCGCCAGCACCCGGTCAGGATCAAGCCAGGCCCAAGCCTGCACCGCCGGCTCACGCTCGGCGATGCGCGCAAGACAGCTTTGCGCCACAGCCTCCGCCGTAAAAATCCCGGCGCGCAGGCCCTGCGCGAGCGCAGTCGCAGACAGCGAGTGCAACGGCTCGCGCAAGAGATCAGGCATGCCGGCCAGGGCCTGTGTTTACTTTTACCTGTAGAGGGTCTGCGGCAACCAGAGACCGATGCCCGGGAACATGTAGAGCAGCACCAGCGCAATCACCTGGATGACCATGAAGGGCATCATGCCGAGGAAAATCTGGTTCAGCGTCACATGTTTGGGCGCCACACCTTTCAGGTAAAACGCGGCCATCGCAACCGGCGGCGACAGGAACGCCGTCTGCAGGTTCAGCGCCACCAGCAGGCCGAAGAACAACGGGTCGATGCCGAACTTGGGCAGCAGCGGGATGAAAATCGGCATGAAAATGACGATGATCTCGGTCCATTCCAGCGGCCAGCCCAGGATGAAAATAATGCACTGGGCGAGGATCATGAACTGAATCGGCGTCAGGCCCAGCGACAGCACCCAGGTCTCGATGATCTCCTGGCCGCCAAGCAGCGCGAAGGCCGCTGAAAAAATCGCCGAGCCGACAAACAGCCAGCACACCATGGCGCTGGTTTTGGCGGTCAGGTATGACGATTCCTTGACAATCACCCCCAGATCTTTCATCGTCGTGCCGACCGCGCCAAAACCCGGATTGCCGCGATGATGGGCGATATAACGGTACGCTGCGGCCAGTACAAAACCGCCGAATGCACCCACCGCAGCCGCCTCGGTCGGCGTGGCAAAACCGAAGACGATCGAACCCAGCACCGCGAGGATCATGATCGACAGCGGGAAAAACGAACCCAGCAGCATTTTGAAAATCTCGAATCGCTGCCAGGTCCACAACGCATAAAGGCCCGCGATCAGCGCGACACCGATGCCGAACATGGTCCAGAACCAGGTTGGCGCCGGCCGCGCCTCCGCAACCTTGGCCACGACCGGATCTGCGGCAACAGGCACCGGTGCAGCAACCGGCTTTTCAGCAGAAGGGGGGTCCTGCAAACCCGTCTCGGCGGGTTTGTCAGTCGCACCCGGCGGCTCCTGCAGCCCCGTCTCCGCGGGTTTGTCCGCCGTACTCTCGACCGGGGGTTCCTGCAAACCGGTACTCCCGGGCGCGCCCACCAGACCGGTTTCCTCCTTGATATCGGCGGCAAACGAACCACCGGCCTCAATCAGGCCCGCGGTGCTCGCCTCCTGCACCGGTGCGGTGACAGTGCTGTAGGTGAATGCCAGTACGCCGGCAATCGCCAGCGCCGGCAACAAGGACAGGAACAACTGGCCCAGCGCCGTGCCCTTCGATACACCGGATGTGCCGCCCAGCGCGCGGGCCAGTCCCAGCGACGCGTTACGACCGCGCGCGGCCAGCGCCTTGGCAAATGCCGGCAACTCGACATGGCGTTCGCTTTCGGGCAGCGGCGGCATCAGGCTGGGCTTGATCATCGCCAGGATGATCACGTAACCGACGTAAAGCCCCGCCAGCATCAGCCCCGGGAAAAACGCACCGGCGTACAACTGCACCACCGATACGCCCGCCGTTGCACCGTAGACAATCAGCAATACCGAAGGCGGAATCAGGATGCCCAGACAACCGCCGGCCGTCACCGAGCCCGCGGCGATCTGCGTGTGGTAACCGGCGCGCAGCATCGCCGGCATCGCCAGCAAGCCCATCAGCGTCACCACCGCGCCGACAATGCCGGTGGCTGTTGCGAATATCGCGCAGGTGACGATGGTCGCCACCGCCAGTGAACCGGGCACCCGCGCCATCGCCAGATGCAGGCTCTTGAACAGCCGGTCGATCAGCGCTGCACGCTCAACCAGGTAACCCATGAACACAAACAGCGGCACCGCGATCAGCACATCGTTCGACATCACGCCGTAGGCGCGCTGCACCATCAGATCCAGCACCTGGCGCACCGCCAGATCCGGATCAACGCTGCGGTAGAAAAACCACGAGAACAGCACGCCCATGCCCATCAGCGTGAAGGCGGTCGGGAAGCCGAGCATGATCGCCACCACCACCAGACCCAGCATCAGCAAGCCAAGGCTGCCGTTGGTCAGATTGGTCCACGGCATCAGGAAAACCACCGGGATCACGATCATGGCCATGATCGTAAAACCGAACCACAACTCCTTGCGTATCTTGATCATCGTCCGGCTCCCGCCTTGGCCGCCGCCTCGACATCCTCGGCATGGACCATTTCCTTCAGCTTGTCGACATCAACCTCCTCGACATCCTCCTCGCGCGACGGCCAGTAACCCTGGCGTATGCAGACGATGCAGCGGACGATTTCAACCAGTCCCTGCAGCAGCAGGATCAAACCCGCCAGCGGAATGACGGTTTTGAACGGATAGACCGGCGGGCCGTCCGCGGTAATGTTCGAATGTTCGTTGATCGCCCAGGACTCGGCGGCGTAGAAATAACCGGCGTAGGTCAGAGCAAAAACACCGGGAATAAAGAAAATAATGTAGAGCAGCAGATCCAGCGAGGCCTGGGTGCGCGGCCGGAAAAAACCGTAAAGCACATCGCCGCGCACATGACCGTTCTTGGACAGCGTATAGGCTCCTGCCATCATGAACAGGGTGCCGTAGAGCATGATCATCGCGTCGAATGCCCAGGCGTGGGGATTGTCGAGCGCGTATCGCGAGAATACCTCCCACGAAATCAGCAGCGTCAAGGCAACAATCAACCACGAAAAAGCCTGTCCGACGAAGGTGCTGAGCTTGTCAATAAAAAGCAGGAGTTTTTGCATGAGTCGTCACTTCCATTGTTACATCCGTTGCCAATGCGTCCGGTCCGAAAAAAAACACCATCCGGGGGCACCGGATGGTGTGTAGTGTAACTTTAAAACTTTCCGCGTCAGGACTTCTTGGCAGGCGCGGGCTTCTTGCCGAAATAATGGTTGTAAGCCATCCGGCGGTTGACGTTGGTATCGAGATCCCAACGGACAGCGCGCGCGGCGAATTTGCGTTGCGACTCTTCGATTTCGCGGAACAGCGCATTGTCCTTGCGTTTTGCCGCGGCAGCGTCGTAGCCGGTGAGCTGGGCCTGCAGCACGGCATCCGGGGTCTTGTAAAACTTGACGCCCTGCTTTTCCTGCATCTCGATGTAATCCTGCGAATAACGATTCACCGCTTTCCAGGACATATCCGACGAAGCCGCTTCGACGGCGTTCTCGATGATCGCCTTCATCTTCGCGGGCAGCGCATCAAACTTGGTCTTGTTGAACATGATTTCGAACTGCTCGGCGTTCTGGTGGAAGCTTTGCAGCATGCAGACCTTGGACACGTCCGGGAAACCCAGCAGGCGGTCGGAGGATGCATTGTTGAACTCGGCGGCATCCAGCAGACCACGATCCATCGCCGGCACGATTTCGCCGCCCGGCAGCGCATTCACCGAGACACCCATCGCCGTGAACACGTCAATGGAGATACCCACCGTGCGGAACTTCAGGCCTTTCATGTCCTGCACTTTGGTGACCGGCTTCTTGAACCAGCCCAGCGGCTGGGTCGGCATCGGGCCGTAGGGGAATGACACCACGTTGGCATTGATCGAAGCGTAGAGCTTGACCAGCAGTTCCTTGCCGCCGCCGTATTTGTGCCAGGCCAGCAACTGATTCGCATCCATGCCATAGGCGGGACCTGAACCCCACAGGGCCAGGGCATTTTGCTTGCCGTAGTGATAGACCAGCACACCGTGGCCGCCGTCGAGCGTGCCCTTGGACACCGCGTCGAGCAATCCGAACGGCGGTACAACTGCGCCGGCCGGCAATACCTCGATCTTGAGGTCGCCGCCGGTCATGTCATTGACCTTCTTGGCGAAATCCAGCGCGTATTCGTGGAAGATGTCTTTTGCCGGCCAGGTGCTTTGCCAGCGCATTGTGATCGGTCCGGCCTGGGCCTTTGCAATCATCGGGAAACCGGCAATGGCGGCACCCGTGGTGGCAGCGGCAGCACCGGTCAGGAACTTGCGCCGGGTCGGGCTGGCTTCTTTTTGCTTAACTTCCTGTTTCTTCAACATTTTTTCCTCCAGATCACAATGACGACACGAAACCGCAACGGGTAGGCGCAAATGCGTTGTTGATTGAATTCATTTACACGCGCCCGTTACAGCATTGAAAAATCACCAACGAACCTCTGTTGTACTTTTTTGTACGAATTTACGACGGTGAACTACGCAGACCCTCGGATTTCGCCATGTGCAAGGCGATATTGTGTGCTGGTCATCCTAGCGCCCGAAGCGACCAAAATCAAGCCTGATTTCCGGAGCCGCAGCGGGCTGGTTTTGATATGCGAACACTTACAGAATGCTGACTGAAATTCCTGCGGAATCAGGCTGTTCGCAGATCTCAGGGCAACAACAGCAGGTGCACCCGATACGGTCCGTGGGCGCCCAGCGTGACTGTTTGTTCGATATCTGCCGTACGCGACGGCCCGGAAATGAAATTTACCGCACGCGGCAGGGCACCCCGCTCGCGCCGCAACAAGGCCCAGCCGTCTTCCATGCCGGTGACGATGCGGCTGCGCGGCACCACTGCAATATGCGTTTCCGGCAGCAGGCTGGCCGCAGGGGGAGTATCAGCCCCGGAACACATCATCAGGGTTCCGGTTTCGGCAAGTGCGCAAAAAACACCGGTGATGCCGACCAGATCGTCACCACGAGCAGCGCGGTTTTCAACTTTTAATCCATGCGCCGCCCAGTCCAGTCCGGCAAACTCCGGCCAGCACACCGCCGCCGGCATCAGCTTCAGATCACGCAGATAACTTGCGACCGCCGCTGGAATATCCGCAACGGTTTTGACTTCAGCGATGGTGGTCGCCAGATTCAGCGCGCGATCACGAAAGCGCGCCTCGACATCGGCGTCAACCTGCGGCCGCGGTCCCTGCGGATGGGCTGTAATGTATTGCTCAACCGCATCGCGTTCTTCAGCGTGCACAGTGACTGCCCTGCCCTGTGCTCTGCGGATGCGGGCGAGAATGTTGGCGCGTGCGTTCATCACGCCTCAGTCCGGCAGCACATCACAAACCGTCACGCGTTTGCCGTTGATCAGCGCTTCCTGCCAGGCATGGCTGTGGCCGGGCTTGTTGCGGTGACCCTCAATGGATTGCTGATCCCGCCATAATTCCGACAGCACGATACGATCTCCGCCGGACCGGGGCGACAGAACCTCCATGCGCAGGCAGCCATCATCCGCCAGCGTCGCACGAGCATCCCGCCGCAATGCCTGCTCGAACCCGGCGCGGCACTCCGGCTTGACGTCGAATTCGATCAGGATCGCGATCATCCCAGCGTCGGCATGTTGAAACCGCCCGACACCGCCTTGTCGTCCGGCCAGCGCGTGGTCACCACCTTGCCGCGGGTGTAGAAACGCACGCCCTCGGGGCCGTGCACATGCTGGTCGCCGAACAGTGAATTGCGCCAGCCGCCAAACGAGTAATAGGCAATCGGCACCGGGATCGGCACGTTGATGCCAACCATGCCGACCTCGATCTCGCGTTCAAAGCGGCGCGCAGCACCGCCGGAACGGGTGAATACCGCCGTGCCGTTGGCATAGGGATTGGCATTGATCAGCTGGATCGCTTCATCCAGCGACTTCACGCGCAGCACCACCAGCACCGGGCCAAAAATCTCGTCTTTGTAAATCGTCATGTCGGGTTTGACATGATCGAACAGCGAAGCACCGATGAAAAAACCGCCTTCATGGCCCGCGACCTTGATGCCGCGGCCATCAAGCACCAGTTTCGCGCCGGCCGCCACGCCCTGATCCACATAGCCTGCAATCTTGTCGCGGTGCACGCGGCTGATCACCGGCCCCATGTCGGCGTCTTTCTGCTGCCCGGCGCCGATTTTCAGTTTGCCCGCCGCCGTTTTCAGCTTGGCCACCAGTTGATCAGCAATGTCTTCGACCGCCACCACCGCGGAGATCGCCATGCAGCGCTCACCCGCCGAACCATAGGCCGCGCCAATCAGTCCGTCCGCGGCAAAATCGAGGTCGGCATCAGCCAGCACCACGGCATGATTCTTCGCGCCGCCCAGCGCCTGGACGCGTTTACCTTCCCTGGCGCAGGTTTCATAGATGTATTTGGCGATCGGCGTCGACCCGACAAAGGACACCGCCTTCACCAGCGGGTGGTGCAGCAGCGCATCGACAGCTTCCTTGTCGCCATGCACGACATTCAACACGCCATCAGGCAATCCGGCTTCCTTGAACAATTCCGCCATGCGCATGGATGCCGAGGGCACTTTCTCCGAAGGCTTCAATACAAAAGTATTACCGCAGGCAATCGCCACCGGGAACATCCACAGCGGCACCATCACCGGAAAATTGAAGGGTGTGATGCCGGTACACACACCCAGCGGCTGGCGCAGCGAATGGGTATCGACACCGGTGCCGACGTCTTCACTCATCTCGCCCTTCAGCAGATGCGGAATGCCCATCGCGAATTCGACGACTTCAATGCCGCGCTGCACCGAACCCATGGCATCAGGCAGGGTCTTGCCGTGTTCTTCGCTCACCAGCCGCGCCAGTTCTTCGTGATGGGCAACGAGGAGCTCGCGGAATTTCATCACGATGCGCGCGCGACGCAGCGGCGGCGTATCGCGCCAGGCCGGGAAGGCGCGCTGCGCAGAGGCGACGGCGGCATCGATGTCGCGCGCGTTGGCCAGCGGCACCTGGCGGACGGTCTGGCCGGTCGCCGGATTGGTAACGCCCGCCGTGCGGGACGAACGCGCCGCCTGCGGCTTGCCGTCGATCCACAATGGAATGGTGGTGTTGATGTCTTGCGGTTTGTTCATGATGTTCTCTTAAAAAACTTAAAACCTTTTCAAAATCAATTAACAGGATAAACAGGATGGTCAGGATTAAAAACGGGAGGCGACTGTCCAGCGTATCGAATTGGGTTTTATCCTGAAAATCCTGTTTATCCTGTTAATTCGTTTTTGATTTTGACTCTTCGTACAGTTCACGAAACGTCCGACCCGCCGGCGCCGGGAAATCGCGCCGGTCGGTCCATCCGCCGCCGAAGGGCAGGCTGCGAATCATACCCTCCCGATTCGCCATCGCTTTCAGCACACGCGCCTTGATTCTGGTCATCAGCCCGTACATGGACGGATGCTGTGCCAGCCAGCCCCAGGCGCGCAGCGCGGCGACTTCATGCCAGGGTTTCAGCCCTTGTTCGAACTGGCGCTCGCGCAGTTTGCGCAGCAAATCGGGCAGCGGAATTTTAACCGGGCAGGCGACGCTGCACTGACCGCACAAGGTCGATGCATTGGGCAGGTCGGGGGCATTCTCCAGGCCGATGTAGGTCGGCGTCAGAATTGCACCCATCGGCCCCGGATACACCCAACCGTAAGCGTGGCCCCCGACGCTCTGGTACACCGGACAATGATTCATGCAGGCGCCGCAGCGGATGCAGCGCAGCATCTCCTGCATGTCGCCACCGATCAGTTTGCTGCGGCCGGCATCGACCAGGATGACATGGAAGTGCTCAGGGCCGTCGAGGTCGCCGGCGCGGCGCGGACCGGTGGTCACCGAGATGTAATTGGTGATGCTCTGCCCGGTGCCGTGACGCGGCAGCAGGCGCAGCAGCGTGGTCACATCCTCCAGCGTCGGCACCACTTTTTCGATACCGGTGATCGCCACATGCACTTTCGGCAAGGTCGTCACCATGCGCCCGTTGCCTTCGTTGGTGACGATCAGCGTCGAACCGGTTTCGGCAATGATGAAATTGGCGCCGGACACACCCATGTCCGCCGACAGGAAATGCGGGCGCAGTTTTTCGCGTGCCTCGCGGCACAGCGCCGGGATGTCGGTCAGCCGCGGCGCATTGTGTTTTTCCGCGAACAGATCGGACACTTCATCGCGCGTCTTGTGCACCACGGGTGCCACGATGTGCGACGGCGGCTCCTTGGCCAGTTGCAGGATGTATTCGCCGAGGTCGGTTTCGACGACCTCAAGACCGGCCGATTCCAGCGCATCGTTCAGCGCACATTCCTCGGTCACCATCGACTTTGATTTGATGACCTTGCGCACGCCGTGCTGCGCGGCGATTTCCCTGACGATGCGGTTGACGTCGTCGTGGCTTTCCGCCCAGTGCACCACCGTGCCGCGGGCCGTGGCATTGCGTTCAAAGGTGTCCAGCCAGACGTCCAGGTTCGCCAGCGCCCGGTCGCGGATGGCGGCAGCGGCATCCCGGATGTCCGGAAAATTGTCGAGCTCGGCCACGCGGTCGGCGCGGCCTTTGACAAAATTGCCCTGCAACTTCTTCAAAGCGCCCTGCAGCCTGACGTCGGCCAGTTTGGTGCCGGCGCGCGCCTTGAAGTGCATGGAGGTGATTTGCATCCCTCTAGTATATAGCGGCCTCCCGGGCCCCCTTTCTGGTACGCATTTTGCGAGGAATACCGGCATGAAAATCATGCTCTTCGACGAATCCCCGGAGCGCTCCCTGTTCCTGCGCATGACGCTGGAGCGGCTGGGGCACGATATCGTCGCCGAAATCGCCGATCCGCGGCAGCTCTACGACGAGGTCCAGCGCCAGTCCCCGGACGCCATCATCATCGACACCGAATCGCCCAGCCGCGACACGCTGGAACACCTTTGCATGATCACTGAAAGCTGCCCGCGGCCCATTGTGATGTTCACCCAGGACGCCAAACGCGAATCCATCCGTGAGGCGGTGCGCGCGGGCGTCACCGCCTATATCGTCGACGGCCTCGCTGCGGAACGCATAGCCCCCATCATCGAAACCGCGGTCGCCCGTTTTGAAGCCTTCCAGTCGGTGCAGACTGAACTCGCGCAGACCCGCAGCAAACTCTCGGAGCGCAAACTGGTCGAGCGCGCCAAGGGCATCCTGATGAAGGAAAAGAAAATCTCCGAAGAAGAAGCCTTCGGCCTGCTGCGCAAGCTGGCGATGGATCGCAGCACACCGCTGGGCACCGTGGCCGAACAGGTCATCACCTTCGCCAAACTGCTCGGCTGATCCGGCGGAATGCGCCTTGGCGCTGTGCCCGGATGGTGCGCTAAGCAACTTTGTGCACCGCAATAGAGCGCATCCCATTCAGTCCGCCACATTGCATTATCATAAAATTTATTTAATTAAATCAAATACTTATATCAATTAATGCAAAATTAGCCCGGCATGGCATGGCGTTTGCATTAATGGTTGGCAGGAACCGGCCAACGGCGGTCGGTTTCACAACAAAGGCGTTGGAGCAGGTGCGCAGCATGCGCGCGGCTCCACCGCCTTTTTTTATTGCCGGACCAGGGCCTGTTAACAATCATTTCATGAGATGCGTTGTGATCAAAATCGTCAGTGACAAGGCACTTACCGCAGCCCATATCGAGAATATGGGCAAGGTAAGTAACGCAGTCAGTGGCGATTTTGATCGCAACCCGGAGGGACGGGACGCTTTGGCCCCATTGCGTTGTCGCGTCTTCGCTTGTTTGCCTAAGGGCAAACGGCGCTCGACGCTCCTAGCCCTGAGACCAAATCGTCGCCGTCGCACTCATGAAATGATTGTTAACAGGCCCTCAACACACTCAGCATGGAGAGCATGAATGAATGAAAAACCGACCCGCAAAGTGCAACGCCGCACTTTTCTCAAACAAGCCGGCGCGGCAGCACTGATGAGCCTGGTTCCGGAAGCGGTGCGCACGGGCGCATGGGCCGCGGGTTCGGATGCCCCGGAAAAAACCGAGGTCAAGGTCGGCTTCATCCCGCTGACCGACTGCGCGTCGGTGGTGATGGCCTCGGTGCTGGGCTTCGACAAAAAATACGGCATCAAGATCACGCCGACCAAGGAAGCTTCCTGGGCCAGCGTGCGCGACAAGCTGATCAACGGCGACATCGATGCCGCGCATGTGCTCTACGGCCTGATCTACGGCGTACACCTGGGTATCAGCGGCCCGAAAAAAGACATGGCCATGCTGATGACGCTGAACCAGAACGGCCAGGCGATCACGCTGTCGAAAAAACTCGCCGATGCCGGCGCGGTTGACGGTCCCTCGCTCGCCGCCTTGATGAAAAAAGACAAGCGTGAATACACTTTCGCGCAGACCTTCCCCACCGGCACCCACGCGATGTGGCTGTATTACTGGCTGGCGGCCAACGGCATCAACCCGATGAAAGACGCCAAAATCATCACCGTGCCGCCGCCCCAGATGGTCGCCAACATGCGTGTCGGCAACATGGATGGTTATTGTGTCGGAGAGCCCTGGGGCCACCGCGCGATCGCCGACGGCATCGGCATCAACGGCATCACCACCCAGGACATCTGGAAAGACCACCCGGAAAAAATCCTCGGCACCACCGCCGATTTTGTCGCCAAATATCCGAACACCTCGCGCGCCATGATCATGGCCGTGCTCGAAGCCAGCCGCTGGATCGACGCCTCGCTCTCCAACCGCATGAAAATGGCCGAGACCGTCGCCAACACGGCCTACGTCAACACCTCCGTCGACGTCATCAACCAGCGCATCCTCGGCCGTTACCAGAACGGCCTCGGCAAAACCTGGGACGACCCCAACCACATGAAGTTCTTCAATGACGGCGCGGTGACCTTCCCCTACCTGTCCGACGGCATGTGGTTCCTGACCCAGCACCGGCGCTGGGGCCTGCTCAAAACGGACCCGGATTATCTCGGCGTCGCCAAGGCGATCAACAAAATCGATCTCTACAAACAGGCCGCCTCGCAGGTCAAGGTCAATATGCCGAAGGATGCGATGCGCAGCTCGAAGATGGTCGACGGCGTGGTGTGGGACGGCAAGGATCCGAAGAAATACGCCATGGCTTTCGCCGTCAAGAACGCCTGAACCCAGGAGCATTCACATGATCCCAGCCGCCAGCCCGATTCCCAATGTGCCCACCATGACCGCCGAACCCGCACCCGTGCGTGCCGCTGCGGCAGTCGTCGCCCACACCGCGGCACCGACACGCAATGCCGCGGCGGAACAGGCCGCGGCCAACCTGCGCATCGCAGTGCGTCGGCGCGGCGAAATTGCCGCACGCGTGGCGGCGCCTTTGCTCGGGTTGGTGGTGTTCCTGACCATCTGGGCAGCCATCGCGCAAATGGGCACGATCCCCGGCCCTGCCAAAACCTGGGAAGCGGCGAAAGTGGTGTTCAGCGATCCGTTTTACAAAAACGGCCCCAATGATCAGGGTATCGCCTGGAAAATCGGCGGTTCGCTGTCGCGCGTCGGCATCGGCTTCGGCCTCGCTGCGCTGGTCGGTATCCCGCTCGGCTTCATGATCGGGCGCTTCCTGTTCCTGCGCAATATGTTCGAACCGGTGATCAGCCTGCTGCGCCCGGTGTCGCCGCTGGCCTGGCTGCCGATCGGACTGCTGGTGTTCAAGGGCGCTGATCCCGCGGCGATCTGGACCATTTTCATTTCCAGCATCTGGCCGATGGTGATCAACACCGCAGTCGGCGTGCAGCGCATTCCGCAGGATTACCTCAACGTCGCGCGCGTGCTGAAACTGTCGGAATGGAAAGTGTTCAGCAAGATTCTGTTCCCCGCCGTGCTGCCGTACATGTTGACCGGTGTGCGCTTGTCGATCGGCATCGCCTGGCTGGTCATCGTCGCCGCGGAAATGCTCACCGGCGGCGTCGGCATCGGCTTCTGGGTGTGGGATGAATGGAACAACCTGAAAGTCGAAAACATCATCATCGCGATTTTTGTCATCGGCGTCATCGGCCTGCTGCTGGAATACAGCCTGCTGCTGCTGGCCAAACGCTGGCA
>JAIETP010000017.1 GCA_019744975.1 Burkholderiales bacterium
GCCCGTATCGTCCCTCCACCTCGGCACCCCTATCCACTGCCGTCTAAGGGTGCACGATCAATATACAAGCCCGGATGGAGGCCGCAGGCCGTAATCCGGGGGAAGGGTGCTATGCGATTACGACGATGCCCGGCCGCTACGCGGCCCCGGATTACGCTGCGCTCATCCGGGCTACGAAAACCTACTTGGCCGCGCTTTTCCAGATTTCCCGGCACGCGCCAACCGCTGCATCGACTTCTGCATTGCCGATATGGCGGTGGGTGACAAAACGCAGCGACACTGAATCCGCCGGGCTGACGGCGATGCCGCGTGCCTTGAAATCCCCCGACCACTGCGCAGCACCACGGCCGCTGGCGCGTACGCTGATCCGCACAATGTTGGTTTCGACATCTCTGGGATCGACCAGTGATGCATCAACGGCATGCAGGCCGGCGGCGAGGCGTTTCGCAGTGGCATGATCGTCAGCGAGGCGATCGATCATGGTTTCCAGTCCGACAATGCCGGCGGCTGCGATCGAGCCGGCCTGACGCATGTTGCCGCCGACCATGCGCCGGAACGGGCGTGCGCGTTCGATGAAGGCCGCGGATCCGCAAAGTACCGAACCCACCGGCGCAGACAGTCCTTTGGATACGCAGAAACACACCGAGTCGGTATGGCGCGAAATTTCTGCTGCGCTTACACCCAGCGCCACTGCTGCATTGAACAGCCGCGCGCCGTCGGTATGTACGGGGATGCCGTGCTGCTGCGCGAGTCCGTAGACCATTTTCATGTGCGCCAGCGGCAGCACCGCGCCGCCGGCGCCGTTGTGCGTGGTTTCCATGCAGATCAGCGCGGTGCCGAAATTGTTGCGCGTCATCGGCCGCACGGCTTCGCGCAAGGCGGTTTCATCCATCGCGCCGCGGGTGCCGGGAATCGCCTTGTAGTACACGCCGGCCACCGCGGCGAGTCCGCCAAGTTCGGTATTGAGCATGTGCGCGCCGCGCTCCAGCAGCACTTCGCCGGCACGCGTGGTGTGGGCGAGCACCGCGACCAGGTTGGTCATGGTGCCGCTGGGCATGTAGAGCCCGGCTTCCTTGCCGGTGCGTACTGCTGCCAGGGCTTCGAGTTTGATCACGGTGGGGTCGCCATCGCGCGAATCGTCGCCCTGGGTGGCCTGCTGCATCGCCGCCAGCATCGCTGCGGTCGGTTGGGTCACGGTGTCTGTTCGTAAGTCTATGATTTTATTCATTTTTATTTGGTTCCGAGTAAGGCGTTGACGAGTTCGACGAAGCCGGCGCCGGCCGCTCCGGCCGTGACATAAGCGGGCTCCTGTGCGAGGCGGCCGCTGAAGGCGCGGATGTTGGCAACACCGACGGCATGCGGAAAATAACCGAACATCGGCGCGTCGTTGGGCGAGTCGCCGGCGAACACATAATGCGTGCGCGCGACATCGAGGTCGGTATCAAAACATTCCGCGAACAGCCGGCGCGTCATCGCCAGCTTGTCGTAGTCGCCAAACCAGCCGTTGACGTGGATCGAGCTGATTTTTGCAGTGAGTCCGCGGCTTTGCATGATGGCGACGATGCGCTGCACGGCGGCATCCGGCAGCGGCGGCACGTCCTCGCAGAAATCAATGGCGAGATCGGTTTCCCGATACGGCTGATCCGCGGCGATGGCGGCGCCGGGTACGGCGGCGAGTATTTCCGCGGCGATGGCCTGAAGCGCGGCGCGATGTTGTGCGCGGATTGGCGGCGCATCGGCGAACTGCCGGCGCATGGTGCGTGCGGCATGGTCGTAACGAAAATAAAACGCGCCGTTTTCACCGACCACCGCGTCCACCGGCCACATCCGCGCAATGTGATCGCACCAGCCCGCCGGCCGCCCGGTGATCGGCACGACCACCAGTCCGGCGGTGCGCAGGCGTTCCAGTGCGTCATAGGCTGCCGCGGTCAACCGGCCGTCGCTGGTCACCGTATCGTCGATGTCGCAGAGTACGCCGCGGACTGCGCGCCGCGCCTCGACAGCAAAGGCCGACAAGGGCTGCATCAGTAACACTCTTCCTGTCCGGCCGGCTGCACCGGCCGCGCGACGAAACCGAAACGCGCCGGCACTTCGGCGGCGCGCACCGGGTGCACTGCGATGCGCGCAGCACCCGTATCGAGCAGCAGCCCGGCATCGCGCCCCGCCTGCAGCGGTTCGAGCGCTGCCGCCAGCGCGGCTTCACCCTGTGCGCCGCCGGGGCCGCTGAAGCGCGGGATCAGCAACTCCAGATCGCGGTCGTGGACGACGCCGATGCCGAGATCCGTGTCGAGCAGCAACTGGCCGGTGTCGTCGATATGTGCTGCGCGCACGGCACCGACGGCGGCACCACTGTGCGCGGCGAGTGCCGGCGGCGCACCCGATGCGGAGACGACACGCAGCACCAGCGGCGTGTAATCCAGCGCGACATAGACGCGCTGCGGCCCGTTCTGGAAAAACCAGCGGCCCTGTTCATCGTGGCTGTAGTTGCGGCCGAAAAAAGCCGCAATCCCCGGATTGGCGACGCGTTCGCCCTTCAGCAACCAGTTACCGCGGCGGTCGAGCGACAGCCATCCATAGACGGAAGGTACGTTGGGCCATTTCGCCATGCCGCGAAGCACAAGTTCATCCATGGCTTCAATTTATCACAGCGTTATCACGGAAACCCGTTAACCCCGATTGGCCGCAGCCGGCGTTTACAGCAGGGTCGCGGGTGTTCCGCGCCAGCCAACCAAGGAGCGATTCATCATGAAACTGAGCCTCGTTGCGGCCGCACTGGCCGCCTGCAGCCTGTCACTGCCCGCCGCTGCGGTGGGCAATATTGCCGACATCGTGATTCACGACCGGGCGCAAAACCGCACGTTGCCGGTGTATGTCCACGAAGGGCGGCATTATGTCGTCGGCCATCCCGGCAACGAGTATGAAATCCGCATCCGCAACCGGCAGCGGGTCGACATCCTGACCGTGGTTTCGGTCGACGGGGTGGATGTGATCACCGGCGATACCGCCGACTGGCAGCAAAGCGGCTACGTGCTGGGCGCGCATCAGGGTTTCGGTGTCAAAGGCTGGCGTAAAAGCCTGGAGCGCACCGCGGCGTTTTATTTCACGGCGCTGCCCGATTCCTACGCCGCGCGTACCGGCCGCCCTGACCATGTCGGCGTGATCGGTGTCGCGATATTCCGCAAAAAGCCGGAGCCGGTGGTGCAATATGCGCCACCGCCGCGGCTGGCGCGCAGCGCGGAAGCCGATTCCCCCTATCCCTCGGCAGCAGCGGAAGATCGCAGTGCCGCCGGCCCGGCGCGTGATGCGGCCAGCGGCGCCGGCGCAAGTTCGCGTGCCGAAGCGCCGGCAACGGCCGCACAGAAATCCGCGCGCCTCGGCACCGGCCACGGGCGTCAGGAAACGTCGGTGGTGACCTACACCGAATTCGAGCGCGCCACCGCGACGCCGGCCGAGATCATCACCATTTATTACGACAGCCATCGCAATCTGGTCGCGCAGGGGGTGATCCGTGTGCCGTCGCTGGCAAGGCCGGATCCGTTTCCCTCACCTTTCCCGGCGCGGTTTGCACCTGACCCACGTTGATTTTCTGCCCGTTGATTTGCTCCACTTTGATTTCAGCGTGGCTGCAGCAGCACCAGCGGGTTGCCGGTATGCAGGGGCTTCTGCATACTGGCACCCCGTTATGGCCACGGACAGCGATGCCACTGATGAAGCGCTGATGCTCGGTTATCGCGACGGCGATGCGGCGGCTTTTGATGTGCTCTATAGTCGTCATAAAGGCGGCATTTATCGTTATTTGCTGCGCCAGTGCCGCAACGCGGCGCTGGCCGACGAACTGTTCCAGGATATTTGGATGAACCTGATCCGCGCCCGCGCCGGCTACACGGTGCAGGCGAAATTCTCGACCTGGCTCTACCGGATTGCCCATAACCGGCTGATGGACCACTTTCGCCGCGACGATGCCGCCGTGTCGCTGGATGACGAGTCCGTGACCGTCGATGAGCCGGTGGCGCCGCGCAGCGTCGAGCCGGAAGTCAGCGCCACATCGCGGCAACTGGCGGCACAGCTCCTGACACTGCTGGATGGCCTGCCCGATGAACAACGCGAAGCTTTTGTGCTGCAGCAGGAGGGCGGGCTGAGCATTGAAGAAATTGCCGCGGCCACCGGCGTGACCCGCGAAACGGCGAAAAGCCGGCTGCGTTATGCGCTGGCGAAACTGCGGCAGGGGATGCAGGCATGGCAATGACGCCCGGACCGGACATGGAACACGATCCGCAGCTGGCGGCGCTGTATCGCGCCGGCGCGGATGCCTTGCCGCCCGCGCATCTGGATGATGCCATCCGCGCCGCGGCCCGGCGCGAGGTGGTCGCCGGTCCGCGCCGCAGCGGCGCCCGCCGCTGGGCGGTGCCGGTTTCGCTGGCCGCGGTGGTCGTGCTGTCGGTCAGCGTGGTGACGATGATGCGCGAACAGGGGGCTGATCGCCCGGAATCGATGATGTCACCGCCGGCGGAAGCTCCGGCGGCAGCGATGCAAAGCGAGATCGTAAAAAAGGAAATCGCTGAACCGCCCCCCGCGGTCGCGCAGGAAGTCGCTCCCAAACGCCAGTCGGCCACGCCGCCGCCGGTCGCGGCCCCGGCTGAACCCGCCGCAAAGGCCGGTGTGTCCTCCGCCCCGGTGCAGACTTTCGAGCGCGCGGCCGCCGGGCGTGCCGCTGAAGCGGAGCAGGGCATGGCGTCCGGCAGTGAGTCCCGCGCCAAGGCGGCCGCCGCCGAGTCGACGCGTACCGAGCCAATACGCGCAGAAGACGGCGCCGTCGCCCGTCACGACAGCGCGCCGCAACCGCAAATGCGATCGGCGCCGGCGCCCACGGCGGATGCGGCAAGCGGTGCCGGCGGGTCGGCATCGGCCAGACCTGCGGCACCGGCCGCGGCCCTGTCGGGGGGGCCGAAGAACGCGCTGTGGCAGGACCTGGTCCGGGAGCCGCCGGAAAAATGGCTGCAGCGCATCGCCGAGTTGCGTCGCGCCGGCCAAACCGCGGATGCCGAGACGCTGGTCGCCGAATTCCGCCGGCGGTTTCCGGACCAGCGTTTGCCGGAGGATTTGCGCTGACCCATGACGCCGGACCTCGACCCCAAACCTGAAAAACCGCCGGCCCCCGAGCCTTGGGAATGCTGCCAAAGCGGTTGCGACCCCTGTGTTTATGATCGTTATTGGGAAGCACTCACTAACTATGAGGCGGCGCTCCGAACCTGGGCGGCGCGACAGAGTCCGCCCCTTCCTGACCCCCAGGATGAATTATAAGTATTTGTTTTTATTGAATATTTAGACCAAGTTCAAACGCAATCACCGGCGTCAGTGAACTCTTTGCCGCAGTGCGGCTCAAATCCCTGCTATTTTTTTGTTGTTGCCTCGATTTTAGCGAATAAAACTATAAATATTGTTTAAAAACAATATCTTATATTTTTGTTGCGTTGCGGTGGGCAATGCCGTTAAACTCCGCCCCCGGCCGTTTTCCCGGATCCTGTGTAAATTCTGTTACAGGGTTGCGGCACATGGCTTGAACACCTAGAATTAGCCAGTTTTTTTGAGTGGCCCACAACCTATAGTGGTTATCGGCTGACCGAGTGAACAAGGAGACACCCGTTACCGTAGCGAGGTAACACAAGCTGAAGGCGCCTGCCCATGCCGGCGCCACTCCCAAAAGGAGGTTTTGCATGTACGCAAAATCGATTTCAGAAATATCCGGGGAACAGGCAGTCGTTCCGCTGCACTGGACCCACAAGACCCGCAAGATGGTCACCCTGGCGATGCTGATCGCCAGCTTCTCCGCCCTGGCACTGCTGCTCCAAGAACGTTACGGCGCCCAATGGCTGGAGTCCGCCTATGCCGCCGTCGAAAGCGAAGCCAAGGCCGTGTCCGAGCGTGTGTTGCCGCAACCTGCGCCGGCCGTCCATCCGGATGCCCCCCGCCACGAGGCGCTGGCCGAGTTCCTGGCCAAGCGTTACAGGGTGTCCCAGGACGTGACGCTGGAGTTCGTCCAGATCGCCCACGCCGAAGCGGCCCGGGTCAACCTCGACCCGCTGCTGATCATGGCGGTGATTGCCGTTGAGTCACGTTATAACCCGATCGCCGAAAGCAACGTCGGTGCCAAAGGGCTGATGCAGATCATCCCGAAGTTCCATGGCGACAAGCTGGCCGAGTTCGGTGGTGAAAAAGCGGTGTTTGATCCGGAATCCAATATCCGTGTCGGCACCCGCATCCTCCGCGAATACCTGTCCCGCACCGGTAACCTGGGCATCGCGCTGCAAATGTACGCCGGGGCCCTCGCCGACGACAACGACACCTATACCAACAAGGTGTTGAACGAGAAGCAACGGCTGCAGCGCGTCGTCGCGGCCTTTGCCGAGCCCGCACCGGCACGGATGGCGCCGCAACGCGTCGCTTCCCGCCGCGTCGATTCGTTTCTCGGCGAATAAGCGGCTTCCTCTCGCGGTTGCCTGAGCGGTGGCCGCAATCCGCATTGCCTGGCCAGCCGGATCGGTGATCGCCGATCTGCGGCCGGGCCCCACCGTCGACCAGTTGCTGGCCGCTCTACCTTGTGAATCCACGGCTAATACCTGGGGAGAAGAGGTCTATTTCACACTGCCGGTCAGCGCCACGCTGGAGCCCGGCGCGCAGCAGGTGGTGGATCCCGGCACGGTCTGTTTCTGGGTTGACGGCAGCTCGCTGGCGCTGCCCTGGGGGCGGACTCCCGCCTCCCGCGGCGACGAATGCCGGCTGGTTTCCCCGTGCAATGTGCTGGGCCGCATCCGCGGTGATCCTGCCGCGCTCAAAACCGCCCGCGACGGCGACAACGTTGTTGTCGAAGCGCTTTAACAGCGCCGCAGCCTATAATTCCCTTAACAAACGGGGGTGACCATGGCCGATCAGGACGTACCCAAGGACTTTTTCGAATTCATGCAGAAAATGTGGAACCCGATGGGTTTCCCCATGCCGGGCATGATCGCGCCGACGATGAATGTCGAGGATATCGAGAAAAAAATCGCCGAGCTGAAGGCCGTTGAAACCTGGCTGACCATGAATACCGGCATGCTGCAGATGACCATCAAGACGCTGGAGATGCAGAAGGCCGGACTGGAAAGCCTGCAGACGGCAGGCAAGGCGGCCGCCGACAGCATGAAAAAAACGCCGAAGTAATCGGCGTTTTTTTATTGGAGCAAAGAAGTCGGGGAAATCTGTTTCGCGCCGACTTATTTTGTGCCGACTTATTTTGCGCCAATTTTATTCCGTAGTACTCCCAACCCTTCCACTTCCGTTTCCAGAATGTCGCCGGCCTTCATGAATTCCGGCGGCGTGCGTGCATGGCCCACCCCGGCCGGTGTGCCGGTGAGGAACAGGTCGCCGGCTTCCAGCGTCAGTCCCGCCGACAGTTCTGCGAGCAGGCGCGGCAGCTTGAAATACATATAACTGGTGTTGGAGTCCTGCTTGGTCACGCCGTTGACGCGGCAGGTGATGCGCAGGTTCTGCGGGTTTTTTACCTCATCCGCGGTGGTCAGCCACGGCCCCATCGGACAATGGCCGTCGAGGCTTTTGCCCTTGAACCACTGCTGGCCGTGTTGGCGTTGTACTTCGCGTGCCGACACGTCGTTGGCGATCATGTAGCCGTAGATGTGTTTCATCGCATCGGCTTCCTTGATGTTGCGGCCGCCCTTGCCGATGACGATGGCCATTTCCACTTCCCAGTCGAGTTTTTCGGTGACCCCCGGGTGTGAGGGCACTTCGCCGTACGGGGCGTTGACACACAGCGGCTGTTTGCTGAAAAACGCCGGATGTTTCGGCAGTTCCGTCACATGCGGCCGGGCCTTGGCGCCTTCCTCGAAATGTTCGACATAATTCCAGCCGACGCAGAACACGTTTTTGCGCGGGCGCGGAATCGGCGCGTGCAGCGTCACCTTGTTCATTTTGTGCTGACCGGTCTTGACGCCCGCCACCGCTTTTTTGACCAGTGCGAGGCCGCTTTTGCCGGCGGCGACCAGCGCAATCATGTCGCTGCTGCCGAAGGGCAGTTTGACGCGCGCTTTTTTCGCCGCGGCCTCGAGGTCGATGATGCTGCCGTCGATGGCGATCACGCCGATTTTTACGGGGCCGCGTTTGCCTGTTGAGTAACTTACGAGTTTCACGTCATTCTCCTTTGGTGATTTTTTTGAATTTTTCGCAGGCGCGAACCAGTGCCGCGCAGATGCCGGGCTCCCAGGCCGAATGTCCGGCATCGGGTACGATGATGTATTCCGCCTCCGGCCAGGCACGGTGCAGGTCGTCGGCCGAGACAATGGGGCAGACCGCGTCGTAACGACCCTGCACGATGACAGCCGGGATGTCGCGGATGCGGCCGACATTGTCGAGCAGCGAATTGCGCGGCAGGAAAATGTCGTGTTTGAAATAATGCGCTTCGATGCGCGCGAGGCCCAATGCCACCACATCGCCGGCAAAATAGGCCACGGTTTCCGGACTCGGCAGCAGCGTCGAACAGGAACCTTCGTAAGTACTCCATGCGCGCGCCGCCGGCATGTGTATCGCCGGGTCGGGATCGGTCAGGCGGCGATGGTAGGCGCTGAGCAGATCGCCGCGTTCGGCTTCGGGAATCGGCGCGGTGAAGGCCTGCCAGGCTTCGGGAAACAGGTTGCGCAGGCCGTAGAGAAACCAGTCGATTTCACTGTCGCGGCAGAGGAAAATGCCGCGCAGGATCAGCCCGGTGCAGCGCTGTGGATGCGTTTCGGCATAAGCCAGCGCGAGTGTGCTGCCCCAGGAACCACCGAACACCAGCCAGCGCTTGATGCCGAGTTTTTCGCGCAGCCGTTCGATGTCGGCGATGAGTAATGGTGTCGTGTTGTCGGTGATTTCACCCAGCGGCAATGAACGTCCGGCGCCGCGCTGGTCGAAAATGATGATGCGGTAATGCGCGGGATCAAAAAACCGCCGATGCGCGGGTGCGGCGCCGGCGCCGGGGCCGCCGTGCAGGAACAGCACCGGCGCGCCGCGCGGATTGCCGGACTCCTCGAAATACATGCGGTGCCGGCCGTCGAGCGCCAGCATGCCGCTGTTATAGGGTTCGATTTCGGGATGGAGTTCGGCGCGCAGGCCGGAGGTTTGGTCAGGCATTTCAGTGCGGTTGTGTTGTGATTTGCGCTGCAAAAAGCAGCGCAACGTTAGCACAAACGCAGCACGGCCGCAGTCGGGCCGCAGGGTTACATCATGCTGACATGCGCGGCGACAACGCGCCAACCCTCAGGCAGGCGTACCCAGCTTTGCATCTGGCGGCCGATGCGGCTGCCGCGGTCGAAGTGGAGGCTCGATGTCGCGAAATCGCGGCCGTAGGTGGTGATGACCTCGCGCAGTACGGTCCGTGCCAGCCCCACGGATGGCCGCGCTGCGCGAAAACGGGCGATTTCCTCATGGCCGTAGAGCAGCTCGGTTGCGCCGTAACGCACGGTGTGCGGGCTTTTCCAGAACAGTTCGTCGAGCACCGCCACGTCGTTCGTGACCAGCGCCTGTTCGTAACGGTGGCAAGCCGCCGTCACTTCCGCCAGCACTTCCGGAATATTGATTTCCACTGCTCCCCCTTAATCCCAAACCGCAATCCTGCAGTTCAGTCCGCACGGGCGCCGGTTTTCTTGACCACTTTTGCCCATTTTGCGATGTCCTGTTTGACCACCGCAGTGAACTGCGCGGAATTACCATACATCATTTCCGCGCCGCGCTGCGAGAGGCCGGCGCGCAGTGCTTTGTTGTCGAGCAGCAGCACGGTGTCGGCTTCGATTTTTTTGGCGATCGGCGCCGGCAGGCCTGCCGGGGCAAACAGCCCGTACCACTGCGCGGCTTCGTAACCGGGCAATCCGTTTTCGGCAACGGTGGGCACTTCGGGCAGCGTGGGATAACGTTTGGCGGTGGTTACCGCAAGCATGCGCAGCTTGCCGGACTGCACCAGCGGCAGCGCCGATACGATGATGTCGATCATGTATTGCGTGCGGCCGGCGATCAGATCCGGCAGGGCAGGGCCGCTGCCCTTGTACGGCACATGCACCGCCTTGATCCCCGTCATCATGTTGAACATCGCCGCACCCAGGTGCGGCAGTGCGCCGTTGCCGGAGGAGGCAAACGAGAGTTGTTCGGGTTTGGTCTTGGCCAGCGCGACCAGGTCTTTCACCGATTTCACCGGCAGCCCGTTGGTGACCACCAGCAGTTGCGGTGACAGCGCGAACGAGGCCAGCGCCAGCAGGTCCTTGCGAGGGTCGTAGCTGAGGTCGGGATAAATGCTCGGCGCGATGACCACGCCGGCGTTGACGCCCATCAACAGCGTGTAACCGTCAGGCGGCGCTTTCGCCACCAACCCGGTGCCGATGGTGGCGCCGGCGCCGCCGCGATTGTCCACTACAACGTTTTGTCCCCACATTTCCGCCAAGCCCTGTGATACGGCGCGTCCGACATAATCAGAGGCGCCGCCCGGCGGAAAGGGAATGATCATGCGCACCGGTTTGGTCGGATAGGCGGTCGATGCCAGCGGCATGGCGGCAAATACTGCGGCGGCGATCAGGCGGAACAGGATGTGCATGGGATTCTCCGGTGAATGGCAGGGACGGCGGCGATGGCCGCGTAGGCATGTATCAGGTTCAGCAATTCCTGTGCCACTGCGCCGGCAGTGCGCAGACAGGCCGAATGGGTATTTCTGCAGGGTGTACGGGCACCGTGCGGGTGCCCGCGCCACCGCTGCGCCCCGTTGCGGTGCGGGTTGCCGCGCCGTCGTCCAGCCTCAGGGCGGCGCAGGGGGCTACGGTATAATTCCGCTCCCGCAAAGCCACGCGGCTTGCGGCTGAATTTTGAAAGGCGGTCTTCGCAAATGCCTGATGATCAACTCCGCAAAGCGGCGCTTGAATATCACCGGTTCCCGGTCCCGGGAAAAATCGCAGTCACTCCGACCAAGGGTCTGGTCAACCAGCGCGACCTGGCGCTTGCCTACACGCCCGGCGTGGCCAAGGTGTGCGAAGAAATCGCCGCCAACCCGGCGGACGCCAGCCTCTACACCGCGCGCGGCAACCTGGTCGCGGTGATCACCAACGGCACTGCCGTGCTGGGCCTCGGCAACATCGGTCCGCTGGCATCGAAGCCGGTGATGGAAGGCAAGGCGGTGCTGTTCAAGAAGTTTGCCGGCATCGACGTTTTCGACATCGAAATCAACGAATCTGACCCGCACAAGCTGGTCGACATCATCGCCGCACTCGAGCCCACCTTCGGCGGCATCAACCTCGAAGACATCAAGGCGCCGGAATGTTTTGTCGTTGAACGCGAGTTGCGCAAGCGCTGCAGGATCCCCGTGTTCCATGACGACCAGCACGGCACCGCGATCATTGTCAGCGCGGCCTTCACCAACGGCCTGAAAGTCGTCGGCAAGGACATAGCAAAAATTAAACTCGTCGTTTCCGGCGCCGGCGCCGCGGCGCTGGCCTGCCTCGATCTGCTGGTGTCGCTGGGCCTGAAAAAGGAAAACATCACCGTCACCGACATCGTCGGCGTGGTCTACAAGGGCCGCACCGAGCTGATGGATGACGAGAAGGCGCGTTATGCCATCGACACCAAGGCGCGCAAGCTGGCCGACGTGATGGCCGGCGCCGACGCCTTCCTCGGTTTGTCCGCGGGCAAGGTGCTGAAACCCGAATGGGTCAAACTGATGGCGGAGCGGCCGCTGATCCTGGCACTCGCCAATCCGGAACCCGAAATCCTGCCCGAGCTGGTGAAAGAAGTGCGGCCCGACGCGGTAATGGCCACCGGGCGCTCGGATTATCCGAACCAGGTCAACAACGTCCTGTGTTTTCCGTTCATTTTCCGCGGCGCGCTGGATGTTGGCGCGACCACCATCAACCGCGACATGGAAATCGCCGCGGTCAACGCGATCGCTGCGCTGGCCCAGGCCGAGCAGTCCGACATCGTCGCGGCAGCCTACGGCGAGCAGGACCTCAAGTTCGGCCCCGATTACCTGATTCCGCGTCCTTTTGATCCGCGGTTGATCAGCACCGTCGCACCCGCGGTGGCAAAGGCTGCCATGGCGAGCGGTGTGGCGACGCGGCCGATCACCGATTTCGATGCCTACGTGCAGCGCATGACCGAAGTGGTCTACCACTCCGGCCTGATCATGAAGCCGGTGATTGCCGCCGCGAAAAAATCACCCAAACGCGTGGTCTATGCCGAGGGCGAACAGGAGGTGGTGCTGCGCGCGGTGCAGGTTGCCGTCGACGAGGGCATCGTGCAGCCGATCCTGATCGGGCGCCCGGAAGTGATCAAAACGCGGATCGAACGCCTCGGCCTGCGCCTGCAGCGCGACCGTGACTTCACGCTGATCGATCCCAGTGACGATCCGCGTTACCGCGAGTACTGGACCGAATACCAGCGCCTTGGCGAGCGTCGCGGCGTGACCCCGGACATCGCCAAGCTCGACATGCGCCGCCGCACCACGCTGATCGGCGCGATGATGATGCGCCTCGGCGCGGCCGACGCCATGCTCTGCGGCCTGTTCGGCCGTTACGACGGCCACCTGCGTTTCATTGACCTGGTCATCGGCAAACGCCCCGGCGTGCAGCATTTTTCCGCGATGAACATGCTGATGCTGCCGGGCCGCACCGTGTTCATCTGCGACACCTATGTCAATTTTGATCCCAGCGCCGAACAGATCGTCGAATCGACCCTGCTCGCCGCCGAGGAAATCAGCCGTTTTGGCCTGATCCCGAAAGTCGCGCTGCTGTCGCATTCGAGTTTTGGTTCGGCGGATTCAGCGACCGCGCGCAAGATGCGCGCGGCACTGGCGCTGATCCGCGAACGCGCACCCAACCTCGAAGTCGAAGGCGAGATGCACGGCGACGCTGCGCTGTCGGAAGAGATTCGCATGAAGGCTTTCCCCAATGCGCGGTTGAAGGGCCAGGCCAATCTGCTGGTGATGCCGACGCTGGATGCGGCGAACATCGCGTTCAATTTATTGAAGACCGCATCGGGTGACGGCATCACCGTCGGGCCGATCCTGCTCGGCGCCGCCAAGCCGGTGCATGTGCTGACCACCAGTGCCACCGTGCGTCGCATCGTCAACATGACGGCGCTGACGGTGGCCGATGCCAATGCCCAGCGGGGTGAGCAGCGTCCCTTATTGTAGATATTGCTGATTTATTGTAAGTATTTGATTTTATTGAATATTTTATAGAATACCACCATGGCCAAATTCCGCACCGAACACGACACGATGGGCGACATCGAAGTCCCCGACCACATGCTGTGGGGCGCGCAGACCGAACGCAGCCTGCACCACTTCCATTTCCCCGGCGAGACCATGCCGATGCCGGTGGTGCACGCGCAGATCATGGTGAAAAAAGCCGCGGCACTGACCAACATGGCGCTGGGTGTGCTCGACAAAAAGAAGGGCGCTGCCATCGTCAAGGCCGCCGATGAAGCGCTGACCGGACAATGGGATGCACATTTTCCGCTGGTGGTGTGGCAGACCGGCTCCGGCACCCAGACCAATATGAACGTCAATGAAGTGCTGGCGAATCGTGCCTCCGAGATCCTCGGCGGCAAACGCGGCGCGGCACGCCTGGTGCACGAGAACGACGACGTCAACAAGGGCCAGTCTTCGAACGACACCTTCCCCACGGCGATGCATGTCGCGGCGGTGATCGCGCTGCAGAATGACCTGAAACCCGCGGTGAAAAAACTGCGCAACACGCTGGACAAAAAAGCCCGCGCGTTCATGAATATCGTCAAGATCGGCCGCACCCATCTGCAGGATGCGACACCCTTGACGCTGGGCCAGGAATTCTCCGGCTATGTGTCGCAGCTCGACCACAGCCTGAAACACATCGAGGCATCGCTGCCGCATCTCTGCGAACTGGCGCTCGGCGGCACCGCGGTCGGCACAGGCCTGAATGCCCATCCGAAGTTTGCCAAGGATGTCGCAGCTCAGTTGAAAAAACTCACTGGCCAGCCATTTGTGACGGCGCCCAACAAATTCGAAGCCCTGGGTTCCTGCGACGGCGTGGTCGCTGCGCATGGCGCAATAAAAACGCTGGCGACCTCACTGATGAAAATCGCCAATGACATCCGCTGGCTGTCCAGCGGCCCGCGCTGCGGTATCGGCGAGCTGAGCATCCCGGAAAACGAACCGGGCTCGTCGATCATGCCAGGCAAGGTCAATCCGACGCAGTCCGAATCGATGACCATGGTCTGCTGCCAGGTGTTCGGTAACGACGTCGCGATCAATGCCGGCGGCGCCATGGGCAACTTCGAACTCAATGTGTTCCGCCCGATGGTGATCCGCAACTTTATGCACAGCGTGCACCTGCTGGCGCATGCCTGCGAAAACTTCGACGAACACTGCGCGGTCGGCATCACCCCCAATCTCGAACGCATCAGCCAGCTGACCAACGATTCGCTGATGCTGGTCACCGCACTGAATCCGCACATCGGTTACGCCAAAGCCGCAGCGATTGCCAAAAACGCGCACAAGAAGGGG
Organism: Burkholderiales bacterium; assembly: GCA_019744975.1. Classification (GTDB taxonomy): domain Bacteria; phylum Pseudomonadota; class Gammaproteobacteria; order Burkholderiales; family SG8-41. The sequence goes on from JAIETP010000017.1 coordinate 14,546, forward strand.
CTGACGCTGAAGGAATCGGCGATTGCGCTGGGCCACCTGACGTCGGCGCAATTTGATCAGTGGGTGCGGGCGGAAGATATGGTGGGGATGAAGATCAAGGGGAAGAAAAAGAAGAAGTAAGCCCTAGCTGCTGAAGCTCAATGAAAAACGCCCGTCGGCGTGAGTCGGCGGGCGTTTTTTTGTGCTGAACAGTGCGTAGCCTGTAAGGAGCGCAGCGTATTACAGGATTGATATTAAACGCCTCGTAATCCGCTTTGCTGCCTTACAGGCTCCCCCGTTATTAGGGCGCATTGTCTGTAGGTTCCAAATTATCATGCCCCGATGATATCGACGACCTCTACCGTTCCGTTAAAAAGAACTTCAGTTTGCGGGCTTGCACTCTTCTCGCCAAGCCAGTATTGGCGTGCCTTTTCATGCCATACGGGCAGAAGCTCAGCATCACCGGCGAGGAAACTTCCATCCGCTTCAAAGGCTTTTCCAGTAGCACGCAAGCTAACGATCCAGTAGGTCTGAGGCTGCAATTTTGGGTCAAGATTCATTCGAGGCGCCCACTCCCGTGCTTGCTCTACAGTGCGCGTAAGCCAAATGCATCTTTGACGAGAAGGCGCTTCGGGAAACTCGTTGAGCCGCACGGTCTCCCATACAAGTTCGCGAGCAAGCATCATGAAATGCTGTCCAATCTCAAGGGAAAGTTGCGGAAGAATATTCGGGTCATCAAGGGTGATGTCTTTGTCTTTCACCCGCCTTAAGAATTGAATGGGCGGAACGGCTTCAGTAGTATCGGTTTTCTTATTTCTAACGCTGTAACTGCGTTGCCATGTCTCGTAAAACCCGAAGAACGGATTGCTCTCCCTGCCAACGTCGACGATGTTTCCACGTCTCATCAAATCATGTTTTGAAGCGTTCGCCGTGCTGTTGATGTGATAGAAGATTTGATCCTGAGTCGTTTCGATAGGCACGTGAGCCTCTCTTCCATCGGATGTCAGTGAGTAGCCTGTAAGGAGCGCAGCGTATTACAGGATTGATATTAAATACTACCTTTCTACTAGCGGGAGTTGGTGGGCGTTTTTATTTCATCAAGTGAGTGGGTTTAGCGTTTAAGCTCAGCGGTAGCCCGTCAGGGCCGTCCGCTGCAGCGAATTGTTACGACCTGATACTACCCTTTGAAACCATCGAGTCTGGCAATCGATATCATTGCTAATTGTCTCCCGCCATAGCAGTGCTTGCAAAATACGAGCATAGAGCTATTCAGAGCGCCCGCGCTGTGAGTGTCTATTCTTAACGCGATATCGTTTGCTTCGACCTCATTTTTACCTTCACTTCTCGCAGCAAGATACACGTAAGCCTGAACAGCCTTTGCCCCTCGCTTCATTAGGAAGATGAATGCGGCGACGATTGCAATGACAGAAAATATGACTACTTCCATGGCCTATCCTTGATTTAATTTAGATTAACTTCCTGATTATCACAGACCGCTAACGTTTGACGTGAGCAAGCGTAGCCCGTAAGGAGCGCAGCGGATTACGGGATAATACACATCATGGTGTCCTATCGCCGCAACCGTATCGCCGGTGGTACTTATTTCTTCACCGTAAACCTTCGCGACCGTCGACAAACGTTGCTGGTGGATCACGTCGGGGCTTTGCGTGAGGTGGTTCGTGGTGTGCGGGACGAAACACCATTCATGATTGATGCCATGGTGATCCTGCCAGATCACTGGCACGCGGTGTGGACATTACCGGAGGGTGACACCGCTTACGCGCGGCGTATTCGTTTGATCAAGTCGCGCTTCACCCGAAGGTTGCTGGCTGCGGGTGTTCACCTCACCAAAGACGGTCGCGGTGATTACGATCTATGGCAAAAACGTTATTGGGAACATACGATCCGCGACGATCTTGATTTTGAGGCGCATGTGAATTACGTGCACATCAATCCGGTCAAGCATGGTTATGTGAGGCGGGCCGTTGAATGGCCCCATTCGACATTCCATCGGTATATTAGGAACGGGATCTTGCCGGCGGATTGGGCGTTTGAAGGTGTCGATGGAGAATTCGGAGAGCGGAACGGGTGATCCCGTAATACGCTTCGCTCCTTACGGGCTACGCTTGCTCCTCTGTGGAAGGTAATCAGCAAGCGCGGCGCCCGTCGCATGGACGTCCTGAAGCCACGCGATTAACTCCTTCCACTCAACGATGTGCCCACCCACGGACAGTCCACGGTCTATGGCCAGAAGGATGATGTTCGATCCCTGCGGCAGTAGCCCCTTTAGCGCTTCGCCCTCCAAATGGGCTAGCGTGTGGCGCATGCGTGTAATCTGCTTTTCCACTGGCGACTGAAGGAATGAGGACTGCCGTGGTACCAAGTCACGCAGATCGGCAGGGATGAAGGTCGCTGAACGTAGAGCTTTCGCGTGTTTGATGAAACGTTCAAGTGACCAAATGCAACTCTCGAAATGTCCGGAGGCTCTGGTAATGAAATGAATGCCTATCCCTTGTGTTTTTCCGTGAAACGCCACAATGGAGGTTCGCGCTAATTCGTATTCGGCCACGGTAGAGTCCGCTAGTCGGACCGCATTCAATTGCAGGACATATGCCCTATGCTCCTGCGCACCACCTTGCTGGAAAACTCGGCGGAGTGCCATGCGAGTAGAATGCGGCGTCGCATCGAGCGTCGGTAGGTTCTCGGGTGGTATGAGATTTCGTGCTTCTTGTTGCATAAGTGAATTAAGTGAGATTTTGTATCGACCTGGCACTCATCATAGTTTGCGCATCTGATCGACGCAAAAGACGAGATATTCGTCTGCGTATTCAAGAAAGTACCTTGATGCTCGAGTCCGGAGCCACCACCAGGGAAAAATAATTCAATAAAAACAATAGCTTGTGATATATTTACTCCATTGCCGATTGTCTTGCCAATACCGCGCATGCCCAAACTGAACCCCGCAAGTCCGCTACGCGCCCTGATGGAAACCTTCCCGCACACAGGCAAGCTGGAATGGATCGGCCTGCGCCCCGCGCGGCGCGCACCGCTGCAATCCTTCAATCATGTCGAGGTGCTGGCCGACCACGGCCTCGTCGGCGACCACAAGGCACAACGCGCCGGTGGCAAGCGTCAGGTCACGCTGATTCAGCGTGAGCATCTCGATGTCGTTGCCAGATTGCTCGGCCGCGACGCCGTCGATCCCGCGCTGTTACGCCGTAACCTGGTCGTGTCCGGCATCAATCTGCTGGCGCTGCGTGACACGCAGTTTGAAATCGGCGGCGTGGTGTTCGAAGGCACTGGGCTGTGCGAACCCTGTTCGCGCATGGAGGAGGTGCTGGGGGCTGGTGGTTACAACGCGATGCGTGGCCACGGCGGCATCATTGCCCGTGTGCTGAGCGGTGGCGTGATCCGTGTCGGTGAGATGGTGGCGTATAAAAAAATCCCCGCGCAAGGCGGGGATTCCTGAAGTTGCCGGAAAACCGGGTTAGATGCCGAGCAGTTTCTCGGCCTTGGTCAGTGCTTCCATGGACTCGGCATGTTTGCCGGCCTTGTGGAAGGTTTCCCCGTCGGCGCGCAATTTTTTCACGTCCGCCATCTGTGTGGCATTGAGTTTCGCATTCGGCAATGCCGCGTCTATCGCTTTCATGTGTTTGGGGCAGCTGCTGGCAAATACGGTGCTGCTGGCCAGCGCCAGCGTTGCTGCAAGTATCATGGTTCCCAGCTTCATGGTGTGCTCCTCAACAGGTTGAGTGGAATATCGAGTGCCAGTCTAAGCCGAGGCGAGTCAATAGCCAAGTATGGGATACGCCATACATGCGATGCATGACAGCATATCCGCAGGAATGTTAAATTCCTTTTAAATCAATAACTATCAACTGCAACCCTGACTTCAATGGCGTTAACATCCGGAACTCGCAGGCTATTCCTGCCATCGCGTGAGTTGATCACCGAGCGGCTCAGGCTGCCGGAGCCGGAACACGAGCAGGACGATTTGCATCGGATTGCACTACTGGAAGGCATCCGGGTAACCGAGGCGGCGGTGCTGGTGCCGCTGGTCAACCGCGCGGGCGGTGTGCAGGTGCTGCTGACCCAGCGCACCGAACACCTGCGCGACCACGGCGGACAGGTCAGTTTTCCCGGCGGCCGTGTCGAACCGTCGGACGCCGACCGTGAAGCGACCGCCCTGCGTGAAATGACCGAAGAAGTTGGCTTGGCGTCATACTGCGTGACGCTGCTGGGTCGCTTGCCTGTTTACGAAATCCCGTCGGGTTTTCGCATCACGCCGGTGGTGGGCTGGATCGAGCCGCCGTTTGTGGTGGCGCCCGATCCCTTTGAAGTGGCCGACATTTTCGAGGCGCCACTGGATTATTTCCTCAATCCAGCGAATTACCAGCGCCGCGAATACCATTTCCGCGGCCGCCACCGCCATTATCTGGCGATCCCTTACGAAGGCCGTTATATCTGGGGCGCCACGGCCGGCATGCTCTACAGCATGTGCCGGATGCTGAACGGCAAATGAAACTGCGATGAGCGCCCCACGCATGCCCTCAACCCCGGCGGTGCTGGCCCTGCGTGCAGCGGGCATCAACTTTACGCCGCATTTTTACAATTACGAGGAACGCGGCGGCACCACGGTGTCGGCGCGTGAGCTCGGGGTCGATGAACACGCGGTGATCAAGACGCTGGTAATGCAGGACGAGACAGCCAGGCCCTGCGTGGTGCTGATGCACGGTGATTGTGAGGTTTCGACCAAGGCGCTGGCGCGCATCGTCGGTGTCAAACGCATCGAGCCCTGCAAACCGGAAGTCGCCGAGCGCCATACCGGTTACCGCGTCGGCGGCACCTCGCCCTTCGGCACGCGGCGCAAAATGCCGGTTTATCTGGAAAAAACCGCGCTTGACCTGCCCGGGATCTACATCAATGGCGGCAGCCGTGGATTCCTGGTGGGCATTCCGCCCGAGGCCGTGGTCAGCCTGCTGCGGCCCGAACTGGTGACGATCGCCATCAGGCCCTGAGCTGGTTCATTACTTGCCCATTTAACGCAGCGGATGGGGCATTATTGCAATCGCGATGATGAATAACGCGACATCACCGAAACCGACCCTCGGTCTGATCATGACCGGCGGTGGCGCGCGCGCCGCCTACCAGGTCGGCGTGATCCGCGCACTGCACGAAATCCTGCCCAAGGACGTGCGCAACCCCTTTCCCATCATCTGCGGCACTTCGGCGGGTGCGATCAATGCCGCGGTGCTGGCCACCGATGCCGGTAATTTCCATCGCGGTGCGCGCCGCCTGATGACGGTATGGAAAAATTTCCATGTCGAGCAGGTGTACCGCGCCGATGCCTGGGGCGCCTTGGGCAACAGCGCGCGCTGGCTGATGACGACTCTGTCCGGCGGCAGCCTCGACGGTCCGGTGTCGCTGCTCGACAATTCGCCGCTCGCCGATCTGCTCGGGCGCCACGTCGATTTTCCGGCGATCGGCCGCAATATCAACGCCGGTCACCTGCAGGCGTTTGCAGTCACCTGCTCTGGTTACACCTCGGGCCAGTCGGTGACGTTTTACGAGGGCAATACCAGGCTCGAGAATTGGGAACGTGCCCGCCGCGTCGGTGTCGCGATGCCCATCGGCCTGCCGCACCTGATGGCATCGAGCGCGCTGCCCTTCATATTTCCGCCGGTGCTGATCAACCGCGAATATTTCGGCGACGGTTCGATGCGCCAGATCGCGCCGGTCAGCCCCGCGCTGCATCTTGGCGCCGACCGCCTGCTGGTGATCGGCGTCGGCCGCCAGGCCACGCAGTCCGCCGTGCGATTGCCGTCGAACGGTTACCCGTCACTGGCGCAGATTGCCGGACATGCGCTGGACAGCATTTTCCTCGATTCGCTGGAGGTCGATCTCGAGCGTCTGCAACGCATCAACCGCACCCTGAGCATCATTCCGGCGGAAACGCTGGCCAAAAACGGTTATCCACTGCGCGCCGTCGAATTCCGCGTGATGACGCCCAGCGTGCCGCTGAGCCAGATCGCCGCGCAATATGCACATGACTTGCCGCGGGTGATTCGCGGACTGCTGCAGACCGTTGGCGCGATGAAGCGCACCGGTTCCAATCTGGTGTCGTACCTGCTGTTCGAAAAAGCCTATTGCCGTGCGCTGATCCAGCTTGGGTTTCGCGACACGATGGCGCAGCGGGATGATTTGATCTCCTTCCTCGGTTACGGCCCGCAGTAATGTCCCGGCCCTTGCCGGTCAAGCCCTGGGCCGAGGCCTGCGAGCGCAACCGCGCGCCCATTCTTGAAGTGCTGCGCAGCGCGTTTGCCGCCGCGACCCAGGTGCTGGAAATCGGCTCCGGCACCGGCCAGCATGCGGTGTTTTTTGCCGCGGCATTGCCGCATCTGGTCTGGCAACCCAGCGACCGTCCTGAACACCTCGCCGGTATTGCCGCGTGGCGTGACGATGCCGGGCTGCCCAACTTGCGCGCGCCGCTGGCGCTGGATGTTGATGCGGCGCACTGGCCGGTGACGGAATACGACGCAGTGTTCAGCGCCAACACACTGCACATCATGTCGTGGATGTCGGTGGAAAATTTTTTTCGCGGTGTGGAACGCGTGCTGCTGCCCGGCGGCGTACTCGCGGTATACGGGCCGTTCAGCTACGGCGGGCGGCATACCGCGGAATCGAATGCGCGTTTTGATGCTTTCCTGCGTGCGCGCGATCCCCTGAGCGGGGTGCGCGATTTTGATGAGGTATGTGCGCTCGCACAGCGCCACGGCCTTGCTCCGGTTGATGATCATGCCTTGCCCGCCAACAACCGCGTGCTGACCTGGCGGCGCATGGGTGGGTGATGCGGTTGCCAGTGACCGGCGTACTCGGTATAAAAGCTGATCAGCGCAAAAGAGTAAATCAAGACGGCAGAAAACGGCGGCCCGCAATCTGCCACCCCCGAACAGCATTCGCACTTTTTTATTCCCTCGGATTACCGGAGAGCAACATGAGTCGTGCATTTGTCAAAGAAAGCGACGACGATTTCAGCGCGGGAGAACTGCCCGAGCGGCCGGTACCCGTGCACGCCAATTATGTGACGCCGCTGGGGCTGGAGCAGTTGCGCGCGCGGGTGCGCGAACTCGCCGATCAGCACGAGCAGTTGAAGGCGGTCTCCGCGGATGATTCGGAGGCCAAACGCAAGCTGCGTGAAGTCGAGCGTGACCAGCGTTATTTCAACACCCAGCTGGAGCGTGCCGAACTGGTCGATACCGCGCAGCAGCCGCACGGCGAGGTGCGTTTTGGCGCCACCGTGGAAGTCGAGGATGCCGACGGCGGCGTGCAGGAATTCAGCATTGTCGGTGATGACGAGGCCGATGTTGCCGCGGGCAAGATCAGCTGGGGTTCACCGCTGGCGCGATCACTGCTCGGCGCGCGCAGCGGCGACGTGGTGAAGTGGCAACGGCCTGCCGGCACTACCGAAGTTGAAATCATTGCCATCCGCTACACTGCGCGGTAAACTGTAAGCTATTGTTTTTATTGTTATTTTCATCATGCTTTCAGTTATAGGCGCGCGCGCATGAGTTTTCTGGCACTGGTATGTGCATTACTGCTTGAGCAGGCGTGGCCGTTGCGGCGCGGCAACCCGCTGTACGCGGCCTTTGAGCGTTACGCCGATTACCTCGAGCGGCAATTCAACGGACTGCAGGCCAGCCACGGCGCGATCGCCTGGCTGGTGGCGGTGTTGCCGCTGGCGCTGCTCACTGTCGCTGTGTATGCCCTGCTTCACGAAGCCAGCGTGCTGCTGGCCATGGCGTGGAGCGTTGCCGTGCTTTATGTCGCGATGGGTTTCCGCCGTTTCAGTCATTGTTTTACCGAGATCGCACAGGCGCTTCGTGAGCAGAACATCAACACCGCGCGTGATGTGCTGGGCCGCTGGCGCGGCGTGCCGGCCGATGAGCTGAATGCCGCGGAGATTTCGCGGGTGGCGATTGAGCTGGGGCTGCTGCAGGCGCATCGTTATGTGCTGGGCCCGATTTTCTGGTTCGTCGTGCTCGGACCGGTGGGCGCGCTGGTTTATCGCGCGGCCGACCTGCTGGCGGATCGCTGGGGCAAACAGCTGCAGCCGGAACAACGCGCTTTTGCGCAATTTGCCGAACGCGCCTTTTTCTGGATTGACTGGTTGCCGGCGCGGATGACTGCCGCGAGTTTTGCCATTGCCGGCAACTTCGAAGATGCCGCTTACTGCTGGCGCACGCAGGCTGCCGGCTGGGGGCGTGGTGCCGAGGGCGTGGTGCTGGCCAGCGGCGCCGGGGCGCTGGGCGTCAAATTGGGCGGCGTCTTGCGCGAGGAGGGCATGCTCAACCAGCGGCCGGAACTGGGCATCGGTGACGAAGTGAATGTCGAGGATCTGCGCGGTGTAGTGGGCCTGATCTGGCGCGCACTGGTGTTGTGGCTGGTGTTGCTGATGATCGTGTCGATGGCGCGGGTGGTGGGTTAAGCACCAGGAATCAGAACTGCTTCTGCTGGCGCAGATTTTCCGCCGCCAGCCGGCGATACACCGCCAGCCGCCGTGTATCAATGTGTCCCGCTTCATGCGCGGCGAGGATCGCACAGCCCGGTTCCTCCAGATGACGGCAGTCGCGGAAGCGGCACTGTCCGATATAGGGGCGGAATTCGATGAACGCCGATGCGAGGTCGGCAACCCCGAGGTGATGGAGGCCAAATGACTGCACGCCGGGCGTATCGATGATGTCGCTGCCGGCATCAAGGTGATGCAGCCGCGCATGTGATGTCGTGTGTTTGCCGGTGCCCAGAGAAGCCGAAACTTCCTGTGTCAACGCCCGGACCTGCGGCGCCAGCTGGTTCAGGATGGTCGATTTGCCCATGCCCGATTCGCCAACCAGCACGCTGCGATGCCCGGTGAGATGCGCACGCAATTCATCCACGCCCTGAGTCGCGATCAGCTTCAGCAGCGGGTAACCCATCGCCGTATACAACTCCAGTGCGACCGCTGACTTGGCGGACTCCGGCAGGTCCGCCTTGTTGAGCACGATCAGCGGGCGGATGCCGGCGTGTTCGGCGGCGGCCAGGCAGCAGTCAAGCACATCAAGATCGAAGGAGGGCACCGGCGCGACCACCGTGACCATCTGCGTGACATTGGCGGCAATGAGCTTCTGCTTCCAGCGGTCGGAGCGGTAGAGCAGCGTTTGCCGCGGCAGGCAGTTGTCGATGACGCCCTGCCCATCGTTCTGCGCGGTGACGCTGACCTGGTCGCCGCAGGCATAGTCGGTGCGTTTGCCGCGGGTCACGCAGTCGCGTACGCGGCCGTCCGCGCATTCGACCAGGAAACGCCGGCCGAAGGCGGCGGTGATCCGGCCCTGCGTTGCGGAGTCCGAGCTCAACTCAGAGGTCGAATCAGAATTCAAACAAGGCGTCGATCTTGGCGGCGCAGATGAAATCATTCTGCGACAGGCCGCCGATGGCATGGGTGATGTAATCGACCCGGCACTGTTTGTACCCCACGGTGAGATCGGGATGATGGTCTTCGCGGTGTGAAATCCATGCCGTCGCGTTCACGAAGGCCATGGTCTCGTGGTAATTGCGGAATTCGTAGGTTTTGGTCAGCACGCCATTGTTGACGGCCCAGCCCCTGAGGTGTTTCAGCAGGGCTGCAATCTCATCCGCTTTCAGCGGTTCGACGCCACCCTCACAGGGCTTGCATTTTTTTTGTGCGAGATCACTCATCGGTTTCGTTCATCGTGCGCCGGCCTGCTGCAGCCGCGCAATGCGCGTGGTCGCCGGCGGATGCGAATCGTAAACCGCTGAATGCAGCGGGTCCGGCGTCAGTGTCGAGGCGTTGTCCTTGTAGAGTTTGACCAGCGCCGTGATCAGGTCGGCCGCAGGGGTGTACTGGGCGGCGAAGGCGTCGGCCTCGAACTCGTGTTTGCGCGAGATCATCGCGCTCAGCGGCTGAAACAGGAAGGTGAACACCGGCACCACGATCGAGAACAGCACCAGCGCCATCGCGGTGGACGGCGTGGTCACGCCGAGGCCTTCATAGAACCAGGGTTTGTCGAGCACCCAGCCGAGCAGCCAGAGGAAACCGAGCGTGATGATGAAGCTTTGAATAATGCCTTTTATGACATGCTTTAACTTGAAGTGCCCCAGTTCATGCGCCAGCACGGCCTCGACTTCCTGTGGTTCCAGTCGTGACAGCAGTGTGTCGAAAAATACGATGCGCTTGGTTTTGCCAAAGCCGGTGAAAAAAGCATTGCCATGGCTGGAGCGGAGAGAGCCATTCATTACCATAAGGCCTTTTACTTTGAATCCACAGCGCTGTAACAAAGCCTCTACACGTTTTTGCAGAACGTCATCCTGTAACGGCGAAAACTTATTGAATATAGGCATGATCCAGGTTGGGGCTATGGCTTGCACAAATAGCATGTAACCCATCAAGGTCAGCCATGCATAAAACCACCACCACTCGCCCATGCGCTCCATCAGCCACAGCACGGCGGCGATCAGCGGCAGGCCGAGTGCGGCACCGACTGCCAGACCCTTGATGAAATCGATCCAGAACAATTTGACGGTGACTTTGTTGAAGCCGTAACGCTCCTCGATGACGAAGGTGCGGTAGAGACTGAAAGGGATATCGATGACCATGGTCACCAGTGCGACGCCACCAATCAACGCCAGGCCGCGCAGGATGCCCGGCTCGAACCAGGCCGCGGTCAGTTCGTGCAACGCCTGCAGACCGCCGCCGAAGGTGAAAATCAACGCGATGGCCGCCTCGACCACGATGCTGAGCATTGCGAACCGGGTCTTGGCTCCCGTGTAGTCGGCGGCACGCTGATGTGCCTCCAGTGTGATGACGTCGGCGAACTGCGCCGGCACCGCGTTGCGGTGGGCCAGTACGTGGGTGGCGTGGCGCGCCGACAGCCACAGCCGGGCGGCGACGGTCAGCAACAGGGCAGCAAGGAAAATCAGGCCGAAAGTATGCATATTTATTTATATGGGGAGTAGGTGCGGGCATGTGACACAATAAGTGCCCGAAAATTCCCGGTTAAAACATCAAAATCATTATGGCACAGGATCCCAACGCCCTCATCTGGATCGACATGGAGATGAGCGGACTGAACCCCGAAACCGACCGCGTGCTGGAAATCGCGATCGTCATTACCGACGCCCAGCTCAACACGGTGGCCGAAGCCCCGGTACTGGTGATTCATCAGCCGGATTCGGTGCTCGACGTGATGGACAACTGGAACAAATCAACCCATAAAAAATCCGGGCTGATTGATCGGGTGAAAGCGTCGGTACTGTCCGAGTCTGATGTCGAGGAGCAGATGATCGCGTTTCTGGCGCAGCATGTGCCGAAAGGCGTGTCGCCGATCTGCGGCAACTCGGTGCATCAGGACCGGCGTTTCTTGGTGAAGTACCTGCCAAAGCTGGATGACTATTTCCATTACCGCCTGATTGACGTCAGCACGCTGAAGGAACTGGCGCGGCGCTGGAAACCGGAAGTGCTGGGCGGCATGGTCAAACACGGCAAACACGAGGCGCTGGCCGACATCCATGAGTCGATCGCGGAGCTGCGTTATTACCGCGAACAGATCATGAAAATCTGAAGCATCTGAGCTTTGAAAAATTAATCCGTTCGCCCTGAGCCTGTCGAAGGGCGGCCAGGTTTCGACAAGCCTGTCCTGAGAGTGCCGAAGGGATTGGCCCGAACGGTGTCCTGTTTATCAGTCCAGTTTCAAATCCCCGTCGAACTTCACTTCCAGCGCCAGCGTGCCGACGCTGAGCGTCATCGCCACCGGCAGCGACTCGCTGCCTTTGAGTTTGCCGTCCTCAATGGCCTTGCGTACCGCCTTCTCGATCGCCAGCTGTGAATTGACGCCGACGGTTTTGAGAAACTTGCGGATGCTCATGTTCAGGGCTTCGTCGTTCATGGTGCCTCCTGTGAAACAAATTCAAAAGCATTTGCCACAGAGGATCTCGATACCCCCTTGAGGGGTGCACAGAGTTCACAGAGAAAACCAAAACGGATTCTCGGGTTCTGAACTCTCTGTGTCCTCTGTGACCTCTGTGGCTAAAAGATTTGGTAATTCCTAGCCCAAACGGACCAAAATGGGTTTGATTTTGGACATGGATGTTTGACGCAAGAGTTTCTGTAA
>JAIETP010000024.1 GCA_019744975.1 Burkholderiales bacterium
TCGGCCTTGTCGAGCACGCCGATGACCTTGCACTTCTTGCCGATTTTCTGGATGTTGCCCAGCGCTTTTTCCTCGATCGTGGTCAGGCCGCCGGCGATGTTGCCCTTGGTCGGCTGCGAGTCGGACAGGTCGCTGGTTTTGTTTTTCTCGACGATGGCCTGGTAACGGTCAAACATCCGCATGAATTCCTTGCGCACTTCGGGGGTTGCGCAACGGTCGGCGACGATGTTCTCGCCGCCGGTGATTTCGGTGGTTTCACCGAAACACATAGTCACACCCAGCGGTTCGAGTTTATCGAAGGCGCTGCCGACGGTCGGGTTGGAACCGCAGCCGGAGGTCGTGTCGGATTCACCGCACTTGGTCGAAACCCACAGGTCGCTGATCGGGCATTCCACGCGCTGCAGCTCCGACGCCCACTGCACGTATTCCTTGGCCACTTTGGACGCACGCATGATGGTGTCGTGATCGCCATGGAGTTCGATGCCGAAACCGGTGACCGGTTTGCCGGTCTTGGCGATACCGTCGACGACTTTTTTCGCCCAGCCCTCTTCAATGCAGATCACCACCACGGCGGCGACATTGGGGTTGGCGCCCGCGCCGATGATGGTGCGGAAATGCAGATCCAGGTCGGCGCCGAACTGCAGCCGGCCGTAGGGATGCGGGATCGCAATCGCGCCCTTGATGTTGTTGGCCACGGCTTCGGCCGCGGCATTCGACAGATCGTCCACCGGCAGGATCAGGACGTGGTTGCGGACACCGACGCGGCCGTTCTCGCGGCGGTAGCCCATGAATGTGGTTTTGCTGTTGATCATTTGATTCCTCGTGAAAAGTAAAGAGGTGAACGAGTCAAGGGCTCACGTGAAGCGAAGCAGAACGGGTAAACCCGAAACACCTACCAGCGTTTGGTCTTGATGTTGTGCACGTGGGCGTGTTCGCCGAGCTTGATGTCCGCCACGGCTTTGCCGATGTCGAAACCGTATTTGATGATGGTGTCGCCCTTCTTGATCTCGCGCAGCGCCGCCTTGTGGCCGATCGGGATGTCGTTGAGCGCCTTGACCTTGATCGTCGAGTCGTCTTCCATGACCCAGCCGATCATCTCCTGTCCGGCCTTGATGCCTTCGATGACGGCCACGCCGACCGTGTCTTTTTTGTCGTGTACCAATATGTGAATCATTGCGCCTCCTGGGTGAACGCTGTGCGGATAGAAAAAACTGCGAAAAACGATATGCAGGCCCGATCATGCTACCCGCCACAGCCTCCCCAAGTCAACTATATGACCTATATGAATTCCAAGCTTATGTGTTAGACTGCCGCGCAGCCTTATGGCCCAAATCTATGGCCCAAATTCCCAAAATCGATCCCCTGGCCGCCGGCCAGCCCAGCGCAACCCCCTTATATCGGGAAGTGCAGTGGCGCATCACGCGCGCTCTGGCGGCGGGCGAATGGAAACCGGGCGAAGCCATTCCCAGCGAGTCGGAACTCGCGGCCGATTTCGGCGTATCCATCGGCACCATCCGCCGCGCCATCGATGAACTCGTCGCCGGGCGCATCCTCGTGCGCCAGCAGGGCCGCGGCACTTTTGTCGCCACCCATACCGAAGACCGTACGCTGTTTTATTTTTTCCATATTGTCGGCAAGGACGGCAGCCAGGAATTCCCGGTGTCGGAACTGCTGTCGTTCAGCCGCGAACGCGCCGGTGCAGATGATGAGGCGCAACTGGGCATCCCCCGCGGCAGCCGCGTCGCACGGGTGCGCAACCTGCTGAAACTCGCCGGCAAGCCTGTGGTGCTGGATGACATCACGGTATCGACGGAACGATTCACGCGCATCGACGAGGATACCTTCCGCAACCGCGAAGGCACGATCTACGGCTTGTACCAGGCGCGTTACGGCGTCAACGTGGTGCGCATCAGCGAGCGCCTGTCGGCGGCACATCCGCCGGCGGAAATCGCCGCCATCCTCGGCATGCGCGCCAACCAGCCGGCATTGCACATCCGCCGCGTCGCCTACACCTATAACGATTCGCCGGTGGAATACCGGCGGAGCTGGATCAACAGCGCCGACCACGAATACCTGAGTGACCTGTGGAAAACTGCGGCACGCTAGGCAGGTATTAAAACCCCAGTTCGCGCCGCGCTACTGCAATCTGCGCCGGGTCACTGGCATTTTTCAGCAGCCATTCGAACTGCGCCTTCGCATCGTAGCGCAGCCCGGCGCGTACCAGGTTGAGCCCTGCCTGCAGGCGCGCCTCCATTGCCGCAGCATCCGTCGGGGCGCCCCCCAAGGGGACTTCCTTCGGGGCGCCCCCCAAGGGGACTTCCTTCGGGGCGCCCCCCAAGGGGACTTCCTTCGGGGCGCGCATGGCTGAGTGCAGATAAAATTCCGCGGCTTGCAAAGGCTGGCCACGCCCTTCATGGGTTTGCGCGATGCCGGACAACACCAGGCGCGTCTGGGCGGCATCCGCATAGGGCAACACGCGATCAAACAAGGCCCGCGCCGTGTCATGCAAACCATGGTCGGTAAATTGCTGCGCCAGCGTGATCCATTCCGGCAGTTGCACTGCAGAAATCACCGACCGCTCTACCGCAAGAGGTCCGGCGATGTCGATCGCCGCTTCCGTGCGGCCGGCACGCAATGCCAGTGCGCACAGCCGCAGATTCCATACCGCTGCCGGCATACCATCCGGCGCCGGCAAGCCCTGCCAGTACTGCAGTGCGCGGACAGGGTCTCCCACAGCTTCGGCGAGCGCCCCCAGGGTGTGCCGCGTGGCTACGGCAAGGATGCCGGCATCAGCCGGCCGGGCAGCGAACACACGCAATCCCGTGCGTGGCAATTTTGCTTCGGCAAAATCCGCCGCCAGCCTGATCTGCGCGATCTGCTGCGCTTTGGGGTCACGCGCGCTACTTGCGAGATACGCCAGATAAGCGCGGGCTTCAGCCGGTTCGGCGGTGCGCCGGCGCAAGGCAAATTCCAGCCAGCTCGCGTCATCGCCGGCCAGCAACTGGTGGCCGTTGGCCGCGGCGGGGGCATGGCTGATGTAGGTTTCCCACAATCTGGCGGCGTCGGCATCCGGGGTTTCCGCGACGGGGCGCGCTTTTGTTTCAAGCAGCTGTTCCAGCGCAGCGATACGCAAGGCGCCATTGTTCTGACGGTCAGCCGCCTCAAGCAGAATGCGCCACCACGCCGGATCTTCGCTGCGGCCCAGCGCCGCGCGCGCTTGCACCACCGCGTCCTGCGGCGTGACGACACCGGTATGCAGACGCAAACGCAGCTTGGTCGGACCGCGTTCATCGAGCAGGGTCAGCCAGGCCACGGCTTCACGCGTCAGCTTGAGGTCGAGCAAGGCGTCGACAAACAGCCTGGCCGTGGCGGCGTCCAGCGGGCGGTAATCCTGCTCGAAACGCAACATGCTGCGAAAGGCATCGTCAGTGCGCGCGTCGCGAACGTAACTCTGTATGACCAGCAGGCGCAGTTCACGCAAAGTGCCGGCACCCAGTCCGGGACTCCACAAGGCACGAGCCGCGTGGTCACGGGCGACCGCCGTACGGCCGAGGGTGAGCGCAGCCCGGGCTGCCATGGCATGTAATCCGGCACGCGCGGAAATGGGCACCACAGACGGCAGCACACCCGCATGCTGCAGTAATTCATCATTACGATTCAGGCGCGCCAGCAATTGCAGGCGCAGGTTTTCCCATTCAACCCAAGGAGGTGTCGCGGCATCCTGCGGCTGCAGGGTGTCGATGCGGTGCAAGGCCAGCTGAACCGCCCCGGCCTGCGCCAGACTGCGGACAGCCTCAAGACTGCCCTGGGACCGCTCGGCAGCGTACGTGGCAGTGATGGCCTGCAGGCCCAGCATCAGTAAGGCGGTGCTTATGTGGCGCAGTGCGGGCATGCAACTATTGTAGCGGGCACTGATTGCAACGGTCCGCCATAAAACAAAAAAGGCGGCCGTAGCCGCCTTTTCGGGAATACACCGGCTGTTATTTGTCAGCCGGCGCTGCTTCGGCTGCAGCTTCCGCCGCGACTTCAGCAACGGCAACCGTATTGCCCGTCAGCTTTTCCTTGATGCGTGCCGCCTTGCCTGACAGGCCGCGCAGATAGTAGAGCTTGGCGCGGCCGACATCGCCGCGACGTTTGACTTCGATGCTGGCGATCGCCGGCGAATAGGTCTGGAAAGTCCGCTCGACACCCTCACCGGACGAAACCTTGCGCACGATAAACGCGGAGTTGATGCCGCGATTGCGCTTGGCGATGACCACGCCTTCGTAGGCCTGCACGCGCTTGCGCTCGCCCTCGACCACGTTGACGTTGACGATGACCGTGTCACCCGCAACAAATTCCGGCACCTTGCGGTCCAGACGTTTGATCTCTTCCTGCTCCAGCTGCTGAATCATGTTCATGCTCATGCTCCCTCAAAACTTGTTGCGCCCGCCTGATGGCGTCCGCGGTTAAATTGGTCTTTGCCGCGTTGATCCTTGCTGCCCGTCAATCCTTGCCGCCCTGCTGCTCGCCCCGGTATTCATCGAGCAACACCCGTTCTTCTTTGGTCAGCACCCGCCGCTCCAATAAATCCGGCCGGCGTTGCCAGGTCCGTCCCAGTGACTGCTTCAGCCGCCAGCGCGTGATCGCCGCATGGTTGCCCGACAACAGCACCGCCGGTACCGCCACGCCCGCATAATTCTCCGGGCGCGTGTAGTGCGGACAATCGAGCAGGCCGTTCACAAACGAGTCCTGCTCGGCCGACTCGGCGTCACCGAGTGCTCCCGGCAACTGCCGCACCACGCCGTCCATCAATACCATCGCGGCCAGTTCGCCGCCGCTCAATACATAGTCACCGATCGAAACTTCCTCGATGCCCTGCTGCTCAATCAGTCGTTCATCAACACCCTCGTAACGCCCCGCCAGCAGCACCAGTCCCGGTTCCTTCGCCAGCTCCACCACCTTGGCGTGATCCAGCAATCTGCCCTGTGGCGTCAGGTGCACCACCCGCGGCCGTTCCACCCCGGCACTTTGCTGCCTCTGGCAGGCCGCCTGCAGCGCCTTGCCCAGCGGTTCGGCCATCATCACCATCCCCGGGCCGCCGCCATAAGGCCGGTCATCCACGGTACGGTGCACATTGGCCGCAAAATCCCGCGGGTTCCACGCCACAAACTGATACAAACCACGTTCCCGCGCGCGTCCGGTGACACCAAGCTCGGTCACCGCGTCAAACATCGCCGGAAACAGCGTGACCACATCAAACTGCAGCATCAGTAGTCCGCATCCCAATCCACGATGATCGTGCCACCGGCAATATCCACCTGCCGGATCACCGGTGCAATGAAGGGCAGCAAACGTTCGCGCTCGCCCTTCATCTTATCCTCCACCACCAGCACATCATTCGCTCCGGTTTCAAAGACGCGGGTCACAGTCCCCAGCGCCACACCGTCTGCATTGACCACTTTCAGGCCGACCAGGTCGGCCCAGTAAAACTCATTCGTTGCGGGCTCGGGAAAATCATCACGCGATACCGCGACTCGCATGCCCTGCAGCGCTGCAGCCTGCTCCCGGTCGGCGACGCCTTCCAGTTTTGCAACGACCGTGGCGCCATGCACTTTCGCCGTTTCCACCGTTCGCAACTGCCAGTCGCCGTCCTGCCCCACCTGCCACTGCGGATAGTCAAGCAAGCCCTGCTGTTGCTGCGTAAACGGCTGAATCTTGATCCAGCCTTTGATGCCGTAGGGCGCGACGATGCGCCCCATGGTCACCAACTGCCCAGTCACCAGCCGCTCAAGCGGCTTTTTGTTCACCAGACTGCTTGACGAGCCGGGTGACGGTGTCCGACAGTAATGCACCCTTGCCCTTCCAGAAGTCGAGGCGCTCGCGATTGATGCGCAGGCGTTCACGGCCTTCCGGGGCCTTGGGATCGTAGAAACCCAGCCGCTCGATAAAGCGCCCATCGCGCGGCATACGGGAGTCGGCAACCACGAAATTGAAAAACGGACGCTTTTTGGCGCCACCACGAGCTAAACGTATTACTACCATGAGGATTCCCAGCGACTGAAGAAGACGAAAGGGCCGGATTTTACGCTATTTTTTGCGTAAGGCGCAACCAAAGCCACCGCCCATTGGCGGTTGCCGCAAGTAAAGACCTGTCGCCGAAAAATAACACTAACTAATTGTTTTTGAAAGATATTTCATGAATTCCGCAGAAAAAGACCCCGCCGGCACCATCCTTTCTTCGCTGCAGACCCGCTTTGGCGCCGACTTTCCCGTCACTGCGGACCAGCGCGGCGTGGCTGAACTGGCGCAGATCGCCGGACACCGCTCGATCCGGCGCTACACAGCGGATCCGGTAGCGCCGGAACTGCTGCGCCTGCTGCTGGCCTGCGCACTGTCGGCCCCGACCAAAAGCGATCTGCAACAGGCCGACATCATCCAGATCACGGATACCGGCAAACGCCAGCGCATCGTCGCCGCGATCCCGGACATGGCATGGATACTCGACGCGCCGGTGTTCCTGGTGTTCTGTGGCAACAACCGCCGCATCCGCCATATCGGCGGTTGGCGCGGCAAACCGTTTGCCAACGAGCACCTCGACCACTTCATGAATGCCGCGGTGGATGCCGGCATCGTGATGATGAATTTCATCCGCGCCGCGGAAGCCGCCGGCCTCGGCACCTGTCCGATCAGCGCCATTCGCAACGCCATCAACGCCACGAGTGACGAGCTGGAATTGCCGGAAGGCGTGTTTCCGGTCGCAGGACTGTGCGTGGGTTATCCGGCCACGCCCGGCCACATCAGCCCGCGTTTGTCTCTGGAGGTCACGGTGCACACCAATCGTTACGACGAAAGCGCGCTGCGTGCACAAGTGGATGCCTACGATCAGCGCCGGCATGCCAACCATCCTTACGGCAAACAGCGCCGCACAAAATCATTCGGCACTGCGGAATTTTATGGCTGGTCGGAAGACAAGGCCCGGCAATATGCAGAGCCGGAACGCGCGGATTTCGGCGCCTACATCCGGCGCCAGGGATTCAGCCTGAAATAGCCGAAAGCGGAAAGAACCGGGGCGCGGGCATGCTCAACGCATGCCCGGAAACATGCCCTTCATGTTGCGCATCATTTTCGCCATGCCGCCCTTGGCGACCATTTTCATCATCTTCTGCGTCTGCTCGAACTGGGCCAGCAGGCGGTTGACTTCCTGCACGCTGACACCCGCACCGGTGGCAATGCGGCGTTTGCGCGAGGCCTTGAGCAGTTCGGGTTTGGCGCGTTCCAGAGGCGTCATCGCATTGATGATGCCTTCCAGCCGCCGGACCGCCTTGTCTTCCATTTGCGGTGCGGCCTGGGCGGCCTGCGCCAGTTGCGCAGGCAACTTGTCCATCATCGCGCTCATGCCGCCCATCTTGCGCATCTGCGCCACCTGCTGCTTGAAGTCTTCCAGATCAAAACCCTTGCCGGTCTTGACCTTGCGCGCGAGTTTTTCCGCCTCCTCGATATTGACCGACTTCTGCACATCCTCGATCAGTGACAACACATCACCCATGCCAAGGATGCGCGAGGCCATGCGGTCAGGATGGAAGGCTTCCAGCCCGGTCAGCTTCTCGCCGGTCCCGGCAAACTTGATCGGCTTGCCGGTGACATGGCGCACGGACAATGCGGCGCCACCGCGTGCATCACCATCGAGTTTGGTCAGGATCACGCCCGTCAGCGGCAAGGCCTCGCCGAAGGCTTTGGCGACGTTGACCGCATCCTGGCCCTGCATCGCATCGACGACAAACAGGGTTTCGACCGGATTCAACGCGGCATGCAGTTCGCGGATTTCCTGCATCATCGCCGCATCAATCGCCAGACGGCCGGCGGTATCGACGATCAGTACGTCATGGAAACGGGTGCGCGCGTATTCCAGCGCGCGTTTCGCAATATCGACCGGCTTTTCACCGGCTCCAGCCGGATGAAAATCCGCCTCGACCTGTCCCGCCAGTACCTTCAACTGCTCGATGGCCGCCGGACGGTAGACGTCGCAGCTCACCAGCAGCACTTTTTTGCGCTGCTCGGTGCGCAGCCAGCGCGCGAGTTTGCCGGCGGTGGTGGTTTTGCCGGCGCCCTGCAGGCCTGCCATCAGGATCACTGCAGGCGGCTGGGCGGCGAGATTGAGCGACTCGCTGTGCTCGCCCATCAGTGCCACCAGTTCACGGTGCACGACACCAACCAGCGCCTGCCCCGGGGTCAGGCTGCCGATAACCTCCTCGCCCACCGCTTTTTCACGAATGCGGTCAATGAAGGACTTGACCACCGGCAGCGCGACATCGGCCTCGAGCAGCGCCATGCGCACTTCGCGCAACGCCTCCTGGATATTGGCTTCGGTGAGGCGCGCTTCGCCGCGCAGCGTCTTGACGACGCGCGACAGCCGTCCGGTGAGGTTGTCAAACATGGAATGTGGTGTGGAGTGCGTTCGGGTAAACTTGAAGACTATGCAGGGCATTTTACCGTATCTGATCAGCGCGCTTCTGTACGCGGCGATGGCGGTCTACTTCTGGCGATTGCACTGGTCTGCTGCCGCGGTCACGCCGGCCGCACCCGGGCCTCGCACCATGGAGCGAACGGGGATGCTTGCCGCCCTCGGCGTTCACGCCATCGTGCTGTTCGGCACGATGCTTGCGGGTAACACTCTTCGTATCGGCGTCGGTGACGCGATCTCCGCAATCCTCTGGCTGACCGTGCTGATTTACTGGCTGGGCGGCCTGTTCTACCGGCTCGAAGGCCTGCAGGCGCTGATCATGCCTGCAGCTGCTGCCGCCGCATTCCTGCCGGCGCTGCTCCCCGCGGCGCGGCCCCTGCCGAACACCGAATTACTTGCGTTCAAGCTTCATGTGCTGATCTCCATGCTCGCCTACAGCCTGTTCACCATCGCGTCGCTGCACGTGCTGCTGATGGCGATGCTTGAGCGACGGCTGCACCGTGGCGCGCTGCCGGCAGGGCTGCAGAAACTGCCGCCGCTGCTGACCATGGAAACCCTGCTGTTCCGGATCATCTGGGCAGGATTCATCATGCTGTCATTGACTCTGGCCAGCGGCGTGGTGTTCTCGGAAGAACTGTTCGGCAAGGCGGCGCGGCTCAATCACAAGACCATTTTCGGCATCGTGTCGTGGTTCGTTTTCGCTGCACTGCTGTTCGGCCGGCATTTCCACGGCTGGCGCGGACGCGTAGCCGTGCGCTGGACACTCACCGGCTTTCTGATGCTGGTGCTGGCCTATCTCGGCAGCAAGTTCGTCGTGGAAGTGCTGCTCGGCCGGGCCTGACTGGTTCGTTTTACGGTGGCACTGCAACCGCCGCTTTCGATTTTTGAGGTGCGCTCATGGAAGTGCTGATACTCGTCTGCCTGATCCTGCTCAACGGTGCTTTTGCGATGTCCGAGGTCGCACTGCTGACCGCGCGCCAGTCCAGACTGGCCACGCTTGCGCAACGGGGCGACAAACTGGCCGCGGCGGCCATAAAGCTCAGCGCGAATCCGACACGTTTCCTGTCGACAGTGCAGATCGGCATTACCGCGATCGGCATCCTTAACGGCATCGTCGGCGAAGCCATCCTGGCCGAGCCGTTCGCGATCTGGCTGCAGTTGCATGGCCTTGAGCCCAAAACAGCCAACATCACCGCAACCCTGATCGTTGTCGTAGTGATCACCTACGTGACCATCGTCGTCGGCGAAATCGTGCCCAAACGCCTCGGCCAGCACAGCGCCGAGAACATCTCGCGTTTTGTGGCCTGGCCGATGCGCGTGCTGGCCTGGGTCACCGCTCCGTTTGTGCACTTGCTGACCATTTCGACCGATGCGGTACTCGGACTCGCGCTGCGCCTGTTGCGCCTGCAGCCGCAGGAATCCGGGCCGCAGCCGTTGTCGATCGACGAAATCCGCACCATCGTCCTCGAGTCCTCCAATGTGCTGCCGAAAAAACACGCTACGGTACTGCTCAATCTGCTTGAACTCGGTGCGATCACCGTGGACGACGTCATGGTGCCGCGCAACCAGATCGAGGCCGTGAATCTTGATCTGCCGCTGGAGGAGCTGGCGCAGCAGATATCGACGGCCCACCATCGCCGTGTGGTGGTTTACCAGGACCAGCTGGACAACGTGATCGGCACGCTGCGGGTGCGGCATGCGCTGACACTGATACAGCGCGAGGAGCTGACCCACGACAGTCTGCGCGAAATGATCCGCGAGCCCTATTTCGTGCCGTCGGCCACCCCACTGCTGGCGCAGATCCAGCATTTCCAGGAGCACGAGGACCGGGTCAGCCTGGTGGTCGATGAATACGGTGAAATCATGGGACTGGTCACCCTCGACGACATACTCGAGGAAATCATCGGCGAATTCACCACCCAGTCACCATTGATGGGACGCGGCCTCCACCCGCAGCCCGACGGCAGCTACGTGATCGAGGGCGGCACGCTGCTGCGCGAATTGAACCGCAAACTCGGATTCAACTTCCCGCTGGACGGCCCGAAGACCCTGAACGGGCTGATTCTGGAACATCTGCAGGACATCCCGGAGCCCAATACCAGTGTGCGCATTGCCGGGCACCCGCTGGAAATCGTCCAGACCCAGGACCGGGTCATCAAAAGTGTCCGGGTATACGCGCCCACACGGACCTAGTGCCGGTGCCGGACAGTGTGCAATCCAGCCTTTACAAAGAAGGGCGGGAAAGGCATCATTCTCCGAATAACCGATCGTAAGCTATTGGTTCATCAAAGAATTTTGGAGGTCCGCCATGGCGACTGCCGCCGCTGCCGCTCGCAAATCAGAGATTACTGAATATACTTTTCGCTGGGTCGGCCAGGATCGCGCCGGCAAAACCGTGCGCGGCGAGATGCAGGCCAGCGGCGAAGCGCAGGTCAACGCCACGCTCCGCCGGCAAGGCATCAAGATCGTCGAGGTCAAAAAACAGCGTTTGGGCCGCGGCGGTTCGGTCTCCGAAAAAGACATCACGTTGTTTACCCGCCAGCTTGCGACAATGATGAAATCCGGCGTGCCGCTGCTGCAGGCCTTCGACATCGTCGGCAAGGGCCACAGCAATCCGGCGGTCGCCCGGCTGTTGATGACCATCAAGTCCGATGTCGAAACCGGCACCAGCCTGAAACAGGCATTCGAGAAACACCCGCTGCATTTTGACGCCCTGTTCTGCAACCTGGTCGGCGCTGGCGAAGCCGCCGGTATCCTGGAAAGCCTGCTCGACCGGCTCGCCACCTACAAGGAAAAGATCCTCGCCATCAAGGCCAAGATCAAATCGGCCCTGTTCTACCCGATCGCCATCATCGTGGTCGCCGTGGTCATCACCGCAATCATCATGATTTTCGTGATCCCGGCGTTCAAGGAAGTGTTCAAGAGCTTCGGCGCCGACCTGCCGACACCGACGCTGATTGTGATGGCCATGTCCGACTTCGTCGTCGCCAACTGGTTCGTCCTCTTTGGCGGTTCGGGTGCCGCGATTTACGCGTTTTTCTGGACCTGGAAACGCTCGGAAAAAATGCAGATGTTCATGGATCGACTGACGCTGAAAATTCCGGTCTTCGGCGACCTGATCCGCAAATCGTCGATCGCGCGCTGGACACGTACACTGTCCACGATGTTTGCCGCGGGTGTTCCCCTGGTCGATGCGCTGGGCTCCGTTGCGGGCGCCTCCGGCAACTACGTCTATTTTGTCGCCACCAAAAAAATCCAGTCCGAGGTCTCCACCGGTTCCAGCCTCACCTCATCCATGCAGGGCACCGAGGTGTTCCCGAGCATGGTGATCCAGATGGTGATGATCGGCGAGGAAGCCGGTTCGCTGGACGCGATGCTGGGCAAGGTCGCCGACTTCTTCGAGCAGGAGGTTGACGACACCGTGGAAGCGCTGGCCAGCCTGATGGAACCGATGATCATGGTGGTGCTGGGCACGCTGATCGGCGGCATGGTGATCGCGATGTATCTGCCGATCTTCAAGCTGGGCTCTGCGGTATAAACCCGCGGTATAAGCCTTGCCCCACACGCCGCCCGGCGCCACGCGCGGTTCGCGCAGCCGGGCGTGGCGGCACTGATGCCGCGTAACCGTTTCCGGTAATTGCCGACCATGTTGTTGTCAAACCCCCTGATTTTTGCCTTTTGCGCGGCGCTGCTCGGCCTGTGTGTCGGCAGTTTCCTCAACGTCGTCATCCATCGTCTGCCGAAAATGATGGAACGGGAGTGGCGGGCGGAGTGCGCCGAACTCGCCGGCCAGGAAACTCCGGCGGCGGAAACTTACAACCTGATCGTGCCGCGCTCCGCCTGTCCGTCGTGCGAGCGCCCGATTGCCGCGCTTGAAAACGTCCCCCTGCTGAGCTGGCTGGTGTTGCGCGGCAGGTGTGCCGGCTGCCGCGCACCCATTTCCCCGCGTTATCCGGCCGTGGAGGCCCTGACCGCCGCACTCTCCGCCTGGGTCGCCTGGCATTTCGGTTTCGGCATGGCAGCGGCGGGCGCGCTGCTGTTCACCTGGGCAATGATCGCGCTGACCTTCATCGATCTCGACACCTTCTACCTGCCAGACAGCATTACGCTGCCGCTGCTGTGGCTGGGCCTGCTGCTCAACATCAGCGGCACGTACACTCCGCTCTCTGGCGCCGTTATCGGCGCCGCAGCGGGTTATCTGTCGCTGTGGAGCGTGTACTGGATATTCAAATGGGCCACCGGCAAGGAAGGCATGGGCTACGGTGATTTCAAATTGCTTGCCGCCATCGGCGCCTGGCTGGGCTGGCAAATGCTGCCGCTGACCATCCTGCTGTCGTCGCTGGTCGGCGCTGTCATCGGCATCGGCATGATCGTTTTTGCCGGCCGCGGCCGCGGCGTGCCGATTCCCTTCGGCCCGTACCTGGCCATCGCCGGCATGATCGCGCTGCTGCACGGACCGGCGCTGACCCGCGCCTGGTTCGGTCCGCTCTGAACCATGCCATTCTGTGTCGGCGTCACCGGCGGCATCGGCTCCGGCAAGTCGCGGGCCGCCGCCTTGTTCGGCGAACTGGGTGCAGACGTGGTCGACACCGACGACATCTCCCATGAAATCACCGCCGCTGGCGGCAGCGCGATACCTGCGCTCATCAGGGCGTTCGGCGCAGCCACGGTGGCCGCAGACGGCGGCATGGATCGCGCTGCCATGCGCCGGCTGGTGTTCGAAAACCCCGATGCACGCAAACGACTGGAAAACATCCTGCACCCGCAGATCCGCGAGCGCGCCCGCACCCGTGTCATGGCATCCACTGCTCCGTATGTTTTGCTGATGGTGCCGCTGCTGCTGGAAACCGGCAGTTATCGCGATCTGATCCGGCGCGTTCTGGTCATCGACTGTGATGAATCATTGCAAATCAGCCGAGCAATGCAGCGCAGCAATCTCACCGCGGACGCAGTGCGCGCCATCATGGCCGCACAGCTGCCACGGCAGCAACGCCTGGCCGGCGCCGATGACGTCATTCGTAATGATGGTGACATTGCAGAATTGCGTGCCCAGGTCACCGGCCTGCATCAGCAGTACCTGAAACTGGCGGCCAATGGCTCGTCCGGCAGCCGGTGATGGGCTGCAAAAAAGGCATTAAGCCTTTATTTTCTCTGGGTTTTGTCCGATACTTCCGCAACTGGATTCCAACCCTATTCCATCGGGCGCCCCGGACGTGACGGACGTGATTGTCTACGAACATCCCCTGAGCGAGCGTGTGCGCACCCTGTTGCGCCTTGAGCATCTCTTCGACCGCACCGAATATTTCCAGAGCCGGAACGATGGCCCCGAACACCATGCCGCGCTGTTGCTGATTTTCGAGATACTCGAAGTCGCCAGCCGGGCTGATCTCAAATCGGATCTGCTGCAGGAACTGGAACGGCAAAAGCAGACGCTGGAAGCCCTGCGTGAAAATCCCGACATCTCCGAAGATGCCCTCGACAACGTGTTGTGGCAGATCGACCAGGCCTCATCGCGGCTTTACCAGGCTTCGGGCAAAGTCGGCCAGGAGTTGCGTGAAAACGACTGGCTGATGAGCATCAAACAGCGCACCGGCATCCCCGGCGGCGTGTGCGGATTCGACCTGCCCTCGTACCACTACTGGCTGCAGCAGGCCGTCGATCACCGCCGGCATGACCTCCAGCAGTGGCTTGCGCCATTCATACCCACCCGCGACGCGATCGGCATCGTGCTGCGACTGCTGCGCGAAAGTGGCAAGACCACTGCGCAAACCGCGCAGCAGGGCATCTATCAGCAGATGATGGCGGGGCGCCTGGCGCAGATGCTGCGCATCCGGCTGTCCGGTGATTACGCCTGCGTGCCTGAAATCAGCGCCAACAAATATGCGCTGAACATCCGCTTCACGACTCAGGAAGGCATCCAGCGTCCCAAGGCATCGGACACCGACGTCGAATTCGAACTGACCTTCTGCAATCTCTGAACGATGGCAAAGACAGTCGCCTGCCCTAATTGCGGCACAGGCATCGAATGGAATCCGGAAAACCGTTTCCGTCCCTTTTGCTCGGAGCGCTGCAAGATGGTGGATCTCGGCGCTTGGGCAACGGAACGTTATCGCGTGCCGGTCGTTGAAACCGACGAGTCAGAAGTGCCGGACGAGGGCGACTCGCCCAAACTGAACTGACGCTTGTGCAGCGTCAGTTACCAGAGTCAGTCGCGCCTGGGTCAGTCGCTTAAATCCAGGCGCCGCGTACCATGGCGAGGCCGTGGGCACCGCTGATCAGCGCCTGCCCGCGATCCCCGGATTGCATACCCCCCAACGCAAACACCGGGATCCGCGTGTCCATCGTCAACTGCTGCAATCCCCCCCAGCCCAGCAGCACCGCATCGGGATGTGTCGGGGTCGGCAGCACCGGGCCGAGCACTGCAAAATCAACACCCAGTTGCTCCGCTTTGCGCAATTCTTCGGCGTTGTGGCATGACGCACCGACCAGCGCAAAATCGGGACGCTGTGTGCTGTCGCGCAATTGCTGGACTGTCAGATGTACGCCGTCCGCGTCACTGCGACGCGCAAGCTCCCCGTCCGCATTGACCAGCACCCGGGCGCCGGAGGCATGCGCCCGCGCAACGACGTCCATCGTGTAACGCGCGAACAGTTCCGGCGGCCAGTTCTTGCCGCGCACCTGGATCAGCCTCAGCCCCCGTTGCAGCGCGCTGTCGATCCGCTCAAGCATCCGTGGATATTCCCCCGGCATGAAGCCGGTGATGCCGTAAGTCTCGGGAATACCCAGCGCCTGCAATATCGGGCCGTTGGCCGGGAGCAGCGGCGCAACGTCAATCGCTTCGAGCCGCTGCCAGGCAAAGGCCTGGGCTTCTCGACCCTGCAATTCACCGTGCCAGGCGCGCACGCGGAAAAAATGCAGCCTCACGGCAGCATGCGGATAATCAAATTCGCGAATGAGCCAGGGATAAGCAGCGACAACATCGATGCCGAGCTCTTCATGCAGCTCGCGCGACAATGCGGCTGCAGGTGTTTCGCCGTCTTCGACCTTGCCGCCGGGAAACTCCCAGTAACCGGCATAGGCTTTGCCCGGCGGGCGCTGCGCCAGCAGGAAACGGCCATCGGGCTGTTGCAGCACCGCGGCGACCACCGCGATGCGGCGGCGCGGCGACTGTTCGGTCATGGCCGCTTACCTGCGCTTACTTGCGCTGATTTTCGCTTATTTGCGTCGGCCAAGCCGGGTACGCCCCGCCCAGTCCCGCGCAAATTGCCAGGCCACGCGGCCGCTGCGCGAACCGCGCATCAGCGCCCACTGCAGCGCGGCATGTTCGACTTCCGCGCTTTTGCCGCCCGGCACTTTGAAATGCTCGAGCCAGACCCGGACAATGCGCAGATATTCATCCTGATCAAACGGGTAAAACGACACCCACAACCCGAAACGCTCCGACAGCGAAACTTTTTCCTCGCTGGTTTCGCCGGGATGGATTTCCTCGCCGACATGCTGGTACTCGAGATTCTCCTGCATGAACTCCGGCATCAGGTGGCGACGGTTGGAGGTCGCGTAAATCAGGCAATTCTCGGACGCCGCGGCCACTGAACCGTCGAGCACCACCTTCAGCGCCTTGTAGCCGGGTTCATCAGCTTCAAACGACAGGTCGTCGCAGTACAGGATGTAGCGCTCGGGACGGGCATGGATCAGCTCGACGATGTCCGGCAGATCCGTCAGATCGCGTTTCTCGACTTCGATCAGGCGCAGGCCGCGCGCTGCGTATTTGTTCAACAACGCCTTGACCAGCGAGGATTTTCCGGTGCCGCGCGCGCCCGTCAGCAATACGTTGTTCGCGGGATAACCATCGACGAACTGGCGGGTGTTGCGCTCAACGCGTTCCTTCTGCTCATCAATGCCCTGCAGGTCGTGCAGATCGATGCGATGCACCTGGTGTATCGGTTCCAATGTCGCGTGCACGGCCTTTTTGCGCCAGCGAAACGCGATCGATGCTTTCCAATCGACGACCGAAGGCGGCGCAGACAGCAGTTGTTCGAGTCGCGCCAGCAGTGTTTCGGCACGCACCAGCACGTCCGCCATCTGCGGAACGGGGGTTGTGGCCGGCACTGGACGTTTCTTCATAACTTATTGATTTTATTGATTATTTAAAACGGCCGGCGATGACTCAACTTCTGTAATCGGCATTGATGCTGACGTAATCATGCGACAGGTCGCAGGTCCACACCACTGCCGCGGACTTGCCGCGGTTGAGCACCACGCGCACGGTGATTTCCGCCTGCTTCATCACGCGCTGGCCATCGACCTCCTGGTACGACGGGCTGCGCCCGCCATGTTCGGCCACCAGTACGTCATCCAGATACAGTTCGATGCCATCGACGTCGAGGTCGGCGATGCCGGCATAACCGATGGCGGCGAGGATGCGGCCGAGGTTCGGATCCGACGCAAAAAATGCCGTCTTGATCAGCGGCGAATGCGCGATCGCCAGTGCAATCTGGCGGCATTCCTCTTCGTTGCGGCCGGCCTCGACTTTCACGGTAATGAATTTGGTCGCGCCTTCGCCATCGCGGATGATGGCTTGGGCCAGCGTGGTTGCGACCATGGTCACTGCATCACGGAACGCCAGGTATTCCGCGCTTTTGGCGTCGGTGATTTCCGCCATCGCGGCCTTGCCGGTCGCGATCAATATGAAACTGTCGTTGGTTGATGTATCGCCGTCCACCGTAATGCAGTTGAACGAGCGCTGTGCGGCATAAACCACTGCGGCCTTGACCAGCGACTGGCTGACCGCCGCGTCGGTGGCGATGAAGCCGAGCATGGTGGCCATGTTCGGATGGATCATGCCGGCACCCTTGGCGATACCGGTCAGGGTGATTGTTGCTGCTCCGATCCGAACCTGACGCGACGCGGCCTTGGGAATGGTGTCCGTGGTCATGATCGCCTGCGCGGCGTCGGCCCAGGCATCCGCCTTCAGTGCGGCGACGCATTGCGGCAGTCCGGCAACGATACGATCCACCGGCAGCGGCTCCAAGATGACGCCGGTCGAAAAAGGCAGTATCTGGGCGCTTTTGCAGCCCAGCAATTGCGCCGCCTCGGCGCAGGTCTGCCGTGCACGCGCGAGACCTTCCTTGCCGGTGCCGGCGTTCGCCACACCGGTGTTGATCACCAGTGCACGTATCCCCTGTCCCGGATCGATCATCGACAGGTGCTGCCGGCACACCACCACCGGTGCTGCGCAAAACCGGTTCTGGGTAAACACGCCGGCCACCCGCGCGCCGGGGTCCAGACGGATCAACAGCAAATCCTTGCGTCCGGACTTGCGGATGCCTGCCTGGGTAATGCCCAGCTCCACGCCGGCCACCGGCAGCAGGTCCCGCGGATCCGGCGGATTCAGATTGACGGGCATGGCATCAGGCCAGTTTGCCGTGGCATTGTTTGTATTTTTTCCCGGAGCCGCAGGGGCAGGGATCGTTGCGGCCAACTTTCTGCCCGCCGCGCACGAAAGGCTGCACCTTGTCGGCATCCGCCTCCGCTTCCGGCAATGCCTCGTTCTCCGATGGCTCCGCGGTAATGTCGGCAACCGCCTCTGCATGCTGGTATTGCACGTTGCTCAGGGCTTCGCGCTCTTCGGCGGCGCGCAGCTCTTCGGCGCTGCGGATCTGCACCGTCATCAGTACCCGGGTGACATCGGTCTTGATCATGTCCAGCAGCAGCGAAAACAGCTCGAAGGCTTCGCGCTTGTATTCCTGCGTCGGATTCTTCTGCGCATAACCGCGCAGATGGATGCCCTGCCGCAAATGATCCAGCGCAGCCAGATGCTCGCGCCAATGACTGTCCAGGCTCTGCAGCATGATGGCGCGCTCATACTGGCGCATCGCCGCAGCCTCTACCGCGGCGGTCTTCGCGGCGTAATGCGCATGTGCCGCCTCAATGACACGCTGGCGCAGGGTTTCCGCCTCGATCTGGGCATCCTGCTGCAGCCACTGCCGCAGCGGCAACTCCAGCGCCAGGTCGGCGCGCAAAACCGCTTCGAGACCCTCGACATCCCATTGTTCCTCCAGACTGCCGGCAGGAATATGCAGCGCAAAATGACCGGCAATGACATCGCCGCGCATGGCAGTAATGGTTGCCGACACGTCGGAACTGTCGAGCAATTCATTACGCTGCTGATAGATCACCTTGCGCTGGTCGTTGGCAACGTCGTCATATTCGAGCAGGTGCTTGCGCATGTCGAAATTGCGTGCCTCGACCTTGCGCTGCGCATTCTCGATGGAACGCGTGACCCAGGGATGTTCGATCGCCTCGCCCTCGGGCATCTTCAGGCGATTCATGATCGCGGCAACACGGTCGGATGCAAAAATCCGCAGCAGCGAATCATCCAGCGCCAGGAAAAACCGGCTCGATCCCGGATCGCCCTGGCGACCGGCACGGCCGCGCAACTGGTTGTCGATACGGCGTGACTCGTGGCGCTCGGTACCGATGATGTGCAGTCCGCCGGTCTTCACCACTTCATCGTGGCGTTTTTGCCATTCCTCGCGCAGCACGGCAACCCGTTGCTGGCGCGCGGCCTCGTCCAGGCTTTCGTCAGCGAGCACACGGTTGATCTCTGGCTCCGGATTGCCGCCGAGTACGATGTCGGTGCCGCGCCCCGCCATGTTGGTGGCCAGCGTGACGATCTTCGGGCTGCCGGCCTGGGTGATGATCTCGGCTTCGCGCGCATGCTGCTTGGCATTGAGCACGTTATGCGGCAGGCCTTCCTTGCTCAGGATACCGGAGATGTATTCCGAATTTTCGATTGATGTTGTGCCCACCAACACCGGCTGGCCGCGCTCGTAACAACCGCGGATATCAGCGATGATTGCATTGTATTTTTCCGCTGCGGTGCGAAATACCTGATCCATGCGGTCGTCGCGAACCATCGGACGGTGGGTCGGGATGATCACGGTTTCGAGGCCGTAAATCTGCTGGAACTCGTAGGCTTCGGTATCGGCGGTACCGGTCATGCCGGAAAGTTTTCCGTACATGCGGAAATAATTCTGGAAGGTGATCGTGGCCAGCGTCTGGTTTTCCCGCTGGATATCAACGCCCTCCTTTGCCTCGATCGCCTGGTGCAGTCCCTCGGACCAGCGGCGACCGGGCATCAGGCGCCCGGTGAATTCGTCGACGATGATGATTTCGTTGTTTTGCACCACGTACTGCTGGTCGCGGTGAAATAGGTTGTGGGCACGCAGCCCGGCGTTCAGATGATGCATCAGCCCGATGTTTGCGGCCTCGTACAGGCTGCCGCCTTCAGGCAGCATGCCGGCCTGCGCGAGCAGGGCCTCGGCATGTTCGTGGCCTTCTTCCGACAACACCACCTGGTGGCCTTTTTCATCCACCCAGTAGTCGCCCGGCGCCTTCTCGTCCTTCTGCCGCACCAGCCGGGGCACCACCACGTTCATCTGCACATAAAGATCCGTCGTGTCCTCGGCCTGTCCGGAAATGATCAGCGGCGTGCGCGCTTCGTCGATCAGGATCGAATCGACCTCGTCGACGATCGCAAATGCCAGGCCACGCTGCACTTTTTCCGACAACTCGTAGACCATGTTGTCGCGCAGATAATCAAAACCGAACTCATTGTTGGTGCCGTAGGTGATGTCGGCGCGATAAGCTTCCTGCTTGCGGTCATGCTCCATCTGCGACAGGTTGACGCCGACGCTCAGCCCGAGAAAGCGGTAGATGCGCCCCATCCAGTCGGCATCGCGTTGCGCCAGATAATCATTGACTGTCACGATGTGCACACCGGTGCCGGCCAGCGCGTTCAGATAAGCCGGCAGCGTTGCCACCAGGGTTTTACCCTCGCCGGTGCGCATCTCGGCGATCTTGCCGTTATGCAGCGCGATGCCGCCTACGAGCTGCATGTCGAAATGGCGCATGCCCAGTACGCGTTTACCCGCCTCGCGGACCACGGCAAACGCCTCAGGGAGAATGTCATCAAGAGCGGCGCGGCGGCGGCTGTCGAGCACGGCGGTCTGTCCGCTTTGCACGCCGGCATCCGTGCTGGCGCCGCCCTCCGCAACGGCCTTGCTGATGCGTTCGCGAAACTCACCGGTCTTGGCCCGCAGCGCATCGTCCGATAATGCCGCGGTCTGCGCCTCCAGTGCATTGACCGCGCGCACTGTGCGCCGGTACTGTTTGAGCAACCGTTCGTTGCGACTGCCGAACACTGTCTTCAATAAACCGGTAATCATGAACATCCTGAATAAAAAAGGGGTGGGATAATCCCACCCCTGCAATTTTCGCGCTTATTACAGCCTACATACAGCCTGCAGCCGTTCAGCCGGGCAATTGCAGAAACTGCGCGGGATTCTTCGCCGCACCGCGCTGGCGCACTTCGAAATGCAGATGGGAGCCCGTTGCGCGACCGGTTCTACCCACATCGGCGATCCGCGAACCGCGCAATACCACTTCGCCGACTTTCACCAGCCGCTTCGATGCATGCGCGTACCGGGAGATCAGATCATTGCCGTGATCGATCTCGATCATATTACCATATTGAGGGTGAAATTCTGAGTACACCACGACACCTGCGGCAGCAGCAAAAATCGGTGTACCTTCCTCGGCCATGAAGTCTATGCCCTCATGAAAAGCACGCTGCCCGGTGAAGGGATCGATACGCCAGCCGAAGTTCGATGAATACCAGCCGCCTTCGACCGGCAGTTTGGTCGGGATCAGTTTTTTTCTGGCGCTTTCCAGCGTGAACATCGATTCCAGCAAGCCCAGTTTGTCGCCACGGTCCTCCAACTGCCGCGTCAGCAGGTCAACCTGGCGGGTAAAGTCCCCGAGGGAAAGATTCTGGCTGGGCACCGAGGAAATCGCGCCGCCACGACCCGGCGCCTCATTGAACATCAGGTCCTGCGGCTTGAAGCCGGCCAGCTTGGCCAGGCGTTCGCCGAGGGTATCCAGCCGCAGCAATTGCGCCTGCATCTGTCCCAGGCGAACAGCCATCGCATTCAGGTTATCCTGCAGGTACGACTGGTTTTTTTCCTGTTGCCGCTGGTGGATGGAAACCAGCATGTCCTTGACGTAGGGAATGTTCAGTTCTGCAGCAAAACGCAGAATGCCGTAATTGAGTGCACCGGCCAGAGTCAGCACCATAAACCCCATTACCGCGGCGGCACCCGCGAGATGCAGCCAACCCAGCGTGATGGTCCGCGCCTTTGGCAGTTTTTCGGAAACCAGAATAATATTCACGGCTAATCTCCCTTACCGCCATGCCCACCCGCAAACTCAGCGCCCTGATCATTGATAACGCAGGTTTGACGGCACTATCCCGGGCAACGCAGTGCATCGCTGCACTGCAACGGCTTTATGTAGTCTGCGCGCCCCCTGATATGGTCCGGGCAAGCCGTGTGGTCAATAAACATGACGGCATGCTGGTCATAGCGGCAGACAACGGAACAATCGCGGCCAAGCTACGTCAACAGGCGCCCCGACTGCTCAAGAATATGCAAAAACAGGGGGGTGAGGTTACTGGAATCCGGGTGCAAGTTCAAGTTGAGAGCACCAGTCCAGCGCCCCGGATCCGGGCCAAAAAAACACCGTTACCCATTGATTTAGTTGATGATTTTGAAAGCCTCTCAAAACGAGTCAAGGATCCTGACCTGCGTTCGGCTCTGGCCCGGTTTGTCGCGCGGCGACGCAGCGTGCGCTGAATCCCAATCGGGGTAAGCGACCGTCAAACCACCATCAATAGACGCTCGGCGGCGTAAAACACCATCAGCAGCGCAACAAACCCCAGCGTGCCGAGGAAAACCCGCCACGCAAAACGCAAATAACGCTGCTCGCGCCGGACCGCATACAGGGCCAGCGACACACCGATCGCAATCAAGGCAAAAACACCGATCAGGCGGAGGATCAGCACGAAAAACGCCGGGAATCAGTAACGCGCCGCAGGATGATCAGGCGACCTGGGGCTGCC
Organism: Burkholderiales bacterium; assembly: GCA_019744975.1. Classification (GTDB taxonomy): domain Bacteria; phylum Pseudomonadota; class Gammaproteobacteria; order Burkholderiales; family SG8-41. Next base: position 22,404 of record JAIETP010000024.1, read on the forward strand.
AGGCGAGGAAGGGCGGTGCGTCCTCGGTACGGTCGAAACTGGCGTACTCCCAGGCCTGGGGCTGCTCCAGCAGGTGGCGCAGCAGGCGGTTGTTCATGGCATGGCCGGACTTGTGGCCGCTGAACGCACCGATCAGCGGATGCCCGAGCAGATACAGGTCACCGATCGCATCCAGCACCTTGTGTTTGACGAATTCATTGTCATACCGCAGACCATCGTTATTGAGCACGCGGTACTCATCCATGACGATGGCGTTGTCGAGGCTGCCGCCCAGTGCCAGCCCTTGTGAACGCATGCTTTCGACGTCCTGCATGAAGCCGAAAGTTCGCGCCCTCGCCACTTCCTTGACATAGGAGGTCGAGGCAAAATCCACAACCACCGATTGCGCACCGGGCTCGAACACCGGATGCGCGTAATCGATGGCCAGTTCCAGCCGGAAACCGTTGTGCGGGTCAAAACGCACCCACTTGTCGCCATCACGAACCTCGACCGGCTTGAGAATGCGGATAAACTTCTTCGGTGCTTCCTGCTCCTCGATACCCGCCGACTGCAGCAGGAATACGAAGGGGCCGGCGCTGCCGTCCATGATCGGCACTTCCGGCGCAGTCACATCCACCCATACATTGTCGACACCTAGGCCAGCCAGCGCCGACATCAGGTGTTCCACGGTGGAGACGCGTACACCGTCTTTCTCCAGGCACGACGACAGCCGCGTATCATGAACCGCGTAGGGATCCGCCTTGATTTCCACCGGCGGATCGAGATCAATGCGCCGGAACACGATACCGGTGTGCGGCTGCGCCGGACGCAGGGTCAGATGGACCTTCTCGCCCGTGTGCAGACCCACGCCGGTGGCGCGAATCACGTTTTTCAATGTGCGCTGCTTGATCACGGTTTAATCGATTATTTCAGCCATGGTGCGCCCGAATCCGGAGCGCGTGCGGAGTTTATCATGTTGCCGCACTGCAGCACAGGCGCCGGTCCGTCACTCAGACCGGCGCAAACCCCGCCGTTCCTTCCAGGCCCTCCTTACAAACTTCAGTCAGCCTGCTTGCGCAAAAATGCCGGGATATCGAGCATCTCGACCCCGGACTGCCGCATGGCTTCAACTGTCGCATCCCGGTTACGGCGGCGAATCACCGCCGGTTGCTCCAGCGCGTTGTAGTCCACCTCCATGCCCATGTTGTCAGTGCCGGTCTTCTGCGCCACCACGATCATCGGTTTCGCATTCTGCCTTGCCAGCGGCTTGCCGAGGCCGGTCGCGACGATGGTCACCCGCAGGGCATCCTCAAGGCTTTCATCGTAAACCGTGCCGACGATGACGGTCGCCGATTCGGCGGCAAAGGCCTTGATGGTTTCCATGACGTCATACATTTCCTGCAGCTGGAATGTCGCCTTGCTGGCCGAGATGTTGACCAGTACGCCGCGGGCGTCGGAAATGTTGATGTCTTCCAGCAGCGGGCAAGCCACCGCCTGCTCAGCCGCTTCACGCGCGCGACCGATGCCGGCCGCTTTTGCCGAACCCATCATCGCCATGCCCATTTCGCCCATCACCGTGCGCACATCGGCAAAGTCGACGTTGATCATGCCGGGGCAGCTGATGATTTCGGCGATACCGGCCACCGCGCCGTGCAGCACGTCGTTGGCGGCGCGGAAAGCCTCATCCAGCGTGACCGAATTGCCGAGAACCTGCATCAGCTTGTCGTTGGGAATCACGATCAGCGAATCGACATGCTGCGCCAGCGCGTCCAGGCCTTCCTGTGCCAGGCGCTGCCGCTTGCCTTCGAAGGCGAAGGGTTTGGTGACCACGGCCACCGTCAGGATGCCCAGTTCCTTGGCCACCTCGGCCACCACCGGCGCAGCGCCTGTGCCGGTGCCGCCACCCATGCCTGCGGTCAGGAACAACATGTCTGCACCGGAGATCATTTCGGCGATGCGCTCGCGGTCCTCGAGAGCGGCCTGACGGCCGATCTCGGGATTGGCGCCCGCCCCCAGACCCTTGGTGATTTCGCTGCCCAGTTGCAGCTGGGTTTTGGCCTGATTGCGCTTGAGCGCCTGGGCGTCCGTGTTGGCGCAGATGAACTCCACGCCCTGCACGCCCTGGACGATCATGTGATCCACTGCATTGCCGCCGCAACCGCCGACCCCGATCACCTTGATTACCGCTTCCTGCGCCTGTGCATCAATCAGTTCAATCATGTGTATCTCCTTTTTTCCGCAAACAAAG
>JAIETP010000033.1 GCA_019744975.1 Burkholderiales bacterium
GCACTGCGGGGCATGGATCCGCCCGCAGGCCCCATCATGCAGGGCAATGCCCGGTTTTTCGCGATTCCCGGCAAGCACACCTCCGAGGCCTGGAGCGTGCAATGCGCGATTTTTCTGGCGTGCTTTGAACGCATGGGCAAGATCACCACAGTCCCGGTACATCGCGGCTGGCAGATGCTCGCCGCATTTACCGTTTACCAGAACCTCACCGAGAAGCTCTACCGCGAGACCGCGGTCAAGCGGCTGGACATCAATCAGGCCTACGCCTTGCTCGCCCACTGCGGCTTCCTGGCGCAGCCCGGTGCCGCCGAACTGCAGCGCAAGGAGTGCCCGGTGTGCCTCATCAGCTATCCGGTAGTCACCACCGAACGCTCCGACATCCAGGGCTGCCCGATCTGCGCGATCAATGCCAACAACATCCGGCTCTCCCAGCAAACCAGCCGACCGGGACCAGCAAGCCCTCGCTCGACCTCCTGAGGGGAGCATTTTCTCGCCAACCCCCTCTGTTTTCCGGGGCATTAGACCAAGCAACGCTGGTTTGTGCAGTCGAGAATCCGTGCATGCACAGCTCCGCTCACTTTACACACGTCCTACTGACACGCGAACTGCGCCTGGGTGGAAAACGTGGATACTCGTCCAGTCATGGAGTCATGCGGAGCATCGAATCCGTGCAAACAGATTGCAGGCTGCGATGAGTGCACAGCCACGGTTCGAATGGGGACGCTGGATCCGTGCAAACGTCGCGCATGTCTATCTCGGGGTTAACCGGAACTGGTTTGCCAAGAATGTCCGGCCCTACGTTGCTGTGCTCAAGCTTTCGACACAGGCGCGCGCCTACCGCAGAAGTGATCTCGACGCGCGCGCAGCACAACTGGAAACATGCCTGTGCGTGCCGGTTGACCGGGTTGTCAAACTGCGTAACCATAATGTTGGCAACGGTCGGTCCATGGAGAAAGGAGATATTAAATGGCCCGAACGAGAACCAGCGGTATCACCACTGATGCACTCGGCAGCAGAATCATCAAGAAGGAAGTCCTCGGTAAAGTCATCTATCGAAGACTCGGTTCAGTCCCCCAGGAGATCGCGGAGCAGATCCTCGCCCGAGAAATCGAGCGAATCCGTCTCGCCAGGGAGAAGGGAACGCGTCCTCGAGTTACTTTCCGGGAAGCTGCGCTCAAGTACTTGAAGTTTGAGGCGCCCAAACTGGCTTCATCCGACATACTGGCGTGGCACATCGAGTTGCTTGATCCTTTCATTGGGGATTTGACACTGGAGGAAGTGCATGACGAAACCTTGCTGCCATTCAAGGAAAGCCGTTTGAAGAAAGACGGCGTGAGCTTGACGACCGTTAATCGGTCTTTTGAGGTCGTGCGGCGAATTCTCAATCTCTGCGCTCGGAAGTGGCGTCACCCCAACGGTTTTTCATGGTTGGAGACGGTGCCATTGATCGAGATGGAGCGGAACCGTCTCGCAAGAAAGCCCTATCCCCTGTCGTGGGAGGAGCAAGCCTTGTTGTTTGGTGAACTCCGCTACGAACACAACGCCCAGATGGCACTGTTCAAGGTCAACACGGGCTTGCGTGAGCAGGAGGTATGCAATCTGCGGTGGGACTGGGAAGCAGAGGTGCCTGAGCTTGAAACTACCGTATTCGTCATTCCTGCAGTTTTCAGCGAGGACGGACGAAGCGGGGTCAAGAACGGAGAGGATCGGCTGGTCGTTCTAAACCCGGTGGCTCGATCGGTGATCGACGCTTGCCGGGGGAAGCATCCTGATTACGTTTTTAGCTATCAGGGAGAGCGACTCCGCTGCATGAACAACGGCGCTTGGCAGAGCGCACGCAAGCGGGCTGCAACAAAGTATCAGGAACGCTTTGGGAGGCAGGCACCATGGGGATTCGAGCATCTGCGTATTCACGACCTGAAGCATACCTTCGGGCGACGACTGCGCGCGGCACGAGTACCCTTCGAAACACGCCAAGTGCTTCTCGGCCACAAGAACGGCAGTATCACCACGCATTACAGTGGCGCGGAAATCGGGGAATTAATCGAGGGCGTAAACCGGATCGATGCATCACGATCGACACCGGTGCTGACAACCTTGCGCGTAGCCTGCGCAACACCTGTTTCAGGTGGCTCTGCGACGGTAAAAGCGTTGCAAAGCGTTGCAGAGAAAAAACTTAGGCTACCCGAAAGTAGCCTAAGCCTTTGATTTACTGGCGCGGCCGGAGGGATTCGAACCCCCTACCCCTTGGTTCGTAGCCAAGTACTCTATCCAGATGAGCTACGGCCGCTCAAGGGGGCGAATTATAGCAAAAACCCCTTCGCAGTCACGCTCAATATCCGTGGACTCGGCTACTGGCTCCGCTGTCACGCATTGGGTAGCATGCAAACCTCAAACTGAAATGGAGCATCCGCATGAAAGTCGGCGTGGCAGGCATTGGCAGGATGGGCGCGGCGATCGCAGAACGGCTGCTCAAACACGGCCACCAGGTCACGGTGTGGAACCGGACCCCGGCCAAGGCACAGGCATTGACCCAGCACGGCGCCACTGTAGCAGCCAGTCCGGCGCAACTGACCGCCTCTGCCGACATCATCCTGTCGATCCTGACCGATGCCAACGCCATTGCCGCAGCCTACGAAGGCCCTGAAGGACTCTTGTCCGGCGCCATTGCAGGAAAACTGTTTGTTGAAATGAGTACCGTGCGCCCGGATACCCAGCGCGCGCTGGCCGCCCGCATCAAGGCCAAAGGCGCCGCGATGATCGACTGCCCGGTCGGCGGCACCACCGGTCCGGCGCGCGACGGCAAGCTGCTGGCATTTGTCGGCGGCGATACCGCTGACCTCGCCCGCGTGCGACCCGTTCTGGAACAATTGTGCCGGCGCATCGAACATGTCGGCGGCATCGGCGCCGGTGCCAGCCTGAAACTGGCGATCAATCTGCCGCTGCTGGTCTACTGGCAGGCCGTGGGCGAAGCACTGGCGCTGTGCCAGCCGCTGGGACTGGATCCGGCGCGGCTGGTGAGTATTTTCGCCGACACCTCCGGTGGTCCCAATGTGCTGAAAACCCGCGGTGGCATGCTCGCCGACGCGATGCAAGGCAAGGCGCTGGCCAGCACCACCTTCAATATCGATTCGATCCGCAAGGACATGGCCACCATGATCGAAGAGGCCCGTGCGCTGGGTTACGACGAACTGCCGGTCACCGCGCGCGCGCTGGAGTGTTTTGACGAGGTCTCCCGCGCCGGCCTCGGCGACGGCGACGCGGTGATGCTGCCGATGACCTGGTTGCAGCACAAAAAATAACGCCCCGCGTTTGCGGGGCGCTGGAAACCGATGATCTGCCGGTCGTTTGTTGCTTACTCCGCCTTCATTTTCCGTTCCCGGATCACGTTCGCGAATTTTTTCAGTTCGTTTTCAAGATGCGTGGCCGTTTGCTCCGGCGTGGTGCCAATCGGATCGATACCCTCGCTGCTGAAACGCTGCCCCAGTTCCGGCGAGTTCACCGCCTTGTTGAAATTCTGGTTCAGCACGTTGACGATGTCCCGCGGCGTACCCTTGGGCGCAGCAACCACAAACCATGCGCTGAACTCGTAACCGGGCAGCACACTGGCGATCGTCGGTACCCCGGGCAGCGCTGCAACCGGCTTCAGGCTGGTCACCCCCAGCGCACGCAGGCGACCGGACTGGACAAAACCCGTCGCCCCGGCAACACCCGAGAACGAAACGCCTACCTCGCCACTGATCGCAGCCGTCAGCGCCGGCCCGCCGCCCTTGTATTGCACCACTGCAATTTCGGTTTTCGCCAGATAGTTGAACAACTCCCCGGCGATATGCGGATTGGTGCCGGTACCCGCGCCGCCGTAGTTCAGCGTGCCGGGCCGCGACTTGGCCAGCGCAACCAGTTCCTTCACCGAACGCGCCGGCACGGAAGGATGCACACTGACGAACGACGGCGTCGTCGCCAGATTCGAAATCGGCGCAAAGTCCGTCAGCACGTTGTACGGCACCTTGTTGTACATCAGCGTGTTGGTCACCAGCGGCGTGGTATTGATCAGCAGGGTGTAGCCGTCGGGTTTGGCCTGCGCGACATAACCGCTGCCGATAATGCCCGATGCGCCGACGCGGTTTTCGATGACCACCTGCTGACCGAGCGAAGCAGTTGCGATCGGCGCCACCAGCCGCGCCACCACATCAACAGTACCCCCCGGCGGAAACGGCGCAACCAGCCGGATCGGCCGGTCCGGATATTTTCCGGACTGCGCCAGCGCGGGTTGGACAACGAAACCGGACAGCAGCAACGCCGTCACCAGATTTTTGATGGTCATGCACTTCTCCTGCTTGATTGGTCGGTGGCGACAGAACGCAATCGCTCTTGTCTCTTTTGCTCTGATTCGGCATGCAGCAGGCGCTGCAACCGGCGGCCATGATAACCGGAGCACCGCAGTCAGTAACAGACTGTATCCGCAATGCAGAATGAAGTTTATAAATTATTGTTTAAAAACAAATAGTTAAAATGATTTCGTGTTTTACCCGGGTTTTAACATCAACCACCGCTGCGCAGCAGCTGCGCCGGCGAGACACGCAACTGACGCAGCAGATACGCCGCACCAAGCCCGAGACTGCAAGAGCTGACCACGACAGCGGTCAACACGCCGCTCCACAGCAGGCCGCTGCTGTCGAGGCCAAGACGGAAATGCAGCAGTCCCATCGCCAGCATACTGCCGACAACGATGGCAAACACCGAAGTCAGCAGCGCCAGCAGGGCATATTCCAGCTGCAGGCTGCGGCGGACGGCACTGATGCGCGCACCCAGCGTATTAAGCACACTGGACTCATAAACCTGTCTTGCACGGCCGGCAGCCATCGCACTGGCGAGCACCAGCAGGCTGGCCAGCAGACTGACGCCGGCGACGACAGCCAGCCCCGTACCGGCCCGGCCGAGCAGCGTCCGCGCCTCGTTGAGGATGCCTGCGGTGCGTACGGTGATCACGTTGGGCATGGCCGCGGCGATGCGGTTCTGTGCTGGCAAGGCATCCTCCGCACTCATGTAGGCCGCTCCGACATAACGCGTGATATGCGGGTCGAGCACACCGTCGGAAAAAATCGCCTCCAACCACAGCCGCGACTGGAAACGCCGCTGGCTGTAGATTGCCGCGAGTTGCGCATCAACCGCCGTGCCCATGATGTTGAACTGCAGGCGGTCACCCACCTGCAGGCCGAGCTGGTCGGCTTCCCGATCCTCCATCGCCACCAGCGGCGGACCGCGATGACCCTGCGGCCACCACGTGCCGCGATCAATCACAACATCATCAAAATTGCCGGCACGGTTGCTGAGTTTGTGTTCGTCGCGTGCCTCCATCGCGCGCTGCGTGTCCCCGCTGTCGCGCAACGCCGCGCCGTTGACTTGCACCAACCGACCCAGCACCAGCGGCGCAAGATCGAGGCGTTCAAGGCTCGCTGCTTTGCCCACTGCCATACGAAGATCTTCAATCTGCGCCGCCTGCACGTCATAAAACACCAGCGCCGGCGCGCTTTCGGGTACGGTTTCGTTGATCGTGCGCAACAGTGCCGCCACCACCAGCGTCGATGCCACCAGCAAGGTCAGTGCCGAGCCCAGGGAAATCAGCGCAGGGCGCAGCGGCGAATCCGGGCGCCCGATGCCGGCAATCGCAAGGCGCCATTCGAAACGACCGATCAGTTGCGGATTCCGCATCAAGGCCCGCGCTGCGGCGCGCAGCAGTCGCACACCACCCTCGAGAAATGCAAGGATCAGCAGCACGGCCAGCACGAATGCCGCGCCGAACCGGGGATCGGGCATGACCGCCACCAGCAACATCGCCGCAATCACAATACAGGCCGCAGTCAGCCGCCACCAGCCGGCACTGACCCGGGTTTCCGCACCATGCAAACCGCGGAACAATGCGGCAGGTGACACAGACACCGCGCGACCCAGTGCCGGCAATGCAAAGGTGATGGCGGTGAGCACACCAAAACCCCAGGCCAGCAACAGCGGCCAGGCCAGTTGGCCCAGGGCAGGCGCCAGCGGCAAACCTTCGGCAGCAAGCGCAGTACCGGCGAGTGCCAGCGCCCCGCCCAGCAAGGCGCCGGCAAAGCTGGCGCCACCGGCCAGCATCAGCAACTGGCAGACATACAGCGCAGCCAGACGCCGGTCGCGCAGACCCAGCGCGCGCAAGGTGGCCAGCGTGCCGAGTTTGCCCTGCAAATAGGCGTGTACGCTGTTGAAGACGCCCAGCCCGCCGATGAACAATGCGCTGAACCCGATCAGCAGCAGCCCCGAACCGATCTGCGCCAGCACTTCAGCCATCCGTTCGCTGCGCTCGGCAAAGGTGCGCACTTCCCAGTCGCCCTGCGGAAATGCCGCAAGCAGCGCAGCGCGCCACGCAACAGGCGGCTCATCCGTCCTGATGCGATAGCGGTATTCGACCCTGCTCCCCGGCTGCATCAGTCCGGTGGCCGCCAGTGCCCCGGCCGACATCAGCACCGGCGCACCACTCCAGTCAGCACGCAGGCTGCGGTCGGGCTGGCGGCTGATCAGGGCACGGACAACAAGCTCGCTGTCGCCCAGCATCACGCGATCACCGGCCCGCAAGCCCAGACGCTGCGCCAGCGCGCCGTCAACGGCGACACCCCAGCGGCCGTCGCGAACCGCCAGTGCTTCGGCCAGCGCAAGCGGCGGATTCAGCTCAACACTGCCGTAGAGGGGATAGTGCTCATCGAAACTTTGCAGTTCGACCAGCTGACTGCGTTCATCGGCGGTGCGCAGCATGGTGCGGAATTCGAGCAGCAGCGATACCACCCCGCGCTCCCGCATCCATGCCAGTTCGCCTGCGCCCAGCGGCTGGTCATGCTGCACCTCCAGGTCGCCGCCGAACAGCGCCCGGGCATCCGCCTGCAGGTTGCTGCTGATCTGCCGGTACAGGCCGCCGCCGGCGGCGACCAGCGAAACGCCGAGCATCAGGCAGGCGCAGAACACCCACAAGGCGCGGCCGCTGGCGCGCAAATCGCGCCAGGCGAGGCTAAGCAGGAAGCGCATCACGCTCAGCAGCAGCACGGGCCGGCAATTCGCGCAGGCGGCCTTCGTGCAGATCCAGCACCCGGTCGCAACGCGCAGCAAATTCCCGGTCGTGGGTCACCAGCACCAGCGTCGTTTCTGATTGCGCATTGAGTTCGAACAGCAGTTCGCGTATGCCCTGTCCGGTACGGTCATCCAGGTTGCCGGTGGGTTCATCGGCCAGCAGCAGTTTGGGTGCATGGGCCACGGCACGCGCAATCGCCACCCGCTGCTGCTCTCCACCGGAGAGCTGCGCCGGATAATGGTCCACTCGATCCCCCAGACCGACGCGTTCAAGCTGTGCGCGGGCACGGTCGACCGCATCACGGCTGCCCGCGATCTGCAGCGGCAGCGCAACGTTGTCCAGTGCACTGAGGCTGCTGATCAGGTGAAAAGACTGGAACACGATGCCGATATGGTCACGGCGCAGGTCGGCCAGCGCATCCGCCTCCAGCGTGTCCAGCCGCAGGCCATCAATGGCCACAGTACCCGCGGCAGGCCGTTCCAGCCCGGCCAGCAGCAACAGCAAGGAAGTCTTGCCCGATCCGGAAGGACCGGTAATCGCCACCCGCTGGCCACGCGGAATCAGCAGATCAACGGATCTGAGGACTTCGATGCGCGAAGCGCCGAGGGTGTAGTGCATGGACACCCCGTTTAATTCGATCATGCTGGATTTATTCCCGATTTGGCTGTGCGATCGACCGCAAGACGCGCACTGTTCCGGACAGTTACTTTACGTCATTGGTTTTGTGCCCGCCCGTTCGACGCTTTACAAGACTCCAAGTTCCGTCGCCGGCTGCGCAGATCCGCTTGCATCACAAAAACCCGCGGCGCCAATAAAAAATGGCCTCGCGACGGGGGCCATTTTTTGACTGGCGGAGGCTCGCTCCGACGTGGAAATGTAATTTATTGATTTTAATAGTAGTTATTCTTAAGACATCCCGTCTACCCACATTACTACCCACGCCCACACGCATTTATCCCCACCCGGACATAGGCAACTAAACCTTCAAGTAAATGCTTTAGCTATCGCTCTCAGTTCGCCGACGACCGTGGCGCATACATGCTTGAAGTGTTTCGCGAAAGTCTCGTGTTCAGCGAGAACATCATTTACCAACGCCTCTACTTCTTGACCTGAGGCATGCCCCTTCACTTTTGTTCTTATAAACTGGACAGTCCGCAACCCAATCAATTGTTGAGTTGAATTCGGGTCGGAGTCACGGATTACTAATCGTTCAAGTAGCGCAATGCTTTGCTCCTTATCGTCATAAACAACGCCTTTTTGTGTCAATCGATCCCGAATCGCTGACACTTCGAAGCCCTCCACCATAAACTTCGCGAGATCCATGAATGCTTCCGCCCACTCATCACGGCTTGCGGTTAAAGGCGTATTTACCCGCTCCACTAACCGAGGATTGCGCAACGTCCACCATGGAGCGGCTGCTGATCGCCACGAATCTAATATCGATAAAACTTCATCAAGAGGATCTCTGAATGTAGTGAACTTCCCCTCGAAATCATTGGTTATTGCGCGCTCCGATATTCCAGCCTTGGGTTCTTCATTATGTGACTGCCAGTGCAGTTGCTCTGTGTATGGAAGATTTCTCAGATAACAAATGTAGGCAAAGCACTGGCCAGCCTCATTCACATCAAAAGCTTTCAAATACCAAGCATTGCGACAGGTTATCTCCCGCTCTCTGACTGTGTATTTATCCTTATCTGTCTTATATTTCAGAATCACTTCAGGACGGAAGAATGCTGGCGATAGTTCAAAAGGCAGGGTGTTGCCAGCCGCCTCGAAATAATTAGTTGATGCCTTCGGGTCGGTAGAAATTTTGGCAATGCGGCTATTCCTCCAGTCATGCGCAATAAATTCCACGTATTTAGATTCCTTTGGTACACCGCGAATTTCATCAAAGATTGCGCTAATCGGACGTTGCGGCGAAATGATCTGGACACCTACCGTGTAGGCCGCCACCCCTGGATCAATCCTCTGACGATAAAGGAAATGATCGCTCTCGCGGGTAATCGTATCGGGGCCGACCGGCCACTTACTAAATCCACCTCGATGCAAAAGGGTGAAATCAAATTTCCGCACAAGTGAAGAATTTGTAGCCGCCAAGTAACTCTCAAGGGGAGCCCATAAAAAGGATACACATGTAACTCCCTTCCAATCTCCAGGTTGAGATGAGACCGACACAACCCGTTCAAGATCACCCTTTCCATCGAATCGACAATATGCGCGCTCCTCTGGTCGCCAATGGATACCTGTTATATGCGTGTATTCCTGATTGACCTCAAAGTAAGTCCGGTCACTCCCTGACCACCCCTCGAAAGTGCGGCCGAAAACTAGCTGCGTTGCCCCTTCAATCAAATCCAAACCTGCAGAATTTTCAAAACGTTCAACCCAAACATCATCCCGCCCACCCCCATACACATAGCTTGCGATGGAGGTATAGGGGTTTCCATTCAAATGAAGTAAGTCGTCTTCACTCAGCACCTTTAACCGCTCATTCGGGACGATTACGGAATGAACAAAACTATACTCACCACTTCCATAAATCAGGAGTTCATTGGATTGGGCATTACTGCGCAACAAATTGAGGTGGGCCTCAGCTTTAATCCATTTCGCGAAATCATCCTGACCGGGAGGCAACGTATCTATCCTCCTAATTGCGTCTACAATCTTTTTATGTTCGTAACTTGGCAAAGTTCACCCCACCTGAGCACCTTTAAATACAATGATGAAAACAACAGCAATATGGCTAGTTTGCCTGATTATCATGGCCGCACATATCGGTGCAGCATTTCATTACAAAGACCCCACATGGATTGATCGTGCTGGTGCTTCTATCGTTGTTGCAGGGTTGATCCTTGAGGGTTGGAAATACCTTATTACCAGCAATAGCGGAAAAATGCCGATGTTCGGCTCACCAGAAGGTCATTCAGCAATCAGGACAGGGTTGTTCATCATCATCATTGGCACAGCAATTCAAGCATACGGTGGACCGATTTTCACAAAAATTTCCGGCTATTGAGCCGCAATTAAAGATCACGGAATCAGAATTGGCGACATCAATGACATCTACCGCCCCTCGCCTGCGACTTCTATCGTTATGCCAGTTGTAAGCAAGCTCATTCCATCCAAGCGGATGAAATGGTTGCCCGCCGAAACTCGACTGGCACACGAATACTGTTTCTTTCTTCACGATGAATGCGTGAGGATGCTTGTCGAGTACGAGAAAGCCAAGGCGTCCGACGTGGAGGTTCAGTTTAAGGACAAGGCCGAGAGTAAGAAATTCTCAAAGATTGCAAAAGAAAACAACGCGATAACTGCCTTGCGCGTATTGGATCGAGGGTCTGAAGCCCGTCGCGTGGTGTTGAATACCATCACAATGGCGATGGTTTCCGATTGCGCTCACCACCTTTACGAATCTCTCCGGTGTTTCGAGAAACGAAAGTTCGTTCCCGCTTTCAATCTTCTACGAAAGCCATTGCTGGATAGCTTAATGTATCTCTCGTGGATGGTGGCTGACGAAGATGACTTCTATACCGCTTTCTCATCCGGCGATCCGACGCAGATCAACCAAAAGATCATTGGGAATCGTCGCAAAGAGATCATCGAAAAGGCGCTTGGAAAAACAGAATTGACCAACACCATTCAATCGGACGATATCGTTTCCACAGTTTTTGATTCCCGAAACGAGAATGGACTTTATGGCTTATTCCAGCACGCAGTACATCTCATCACGGTCGATCGCATCGAAATTAAGACGGCACCAGAGAACTTCAATTTCATCTTCAAGCACCCTTTCGACGATGACATCTATGAGACTCTGTACGCCACGCTCCCCACCGTGCTGTTATACATGGCACATCTGGTGATGCTCTTGTTCGATCAAATCAAGCCAATGGATGCTGACTCCAAGAACGCGTTTGCGCTTCGAACAATCAACGGATATCGATTTATCCAGTCCGAGGAGAACGCAATCATTTTGGCAGAAGCAATGGGAACCGCCCTTTCCCCTATTATTAAATGTGAAACGTGTGGCACGGCTCTGAAAGTCACCCTACACAACGCGGCGCGTCTTCTATTTACCGATACATACCGATGCTCACATTGCGGAAAAAATTCACCCTTTCCGCTCTCATCGATTCTTTAGTTGGGCAGACCGGATAACTCATACTCTCTGTGACGGCAGGTTGGAACTAAGGAATTTTTTTATGCGCGCGAGCACACTCAACCAAAATGTCCTTCGCGATCAAAATTGCTTGCTCTGCCTGATCAACCCGAACATCCTGATCCGGCTCATAACTTGCCAGCTCCCGCAAAGCCTTAACTATTCTCATCTGCCCAGCCAGTTCGCTACTTAAAACCCGCAAACCGTAATCAAGATTTGGATTTGGACGCTCTAGGCGCACTAATAGCGCCTCATGCGATCCCGCATTTTTGACAACAGCTAAGCTGCGATGCGGGAACCGCTCTTCGAGTTTTACTACAGAGTGGTAGGCGCCGTAATAGGCATTGGTGATGACAGTACGATAATCGGGATCGGTTGAAGCCGATGCCAACTGCTTGACGGCCTGAGCCAGAAAATCTTCCGGCGTAACTGCCATGTTACGCTGCTGCGCGGAGTTTTACGGTATCTGCTTTGGAGAAAGACGTTACCAGTCCCTGCGGGAAAGCACCGCCAGGAAGTTTCTCAACTACAAGTTGAGTCAGTGTGCGATTCATGGAATGCACGAACTCGACACTCTCGCTAAGTGGGATAGTCATATAGATATATGGCTGATCCTCGGGGGGGCGTACGATATTAATAACCGAGCCAAAGAATCCCGCAAACATGATTCCGTGTTTACGCTGAACCTCGCCCATAAGATCAAATACGACACCAATATCTTGATCAGTCAGTCCGCGAACACGCATCACAGTTGCCGCACTTTCAATCACTGAAAAATCCTCTTTGGACAATTCAGGAAATGTTTTTTTAGCGATGACCAAGCGATCTGATACTTCAAGGATTTGACCAAAACTTGCCGCCCGCCTCCAGATCCTTGGGAAAAATCCGCGCCTCGGATCAAGCAACCAAGTGCCAATTTCTTGAGCCTTGCTGTAAAGGCCTGCATTACCCATTGAAGTATGGAATTCCGCCTTTGTTTCTTCCATCCCTGGGTGAAGCAAAGCTTTTGCGTAATAAGCCTGCAAATCATCAACACGACCACAAATCGCGGCAACTGAACCAAGACGTACAAATGCACATCTTGCATCGACTTTTTGCAATTTATAGATCGACCTGACTAGATTCAGAATTTCAGGCTCATCCCAGTCCCTAAATTTATCGCTCTGTCGAATGATCTCGTTGAGAGCATCGACGATTTCTGAAGAAAGGGTTTGCGGGACGTTGATCATAATTTGAGGGGTGCCCTAATCATTAGGGTTTGACCGCACTATATATAGCCAGTTGCAGCCCGCGCAAGCATCAAACTGAAATTGCCAATCTATTCGTGGGTTAAAACGTGGGCAGAACCGATCTATTTCTTAAAAACCATTAATAATCAATTAGTTAATACTATGTTTGGCGGAGAGAGAGGGATTCGAACCCTCGATAGGATTTTGTCCTATACGCCCTTAGCAGGGGCGCGCCTTCGACCACTCGGCCATCTCTCCGGATCTTTGCTGCCAACTTACTCTTAACGCATACACCTTCTTATCTGCTGCGGTGGTCTCGGCGCTCTGCGCCGAATGTTACGACGGCTTCGCCGTGACCACTCTCCGTCTGTCGCTTATGTACACAGCGAAATTGCGGCGAGGATAACACAGCACCCACGCTTTTCTGCCCTGCTTTTCCGTCCTGCTTTTCGTCTTATTGAGCCGCCTGATCCAGTGCGAATGCCTTGTGCAGCACGCGCACGGCCAGCTCGGTGTATTTCTCGTCGATCACCACCGACACCTTGATCTCGGAAGTCGAGATCATTTCGATGTTGATGCCCTCTTCGGCCAGAGTGCGGAACATGGTGCTGGCGATCCCCGCGTGGGAGCGCATGCCGACACCGACCACCGAGACCTTGGCGATCTTGTCGCCGCTCTGGATGCCGCGGGCCTTGGTGTGCGTGACCACCGGCTTCAGCACGTTCAGCGCCTTCTGGTAGTCGTTGCGGTGCACGGTGAACGAAAAATCGGTCAGGCCGTCGTGGCCGACGTTCTGCACGATCATGTCGACGTCGATATTGGCGTCGCCGATCGGCCCGAGGATCTGGTAGGCAATGCCCGGACGGTCGGGCACGCCGAGCACGGTGATCTTGGCTTCGTCGCGGTTGAACGCGATGCCTGAAATGACGGCTTTTTCCATGTCCTTGTCTTCCTCAAATGTAATCAGCGTGCCCTCGCCTTCATCCTCGAAGCTGGACAGCACGCGCAAACGCACCTTGTACTTGCCGGCGAATTCGACCGAGCGGATCTGCAGCACCTTGGAGCCGAGGCTCGCCATTTCGAGCATTTCCTCGAAAGTGATGGTTTTCAGCCGGCGCGCTTCGGGCACGATGCGCGGATCGGTGGTGTAGACGCCGTCGACGTCGGTGTAAATCTGGCATTCGTCGGCTTTAAGTGCCGCAGCCAGAGCGACACCGGTGGTGTCCGAACCGCCGCGACCCAGCGTGGTGATATTGCCGTCGGCGTCTATGCCCTGGAAACCGGCAACCACGACAACGCAACCGGCCTTGAGGTCGGCGCGCATGCGTTCTTCATCGATGCTGACAATGCGCGCCTTGGTGTGCGCATTGTCGGTGAGGATCTTGACCTGGCCGCCGGTATAACTGCGCGCCTTCAGGCCGATCTCGATCAGCGCCATCGACAGCAGCGCAATCGTCACCTGCTCGCCGGTGGACACCATCACATCGAGCTCGCGCGGATCGGGATGGGCCTGGATGTCCTTGGCCAGCGCGATCAGCCGGTTGGTTTCGCCGGACATGGCCGATACGACCACGACGACGTCATGCCCGCGCGCTTTCCAGCGTGCGACGCGTTTGGCCACGTTTTTGATGCGTTCGGGGCTGCCGACCGAGGTGCCGCCGTATTTCTGGACTATCAACGCCATGGTGGCTGAATCTCTGGATTAATTCTGGATGAACCAAAAAGGGGCGTATTTTATTGGATTTTCAGGGGAAAAACGAGGTTTGGCTGGGGATTCCCCCCGCCACATCTTCCGCACAAGCCCGGAACCAATTGCGCGCAACCAGACTCCTACTGGCCTGACAGGAGGAAATCACGTTGAAAAAAGCCGCAAAATCCCTGGGTAATTCCGACCACCCCCGCGAAATCCGCCGCAAGCGCGGCCTCAACCAGCAGCAATTCTGGCCGCTGATCGGCGTCACCCAGAGCGGTGGCTCACGCTATGAATCGGGCCGCGGCATGCCTAAGCCGGTGCGCGAGTTGCTGCGCATCGTACATGTCGAGGGCATACCGTTGCCGCAGGTGCGCGGCGACGACTTCGCCCTGGTCCAGTACCTGAAAAAATCGCGCCCCGGCCTGTATCGCGAACTGAAGGCCGCAGCGCAGCGGGATCGCAAAACACGCAAGTAAGCAGGCAAGTAAGTCCGGACGGTCGGCGCGGGCGCTTGTTATAATTTGCGCCCCATGCGTATCACCCGCAGGCTGGAATTTGACGCCGGCCACCGCATCCCCAACCACAACAGCCAGTGCCGTCACCTGCACGGGCACCGCTACGCCATTGAAATCACGCTGAGCGGGCCGGTGGTCGCCACCGCCGGCGCCGCCGACGAAGGCATGGTGATGGATTTTTCAGCGGTCAAGGCGATTGCGCAGCAGCACGTGGTCGAGCCCTGGGACCATGCCTTCCTCGCCTGGAAACACGATCAAGCCGTCGTCGCCTTCCTCGCCGGCATGCCCGGCCACAAGACCGTGCTGTTCGATGCACCGCCCACCGCAGAGCATCTTGCGCAAACCGCGTTCGCGATACTCGACCGTCAATATATGGGGCAATATGGGGGGCAACTGCGACTGGAACGCGTACGCCTCTACGAAACGCCGAATTGCTGGGCAGACGCCTTGCGTGGCGAGGTATAAGGCTGGCGGAGAGTGTGAGATTCGAACTCACGAGGACCGTGAGGCCCTGCCGGTTTTCAAGACCGGTGCATTCAACCGCTCTGCCAACTCTCCATATTCCTGTATATCCAAGCTGCCGGTTTTAGCTCCGGCCGCGCCTCCGGCGCTTAACTTGCCTGACGGCAAGTTAGCCTCGCAAGCGCACATACTACGTGCGCCAAGACCGGTGCATTCAACCGCTCTGCCAACTCTCCGTATTCCTCTGTACATCTCATCTAATCTAGGCTGCCGGTTTTTTGCTCCGGCCACGCCCTGCAACGCCTGATTTCCCCGGCAACCAGCCCCCCAGCCACCAAAGCGGGCGAATTGTAGCCCCAAACCGCCGGTTTTGGCAGCTTCCCGGCCGGGGTTGGTAAAAATAATGTCATGTATTATCAATTGCTTGCAGGGCCCCGGCCGCCCGAAAAACAGTCGATATCGATTGCAACTTTAACCGCCTTTCAGTAGTCTTACCCCCTGCTTACACCAGCTTTTTTGGTGGACCTTTTGGAGAGACATCACTATGCAACCTGAACTGCGCCCCGCGACGACCTATTCTGCCGGCACGTCCGACATTGCCGTCGAGCAGAACAAGGTTCTCCGCAATACCTATATGCTGCTCGCAATCTCGCTGATTCCGACGATGATCGGCGCCGTAATCGGCACCAATTTCATCAATTTCAGCTTCATGCGCGCCAGCCCGATCATGTCCTTCGTGGTGATGCTGGCCATGTTCTACGGCTGGATATTCATGATCGAGAAAAACCGCAACAGTTCGATGGGCGTGGTCCTGCTGCTCGGCTTCACCGCCTTCCTCGGCCTGATGCTGGCGCCGCTGCTGCAAAACATCCTGTCGCTGCGCAACGGCGGACAACTGGTGATGATGGCTGCCGGCGGCACCGCCGCGGTGTTTTTTGTGCTGTCGGGCATTGCCGCCACAACCAAGCGCGACTTCAGCTTCCTCGGCAAGTTCATTCTGGTCGGTTTCGTCGTGATCATGCTGGCGGTGATCGCCAACGTGTTCCTGCAGAGCCCGGTGGTGCAACTGGCGCTGTGCGGTGCGTTCATCATCTTCTCGTCGGCGATCATCCTGTGGCAGATCAATTCGATCGTCCGCGGCGGTGAAACCAACTACGTGTCGGCGACGCTGACGCTGTATGTGTCGCTGTACAACATCTTCAGCAGCTTGCTGCAAATTCTGGGCTTGACTGGCGGGGATCGGGACTGACCGTAACTGAACCACAATCAAAAAAGCGGCCTGCGGGCCGCTTTTTTGTTGCCTGCCGTTCTGCCCTGCTACTCCTTTTCGAACAGCGCCATCGACTCAACATGCGCCGTATGCGGAAACATGTTGATGACCCCTGCTGCCCGCAGTTTGTAGCCATGCACCATCACCAGTACCTCGGCATCCCGCGCCAGCGTTGAGGGGCTGCAGGAAACGTAGACAATACGCCGCGGACCATCAGCGCCGATCAGCTTGATCAGTTCCATCGCGCCGTCGCGCGGCGGGTCGATCAGCAGCTTGTCGAAGAGTCCCAGCGCCGCCCATTGCTCCGCATCGATCTTGAACAGGTCCATGGTCAGGAAACGGGTATTGCCGGACAAATCGTTGCTGCGCGCATTCTCCTCCGCCCGGTTGATCAGGCCCTTGCTGCCTTCGATACCGGTAACCTGCGCGCCGCTCCTTGCGATGGGCAGCGTGAAATTGCCCAGTCCGCAGAACAGGTCGGCGATACGCTCCCCCGGCTGCGGGTCAAGCAGCTTCAGCGCGCGGCGTACCAGCACCTGATTGACGGCATGATTGACCTGTGTGAAGTCCGTCGGACGGAAATGGATGCGTACATCGAATTCGGGCAGCGTGTAGTACAAGGCGCCGGTGTCCGTCGGATAAAACAGCGCCGCCGTTTCCGGGCCTGAAGGCTGCAGATAAAACACCACGCGGTGCGCGTCGGCAAAAACCCGCAGTTTGTCCTCATCCTCCGCCGTCAGCGGATCGAGGTTGCGCAATACCAATACATCGGCGTTATCGGCCAGCGCCAGTTCAATCTGAGGAAGCCGCGCGCGCAGACTGAGGCTGTCGACCAGCCGGCGCAGCGGCAGCAGCAGATCCGAGATCCGCCGCGGCAGCACTTCGCAGCTGCTCATGTCGGCGACATAGCTGCTGCGCTTTTCATGGAAACCCACCAGCGCGCCGCCCTTTTTGAACACATGGCGCACCGTCAGGCGCGCGCGGTGGCGGTAGCCCCAGGACGGGCCGTAAATCGCCGGCAGCATCTGTTCCGGCTGCACCTTGCCGATATGGCGCAGGTTGTCTTCGAGCACGCGTTGTTTGGCGGCGACCTGGGTGCGCGCATCCATGTGCTGCAAGCTGCAACCGCCGCAGAGGCCGAAGAACTTGCAGCCCGGCGTGGTACGTGATGCGCTTTCATCAAAAATCCTGGTCGCGAATGACTGCTCGAACGCCGGTTTTTTGCGATACACCGAAATCTCGGCGCGTTCGCCCGGCAGCGCGCCTTCGACAAAAACGACCTTGCCGTCACGACGGGCAATGCCGCGGCCTTCCTGGTCCAGGGATTCGATGTACAGAGGATTCATTGTGGTTTTCCGGACCGCGCGCGGCGGCGCGGTGTGTGCGTCATGCCGGCCAGCGCGCGAGGAATTCCTTCCAGTGCGGCTGCCCGGTCTTTTCCAGCACCGCGCGCACCACCTTGACCTGGGCATCGTGCTGGTCCTGGGTCAGTGCACCGCGCATCAGCTGAAAGCGCAAAAACACCAGGTGGGTGTTGACGACGTCGGTTTCGCAGTAACGCCAGATGTCTTCCAGTTTGCCGTCCCGGTACGCGCCCCACACGGCGGAGCCGTCCATACCCAGTTTGCCCGGCAGGCCCATCAACTGCGCCAGCGCATCCAGCGGCGCATTGGCACGCCCCTGGTACATCGCCAACAGGTCCATCAAATCGAGATGACGCTGGTGGTAACGGCTGATGTAATTGTTCCACTTGAATTCGCGGTCGTCCTCGCCCATGTCCCAGTACCGCGCGGCCTTCACGCCATGCATCAGCCCACGGTAATGCAGCACCGGCAGATCAAAACCGCCGCCGTTCCACGACACCAGCTGCGGCGTATATTTTTCGATGCCGTCAAAAAAGCGCTGGATGATTTCCGCTTCGCTTTCACCGGCCGCGCCGAGTGACCACACCTTGAAGTGGTCGCGATCCTGCAGCGCGCAGGAAATCACCAGCACGCGATGCAGGTAATGCGGCAGGAAATCATTGCCATGGCTTTGCCGCCGCAGCTGGAAGGCCATTTCAGCGACATCACGATCGGACACCGTGCTGTCGATGCCGTGCAGCTTGCGGATGCCGGCGACGTCAGGCACGGTCTCGATGTCGAACACCAATACGGGATTCACAAAAATACCTTTAAAATCAAATACTTATAGTTTTACGCGTAATACTACGCAAAAACACTAGGCAAAAACGCCGGTCGACAGGTAACGGTCGCCACGGTCGCAGACGATGGAGACGATCACCGCGTCGCGCACCTGCGCTGAAATCTGCAGCGCCGCCCACAAGGCGCCGCCGGAGGACACGCCGGCGAATATGCCTTCTTCGCTGGCCAGCCGCCGCATGGTGTTCTCGGCGTCAAGCTGCGTGACCTCGATGACTTTATCGACCTGCGACCAGTCGCAGATTTTCGGCAAATAAGCTGCGGGCCATTTACGAATGCCCGGAATCTGCGAACCATCCGTCGGCTGGCAACCGACAATCCGCACCTGCGGATTTTTTTCTTTCAGGTAGCGCGACACCCCCATGATGGTGCCGGTGGTGCCCATGCTGGAAATGAAATGCGTCACCTTGCCCGCAGTATCACGCCAGATTTCCGGGCCGGTGCCTTCGTAATGCGCCAGCGGATTGTCGGGATTGGCAAACTGGTCGAGCATGACGCCGCGGCCTTCACGCACCATGCGCTCGGCCACGTCACGCGCACCTTCCATGCTCGCCGCCTTCGGCGTCAGCACCAGCTCGGCGCCATAGGCGCGCATGGTCTGCTGGCGCTCCAGCGACTGGTTATCCGGCATCACCAGCACCATGCGGTAACCCATGATCGCCGCCACCATCGCCAGCGCGATGCCGGTGTTGCCGCTGGTCGCTTCAATCAGTGTGTCGCCGGGCTTGATGGTGCCGCGCTGCTGCGCTTGCCGGATCATCGACAGCGCCGGGCGGTCCTTGACCGAGCCCGCAGGATTATTACCTTCGAGTTTGACGAGGATGGTATTGCTGGTCGCGCCGGGCATGCGCTGCAACTTCACCAGCGGCGTATTGCCGACAAAATCTTCAAGCGTCTTGTACATAATCTAGACCTTCGTCAGCAGTTGCTGGCAATAACGCGCCACACCCTGCTCCACGGTCAGGAACTGGCCCGCATAACCCGCCGCGCGCAACGCTGTCAGGTCGGCCTGGGTGTAACTCTGGTACTTGCCCTTGAGATCACCGGGGAACGGGATATAACGAATCACGCCCTTTTTTTGCAGATCAGCCAGCGCCAGCGCCGGCTCGCCCGCAGCCGCACGGCAAGCATTCACCGTGGCGACCGCGACATCGTTGAATGACTGCGCCGCACCGCTGCCGCAATTGAAAATCCCGGAGCGGCCGGGGTTCTGCAGAAAATACAGATTGACCTTGACCACATCCTCGACCGAGACAAAATCGCGGCGCTGCTCGCCGTTGCCGTATCCCGCGCTGCCTTCGAACAGACGTACCTGGCCTTCGGCACGGTACTGGTTGAAAAAGTGGTACGCGACCGAGGCCATGCGTCCCTTGTGCTGCTCGCGGTCGCCATAGACGTTGAAATAGCGCAGCCCCACCACCTGCGGGCCACCGGGCGGCAGCCGCCGCACCTGCTGGTCAAACAGCAGTTTCGAATAGCCGTAAACGTTGAGCGGGCCTTCGCAATCCGCCTGCTCACGAAAACCGGTCAGTGCGCCGTAGGTCGCTGCAGACGATGCATAAATCAGCGGGATCATTTCTGCGGCACAAAAATCCAGCAGCGTGCAGGAATAGGCGTAATTGGTATCCATCACGTAGCGGCCATCGCTGGCCGTGGTGTCGGAACAGGCGCCCTGATGGAGTATCGCCTTGACCCCGCGACGGAAAGCGCCGGCTTTGACCCGCGCCAGGAATTCATCCTTGTCGAGGTAATCCGTAATCCGGCAATCCACCAGATTGCGGAATTTGTCGCCCTGCGTCAGATCGTCCACCGCAAGAATGTCGGTGATGCCCTGCGCATTGAGCCCCTTGACCAGGTTGGCGCCGATAAAACCGGCGGCGCCGGTCACTACGTAAACCATGGCTTATGCCTCCCCTGGCGGAAACAGCTCGTCCGGCTGAACCACCGCCGTGCCGAACTTGCCGACGACGATGCCCGCCGCACGATTGGCGATACGCACCGCGCTTTCGAGGCCCTGCCCGGCGGCCAGCATCACCGCGATGGTGGCAATCACCGTGTCACCGGCGCCGCTGACATCATAGACCTCGCGCGCCTGTGCCGGCACATGCAGCCGGCTGTCACGGCGGTACAAGGTCATGCCTTCTTCGCTGCGCGTGATCAGAATTCCGCCGATACCCAGGCGCTGGCGCAGCTTCTGCGCCTTGGTGGTCAGCGCGGTTTCACTGCTCCAGCCACCGACCACCGCCTGCAACTCGGCACGGTTGGGCGTCACCAGGGTCGCACCGCGGTAACGCGAATAATCCTCACCCTTGGGATCGACCAGCACCGGTTTGTTGTGCCGGCGTGCCAGCGCGATCATGCGCGCGATGTGCGCGAGGCCGCCCTTGCCGTAATCGGACAGGATCACCACGTCGCAGCTTTTCAGCAGACGCTCGAAATCCTTCAACTTCGACGCCAGCACTTCGTGGCTGGGCAGGGTTTCAAAATCGGCGCGTAGCAACTGCTGGCGGCGGCCGATGACCCGCAGCTTCACGGTGGTGGAAATGGTCGGATCGTCGTGCAGGCTGGCGGCGATGCGGTCGCGCTTCAGCAACTGGCGCAGGCAGCGCCCGGCCTCGTCGCGCCCGACCACCGACAGCAGCGATGCTTTCGCCGACAACGCTGCCACATTACGCGCCACATTGGCAGCACCCCCCGGGCGTTCCTCGACACGGTCAACCTTGACCACCGGCACCGGCGCTTCCGGCGAAATCCGGCTGACTTCACCGAACCAGTAACGGTCGAGCATCACGTCGCCGGCGACCAGCACGCGCGCGCGGCGTATCTGAGCCGGCAAGCCATTGCGTGGCGACGCTGCTTTTTTCTGCGGTGTTTTTTTCATCAGCATTTTTTCATCGACTCATTTTTCCCGCTGATGATTTTAATGCAGCGGCGATGTCGGCATTGATGCGATCCAGCACCGCCAGCGGATCAGCCGCACGGGTGATCGGCCGGCCCACCACCAGGTAATCCGCACCGTCGCTAATCGCTTTCTGCGGCGTGACAATGCGTTTCTGGTCATCCTGCGCAGCATCGGCGAGGCGGATGCCGGGCGTCACCAGGCAGAATGCCGGTCCGCAGGCGCGGCGCAGCAGCGAGGCCTCCTGCGCCGAACAGACTACGCCGTCCATGCCGCTGGCCGCTGCCAACCGCGCCAGGCGCTCGACCAGCAGCTGCGGCGCTTCCATCTGACCGGTTTCGCGCAGGTCTTCGGCGCCGAGGCTGGTCAGCACCGTCACCGCGATCAGTTTCGGCGGCCTCGACAATCCCGCCAGCGCCTCGCGCGCGGCCTGCATCATCGTGCGTCCGCCGCTGGCGTGGACATTCATCATCCACACGCCGAGCGCCGCCGCGGACTTGCAGGCGGAGGCCACGGTATTCGGGATGTCGTGGTATTTGAGATCGAGGAACACATCAAAACCACGCGCCACCAGTTGCTCGACCAGGGCAGGACCGGTGACGGTGAACAATTCCTTGCCGACCTTGACCCGGCAACGTTTCGGATCGAGGCGCTGCGCAAACGCAAGCGCCTCGGCGGCGCTGGCGTAATCCAGCGCAACGATGACCCGTGGTCCCTTTTGATCCATGTTCATGCAGATATGCCCTTGGCTCCGGCAAGCTCTAAGCCGGTAATTCTTCCGTTCCGGCGCGCCTCATGCCGGCAGTCCCTTTTCTTCAGTACGCCGCGGTGCGTAGGTCTCCCATTCACCGCAGGCCGGGCAATGCCAGTAGAACTGCCGCGCACGGAAACCGCAGTGTTCGCATTTGTACATCGCCAGGCTGCGCGTGTGCTGGTGGATCAGTTGCTTGATCAGTTCCAGGTCATGGCGGCGCTCTGCGGGCACCTCCAACAGCTGCGCTTCGAGCAGCTTGTCCAGCCCGAGCAGGGTCGGCGTACGCCGCACCTCGTCACGCACCAGGCGATAGGCGGCCTGTGCGCCGCTGCCGGCCAGCGTGGCCCGGTACACCGTATCCAGCAGATCCATCGACGGGTATTTCTCGAGGAATCCGCGCAGCAGATTCAGTCCCTCCTCGGCGCGCCCTTCTTCGCCATAGACCTCCAGCAGGCGGTCCGCGACCAGCGAGAGATAAGCCGGATTCTGCGACTCGATACGCTGCCAGGCCGTAATGGCCGCGGGCCGGTTGCCAAGGCCGCGCTCCAGGTCGCCGAGCAGCAGGTTTGCGCGTACGCACAGCCGGTGATGCGACAGCGCCTCGGCCAGCAGCGGCCGTGCCTCAACGGGCCGCGACTGCATCAGCTCACGCGCCGCCATTTCGCAGTAAAAATTGGCGATTTCCTTCTGGAAGGAACTGCCATTGAGCACTTCGAGTTTCTCGGCGATGACGATGGCCTTGCGCCATTCCTTTTCCTGCTCGTAGATTTCGAGCAGGAAACGCAGCGCGGCCTCGGCATGGGGCGTGCCGTCGAGTTTCAGGAACAATTCTTCGGCGCGGTCCAGCAGACCCGCCTTCAGGTAATCCTGGGCCAGTTCCAGCACGGCCTGCAGTTTCTGCTCCTGCCCGAGGTCTTCGCGCTCGGCCAGGTTCTGATGCATACGGATCGCACGTTCGACCTCGCCGCGGCGGCGGAACAAACTGCCCAGCGCGAAATGGAGCTCGATGGTCTGCGGATTGACCTTGGCCACCTCAATGAAGGCTTCGATCGCCTTGTCGGGCTGCTCATTGAGCAGGAAATTGAGGCCCTTGAAATAAGACGCCGGCAGCAGCCGGGATTCAGTGACGATCTGGCGGATGTCGACCCGCGCCGCCAGCCATCCCAGCGCAAAAAACAGCGGCAAAGTCAGCAACCACCACAGTTCGATATCCATCAGGCGCGGCGCTTCACAGCAAGATTCACAGCAGATCCATCGGCGGCGGCACAGGATCGGATGAGCGGGCAGCGCGGGTGGCGTCCAGTTCGCGTTTCAGAACTGCAATCTGCCGGCGCAGCCGCAGCGTCTGGAACAGGCCGGTCAGCAATCCCACCAGCGCACCGGCGCCGATCGCGACCAGCAGCACGACCACCAGCGGCGCCTGCCACTGGTATCCGAGGTAGTAACGCACCGTCACCGGATCCGTGTTCACTATCGCAAACGACAGGATCAGGAGGAACAGCGCGACCTTGATGATCCACATTAGGTATTGCATGGCCCGTCGAGAATATCATGCCCCGCAGCACACAAAAAAGCGGCATGGCCGTGTAGCCATGCCGCCCAAAGGAACGATGCCTGATCGTCCGTTATTTCTTGATGTCGACGCGTTCGCGCAATTCCTTGCCGGCCTTGAAATGCGGCACGTATTTCGCGGGCACCTG
>JAIETP010000031.1 GCA_019744975.1 Burkholderiales bacterium
TCCGGATCAAAAATCCGCATCACCATTTTTTCGCCGAAGGCGGTGGGCATGGTCGACAGCCGCAACTCGACTTCGCCGCCGTCGGGCGCCACGGTTTTCAGGCGGCCGTCCTGCGGGCGGCGTTTTTCGACGACGTCCATGCGGCCCAGCACCTTGATGCGCGAGGTCATCGCCGCCATCACCGGCGTCGGAATCTGGTAGACCTGATGCAGCACGCCGTCGATGCGGAAACGCACATTGCCGGCTTCGCGCCGCGGTTCGAGGTGGATATCGCTGGCGCGCTGTTCAAAGGCGTAATTGAACAGCCAGTCGCAGATGTGCACGATGTGCTGGTCGTTGGCGTCGAGCTGGCCGCTGCGGCCGAGCTGCACCAGTTGTTCGAAGTTGGCGATGTCGGAGACCGCGCCCTTGTCCTTGGTCGTCGCGCCCTGCACCGAACGCGCGAGGTTGTAGAACTCGACGACATAACCCTGGATATCCACCGGATTGGCGATCACGCGCTTGATTTCCAGGCGCAGCACCTGTTTCAGCGAGGCTTCCCAGCCGCGGACCCAGGGTTCTGCCGTGGCGATGGTCGCTTCGCGGGTGGTCACGCTGACCGGCAGGATTTTGTAACGCGCGGCGTAGGCGTTCGACATCACCTTGGTGACGGCGGTGAAGTCGATCTTGAACGGGTCGATGTGCAGATAGGGCAGGCCGGATTTTTCGGCGAGCCACTGGGTCAGCGGTTCGACGCTGAGCAATTTGCGCGGATTGCGCGGGTCTTTCCATTTCTGGTCGGCGATGACCACCAGCGGATGCACGTCGCTGCGGCTGTGGCGTCGGTTGGCGACCAGTTTTTCGCCCTCATCCTTGGGTACCAGGCCGTCGGCTATCAGGTCGTTGACGATTTGCGCCAGTGTCAGCGGCCGGTCGCCCTGGGGCGGCGGGGTGGCTGCAGCGGGTGGGGCGGGTGTGGGCGCTGGGCACATGGAGGCTGAATATACCAATTTCTTCAATGATTTACCGGGATGTGTCGGATCCGGGCAAAGGCCGCCCGGCAACGCCTGTCCCAACCGCCATACGCACTTATAAAGTGCAGATATTCAGCCTGCGCACCAATTATGTGCTTTATGATGCGGCTGCCTGATCATAATATTAATAAAAACAACAGCTTGCTGTCAGGAACAAGTATTGCTTTGTAGTTTCGGGTTCATTTTCAGGGGGGAGACTCATGGAAGCCGTCAAAATCAGCACCGACACCTTGTTCATCCTGCTCGGCGCCATCATGGTGCTGGCGATGCATTCCGGTTTCGCGTTTCTCGAAGTCGGCACGGTGCGCCGCAAAAACCAGGTCAATGCGCTAGTCAAAATCCTCACCGACTTCGCGGTATCAACCATTGTTTATTTTTTCGTCGGTTACAGCGTGGCTTATGGCGTGTCCTTCATGGTTGGCGCCGAACAACTGGCAGAGAAAAGCGGCTTCGAGGTCACCAAGTTCTTTTTCCTGCTGACCTTTGCCGCAGCGGTGCCGGCGATCATTTCCGGCGGCATTGCCGAACGCGCGCGGTTTTATCCGCAGCTGGCGGCAACGGCGGTCATCGTTGGCCTGATTTATCCCTTCTTTGAAGGCATCGTGTGGAACAACCGCTACGGTGTGCAGGCGTGGATCGAGTCGGTCGCCGGCGCACCGTTCCATGACTTCGCCGGTTCGGTGGTGGTGCATGCGGTGGGCGGCTGGCTGGCGCTGGCCGCGGTCATCCTGCTCGGACCCCGCATCGGCCGTTATCCGAAAGAGGGCGGCGTCGCCGCACAGCCGCCGTCGAGCATTCCCTTCCTCGCGCTGGGCGCCTGGATCCTGACCGTCGGCTGGTTCGGCTTCAACGTGATGTCGGCGCAGACCATCGACAAGATTTCCGGGCTGGTTGCGGTCAATTCACTGATGGCCATGTCCGGCGGCATCGTCGCGGCGCTGGTGGTTGGCCGCAACGATCCGGGTTTTGTGCATAACGGACCGTTGGCTGGTCTGGTGGCGGTATGCGCGGGTTCGGATGTGATGCATCCCGCGGGCGCGCTGGCCACCGGCACGGTTGCCGGCGCCTTGTTCGTTTACATGTTCACGCTGACCCAGAACAAACTGAAGATCGACGATGTGCTCGGGGTGTGGCCCTTGCACGGCCTCTGTGGAGTCTGGGGCGGCATCGCCTGCGGCATTTTCGGATCGAAGGCGCTGGGCGGATTAGGCGGTGTCAGCCTGACCGCGCAGTTGATCGGCACCGGGCTGGGTGTGGTGATCGCGCTGGTCGGCGGTTTTATTGTTTATGGTGTGCTGAAGGCCGTGGTTGGCATACGCCTGGATCGGGAGCAGGAGTTCAATGGCTCCGATCTTTCGATCCACAAGATTGGTGCGACTTCGGATAACGATTCGGGGTGGTAAACCACTGACGTCATTCCGGCGCGCCCCGAAGGAAGTCCCCTTGGGGGGGTAAGCCGGAATCCAGTCAGGTGTTCGCGGTTGGGATACTGCGTTTCTGGACCCCGGCGTCCGCCGGGGTGACGAAGTTGAGGAAATAAATAGGGTCAGTGTGAACTGCCCCGAGAACTTCTCGCCGCGCCCGGTCAGATCCCGGTAATCAGCAGGTCCAGCGCCGCAATGATGGAACTGCGTTTGTCTGAAAGATTGCCGATCTGTTCACCGAGTATTTTTCTGGATACGCCGGCGAGTTCGGGCGTCAGCATGATCATTTTGCGGCCTTCGACCTCGAACACCGGATTGAGCCGCTCGGCCAGCCTGCCCTTTAGCACTTCGGGTTTGCACAGGGGCACGACCACCCGCGTTGCCAGAGGGTCGAGCAGATCCGACTGAACATCGAGCAGGTAAGGGATGCGTGCGCGGGTGGCGGGATTGGCGTTGCGGTAGACGTCGAACTGCGCCATCAGAACGAGCGCAGCCCGTCGCTGAACACGCCGTGTTTTTCCACGTGCTCGTTGTAGGCGTCGAGCGCGGCGCGATTTTTTTGGAGCCATTCTTCGCGCTGGTGCTGGCGGATGGCTTCGGTCAGGCCGGCCTCGAACACCTGCGACAGGTTCAGCTTGAGGCGCCGGGCCTGTTCCAGCAGCTTGTCATCAACGCTGAGGTTGGCAGCCTTCTTGCGCCGGCGCGGGGCGATGGTGGGAGTGGGCATGGAGGGCGTGAGCAAATTGATGCGCATAGTGTATGCGCATCATATAGCGAGTGCAACCACAGAATAAACAGGGGCAGTCCAGACGACGATTCCTCCTGAAATAATTCCAATGTCCGCTGTTTTGGGCCCGATGAATAGGGGGGGCAATTCAAAACGTCGCAGTGCCACGCATCGCGTAATTCCCTGCGGCGTTCGCAGTCCACAACTCCACCGATTTCCCATCAGCTGCCGGCTGTCCATTTACGCTGAAGGTTTCCTGGTGAAACACCGGATGTGTGGCGCGGTAATCCAGTGTGCGCACCGGGCGCGGGTCGCTGCGGCGGCATAAATCCAGCAGCAGCGTCGTCTGCAGCGGGCCATGCACGATCAGCCCCGGATAACCCTCGGTGTCGCGGCAGTAGTCGATGTCGTAATGGATGCGATGGGCGTTGAAAATCAGCGCGGAATAACGGAACAGCACGGCCTCGTCGGTTTTTAGTTCGCGTCGCCATGCCGCGGTCTGCGGCGCTGGTTTGCCTGCGGGTGCTGCTTCGCCTGGTTTGGCGGCATCGCGGTAGACGATGTCGTGTTCTTCAACGATGCAGGTCGTGCTGCCGCCCCTGACGGTGTGGCGCACCGTGACAAACACCAGGTTGCCGCTTTTGCCCGACTTGGCTTCCACCGACAGGATTTCGGATTCGCGGCTGATGCTGTCGCCGATCCGCAGCGGCTGGCGGAAATCAATGCGACCGCCGGCCCACATGCGCCGCGGCAGCGATACCGGCGGCAGGAAGCCGCCGCGTTTGGGATGACCGTCGTGGCTGAGGTCCGCATTCACCGCGGTTTCGAGGAAGTACAGCCAGTGGCCGCTGTGTGGAATGATGTCGCCGGTTTTCGGCGGCGGGTCCTTGCGATCCAGGGTTGCGGCCAGTGCGGCTATTGGGAACGCAGTGGCGATGTCGTGATGGGTTTCGGTTTTGCCGATCCAGCTGCGCAGATGATCAAGATCGAGTGACATACTTAAGTATTTGATTTAATTAATTATTTTTAAGGGACAAGACACGCGTCAGATCGCGTGTGCTGTGTTTGTCCATGGCCAGCACTGCGCTGCGGATGCGTTCAGCCTGCGGCTTCGAGATCACCAGCGATGCGTTGTCGAAGAATTTTTCGCTGATATCTTCCGCCGACAGCGCGCGTTCGCCGGCGCCGCGGTTGATTTTTTCCATGTGCACCAGCTCGCGGCCGTCCTTGGTGGTGACGACGACGCCGCCGGAGAAATATTTGGGGAAGGCCGAATCCGGATCTGCTTCGTGATGCACCTTCTGCGCCAGCCCAAGAATCTGCGCGTCGTTCAGTGCATCGGTTTCGAGTTCGGCGAAACCGAACTTGCCGCGGACAAAACAGGCGGCCAGCACGAACTGCACGCTGAACTTGGCCATGTAGTCCGACACCGGACGGCGGCGCATGTCCGCCGGCTCGGCGATGTAGTGGAAGGTTTCAGGATGCAGCAGCGCGCGGATTTTGACGATGTCTTCCGGCTTTACATTGTGTTTGCGCCGGATCGCCAGCGCGGAATCGGCGCAGGCATGCAGCAGGTGGCAGATCGGGAAAGGTTTGATCGCGACTTCGTTGAGCAGCCACTCGCTGCCGAGATTGCGCGTCATCGCGCCCATGTCGACTTCCTTGAAGCGGGTGCCGGTATGTGAGCGGAAAATGCCGTCGGCGCCTTCGTAGATTTTTTTGGTGCCGATGAAGCCGCCACTGGCCAGCGCCGCCGCGGTGATGCCGCCGACGCCTGCCCAGGCCGGATGCAGGCGTTTGTTCCAGGCGCCGTCGGCGCGGTGTTCGGAGATGGCCGATGCGGTGCTGCCGGCGAACCCCTGGGCGTACTGCAAGCGCTGCGGACTCAGGTTCATCAGCTTGCCGGCGGCCACCGCGCAGCCGAAGTGTCCGGCGATGCCGGTGGTGTGAAAACCATTGGTATGCATGGTGCCGGCGGCAGCCACACCCAGGCGGGTGGCGATTTCGACGCCGAGTATGTATGCCAATAACAGATCCGCGCCGGCGGCGTCGCGTTTTTCGGCGAGACCCAGCGCGCAGGGGAAGGCGCTGGAACTCGGATGCACAATGGCCCCGGGATGGGTGTCGTCGTAATCAAGGCCATGAGCGAGGATGCCGTTCATCAGCACCGCGTCGCGCATCGGCAGTGTGACGTTCATGCCGATGACGCTGTTGTTGCCGTCTTCGGCGATGTTGCTGATGCCGGCCAGTGCGTGCTGGGCAAAATCAAAACGCGTGGCGGCGAGTGCGGTGCCGACCACGTCGAGTACATGCAGCTTGGCGTTTTCGCGGACGGCTGCCGGCACGGCATCCGGTGTCAGATTGGCGGCGAATGCGGCGATCTGCTGCGAGATCGACAAAAGGTCGGAAGTGGAGGCATCCGGTGTAGCGGCGGGAGCGGTCTGGGCGGGCATGGAGAGAGCCGGTTTGATGATGGAAAGCGCTGACTGTAGCAGCTTGGCCAGTCGCATACGGTTGCGGTTTCGCAATCTGGGCGCCGGTGATTGATGAGGTGTCATGATCAATGCAAGCCGGGGCCCCTATAATGAAAACCGTTTCATTGCAGTGACGTGCCGGCTACGATGTCCTGCGCAATCGTTGTTGGCGATTCAACTGATTGTTTTTATTGAATAAAAGAGGCGCATATGGAATGGCTTGCGGATCCGAATGCCTGGCTGGCACTGGCGACGCTGACGGCACTCGAAATCGTGCTTGGTGTCGACAACATCATTTTCATTTCCATATTGTGCAGCCGTCTGCCGGAAAGTCAGAGGGCAAAAGCACGCAATATTGGCCTGATGCTGGCGATGGTGATGCGCATCGGCCTGCTTTTCACGCTGTCGTGGATGATGACGCTGACGGAGCCGCTGTTCGGCATCATGGGCAAGGAGATTTCCGGCCGTGACCTGATCCTGCTCGGTGGCGGCCTGTTCCTGTTGTGGAAAAGCGTACATGAAATCCACAACGCACTGGAAGGTCCCGGCCAGACCGGGGGGGCCACGGCGGCAGTGACGGCGACTTTTGGCGCGGTGCTGCTGCAGATCGCAGTGATCGACATCGTGTTTTCGCTGGACTCGGTGATCACCGCGGTGGGCATGGTCGATGAATTGTCGATCATGGTGATTGCCATCGTGATCGCGGTCGGCGTGATGTTGGTTGCCGCAGGGCCCATCAGCAACTTCGTCGATCAACATCCGACCATCAAGATGCTGGCGCTGTCATTCCTGACACTGATCGGGGTGGCCTTGATCGCCGAGGGCTGGGGCCTGCACATCCCGAAGGGTTATATCTACTTCGCGATGGCATTCTCGGTTGCGGTGGAGCTGCTCAACCTGCGCATGCGTGCGAAGCGCAAGCCGGTGGAACTGCACAAACAACTGCCGAAATAGCGCGATTCAGTACGCGGGCAGGGTCGTCAGCGCTTCCGCGCTGCCGAACATGCGCCGCGCGCTGTGCCCGACGTCCGGCACTTCGACCAGCCGCCAGTTGAAGGCCCAGCCGCGGTCGCGCGCCAGTTGTTGCGCGGCGCGGTATGCATTGTGGCCGCGTTCGAGACGGTTGCTTCCCTGGCGTTCGGCGCCTGCAGTGACGTTGAGGTCGCCGCCGCGCTGGTTGTCGGCCGTGCCGAGCAGCAGGGTGACCGGCTGCGCCAGGTAACGTTGCAGCGCCGTGTCATCAACCATTTTTCCCGGCAAACCACCGAAACCGAAGGGAAACCGTTCCTCGCGTGACGGCCACAGATACGTCGATGGATTGGCGATGATGATGTGCCTGGCCTGATGCGGCACAAACGCGGCAAAACGCGACAGCGTCTGGCCTCCGGCCGAATGGCCGATCAGCGAGTAAGAAAGGTCGGGCCGGTTTTCGGCGGTGCGCACGGCGTTGATGATGGCAAGGAATGTGCGGCCCATCCATTGCGCTTCGGGCTCGACTGCAAACTCGCCTTCGGCGCGCTGGTTACGCACGATGCCGCCGGTCTGGTAACGCCACACCGGAAACCGCTTTCGGTCGAACAGTGGCGCCACGACCAGAAAACCCCGCGCATCGGCCAGCGGTATCGCGTAATCGCGGTAGCCGGAGGCATTGGCGCCCAGTCCGTGCAGCACCAGCAGGATGGGGCCGTCGGCGTACTGTGATGGTTTGTAGGTGTGAAGCTCGATGATTTCACCATTGATGCTGACGCTGCGCTGGCTGCTGCCGGCGGGGAGGGGCTCGGCGTGCAAGGTCGTGGCACAGGCGGCGGCCATCAGTAATGCCGCCAGATGTGACTGCAGTTTCATGCCTGCATCACGGTCCGATTAGACTCAGTCCGCTCAGTCTCAGGCGCTGTCAGTCAAACGCAGGAATGCCGGTCAGCGCACGGCCGAGAATCAAGGCATGAATGTCGTGCGTGCCTTCGTAGGTGTTGACGGCTTCGAGATTCATCATGTGACGGATGACATGGAATTCGTCGGCGATGCCGTTGCCGCCGTGCATGTCACGGGCGACGCGCGCGATGTCCAGCGACTTGCCGCAGGAATTGCGTTTCAGCAGTGAAATCATTTCCGGCGCGACGCGACCTTCGTCAAGCAGGCGACCCAGCCGCAGCGCGGCATGCAGCGCCAGCGTGATTTCGGTCTGCATGTTGACCAGTTTCAGCTGTACCAGCTGGTTGGCGGCCAGCGGGCGGCCGAACTGTTTGCGTTCCAGCGTGTAATTGCGCGCAGCCTGCCAGCAGAACTCCGCTGCCCCCAGCGCGCCCCAGGCGATGCCGTAACGGGCCTTGTTCAGGCAGGAGAACGGGCCTTTCAGGCCGGAGACGTCGGGCAGCACGTTTTCTTCCGGCACAAACACATTGTCCATGACAATCTCGCCGGTCACCGAGGAACGCAGGCTGAACTTGCCCTCGATTTTTGGGGTGGAAAGACCCTTCATGCCTTTTTCGAGGATGAAGCCGCGGATCACACCGCCGTCATCCTTGGCCCAGACCAGCAGCACGTCGGCGAGCGGGGCATTGGTGATCCACATTTTTGCACCGCTGACCGAGTAGCCGCCGTCGACCTTTTTGCCGCGGGTGAGCATGCCCGCCGGGTCGGAGCCGGCATTGGGTTCGGTCAGGCCGAAACAGCCGATCCACTCGCCGCTGGCCATTTTGGGCAGGTATTTCTGCTTCTGTGCCTCGCTGCCGAAGGCGGAAATCGGGTACATCACCAGGCTGGACTGCACCGACAGCGCCGAGCGATAACCGCTGTCGACGCGTTCGACTTCGCGCGCGATCAGGCCGTAACAGACGTGGTTGACGCCGGCGCAGCCGTAACCCTCGATGGTTGGCCCGAGAAAACCGAGTTCGCCCATCTCGTTCATGATTTCGCGGTGGAATTTTTCGTGGCGGTTGGCTTCCACCACCCGCGGCATCAGTTTTTCCTGGCAGTAGGCGCGAGCGGCATCGCGCACCATGCGCTCCTCGTCGCTCAACAGGTCTTCGAGCAGCAGCGGGTCGTCCCACTGGAAAGCGGCTTTGGTCACGGGAAGCGCGGCGGTCATCGGGGTCTCCGGATACAATAGATTGCTGAATGAGGATTGCTGAATGAGCAATATTAATCAACGAACCCGATTCTAGAACATTTTGGCCAACGAAGACCTTTCCCGATTACGTATCGACCGCGATGCGGTGCGCGCTGCGCCGCGACGGCGCTTTAAACGATGGTGGTGGCTGGCGGCGCTGGTGGTGGCCGGCATCGTATTCTGGTTGTTTGCCCGCAATGCGCCGGTCAATGTCGAAACCACCACCATATCCCAGGCTTATCCGTCGCAGGCCTATACGCTGCTCAATGCCACCGGTTACGTGGTGGCGCAGCGCAAGGCGGCTGTGGCATCCAAAGCCACCGGGCGGCTGGAATGGCTCAATGTGCGCGAAGGCAGCCAGGTGAAAGCCGGGGAGGTGCTGGCACGCCTGGAAAGCAAGGACGTCACCGCGCAGATGCAGCAGGCGGCCGCCAGCGTCAATCTGGCACGGGCCAACCTGGAGCAGGGCGATGCCGAATTGCGCGAAGCGGCACGGGCGCTGGAACGTTCGCGCGACCTGCTGGCGAAAAAATTCGTCTCACCCGCGGCGCATGACACGGTGCTGGCACGTCACGAAAAAGCGCAGGCGGCGATCAGCGGTTACAAGGCATCCATTGCTGTCGCCCAGGCCAATCTGCGTGCCGCCGAGGTGGCGGTCGAGCAGACGCTGATCCGCGCGCCCTTTGACGGCGTGGTGCTGACCAAAAACGCCAACGTCGGTGATGTGATCACGCCGTTTTCATCGGCGCTGGGTTCGCAGGCGGCAGTGGTCACCATGGCTGACATGGCGACGCTGGAAGTTGAAGCGGATGTGTCCGAAGCCAATCTGGCGAAAGTGAAAGTCGGTCAGCCCTGTGAAATCCAGCTGGATGCCCTGCCCGGACAGCGCTTTCGCGGGTTTGTTCAACGCATGGTGCCGACGGTGGATCGCAGCAAGGCCACGGTGCTGGTGAAAATCCGTTTTGTTGATGTTGATGCGCGCGTACTGCCGGAGATGAGTGCCAAGGTGGCCTTTCTTGAGAAGGAGACGCCGGAGGCGGAGCGTACGGCGCGGATGGTGGTGCAGCCGGCGGCGGTGGTTGAGCGGGACGGCGCTGGTGTGGTGTTTGTGGTCAAGGATGGGAAGGCTGCGCAGGTCGCTGTGAAGAGTGGCATGAGGATTGGAGAGTTGGTGGAGGTTTCCGGCAAGGTGGCTGTGGGCGACAAGGTTGTGGTCCGGCCGTCGGAGAAGTTGCGCGATAGTGCAGCCGTTGCAACAGCTTCGAAATGAGTCGCGTGCGTGGCATACCGGTTTTCTTCCCATGTGAGCCGCCGAGCAGCGCAGCCAAGCCGGGGGCAGTCGGCGAGGACTGTCTGAGCCCTCGCGCAGTTTGCGAGGGCGAGTTCCGCAGCCGCCCGGCTTGGCGAGCAGCGCAGGGAAGTCCGAAGGACCGGCGAGCTTGGGTGCCCTTTTCTTTGGTGCCTTTCTTTTGGGCAAGCAAAAGAAAGGCACTAGCTGCCGGGCTACCCCCGGCGAAGTTGTTTGGTTTTCAACTCCAATATTGCTAAGCGAGATGCCGTTGTCAGTCCCAGCGGTGCAAATCCGCCATCTAGTCAAATCCTACAAACGCGGCGGGCAGGTGGTGCCTGTACTTGAAGACATCACCTTTGATATCGCTACTGGTGACTTTGTGGCGCTGATGGGGCCTTCGGGTTCGGGCAAGAGTACTTTGCTCAACCTGATCGCCGGTATTGACCGGCCCGACAGCGGTGAGTTGATCGTGGGCGGTACCGACATCATGACTTTGGGCGAGGCGGAACTGGCTGACTGGCGCTCGCGCAATGTCGGTTTCATTTTCCAGTTTTACAACCTGATGCCGGTGCTGACGGCATTTGAGAATGTCGAGCTGCCGTTGTTGCTGACTGGATTGTCATCGCGCGCGCGGCGCGAGCACGTCGACATGGCCTTGTCGATGGTCGGACTGGCTGATCGCATGGAGCATTTTCCGTCGGAGTTGTCGGGTGGGCAGCAGCAGCGGGTGGCGATTGCGCGCGCGATCATTACCGATCCGGCGATCCTTGTTGCCGATGAGCCGACCGGTGACCTTGATCGCGCATCCGCTGAAGACATACTTTCGCTGATGGATCGCATGAATACAGAACTGGGCAAGACCATCATCATGGTGACACACGATCCACATGCCGCGCAGCGTGCGCGCTTGATGAAACACCTGGAAAAAGGCGTGCTGGCAGATTAGCCGGCCCGCCCTCAGTGAATGATTATAAATATTTGATTTTATTGATATTTTTATCATGCATCTGCTGAAGCTGATTCTCCGCAACACGCTGCGCCACAAGTTGCGCACCTTGCTGACGGTGCTGGGCCTGCTGGTGGCGATCCTGTCCTTTGGTCTGTTGCAGACGGTGGTCGAAGCCTGGTACTCGGGTTCGAAGGCGGCGGCGCCGGACCGGCTGATCACGCGCAACTCGGTATCGCTGGTGGTGCCGCTGCCCGTGCATTACCGCGACAAGATCCGCGGTGTTGACGGCGTGCGTTCGGTGGCCGCGGCGAACTGGTTCGCCGGCGTATACCAGGAACCGAAGAATTTTTTTCCGCAGTTTGCGATCGACGCGGTGCCGTACCTGGCGATGTATCCGGAGTACCGCATTCCCGAAGATCAGCTGCGCGATTTCATGCGCGACCGCAAGGGCGCGGTGGTCGGGCGCAAGCTGGCGAACACCTATGGCTTCAAGGTCGGCGATGTGGTGCCGCTGAAGGGCACAATTTTTTCCGGCAGTTGGGAGTTCGTGGTGCGCGCGATTTACGACGGCGCGGCGTCAACCACCGATACTTCGCAGTTTTTTTTCCACTGGGAATACCTGAACGAAAGTGTGCGTACCCGCGCGCCGCAGCGTGCCAATCAGGTGGGGGTGTTCGTGGTGCAAGTCAGTGATGTCGCGCGCGCAGCCGAAATCAGCAAATCCATTGATGCCCAGTTCGGCAATTCAGCCGCGGAAACGCTGACTGAAACCGAGCAGGCTTTCCAGATCGGTTTTGTCAAGCAGACCGAAGCCATCGTCATTGCCATTCGCATTGTCTCTTTTGTGGTGATATTCATCATTCTCGCAGTGATGGCCAACACCATGGCGATGACGGCGCGCGAGCGCATGTCCGAATATGCGACGCTGAAAGCCCTGGGTTTCGGTCCGGGTTTTCTCGGCGGCCTGATTTTCGGCGAGTCGCTGGCGATTGCGGTCACCGGTGCGATGCTGGGGGTGATTCTGACGTTCCCGGTAGCCGACTGGTTTGCCCGGCAGATGGGTACGCTGTTTCCGGTATTTGAGGTGAGCATGCATACGGTGTGGTCGCAGGCGGTCTGTGCTGCGGTGGTGGGCGTGGCGGCCGCCTTGTTGCCGGCGTGGCGTGCGGCGCAGGTGCGCATCGTCGATGGTTTGCGGGCGGTGGGATGAGGGGCATTCCGTTTTCGTACACGCTGCGCAATTTGTGGACGCGCAAGCTGACCACGGTGCTGACGGCAGGCGGCATGGCGCTGGTGGTGTTTGTATTCGCTGCCGTGCAGATGCTCGATACGGGGCTGCGCCAGGCACTGGTCGCCACCGGCCAGCCCGACAATGTGCACGTGACACGTCGTGCTGCAGGGGCCGAGATTTCCAGCGTGATTGATCGCGTTCAGGCCGGCATCGTCGAAACCCAGCCGGAAATCGCCATCGGCGCCGGCAGCATGCGCCTGGTATCCAAGGAAGTGGTGGTGCTGATCACCTTGCCCAAGCGTGATACCGGAACGGCGACCAACGTCACCACCCGTGGTGTGGGTGCGGCGGCCTTCGAATTGCGACCGCAGCTGCAGATTGTCGAGGGCCGCGTTTTCCGGCCGGGCTCCTCCGAAGTCATCGTCGGTGCCAGCATTGCCCAGCGATTTGACGGCACGGCGGTGGGGTCGCTGCTGCGGTTTGGCGGGCGCGAGTGGCGCGTGGTGGGGCGTTTCGAGGCCAGGGGTTCGGCCTACGATTCGGAATTGTGGGTCGATGCCGAACAGTTGCAGCAGTCATTCCGCCGCAACGTCTGGTCCGTGGTGGTGGCGCGGCTGGCGGATCCGGCGACGCTGCCGGCGCTGAAGGAGCGACTCGAGGGTGATCCGCGGCTGACGCTGGACGTCAAATACGAGCGCGAATTTTTCGAGGAACAGTCGAAAGCGCTGTCGAATTTCATCAGCTACCTGGGATTGACGCTGTCGGTGATTTTTTCGGTGGGTGCGATGATCGGCGCCACCATCACCATGTATGCCGCGGTGGCCAACCGCACCGGCGAGATCGGCACATTGCGCGCACTGGGTTTCCGCCGCAGCAGCATCCTCGCGACCTTCCTGCTGGAGGCGGCGCTGCTGGGTGTGGTCGGCGGCGTGGCCGGTGTGCTGCTGGCCTCGCTGATGCAGTTTGTGCACATCTCGACGCTGAACTGGCAGTCGTTCTCGGAACTCGCGTTCAGCTTTGCGCTGACGCCGCGCATAATCCTGCTGTCGCTGGGTTTTGCCGTGCTGATGGGGCTGATCGGTGGTTTTCTGCCGGCGGTGCGTGCGTCGCGGCTGGGGATTGTCGACGCGCTGCGTGCTGTCTGAACGGAATCAGGTACGTGATGCGGTGCTGCGCTCGATGGTGCCGAGATGGAAACGGTATTCGCCGGCTTTGCGGTCGGCGTAATAATGAGTCAGCGTGTTGCGCACTGTGGCGAAAGCCAGTTGTTCCCAGGGCACTTCCGCTTCGTCGAACAGGCGCACTTCCAGCGACTCAGTGCCGGCGCTGAAATCGAGGTCGAGCAGCCGGGCGCGGAACAGGATGTAGACCTGGTTGATGTGCGGGATGTTGTACA
This sequence comes from Burkholderiales bacterium, assembly GCA_019744975.1. Classification (GTDB taxonomy): domain Bacteria; phylum Pseudomonadota; class Gammaproteobacteria; order Burkholderiales; family SG8-41. Next base: position 13,615 of record JAIETP010000031.1, read on the forward strand.
TCGCATACAGCGGCCCGATTTCGACGCGGGCATTGGCTTCTTCCAGGGTTTCGCGCAGGGCACCTTGTGCCGTGGTTTCTCCGTTCTCCATGAATCCTGCCGGCACCGTCCACAAGCCATGACGCGGTTCGATCGCGCGGCGGCAAAGCAGGATGCGGCTTTCCCATTCGGCGATGCAGCCGACGATCATTTTCGGATTCTGATAATGGATGGTGCCGCAGGCGTCGCAGACGTGGCGCGGCAAGGTGTCGCCGGAGGGGACTTTGAGCGCGACTGCCGAGCCGCAATTGCTGCAAAACTTCATTCGTGGATTCCGGTTGGTTGGCCGTAACTATAAGGCAAGACGGTCGTGGCGGGCCTGTTACGGGGTCTTGAAGGGGCTGCGTGTGGCCAGTTCGCGGCCGTGTTCCTCCATCAGCGCGGTTTCGCGTTCGAGGAAATTTTCGATGGCGGATGCAAATTCCGGATGCGCCAGCCAGTGCGCCGATTGTGTGGCCACCGGCAGCAGGCCGCGCGCCATCTTGTGCTCACCCTGCGCGCCGCCCTCGAACACCTGCAGGTCGCGGGTGATTGCGTATTCGATGCCCTGGTAATAACAGGCTTCAAAATGCAGGGCAGGGTGATGTTCCAATGCACCCCAGTGGCGGCCGTAGAGGCGGCTGCCGTTGTGCACCAGCAGCGATGCGGCGATGGCTTTGCCTTCGCGTTCGGCGCGCACCAGCACCAGGTTGCCGGGCATGGCGGTGCCGATACGGCGGAAAAATTCCAGGTTCAGGTACGGCGAGGAATGATGCTCGCGGTAGGTCTGGCTGTAACAACGCGCAAAAAACCGCCAGTCGTCATCGCTGATCGCCGTGCCTTCGAGCCAGTTGAATGTGATCCCGGCGTCGCGCACCTTGCGCCGTTCCTGGCGGATTTTTTTGCGTTTGTCGTGACTGAGCTGTGCGAGAAAGTGGTCAAAATCACTGTAATCGTCATTGGTCCAGTGGAACTGGCGGCCCTGGCGCAGCAGGAAGCCGTGTGCGGTCAGGCATTCGAGATCGGCTGCAGCCGGAAACAATATATGCAGCGATGTGGTTTTTGTGCGGCGGGCGAGTTCCAGCGCGCCGGCAACCAATTGATTACGGTGTTCTGGTTTTGATACGAGCAAACGCGAGCCGACCACCGGCGTGAACGGAATCGCGCTCAGCAGCTTGGGGTAATACTCGATGCCGTGGCGCTGGTAGGCGTCGGCCCAGGCCCAGTCGAACACGTATTCGCCGTAGGAATGGCCTTTCAGATACAGCGGCATTGCGCCGGCGAGAGTGCTGCCTTCGTGCAGCAGCAGGTACTGCGGCGCCCAGCCGGTGTCCGGGCAGGCGCAGCCGGTGTCGTGCAGTGCGTGCAGGAAGGCATGCTGCAGGAAGGGATCGTCGCCGGCAAGCCGGTTCCAGGCATCCGGTGCAACGTCCGCCAGCGATGAGGCGACGTGCAACTTCACCGCAGCGTCACGCCCTCCGGGTGCTGGCCGGTGTCACGGACCAGCTGGCGCGTCATTTGCGGGTCGAATTCTGCGACATGTTTGATGATCCTGCGCACGTCCTGCAGATTGCCCCGCGCGAGTTGCGCCATCGCCAGTTCGTAGAAGGCATGCGGATTCATCGGCTGCAGATCGGCGGCCACTTTGAATGCGCGGACCGCCTGTTCATGGTCGCCTCGGCCGCGATGAACCAGGCCCAGGCCGAACCATGCGCGGTCGAGGCTGTGTTTCAGTTTGACGGCGCGTTCAAAACATTCGATGGCGGCGGCATCGTCCCGCTGCTGCTGGCGGACATACCCCAGGTTGAACCAGAGGTCGGCGTCCTCCGGGGTGATGGCCAGCGCCTGCTGGAAGCCGAGGGCGGCGGCATCCCATTGCTGGCGCGAGGCTTCGAGAAAGCCGGCGCTGGCCGCGGCCAGCACAAAACGCGGATTGACGGCGAGCGCGTCGCGATACGCGGCAGCCGCATCGTCCTGCCGGCGCAGCATCAGATTCATGCGCGCCCGGTAATAATGGAGCCAGTGCAGCATATGTGGTGTGGGTAAGTGATGAAAGCGATGAAAGCGATGTGCGGTGATGCGCAAAAAAGGTGCACGTACCGATGATATATTAGCAACATGAAAATAGCGATTGCACAACTCAATTTCACGGTCGGCGACCTTGCCGGCAATGCGGCTAAAATTCTTGATGCCGCGAAACGCGCCAAAACGGCCGGTGCAGGCCTGCTGCTGACGACCGAACTTGCGCTATCGGGTTACCCGCCCGAAGATCTGTTGCTGCGCGATGATTTTTACCGCGCCTGCGACAGCGAATTTCATGGCATCGTGCGCGCCGTCCGGGATATCACGCTGGTGCTGGGGCACCCGCACCAGGTCGGGGGTAAACGTTACAACGCCGCGTCGGTGATCCGCGGCGGCAGGGTGGTGGCGACTTATCTGAAGCGCACCCTGCCCAATTACACTGTGTTCGACGAGGAGCGTTATTTTGATTCCGGCGAGGCGCCCTGCGTATTCGAGCACGAGGGCCTGCGCATCGGCATCAACATCTGTGCCGACGTATGGGAAGAGCCCGCAGCGAAAGCCGCACGCGACGCCGGTGCGCAACTGCTGCTGGTGCTCAACGCCTCGCCGTACCATATCAACAAACAGTTGACGCGTTACGAGGTGGTGCGCGAGCGTGTCGGCAAGACGGGGATGTCGGTCATTTACGCCAATCAGGTCGGCGGTCAGGATGAGCTGGTGTTTGATGGCGCGTCCTTTGCCGTCGACGGTCACGGCGAACTGACGCACCAGCTGCCGGCGTTCGAGGAAGCGCTGGCGCTGGTCGAACTGGTCGGCGGTGTGCCGATTAAGGGCGCAGTGGCGTCCGTGGTTTCGCTGGAGCAGGATGTCTACAGCGCATTGACGCTGGGTGTGCGTGATTATCTGGGCAAAAACGGTTTCCCCGGGGCGCTGCTCGGGCTTTCCGGCGGCATTGATTCTGCGCTGACGCTGGCGGTCGCGGTGGATGCGCTGGGCGCCGACAAGGTGCATGCGGTGATGATGCCTTCGCAATACACCGCCGACATGAGTTGCGAGGATGCGCGGGAACAGGCGCGCATCATGGGTGTGCGTTATTCCGAAATCCCCATCCGGCCGGTGTTCGACGCGTTCAAGACTGCGCTGGCCGGAGAGTTCCGCGGACTGAAGGAAGATGTGACCGAGGAAAACCTGCAGGCGCGGACCCGCGGCACGCTGCTGATGGCGATGTCCAACAAGACCGGCGCCATCGTACTGACCACCGGCAACAAGAGCGAAATGGGCACTGGTTACGCCACGCTGTACGGCGACATGGCTGGTGGTTTCGCGGTACTGAAGGATCTCAAAAAAACCCTGGTCTACCGCTTGGTTGAATACCGCAACACCGTGGCGCCGGTGATTCCGCGTCGGGTCATCGACCGCGCGCCCTCCGCCGAACTGCGACCCGACCAGAAGGACCAGGACAGTCTGCCGCCGTACGACGTGCTCGACGCGATCATGGAGGCCTATGTCGAGCACTACCGCAGTCCCCAGGAAATCGTCGCCATGGGCCATACGCCGGCCGACGTTGACCGGGTGGTGAAGCTGATCCGGATCAGTGAATACAAACGTCGCCAGTCGCCGGTGGGCATCCGCATCACCAGCCGCGGCTTCGGCAAGGACTGGCGTTACCCGATTACCAACAAGTTTCGCCACTGAGTCAGTGAAGAGAATCAGGGAGGAGAACCTTGTGCTATTCTTTTCCATCATAATCCACGGTAAACAGCCGGAGACCCCATGAAAAAAATCGAGGCAATATTCAAGCCCTTCAAGCTGGACGAGGTACGCGAGGCGCTGTCTGAAATCGGCGTCAGCGGGCTGACTGTGACCGAGGTCAAGGGCTTTGGTCGCCAAAAGGGGCACACCGAACTTTACCGCGGCGCGGAATACGTCGTTGATTTCCTGCCCAAGGTCAAAGTCGAGGTCGTGGTTCCGGACAAACTGCTCGAGGCGTCGATTGATGCCGTGGTCAAGGCCGCACGCACCGGCAAGATTGGCGACGGCAAGATTTTTGTCAGCGATGTGTCGCAGGTCATTCGGATACGCACCGGCGAGACCGACGAAGCCGCAATTTAGGCGGCTGTTTTCAGGTTCTGTTGCGGCTGCCCCGAAGCAGGACCAGCACCGCGCCGCCGCCACCATCGGCCTGCGGTGCCTGGCAGTAGGCCAATACTTCATCGCGCTGCGCCAGCCAACCCGATACTTTTTTCTTCAGTACAGGTTCCCGGTTGGGCGAGCCCAATCCCTTGCCGTGCACGATACGCACGCAGCGCAGTCCGTTACGTACACAATGTGCCAGAAATTCTGCAGTTAAAACGCGTGCCTCAGGGACGGTGAGGCCGTGCAGGTCGAGGTGGTCTTGGACCACCCAGTGGCCGCGGCGCAGTTTTTTCAGAAGTTGCGCTGACAGGCCGTTGCGCAGGAACAGCAGTTCATCGCCGTTTTCCAGGCCTTGCTCCCAGGCGGGGGCGTCGCTGAGGGTATCGCGCAGTACCGCGATTTCATCAAGTTGCCGTTGTGCGGCAATCGGGTGGGGGCGCGACCGGGCCATTTTGGCACGGTTGGCCGGAGGCAGCGGCGTGACATCGGCAAGGGCTGCACGCAACAGCGCCTGTGCCGATTCATCCTGTTCCGGTGATTTTGCACGGACGTCCGGCTTTGCCTTTTTCATAGCGCATTCCGTTCGGCCCGCCTGGTTTAAACCAGACCCTTGCTTTCGAGATATTTCTGCGCATCGAGCGCTGCCATGCAGCCGGTGCCTGCGCTGGTCACCGCCTGCCGGTAGACATGATCCTGCACGTCGCCGGCGGCGAATACGCCGGGAATACTGGTGGCGGTGGCGTTGCCCTTGAGCCCGCTGTTAGTGACGATGTAACCGTTTTGCATTTCGAGCTGACCTTCGAAAATGTCGGTGTTCGGCTTGTGGCCGATGGCGATGAACACGCCCTGCAGCTGTTTTTCGGTGGTCGCACCGGTCTTGGCATGTTTGATGCGCATGCCGGTGACCCCGGTGGTGTCGCCCAGCACTTCATCCAGCACATGATCCCAGACAATGGTGGCTTTGCCGGCGGCGACACGTTCGTTCAGTTTATCGACGAGGATGGCCTCGGCGCGGAATTTGTCGCGGCGATGCACGATGGTGACGTGTTTGGCGATGTTGGTCAGGTACAGCGCTTCCTCGACGGCAGTATTGCCGCCGCCGATCACCGACACTTCCTGGTTTTTGTAGAAAAAACCGTCACAAGTGGCGCAGCCGGACACGCCCTTGCCCATGAATTTTTCTTCCGAAGGCAGGCCGAGATACATTGCCGATGCGCCGGTGGCGATGATCAGCGCATCACAGGTGTAGGTGCCCTGGTCGCCGATCAGCGTGATCGGGGCTTCCTTGAGCTGTACCGTGTGAATGTGGTCAAAAATCATTTCGGTGTTGAAACGTTCGGCGTGTTTCTGGAAACGTTCCATCAATTCGGGGCCCTGCACGCCGTCGGCGTCGGCTGGCCAGTTGTCGACGTCGGTGGTCGTCATTAATTGACCGCCTTGGGCAAGCCCGGTGATCAGCACCGGTTTGAGATTGGCGCGGGCGGCATAAACGGCGGCGGAATAACCTGCGGGGCCTGAGCCCAGGATCAGCACCCGGCAGTGACGGGAGGTGGAAGAGGAAGTCATGGTTTTTGGAAAATGGGGATGGTTGGCGAAAAGGCAAGAATGTAGCAGTTTGTGCCACGGGCTGCGATATCAGCAGGGCCCCGGAGACAAGCTCTGTATGCTTGAATATAATCCTTAGGTTAACCAGTCCTAGCAAAACGCAGAAAAAACAGACCAAAAATTCGAGTTGCCAGACCCAAGTTGTCAGACTTGGCGGGGGATCTGATGCGGGGAGTGACTACTGCAATTTGCCTGTTAGCAGTGCTGGCCTCGGCAGAGAGCCTGGCCGCGACCTGCCATGGCGAATACCTCTATGGCGAAAGACTGGCTCTCGCGACAAGTTTTGTGCTCGGCAGGGATGCAGTCGTCCGCGCCCGTCCTGATTCCGGGCAACGCAGTGCTGAAGACCGGGGAATCGTGCTGGCGCAGGCCGACAGCATTGTGACTGACGGTGCCGTCGATGGTGGGGTCCGGTTTGAAATCCGCAGTTATCAGGTTGAAGGCAACACCTTGTTGCCTCAGCCGGACATCGAGCGGCTGTTGGCGCGATATACCGGCAAACTGAAAGACTTCGGCGATGTGCAGCGTGCGCTGGAGGCGTTGCAGGATCGTTATCAGGCGGCCGGTTATGCCGGCATCCAGGTACTACTGCCCGAGCAGGAACTGGATCGTGGCGACGTTGTGTTCAAGGTGATCGAGCCCAAAGTCGGCAGGATCATCGTCGAAGGCAACGAACATTTCAGTGCGGACAATGCGCGGCGCAGTGTGCCGGCGCTGCAGCCCGGCACTACACCCAACACCCGCGATGTTGCCGCCAGCGTCAAGGTTGCCAACGAGAGTCCGGCCAAACAGACGGCCGTTCTGTTGCGTCCCGGCTCGCGCGAAGGGGAAGTGGATGCGGTGATTCGCGTTGCCGACGTGCCGCCGGTACGTTACAGCCTGAGTTTCGACAATACCGGCAACAAGGAAACTGGAACCTACCGCACCGCTTTTTCTTATCAGCATGCCAACCTGTTCGGGCGTGACCATGTGTTGACCCTGCAATATGTCACTTCACCCCGTAACACCAATGATGTGGAAGTTTATGGCCTCGGTTATCGTATTCCGCTTTACGGTCTGGGTGATTCCATCGACTTGATTGCCGGCTACTCGACGGTTAATTCAGGAACGGTGCAGAACCTGTTCGATGTGTCGGGGCAGGGTGCCATTTACGCCTTTCGCTACAACCACAACCTGCGCAAGCTGGGTGAATTTGAACATCGGCTGGTGTACGGCATTGATTACCGGGCATATCAGAATCTGGTTACGCCAGTGGGCGGGAATTTTAATTTTGTGCCCGACATCACGGTGCATCCGGTCAGTGTGACATACAGTGGCCTGTCGCGCGGGCAGCAAAGCGATGTCAATTTTTATATTGGTTACGCTCAGAATCTGCCCGACGGCAATGACGGCATTGATGCCGACTTCAAGAATTCGCGCCGCGATGCGCGTGCTGCTTACCGCATCTGGCGGATGGGCGGTGTATATACCCGCGCGTTCCTGAAGGATTGGCAGTTCCGGCTGAAAGCGGATACCCAGTATTCCCGGGATGCGTTGATCGCTGCCGAGCAATTTGGTTTGGGCGGCGCGGACAGCATCCGCGGTTTCAACGAGCGCTATATGTCGAATGACAAGGGTTTTCGTTCCAACTGGGAGATTTATACCCCGAACTTTGGCGATTTTGCCGGTTTGGAAAATGCAAAACTGCGGTTTCTGGCGTTTTATGACACGGGGCAGGTGGGGCGTAATTCACGGCAGCCCGGCGAACTCGAGCGCGTCAGCATGGATAGTGTGGGTGTCGGCGTGAGGATGACCCATGGTAACAATCTGTCAGTAAAAGCGGATTTTGCGCAGGTGCTCCATGATGGCAGCCAGTTCGGCACGGAGGCGGGGCGCACACATGGTAATCGCTGGCATATCTCCGTCGGATATGTCTTTTAGCATCGGCCGATATAAAATCGTTTATAAACAATAGTTTACGATTTTTTGCAATGCGTGCTTTTGTGACATACGTCACATCTCGCTAATAGACAAAAGAATAGACTGACCGGTACTGGCCGGGTTTGGGGAGCACGGGCAATATCATCGTGCCGGAGTTGTCTGGGGAGTGTGCATGCAACGTCGTTACCGGGGATCACGTAATCACTGGCGGCAGCGCACAGCGCTGGCTGTGGCGGTGGCTGCGTGCTTCAGTGGCAACCTTGTGTTCGCCAATCCGACTGGCCCCGCAGTGGCGCAGGGGCAGGCGACTTTTGCCACTCAAGGCAACACGCTGACCGTGACCAATACACCCGGCACAGTGATCAACTGGCAGGGTTTTTCGATTGCCGGCAACGAGATCGCGCGTTTTATCCAGCAGTCACAGTCCAGCAGCGTCCTCAATCGTGTTGTCGGCATCAACCCCTCGGCAATACTCGGCACGTTGCAGTCCAATGGCCGGGTGTTCCTGGTCAATCCCAACGGCATCACCATCGGCCCCGGCGCGAACATCGATGTCGCTGGCTTCATGGCGTCGACACTGAATCTTTCGGACGCTGATTTTCTCGCTGGCCGCATGCGTTTTACGCAGACTCCGGGTGCAGGCAGCGTGGTCAATCACGGCACCATCAGCACTGCGACCGGCGGCATGGTGTACCTGGTCGGCCAGGACGTGCAGAACAGCGGCATCATCCGCAGTCCGCAGGGCGAAATCCTGCTCGCCGCCGGAAAAACTGTGGAACTGGTCGATGCGCAGACACCCGAAGTGCGTGTGCAGCTCACCGCACCCGACAATCAAGCGCTCAACCTCGGGCAACTGATCGCCGCCGGCGGCCGCATCGGCATGTACGGCACGCTGGTGCGGCACGGCGGTGTTGCCAGCGCCAACACCGCGGTCATGGGTGAAAGCGGCAGGATTGTGTTTAAAGCGCTCAAAGACGTGACTCTGGATGCCGGGAGTCTGGCAACCGCCAACGGGCCACAGGGCGGCAGTGTTGTGGCCCAGGCGGAGGCCGGCACGTTGTTCGCGTCGGGAATCATTGAAGCCAAAGGCGATGTCGGCAAGGGCGGCACGGTTCAGCTTCTCGGCGATCGCGTTGGCCTGCTTGGCAATGCCGGCGTAAATGCGTCCGGTCAGACCGGCGGCGGCACTGTGCTGATTGGCGGCGATTTCCAGGGCAAGAATCCGAATATCCAGAATGCCCAGCGGACGTATGTTGGGCCCGATGTTGTTATCAAGTCCGACGGAGTTATGAACGGAGATGGAGGCAAGGTCATCCTCTGGGCGGACGGGGACACACGTTTTTACGGTTCGATCACTGCGAGAGGGGGGCAGCAAAGCGGTGATGGCGGGTTCGTTGAGGTATCCGGCAAGCAGGACTTAGTGTTTGCGGGCCTGGTTGGATTGGGTTCCCCTTACGGCAAGGCCGGTTCATTGCTCCTTGATCCGGGCGATCTGTATATATCTGTCGCGGTACCTGCGGGTGATCTAACAGCCGTACTCGATGGAACCAGTCCTTTCGAGGCCGTATCCGGCGTGACAAATAATTACGCGACAAAGGCCACGATCGAGGCTGTTGACGGTGCGGTGACATTGCTGGCAAACAACAATGTCATTTTTGAAACATCCCTGAACATGGCCAATCAAGGGGCGGGAGAAACCGTTACCGTTACGGCCACCTCCGGGGCGATTCAGTTCAATAGCAATAGCATTTCGACAAGTGGCGGGGACATAACCCTTTCTGCGGGAACGAACGTCTCGGGTATTGGGGGTCTTAATTCTGGTGCAGGTAATATTTCAATAACCGCAGGCGGATCAATCAGCCAGAGCGGTGGGACGGTGACGGCGGGGACGCTGACGGGCTCTGCGGGTGGGACGGTGAACATCGGCACGGCGGCGGTGACGAACCTTGGGGCGTTCACGGGCAACGGGTTGACGGTGAATGACACGACGGGTGGTCTGAACGTGACGGGGGTGGTG
>JAIETP010000042.1 GCA_019744975.1 Burkholderiales bacterium
CGCTTTAATCACCGAAAAGAGAACGTTTTTAAGCAGTTCTTAAACATCTATTTTGGTTACGTTTCGCCCTAATTACCATTTTTAAAGAAAGTGGCTTCATGCCGGTTTTTGCCGGATATCGGCTTCCAGGGGGAAAGTCACCACGGCAGTCAATCCCGTTCCAGTTCGCCCGTCTTCCAGGTTCAGCCGGGCACACAAACGTTCAGCGGCGCGATGGGCAATTGCGAGGCCCAGCCCGGTTCCGGTGGCTTCAAGAGCGTTGTTACCCCTGTAGAAACGGGCAAAGGCCTTGCAGCGTACATCTTCTGGCATTCCCGGTCCGGAATCAGTAATGGCGATCTCGGAACTGTTGTCCGAGGTGCGCAGTTCAATGCTTACTGCACCATTTGCCGGGGTATATCGAATTGCATTATCGACAAGATTGCGCAGCAGCGCCCGCAAACTGGTTGCATCACCGATGATGGATGTCGGAGAGGCTGCATTCAGGGTAAAACGGATCGATTTTGCTGCCGCCTGCGGCTGCAGTTCCTCGTATATTGCCTTGATGAACTCGTGAAGAGGGAGGGTTTCACTTGGCCCGCCATAGTCCGGGTCCAGCCGGGCGAGCGTGAGGATTTGTTCGATCAGCCGGCTGACGCGATTCACGCCCTGCCTGATGTCGGCTATCAGTTCTGCCCGCGCAGACTCACTGTGGGTGGATTCCAGTAGTTCAAGCTGCAGTTGCAGGGCGGTCACTGGGGAGCGCAATTCATGGGAGGCATCAGCGATGAATTCGCGTTCGACCTTGAGTGCCCGATCCAACCTGCCGAGGAGGTCATTCAGCGAACGGATCAGCGGTGTAATTTCCAGGGGGCGACCGGACAGACTCAGTGGCAGCATCACCTTGGGATCTCTGGACTCCACTTCCCGGGCAATCGAACGCAGCGGTGCGAGTCCGTATCCGAGCATCAGCCAGATGAGCGCGCCGCCGATCGGAACGATAGCCATGATCGGCAACATGGCATTCAGGGCTATTTCAGTGGCCAGTTTGCGGCGCAGCGTTTGCGGATGCGCCGCCTGTAATACATAGTTACCGCCGCCAGTCGTGAACGTACGCCAGCCGGTCGTTCCGCCGTAATCCGAGAAGCCATTCTCCAGTGCAGCGACCGGTCCTGTGCCCGGCTTGGAGGAGAAGAGTAGTTTTCCGGTTTTGCTCCAGACCTGGGTTATGAAGTCATGTTCAATGCGAAGCAGAGGCTCTTCGGTCAATTCCGGGTGCGATGCAATATGCATCGCCAGTGCGTAGACCATTTGCTCCATCTCGTAATCGAACAGCTTGTTGATATCCGATCTGGCGCGCATATAGGTCACGCTGCTGGCGCCCACAGCGAGAACCAGTAATGTGGACAGCATCGTCCAGAGGAGGCGTTTTCTGATGGAGAAATTCATTGGTCTGAGAGCTTGTAACCGACGCCACGGACAGTTTTGATGAGATCGGGAGAGAACTTTTTTCTCAGGTTCGAAATATGCACTTCGACAGCATTGCTTTCGACTTCCTGCCCCCAGGCGTAAACGCTCTGTTCGAGGCTGGCCCTGGATATCACCGTGCCGGGATGCCGTATCAGGCTTTCCAGAATCGCAAATTCCCTTTGTGACAAGGTAATCTCTTTTCCGTTGAACAGCACTTCCCGGGTCAGCGGATTGAGTTCCACTCCGCCATGCCGGAAAGCCGGTGCGGGCTGTCCCGCGCTGCGCCTGAGCAGGGCGCGCACCCTGGCGCCGAGTTCGGACATGCTGAAAGGTTTGACCAGATAATCGTCGGCACCGGCATCAAGACCGTTGACCCTGTCTTCCACACCGTCACGTGCAGTGATGATCAACACGGGCACCTTTTTGCCTTTTTGGCGGACATTCTTCAAGACCTGAAGACCATGCACCCGCGGCAATCCCAGGTCCAGGATCAGCAGATCGTAATCCGTTGCGATCAAGGACTGTTCAGCGGCCCAGCCGTCACGTACCCAGTCAACACCATAACTTTCGCGACGCAAGCCTTCTCGGATGCTCTTGCCGATCATCTCGTCATCTTCAACCAGCAGCAGGCGCATCGTCGCGATTCTTATGGGGTTATCGGGTGTAGTTGTGTTGGAAACAATCATCCGCCATGCGCCGGATTGCGGCGCAAAGCGGATGATTGGATGAACTCGGCCGAAAATCAAGCTGTCATGCCGGCTTCGGGAGCTGAGGTCGGGAACGGATCGTTGCCACCTTGGTCGTAGGCAATTGTCGAGGGGGCGTCAGGGATGGCATCCCCGGATGAGGTGGGGAAGGGGTCATTGCCGCCTTGGTCGTAGGCGATGACCTGCGGGGTTTCCGGGGACGCATCAGGAGACGAGATGGGGAACGGATCCGAGCCGCCTTCGTGATAGGCAATGACTGTCCGGATTTCCGGGATTGCGTCTCCAGACGAAGTGGGGAAGGGATCATTGCCGCCCTGGTCGTAGGCAATCGTCAAAGGCGCCTTGTGGGAAACCGGCGCGGCATTGACTGCCGAAACGGCGGTAATGCCCAGCACGGCGGCCAAAAGGATGTTGAGGGTGGAGGAGGTTTTCATGGGGTATTTCCTTTCGTGGTTGATTGATCGAGGCATCGTTCATCGACGCCACGAAATCATTATCGACACCCAAGCTGAAGGATTTCTGAAGTGCCGGGACTAGCGTTTCTGCAAGAAAAACGGGCTTCTTGGCGCTGGTTTAAAGTATCAAGTGCGTCAGAAGTGATGTCGCAACCCTGCGCCCAAGCCATCCTGTTTGTTGCGGTTGGATGCACCCGAAAGTCCTCCCAAGGTATATGCGGCCATCAAAAGTCTCCCCATTACTAATCAATGCGAGTGTCGATGGTGAATGTCGGGGAAATGCGGGTGTTTGTGAGTCATGGTGGCGTGGCGGTGTGAATGATCATGGGGTTCGCTGCCATCCCACTCAAAATCATGCGCATGCTGGTGATGTTCATCATGAACATGACCATGGGCATGTGCAAGCGGTTCATGAACGTGTTCATGTTCGTGATGCTCGGTCAGATGCAGCCACACGCCGAAAGCCATCAAGCCGGCGGCAATCCAGAATGCCGGGGAAGTGGATTCGCCAAGCAGAGCCAATGCCACGGCAGCGCCGACGAACGGGGCGATGGAAAAATAAGCCCCGGTGCGCGCAGTCCCGAGCCCGCGCAACGCCAACACGAATAACACCAGGCTCCGATCCAGGGTTCGACGGGAATTGGAAAAACAGGCTGAACGCCCGGCATTTTGCGGGCGATTCGACACGCGGACGGGATTGCCTGATTGCCGCGCCGGCCCCCGATTTAAAGGGCTGTGCCGATGCCTGCCGCGCGTAATTGTTTCCGCGTCCAACGTGCAGCAATCCGCGAGCTTACCGTCGACGACGACGGCGGGAACACTGCGGATGCCGTAGCGCGTTTTCCAGCTGCGCAAAGCGCAGAATCGCCGCTTGGTCGGCCCTCAGTGCAGCGCCTTTGGGTACGCGATGCTCGCAAGTATGTTTTGTACACCCTGCGCCGCGAGGATAGTAATTCAGTCATTGATTAATTTGATTTTAAAATCTTTAATCTGAAGCGCGATTTTTCCAACATGATTTGTGAGCTGACATGAATAAGATGCATCGAAGTGTCCCGCATTCAATTTCCCCAAGACTTGCCCAATTCCGATGAGCTGCGGGGCAGCTCATATTGTTGGTAGGCGCTGGATTACCATCGAATCAAACGAGAGGTTCGGGGGTGCATAAGGACGCAAGACAATATTTTCCGCCTTGACCTCATCCTGCCCCCCAGGATAGGATGCATGCATGAAATTGGCTTCAGTGCATTCGTCACACCCGGATATTGTTAAGCGACTCAGGCGTGCAGAAGGGCATTTGAGGACTATTGTCGGAATGGTTGAGGCCAATCGTTCCTGCCTCGAAATAGCGCAGCAGCTGCATGCTGTTGAGAAGGCAGTGGGTGCTGCAAAGAAAGTCCTCGTGCATGATCACATTGATCATTGCCTTGAGGGTGCCCTCAGCCCGACCGCTCCTGGTGCTTCGAAGTCAATCAATGAGTTCAAGGAAATTACGAAGTATCTGTGATGCCTAGCCCAAGCCGAAAATCCATCGCGCTCGTCATGCTCATCATTTTTGTTGTGATGAGCCTTGGTGCTTATGGATTCAACTCGAAGTGGCTCGCACACGAACTGGATCATGAGCGGCAGGCGCCTGTTGCTTTAGCCGATCACGACCATACTCCGCAGCTTGATCACGAGAGCAGCCAATCCCCCGAACCGTTGAGCGATGCCGAGCATAAACTGCTGCACGCTTTGTACCACGGTCAGCATTTCGTCAATTCCGTTTTTTATGGCCTTGGGATTTCGTCCGTCCGGACGGCCCCCTTGTCGCCAGTTTTGCTCGCTCTGCCCCTGGCAGAGTTCGAGTCTCCCTACCGCCCCCCTCGAAGCCTGGCGCTTATCTAACTCCGCGTCGTTCGCGGGGCTGGATCACCTTTTCCTTTTTCGTGGCTCGATGAGCTGCGCGCTCCTGCTTGTCGCTTCGGCAAGCACTATACGAGGTTGATGATGAGACAAGAGAAACTGTCGCTGCATTCTTACGTGTTCGCCCTGGTCGTGGCAGGCGCATTGACTACGGTTGCCCATGCTGCAGATCGGCCGGCTAAATTCACTGTCCCCGACGGGCAGATCAAGGCATTGGGCATACAAATCGCGCCATTGCAAAGCCAGGCAGAATCGGCAAAGGCGACTTTTCCTGCGCAGGTCGTTATCCCGCCTAAAGCAGAACAGGTCGTCAGCTCGCCGGTAGCCGGCTTGGTATCACAGGTTCTGGTCCAGCAAAACCAGGCGATTCGATCCGGCACGCCACTGATACGCATCGCGAGCCCTGAGTTCGGTCAGCTTCAATTGCAGTTGCTGCAAGCGACCCCTCGCGCCATCCTGGCGCGCCAGGCGGCGCAACGCGAACAGGCTTTGTTCGATGAGGGCATTATTCCGCAGCGCCGGGTGCAAGAGGCGCAGGCCGGTTTAAGGGAGGCTGAAGCGGCGCTCAACCAGGCCAAAGCAGCCCTGCGTCTTAGCGGGGTGCCCAGCGAGACAATCGAACATATTGCGGCTTCCGGCAAACCACAAGACAGCCTCACGCTGACTGCGAGGCAGGCCGGGATAGTGACGGAGATTGCGGTCAAGTCCGGGCAGCGCGTCGATGCGGCCACTGCGTTGGTGCATGTGGCCCAGATTGATTCTCTGTGGCTCGATATCCAGCTACCGGCGCTGGAATCCGCACGCTGGCCGGTCGGGACCAGGGTGAAGGTGCAGGGCAGGGATGTTGTGGCACGGATCCTGAGCGCCAGTTCGACAGTCGCTTCAGGGAGCCAGACGGTGTTGCTGCGGGCGGCGATCGAGGGTAAGGCCGGGCAATTAAGGCCAGGTGAGTTCGTGACGGTTGAATTGCCTGTGGCTGTCACAAAAGGTGGCTGGGATGTGCCGCTATCTGCGGTGGCTCACGACGGTAACCAGGCTTACGTGTTTGTCCGCGTACCGAGCGGTTTTGAAGCCCGACCGGTGAACGTTGTGGCGAGCGTCGGACAACTCGTTCGCGTGCAGGGTTCGTTGACTGCCGGCGAACAGATCTCCGTTGCCGGGGTGGTCGCGCTCAAGGGCGCCTGGCTCGACGGCAAGGAGAGCAAGTAATGCTGTCCCAACTCGTCAAATTTTCCTTGTCGCAGCGCCTGTTCGTTCTGTTGACGACGCTGATCGTTGCCGGCGGAGGTTGGTATGCCTGGCGCGGTTTGCCGATTGATGCCTTCCCTGATGTATCGAGCACCCAAGTAAAAATCATCATGAAGGCTCCCGGCATGACGCCGGAGGAGGTTGAAAGCCGGATCGCGATTCCGATCGAAGTGGAAATGCTGGGCATCCCGAAAACCAGAATTCTGCGCTCAGTGACCAAGTACGGGCTGGTGGATGTGACCATCGACTTCGAGGACGGCACGGATATCTTCTGGGCACGCCAGCAGATCAGTGAACGTCTGGGCGGGCTCACGGACAGCCTGCCGGGTGGCATCACCGGGGGTATGGCGCCGATTACCACGCCGTTGGGTGAAATGTTCATGTTCACCGTCGAAAGCGAGAACATGACGCTCGCCGAGCGGCGCAGTCTGCTGGATTGGGTTATCCGGCCGGCGCTGCGCACTGTGCCGGGTGTCGCTGACGTGAATGCGCTTGGCGGCGTAGTCCGTGCTTTCGAGGTGGTTCCTGATCAACTCAAAATGGCTGCCAGTGGCGTGACCGTGACACAGCTCAGGGAGGCGATCAGCGCCAATAACCGTAACGATGGCGCGGGGCGACTCGGTGAAGGTGATGAAGTCCTGCTGGTGCGGAGCGAGGGAAGTGTCACGAGTCTGGATGATTTGCGCGCAATCGTGGTGCCGACTAAGGGCGGCTCTGTAGTCCGCATCGGCAATCTTGCTGAAGTCAAAATTGGCACCGTGACCCGCTATGGCGTCGTGACACAAAGCGGTCGCGGTGAGGCTGTTCAGGGTCTGGTTCTTGGCCTGGCCGGGGCCAACGCGCAAAAGGTGGTTGAAGGTGTCCGCACGAAACTGGAGGAACTGAAGCCGACCCTTCCGCAAGGCGTGACGCTTGATGTTTTCTATGACCGTGCGTCTCTGGTGACCAAGGCGGTTGGTGCGGTTTCGTCTGCGTTACTTGAGGCGACCGTGATCGTTATCGTGCTGCTAGTGCTGTTCCTGGGCAATATCCGGGCAGCATTGACCGTGGCTCTGGTGCTGCCGCTGGCAGCGTTAATCACCTTCATCCTCATGCGCGGTTTCGGCATGTCTGCGAACCTGATGAGCCTGGGCGGTTTGGCCATCGCAATCGGCATGCTGGTCGATGCCGCTGTCGTGGTGGTCGAAAACATTGTTCAGCGCCTGGCAACCGATCCCACCGCCGGCAAGCTGCCGCGGCTGCATATGATCTACCGGGCCGTGCGCGAGATCGCAGTTCCGGTCACGTCAGGGATACTGATCATCATTACAGTGTTTCTGCCGCTGCTTACATTGCAGGGTCTCGAAGGGAAATTTTTCGTGCCAGTGGCGCTGACCATCGTGTTCGCGCTGGCCGGTTCTCTGGTGTTGTCATTGACAGTCATTCCGGTGCTCGCGTCCTTTCTGCTGAAGGAGGTCAAGCACGAAGACCCCTGGTTGCCGCGCAAACTATTGGCGTTTTATGAGCCGGCACTTGTCTGGGGATTGGGCCGGCAACGCGTCGTTGCCTCGGTTGCAGTGGCCATGCTGCTGGTAGCGGGTCTGATCTATACCCAGGTCGGAAAAACCTTTATGCCGACCATGGATGAAGGCGACCTGATTGTCGGCATCGAGAAGCTGCCGTCGATCAGCCTGGAACAAAGTGCCGCACTGGATCTGAAAATTCACCAGGCCATCATGAGCGCCATTCCGGAAGTCACGGGGATCGTGGCGCGTGCCGGATCTGATGAAATCGGGCTTGATCCGATGGGGCTCAACCAAACAGATACCTATCTGTTGCTGAAGCCGCGGAACGAATGGCGCCTGAAGGGAAAGAATGCGCTGATGGAGGAGGTGCGCAAGGTGCTCGACCCGATGCCGGGCATCAAATACAGCTTTACGCAGCCTATCGAAATGCGCGTGTCTGAAATGATCATCGGTGTGCGGGGCGACCTTGCGGTCAAGATTTTTGGCCCTGATCTCGACAAGCTCAACGAATATGCCAGTCAAGTTGAAGCGCTGCTCAAGACGGTTCCCGGCAACGAGGATGTGTATACCGTCGAGAACGACGGCGTGCAGTATCTGCGGGTAACCGTTGATCGCCTGCAGGCGGGCCGGCTTGGCTTGAGTGTCGAAGAAATCCAGGATGCGCTACGGACGCAGATTGAGGGGCAGCGTGCCGGGATTGTGATTGAAGGCAATCGACGCACGCCCATTGTGTTGCGCGGAACCGAGGCGGTGCGTACGTCGCCGGCCGAATTTGGCGCCATGCGCATCACGACTGCGGACGGCAGCACAATGGGCGTGCGTCGATTGCCAATGTCAGCGGTCGCGACCTGGTTGGTTTCGTGGAAGAGGCAAAAATGCTCGTTGCGCAGAAATTGCCCTTGCCAACCGGCTATCGCATCAGCTGGGGCGGGCAGTTTGAGAATCAGCAGCGTGCGGCGGCCCGGCTGACGATCGTTGTTCCGGTCGCACTCGCGCTCATCTTTGTGCTGCTGTTCTCGACCTTTGGCTCTGTTCGTCAGGCGCTTCTGATCCTCAGCAACATTCCATTTGCGCTGGTCGGCGGCATTGTCGCCCTGTGGATGACGGGGGAATACCTCTCCGTGCCGGCGTCGGTCGGTTTCATTGCATTGCTTGGCATTGCGGTTTTGAACGGCGTCGTGCTGGTCAGCTATTTCAATCAATTGCGAAGCGAAGGCATGAAGCTGGCTGAGGTGGTCGTTCAGGGCGCCAAGCGGCGTTTGCGCCCGGTGTTGATGACTGCATCAATTACGGCATTCGGACTGATTCCGTTGCTGTTTGCAACAGGGCCGGGCTCGGAGATTCAGCGACCTCTGGCCATCGTCGTAATCGGCGGCTTGATTACGGCGACCGCGCTGACTTTGATGCTGTTGCCAATCCTGTATTTACGATTCGCTTTTCCGAAACGGGAGATTTCCCATGTCTGACCTTTGTTTAACCTTGCTGTGTCCGCCAGGGGCGGAGGAAAAACTTCTCGACCATCTTCTCCTGTCACCCGACATTGTGAAGGTTTTTACCAGCACGACGACGGCTGCGCACGGTTTGTCTCTCGACAATCTGGATCAGGCCGAACAGGTGCTGGGACGGGCGCGCGCCACCGCAATACAGGTGATTCTCGCTGCAAGCGATAAAACGATACTGCTCGACACGATCCGCCAGCTGTTTGCAGGGACTGGCATGCGCTATTGGGTAACCACGGTGGTAGAAACTGGGGAGGTCGCATGATGATTCGACTGATCTTTATCGGCTTGCTGATCTTTCCCGGGGTTGCGGCTGCAGCGCAGCCCGTCAATCTGAGCGGCCTTTTGCCCACCACAGTTGCGCGTCCACTACTGGAGCAGGACCCTGGCGTTGCCGCTGCTCGTGCAGGCCTTGAAGTGGCTCTGCAGGAGGCGAACATCCTTGATCAATCTCCCTATGAATGGACCACCCGTGCCTCGGGGCAACAGCGGAGATTGGACAGCGGCCCGGGATACAACGAATGGAACGTGGGGATTGAACGGACAATCCGGTTGCCCGGCAAGGCAGCAGCTGACCGCAATATTGGCCAGGCGACCGTGGAGGAGTCGCGGGCGCGTTATGGGGAGGCGTTACACGAAGCAGCGCGGGATCTGATGGCACTTTGGGTGGACTGGCTTGCTGCCGAGCGAGCACAAACTCTGGCGGTTAATAGTCTG
Organism: Burkholderiales bacterium; assembly: GCA_019744975.1. Lineage (GTDB taxonomy): Bacteria > Pseudomonadota > Gammaproteobacteria > Burkholderiales > SG8-41. The sequence goes on from JAIETP010000042.1 coordinate 9,483, forward strand.
CAATCGGTGCAGGCCAGCCTTGAGGCCGTTGAAAAGCGCATTCGCGCCGGAGATGCCTCGAGGCTGGATTTAAGCATAGCCCGAGCCGAACTGTCCGAGCAGAGACGCATGGACAATGACGCGAAGACCCAGGTATCAGCAGCATGGATGCGCCTGTCTACCCGATTTCCGGGAATTGCGCGCCCGCCGCAGGTGTTGCCAATGCCATCGCCGATTGGTGAGGATGTGGCATTTTGGCGAGAGCGGATTATCACCGAGAGCGATGAACTCAAAGTCTTGCAAGCGAAAATGCGCATGGCTCAAAGTCATGCAGACCGGGCGCGTGCGGACAGGACGCCCGATCCAACGCTGGGACTCTACACCGCCTCGGAGGTCGGTGGGCGTGAGCGAATTTCCGGGGTCATGATCAGTATTCCGATTTCTGGAGGACTGCGTGATTCACGCTATGCAAAAGCGAATGCTTCCGTGCAAGTGTCTGGTCAGGAATTTGAGCGTAAAAAACGCCAGCTGGAAGTGGGAATTGCGGGCGCATTTGCGACTGCCAGAGGTTCCTATGACAGTCTGAAAATTGCAGACGAAGGTGCGGCTGCCATGCAGGAGAACGCGGTGCTGATGCAACGCGCCTATTCACTGGGTGAGGCGGAGTTGCAAGCTTTGTTGATCGCCAGGCGTCAGGCAAACGCCGCCTTGAACAATGTGCTGCAGGCGCAAGTCACAGCGCTGAAAGCCTATTACGGCCTTCTCGTTGATGCGCACCTGATTTGGGATCTTGAAAATGACTGAGCGTAAAGCCGGTAATTTTTCTATTACTGCGGGGATTGGTTTTATCACAGAGTCAGTTTCAGCTGTCCCAACTGGTGTTGTCATTGGCGAGCGATATCGGCGGTGAGAGAACATCCAATTTAGAAGCGCAATCTTGATTTCAAGGAGACAATGTGTGAATACCTCTTTGACTGCTCTCGTCATGGTCTTTGCAACTTTAGGGCTAGGGGGCTGCCAGACCTCGCTTCTCAAGCCGATGTCTGGTAACAGCGCTTTCGCTACTGTGAAGTACCCAATCTTTGTGGGCGACACACAAATAACTGTTTCGCTTGACGGCAAGACCTATGCTGGCATTGCTGGGGAGTTTCGCAATGACACGACTGGTGAGCAGGCGCTTAGGTTTGGTTGGAAACCCAACCACAAACACAGGAACATCAAACAGGAGATGCTGTTCCTCTTCGGTACAACAACGCTGACAGCGGTCGATGGCGAGAAACTCATTTGCGATCACTTAAAGCACGGGGACGACTGGCGTTTGCGCTGCAATTCCGTCGAGGGCAAAGAAATGGCGCTATATCGGGTCAAACAGTAATGCTTGCTGGTGTGGCCAAATATCGATTGAATTGCCTGCGATCGACCTTCAGTAGATGATCAAGAAATCTAGCGCGTGTTTGCTGCCAACCTCGATTTGGAGTAACAGGAATTTCACCTTGTTTTTCTCCGCGCAGATTATTTCACTGCTGGGTAGCGGGGTAACCACGATATGTCTTGCGTTGTACTTGCACCAGTTGGTGGGGGGCGCATCGGCCGCGGCGGCAATCGGCAATGCGCTCATGTTGCGTATCCTCGCCTTTATGTTGTTTTCTCAACTGGCCGGAGTTATGGCCGATCGAGTCAATCGCAAAAAAATTCTGATAGCAGCCGACTTCATAAGATTCGGATTGCTTGCCCTGTTTCCATTCACCGAAAGTGTCTGGCAAATTTATGCCCTTATATTCTCGATAAACGCGGCAACCGCGTTCTTCACCCCCACATTTGAGGCGGCGCTGCCGGAGGTGGTAGGAACGGAGCACTATGTCAAAGCCTTATCATTCTCGCGTATCGCCACCGACGTTGAAGCCGTCGCCGCACCAGTACTTGCCGGTTTGCTCGTTTCCTTCGTCGGTTTGCGGTGGGCGTTCTGGTTTGACGCCGCAACATATCTCGCCTCGGCCGGGCTGGTTATGTTGTGTACGATTCGGCTGCGCCCCGACAAAACCGAAAAACTGTCTTTGCAGACATTTTTCTCCGAACTCGGTTCAGGCACCCGTATCCTGCTGCGAGAATCGTCATTGAGACGAGCGCTGGTATTGAGCTTTGCAGAGGCTACCGCAGGCGCTGCCGCTATCGTCGCTACGGTTGTTTACGTGCGGGATGTGCTTCTTTTGGGTGAAACAGGCTTCATATTGACGATGGCTGCACTGGGACTGGGATCTACCGTTTCTGCGCTGTTACTGAGCCAATTTACGGGACGGTATGAATCGAACTCAGGAAGTCCAGCTGTACTTCACGGGAAGCGTCATCGCTGGACCGAATTCGCATTGGTGGCTGGTGGCGTATTGTTGGGACTATTGCTGTTACCGGGAGTCTGGCAACCGGTGATCGGGTTGTTTGCGGTGCTATGGTTCTTAAACGGAGCCGGTCAGGCACTGATCGCAATATCCTCATCGACACTGCTGGCTGAACATACCAAGGATAGTGAGCGCGGACGGGTGTACGCCGCTTATTTCGCCTGGACCCATGGATTCTGGTTGATCACCTATCCCGCCATCGGACATGGCACGGCGGCCTTTGGCGCGCCGTTGACATTCACACTGGCTGGAATGGTCTGCTTGGTCGTCGCTTTCATGGCATTTTTCTGCAGACAACCCTCGACAGATCATGCGCATTGAATCGTGAGTAAAATGGTAAGCGCTTTACATCGGTTCGTCTTTGAAAGGGTAAACCCCATCCTTTGACTAGATGGGGTTTACCAGACTCATAGCACCCGCTTGATCTGCTTGTAGTCTCCTCTGGTTTTCAGGGTAACCGTCACCTCGGCGTTCGAGCGATTGCGCAGAACCAGCCATGCGTACCGTCGAATGCCGCTTCCAGTACGCCTGAATCAGCGTTCTTGTTCCGGCCCTTGCCATAGCCGTGATAGAAGTCCTTTGCAGCGCCGACAGGGTCGCCGTGCGTGTCGAAATTGACGCCTCCGCCATCAGTTGACCATTCGTAGCGCACGCTGGCGCCTTTGCGCATGGCCAGCTTGATTTCCGCAGCCTGGCCCGGTTTCAGCCTTACGGTCATGGTGTGCTGTGCAGGGGCGGCCTGTTTGACACCGGGTTTCGCCATTTCAGGTGCTGCAACATCAGCGGGTGCTTGAATGGCCGGGGTTTTATCTGAAGCTGTTGTCGCGGGGGATGGTTTTTCGGCGCCGGCTTCTTTGGCAAGCGAGGCCTTGATTTCCCCCATCCGGGTCAAGCCCAGAACGCGGCCGAGGCCGGTGGGGTCGATGCCGTATTCAGCCGGCAGGATGGTGGTGACGAGCAGGCCGGCAGCCACCAGTGCTGCAATGAACGTGGAACGCAGTAATTGTGCTGCACCCGGCAGTTCAGCGCGGGTGGGAAGGTCGGTGTTGTACATGTCGAATACTCCGTTAAATTCAGGAAATGAACAGGCCCGTCAGCTGATAACCGATCAACAGGAATCCGGCGCACATCAGCGCAACGTTGGCCGTGTAGGCGTGTTTCAGGAAGCCCGCGGTGCGCCGCCAATAACCCATCGCAATCAGGATGACGCACAGGGCGAGCAACTGTCCGATCTCGACCCCCACGTTGAAGGCCAGCAGATTGGGCAGCAGTCCGTCACTTGCGATTTCGAATTCCTGAATCTTCGCCGCCAGACCAAAACCGTGGAAAAGGCCGAAAATCAGCGTCGCAATCCGGGTGTCGGGTTGCACGCCAAACCAGCGCTGATAGGCACCCAGATTGTCCAGCGCCTTGTACACCACGGACAGGCCGATGATCGCGTCGATCAGGTAGGCGTTCACGTTCACCCCGGCGTAGACGCCGTAGAGCATGGTGACCGAGTGGCCGACCGCAAAAAGGGTGACGTAGAGCGCGATGTCCTTCAGTTTGTAGAGGAAAAAAATGACCCCGGCGAGAAACAGCAGGTGGTCATACCCGGTGACCATGTGTTTGGCGCCGAGATAGGTGAAAGGCAGCAGATGTGTGCCCGAGATTTCCTGGATGTAGCCCTTGTCGCCTTCAGCCACGCCGTGGGCATGGGCGATGGCGCCTAAGAGGAGGTAGAGGAGCGTGCCTGCAAGCAGGTGCAGGAATAAGCGTAGGCCGGACAGCCATGCTGACCGCCCCCGGCCGGGGAACAAGTGAGTCATTGATTGCTTCCAATAAAAATTGAGTTGCCATCACCGTGTCTGTAACGACAGGTGAGCGCTTGCCTCAGCTTATCGGAAGGTGTTTGGGCAGACGCTCGAAGACGAAATAAGGGGCGGGATGGACCGGCACTGGCAGCGCTGTGCCCCATACATCCTGTGGGGGCGTTGAAGCCAGTGCGATATTGAGCGGCAGATTGGATTTGTCGTGACTGTGATCCGCAGCATTGTGAACATGCTGATGCCCGGCGCTCTGGTCCGAGGAATCCGGGTCGTCATGGCTGTGTTCGTTATGTTCAGGCCCGGCCTCAAACGGCGCGCTGTAGTGCGCAGACCGGTTTGCCGGATCGTGTGAGCTGGAGCTGATGTTTGCATAAGAACCCCAGCTGTGAAACAGCATCACGAGTACGACCAGAAATTTCGCCAGCAATGTCTTGCGTGGTCGGGAAATCTGCAATCGGGAGGGTTGAGGGGCGTGCATGAAGCCGGTTGAATAGAGGTGTAGGGATGCTGAAGAGGGTTTGATTGAAGATTTTTTTCAGGTGAGCGTTATATACGGTTTTACGGCATCATTGCAAACCGATGGTGCCACGGCACCTCCTGCGCTTGAATAACCCGGTGTTGTGATCTGCAGAATACATCAAAAAAAAGCGGGGGGCGGAGTCATCGCCATTGGAAATGGCGATGACTTGGAGCCCTGGCATGCATTGAATTCTGCTTCGCGATGCTTTCCGATCACGGCCTTGATGTCTTCCGGTTTGCTCCGAACGGCTTGCGATAGCGACAAAGCGCCGTGGCGGCGAAAACGAAGGGGCAGCGTAGCCGCCAGTCTTCTGCGGGTGCCTCACTGCCCGTAATTTGCGCGGATTTCTTCTGCGACCTGCGCAGCGAGTCCGTTAGGACTGAATTCTCGGAGGGGCTTGCCATTGACGAAAAAGGTCGGTGTTTTTTGGATACCGAGCTTTACGATGTCATCGGCGTCCTGTTTCAGGCGGGCCTTGATCGAAGGATCATCCGCGTCCTTGCGAGCGCGCTCGATGTCGAGCCCTGTATCCTTAATCAGTTGCCAGACCTTGTCCGGACTGGGTTTCGAATGATCGGCCCACACTGGCTGCGTTTCGAGAACCTTTTCAAGCACCCTGACGTAGATGTCCGTGCCCTGCATACGTGCCGCCTCAAGAAGCATCACGACCCGGTCGGATCCGGAGTGGAAGGCGGCATAGCGCAGGACCAGCCTGACTTGCGGGCCATGCTTGTTCAGCACCGTTTTGACGTAAGGATGAAAGGCCCGGCAGCCTTCACAGGCAGGGTCGAAAAACTCGACAATCTCGACCTTGGCCATGATCGTGCCGATCGTGGGGACATTACTGCGTTTAAGCGGCGAGTCAGCGGATTGTGCAATCTGCTGCACGGTATCGGCCCGTTTGTCCTTGTCGGATTTCGTTGCAAACAGAAAGACGGCGATCAACGCGAGAATGGCAGCTGCGAACCAGGCCAATGCTTTCATAATTTAACGTCCTTTTTTATGCTGCGCAGGCAAACAATGCTTTGTTTTAAGGCGTGACTTTTATTATCGCTGTCGCAGGCGGATAACACACGCCCAAGGGCTCGAAGCAGCCTTGATACTGCACCAGTAGCGATGCCGGTGATCCGGACTTGCCTTCCAGTTGGACGGGCACTGAAAAGGATTTGGTGTAGACCGGCGATCGACCGAATATTTTGTCCTCTTTTATGGTCGTGGGCGGGAATACAGTATTTTTGATCCGCCACCCCGGCGAGTCTTTCAGGACTACGCTAATACGTTCGCGATACAGGTAATAGTCCGGCCGGATGGAAAACTCGAGTGCCATTTGCTGCGAGCCGATGGCGCGACCCTTAACGCTGAAGGCCAGTTCCGGATCAACCGGCTCGTTCGTCTTGCCGGTTAATTTCTCCATAAAGCTGCTTGGCTGCGCACCGGTGGTGGCAATCCCGATCGCTATAGCAAACAGTCCAAGTATCGACCAGTGGCGAAGAGTTTTGTGGTGAAACACCGTTAGTCACTCCTATGATGAATGATGATTTCGATCTGCGCGAAAGGAGCAGACGATGAGCAGTGCCGCGCCGACGCAGATTCCAATATCCGCGAGGTTAAAGGCCGGCCAGTGCCAGTTTTTCCAGTGAAAATCGAGAAAATCGACGACGTAGCCGCGGTTAATGCGATCAACGACATTACCAAGGGCGCCGCCGAGGATTAGACTGTAGCCGAACGCCTCTGTTTTTGGTTGTGGCTTGGTAAGCATCCAGATGAGCACGGCCGACACGACAATCGCGATGACCGTAAACAAATAACGTTGCCAGCCCCCGGCATCAGCCAGAAAGCTGAACGCCGCGCCGGTATTCCAGCGATGGACTAAATTAAAGAAGTCGGTTAGCGGAATCGACGCGGCGTATGGCAATCCGGAATGAACCGCGTACTTAATCGCCTGATCGGCGCTGGCCAGTAGTAAAGCGAGACTCCACCAGCCGGCGCCTCTGGATAACCACGTTTGGGGCTGATTAGACGAGTGTTCCGTTTGCATATCGTTTGCCCGGTGTTGCAGGCGGGTGGGGTTGACAAGGCGTCGAGCGGTCCAGACACATCCGAAACCGATTAACCACCCCGCCAGCACATCCGCCGGGAAATGGGCGCCAACCGCGATACGTGACCAGCCGACCCAAACTAGGTAGCCGATCAGCAGGCTGCGCGAAGGCGCCGGCACCAAGCGCCACAGCGTGCCGACCAAGAGTGCGGCATACACTGAATGGCCGCTTGGGAAACTGCGATGAAATTCCATTTCGCCGAGGCCATGTACGGTCGTATCTAAAACGGCCGGTGGACGCGGGAAATCCAGCCCCCATTTCAGTATGCTGGTCAAGACGAACGCCAATAAGCAGGCCATGGCAAATCGCAATAATTGCAAAGTAATCGCTTGCGACGCGCTCGGCCGATTCGCACGTTGCGCGCGCCATCCAAGGGCGGTCAATGCCAACGGCGCCCCCCAGTAGCTTCCCAGCGTGCTGCCCAGCCATGCGAGGAGCGCAAGCGTGTCGGGCAGTCCTTGATTGAAAACTATAAAAAGCGCCTTGTTGGCGCCGTTCCAGTCATACAGAAAAACTTTCCAGTTCATTTCCATGCAATCGCGATTTAAGCATTTTTACTTTGCCGCAACAGGCGCAGACCATTGAAAACAACCAGCAAGCTCGCCCCCATATCGGCAAACACAGCCATCCACATGGTTGCGTGGCCGGTGAAGGTGAGCACGAGGAACACCGCCTTGATGCCGATCGCCAGCGCAATGTTTTGCGTCAAAATACGAGAAGTCGATCGCGACAGCCGTATGAATGCGGGAATCTTGCGCAGGTCATCATCCATAAGCGCCACGTCGGCCGTTTCGATCGCGGTATCGGTGCCGGCTGCACCCATCGCAAAACCGATATCGGCGCGCGCCAGCGCCGGTGCGTCGTTGATCCCGTCTCCCACCATGCCGATCTGTTTATCCGTTCCGATTAAAGACTCTATTACCTTCAGCTTATCTTCCGGCAATTGATTGCCGCGCGCCTCATCAATTCCAACTTGCTTCGCAATTGCCTCGGCGGTATGCGGGTTGTCACCCGTCAGCATCAGGGTGCGTACGCCCAGTGCGTGAAGGTCGGCAATGGCCTGCCGGCTGGTTTCCTTCACGGTGTCGGCGACCGCAAACATACCGAGCACCCCTTCGGGACCGGTCAGCAACACCACGGTCTTGCCTTGCCGTTCGAGCTGTCCCAGTGAACTTTCCAACTCCGGGGTGCTCAGGCCGAGTTCCGTCAGCAGCCGATGATTTCCAAGGTGGAATAGCTTGCCGTCTATCTGTCCGCGCACGCCACGGCCTGGAATGGCCGCGAATTCGAGCACGTCGCGCCGTACGATACCCGCCTCCTGCGAGGCGCGGGCAATCGCTTGCGAGACCGGATGATCAGAGCGGGCAGCGAGGCTGGCGGTCAGCTCCCGGACGGTTGCTTCGTCGCCGTTCAATATTTTGAAGTCGGTTTGTGCGGGCTTGCCGTGCGTGATGGTGCCGGTTTTATCCAGTGCTAACGTGGTCAGCTTACGGCCTCCTTCAAGATAGACCCCGCCCTTGATGAGGATCCCTTTGCGAGCGGCGGCGGCCAAACCGCTGACGATGGTGACGGGGGTCGAGATAACCAACGCGCAGGGACAGGCAATCACCAGCAGTATCAGCGCCTTGTAGATCGAATCCATCCAAGCTACGCCAAAGGCCAGCGGCGGCACAACCGCCACCAGCACCGCGATCGCGAAGACCGCCGGTGTGTACACCCGGGAGAATTGGTCGACGAAGCGCTGCGTCGGCGCGCGGGCACCTTGCGCCGATTCGACGGCATGAATGATGCGGGCCAGCGTGGAATCGCTCGCGCGGGCAGTGACCCGGTATTCGAAGGAGCCCGATGCGTTGATGGTGCCGGCGAAGATCAGATCGCCCACGGCTTTTTCCACTGGCAGGCTTTCTCCAGTGATTGGGGCTTGGTTGATCGCAGATTGTCCGGCGACAATTAATCCATCAAGTGCAATGCGCTCACCGGGTTTCACCCGCACGATGTCTTCCATGGCCACCGACTTAGCAGGTACCTCGATCCAGTTGCCGTCCTGCTGGCGCACTGTGGCAGTTTCGGGCGCTAAATCCATCAAGCCACGAATCGCGTTTCGCGCCCTGTCGAGTGACTTCGCTTCGATCACTTCCGCCAGTGCAAACAGGAACATGACCATCGCAGCTTCGGGCCAGTAGCCGATCAGCATTGCACCGGTTACTGCAATCGACATCAGCGCGTTAATGTTTAAATTGAGATTTTTGACTGCAATCAGTCCCTTCTTGTAGGTTGGCAGCCCGCCTAAGAGGATCGCTCCCAAGGCAAGTGCGACAACCAGCCATTGGCTTCCGCCAGTCCATTCGACGAGTTCGGCCGACAATGCTGCAGCACCGGAGATTGCCATCGGCCACCAGTTGGTTGTAGCCGAGGGCGCGACTTTATCAAGTCGCTCGGTTTCCGGATTTTCCAGTTCCGCGTCGAAACCCAGAGACTTGAGCGCAGCCAATGCGGTCGGAAGCGCCTGCGGCGCGTGCTGCAATATCAGGGTGCGCTGCATCAGATTGAACTGCATGTCGGCAATGCCCGCCATGCCAGCCAGCTTGCCGCGGATAAGGCCTTCCTCGGTCGGACAATCCATTTTCGCAATGCGCAACACGCTGGTTCTGCTGTCGCCCGCGTCCTCACGCCGCGCCTTCATGCCGATGTCTGCCAGGGCGGCTTCCACCGGCTGCAGCGAAGCCAGGTTGTGACTCACCGCCAACGTCCTTTGCATCAAATTGAAGTTCAATCCGGTCACGCCGGCAAGCTTCCCGAGCCTGTCGCGAATGAGCGCCTCTTCCGTCGGGCAGTCCATGTTCTCAATGCGGTAAGTCGCCCGCTGTGCCGTGCTTCCCGAGGCGTTTACGTCCGCGCAACCTTTTGCTCCACATTTGTCCATGCTCTTAATCCTTTTTTCATTTCACATTGCGCATTCCACACCTTATAGTCACTATAGGGTCAAGCGAAAAATAGATCGATTAGGAGACTCCCATGCGCATTGGGGAATTGGCTGCCGCAACCGGCGTGGAACCGGAAACTATCCGTTATTACGAGCGGGAAGCATTATTGGTGCCGCCACAGCGGCAGGCGAATGGCTATCGAAATTACGGGAAGCAACAGCTTGAACGGCTGGCCTTCATCCGCCATTGCCGTGCCCTGGACATCCCGCTTGCCGATATTCGCCAGTTGGTCAATTTTCTGGACCAACCAGGCGGCGATTGCGGTGACATTGACCGCCTGATCGAAGCGCAGCTTGTGCGGGTGCAGGCGCGGCTCCAGTCCATGCATGCTCTGGAGCGACAACTCACCGAACTACGCAAGCGTTGCGATTCGCGTCATGCCATGACTGAATGCGGGATTCTGCATGAATTGGTGGCGGCAGCGCACGGTGAGGCCTGCATCTGTCACGGCGCTGTTGCCGGATCGCGCAAAGGCACCTGATCCGGCGCTTGATCCTGGCGCCTCCGCATCAGCAGCCACGCCGCCGGGATCACCAGCATCGACAGCAGTGGTGCGGTGATCATGCCGCCGATCATCGGTGCGGCAATGCGCTGCATGACCTCGGCGCCGGTGCCGCTGGACCACATGATCGGCAGCAGGCCGGCGACGATCACCGCAACGGTCATCGCTTTCGGGCGTACCCGCAGCACCGCGCCTTCGGTGATGGCTGACGTGACCATGCCGATGCTGAAGGCTTCGCCGGCGGCAATGCGTTTGTCCAGCGCCTGGCGCAGATAGAGCAGCATGATCACGCCGAACTCCGCCGCGACGCCCGCCAGCGCGATGAAGCCGATGGCGGAGGCCACCGACATGTTGTAGCCGAGCAGCCACATCAGCCACAGTCCGCCGCAGAGCGCAAACGGCACCGTTGCCATGATCAGCAGCGCTTCATCGACGCGGCGGAATGTCAGGTAGAGCAGCACAAAAATGATGACCAGCGTGAACGGGACGACCAGCACCAGACGTTTTTTTGCGCGTTCCAGATATTCAAACTGACCGGACCACGCCACCGAATAGCCGGCAGGCAGCTTGACCTGTTCCCGCACCGCGCGCTGCGCATCGTTGACCACTGATTGCAGGTCGCGACCGCGCAGATCGACATACACCCAGCCCGAGAGTCGCGCGTTTTCACTTCTCAGCATCGGCGGACCGTCAACGATGGCGATTTTGGCCAGCGTGCCCAATGTGATCTGGGCACCGCGTTCGGTGACAATGGGCAGGTCGCGCAGTTTTTCGACGGAATCGCGCAGTTCGCGCGCATAACGCACGCTGATCGGGAAGCGCTGCAGGCCTTCGACGGTTTCGGCGATGTTTTCGCCACCGACCGCGGCCGACACGATGTCCTGCACATCACTGATGTTCATGCCGTAACGCGCTGCGGTCAGGCGGTCGATGGTGATGTCGATGTAGCGGCCGCCGGTCAGCCGCTCCGCCAGCGCCGAGGTGACGCCGGGCACGGTCTTCACCACGCGCTCGATCTCCTGTGTCACGCCTTCGATCTGCGCCAGATCAGGGCCGGAGACCTTGATGCCCAGCGGGCTTTTGATGCCGGTGGCGAGCATGTCGATGCGGTTGCGGATGGGAGGTACCCAGATGTTGGTCAAACCCGGAACCTGCACCGCACGGTCGAGTTCCTCGATCAATTTGTCCCGGGTCATGCCGGAACGCCATTCGCTTTTCGGTTTGAACTGGATCGTGGTTTCGACCATTTCCAGTGGCGCCGGATCGGTGGCGGTTTCGGCACGGCCGATTTTGCCGAATACGCGCGCGACTTCAGGCACGCTCTTGATCAGGCGGTCGGTCAGTTGCAGGATGTCCGCGGCCTTGCCCGCGGACAGGCCGGGCAGGGCGCTGGGCATGTACAACACATCGCCTTCATCGAGCGGCGGCATGAATTCGCCGCCCAGGCGCGTGGCCGGGAAGACGCTGATCACCAGCAGCATTGCGGCGATCGCCAGTGTGCCGCGCGGAAAGCGCAATACCGCAGCCAGCAGCGGCCGATAAAGGGATATCAGTAAGCTATTGATTATATTGTTATTTTCGTCAGGTATCCGGCCGCGGATCCAGTACCCCATCAATACCGGCACCAGTGTCACCGACAATCCGGCCGCCGCCGCCATGGCATAAGTCTTGGTGAAGGCGAGCGGTGAAAACAAGCGGCCTTCCTGCGCTTCGAGTGCAAATACCGGAATGAACGACAGCGTGATGATCAGCAAACAAAAGAACAACGCCGGACCGACTTCGGCTGCGGCATCGCCAATCAGCCGCCAGCGTTCCTGTTCCTGCAACGTTGCGTCAGGATGCGCATGCCGCCAGGTTTCCAGATGTTTGTGTGCGTTTTCGATCATCACCACCGCAGCATCGACCATCGCGCCGATGGCGATGGCAATGCCACCCAGCGACATGATGTTGGCGTTGACGCCCTGGTAACGCATGACGATAAAGGCGATCAGGATGCCCAGCGGCAGCGTGATGATGGCGACCAGGCTCGAGCGCAGGTGGAACAGGAAGGCAAAACACACCAGCGCCACCACGATGAATTCCTCGATCAGTTTGTCGCGCAGATGGGTGATCGCGCGCTCGATCAGGCTGGAGCGGTCGTAGGCGGGCACGATTTCGACGCCTGGCGGCAGTCCGGGCTTCAGCGCTTCGATTTTGGCTTTTACCGCTTCGATCGTCTCCAGTGCATTTTTGCCCTGGCGCATGATGATGATGCCGCCGACGGTTTCGCCTTCACCGTCGAGCTCGGCAATGCCGCGGCGCAGTTCGGGGCCGACCTGGATGCGTGCCACGTCCTTCAGCAGCACGGGGGTGCCGCCATCGCCGGCTGACACCGGTATCGCGCGGAAATCATCCAGCGTTTTCAGGTAACCGCGCACACGCACCATGTATTCGGCTTCACCGAGTTCGAGCACCGCGCCGCCGGCCTCGCGGTTAGCCTCACGTACCGCGGCAATCACCCGCGACAGCGGAATGTTGTAGGCGCGCAAACGATCCGGATCGGGAACGATCTGGTACTGGCGCACCATGCCGCCCACCGAGGCGACTTCAGCGACATTGGGCACCGACTTCAATTCGTACTTGAGGAACCAGTCCTGCAGTGCGCGCAATTGCGCGATGTCATTGCGTCCGCTGCGATCGACCACGGCGTATTCATAAATCCAGCCCACACCGGTGGCATCCGGGCCCAGTGCGGGTTTGGCCTGCGCCGGCAGCCGGCCCTGTACCTGGTTAAGGTATTCGAGCACGCGTGACCGCGCCCAGTAGAGATCGGTGCCGTCCTCGAACAAGACATAGACAAAGGAATCGCCGAAGAAGGAGTAGCCGCGCACTGTTTTGGCACCCGGCACCGAGAGCATGGTGGTGGTCAGCGGATAAGTGACCTGATCCTCGACGATCTGCGGCGCCTGTCCCGGGTAAGTGGTGCGGATGATGACCTGCACATCGGACAGATCGGGGATCGCATCCAGCGGGGTCTTCAGCATCGACCATACGCCCCAGGCGGCGACCAGGCAGGTCGCCAGCAGCACCAGGAAGCGGTTGGTGATGGACCAGCGGATCAGGCGTGCGATCATTTTTTGCTCCCGCTGAAATCAGGCTGGATGCGGGTG
>JAIETP010000034.1 GCA_019744975.1 Burkholderiales bacterium
GCCGGACATGCAACCGCCCCTGACCCCGCCCAATGGCCGTCCCTACAACCCGGTGGCCACACTCAACGGCTGGACCCTGCCCTGGCGCATGAAAAATGGCTGGAAGGAATTCCACCTGATTGCCGAGCCGGTGCGCCGTCAAATGGCGCCGGGCATGACCGCCAACCTCTGGGGTTACAACGGCCAGTCGCCGGGCCCGACCATCGAATGCGTCGAAGGCGACAAGGTACGCATCTTCGTCACCAACAAGCTGCCCGAACACACCACGATCCACTGGCACGGCATCCTGCTGCCCAACGGCATGGACGGGGTCGGCGGCCTGAATCAGCCGGCGATTCCGGTCGGCAAAACCTTTGTCTACGAATTCGAGATGAAAAAGTCCGGCACCTTCATGTACCACCCGCATGCCGACGAAATGGTGCAAATGGCGATGGGCATGATGGGCTTTTTCGTGGTGCATCCGAAAAATCCGAACTTCATGAAGGTGGATCGCGACTTCGTGTTCCTGATCAATGCCTACGACATAGAGCCGGGTGCCGCAACGCCCAAGATCGCCACGATGCTTGATTTCAATCTGTGGTCCTGGAACAGCCGGGTGTTTCCCGGTATTGACCCCTTCGTGGTCCGTAAGGGTGACAGGGTGCGCATCCGCTTCGGCAACCTGACCATGACCAATCACCCGATCCACATGCACGGCTACGACTTCGAGGTCACCTGCACCGACGGCGGCTGGGTGCCGAAAGGCGCGCGCTGGCCCGAAGTCACGGTGGATGTCGCGGTCGGCCAGATGCGGGCGTTTGAATTCGTCGCCGATGCGCCGGGCGACTGGGCCATTCACTGCCACAAGTCGCACCATACGATGAACGCCATGGGCCACGATGTACCGACGATGATCGGGGTGGACCATCGCGGCATCGCGCAGAGGATCATCAACCTGGTGCCCGACTACATGGTGATGGGCGAACGCGGCATGGCCGACATGGGCGAGATGGAAATGCAGATCCCGGACAACACGCTGCCGATGATGACCGGCACCGGACCCTTTGGTCCGATCGAGATGGGCGGCATGTTCAGCGTGGTCAAGGTGCGCGAGGGACTGGCGCGCAATGATTACAAGGACCCGGGCTGGTACAAACATCCGCCTGGAACGGTGTCATACGAATGGACGGGCGAATCTCAACATGTAGAACGCCCCAAATCCACCCCGCAAGCTGCTGCCAAGCCAGCCGCTCCCGAACGTGAAGTCCGTGTACGCAAACCCGCTGGCGGCCATTCAGGCCATTAATTATATTTATAGCACCTAACAAAATGAATGAAAGCCGCGGTCAAGATCACCCTCACCCTCGGTCCCTCTCCCGAAGGGAGAGGGATGAAAAGCCCTTCTCCCTCCGGGAGAAGGGTTGGGATGAGGGAAAAACGGCATTTTGTTAGGCGCTCTTAATAATCAAGGAGATACCGTTGAAAACCCGTTCTGCTTTTATTGCCGCACTGATCTTCGCCGCAGCCCCTGCCGCCTGGGCGCATGGTGACGCCAAACACCCGTCTGCCGCCAAAAAAACCATTTCCACCGAGGAAAAACCCTTCGGCCGCGAAGGCGACCCGAAAAAGGCCGTGCGCACCATCAACATCGACATGAGCGACAAAATGCGTTTCACCCCGGACACGCTCACCATCAAGCAGGGCGAGACCATCAAGTTCGTGGTCAAAAACTCCGGCAAGGTGATGCATGAATTCGTACTGGGCACCATGAAGGAGTTGAAGGAACATGCCGTGCTGATGCAGAAGTTTCCGGGCATGGAACACGATGAGCCGTATATGGCCCATGTTGCACCCGGCAAAACTGAAACCATCGCCTGGCAATTCACCAAAGCGGGAAATTTCAATTTCGGCTGCCTGCTGCCCGGACATTTCGAAGCCGGCATGGTCGGCAATGTAGTCGTCAAGTGAACCTGCCCCCTTGAGCATCCACCCATCGGCTACGCATACTCACCAACCCACTCCTCAATCCTCATTACCCACAAAAAAGGCTGACATCATGAACCGTACCACTCTCATTCTCGCTGCAACTGTTTTTTCGTTTACCGCCCTGCCGCTGGGCGCCCAAACCACCGATCACAGCGCACATCATCCTGAACCGGCCAAAACGCAACAGGCTGCCGCCCCGATGAGTGACGGCGAAGTACGCAAGGTGGACATGGACGCCAAAAAAATCACCCTTCGTCACGGCACGATCGAGAATCTCGGCATGCCGCCGATGACCATGGTGTTCCAGGTCAAGGATCCGGCACTGCTGGAAAAAGTAAAAACCGGAGACAAGGTCAAGTTCCGCGCCGAGAAAACCGGCGGCGCGTACACGGTGCTGCAGATTGAGCCGGCAAAATAGCCCTTACCCGATATTGCGTGGCGCAGCGCCGTAAACAGGCAGGCAAGGCGACAGCCATGTCAATTCGATATCGAGGCCTCGACGACGATTCCCGATCATTTCCGCGCCCTCAATGGCAACGGTTCTCCCAGTCATTCGAAGCACCGTTACATTAAGACTGCTTAAAATATTGGAGTGATGACATGACAAGCAGAAGAACTTTCATGCTGGCGCTTGCCGCCGTGGTTGCAACCCCCGTGATCGCCGCGGAACCCCCACTGGTCACCGTTTATCTCAACCCGACCTGAGGCTGCTGCGGCGCGTGGATGGATCACCTGCGCGCCAACGGCTTCCGTGTGAAGCCGGTTGCAGTTGAAGACACCGGCATTGAACGCAAACGCCGCGGCATACCCGATGAACTGGGCGGCTGCCATACCGCCGTGGTAAATGGTTATGCCATTGAAGGACATGTACCTGCGCGTGACATCAAACGCCTGCTGGCGGAGAAACCGCGCGCCCGCGGCCTCGCCGTGCCGGGCATGCCGGCAGGCTCCCCCGGCATGGAATCACCGGATCGCCGCGATCCCTATGACGTGCTGATCGTGCGCGAAGACGGGCGGCATGCGATTTACAGCAGTTATCGCAAGCAGCCTTGAATTCGAAATACAAAGAACACAACTCCACCCATATCAGAATATGGAATTAATCGGGATGCCGGCCACGACATCCCATCAGTTGCCGGCTTTTTGACCTCATGGCCCTGAACCCGTCAGGGGCAATGAGGAAAAAGTTGCCAGTATTGACTGATGCCTCCACGGGATCCGTGAACCTTTCGTTTCCGTGCACAAAGCGGCGGCAATAAAAAGCACCACAATGCGACAAATATCCATTACTCTGGATTTGCGCATTGACAACTTGCGCGGGATTTCCGGGGAGTGCCGGTGCCGCAAGATTGCCTGTTCAGGAATGGTTCGCCGCTGACCGCATCGCCTGCGATCACCCAGTATTGCCCTTTTACCTGCGGATTCCATCAATCCGCCGTAACGGGCGCCCGTGAATAACAACAAAACAGCAGGTCGCTGGTCACCAACCAGCATCGGCGTCAACCTCGCGATCGTTGCCTTCAACGCGGTGCTGATTGCTGCAGTATGGATTGCCGCGCTCGAAGTCGAGCGCACCGATCGCGAGAAGACCATCAGCGCCGCGATCGAAAGGAACGACAATCTCGCCATCGCATTTAAGGAATACACCACCCGCACCATAGAAAGCGCCGATGCCGTCATCCGTTACATGATTCGCGAATATCTGCGCCACGGCAGCAGGTTTGATATCGACCAGTTCGTCGCTGACTACACCATCGAGAACAAGGCTTTTACCGGCGTAGTACTGGCGGACGAAAACGGCAAGGTCGCAACCACGGCCTATCAGGGCAAGCCGGCAAAGCCGGCGAATGTGGCCGACCGTGAACATTTCAAGGTGCACCTGACGCAGGACACGGGCAAGCTCTTCGTCGGCAAACCGGTGATCGGCCGGGTCAGAGGAAAATTGGTGATTCCGCTGACGCGCCGCATCAACAAGCCGGACGGCAGCTTCGGCGGCGTCGCGATGGTCCTGATCGAACCCGGCCGTTTTACCGACCTGCTGGATGACGCCAAGCTGAAAAACATCGACATCATCAACCTGATCGGCACGGACGGCATTATCCGTGCACGGCTGAAGGGCACAACCACCACTGCTGGCGAGGACGTCAGTCGGAGCCCGGTGTTCAAGGCTTATATCAGTCGTCCCAACGGCCATTATTTCGCCAAAAGCCAGGTCGACGGCATCGCCAAGTTTTTCAGTTACCGGACCTTGGCGGATTATCAACTGATCGCCGAGGTCGCCGCCGCAGAAGGCGATGTGCTGGCCGATTTTTTCCACCGGCGGCGCCATTATTTCGGGGCCGCGGGGATCGCCTGTGTTTTGATCGCCAGTTTCAGCCTGCTGCTGATTGTCTCGCTGGAGAGGCAACGTCGGGCCACCGCCAGCGTTGCGCGCAGCCAAGCCCGCTTTCTTGCCACCTTCGACCAGGCCGCCGTCGGCATTGCCCACACCGATCTTGATGGACGCTGCCTCGAAGCCAACCAGAAACTGTGCGACATCACAGGCTATGCCCGGGAGGAATTACTGGGACGGAAATTCACTGACATCACCCATCCCGATGATGTCGAGGACAGCAACCGGTTCCGCCACCGGGTCGTCAGGGAATCGAACACCTTCAATTCCTTGCAACGGGAAAAACGCTACATCCGCAAGGATGGTTCCATCGTCTGGTGTCTGCTCACCACTTCGGTGGTTCGCGATAAGTCCGGCAACATCGATTACCTGGCCGCAGTGATCCAGGACATCACTGAGCAGAAAAAGACCGAACAGGCCCGCGCCCAGCTCGCGGCGATTGTCGAATCCAGCAATGACGCCATCATCAGCCGCAGCCTGGACGGTACCATCGCTTCCTGGAACAAGTCGGCAGAGCGCATGTTCGGCTGGACTGCCACAGAGATCATCGGCAAACCGATCCAGACTCTGTCGCCACCTGACCGCCGCGGAAACTTCTTGCATGTGCTGGAACAGGTCAAACGGGGGGAAATCGCCGAACCGTACGACACCGAGCGCGTGCGCAAGGACGGCACGCGTTTTGATGCCCGGGTATCCCTGTCCGCCGTCAAGGACACAGCGGGGCACGTGACCGGCATTGCCATCATCGTACGCGACATCACCGACCGCAAACACGCCGAACAGGCCCAGGCACAACTCGCTGCAATCGTAGAGTCCAGCAACGACGCAATCATCAGCCATGATCTGAATCGGATCATTATTTCCTGGAATCCAGCGGCGGAACGCCTGTTCGGCTGGACCACCGCCGAAGCGCTGGGACAGTCGGCACGCATCATCATCCCGCCCGAACGCGCCTTGGAGCTGGAGCCGCTGGTTCAGCAGTTGCTCAAGGACGAAATCGTCGCACCGGTCGATGCCTGGCGGGTGCGCAAGGACGGCTCGCGATTCGAGGCGCAGATATCCTACTCTGCCATCCGGAACAGCAAAGGAAAAATCACCGCCATCGCCATCATCATCCGCGACATCACCGAGCGCCGGGAAAAGGAGGCGATTGCACAAAAAGAAAAACAGTTTTCGGATTCAATGATCGAGAGCATGCCTGGCATCGTTTATTTCTACAACGAACAGGGGAGGTTTCTGCGCTGGAACGAAAATTTCGCCCGCGTATCAGGCTATACGTCGGAAGAAATAGCGCAGATGCATCCGCTGGACTTCTTCGGTGGCGCGGAAAAAAAACTCCTCGGAAGCAAAATCAAGGAAGTTTTTGAACAAGGTGAATCTTCCGTCGAAGCATCTTTTCTGTTGAAAAATGGCAGCGTAATCCCCTATTTTTTTACCGGCAAACGCGTCATTTACGACGGCACGGTCTGCCTGGTCGGCATGGGTATTGACATCCATGAGCGCAAACAGGCTGAAACCGCGCTGCGCGACTATGCAGCCCAGATGCGCCACCTGTCCTGGCGCCTTAGCGAAGTCGAGGAGCGCGAGCGGCGCAACATCCATCGTGAACTGCACGACCAGGTCGGCGCCAACCTCGCGGCGCTCAAGCTTGATCTCGGCCTCATCAACGGCTTGCTTTCATCAGGTGACCGGAAAACCGCCGGCGATCGCCTGCAGAAGGCACAGCAATTGGCCGGGGAAACCGTGGAGCAGATCCGAGACGTGATGGGGAATCTGCGGCCACCGGCACTGGACGATTACGGTTTGCTCGCCGCCCTGCGCAACTATGCCGAGCCTTATTCGGCGCGACTGGGCATTCCGGTCATGGTCGATGGCGATGACATCCAGCCCCGCCTCACCATCGCCGTCGAAACCGCGCTGTTTCGCATCGCCCAGGAAGCACTCAACAACATCGCCAAACATGCGCAGGCACGCCATGTTGTGATCACGATTACCATGAGGGATAACGGCGTGACACTCGTGGTTGCGGATGACGGGGTCGGTTTCGCTCCAGATCAAGCCAACCCGCAACGCACAGTCTGGGGGCTGCGTACAATGCGTGAGCGTGCACAGGCCATCGCTGCCGGCTTTCGCGTTGAATCCTCACCCGGCAACGGTACCCGGATCATCGTTGAAGTACCCAGGGAGGAAGCTTGAATATACGCGTCCTGCTCGCTGACGACCACGCGATGATGCGCGACGGATTGCAGGCGATACTGCAGGCCGCCCCGGACATTGAAGTGGTGGGCTCGGTCGGCAATGGCCGCGAAGCCATCAACAGGGCAAGCGCCCTAAGACCGGATGTCGTGATCATGGACGTCACGATGCCGGACATGAACGGCATTGAAGCCGCAGGCCTGCTGCGCGACAAACACCCGGAAATCCGCATCATCATGTTATCCATGCACTCCAGTTCGGAACATGTCTATCGCGCACTCAACGCCGGTGCCGCCGGTTACCTGCTCAAGGAATCGGCCGGCGAGGAAATCGCCAGCGCGGTGCGCGCAGTGCATGCGGGACGCAGCTTCATGAGCGCGGCACTGGAAACCCTGGAGCGCTGCTCGACTTCACGCGCAGACGGTGCGGGACCGCTCGCCAGCCTGAGCACGCGCGAGCGCCAAGTGCTGCAATTGGTGGTCGAGGGCCACTCCAGCACAGAGATTGCGGCACTGATCCATCTTTCGCCCAAGAGTGTTGACACCTACCGCAGCCGGCTGATGAAAAAACTCGGCATCACCGACGTCACCGGCCTCGTCAAATTCGCCATCCAGCACGGCCTGACACCGCCGGGCTGAAATAACACCCGGCGCCTTCTCCGCCCCGGCGCCAGTCTGTGGCGTCCTGACGGCGACCCCGGTTTTGCCGGTCGCCCGGAAAAAATTTATTAAGCTCATGTTTTTATTGACTTTTATTATCCTCCTTTTTGTCTCTATCTCCTGACAGACCGCTGCACAGCAGCTCCGTAAAGTTTGCACTGCATCAAGGGGCGGGCTGTCGCAGTGCATCGTCCGCGCCACATGAAATCAACCAAGGTAACGGAAACAAAAATGCTCATCGTGGAAGATCAGGATTACATGCGCCGCATGCTGCGCGAGTTCCTGCAGGCCGCGTTCCCCGGCAAAAACATCCACGAAGCCGCCGACGGCCGTAGTGCACTGGCCGTATGCCTCGAGCGCCGACCGGGGATTGTGCTGATGGACATCAACTTGCCCGACGCCAACGGCATCGACTTGACGGCACAGATCAAAATCATGCTGCCCGATACCGCGGTCATCATTGTCTCCAACCTGACCGGCAGTGCCTACACCGAACGCGCCAAAGCCGCCGGCGCGTTTACCTATATCAACAAGGAAGCGATCCACGATTTGCTGCTGCCGGCCATCAGCGCCGCACTGGGCCTGTCTCGTTCCGCCAATGACCCGCAACAGGCTTCGTAAATGCCGCGAGCCCCAATACCCATGACCCCCACCGCCATTCATCCCTCCGTATCCGACTTGCCGTCCGACCTGTACTCTGCAGCGCATCAGGCCACCGGCTACGGCAGCGGCATCAGCCACAATCGAAAAATCCAGCGCCTGACGCTGGCCGGTTTTGCCTTTGCCTTCACCATCATGGCGGTCATCGCCATACTCGCCTTTCACCAGGCGCAGATCTTCAAAAAAACGGCCGGGGAAATGGCACAAAGCCAGGACATCCTGCACGACCTGGAACAAGTACGTGCCGCCATTGCCGGCGCAGAAACCAGCCAACGCGGTTATCTGATCACCGGCGATGCCAGCTATCTGCAGACTTACCGGAAGATGCTGGCAAGCATCGGCCCCGACGAGATGAAGCACATCGAAGGACTGGTTAACGATAATCCGCATCAGTCCGCACAGCTCGTTAAATTGAAACTGAACATCGGCGCCCGCACAAAGACCTTCGATCAGGTGATCGCCGCATACCAGACGCACGGATTCAAAGCGGCACAGGAACTGGTTGCGCAGGATATCGGGCGCGGACAGACCATCCAGGTTTATCGCAACATCGACGACATGGCCGTGTTGATACAGGGACATCTGATCGGCAGCCACGAACTGCAGGCTGCGGCGGAAGCCCGCCTGCGTTACAGCATTGCGGCTCTTGCGGTGGTTCTGCTCGCAGCGTTATCGCTGATTTACCTGCTGGTTACCCGCAGTGTTACCGCGGCGCGGCGGGCAGAAAAATTACTGGGCCGGCTCAATGTTGCGCTCGAAACCCGGGTGACAGAACGCACGCTGCAACTGGAAGAACGCACCGGCGAACTGGAACAGCGCAGCCGCCAGCTCGAAGAACGTTCAGCCCAGCTGGAATCCTTCAGCTACTCGGTATCACACGACCTGCGCGCGCCCTTGCGCGCCATCAGCGGATTCTCGCAGATCCTCGCGCGCCGCCATCGCAACGAGCTGAGCGAAGAAGGCCGGCATTTCTTCGACAACATTGTGCAGGCCAGTGCGCACATGGGGCGGCTGATCGACGATCTGCTGAGTTATTCAAGGCTGGGCCGCAAAGCCATTGTGCTGAGACCCGTGGCAATGGGGCAGATCCTGCACAACATCAGCAACACAATGCAATCGCGCATCGTCGAAACCCGAGCCTCTCTGCACATTCCTGATGACCTGCCGGCAGTCACGGGCGACCACACGCTGCTGACCCAGATCTTCACCAATCTGATCGACAACGGGCTGACTTACCGCAAACCCGACTTACCTGCACAGGTTTCGCTGCATTGGCGGAACGCCGATGATGGACAGGTCGTCATCAGCGTCGCCGACAGCGGCATCGGCATTGCACCGGAACACTTCGAAAAAATTTTCAGTGTGTTCCAGCGCCTGCACAGCACAGATGAATATCCCGGCACCGGCATCGGCCTTGCCGTGGTGCAAAAGTCGGTCGATATGCTGGACGGCAAGATCTGGCTCGAATCCTCTCCCGGCAGCGGTACCACTTTTCACGTGCAACTGTCGGCAGCCCCCGCAACATCAATATAAGTATTTGATTTTATTGAATAAAATATAAGCCATGCTTCGCACCAGGCCCGCTCACATACTCCTCGTTGAAGACAACCGCATGGACATCGAACTGACTCTCGATGCCTTTCGCGAGCGGCGGTTGAACAACTCCGTTCATGCCGCCCCCGGCGGCCAGGAGGGACTGGATTACCTTTTCGGCCATGGCGAATTTGCCGACCGCGACAAATTTCCCCTGCCCGACCTGATCCTGCTCGACATCAAGATGCCGGTCGTCGATGGCCACGAAGTGCTGCGACGGATCAAGCGGTTCCCGATATTGAAACGTATCCCGGTGGTGGTGCTCTCGACATCCAAGGAAGAAGGCGACCGCGAGATGTCTTACGACAACGGCGCCAACGGCTATCTGGTCAAACCGGTTTCCTTTGACGGTTTTCTCGAAGTCGTGCACCACATCGACAGCTACTGGCTGTCACTCAACGTACCGCCGCCGCTGTGAACGCCAACATCCAAGTCACGCTGCGCGCCCTGATCGTCGAGGATAACCGAGCCGACGCCGAGCTCATGCTCGTCCAACTCGGGGAAGCCGGTTACCGCCTGGAATGTACCCGCGTGGAAACCGAAGCGGATTACCTTGCAGCGCTCGAAACTGCACCCGACATAATCCTGTCCGACTACAATCTGCCCCGGTTCAGCGGCTCGCGTGCGCTGGAACTGCTCAAAAAACGCGAGCTGGATATTCCCTTCATCCTGGTTTCAGGCGCTGTAGGCGAGGATATTGCCGTGGCCGCGATGGTCGCCGGCGCACGCGATTATGTACTCAAGGACAAGCTGACAAGACTGGCACCGGTCGTGCAGCGCGAATTGCAGGCCTGCGCCTTGCGCCGCGATCGTCGCGAAACGCGCAGGAAACTGGAACGGCAAACCCGTGACCTCGGCGAACGCGTCAAGGAATTGACCTGTTTGTACACGGTTTCGGACCTGGTTCAGCAATCCGGTTTGTCGCAGGAAGAACTGTTCGACAGCATCCTGAAATCCCTGGTCATGGCCTATCAGTGGCCCGAACACGCCTGCGCACGTATCACGCACGGGAACACGGCGCAGCAGACTGATAATTTCCGCCTCACGCCTAGGCGGCAGGAAGCTCCGTTGATCGTCGATAGCGCGACAGTCGGCTCGATCACGGTGTGTTATCTGCAGGCACCGGACACCTCAAGCGAGCTGTTCCTTGCTGAGGAACAACAAATGCTCGATGCAGTCGCCAATCGCATCAGCGACACCCTTGTCGACCGCCGCTTACGCGTTGCACTGACAGAAAGCGAACGCAAGTCCCGCGCAACGTTCAATCAGGCCGCAGTCGGCATCGTGCGCTGCGATCTCGACCGCAACATCCTTGATGCCAACCAGAAATTCTGCGAAATGACGGGTTATGACCGAGAGGAACTGCTGCGCATGACGATCCTCCAGATCAGCCACCCCGATGACCGCGGCCAGGACACCGCCTTGCGCACAAAACTCCTCGCCGGTGAATTCGACCACTTCCGTTCCGAGAAACGCTACCTGCGCAAGGACGGGGGCATCATCTGGGTCCGGCGCACCACCTCGCTGGCACGGGATGCCACGAACGAGGAAACCCACTACATCATCGTTGTTGAGGACATCACCGACCGCAAGGCCGCCGAGGAAAGTTACCGCGTGACTTTCGAACATGCACCGGTTGGCATCATGCACAGCAGCCTTGACAGCCGCATCCTGCAGGTGAATCCCAAGCTTTGTGAAATCCTCGGTTATACCCGCGAAGAACTGGTGACAATGAACATCGCGGACATCATACTTCCCGAGAATCGGGGCGTTGAGCAGGCAAAATTCCTCGATCCGATGCTGTCCGGAAAGATCGAGCATTTTTCGTCAGAACGGCCGTTCCGCCGCAAGAACGGCACCATTATCTGGGTCAACCGCCATATTTCGCTGGTCAGGGATGCCGCCGGACAACCACTGTATTTCCTTCGCACCATCGAGGACATCAGCGAAAAAAAGGCCATGGCAGATCAGCTGGCGCAGGAACGGCAGCTGTTGCGCACGGTCATCGACGCCATGCCGGACCGCATTTACGTCAAGGACAGCGAAGGGCGTTTTCTGCTGCACAACACCGCGAATCTGAAGGTTCGCGACCTCGAGCGACACGACGACATCGTCGGCAAGACGGTTTTTGACGTTTATCCACGAGCTTTGGCAGAACAACGCGACGCCGAAGACCGCGCCATCATCGAGTCCGGAATTCCGCTGCTGAACCGCGAATGCGAAACCTACTTCAGCAATGCAGACCAGCGCACACGGGAAACCCGCTGGAACCTGACCTCGAAAATTCCGCTGAAGGATGCTTCGGGCAGGATTTACGGCATCGCCGGCATCAGCCACGACATCACCGAGCAAAAGCGCGCCGCAATCGCGCTGGCTACCGCGCAGGAAAAACTGCAAACCGCCATCAGGAGCTCGAATGTCGGTCTGTGGGACTGGGATCTCAAGACCGACCGCATGCAGTATTCGGCGGAGTACAAATCCCAGCTCGGCTACGAGGATACCGAAGTCGAGGATTCCGTGGATGCGGCAAGGAAGCTCATGCATCCGGAGGACATCGACAGAACATTCGGCCTGGTTGCGCAATGTGTGTCCGGTGCAACACTAAACTTCGACACCGAATTCAGGATGCGTCACAAGGACGGCAGTTACCGCTGGATGCTGTCCCAGGGGCGGGTGCACTTGGATGAGCAGGGCAAACCCGACCGGTTTGTCGGCGGCCACATCGACATCACCGAGCGCAAACAGGCAGAACAGCAGATTCGGCGTCTGAACCAGCTTTACAACACGCTGAGTCAGACCAATGCCGCCATTGTCCGCATCAAAAACCGCGATGCGCTGTTCAACCGCATCTGCCGCATTGCCGTGGAACAGAACCCGTTCGCGCTGGCCTGGATCGGCCTGATCAATCCGGCAAGCGGGTTGATCGGGGCCGTTGCTTCCGCGGGCAGCGCAAGCGCTTACCTCGACACCCTGCGTGTCTCGGTTGATGCCGGCATCCCGGAAGGCCAGGGCACCAGCAGCGTTGCAGTGCGGGAAGGACGCGCGGTGGTCAGCAATGACATTATCAACGACCCGAGTCTGGCGCCCTGGCACAGCCAAACCCGGGCCGCCGGCCTGAACGCCGTGGCCAGCCTGCCGCTGAAGACGGCCGGCAGGACCATAGGCGTACTCACCTTCATGGCGAAGGAAGCGGGATTCTTTGACGAAGTCCTGCTCTCCCTGCTCGGTGAAATGGCGGAAGACATCTCCTATGCGCTGGACGGCCTGGATCTTGAAACCAAACACCGTGAAGCACAAACCGCACTGATTGAAAGCGACGAAAAATTCCGCGAGCTGACCCGGAACATTCCGCAGGTATTCTGGATGAGCGACGTTGCGCAGAAATCGTCCATCTACGTCAGTAAGGCTTATGAAACGATCTCGGGCCGGCCAGCGGCTGAGCTGGAGTCCGAGCCCCGGGCGTGGCTGAAGTTCATTCACGACGACGATCGCGACCGCGTAAAAGCAGCCCGCAAGGAACGCGCCCTGCTGGGTACTTATGACATCGAGTACCGCATGTTTGACGTTGGCGGCAACCTGCGCTGGATTCACGACCGCGCATTCCCGGTACGCAACGCCCAGGGCGAGATTTACCGCATCGCCGGCATTGCCGAAGACATCACCGAGCGCAAGCTCGCGGAGGAACAGCTGGCGAATCTCGCGCACTATGACAGCCTGACCGGGCTGCCCAACCGGGTGTTGTTCAACGACCGCCTGCGCCAGGCCGTGGCCCAGGCACGACGCAACCACTGGATCGTCGGCGTGCTGTTCCTCGACCTCGACCGCTTCAAGCTGGTCAACGACACCCTCGGCCATGTCAGTGGTGATCTGCTGCTGAAACAGGTCGCTGCCCGGCTGAGTGCATGCCTGCGCCCGACCGACACCGTCGGTCGGCTCAGCGGCGACGAGTTTGCGGTGATCCTGTCCGAACTTGCCGAAACACAGAACGCAGGTTATGTCGCCCAGAAAATCCTCAATGCCCTCGCCGCCCCTTTCGACCTTGAAGGCAGTGAAGTCTTTGTGACCGCCAGCATCGGCATCACCCTCTACCCCTCTGACAGCGAAAGCATAGACACGCTGATCCGCGACGCCGATGCAGCGATGTACAGCGCCAAGGCTGCGGGCCGCAACAACTATCAGTATTACACCGCGGAGATGAATGCCCGCGCGACGGAAAAACTGCAGATGGAAACCGGCATCCGCCGGGCGCTGGAGCGCAATGAACTGCTGCTGCACTACCAACCCAAGGTCGACATCGCCAGCAACAAGGTCAACGGACTCGAAGCCCTGCTGCGCTGGCAGTCACCCGGACACGGCCTGGTGTCCCCCGCCCAATTCATCCCGCTGCTCGAGGAAACCGGCCTGATTGTGCCGGTCGGAGAATGGGTCACCCGGGCAGCCTGTGCGCAACTGCAGGCTTGGCGCAAAGCGGGTGTTCCTGTGGTTCCGGTGGCCATCAACCTGTCAGCCCGCCAGCTGCGGCAACAGGGTTACGCCAGGGTATTGGAACAGGCGATAAAGGATTTTGACGTCAACCCGGAGCTGATCCGTGTCGAGATCACTGAAAGCTCGTTGATGGATAATCCGGAGGAAGCCATCATCGTGCTGGAGTCACTGAAGGCACTGGGTATCGGCCTGGATGCCGATGATTTCGGCACCGGCTACTCCAGCCTGAGTTATCTGAAACGCCTCCCCCTCGATGCCCTCAAAATCGACCGTTCATTCGTGCGCGACATCACCAGCGACGAAGACGATGCGGTGATTACGCAAACCGTGATCACGCTCGCGCACAGCCTCGGACTGAAGGTCGTGGCCGAAGGTGTGGAAACCGAGGCGCAGCTCGAATTCCTCAGCGCCCATCACTGCGATGAAGCGCAGGGTTATCTGTTTGCCAAACCGCTGGACCTGGATTCCTGCACGGCATTGCTCGCCACTGGTCTCCCGCCGCGCAGCAAACAGCCGACGGACGATGCGGAGCGGGCACCGGCCGTTCTTCTGGTCGACGACGACGCCAACGACCTGGAACTGACCCGGATGCTGCTGCAAAAAGACGGTCACCATACACTTACAGCCGCCTGCGCACAGGATGCATTCAAGCTGCTGGCACTCAACCGCGTGGGCGTTGTCATCTCCGACCAAAACATGCCGGAGATGAGTGGCGTTGAATTCCTGAAAAAAATCAAGCTGATGTATCCCGAAATCGTACGCATCATGCTCAGCGGGGGTGGTGATTTCGAAACCGCCACCGCGGCCATCAACGAAGGCCAAGTCCACAAGTTTTTTGTCAAAGACCGGGATGGTGAGTTGCTGCGCAGCGAGATCAAGCGAAAAATCTGGCATGCGCCCGACCATTACAGGCCGGCACTCAACGCAGTACAGCGGGGACAGGGACGGCCCCGGCGGCGACTGACCACGGACTGAAGTCAACAACCCGGTTCGCTCTCCCCGCAAGGGCATGACGCCCCGAAAACCTCAGACTGGACTCGTCCGCATGCCGGGGCTCGTCTGCCGCGGTCAAAGTATTTCCTGCCGCTTGCAAATTCGCGCAAGAGCAGCACAATCGCACAGTTTTACCTTACCCTAGCGGCACTGATCCACGCATCTGAGTGGATCCATGGAGACGGGCTGTGCCGATGTGTCCTTCACCCACCCAGTTCACCCCTTTGTCCGTACCGGCGCAGTCTGCCGGGGCTGGATTGGGAAGGCGCCGGACATGAAGAATGAACGCATCCGTTTGCGTGTGCTGATCCTCGAGGATCAGCCCCTGGACGCTGAACTGATTGAAAAAAGTCTGGATACACCGGGTTATGTGATGGAGTGCACCCGGGTCGAGACCGAAGCCGGATTCCGCGCCGCCCTGGCCAGCCGCCCTGATATCGTGCTCTCCGATTACCATCTGCCGCAATTCAGCGGTCTGCGCGCCCTCACCATCCTCCGCGAATCAGAATCTGAAATCCCGTTCATCCTGATTTCCGGCGGCATCAGCGAAGAACAGGCCGTTGAAGTCATGCGCCTCGGTGCGGATGACTTCCTGCTCAAAGACCGCCTGGGCCGTCTTTCCACAGCGGTTACCGGCGCAATTGAGCGGCGGCAGTTGCGGGATATTGCAAGGCAAACCGAGCAGCGCCATCGCAGCACCTTCGAGCACGCACCCATCGGCATCACCCACACCAGCCTTGACGGCCGCTTCATCGAAATCAATCCGCAGGCCTGCGAAATCCTCGGTTATACGCGCGAAGAGCTGCTGACCCGCACATTTCTTGACATCACGCATCCTGAAGATCGCGACACGTCAAACGATTTCCGCAAACAATTGATCGCGGGCGGCGCCACGGAAAATGCCTCCCGCGAAAAGCGCTATATCCGCGGCGATCAGTCAATGGTCTGGGTCACCGTGTCGGTCGCGCTGATGCGCAAGCCAGATGGCACACCCGACCATTTCGTCACCATGTTCCACGATATTTCCAGCCGCAAGTCTGCGGAAGCGCTGTTTCGCGCCACCTTCGACCAGGCCGCTGTCGGCATTGCACTGACCCTGCCGTCCGGAGATTATCAGACGATCAACGACAGCCTGTGCGACATGCTCGGCTACAGCCGCGAGGAACTGCTGCACAAAAACGCCCTCAACGACGTCACCCACCCCGATGACCGGCAGTCCAGCCGCCAGCGCACCGGGGAACTGCTGCGCGGGAACAAACAGCAGGTTTATGCCGAAAAGCGTTATATCCGCAAGGACGGCGGAATCATCTGGTGCAATGTGTCGATGTCCGCGGTTTACGGCGCGAACGGCAAACCGACGCATGTCATTGCCGTGGTGCAGGATATTACCGCCCGCAAGCAGGCTGAAGCGCTTCTGGAACAGACCTTCGAGCAGGCGGCTGTCGGCATCGTGCGTGTCGATTTTGAAAGCAAGGTGATCGAGGCCAACCAGAAATTCTGCGACATGACGGGTTACAGTCGCGAAGCGGTCCTGCAAATGAACCTGAAACAGCTCAGCCACCCCGATGACCTCGGAATGGACCTTGCAATGCGTTCACGCATGCTCGCTGGGGAAATCAGGAGTTTCAGTTCCGAAAAGCGTTACATGCGCAAAGACGGGCAACTGATCTGGGCCAAACGCACGACTTCGCTGGCACGCGACGCTGCCAGCAACGAACCCCATTTCATTCTTGTCGTCGAGGATGTCACCGAACGCAAGCTGGCCGAAGAAAGCTACCGCGCCACTTTTGACAATGCACCGGTCGGCATAATGCACAGTGCCATTGATCGCATGATCCTTAGCGTCAACCCCAAAATGTGCGAAATCCTGGGATATACGCAGGAAGAACTGCTGAACATGACCACCGCGGACCTTCTGCAGCCGGAATACCAGGAGGTGGATCGGCCAAGATACATGCAGCAGATGCTGCGCGGGGAAATGAAGAGTTACTCGTCGACGCGCCCCTATATCCGCAAGGACGGCGCACTGGTGTGGACCAACCGCTCCGTTTCGCTGGTCCGCGATGTCGCCGGAAAACCGCTTTATTTTCTGCGCATCATTGAAGACATCTCCGAACGCAAACGCGCGGAAGATGCATTAGCGCAGGAACGGATGATGCTGCGCACTGTCGTCGATGCGATCCCCGACCGCATTTACGTCAAGGATGTCGGAGGGCGCTACATCCTGCAAAACGCCGCCAATCTGAAAGTGCGTGGCATCGATCAACTCGAAAACATCGTCGGTAAAACAGTATTCGACATTTTCCCGCCGCAGCAGGCCCGGCGCATTCATGACGAAGACCAGGCGATCTTCAATACCGGCGAACCATTGATCGAACGCGAGGGCCGCACCCATTTCGGCGCCGGCAGCGAATCGGACAGCGAAACCCGCTGGCATCTGACGTCGAAAGTCCCGCTGCGGGATGCCACCGGAAAAATTTACGGGCTGGTGGGTGTCAGCCGCGACATCACTGAACGCAAACAATCCAGCGAACGCCTCGCACACCTGACCCATTACGACAGCGTGACCGGCCTGCCCAACCGCGTACTGCTGCACGACCGCCTCGGCCAGACCATCGCACAGGCGCGCAGGAACAACTGGTTCGTCGGCGTGCTGTTCCTCGACCTTGACCGCTTCAAACTGGTCAACGATACGCTGGGCCACGCCGCCGGCGACCTGCTGCTGAAACAGGTAGCGATGCGCCTGACCCGGGCGCTGCGGCCGAGCGATACCGTCGGCCGGCTGAGCGGTGACGAATTCGCCGTGATCCTGTCCGAACTCATGTCGCCGCAGAATGCGGGCCTGGTCGCGCAAAAACTGATTGAAGTGCTCAGGATGCCGTACGACCTGGACGGCAATGAAGTGTTCGTGACCGCCAGCATCGGCATCACTCTTTATCCCACCGACAGCGACGATATCGAAACCCTGATCCGTGACGCCGATGCGGCGATGTACGGTGCAAAATCCGCAGGCCGCAACAACTATCAGTACTACACCGCGGAAATGAACCAGCGTGCAACGGAAAAACTGCGCCTGGAAACCGGGCTGCGACACGCGATCGAACGCAGGGAGTTTGTGCTGCATTACCAGCCCAAGGTGGACGTCGCGAGCGGGAAAATCACCGGACTCGAAGCCCTGCTGCGCTGGCGACCGCCGGACAAAAACATGGTGGGCCCCGACCAGTTTATTCCGCTGCTGGAAGAAACCGGGCTGATCGTGCCGGTCGGCGACTGGGTCACCCGCACTGCATGTGCCCAGATCCATGCCTGGCGTGAAGCCGGGCTCACACCGGTGCCGGTTGCCGTCAACCTCTCCGCCCGCCAGCTGAAACAGCCGGGTTTCGGCGCCACGCTGGGACGCGCGCTGGCTGAATTCAGCGTCCCCGCCGAGTTGATCGAAATCGAAATCACCGAAAGTTCGTTGATGGAGAATCCGGAGCAGGCCATCGTCGTGCTCACGGAAATCGCGAATCTGGGGGTTCGCCTGTCGGCCGACGATTTCGGCACGGGATACTCCGGCCTGAGTTACCTGAAACGGCTGCCGCTGGATGCGCTGAAAATCGACCGTTCATTCGTTCGCGACATCACCTCCGACCCGGATGATGCCGCCATCACCAGAACAGTGATCACCCTCGCCCACGGCCTCGATCTCAAGGTGATCGCCGAAGGCGTGGAAACCAAGGAACAACTGGCATTCCTCGGCCAGAATCAATGCGACGAGGCGCAGGGTTACCTGTTCTCGCGCCCGCTGCCCGTCGATGTCTGCACCAGGCTGCTCGCGCAGGGGAGCGTCCTGCACCCGGCACAGGTGGCGGCAAGAGCAGCGGAAATTCCTGCCGTATTGCTCGTCGACGATGATCCTGATCACCTGATGCTGACCCGCCTCCTGCTGCAACGCGACGGGCACCGGGTGCTTGAAACCACCAGCACACGCGACGCCTTCGAATTGCTGGCGACAAACCGGGTGAGCATCATCATTACCGACGAAAACATGCCGGGCATGAGCGGGGTCGAATTCCTGCGGCGCAGCAAATTGATGTATCCGGACACCATGCGCATCATGTTCAGCGGTGCCGGCGATTTTGGCATCGCGACAGCAGCCATCAACGAGGGGGAAGTGCATAAATTTTTCATCAAGGGCAAAGACGAGGAACTCTTACGCCGTGAAATCAAAAAGAAAGTCTGGCTCGCACCGCATTGATGCGTATCACATTCATGAACTCCGCCGCGGCGCGTGGCGGCCTGTCCATCCCCGCACCAAACTTTTCAGGTACTTCTGTGGTACTGTAAGGCCCGCGTCACGTCAGCCGTCGCGGGCGCAGCCGCAAAGATTGCAGCCCCATCACTCCCCATGCTTGCAGCCCACAAACTCGATATCACCCGCGGCGATCGCCGGCTGTTTGGCGACATTACCCTCGAATTGCGCCCCGGCACACTGCTGCTGGTCACGGGTTCCAATGGCAGCGGCAAAACCAGCCTGTTGCGCGCCTTGTGCGGACTGCTGCTGCCGAGCGCCGGCGAAGTGCGCTGGCAAAACGCGAACATCCGCAGCCTGCGCGAGGAATACTGGCGCCACCTCGCCTACATCGGCCACAGCAACGCGCTGAAGGATGAACTGAGCGCAGCCGAAAACCTCGGCGTGTTGTGTGCGCTGTCCGGCGTTCATACCGGACCGGAGCAGCAGCGGCAGGCTCTTGCCGATTTCGGATTGGCCGGCCGTGAACGCCTGCCGGCCAAGGCGCTGTCGCAGGGCCAGCGCCGGCGCACGGCGCTGGCGCGATTGTCCCTGTGCGGCACGCTGCCCCTGTGGATACTCGACGAACCGTTTGCCGCCCTGGACAGCGCCGCGGTTTCCCGCATGCAATCCGTCGTCGGCGCGCATCTGGCCGATGGCGGCATGGTGGTGATGACAACGCACCAGGAAGTGCCGATTGTCGCGCCCGCCATGCGCGAACTCGATCTCGACGGGTTCGGCCGCTGATGATGGCCCTGCTGCGGGCGGTGATCCGCCGCGACCTGATGCTGGCCTGGCGCCGCCGCGCCGACATCGCCACCGTCGTGCTGTTTTTCGTGATCGTGGTCAGCCTGTTCCCGCTGGGCGTCGGCCCCGAACCCAATCTGCTGCGCACCATTGCGCCGGGCATCATCTGGGTCGCGGCCCTGCTCGCCTGCATGCTGTCGCTGCAGAACATGTTCGCTTCCGACCACGGCGACGGCGCGCTCGACCAGATGCTGCTGGCGGCGGCGCCGCTCAGCCTAATCGTGATGGCGCGCGCCTTTGCGCACTGGCTGATGTCGGGCCTGCCGCTGGTCATTCTGTCGCCGGTGCTCGCGATACAATTCGACCTGGCGCCAGAACTTTCACCGGTGCTCACGCTCTCACTGCTGCTGGGCACCCCGATACTGACGCTGACCGGCGCCATCGGCGCGGCGCTGACGCTGGGACTGCGGGGCGGCGGCATGTTGCTGGCGCTGCTGGTGCTGCCGCTGTATGTGCCGGTACTGATCCTCGGCGCCGGTGCGGTGGATGCCGCATCGGCCGGCCTCGGCGCCGATGCGCAGTTGCTGCTGCTGGCGGCGCAATTGCTGGTCACCGCGACGTTTGCGCCCTGGGCCATAGCGGTGGCGCTGCGGATTTCAGCAGAATAGCTCAGCGGAATAATATAAGTTGTTGATTTTAAACATTTTTTAATGCGGCTTTTAATGCACACTCAGGGGCGGACGTGTTGAATCAGCCGGTATTGCTGGCGGGGGGCATCAACATCTTCAAATACGCCTCACCCCAGGCCTTTTATCCGCTCGCGGGAAAAATGCTGCCGTGGTTCGGCTGGGCCGCCGCCCTGCTCTGCCTGGCCGGGCTGTACACCGGTTTTTTCGTGGCGCCGACCGATCATCAGCAGGGTGAGTCCTACCGCATCATTTTCATCCACGTGCCTGCGGCATGGATGTCGATGTTGATTTACGTGGTGATGGCGTTCTGGGCCGGCGTCGGCCTGATTTTCAACACGCGGCTGTCGCACATGATGGTTTCGGCGCTGGTGCCGACCGGCGCACTGTTCACCTTTGTCGCGCTGTGGACCGGCGCCTTGTGGGGCAAACCGACCTGGGGCACGTGGTGGGTGTGGGATGCACGGCTGACCTCGGAACTGATCCTGCTGTTCCTGTATTTCGGTTTCATGACGCTGCAGGCCGGCATCGACGATGCGCGCCGCGCCGACCGCGCCGGCGCGGTGCTCGCGCTGGTGGGCGTGATCAACATCCCGATCATTTATTTTTCGGTGAAGTGGTGGAATACGCTGCACCAGGGCGCATCGGTCAGCCTTACCAGTGCACCGACGATGGCGGCGACCATGTTCACCGGCATGATGTTGATGGCCTTGGCTGCCTGGATGTACACCATCGCCACGGCCCTGCATCGGGTACGCTCGATCATCATCGAGCGCGAACAGGGCGCCGAGTGGCTGAAGAATCACAATGACTAGAAGTCATTTCATAAATAGGTTCTGTACTTTCTGGAAGGGCCGTGCTACGTTTTTTGCATGGCCAAACGAGAAGAACTCACCGACGAACAATGGGCAATTCTGGAGCCTTTGATCCCGAAAGTGGTGCCCCGTGCCGACGGCCGGGGCAGACCACCCACGCACAGCGACCGGGCGGTATTGAACGGCATCCTCTGGGTGCTGCGCACCGGGGCGTGCTGGGCCGAC
>JAIETP010000022.1 GCA_019744975.1 Burkholderiales bacterium
ATTTTGGTGCCAGCGCTCACGCGATACTGTTTGCCGCCGGTCTTGACTACCGCATACATGGAAAACCTCTCAGCTCGGACTACGGAAAGCCCGCGATTATACAAGCCGGGGTGAGCCGAGTCAAAACTTCCCGACGGCTGCCCCTTGGTAAATAGACATTAAAAATCAATGAATTAGAGAAGGCTGCCGGCTTGTGTCTGCGGTCAGTGGCATGTCTGTGGGTGCGCGATGTTGTTATCATTCCGGTTTTTGCCCGCCCCGTGTTCCTCGAAAACCTCAGCAAACTGCTCGCCGCCGACATGCAATCCGTGGATCAGGTGATCCGCGAACGCCTGCATTCGGAAGTGGTGTTGATCCGTCAGGTGGCGGAGTACATCATCGGCGGAGGCGGCAAACGGCTGCGTCCCGCCCTGGTGCTGCTGTCTGCCGGGGCGCTGGGTTACCGCGGCACTGCCCACCATACGCTGGCCGCCGTCGTGGAGTTCATCCATACCGCGACGCTGCTCCATGACGATGTGGTGGATGAATCGGCGCTGCGCCGCGGACGGCCCACGGCCAACACCCTTTTTGGCAATGCGGCTTCGGTGCTGGTTGGCGATTTTGTCTACTCCCGTGCGTTTCAGATGATGGTGAACATCGACGACATGCGCGTACTGCGGGTGCTTGCCGACGCCACCAACGTCATCGCCGAGGGCGAGGTGCTGCAATTGATGAATTGCCGCAATGCCGACATCGATGAAGCCGGCTACCTGCAGGTCATACGCTACAAAACCGCCAAACTGTTCGAGGCCGCGAGCCGGCTGGGAGCCTTGCTGGCGGGGGCGCCGCCGGCCGTGGAGGAAGCGATGGCGGCCTATGGCAGCCATCTCGGCACTGCATTCCAGTTGATCGATGATGTGCTGGACTACTCGGGGGATGCCGGTGTCATTGGCAAAAACGTGGGTGATGATCTTGCCGAAGGCAAGCCGACCCTGCCGTTGATCCGGGTCATTCAGCACGGCAGCCCCGAAGAGGCGGCGCTGGTGCGCAGCGCACTGGCTTCCGGAGGGCTGGACGACCTGGATCGTGTGCTGGCGGCAATCCACCGGTCAGGGGCGCTGGATTACACACGCCGGCAGGCCGAGGCGGAAGTGCGCGCGGCAGCCGCAGCGCTGGATTTGATTCCGCCCACGCAATACCGGGATTTTTTGCTACAATTGGCAAGGTTTGCGGTAACGCGATCTCATTGACCGAAGGGCACGTGCAACGTGCCCTTATTTATTGTTTTTAATGTTCGTAAAGTTTGTGAAGCTTGTTCGTAAAGCTTCTTCGTAAATCTTGTTTGTGCAATTCGGGGTGTAGCTCAGCCTGGTAGAGTACTGCGTTCGGGACGCAGGAGTCGGAGGTTCGAATCCTCTCACCCCGACCACGATTTTCTGGATGCCGTCCGGCCGGCTCTGACCGGAGTGGTCTTTCCAATCCCGGAGTGTTACTGATGGCCCGCCTAGCCTATGGCGACGAGAACAGCAGCCCGGCCGTGCGGGCGCTGGCGGATCAGATCCGCAAGGAACGTGACGGGCGCATGCTTAATCTGTACAGCATGTTGCTCAACGCGCCGCCGGTGGCCGAAGGCTGGCTCGCGCTGTTTACCGCGATCCGCCAGCAGTGCACGCTGCGCGGCGATTATCGCGAACTGGTCATCCTGCGCGTGGCGCTGCTGAACGGCGCATCCTACGAATATCAGGTTCACGTGCCGTTTGCGCTGCGCGAGGGCGTCACGCAGGCCCAGCTCGACACGCTGGACCGCTGGCAGGATTCCATCGCGCTGACAGAGGCGCAGAGGGCGGTGCTGGCCTATACCGATGCAATGACGCGGGACATCCATGTCCCCGATGCCGTTTTCGAGGTTTTGCGCGGGCATTTCAACCAGCGCGAAATCGTCGAACTGACGGCGACCATCGGGGGCTACAATCTGGTGTCGCGTTTCCTGGAGGCACTGGCCGTGGATCCGGAGTCGGCGCACACCTGACCTGCGCCCCGCGCAGCGGCAGAATCTGCGCTGCCCGTACCGGTTGTCCGGCAATTGAAGCATCAATGGCCAAGATCCTGCTCATCGCAATCGCAATCGCCGCAGTGTTCTGGCTGCTGCGCAACCATCGCCGGCGCGCGAATCGTGATGTGCAGCGGCCCGCGGAGCCACAAGCCGAAGACATGGTGGATTGCGCGCATTGCGGGGTGCACCTGCCGCGCGCAGAGGGCATCATTTCCGGGCCCCGCTACTTCTGCTCAAAGGAACACGAGCAGGCGTTTCACCCAAAACGCTGAGTGCCGCCGATGATCCCCGTCGACCAAACAATGCCGCCGGACTTCCGCGAAGCCGAGGGTGCCGGTCGTACGCCTGACACCTATTGGCGTTCCCTGCAGTTGTTCAATGGTTACCGCACGGCCGCGGCGCTGCTGTTGCTGCTGGCAGGCGGTTTCTGGGGCGGCACTTTGCAGTTCGGTTCGCGGGACATGCGGCTGTTCCTGATCGGCGCCGCCAGTTATGCCGCATTTGCGCTGGCGATGTTCGTGATCATCCGCACGCGCGAGCGCTTCACCTGGCAACTGGCGATCCAGGTCGGCGGCGATATCGGGTTTGTCGTGCTGCTGATGTATGCCAGCGGCGGATTGTCGAGCGGGCTGGGCTTGCTGCTGCTGACTTCACTGGCGGCTGCAGGATTGGTCAGCCGCGGCCAGCTGACGCTGTTTTTTGCGGCGATCGCGACCATTGCAGTGCTGCTGGAGCATACCTACGAGGTGCTGCGATTTTCGGAGAGCGGCGCGCAGTATGCGCAGGCCGGTCTGCTGTCCATCGCCTATTTTGCGATCGCCTGGCTCGCGCATACATTGGCCACGCGTTCCCTGGCGAGCGAACGGCTGGCGGCGCAACGCGAAATCGATCTGGCCAACATGGCGCAGGTCAACCAGCTGGTGATCCAGGACATGGAGCACGGTGTGATCGTTGTCGATGGTGGGGGCATCGTGCGCCAGGTCAATACCGCTGCGGAGCGCATGATCGGCGGCCTTCGCGGCGGCGTGGCGCTGAAGGATCGTGCGCCCGCCCTGCATGCCCGCGTCGAGACCTGGTTGCACGATCAGCAGGGCCGTGAAACCCCGGACGCTTTCGAACTCAATCCGCATCTGCGCGCAAGGCTGGTGCCGGTTGCGGCGCGGCGCGGTGCCGGCGCGGTCATTTTCCTGGAAGACCTGGCGCGTATCCAGGCTGAAGCCCGGCAATTGAAGCTTGCCGCGCTGGGACGGCTGACCGCGAACATTGCCCACGAAATCCGCAATCCGCTGGGCGCCATCAGTCATGCCGCGGAATTGTTGCAGGAGGAACCCGAGGTCTCAAAGGGCGCGCAACGCCTGACCACGATCATCCGCGACAATACCCGCCGCCTTGACCGCATGATCAACGACGTGCAGACGCTGAACCGCGGTGAACGCGCCATGCGCGAGCGTTTCCACCTGGCGACTTACCTGCGGGCATTTGTCGAGCAGTTTGTCGCCACGGAAAAACTGGAAGCGAACGTGATTGAATTGCACCTGGCGCTGGATCCCCATGTGATGTTCGACCGTGACCACCTGAACCAGGTGTTGTGGAATCTGTGCCAGAACGCATTGCGCCATTCGCAGCGCGGCCCCGGCAGCATCAGCCTCGTGGTGGGGCGGGCCAGTCGCGGCAATGCGGTAAGATTGGAGGTCGTTGATGACGGTCCCGGCTTGCCGCCGGAGTCGCGCAGCAAATTGTTCGAGCCGTTTTTCACCACATCCCCCGGTGGCACCGGACTGGGTCTTTATCTGGCGCGGGAGATTTGCGAAGCGAATGGCGCCATGCTCGAATACGTGGATTCGCCCCGTGGCGCGCGGTTCTCGGTAAC
The DNA here is from genome assembly GCA_019744975.1 of Burkholderiales bacterium. Classification (GTDB taxonomy): domain Bacteria; phylum Pseudomonadota; class Gammaproteobacteria; order Burkholderiales; family SG8-41. The sequence continues at coordinate 3,903 of JAIETP010000022.1, forward strand.
CTGCGCTGCGGGCTAAACGAGTAAAAGGCGTGGGTGAGTAAAAGCGCGGGTAAAGGACCGGGGTAAAGGACGAGGTCAAGGGGGGTAAGGGTGGCAACGGGTCACGTGCTGGTCGTCGATGATGAAGCAGACATCCGCGAATTGCTCGGCATTACATTGCTGCGCATGGGCCTGGAGCCGCACTGCGCGGCGAGTGTGTCAGAGGCCCTGGAACTGCTCGGGCGCAGTTCATTCGAGCTGTGCCTGACCGACATGCGGCTGGCCGACGGCGACGGCCTGTCGATCGTTGAACACATCACCAGGAATCATCCCAGCCTGCCGGTTGCCGTGATCACCGCGCACGGCAGCGCGGAGAATGCAGTGGCCGCACTCAAGGCCGGGGCATTCGATTACCTCGGCAAACCGGTGTCACTGGACCAGTTGCGGGCCCTGGTGCGTTCCGCTCTCAAGTTGCCGCGACCCGGCGGCGAGCGCCAGGATCCGGATGCCGATGCGCAGCACGAATCCGGAGTGCCATCACTGATCGGTAATTCGCCGCTGATGGAGCAGGCGCGGCAAATGATCGACAAACTTGCGCGTAGTCAGGCGCCGGTGCAGATCCGCGGCGAATCGGGTTCCGGCAAGGAATTGGCGGCCCGCCGGATACACATGAACGGCGCGCGACGCGAAAGTTCTTTTGTGGCGGTCAACTGCGGTGCAATCCCGGAGAACCTGATGGAATCCGAGTTTTTCGGGCACAAAAAAGGGGCGTTTACCGGGGCGCTGGCGGATCACGACGGGTTTTTCCAGGCGGCCGACGGCGGCACGCTGTTTCTCGACGAGGTCGGCGATCTGCCGCTGTCGATGCAGGTCAAGCTGCTGCGCGCCATTCAGGAAAAACGCGTGCGCAAGGTGGGCTCCACCAGCGAGGAGCCGGTGGATGTGCGCATCATCAGTGCGACGCACCGCCACCTTGCCGAGGAAGTGAAAAGCGGCGCGTTCCGGCAGGATCTGTATTACCGCCTGAACGTGATTGAGCTGCGCATGCCGGCGTTGCGCGAGTTGCGCGAAGACATTCCGCGGCTCGCGGCGGCGATACTCGCGCGCCATGCCGGTGAAGGGCGGGCACCACCCCGGCTGTCGGCGCAGGCCGAAGCCGCCCTGCAGGATTATCATTTCCCGGGCAATGTGCGTGAACTGGAAAACATCCTCGAACGTGCCGTGGCACTGGTCAGCGGTGACGAGATTGCGGTTGGCGATCTGCAACTGTCGGATGAACGCGCCGCCGAGCAGGAAATGGATGTCGAGGGCCTGCCGCTGCCGGAGCGACTCGAGGCTATTGAACGCAAGGCGATTCTTGAAGCGCTGGAACACGCACGTTACAACCAGACTGCCGCCGCCAAACTGCTGGGCATCTCCTTCCGCGCCCTGCGTTACCGCATTCAGCGCCTGGGCATCAAACAGGAACTGGAAGCCAAGTCCTGAGCGGCGGTCATGAACATTGATGCCGCCGGGCTGGTTGATGGGGCGCTTTATATGGCTTCACCCAACTGTGATGATCGCCCCTCCGGTGCGGCGATCGAATTGCTGGTCATCCACAACATCAGCCTGCCGCCGGGTGTCTTCGGCGGTGCGGCGGTCACCGACCTGTTCATGAACCGGCTCGATCCCGCGGCGCATCCGTACTTCGCCGCCATCGCCGGGCTGCGGGTATCCGCGCATTTTTTCATCCGCCGCGACGGCGCCCTGCTGCAGTTCGTACCCTGTGGGCTGCGGGCATGGCATGCCGGGCAGTCCTTGTGGTGCGGGCGCGAGCGCTGCAATGATTTTTCTATCGGTATCGAGCTCGAAGGCGCGGATGACGTGGCTTTCAGCGCTGTCCAGTACGACCGGCTGGGGGTGCTGGCCCGCGCCCTGCACGCACGTTATCCGATCACCGCCAGTGTCGGGCACTCCGATATTGCGCCGGGGCGCAAAACCGATCCGGGGCCGTTTTTTGACTGGCAACGCTATCGTGCCAGCCTGCGCCAGCCCGACAATCGATAAAACCCCGCACCTCTGAACGCCATCCGGATGCGTTTTCCTGCATTCCGTTGATTTGCGGCGCCTGATGCACCCTGGTGCTCCCGGCCTGACCTCCAGCTGCCCACTTTTTGTGCAATTAATCCGGTGCTTGGCGTTGTTTCCTGCTGTTTCTCAATAACTTTTAAAAAAAGCGTCAAAACCTATTGCGGATTCAAAACACGGCCACTAGAATTGGTCGAAATTATTGCGTCAACCACAACATATAGTGGTCTTACGGTGATTGACGGGCTGGGAGCGCTGATGTTCCTGGGGGTTATAAAACCTAAAAAAATCAAGGAGTAACGTTATGCAAGTCGCCGCAGAATCCACCCAATCCCGTGCCGTGCCACAGGCAGTCCCCGCAGAGGAAGCCGCGCGTGAGGCTTTGTATGCCCAGTACAAAATCATCCGCCGCAATGGCTCGGTGGTGGGTTTTGAGCCCGCGAAAATCGCCATTGCGCTGACCAAGGCCTTCATCGCCGTCAACGGTGGTCAGGGTGCGGCTTCGGCGCGGGTACGCGAGCAGGTCTCGGCGCTGACCGACAGCGTGGTCGTCGCGCTGATGCGGCGCCAGCCTTCGGGCGGCACTTTCCATATTGAAGACATCCAGGACCAGGTCGAACTCGCGCTGATGCGCATGGGTGAGCACCACGTGGCCCGCTCCTATGTGCTTTATCGCGAAGAACGCACCCGGGAGCGCGCGCGCCAGCGCGAAGCGCAGCCCGCGGCGGCGACGCAGCGCGAGTCCGTGGTCAATGTCACCGAAGGTGGCGCGACACGGCCGCTCGATCTGCCGCGGATTACCGCGCTGGTGGAGAGCGCCTGCGCCGGCCTCGGCCACGAAGTCAGCACACAGCCCATTCTCGAGGCGATGTACCGTGACCTCTATGAAGGGGTGCCCATCGAAGAGGTGCGCAAGTCGCTGGTGCTGGCTGCCCGCGGCCTGATCGAGCAGGATCCGGGTTACAGCTACGTCACTGCCCGCCTGCTGCTGCACACGCTGCGCCTGGAGACCCTCGGCGAGGAAGTGACGCAGGAGCAGATGGAGACGCGTTACGCGGCCTATCTGCCGGAATTCATCAAAAAGGGCATCGCGGCGGAACTGCTGGACGAACGCCTCGGCCATTACGACCTGAAGGCGCTGGGCGCCGCCCTGGATGCCAGGCGCGACCTCAAATTCGCCTACCTCGGCCTGCAGATTCTCTACGACCGTTATTTCCTGCATATCGGCGGCCAGCGCATTGAGCTGCCCCAGGTGTTTTTCATGCGTGTGGCGATGGGTCTCGCACTGAACGAACCGGAAAGCCAGCGCGAAGCGCGCGCGATCGAGTTCTACAACGTGCTGTCGGGTTTCGACCTGATGAGTTCGACCCCGACGCTGTTCAATTCCGGCACGCGCCGCTCGCAACTCGCCAGCTGCTACCTGACCACGGTTTCCGACGATCTTGATGGCATCTATGAGGCGATCAAGGAAAACGCGATGCTGCAGAAGTACGCCGGCGGCATCGGCAACGACTGGACCCCCGTGCGCGCGCTGGGCGCCCACATCAAGGGCACCAACGGTAAATCGCAGGGCGTGGTGCCGTTCCTGAAGGTGGTCAACGACACCGCGGTGGCGGTGAACCAGGGCGGCAAACGCAAGGGCGCGGTTTGCTCTTACCTTGAAAGCTGGCATCTGGACATCGAGGAATTCCTTGAGCTGCGCAAGAACACCGGCGACGACCGTCGCCGCACCCACGACATGAACACCGCCAACTGGGTGCCCGACCTGTTCATGAAGCGGGTCATGGAAAACGGCGAGTGGACGCTGTTTTCGCCGTCCGACGTTCCAGACCTGCACGAGAAGTTCGGCAAGGCCTTCGAAAAAGCCTACCTCGAATACGAGGCGAAATGCACCCGCGGCGAGATGAAGCTCTACAAGAAGGTGCCGGCCAACCAACTGTGGCGCAAGATGCTGACCATGCTGTTCGAAACCGGGCATCCGTGGATCACCTTCAAGGATCCCTGCAACCTGCGTTCGCCGCAAAGCCATGTCGGCGTCATCCACAGCTCAAACCTGTGCACGGAAATCACGCTGAACACCGGCCCCGACGAAATCGCCGTCTGCAATCTGGCGTCGGTCAACATGCCGGCGCATCTGGATCTGTCCACCGGCCTGCTCGACATAGAGAAGCTGAAACGCACGGTTGCCACCGGCATGCGCATGCTCGACAACGTGATCGACCTCAATTTCTACAACGTCAACAAGGCGCGCAACTCCAACTTCAAGCACCGCCCGGTGGGCCTGGGCATCATGGGTTTCCAGGACTGCCTGCACATGCTGCGCATTCCCTACGGCTCGCCCGCGGCCGTGGAGTTCGCCGACCGCTCAATGGAGCAGGTGGCCTATACCGCTTATTCGGCCTCGTCCGATCTCGCCGAGGAACGTGGGCCGTACTCGACGTTCAAGGGTTCATTGTGGGATCGCGGCATCCTGCCGCTGGATTCTCTGAAGGTGCTGGCCGAAGAACGCGGCGGCTATGTCGAGTGCGACATGTCCACCAAGCTGGACTGGGCCGGCCTTCGCAGCCGCATCCAGCGCGTCGGCATTCGCAATTCGAACTGCATTGCAATCGCGCCGACGGCAACCATCGCCAACATCACCGGCCTGTCGCAGTGCATTGAGCCGACGTACCAGAACCTCTACGTGAAATCCAACCTGTCGGGCGAGTTCACGGTTGTCAATGAGTTCCTGGTGCGCGACCTGAAAAAGCTCAACCTGTGGGACGAGGTGATGATTGCCGACCTGAAATACTTCGACGGCTCACTGTCCAAGATCGACCGCGTGCCGCCGGATGTGCGCAGCCTCTACGCCACGGCCTTCGAGATGGATGCGAGCTGGCTGGTTGAATGCGCGGCGCGCCGGCAAAAATGGATAGACCAGTCGCAGTCGCTGAACATCTACATGGCGGGTGCGTCGGGCAAAAAGCTGGATGACACCTACAAACTGGCCTGGATACGCGGCCTGAAAACTACTTATTACCTGCGTACGCTGGGCGCGACCTCCACCGAGAAGTCGACCTCCAAGGTGGGCCAGTTGAACGCGGTGCCGTCGGATGGTGGTTTGAACGGTGAAGAGCAGCCGAAGGTGTGTTCGATCCTCGATCCCGAATGCGAGTCATGCCAGTAAATAACAAATAGGCCGGCGAAAGCCAATCAGGGAATGCAGTCAATAAAGTTTGAATGGTAAAGCGGTTGCTGGATCAGGGTTTGCTGCACGGCACGAAGGCGGGTTCACCGATAACTATCCCAAGAACCCGCCGAAGTGCTGGAAGGTATCCACCCACAACGCCAATAAAGGAGACTGAAGATGTTGCAATTTGAAGAACCGGGTGCCGCCGGGCTGGCAAGACAGCCCGTGATGGCCGACCGTGCACCGTCCCACGCACCTTCGCAAACCCGACCTGTGGAAGAAGAACTGCGGCGCGTCAACGTCGCCGATAAACGCATCATCAACGGCCAGACCGACGTCAACCAGCTGGTGCCGTTCAAATACAAATGGGCCTGGGACAAATACCTGTCGGCCTGCGCCAACCACTGGATGCCGCAGGAAATCCAGATGAGCCGCGACATCGAGCTGTGGAAAAACCCCAACGGCCTGACCGAGGACGAGCGCCGCATCGTCAAGCGCAATCTGGGCTTTTTCGTCACCGCCGATTCACTGGCGGCCAACAACATCGTGCTCGGCACCTACCGCCACATCACCGCGCCGGAATGCCGCCAGTATCTGCTGCGCCAGGCCTTCGAAGAGGCGATCCACACCCACGCCTACCAGTACATCGTGGAAAGCCTGGGCCTCAATGAAGGCGAAATATTCAACGCCTACCATGAGGTTTCGTCGATCCGGGCGAAGGACGAGTTCCTGATCCCGTTCATTGACGTACTGACCAACCCCACGTTCAAGACCGGCACGCCGGAGAACGACCAGAAACTGCTGAAAAGCCTGATTGTGTTTGCCTGCCTGATGGAAGGCCTGTTCTTCTACGTCGGGTTTGCGCAGATCCTCGCGCTGGGCCGGCAGAACAAGATGACCGGCGCCGCCGAGCAGTACCAGTACATCCTGCGCGACGAATCCATGCACTGCAATTTCGGCATCGACCTGATCAACACCATCAAAATGGAAAATCCTCACCTGTGGACCAGCGAGTTCCGCGAAGAACTGAAGGAACTGTTCCACAAGGGTGTCGAACTCGAATACAAATATGCCGAGGACACCATGCCGCGCGGCGTGCTGGGTCTCAACGCTGCGATGTTCAAGGAATACCTGCGTTTCATCGCCAACCGCCGAGCCCAGCAGATCGGGCTGGAGGTGCTGTTTGAGGGCGTGACCAACCCCTTCCCCTGGATGGCGGAAATGATCGACCTCAAAAAAGAACGCAATTTCTTCGAAACCCGCGTCATCGAGTACCAGACCGGGGGCGCGCTCAGTTGGGATTGATGCCCTTTGTTTTTGCAGATGTGAGTGAATACGTAAATCGGATACCAAACATGCGATTGAGATCAGGAGTTCCGCGGCAAAGCGGGGTTCCGTGCTGAAGCAGCAAGACACCCGGCGGCGCATTGCCCTGCGATTAAAACCGCAGGGTGGCGCCGCCGGATTCTTTCCGGGTTGCAAAGTTCACCACCATGGAGGGTCGAAACCTTGGCACTCAGTCTGAAGTTCCGGCGTTACCGCAGCCGCAGGACGCATCTGCACACGGTTACCGAGCTGCGTGCGGAGGACAACTGCACCTTATGGCTGCGTTTCGATGACGGCCTGGAAGGGCATGTTTATCTGGGCGATCTGGTGGAAGACACGGCGATGGAGGTGTTGTCCGACGCCGCGCTGTTCCGCCGCGTGGCTTTTGATCCGGTATCAAACGTGCTGACCTGGAGCGGTGGTATCCGGATTGATCCGGACATGTTGTACCGCAATCTGGCGACCAAGGCTGGCGCCGCGTTGCACTAGATGGCGGAAGTTGGCGGGGAAGGGTGCGCGCCAGCGTAAAGGCGCGACTACAGATGGATACTGAAGGAGGTTCGCATGGCAAAAGCGAAAAAGAAGGTTGCAAAGAAAAAAACAAATAAAAAGGCCGGCAAAAGGGCCGTCAAGAAAAAGAAGGTCGTGAGGAAGGTCGCGCGAAAGGCCGCTGGTAAAAACGCTGTTAAAAAAACTGCCAGCCGGAAAACGGGCAAAAAAAAGCCGGCTCGAAAGCCGGCGAAGAAAAAAGCAGTCAAGAAGAATCCTGCCATCAAAAAGCAGGCGGCTGCCAAAAAGCCCGCATCCCAGGTAATGCCGGGACCGGCTCCGGTAGCGCCCCGTCCGATTGCGATTCCAGGCGCCTGGCCGTTTCCGATGGGAAACAAGCCCTGACATCTGTGCCGTGCGGCGGAATCGGTCTCGGGAGAAGTCCGATGCCCGTCGCGGAAGGCGGTTCGCAACCGCGGACAGCAGGGGGCTAAAGATACCCAATCCGTCCCGGCGGGGCAAGGCGTAGGCCGCCCTTCGCACCCGGCACATATCAATAAATATTATTAAAATCAATAACTTAAAATAATAAAAAAAATCCTCCGAAGGCCTGCGCGCCGGAAGCAAGGGGCTATTCCAGTGCGACCGGCAGTGCAAATTTTTCGGGATTTTCGCGGGATGCCGGCACCGAACCCCGCAGTAATGCGCCGGGAGGCGCCGCCACGCGCGAAACCACAACCCGCTGTTTGCCGTAAATGCAGTAAAACCGATGGTGACGCGCCTGCTGTGACCGATGCGCCGGTATTGCACGGTGCGAAGAGGGCATTGGAAACACGCGGACTGGGATTAAACTACACGGCACGGGACAGCAAAATCAATCGGACGCTCCGGATGTCATCCATCGCGTTGCGCGACGATTCAAAAAATGCCGGCTGACATTGTTGTTGAAGCACTGCAGTGAATTGTGATCTGTTCAGGCTGCTCACACTTTCCGAGGGAGGAATCATGGCTTTATTCGCAAATCTGCTGCGGGTTTCGATGGCGCTGCTGCTGGCAGCGGGTTCACTGGCCGCCTTTGCACAAGCGGATGACTGCAGGAATCGCGGGCAGCTCGACAATCTGTACTGTGATGAAAACAAGGATCTGGTGGCCGACACGCCGAAGGATCCGAAGCGGCTGAAAAACCCGTCTACCCTGGTGTTTACCTACACCCCGGTCGAGGATCCTGCGGTGTACGAGAATGCGTTCAAGCCCTTCCTCGACCACCTCGGCAAATGCACCGGCAAACGCGTCGTGTATTACTCGGTGAATTCCAATGCTGCGGAGATCGAGGCCATGCGTGCCGGGCGCCTGCATGTCGGCGGATTTTCAACGGGACCGACAGGGTTCGCGGTGAACCTTGCAGGCGCGATTCCGTTTGCCGTCAAGGGTTACGAGAAGGATTTCCAGGGCTACAACCTGCTGATGGTGGTCAAGAAGGACAGTCCGTACCAGAAGCTCGGCGATCTCAAGGGCCGCAAGGTGGCGCATACCTCGCCGTCGTCGAATTCCGGCCATCTCGCGCCGCAGGTGTTGTTCCCGCCCGAGGGGCTGGCGCCGGACAAGGATTACAAGGTGCTGTTCTCCGGCGGCCATGGCCAGTCGGTGAAGGGCGTCGAGTCCGGCGACTACGACGCCGCCCCGGTCGCCTCCGACGTGTTCTACCGGATGAGCGGACGCGGCGAGATCAAGGCAGACGATTTCCGCATCATTTACAAGAGCCCGGTATTCCCGACCTCGTCGTTTGCCTATGCGCACGACCTGCACCCGGATCTGGTGAAGACCATGACTAAATGTTTCTACGACTACCGCTTCCCCGAGGACATGAAAAAAACCTTCGGCGGCGCTGATCGCTTTTTCCCGATCACCTACCAGAAGGACTGGGAAGTGGTGCGCAAGATTGCCGAGGGCACCGGCACGCCGTTCAATCGCGCCGCTTATGAAAAGGAAACAGCGCGCGAGGAAGCCGCCCGCAAGAAGGCCCTCGAAGCCAAGAAGAAGTAATGGCCGGCAGCGTGCAGCCGGCTGCCGCGGCGCCCGGAACGCCCGCGACCCTTGAGGTTCGGGGGCTGACCAAGGAATACCGCCGCGGCACGCCGGTGCTGCGCGGCATTTCGCTGGTTTTCCCCGACCGCGGCATCACCGCGGTGATCGGGCCTTCGGGCACCGGCAAGTCGACGCTGATCCGCTGCATCAACCGCCTGGTCGAGCCGACCGCCGGCGCGATCCTGTTCCACGGCGCCGACATGGCCCGGCTCTCGGGGCGGGCGCTGCGCGAACACCGCCGCCGCATCGGCATGGTGTTCCAGGAATACAACCTCGTCGAACGGCTGACGGTGATGGAGAACGTGCTGTCGGGCCGGCTGGGTTACCTGTCGTCGTGGCAGGCGTTCCTGCGCCGCTATCCGCCGCAGGACATCGCGATGGCCTGGGAACTGCTGGATACCGTGGGGCTGGCCCAGTATGCCAACCGGCGGGCTGACGCGCTCTCCGGCGGCCAGCGTCAGCGCGTCGGCATCGCCCGCGCGGTGATGCAGCAACCCGACATCCTGCTGGCCGATGAGCCGACCTCGTCGCTGGATCCCAAGACTTCGGTGGAGATCATGGAATTGCTGGCGGGCATTACCGATACCCGCCATATCCCGGTGATCGTCAACATCCACAACGTGCCGCTGGCAAAACGATTTGCCAGTCACGTCATCGGCATGGCCGGCGGCGCCATCGTCTACAACGGCCCGCCCGGCGGGCTGACCGATGACCATCTGAACCAGATTTACGGCGGCGAGGACTGGCAGGAGTGATGCCCTCGGGCCTGACGGCGCAAACACGCCCGCCTGCATTTTTGCCCAACTGGCCGGCGCGCATCGCGTGGATCGCGCTGATTGCCTATACCTTCTACGCCGCGTCCATCCTTGATGTCACCTGGGAGCGTTTTGTCACCGGCATCGACAACGGCATGCGCTTCCTGGCGCGCATGGTGCCGCCGGACACCGGCGCCTCCAAGCTGCAGCTGCTGGCCAAGGGGCTCTACGAATCCATCGAAATTGCGATCATCGCCTCCGCGTTGGGCATCGTGCTGTCGCTGCCGATCGGCCTTTTGGCCGCGCGCAATCTGATGCCGGCGTGGGTGACCTGGCCGATGCGCCTGTTCATCGCGCTGTGCCGTTCCTTCCATCAGGTCATCATCGCCATCGTCTTCGTCAAGGCCGTCGGCTTCGGCGCGCTGGCCGGCATCCTGGCGCTGACCGTGGCATCCATCGGTTTCATCGGCAAACTGTTCGCGGATGCGATCGAGGAGATTTCGCTGAAGCAGGTCGAGGCGATCCGCGCCACCGGCGCGCCGTTCATGAGCGTGATCACTTATGGCGTGCTGCCGCAGGTGCTGACGCGTTTTGTCGGTTTTGCCACCTACCAGGTCGATTCCAACCTGCGCAATTCGACGATGGTCGGCATGGTCGGCGCCGGCGGCATCGGCGGCACCATGTTCGCCGCGTTCCAGCGCTTTGATTACGACTTCCTGCTCACCATCCTGCTCGCGATCATCGCCGTGATCATGGTCAGCGAGGCACTGCAGAACCGCGTGAAAAAACTCTACCAATGACGGTCGGCAACGGCATCGCACGGGAATGGCAGCGCTACACGCGGCGCGAGCGGCTGGGGCGTTTTGCGCTGTATTTCGGCATCGTGCTTGCCTGCGTGGCGTCGCTGCGCACGGTCGAAATCATTCCCGAATTTCTGTATGACGCGCCGGAACAGGTCGCCGACCTGCTGCGGCGCATGTGGCCGGTCGAGTGGCATTATTATCCGAAGGGCGTGCACGAGGTGCTGATCGAGACCCTGCACATCGCGACGCTGGGCACGATCCTCGCGATCCTGATGGCGCTGCCGCTGGGCGTGCTGGCGGCGAACAACCTGACGCCGAGCACGACGCTGAATTATTTTGCCAAGTTTCTGCTGGTGTCCTCGCGTTCGGTCAATTCGCTGGTGTGGGCGCTGCTGTTCGTCGCGATTTTCGGCCCGGGGGCCCTGGCCGGCACCATGGCCATCGCCTTCCGCTCCATCGGTTTTGTCGGAAAATTGTTCAGCGAAGCGCTGGAAGAGACGCAGCCCGGCCCGGTCGAGGCGCTGCGCAGTTGCGGCGCCTCCTGGCTGAGCGTGTTCATCAAGGGTTACTGGCCGCAGGTCGAACCCGCGTTCTGGGCCATCGCGCTGTTCCGCTGGGACATCAGCGTGCGCGAATCCGCGGTGCTCGGCCTCGTTGGCGCCGGCGGCATCGGCATGGCCATCGATTCGGCGATGAACCTGTTCCAGTGGCAGCGCGTCGCGCTGATGCTGGTGGTGATTTTTGTGGTGGTGCTGCTCGCCGAGATTGTTGTGACGGCGATCCGCAAGCGCATTATCTGACGCGCGGTGACGGGATTGGCAGGGTCAGCGGATTTCGTCGGCCTTGACCACATGGGCGTAATCCACGCCCAGTGAATGGAAGTGCGCCTTGCCGCACTGTATTTTCATCCACTCCGTGCCGCGCAGCTTCAATTCATCCATGGTGCCCTTGGTTTCCCGAACCAGATAGACTTTCTCGTCGTGTTCCCTGACGATGGCCCAGTCCGGGTTGTAGGTGCCGACCGGTGTTTCAACCTTGAACCACGGCGGCAGTTTGATGAACAGTTTGATGTCATCCCGTGTGCTCATCGCCTCGGCAAACTTCCGCTCCACCTCGGAATCGTACGGGACAACGTCGTAAATCGAGTTGTCGACCTCGATCATGCCGGTGAGGTAGCCGGTGATTTCTTTTTCCTCGAACAGCATCATTTCGTATTCACGGCCGGCGATGCGCTCGTACTTGATGCCGGCGACCATCAGTTCGCGCAGTTCGGTTTCAATGGCGAGCAGCGCCTGGTCGAGGAACTGCTGCGGATTGTGTTTCACCTCGCCCAGCCGGCCGGACTGGATCAGGATTTCCGCCAGCGTCGAGCGCGTCAGTTCGGTCTTGCCCTGCAGGTAACCCAGCAGGTCGGGAATTTTCCAGACCTGGTAACCGGCCTTTGCCTGGGTCACGCTCAGCAGTGCGGTGTTCAGGCCCTGCTCGCCCACGCGCAGCTCGGCCTTTTGCACCCGGATAGCCGAGGGTTTGATCGCGTCCATGCCGGCAAGGCGTTTTGCCGCCGCATCGATCAAAATTTTACTTTTATAATCAACGGCATAACGTGTCTGGTGCTTGATGCGTTCCCACAGCGCTTGGAAATCCGGATTGAGCTTCCAGCCCGGCCGCAGTTTGGCGGTGCGCTGTTTTTTCTTGTTGGCGATGCGGCCAACGAAACTGACACCGCATTCCTCTTCGATCTCCGTCTGCAACTGACGCGCGAATTCCTCGTAACTTTCGTTGGCGATCACCGTCAGCCGGTTGATCGCCGGATCGAAGCAGCGTTCTCCGGTTTCCAGCACCGGCAAGCGCAGCCCGCGGCCGATTTCCTGGCGTTTTTTGATTTCCGATTTGGTTTCATTAAGCGTGCAGATCTGGAACACGTTCGGATTGTCCCAGCCCTCACGCAACGCGGAGTGGCTGAAAATGAAGCGCAGCGGTTCTTCCGGTGACAGCAGGCGCTCCTTGTCGCGCATGATCAGCTCGTAGGCTTCGTCATCGGCCGCGGTGTCGCCGCGGGTATCCTTGGCCACACCCCTGGCCTGCGCGAAGTAACCGTTGTGCACCTTGTCCACCGGCAGCGGTTCAAGTTCCGGATATTTCGCCGACAGTTCCAGATAAGCCTCGGTGAACCAGCGGCGGATCTTGCCGTCGGCCGCGGCGTAGTTCGCCACGCGGTCAATGAAGAACAGCGACAGTACTTTCAGCCGTTGTCCCGCCGGCAGCACTTTACGGATACGTTTTTCTTTCTCGAAATGTTCGCGCACCGTTTCGCGGATCTGCACCCGCATCACGTCGTCGCTGCGACCGCCGTGGGTCTGCCCGGCGTCCAGTGTGAGTCCATTGGCGAAGCTGATACGCTGATTGCCGGCATCGATTTCATCGACGATATAACCCTTGTAGCCCTCGCGCCCGCCGGACAGCTCGTGCAGGTCTGCGCCGCCCTTGCTGACCGCGATGGTCTTGCGCTGCGGCGCGCCCTTGGCATTGACGTCGATGCTCATCTTCGCGGTGATTTTCTTCGCCGTGGCCTTGACCGATTCGACATGGATATAGGGCTGGTTGAAGTCCGGGTCGTCGAGGACAGAATCGACCTCGATGCGTTTGACCAGCTTCAGATCGTAGGCCTGCACCGGATTGAGCCGGTAGAGCAGGTGGTACAGATTGCGGTGTGTCGCCGAGTAGCGCAGCGTGCACAGCGGACTGAGACTGGCGATGGCTTCCTGTGCCGGTGCGCTTTCCATGTTCTGCGGCTCGTCCATGATCACGATCGGCCGCGTCGCCTGGATGAACTCGATGGGCTTGCGACCCGACAGCAGGTCATTGTCGCGGTGGATCACGTTGTTAGACGGCTTGTTGAAGGCGTCGATGTTGATCACCAGCACCTGCAGCGTGGTTGCCGCGGCGAACTGGCGCAGCTTCGACACCTGCCGCGAATCGTAGACCCAGGCATCGACCGGCACATTGCCGTACAGCGTCGCGAAATGTTCCCGCGTCAGCCGCAGGCTGGCCATCACACCCTCGCGGATCGCCACGCTTGGCACCACAATGATGAATTTGCAGAAGCCGTGGCGCTGGTGCAGCTCATGCATGGTGCGCAGGTAGACATAGGTCTTGCCGGTGCCGGTTTCCATTTCGACGGAAAAATGTTTGCCCGCGAGTTCAGTGCTTTCGGTGATGCCGTTGCGCTGCTGCACCCGGCAGATGTTGGCGAGCAGTGCGTCGTCGTTCAGCGCCAACTGGTTGCCGCTACCCAGTTTATCGAACAGGCCGCCGGCATCGGCCGCGGTATCGAGGCGGATTTCGAAGGCACCGGCGGCGAGCGGCTGGCCCTCGAACACCTCGAGCACCGCGTTGATGGCGTCACGCTGGTAGGGCTGGTCGCCGTCGAACTGGATTTTCATGCGGGGTGCCGCGTTCAGACCGTGCGGAAGCTGATGCCGTGCGATTTGGCTTCGAGCACGATGCTGGTTTTCAGCGCGTCATCGCCGTTGAAGGCGGCATCCAGGCACAGCATCTGTTGCGGCTGCAGCGCGATCATCGCGCGCAATACCTCGCGACTCGTTGAATTATTCAATAAAATCAATAGCTTATTGTTATCAACCGACCATGCCGTGGCACCGGCGACCTTGATGGCGGTGACGGTGACCGACAGCGGCAGGCCGCTTTTGAGGATCAGTTCATACAGGATGTCCTGCTCGCCGCGCGCCTGCCCGCTGTTGTCGGCATAGAGCTGCAGTTGTTCGGCGAGTTTTGCCGGATCGTCGGGCGTACGCTCGGCGTTCCAGATGCGGAAGTTGCTGGACGACAGTTTGAATGCGCGGAAGCCGCGGGTGGATTTCTTGTTGCCGTTTTCTTTGTTGAGTTTTGCGATGACACGGCGGACACGTTCGCGCGTAACTTGAGCTATGGTGGAAAAAGTTGAATTGTCGATTGGCTCAGGCAATTGCACCAATATTGCTTTGCGATGCCCTCCGTCTTCGACGTTTACTGTCATGGCGGCATGAGCGGTTGTCCCGGATCCCGCAAAAAAATCCAAAATTATTGATTGTTCATCAGTTGCGATTCTTACGAGAAACTCGACAAGTTTGTGCGGTTTCGGATTGTCAAAGGGGGCATTTGGCAATATCTCTGCCAAGCTGGTTTTCCCTGTGCGAGTCCGGCCAAATCGGTCCTCAATTAACAGGGAACGAGGAATTGCACCTTCTTTTTTGTAGTTCTTCGTATATACAAAACCGTCCTTGAAAACTAATTCCTCACCTCTGGAGGCAACCGTGTCTTTCCCCCATCTCCAGCGAGCTATTTTGTTGGCTTTGTCTTTATGATGGACAGTATAAATTTTCCCGTCGGGTCCTTTGATGGGAAAGTCGAGGCTTTCCACATATCCCAAGCTTTGTTTATCCAGACGATCCAGCGAGTATTCGCCCTTTTCATCTTTCAGATTGTAATTCGTTGTTACTGTGGCTTGTTTGTCCAAATTGAATGAAAGTGCTGCGGCGTTTCGCGCAAATCCAAGCACATATTCATGATCGGTTGCGACAAACCGACTGTCATTTGCGCCCCCGCTCTTGCTTTTCCATATAAACTGAACGACGAAATTCTCTTCCCCAAACACCTCATTCATCAGCATCCTCAGGTTATGCACCTCGTTGTCGTCGATGCTGACAAAAATCACGCCGTCGTCACGCAGCAGGTTGCGCGCCAGGAACAGCCGCGGATACATCATGCTCAGCCAGTCGGAGTGGAAGCGGCCGCTTCTTTCTTTGTTGGTACTTTGGAGAATGCCTTCCTCGTTTATCTGCCCTGAAAAACGCAGGTAATCGTCCAGCCCCTGCCGGTAGTTGTCGGGGTAGATGAAATCGTTGCCGGTGTTGTACGGCGGGTCGATGTAGATCATCTTGACCTTGCCGTGGTACGGTTTCTGCAGCAGCTTCAGCACTTCGAGGTTGTCGCCCTCGATGATCAGGTTTTCGCTTTGGTCCCAGTTGACGCTGTCTTCGGGCATCGGCAACAGCGTGCCGATGGAGGGCGCCCGCACATTGCGGAAGGCATCGCCCTTGCCGGCCCAGGTCAGGCCGTAGCGCTCCGGGCTTTGATCGATCTGGTCTCCCAGCATCGCCTTGAGCTTGTCGAAATCCACCCGGCCTTCGCTGAACACCTGCGGCGCCGCTGCGCGCAACTGCGCCAGCAGATCCGCGACGGGATCCGGGGACGCGAGCGGCAGCTGGGTGTCCTCCGACATGGCGTGGTTGTTTTGTGCGGACGGACGAGCCGTTCCGGAATGCGTGCGGGCGGCAAGGGCTGCCCGCGGAAGCGGCTATGTTACTTTTGGTTACTATAATCAGCAACTGAGAGTTACCGGTCGGAATGGTACGGTTGCCGTCATGGCAAACAGTGACGGTCGTGAGGCGTTCAGCAAACGATTGCAGCAGGCCCTGCAGCAGGGCGGGGTGGCCGTGGACAGCCCGACACGTCTGGCGCATGAGTTCAACGACCACTATCCGGGCAAGCGGGTGACCCAGCAGGCGGTGCGGAAATGGCTGAACGGCGAGGCCATTCCCGCGCACGACAAGATTCTGGCGCTGGCCGGGTGGCTGGAAGTTGGCGCGGAATGGCTGGAATACGGGAAGGGCGGTGCGGCAGGGTCGGCGATGCAGCAGGTCTCACCGGCCTATCGCGGCAGTCTGTCCGATGAAGAATTGCTGATGCGTTACCACAAGCTGAACCACAGCCAGCAGCGGGCGGTGGCGGAAATCATTTCCGGCCTCGCCGGTAAAGACCGGCGGCGTTAAGCCCCGCAAAACACCTGGTGTTGTAGATTCTATGAGCGCTGTCCAGCCCGTCCGACGAGTTGTGGTTGGTAGTTTCCTCCGGATTTCCAGACGGCCAAGGCGATGCGCAGGAGTTTACGGGCGATGATGCAATAGGCGGCGGTCTTGGGATGCCCCTTGTCGAGCAGTTT
>JAIETP010000029.1 GCA_019744975.1 Burkholderiales bacterium
CGCACCATGATTACATTCAGGACATCGTTTCATTGCCAGACCAGTTTAAATCTGGTCCGGTTAGGCTAGGAATTACCTAATCTTTTCTTGTCGCAGATATAGTCATCGTGCTTATACTGTAAGTCACACCAATCGCAGTTAAGATCGTGAAATGAAAAGAAAAACGGGTAGCCCCGGCGTTCATGCTTACTACGACGCCCTCAGGCGCATCTTCGAACTCGAGTCCGGAATATTAACTGCAGCACTTCCTCATGCCGGCGAGAGAGGTCGTAACGACGAGGATCGTTTTCGTTCCTTTCTTGGAAAAGTCTTGCCTCGTCGATTCAGTATAGGTTCTGGATTTCTCGTTTGCTCCGACTCGAGTGTAATGCCCAGTCGCCAGATGGATGTGGTTATCTACGATGAAATTTACAATTCACCGCTACATCGTGAACTGGCGGCTTATGTGTTTCCGGTGGAAATGGTTTATGCCACAGTTGAGGTAAAAGGGCTTTTGGCTCCCGGTGATTTGGTTCCCATTTTGCAAAGCATTGCGGATGTTCGTCGCTTGGCAAGGGAGAAATATTACGTTTATTACGGCGACACACCGATCGGCGAGGGTAAGGCAGATCAAAGGGTTGTTTCGAAGGGCGAAATGGTGAGTAAGCTTCCGCCTAGGGCTTTTTTATTTGCGTATGACGCAACTTGGAGGCGGCATAGTAGTTTTGTTAAGGCAATTGAATCGGCGCTTGCAAAAGTTCCGGACGCGCATATACACGGCGTCGTCGTTTTGGCTAGGGAATGGTTTGCTTGCCAAGTGCCATATTCTAACGGCCCCAAAGTTAAGCACTATAGCGACAACGGGTTGCTGCGATTTGTAAAGCATATGATTCATACAGTTGCTAGCGTGGAGATACGGCAGATGTCGATAGATCGATATTTAAATATCGAGGCACCTTCAAATACTTCGCTTTCGAAGGCGTTCAAGAGTAGGCGCGGTCGACAAAAAACTCATAAGTAATTAGGTAAGTGATTGAGGGTTGAAAATATAGTCGCGCTTTTCGTTGCTATGGCATTGCTGGCCCTAGTCCCCAGCGTCAGCGTTCTCGCGGTCTCCGCACGCGCCGCCTCCGCAGGCTTCCGTCATGGCGTTTATGTGACGCTGGGCATCATCGCCGGCGATACGATATTCATTCTGCTGGCGATTTTCGGTCTGCATCTGCTGGCCGAAGCGATGGGCGACAGCTTTGTATTCATCAAATACCTTGGCGGTGCGTACCTGATCTGGCTGGGACTCCGGATGTGGCGATTGGGTGCGGCAGCGGCGACAACGCAGACGCAGGCCGATACGTCGGCCACGTCGAGTTTCATGACCGGCCTGCTGATCACGCTGGGTGACCAGAAGGCGATCCTGTTTTATCTGGGCTTTTTTCCGGCGTTCATGGATCTGAAGGCGCTGACGGTGCTGGATGCGCTGATCGTGATTGCAATTGCTGCGGTGGCGGTCGGCGGGGTGAAGCTCGGTTATGCGTACGCGGCGAGCCGGGCGGGTGCGGTCATCGGTGCCAAACTCGGGCAGACGATGAATCGCATCGCCGGCAGCCTGATGATGGCGGTGGGTGTTTACCTGATCGTCAGGGTTTAACCGAAAGCGGTCATGTGGATCACCCTGAAAATCGGCATGTTCTACGGCGCGCCCATACTCGCGGTGGTGCTGGCCATGTTGTGGTTTGTCATGCTGCTGTTGCGGGTGCGGCGCGGGCAACTCAGGCGGTCGCAGGCGGCATTGCGATACGTTTGGGCGCTGGTATTGCCGGTTTTTGCGGTGCTGCTGATCTGGCTGACCGGTGAAATCGCGGGTTATTTTTCGTCATCGGTCGAGCGTTTTGTCTGGGATGCGGAATTGTCCTTGCAACTGCTGCTCGGCCTGCTGCCGCTGGGGTTTTATGTCGGTGCCGCGATCCTTGTGCTGCAGCTTTTGTTCTGGATTGCCTTGTCGCTGATCCGCGTCAGACATTAGGTCTCAGGCAAAGCGCAATCGCTTCAAGGGTTTACCCGAACACGGGGTAAATGCCCCTCTTTGCATTGGGTGCGCTGTCAAATATCGGTAAAATACGCCGATGCAACAGCCACAAAATCAACAATACACTCCGCCGCTGTCATTTGCCGGCTGCTGCGGCATCCGCAGCACCCTCAGCTCATGACCGATCCCGTCATTCCTGCCGCTGAATCCGCATCGATTGCCAAGGTCTACGGGCAGCCGATGCTGGAGATGCCGCAGGATCTGTATATCCCGCCGGATGCGCTGGAAGTCTTCCTTGAGCAGTTTGAAGGCCCGCTGGACCTGCTGCTGTACCTGATCCGCAAGGAAAACATCAGCGTCCTCGAAATTCCGATGGCGAAGCTGACGCTGCAGTACCTGGAATACGTCGAGCTGATGCGTACCCATCAACTGGAGCTGGCGGCGGAATATCTGCTGATGGCGGCAATGCTGATCGAGATCAAGTCGCGCATGCTGCTGCCGCGTTCGGCCAATACTGATATCGAGGATGATCCGCGTGCCGAGCTGGTGCGCCGGCTGATGGAATACGAGCAGATGAAGCTCGCGGCGCAGAAACTGAACGAAGTGCCGCAGGCGGGCCGTGATTTCACCGTGGTGCAGGTGTTGTTCGAGCGCGAAGCCTCGCTGCGTCTGCCCGACGTGAACATCGAAGACCTGAAAATGGCCTGGCTGACCATCCTGCAGCGCGCATCAAGAGTTCAGCATCACCGGATCACCCGCGAGGAGCTGTCGGTACGCTCACACATGACGCGCATCCTGCGCCTGCTGCAGACCGAGGAATTCGTCGAATTCAGCAAGCTGTTCACACCGGAGCAGGGAGTGCCGGTACTGGTGGTGTCCTTTCTCGCGGTGCTGGAGCTGGCCAAGGAAACGCTGATTGAAGTCAGCCAGGAAGAAGCGTACACGCCGATTTACGTCAAACTCAAAGGCGGCCAGCTGGCTGCCGTGAAATAAATTAAACAAGAATCGCCATGGAAGAAAACAACAGTCAGGAAGAAAGCAGCATTGAGAATAAGGGCGCAGAGGAAAGCAGCCTCGACCTCGCGCAGATCAAGCAGGTGCTGGAGACCGCCTTGCTGGTCACCCAGGAACCGATGTCGCTGCACGACCTGAAAAAACTCTTCGACGAAAAACTCGACAACAACACGCTGCGCAAGGTGCTGGATGATCTGCGCTCTGACTGGGACGGCCGTGGTGTGGAGCTGGTCAGTGTCGCGACGGGTTGGCGTTTTCGCGCGCGACCCGAATCACAGAAATTCCTCGATCGCCTGGATCCGCAAAAGCCGCCGAAGTATTCCCGTGCGGTGCTGGAGACACTGGCAATTATTGTTTATAAACAACCAGTTACACGTGGAGACATCGAGGAAATCCGCGGTGTCACGGTGTCGCCCGGTATCCTCAAGGCGCTGGAAGCACGGGGCTGGATCGACGTCATCGGCCATCGTGAAGTGCCGGGGCGTCCGGAAATTTTTGCCACCACCAAGTCTTTCCTTGATGACCTGAACCTGCGTTCGCTGGAAGAACTGCCGCCGCTGTCGGAACTGGGCAGCCTGGTCGAGCAGACGCCGAATGCGCCGATGGATCTCGGTGCGGCGTTTGCGGCGACGGAGCCGGTCAGCATGGGTGAGGGGTTGATGGATGACGATGTGGCTGATGATGCTCCGGCACAATCCGCTGCAGCGGCTGGAGATGAAACCGCTGAAGTCCCGGCCTCAGCGCAACTGCACTAATCAAGCCGTGAGCCGGCGATAGATATCGGCCACTTTCAGCGGCAACCTTTCCACGTTATCCACCAAAGTCCAGTTCACCGGGCCGTAGAGGTGCGGCAGGTAGTCGCGCGCTTCGTGGTCGATGGTGATGCAGAAGGGCTTGATCCCCGCGTGATGGGCTTCGATCAGCGCCTGCCGCGTGTCCTCGATGCCGTATTCACCGCGGTAATGATCGCTGTAATCGTCGGGTTTGCCGTCTGACAGCGTGACCAGCAGGCGGGTCCGCGCATCGACTTCATTCAGCAGCTTGGTCAGGTGGCGGATCGCCGCGCCCATGCGCGTGTAATCCTGCGGCGTGATGCCGGCGATGCGCTGTTTGACGTCTTGGTCGTAAGCTTCGTCGAATCGTTTGATGCGGAAAATCTCGCAGCGTTTGCGGGTGACCCCGGAAAAACCGTAAATCGCGTAACGATCGCCCAGCACCTCCAGTGCCTCGCACAGCATCACCAGCGATTCGCGCTCGGCATCATTGATCCAGCCCTTGGTCGAGCCGCTCATGTCGACCATGAACAGGGCGGCGAGGTCGCGTTCGGCCTTGTGGCGTCGGGTCAGCAGGCGGTCCGGCAGTTCCATGCCGCTTCTGAGGTCGGCGTAACCGGCGATCAGTGCATCGAAATCGATGTCGTCACCGGTGGCCTGGCGTTTAAGCAGCCGGTCCTCATCGCGCAGCATTTCGAAGCTGCGTTTGAGCTGCGCGACCTGCGGCCGGTAGCGGGCGAGTGTGTTTTCGACAAAACCGTTGTCGACGGGTGAAACATCGAGTTCGCGCAGCACGCACCAGTCTTTCCGGTAGTGCCGGCGTTTGTGGTCCCACTCCCTGTAGAGACGGGCGCCGCTGTCGTCATTGGCGATGGTTTTGTTCTCATCGACCGATTCATCATCCGCGCTTAGGTTCTGATTGCCGGGGCCGGCGGCCTGCAGGTAATCGTCAGGGATTTCACCGAGATCCTGCAGGATGGAATCCAGCAGTTGCGCAACATGGTCGGGTGGCGCCATCGGCATGCCGTCGAGGCGGACCTCGACATCGAAATCGCCTTCAGCGCCCGGTGCAGGTTTGGCCTGGATTTCAATGCGGTCTGCGGCTGCTTCCGGCGATTTGTCGGCCGCTTGTTCCGGCAGCATCTGCGCCAGCGCTTCGGCCAGTGCGCTGCGTTCGCGCTGCAGGCGTTTGTTGCGTGTTGTTGCGGCTTCGGCGCGCAGCGCGGTGTGGTGCGGAAGCGTCGGTATTTCGAAACCATCGTATAAATTGGCCAGCAGGCTGATGCTGTCTTGCACGGTAGCGGCAGGGTCTTGCAATACGGCGCAGCGCGGATCGACTGTGTCGCCGCGCAATCGCGCAAGATCGCGGGCAACGCCGGGTAGCACCGTGGCGATGCGGCTTTCCAGACGCAGGGTTTCAAAATGGCTCAGCAGCGTAGTGGCGCGCTGCGGATCGGCATAAGCGGCGCAGGCGCTAATGATGTCGGTGTGGAAAGTGCCGTAACGGCCCTGCGCCCACAGCAGGGTGATGATGACTTTATACAGATTGAAGTTTGCGGCGGCATCGGCGAACTGGGCGATGCGCGGCGGCAGGAACAGCGTTTCGGTGTCGGTGTACGGTTCGGCGGCGACATCCAGTTGCAGGCGGCGTCCGGCGAGGCCGCAGGCATAGAGTTCGAGCACGGGGGCATGCTGTTCGAAGGTGGCGGCGTGTGCGTCTGCAGCTGCAGGCAGGTAATTTTCAATTTCTTTGAACACCAGACTGCCGCGATACAAGCCGTCGCGGTCATAGGTGTCCAGAGCCTGCAGGATCCAGGCTTCGACGGCATTCGTATCCATTTTAGCCAGAGCCGCAGGTGCCGCGGCAGCAAACTGGTAGGCCATTTCGTAATTGCTGCGGTCGATGACCTCGACCCAGTGCAATACAAAATCCTGTTGCGGGCGGGGGAGCGGGGCGAGCAAATCAGCGAGTGGTGCGGCGGTGCGCCGCGATGACAGCACTGGACTCAGCAGGTAGTCGAGCTCTTGCGTGAGTTCGGTGCTGGATCTCCGGGCCGTCATGGTGGGCAATCTGGATTATTCAGATTTAACTGATGCCGTTCGCCCTGAGTCCTTCGTCAGGCGCAGGACAGGCTCCGTCGAATGGCGGCTGGGCTTCGACAGGCTCAGCCCGAACGGCGTTTGCATTTTTGAGAGTCAGAAAACCGAGGACACGAACTCGTCGATCGCGCGCAGCATTTCCGGATCGTCGGACAGGGCTTCGGAGACTGCACCATGGCAGGCGGCGGCCGGTGCGATGCCGCGGGCGATCAGTTTGGCGGCATGGACCAGCAGCCGGGTCGAGGCGCCTTCGTCGAGGCCGTTGCCTTTGAGGTTGCGCGTCATCTGCGCCAGCCGCACCAGCGCTGCTGCAGTGCCGGCATCGGCACCGGTTTCCGTGCGGATGATTTTTTCCTCGAGTGCAGCCTGCGGGTACTGAAATTCGATGGCGACAAAACGCTGGCGCGTGCTGTGTTTCAATTCCTTCAGCACGCTCTGGTAGCCGGGGTTGTATGACATCGCGAGCAGAAATTCCGGTGGCGCCTGCAGCAGTTCGCCGTGTTTTTCCATGGGCAGCATGCGCCGGTCGTCGGCCAGCGGATGGATCACCACCGTGGTATCGCGCCGCGCTTCGACCACTTCGTCGAGATAACAGATCGCACCCGCACGTACCGCGCGCGCCAGCGGGCCGTCGACCCACAACGTTTCATTGTTGGTGATCAGGTAACGGCCGACCAGATCGGCGGCGGTGAGGTCGTCGTGGCAGGAGACGGTGACCAGCGGACGTTTGAGCCGCCAGGCCATGTGTTCGATGAATCGCGTCTTGCCGCAACCGGTCGGGCCCTTGAGCAGCACCGGCAGCGTGCTGGCATAAGCGGCCTCAAACAGCGCGATTTCGCCGGCGACCGCTTCGTAGTAAGGCTCGGCCTCAATGTGGCGAAGCTCGGTCGGCAGGGGTTTGGCGCTTAGCGGGGCGACTCTGGAGACCATGATGTCAGCAATCCGGCGAATCAGATGGTTCGAGTATATACCCCGGATATCCTGGATTCATTATAAGTTATTGTTTTTATTGATATTTATTGAAGATCGCTCACGCAGGCACAGGGCGGATTTCAAATTCAAGCGTCTGCAGGTCGCCCAGCACATAAGTTGCGAGCGCGCTTACGCCGGCAACGGTGCCGGGGTCGATGCGCAGCGTCTCGCCGCCCTTGATGTTGGTGATGGTTTCGATGACGGCGCGATGTTCGTGGCCGTTGCAGACCAGATCATAGTCGCCGGTGAGCGCCATGGCCTTGGCGTAATGCGGGTAGTGCACCATGAAGATCCGCCGCCCTGCCAGTACCAGGGATCCGTCCTGGCCGTAGTAGTGCAGGCGGTTTTTCGGCTCCTGCGCCCATTTCGACAGGAAGTAGAGGTCGCCCGTATTGTTGCCATGAATCATGTGGATGGGTAATCCCAGCCCGACGACGGCATGCAGGGTCGAGGGTGCGATCAGGTCACCGCAGTGCAGCACTGCCTGCGCGCCCAGTGTCTTGGCCTCGGCGAGCGCTGCAGCAAACGGTTCACGGTGGTCATGGCTGTCGGAAACGATGCAGATTTTCAGGGGACACCTCCTGAGACGATTCTACATTGTGCGGCCCCAAGTATTTTCTATGGCGGCATAACCTTTTTCTTGCTTGCGGCCTACCTCACACGTTTAAAATCAGCGCACTTAAGAGGGGGGGGAAGATGTTCAACAGCAATCCGTTTGCCGAACTCTCGGCGTCCATACCACCGGTCATGATGCAGACCTATGTCGTCGTGATGATCGTCCTGGTTGCCGCCGGGACGTTGTTCGACATTATCCACAAGGGCAGCGCCAGGTATTTTTTCGAAAACTGGCGCAAATCAAAAAGCAAAAGCAAGAAAGAGGTCTCTGCCGGCGAGCTGGTTTCCATCGCCGTCCAGACCGGTGTGATTGACGTGCTGACTTCCGGCGAGTTCTGCAACATGCGTCGCCGCATTGCGCACCTGCTGACCATGTACGGATTCGTGATGTACGTGGTCGCCACGGCCCTGATGGTGTTTGGTTATCCGACGGCCGCGACGCCGACGCCTTCCATCCTGCCGAACTTGTGGTGGATCGGCGGCCTGATGGTTTGCGTGGGCGGCTACTGGTTCTGGTTTTTCATCCGTGTCGACGTTGTGGCCGAGGGCCGCTCGCCGTTCCGCCTGATGCGCGCCGACCTGTTCATCCTGTCGCTCCTTGCCAGCGTGACACTCGGCCTGGTCTGGGCATGGATGCAGGGCAAGGGCATGCCGGGGTCGATCGTGGCGTTCGCCCTGTACATCATCGCCACCACGGTGCTGTTCGGCTCGGTGCCCTGGTCCAAGTTCGCCCACATGTTCTTCAAGCCTGCAGCGGCCTTCGAGAAAAGAGTATCCAAGGCCGATGGTACCGTCGCGAATCTGCCGACGCTTTCCCGTGACGATCCCGAACAACAGAAAAGACATTCCATGGAACTGTTGCGGGATGCGCCGATGGACATGGGGCTGGGCATCAAGCGCGAAGCGCCCCGGCATCATTAAAAAAACACCCCGCGAGTTCTATCGCAACAGATCAAGGAGCTGATTAATGCCTACCTTTGTTTATATGACCAGGTGCGACGGATGCGGACATTGTATCGACATCTGCCCATCCGACATCATGCACATCGATGAAACCTATCGCCGTGCCTACAACATCGAACCCAATATGTGCTGGGAGTGTTACTCCTGCGTCAAGGCCTGTCCGCAGAACGCGATTGATGTGCGGGGCTATGCCGACTTCGCCCCGCTCGGTCACAGCGTACGTGTCGACCGCGACGAAAAGAAAGGCACGATTGCCTGGAAGATCAAATTCCGCAACGGCACCGAGAAGAACTTCCTGTCGCCGATCACCACCAAGCCCTGGGGCACGGCGATCCCCAAACTCGCGGATGTTCCCGCGCCCACCACGGAAATGCGCGACAGCGAGCTGCTTTATAACGAGCCGAAGTGGATCCGCATGGATGACGGCGGACTGCATACGCTCAAGTCCAATGGTCTGAAGATGAAGAAAGGCGTGTACTACTGATGGCTCACTCAACGATCGTCGAAGAAGGCATCGATATTCTGGTCGTCGGTGCAGGCCTTGGCGGCACTGGTGCCGCATGGGAGGCCAGGTTCTGGGGGCAGAACAAGAAGATTGTCATTGCCGAGAAGGCCAATATCGACCGCTCCGGTGCGGTCGCCCAGGGGCTGTACGCCATCAACTGCTACATGGGCACCCGCTGGGGCGAAAACAAGCCGGAGGACCATGTCCGTTACGCCCGCATCGACCTGATGGGAATGGTGCGCGAAGACCTGCTGTTCGACATGGCCCGTCACGTCGACTCCACGGTGCATCAGTTCGAAGAGTGGGGCCTCCCGATCATGAAGGACCCGAAAACCGGGCGTTATCTGCGCGAGGGACGCTGGCAGATCATGATTCACGGCGAGTCCTACAAGCCCATCGTGGCCGAGGCCGCCAAAAAATCAGCCGACAAGGTGTTCAACCGCATCTGCGTCACCCACCTGCTGATGGATGACGCCAAGGAAAACCGGGTTGCCGGTGCCGTTGGTTTCAACGTGCGCACAGGCAACTACCACGTCTTCAAGTCCAAGGCCGTGATCTGCGGCGCGGGCGGTGCTTCCAACATCTTCAAGCCGCGTTCCGTGGGCGAGGGTTCCGGCCGCACCTGGTACGCGCCCTGGTCCTCGGCATCAGCGTACGGGCTGATGATCAACGCCGGCGCCAAGATGACGCAGATGGAAAATCGCATCGTGCTGGCGCGGTTCAAGGACGGTTACGGCCCGGTCGGCGCCTACTTCCTGCACCTGAAAACCTATACGCAGAATTGCCTGGGTGAGGAATACGAATCCAAATGGTTCCCCGAACTGCAGAAAATGGTCGGCAAGGAATATCTCGATCCGGAAGCCTCGCACCTGACCCACCGGCCGATTCCGACCTGCCTGCGCAACCATTGCATCATCAGCGAAGTGAATGCCGGCCGCGGTCCCATACACATGGTGACGATGAAAGCCTTCCAGGATCCGCATCTGGAAGAGGTGGGTTGGGAAAACTTCCTCGGCATGACCGTCGGCCAGGCGGTGCTGTGGGCCGCCACTGACGTGGATCCCAAGAACGAGAATCCTGAACTGACCACATCCGAGCCCTACGTCATGGGCTCCCATGCGACCGGCTCGGGCGCCTGGTGCTCGGGTCCCGAGGATATTTCCCCTCCGGAGTATTTCTGGGGCTACAACCGGATGACGACGATCGAAGGCCTGTTCGGCGCCGGTGACGCAGTCGGCGGCACGCCGCACGCCTTCTCGTCCGGCTCGTTCACCGAAGGCCGGCTCGCCGCGAAGGCCGCCTGCAAATACATCGACGACGGAAAGGGCGAAGGCATCGTCGTATCCGAGGAGCAGATCGAGCGCCGCCGGAAAGAGATCTTCAAGCCCCTGGAGCATTACCGGATCTACCGCAATGCGATCGTGGCGGGCGATGTCAACCCGCACTACATCAATCCCAAGCAGGGCCTGGACCGCCTGCAGAAGTTGATGGACGAGTATTGCGGGGGAGTGACCGTCGGCTACATGACCAACGAGAAGCTCCTGAGTATCGGTCTGAAGAAGCTCAAGATCATGGAGGAAGACCTGCAGAACCTGGCGGCAAAGGATATTCACGAGTTGCTGCGTGCCTGGGAATTGATGCACCGTCATCGCGCTGCAGAGTGCGTCACGCAGCATACGCTGTTCCGCAAGGAGACCCGCTGGCCGGGTTACTACTACCGGGGCGACGCCATGAAGGTGGATGACGAGAACTGGCATGTGCTGACGGTTTCGCGTCGTGACCCCAAAACCGGCGAATACAACATGGAGAAGGCGCCTTGTTATCACCTGGTTTCGGAGAACGAGTGAGGCGAGCAAAACGAGTAGCGATATCCCCGGGCAGAAGTCCGCGTTGGACCTTCTGTCCGGTGGGGATGGGGCCGGCATGTCGAGTGTCGTGATCCCCATAAAGCCGGTCCAATCCGGTCACCCTTCCGGTCACCATGAGTCGCGCCTGAACATCATTGAAAAAACCGATGAGGAGATTCTGGCCATGGCCAATCTTCTGTGGCGCGACCTCGTCAAGGCTTCGAATGAAGGCAAATACGGGGAGTTCGCAAAGAACTTTTCCGGTTCCCTGGCGCGTGCCATAGATCAAGTCGTTGCCGGCCACCAGTTCGCAAACAGCGAACTGGCGAGGAATCTGTCTGAAAACCTGGACCCGATCGGCATCATCCGCCGGGGCGAACACGTGACGGTCCTCTACCGTCAGCGCAGCACCAAAAAACCGGGCGAGTGGCTGGGCAGGCTGGTCCTCGGTTATGAGGATGGACAAGTCAGGATTTTCGGTGCATCCATCTTTTAAGCGTTTCAGCGGGATTTGATGTGAGCGAAGTCATTCAGAACGGCAAGTTTGTTGAACTCACCTACCAGGTGACCGACAGGAAATCGGGGCATGTCCTCACCTGTGTCGAATTCCCCCTGGGCTATGTTCACGGACACAATGAAATCCTGGCCCCTTCCGTCCACAAGGAACTGGAGGGCAGGTCTGCTGGCGACGTCATTGAAGTGCCGATCAACGGCAACCAGATCTTTGGCCCCAGGGACGAGTCGCTGGTTTTTTCCGATCACATCGAGAACGTTCCCGAGGAGTATCGGCAGGTCGGCACCTCCATCCTGATGGAGAACGACAGGGGGCAGACCCGCAGCTTTCTCGTGACGCATTTGGACGACGAGAGGCTGACTGTCGACGGCAACAACCCGCTTTGCGGCAGGGAGGTTGTCTTTACGCTCAAGATACTGACCGTGCGCGCCGCCACTGATGAGGAAACCAGGGCGGGCGGGGCAATCATTGCCGGCGCGGATATCGCCCCGGCTCTGATGAGGCCTGTTTGAGCGGCGGTTTAGAATGCAGCGGATGAATTTTGGCTTTGGTTATTTGTACTTGTAATCCTGATTTCAAGAAAAAGGTGACTTATGAGCGAGCAAAAACCCAGCACCACCCCGGTTCCTGACGGCCGTACGGATTTTTACACCACGCGTCAGAAGGCGCCCAGCGAAAAGGGGTTTGTCGGTTTCGAAACCGTCTGGAAGCCGCTCCAGAAGGAAGTCGAATACAAGACGCCGAAAAAACCTTAGGCGTCATGCAATAGCCTTAATTAAGGCGTAGTCAGTGTGCGCGGGCGACCTGCGGGTGAACTTTATCCGAACTATCCGAGCGTCGCGTAATAGGCGCGCAGCACTTCCAGCACCTCCGGACGACTGAACTCCGCGGGCACGGGATGTCCTTCCGACAGCCACTTGCGCAACTGTGTGCCCGATACCTGCAGCTGGTCCTTTTCGTCGTGGGGGCAGGTGCGACCCGAGGCCATGCCTGAGCAGCGGTGGCACCAGAACGTCAATCCCATCTTGATCGGTTTTGTCTCGAGCGCGCCGGGCGGGATCTGGTCGAAAATCGCGTGTGCGTCGAACGGGCCGTAATAGCTGCCGACCCCGGCGTGATCACGCCCTACGATGAGGTGTGAGCAGCCGTAGTTCTGGCGGAACACGGCATGCAGCAGGGCTTCGCGCGGCCCGGCGTAACGCATGTCCAGCGGGTAACCGGACTGCACCACCGTCTTCTGCACAAAATATTTCTCGATCAGCACCGAGATGGCTTCGGTGCGCACTTCGGCGGGAATGTCCCCCGGTTTCAGGTTGCCGAGCAGAGAATGCACCAGCACGCCGTCGCAGACTTCGATGGCGACCTTGGCCAGGTATTCGTGCGACCGGTGCATCGGATTGCGGGTCTGGAATGCGGCGACCGTGGTCCAGCCATTGGCGTCGAATACGGCGCGGGTCTGGGCCGGTGTCATGTACATCGCACCATATTTTTCCGGAAAGCCCCCCTGCGAGAGCACTTTGACCGGCCCTGAAAGGTTCACGTCAGCTTGTTCCATCACCATTTTTACGCCGGGATGCGCGGGATCCGTGGTTCGGAACACGGCTTTGCACTCGTGTGCCTTGTCGATGACGTATTTTTCGGTGATGGTCATCGTGGCGAGTATTTCGCCGGTGTCGCTGTCGGTCAGGGCGGCATCGCTGTTGATTTTGAGCTTGTCGGCGACGGCCCGGGCGGCGGAAAGCGTGATCGGAATCGGCCAGAAAATGCCGGATGCCAGGGTGTAATGATCACAGACGTTTTGCCAGTCGGCATGGCCCATGAAGCCGTCGAGCGGCGTGAAGCCGCCGATACCCAGCATCAGCAG
Organism: Burkholderiales bacterium; assembly: GCA_019744975.1. Lineage (GTDB taxonomy): Bacteria > Pseudomonadota > Gammaproteobacteria > Burkholderiales > SG8-41. The sequence continues at coordinate 13,170 of JAIETP010000029.1, forward strand.
ATCGCCTTTTTCCCTGGAACTGACGGGGATTTGCGGCAGGTTGCGGGCACGTATCCGCTCAGCCTCAAGTGCGGGGCCGGACAGGAGCAGCGGTTTGAGTGGACCCCCTCCGTGGGGCTTGACCAGCTTTGAGACAGAGGGCTTTGAGACGGGGGGCTTTGACACAGAGGGCTTTGAGTCAGGGGACTTTGAGACAGGTGGCTTTGACGCAGGGGGTTTTGACACAGGGGGTTTTTGCCGGGAATTTATTGGAATTTTAATGACAGACAAGGCTAACATGCTGTCCCATAAAGAATTATCCATTTATTTTATGTATGGATAAGATGTGTAGTGCTGCCCTGCAGCGCCACATTTTCCATATTATGAATAAGGTATGGGCGTTGTTGGTCACGCATGTGTGGCCTGCATTTCCGCCAATTATTCAGGGCATTAGTGCTACCATCGTTCGGCGATATTCGTTTTTTTAACCCCCGGAAAACGCAGCTGCATGCATCGATACTGCTCGACATTGATCTCAGCGCTCACAGGGGCGCTTTTTTTATTTCCGGCAGCAACACAGGCATTTGCGCAATCCACATGGAGTGATCCCTGGGGTGCTGAAGCCATTGTGTCTCCGGCTCCGCACCAGCGTTGGGAACCAGTGGCACCGTTGCCTGCTGTCAGCGCGCCGGTGGCAACCGGTGAACTGGCCCGCGGCCAACCCTTGTCCTTGCCGGAGTTGACCGAGTTTGCATTACGGAACAATCCGCGGACACGCCAGTCTTGGCTCGCCGCGCGCGCCGCGGCCGCTGGTGTCGGCATCGAAAAAGCCGATCAGCTGCCGCAGATCAGTGCCGCCTACACGGTCAATCGTACTCAGCCGGTTTCAGCGACCACGGGAACCATTTCACCGTGGCAGACGCGTTTTGGTCCATCCGTCAGCCTGAGTTATGTGTTGTTTGATTTTGGCGTGCGTGGTTACCAGATCGAATCCAGCGAATATCGCCTGCTGGCGGCGAACCTCGTGCACAACCGGGTGTTGCAGGATGTAATTTTCCTGGTGGAGCAGACTTATTACCGGCTGCTTGGCAATGATGCGCTGGTGCGGGTCAACAGCCAGTCATTGAACAACGCAAAAACCGCACTTGAGGCTGCGCAGAGGCGTCGCGAGTCGGGGCTGGCGACTGTCGCGGATGTGTACCGTGCGGAAACCCAGGTGGCGCAATCCCAGCTCAATCTGACGCGCAGCATGGGCGAACTGGAGAAGTCGCGCGGGCAACTGGCTTCGGTGGTGGGCCTGCCGGTGAATGTCGCGATCAGCGTTCGACCACTGGAGCAGCCGCCGCAGATCGGCGAAATGACCTCGGGCATTGGCGAGTTGCTGGGAAAAGCCAAGGCGTCGCGGCCCGACCTGGTGGCTGCCGAGGCGCAAGTGCGCGCGGCGGAGGCCAATGCCAAGGCAGTGGCCCGTGCGGGATTGCCCTCCATTGAAGTCACGGGCGCCGGCGGTCATACCCTGTTCAGCGACAATCGCGCTTCCGTCAGCAATTACAGCGTCGGTCTGGCGTTGCGCATTCCGATATTCACCGGTTTCCGCGATACCTACAGCGCCAGACAGGCGCAAGTCCAGGCCGAAGCGGCGGCAGCAAGCCGGGATGTGCTGTTCCGGCAGGCTGAAGTCGAAGTCTGGCAGGGGTACTATGATCTGAATACCGCGACCAGCAGTATTTCCAGCACTCAGGCCCAGGTGCGCTCATCGGAGCAGACTTCACAGGCAACGCTGGCTCGATACCAAAGCGGATTTGGCAGCATTCTCGACTTGATTACCGCGCAGCAGGAGGAATCCAACGCGCGGGTGCAGCAGATACAGTCTTACCTCGATTGGTTCACGACGCTGGCCCGGCTGCAGGTTGCCGTCGGTGCCAGCGACTTACTCAAGGCGGCGGGCGGAGCAAAATGAAACGATTGATCATGGTGCTGGTGTTTGCCGTAATTGCTGCCGCGGTTGCCGGCGGTTACTGGTATTGGCAACAGTCGTCCGGGGCCGGCGCCAGCGGCGCCGAAAAGGGCAAAAAGGGCAAGGGTGGCAAAGGCGGCGGCGCCACGTTGACGGTCAAGGCCGTACGTGCCGTGACCAAACCCATGCCGGTGATGATCGAGGCGGTGGGCACCGTTGAGCCCGAGCAGAGTGTTCAGGTGCGTGCTCAGGTGAGCGGTGTGCTGCAGAACATATCGTTCAAGGAAGGTGACAAGGTCAAGGCGGGGCAGTTGCTGTTCCAGATTGATCCGCGGACTTTCCAGTCCCAGTACAACCAGGCAGTGGCTGCGCTGGCGCGGGACCGGGCGCAGCTGGAGAATGCCCGGGCACAGCAGCAACGACTGGAGCCATTGCTGAAACGTGAATTCATCACGCAGCAGGAATACGATGTTGCGGTGACATCGGCCAAATCGCTGGAGGCGACGGTGCAGTCGGGGCAGGCCATGGTGGAGCAGGCGCGGATCCAGCTCGACTATTCGCGGATCGTGGCGCCGATCAGCGGCAGGACCGGGCAACTGGCGGTTCGTGCCGGCAATCTGGTGAACGCCGCGGGAAGCGGTGTGCCGCTGGTGACGATCAACAGTACGGATCCGATCCTGGTCGGTTTCAGCATTCCGGAGCGGCAGCTCGAGGACATCCGGCGCTACCAGAACGAGAAAGACATGCGCATCGAAATCCTGCCGGATCGTGCCGGCGGCGCAGTGGCCACCGGCAAGCTGGTGTTTGTTGATAATACGGTGACGCCGCAAACCGGCACGGTGCTGTTGAAAACACGGGTGGAAAATACCAAGGAGCTGATCTGGCCCGGACAATTCGTCAACGTGCGCGTGGTGCTGACGATCGAACCTGAGGCAGTGGTGGTGCCCGAAGTCGCCGTGCAACCGGGGCAGGAAGGGCCGTTTGTGTATCTGGTTGGTGCCGAGGACAAGGTTGAGATCCGGCCGGTCAAGGTGTCGCGCCAGCTCGGTAACGAAATCGTGATTGCGTCCGGCATTGCCGGCGGCGACCAGGTGATTACCGAAATTCCGCAGGCCCTGCGCCCGGGCGCGACGGTCAGGATTGCCGACGCCACAGCTGAGGGGGGCGAGAAACGCAAAGGCAAGGGCAAGGGCGGCAAGAAGGGTGAAGGCAAGGGCGACAGTGAGGGCGGCAAGACAGGTGCAGCGAAGCCGTAGTTCCGGTAAGCAGTCACGGCAATCGAGGACGAGAGGCAGATCATGAACGTATCGCGGATTTTCATCGTCAGGCCGATAGCAACGACCGTGCTGGTAGCGGCCATCATCATTTTCGGGCTGATCGCGTTTCGCGCCTTGCCGGTCAATGAATTGCCCAACGTCGACTTTCCGACCATTTCGGTGACCGCAGATCTTCCCGGCGCCAATCCCAACATCATGGCGACCACGGTCGCAACACCGCTGGAGCGCCAGTTCAGCCAGATTGCCGGCATCGACTCGATGAGTTCGGTAAGCAGCAACGGACGCACCCGGGTGACACTGCAGTTCAACCTGAACCGGGATATCGATGCCGCGGCGCAGGATGTGCAGACGGCGATTTCGCAAACCCTGCGCCGGCTGCCCGACGGCATGGATCCGCCCACTTTGCGCAAAGTCAATCCGGCCGATGCCCCGATCATGTTTCTGGCGTTGACGGCGAGGACACTGCCGTTGCCGGCTCTTGATGAATTCGCGGACACCAATATTGCCCAGCGGTTCTCCATGATCAATGGTGTTGCCCAGGTGCAGGTGTTCGGTTCGCAACGGTATGCCGTGCGCGTATTTCTTGATCCCGAGGCGATGTCCAAGCGTGGTCTGGGGCTGGAGCGCGTGGTCACCGCGATCCAGAATGCCAACAGCAATCTGCCATCCGGGGTGTTGCAGGGCACGGCGCGGGATTTCACGGTCAAGTCCTCGGCCACCTTGCAGCGAGCGGAGAACTTCAACAACCTGATCGTCGCCTACAAGGATGGCATGCCGGTACGGCTGTCCGATGTCGGACGGGCAGTGGATGGTATTGAAAACGCAAAAATAAAAAGCTGGCTGAACAATGAACGTGCGATCGTGCTGGCGATTTACCGGCAGCCCGGCGCCAATACGGTCGAGGTCGCAAAAAGCCTGCGTGCGCTGTTCCCTGAAATCGAGGCCGGGGCGCCGGCGGGTGTTCGCATCCATGTCGTCAACGACCGCTCGGAATTCATCGAGGCTTCGATCAGAGAGGTGGAGTTCCATCTCGGACTGTCCATCGTGCTGGTGGTGCTGGTGATCCTGGTGTTCCTGCGCAACGCACGTTCGACGATGATCACGGCGCTGATACTTCCTACTTCAATCATCGCCACGTTTGGTGTTATGTACGTGTTGGGCTACAGCCTGAACAACCTGTCGCTGATGGCGATCATTCTCGCCGTGGGTTTTGTGGTCGATGATGCAATTGTGGTTTTGGAGAACATCACACGCCACATGGAAATGGGCAAGGACCGCATGACGGCGGCGCTGGAAGGGGCGCAGGAAATCGGCTTTACCGTGTTGTCGATGACGGTGTCCCTGGCGGCGGTATTCATCCCGATCCTGTTCATGGAAGGCATGCTTGGGCGCCTGTTCCGCGAGTTTGCAGTCAGCGTCGGTGTCGCAGTATTGGTATCAGGACTGATATCGCTGTCGATGACGCCCATGATGTGCAGCCTGATGCTGAAAGCGCATGGCGATGAAAAGCATGGACGTGTGTATATGGCGCTGGAGCGTGTGTTCGACACGACGCGCGATTGGTACGGACACAGTCTGCGCTGGACGATACAGCGCCCCACCCTGATGCTTGTGGGATCGATTCTGTTCCTTGTGTTTACGGTCCTGCTTTATCAGGCTGTGCCGCAGGGCTTTATTCCGCGGCAGGATACCGGGGTATTTTTCAGCAATACCCGCGCGCCCGAAGGCATCCCATTCAACGAGCTGGAAAAACGTCAGACACTGGCGGCAGACATCATCCAGAAAAATCCCAACGTCGAGGCCGTGATGTCCACCGCCGGGCAGGGCACCGGTGGTGTGGTCGGCAGCAATATTGGCCGGATCATTGTCCGTCTCAAGCCGCGCTCGGAACGCACGGTGGGCGCGGACAGCGTGATCCAGGAACTGCGTCGCTCGTTTGCGGGTGGGGGACAGGGGTTGCGGGTGTTCATGAACAATCCGCCGGCCATCCGCATCGGTGGCCTGATCAGCACCAGCGATTATCAGTTGGTGCTCCAGGGTTCAAACCAGAATCAACTGTATGAAGCCAGCCAAGCACTCGAAGGGCGGTTGCGGGAGTCCCGGTTGTTGCAAGACGTGAGTTCCAGCCTGGAATTGCGCAATCCGGAGATCCAGATCGATATCCTGCGGGATCGCGCTGCAGTGCTGGGGGTGTCGCCTCAGCAGGTTGAGTCGGCGCTCTACAACGCCTATGGGGGTCGGCGCATCAGCACGCTTTATGGCGCCACGGACCAGTACAACGTACTACTCGAGCTTGACCCTAAATTTCAGCGTGATATCAATGCGTTACGGTCACTTTTTGTGCAGTCCTCGACCGGACAGATGATCCCCATCCAGGCTGTCGCAGACATCAAAATGGGGGTTGGGCCGGTGTCGGTCAGCCATTACGGCCAGTTGTTGTCAGTGGTGCTTTCTTTCAATCTGGCGCCGGGGCTGTCGATCGGTGATGCGGTGACCCATGTCAAGGAGTTGGCCGGGGAGACCTTGCCCGCGGGTGTATCGTTCTCGGTGGCCGGTAATGCGCAGGCTTTTGAAGAAGCGTTCCGTACGCTGCCCATACTATTGCTGATTACCGTGCTCGTGATTTACATGGTGCTCGCCATACTCTACGAGCACTACGGCCACCCGATCACCATTCTGACGGCGCTGCCATTCGCGGGATTCGGTGCGTTGTTGATGTTGCTGCTCGCAGGGCAGGAACTGAATGTGTTCAGTTTTGTCGGCATCATTCTGCTCGTGGGATTGGTCAAGAAAAACGGCATCATGATGGTTGATTTCGCGATACAACTCGAGCGTGAAAAGGGATTGCCCGCAGCGGAGGCGATTGTCGAGGCATCGATGGTCCGGTTTCGTCCGATCATGATGACAACGATGGCGGCGATTTGCGCGACATTGCCGCTGGCATTCGGCACTGGAACGGGATCTGAAATGCGTCAGCCATTGGGCATTGCTGTCGTCGGCGGTCTGGTGTTTTCGCAGATGTTGACCTTATATGTGACGCCGACTTTTTATGTCAGCATGGACCGCGTCTCGGCATTTTTCCGGCGTCGCCGGGGCGAACTGCCTGCTGTGGGTCGTTAGCCCATAAAATAATGCGATCAGGGTGTTGCGCTTTCCCGAAAAGACCCGGATAATTGCGGGCTTCGCTGATGCAGGTCTTTATCGCCAGCCAGGGCGGTAAAAAGCAGCCAAGGGCCTTAAATGTTTTAACTTTTTGTTGACAGGCAGAAAAACAAAAAGCTATAATTTTTGGCTTGATCGGGCGCGGGGTGGAGCAGTCTGGCAGCTCGTCGGGCTCATAACCCGAAGGTCATAGGTTCAAATCCTATCCCCGCTACCAACGTTCTTTAAAAAATTACAGCCGAT
>JAIETP010000040.1 GCA_019744975.1 Burkholderiales bacterium
AGCCGCCGGTGTAACCGTCAATGCTTATCCGGGAGAGGTATTCAAAGGCCGGCTCACCTATATCAGCAGCACGGTGGACAAGGAAAGTCGCGCGGTTCAGGCGCGCGTCGAAGTGCCGAACTCCGATGGACGGCTCAAACCGGAGATGTTCGCCACCGCGTCAATCGATACGGCGTCCACGAGCAAGGCCCTTACCTTGCCTCAGGAAGCGGTGCTGCTCATCAACGGCCAGGCGATGGCATTCGTCCAGGAAGCCGGTGGATTCGAACCGCGTGCGGTCGAACTCGGCGAGAAGATTGGGGGGCGGGTCGTCATACGCAGCGGTGTCAAGGAAGGCGAGCAGATCGTTGTCGCGGGCGCCTATGCGCTCAAAGCGCGCATGCTCAAGTCGCAAATCGGCGATGCACACTAAAGGCCAGCCATAATGCTCAATTCAATTGTCGATGTATCGCTTCGCTATAAGGTGCTGGTGCTGGTGGGATTCGTTCTGGTGGTTCTGCTAGGCGTAAAAGCCTGGCGCGAAGTGCCCGTAGATGCTTTTCCGGACATGACGCCTGTACAAGTCAACATTTATACCGAATCACGCGGGCTTGCTGCGGAAGACGTAGAGAAACTCCTGACGTTCCCGGTGGAAACGTCCATGGCTGGACTCGCAGGTGTTGACGTAATCCGCTCAGTGTCGGTATTTGGACTGTCTTTGGTCAGCGTATATTTCAAAGATGATGTGGATATCTATTTCGCCCGCCGTCTGGTGGGCGAGAAATTGCTCGAAGCCAAGGGGCGCATTCCCGAGGGCTACGGTGAACCGGTATTGGGTCCCAACATCTCGGGGCTGGGGCAAGTGTTCTGGTACACCATTGAGTCCGCTGACAAGAAGTTGTCCGAGATGGATCTACGCACCCTGCATGATTGGAATGTCCGTCTGGTGCTGCGAACGGCCCCGGGGGTCGACGATGTCACCTCGTGGGGTGGGCAGGAGAAGCAGTTTCAAGTGCTGATCAATCCGGAGAAACTCATCAAGTACGGTCTGACTTTCAAGACGGTGATGGAAGCGCTGACCGCCAATAACCGTCAGGTGGGCGGTCAGTATCTCAACATCGGTCAGGAGCAGTATCTGGTGCGCGGCCTGGGTTTGGTTGGCAATGTTCGCGATATTGGTAACGTAGTGCTGACCAGCCGAGCAGGAACCCCGGTATACGTGCGCGACGTGGCCGAAGTCAAAGAGGCGCCATCCCTGCGCTTCGGGGCAGTGACCAAGGATGGCAAGGAAGTGGTGCTCGGCATGGCGTTGCAACGCATCGGGGAAAACGCCAAGAACGTGGTGGATGCGATCAAGAAAAAATTACAGATCGCCCAACAGGCGCTGCCCAAGGGCGTGACCATCAATCCGGTATACGACCGTACCGACCTTGTCGATAAAGCGGTACAAACGGCAGTGAGCGCGCTGATCGAAGGCTCCATCCTGGTGGCGATCATCCTGTTTCTCTTTTTGGGCGAGGTACGCTCCGCGGTAGTCGTGATTACTGCCTTGCCGCTCGCCATGCTGATGGCCTTCATCATGATGCAGCAGTGGGGCCTGTCCGCCAACTTGATGTCGCTGGCTGGTTTGGCGGTCGGAATCGGGATGATGGTGGACGGCGCCGTGGTGATGGTCGAGAACAGCTTTCGTCTGCTCTCGCACCAAGTCGGCAAAGCGGTAAACAAAACCCATGTCATCCTCGAAGCTGCGCGCGAAGTGATCAGCCCGGTCGCGTTTGCGATCCTGATCATCATCGTCGTGTTTCTGCCGCTGTTCTCCCTCACCGGGCTGGAAGGAAAATTATTCAAGCCGATGGCGCTGACCATCACCTTCGCGATGATTGGTTCCTTGGTGCTGACCATGACGCTGGTGCCTGTAATGTCGGCACTGATCCTGAAGCCGAAGGAAGAGAAGGACACCTTCATCGTGAGGTGGGCGAAGAAGCTCTATCTCCCGCTGCTCGACTGGGCTCTGGACAACAAAAAGAAAATGATCTCCGGTGCGCTGATATTGCTGATGGCGTCTGTCGCACTCATCCCTTTCCTGGGTAAGGAATTCATGCCCACGCTGCAAGAGGGAGGCATATTGTTTCGTGTCACCAGCATTCCTTCGACTTCACTGGATGAATCGATCCGGATTTCCGAGCGGATTGAGGTTGCGCTGAAAGATTTTCCGCAGACCACCTCGGCCATCTCAATGATCGGGCGGGCGGAAAAAGGCGAGTCGACGGACGTCAATTACATGGAAATTCTGGTGAATCTGAAACCGCATGACGAGTGGCCCGAAGCTCTGTCGTACGCCGACCTGTCCAAGAGCATGCAGGAGAAGCTGGAGCAGGTCGTACCGACCGTGGTGATTGCCGCTACGCAGCCGATCCAATCGCGCATCGAGGAGGCGATTTCCGGCGTACGCGCCACCCTCGCGGTAAAGCTCTACGGCGAGGATCTCACTACCCTTGATCGAATATCCGGTGAGATCAAAACAGTACTTGAGAAAATCCCTGGTGTGGCCGACCTGTCGCTGGAAGCAAACAAGGGCAAACCCCAGATGGTGGTCAAGGTCAACCGCGATGAAGCGGCGCGGTACGGGATCAACGCGGACGAAATTCTCGAAGTGGTGCAGGCGGGCATCGGCGGCAAGGCGGTGAGCACGTTGATCGACGGGGTCAAGCGCTTCGATATTCAGGTATGGCTCGCCCCCGAGTTTCGCAACAGCGAGCAAGCGATCAACAACATTCCGATCCGCACGCAGTCCGGGGCCCTGGTTCCGCTTTCCCGGGTAGCCACTGTGGAACTCGACGAAGGGTATTCCTTCATACGGCGCGAACAGCTGCAGCGCTACGCAGTGATTCAGATGGATGTCAAAGGTCGCGATGTCGATGGATTTGTGAAGGACGCCGACGCGAAGATCAAACAGTCTGTCAAGCTGCCTGAAGGCTATTGGATCGAGTGGGGCGGTGCTTTCGAGAACCAGCAGCGGGCAATGGCCAAGTTGGCGGTGATCGTGCCGTTGACCATTGGACTCATTTTCATCCTGCTTTATACGGCTTTCAATTCGCTCACCTACGCGACCCTGATCATCGCCAACGTACCGTTCGCCACCATCGGCGGCGTGATCGGACTGTTCATCACCGGACAGTATCTCTCGGTACCCTCGGCCATCGGCTTCATCGCCGTGTTCGGCGTCGCCATGCTGAACGGGATTGTGCTGGTGTCTTTCCTCAACGACCAGCGCCGACAAGGGCTATCGGTCCGAGAGGCGGTACGTCAGGGCGCAACACTGCGGCTAAGGCCCGTATTGATGACCGCTTCTATCGCGATCTTCGGGCTTGTGCCTATGCTGCTTTCGAGCGGAGTTGGTGCAGAAACTCAACGACCATTGGCAACAGTAGTGGTTGGTGGACTGCTCACTTCAACAGCATTGACACTTCTGCTGTTGCCCCTGTTTTACGAATGGGTCGAGACTCGCAAAGAGCGCAAGGCTGTGGCGATTTAATTAGAACGGACGAGGCTTCTCGGCGTACGCCTTACTTGTTCAATACAGGAGATCTATATGAAAGAAATCAAAGTCCTCATTCCGATGCAGCGGATCACCTCGGTCACAGAGGCCCTGCGGAATTCCGGGCTCTGTGACATCAGTGCGGGAGAAGGCTGCCACAACATCATCGTGTCTCAGGTGCAGCGGCTCTATACGAGCCAGGACCCGGGTCTGCAACATTACTCCATGGACCTTGCTGAAGCCGTAATTATGGAAGCAAAACTCGAACTGATATGCGCCGACGAACTTGCCGATCTTTTGACTGAACTCATCACAAAGGCAGCACAAACCGGAAAGTCGGGAGCGGGCTGGATTTTCGTGAGCGACATTCAACGCGCGGTCAAGATACCTTGATGCGGTGCAGGTTTTCAAAGAGGATAAACCAATGAGCTTTTTCGAGCGGATGCTGGGCAATTTGATGGGTGGTAAATTCGGAGGGCACCATGGCGGCTCAAAGCATGGTGGCCATGGCGGTTATTCCGGATATCCACCGAACGCTGACCAAGGTCGCGATAACCGCGGCAATGCCTGCGCCAAGTGCGGCAGCGCCAATGCGAACGCAGCGCGCTTTTGCCAGCAATGTGGCACCTCCCTGTCGGCCGGCAAATGTTCCGCCTGCGGCACGGAACTGGCCGCAGGCGCCAAGTTCTGTGGTCAATGCGGAAATTCGCAACCTTAACGCAGTATACATACCCCATTTTACTCAATGGGGTTCAACTAGCAGCATCATGGCTGAAAAGCTTGAGAAGGACTTGCTCCTGGACTTGAAGGCCGGATGGTTCGCCGAACATCACTCGCTTATTTTTGCGGCATTGCCGGGGATGGCTGGGATTGGCGCTGGCCTGCCGCTGCTCCTCATGCCTGCGCTGGCGTGAATGAAACGATGACGCTGGAGGTTGATTGAGCATGGACTGGAACGTGGAAGCTTTGATGGCGTTGCGCGCGGTGATCGCGGCGCTGCTCGGCGCATTGATCGGCTGGGAACGTGAGCAGCATGGCGAGGCCGGCATTCGCACTTACGCGGCAGTATCGCTCGGTGCATGTGTTTTCGGGCTTGTCTCCGCACACGTCATCGGTGCGAGCGATCCTACACGCATCGCGGCGGGCGTGGTGACCGGAGTCGGATTTCTCGGCGCTGGAGTGATCCTGCGCGAACGTGGCCACGTTGCCGGGCTCACCACCGCGGCAACTATCTGGGCGACGGCTTCGGTTGGACTCGCCATCGCTTACGGGATGTACCTGCTCGGCACGCTTACTGCGCTCATTATCTTCGGTTTGCTGGCCCTGCACCACCTGTCGTTCTGGCACAAGATTGCAGGGAAGACAAAACCCCTCCCGCAACCGGAGGAGCGTCATCCGTGAAAGAGATCGAGACCTCTCAATGTAACCGTATCACTGATGCAGCCGTCAGATAACGGAGAGTTAACTTTTATGCAAGAAAATCAGAATGAGACCGGATTTTCCGGTTCCTGGTAGCGCTACCTTGACATCTTTTAGCAACGCAGTCTTGATTGAGGCTCGGCGGATTATATGAGCACGGGGCATTCCCATGGCCAAGTTCGCACCGGCAACGAAAAGATGCTGTGGATTGCGCTGGCGCTGACCACAACGTTCCTGATCGCGGAAATTATCGGTTCATTGGTTACCGGCAGTTTGGCGCTGCTGTCGGACGCAGCGCACATGTTCACCGATGCGGCCGCGCTCGCCATTTCGCTCACAGCGATGCAGATCGGCAAGCGGATCGCCGACCGGAAGCGGACGTTCGGCTATTACCGTTTCGAGATACTGGCGGCGGCGTTTAATGCAACCCTGTTATTTATGGTTGCGCTCTATATTCTTTACGAAGCTTATCAGCGCCTGCGTACACCGGCAGAGATCCAATCCACGGGAATGCTGGTTATCGCCGTGTTGGGCCTTTTGATTAACCTCATCTGCATGCAGCTGCTGCGCGCCGGCAGCAAAGAAAGCCTCAACATGAAAGGCGCTTATCTGGAAGTCTGGAGCGACATGCTGGGTTCGATCGGCGTGATCGCCACGGCCATTGTTATCCGTTTCACCGGTTGGAACTGGGTGGATTCTTTGATGGCGGCCGGGATCGGGCTGTGGGTGCTGCCGCGCACATGGATTTTGCTTAAAGAGAGCATCAACATCCTGCTGCAAGGCGTGCCCAAAGGCATCAACCTCGAAGTTATCGACTCGGCGCTGCGCGGGATCGTCGGTGTCAACGATATTCACGATCTGCATGTGTGGTCGTTGACCAGCGGAAAAAACGTGTTGTCAGTGCATATCGTGGCCGATTTATCCCGGCGTACCGATCAGGAAATTCTGTCTGAGGTAGATCGGATAGTCCACGGATTCGAGATCGCCCATACGACGATCCAGGTAGAGGCCGATGGCTTTCATACCCAGGAGCACGCACCGTTGGCCGATGCTTCAGGCATACACCGCGACGACAAATGATTGGCCATCGACGCCATGTTACCGGTTTACGAGCAAGGAGCTTGCTTGCCCTGCACCACCTGCCGGCCTGGCATAGGATCAAAACGTCACGCGCACCCCAAGCATCACCCGCGAAAGTGATCGGGGCCTTAAAACAAGAACGCAGCACATCCCATGCCGGAATCAACTGGTTATAAGGAGCCGCATCATGACGGAAAAACTTGCGCTGGATCTGCCTGTAGTTTTGCCGGATACCCCGGATGAGCGCGATGCCTGTGTGGGTCGGCTGATCCGGTTGCTGCAGGCAGAAGGCATGGAAAAAGTACATCTGGTCCACGAGGGCGGCAGTTCCCGCCTTTGCCTGCATTACAACCCGCAACAATTCAGCGTAAGCCGGGTACGCGAGCTGGCGCAAGCCACCGGCGCCAGGATTGGAAACCGGTTTCACCATGAGTTCTTGCGTATCGGCGGCATGGATTGCTCCACTTGCGCCACGGTAATCGAGCACGCCCTGCAGCGTATGGACGGCGTATTGGAAGCTTCGGTGAGTTACGCCGCGGAACGTTTGCGCCTGGAATTTGACGGCAATAAAATCGGGCGCACGGCGATTGTTCAGCGCATACAGGCGCTGGGCTACTCTGTCCTGGAGGAAGACCACGAGGCCGGATGGCTCACCGAACATCGCGAACTTATTTTCAGTGGCACTGCCGGCCTGCTGTTACTCGCAGGATGGCTGACGGGTCTTGCCGGCGCCCCCCGCAGCCTGTCGCTCGGCCTTCTGCTGGGCGCGTACGCAACGGGGGGCTTCTACGCCCTGCGCGATGCCTGGCAAAGTTTAAGCAGCCGCCGCTTCGACATCGATACCCTGATGATTGTCGCCGCAGCAGGCGCGGGAGCCTTGGGCGCCTGGGAAGAAGGCGCGCTGCTGCTGTTTCTCTTCAGTCTGGGTCATGCCCTGGAACACATGGCCATGGACCGGGCGCGAAAAGCCATCGGAGCTCTTGCCGCGCTGGCGCCGAAAACGGCTGTTGTCCTGCGGGAGAACAAGGAGATCGAGATTCCGGTCGAGGCGCTGCAGCGCGGCGATCAGGTGATTGTCAAACCCGGCCAACGCATCTCTGCCGACGGGCAGGTATCCTCCGGCAACTCCGCGGTGGATCAGTCCCCGGTCACCGGCGAATCGATTCCAGTGGACAAACAGCCGGGAGACCGTGTGTTTGCCGGCACCATCAATGGCGAGGGCGTTATTGTTATTGAGGTTACCAAGCTGGCTCGGGAGAATACGCTGGCGCGCATGGTGGACATGGTATCCAAGGCGCAGACACAAAAATCACCGACACAGCGGTTTACTGATCGTTTCGAGAAAATCTTTGTGCCAGTGGTTCTTATTGGTGCCGTTCTGCTCATCGTATTACCCCCCCTGTTTGGAGTCCCATTCGCGGAGTCGTTTTATCGCGCCATGGCGGTGCTGGTAGCTGCGTCGCCGTGTGCTCTGGCCATTGCAACGCCATCCGCAGTGCTGTCCGGCATCGCCCGAGCCGCCCGCGGAGGCGTCTTGATCAAGGGCGGCGAGCACCTGGAAAACCTCGGTGTGCTAACCGCCATCGCATTTGATAAAACCGGGACGCTGACCATAGGCAAGCCTGAAATAACCGATATTGTCAGTTTCAATGGCAGTGAGAACGACCTGCTCGCGATCGCCGCCGCAGTGGAGAGCCGCAGTGCGCATCCTCTGGCTCAGGCAGTCGTAGCAGAGGCAAAAAAAAGGGGGCTCAACTGGAATGAAGCAAAACAGGTGGAATCGGTCACCGGCAAGGGTTTGCGTGCTGAACTGGAAGGGCAAAAAATCGCGATTGGAAATTCAAAATTATTCGATGGCGAGGTATTGCCTGAAACCGTCAGGCTAGAGGCTGATCGACTGCGGGACAAGGGCAAAACGATCATGCTGGTCAAGGCAGGGGACCGCTTCTTGGGTATTCTAGCCCTCGCCGATATTCCTCGTGCCGGTGTGCGTGATGTGTTGGATCGTCTGCATCAGATAGGCATCCGCAAAACCATTATGCTCACCGGAGACAATGAGCGCGTGGCTCGTGCTGTTGCCGACTCAATCGGGCTGGATGAAGTGAAGGCCGATTTGCTGCCGGAAGACAAGGTCAGAGTCATGGAAGAATTGAATCAGCGCTACGAACAGGTGGCGATGGTTGGCGACGGCGTCAACGATGCGCCGGCCATGGCTCGCGCCACAGTCGGCATTGCCATGGGCGGCGCCGGCACCGACGTCGCGCTGGAAACCGCGGACGTGGCGCTGATGGCCGACGATCTGGGCAAACTACCCTTTGCAGTGAGCCTGAGTCGCGCCTCGCGAAGAATTATTCGCCAGAACCTGTGGGTGTCGCTGGGCGTGGTGGCCTTGCTGATTCCGTTTACCCTGTTTGGCTGGGCAGGCATCGGATTCGCGGTGCTGGTTCACGAAGGCTCCACCTTGGTCGTAGTCATCAATGCACTGCGATTGCTGCAATACAAAGACAAGTCCCCTGAAGCAAAGCCCTGAGTTACTTGTCGATTGCAGGCAATTACGAGTATCGGAAAACAAGTGCAACTGCAACTTCCACGGTCAATATCGTTGTCATGGTTTACGCTGCTCAGCGCCACATGGCTGGTCAGCGTTTACAACATTCCGTTCTGGAATACAGTGATTGATGCAAGAAATATTCTATTTATCAATGACTTGCCATTTATCCTGTCGACATTTTCGGTATTGGTGCTGATTTTTAATAGCTTGCTCGCGCTACTTACATTCCCTCGCATCGCCAAACCGGTAGTCATTGCACTGATTCTGTTCTCCGCGATTGCGACCAGTTTCGCATTGCGGCTTGGCATCATGATCGACAAATCGATGATCCAGAACGTCTTCGAAACCGATCTGGCCGAAGCAACCAGTCTTGTCAATCCATCGCTTTTGCTGGACTTTTTACTGCTCGGTCTGTTGCCGGCCGCAATCATTTCACGTGCTCGTATTCGCTGCGGAACCCCTGGGCGGGAACTACGCACAAAATCCGCCGTCATCGTCAGTGGAATCGCATTATCGATACTGCTGGTATGGGTCTTCAGCGCCGAATATGCCAGCATTCTGCGCAATCATCGCGAACTGCGTTTCATGCTGACACCCACCAATATGATTAACTCGACGTATGGTTATCTGAGCCAGCGTTACAGGAAATCACGACAAATCGAGACGGCAAGTGATGTTCGCAGAATCCTCAGCCCTTCCGTCAACGCAAATCCCTCTTTACTGGTTCTCGTTATCGGCGAAACTGCACGTGCATCCGATTTTTCCTTGAATGGCCACGACCGGCTTACCAACCCTCTACTCTCTACAAAAGACATCCTTTATTTCTCGAACGCACAAGCCTGCGGCACCGCCACAGCAGTCTCTCTACCTTGCATGTTTTCAGATCTTGGAGAAGCTGGCTATAGCCTTGAAAAAGCGCGCAGTCGGGAGAATCTGATAGACGTGCTGATACGCGCGGGACTTGACGTCATCTGGCTTGACAACAATTCTGGATGCAAGGGTATTTGCACCCGGGCGTCGTACGAATCTCTCGCCTCCCGTAACGACAGCAGTTTGTGCAATGACAACAATTGCCTGGACGAAATTTTCGTCAAGGCCCTGCAGGATCGTCTCTTGGATTTAAAAAAAGATACGGTCCTGGTTATGCACATGAAGGGCAGCCACGGCCCCGCCTACTTCCGCCGCTATCCGCAACGGTTCGAAGCATTCAAGCCAGCCTGCAAATCAGTCGATTTATCCAGTTGCAATCCGGAAACTATTCACAACGCCTACGACAACACCATTCTTTATACGGATTTTGTCTTGTTCTCGGTCATAGAAGTTCTTGGTAAAAATTTACAACACATCAGCAGTGCGCTGTTCTACGTTTCGGATCACGGCGAATCCCTGGGCGAGAACGGCTTGTACTTGCATGGCATGCCGAAATTTATCGCGCCAAGGACCCAGATAGATATTCCAATCATCGCATGGCTGTCTGATGAATTCTCTGCTCGAACAGGAATCAATAAAGATTGTATCAACGATCAACGACAACAACCTTATTCCCATGACTATGTGTTTCACACCATATTGGGTATTTGGAACATAAAAACCAGCTGGTATAAAAGTTCACTTGACATGTTTAGGTGCCGTGCATTCAATCTTGCCGGAGATCGATTCAACCGCCGCTTACTGTGATGCATGTTCGCCCCGTGCCTCGAACACCATGCATGCTGCATGCCTCCGGATCACCGGTAAAGTTTTCGTGAGCCATCCCTGAAGGAGAGAATGTATGAAAATCGCTTTCCCTACGCTGGCCCTGGTCGCCATGACCGGAATGCTGACGGGTTGCCAGAGTTTCTTGCTCAAACCCGAATCAGGAAACATGGCCTTCGCCACCATAGAGCACCCCGTATTTTGGGGAAACACGCGTATCACGGTGTCGCTTGATGGCAAGTCCTACGCCGGTATTGCAGGCGAACTAAAGAACGAGACTACTGGTGAACAGGCGAAAAGATTCGGATGGAAGCCCGACCACAAACATCCGAACATTAAACAAGAAGTGAATTTCCTTTTCGGCTCCACTATTCTGGCTGCGGGCGATGGCATGTTACTCGCCTGTAGTCACCTGCGACACGGGGACGACTGGCGCCTTCGCTGCAAAACTTCCCAAAGCAATGAAATCACGTTCTATCCCGTAAAACATCACTGAGAACCATGCCATGAATGCACATCGTTGTCCCGGCCCCAGCCCTGACATCGCCGCTCCTCCACTACCGGGGTATCCTCTTGATTGGGCCTCGACAAACAATGCCTGATTTTTTCTGATGCCGACCATGAGTCCGTTGCTGATAACGATTCTGCTCACCGGTCTGGCGCCCGTTGCACAAGCATCCACACAACACGTAAATGCGTCACCCCCGGACAACACCATTCATCTTGCCGTGGAGGCGGACGTGGTCGTTGCCCTGGTCGCCCAGTTGGAGGAAGCCGTGCGTCTCTCCTCAACCATGACCGCCCGTTCTGGCGCACTACACAGTTTTGCCCGGAAGGAAATCAACAAACGCACCGACCAGATTGCGCAATTGCGTAAATGGTGCCGGCGTTGGTTCGATGATTCATGCCATAAACCCGATGCTGCCGGCCAGACACAGAACACCCAGAGCCATGGAACCGCATATGCGTCAGCCATGCTCGCCAATCATGCAAGATTGCTTGAGATTATAGAGTTCGGGCTCGGACTGAAATCACGAAAAGCCGCCCGGGACCTGATGGGACGCATACAAAAAGAGGCTTACGACGAACTTGCTTTTCTGGAACAGTTTTCCGGCACCCCACCCGCACGGGCCCCGGCCAACCGCAACAATCGATGAAACGCAGAAACCTGATCACGCTGTTGGTTGCAATGTTGCTGACCGGCTGCAGCGCCGAGCCGTCACTGAGCTTCAAGGCCGCCGACATCACCGGCAGCGAATTCGGCGGCGGTTTCGAGCTGCCGGACCATACGGGAAAAATCACGCGCCTCGTGGATTTCCGCGGCAAGGTGGTTATCGTGTTTTTCGGCTTCACCAACTGCCCGGATGTCTGCCCAACCACGCTTTCGACGCTGGCAGAGACCATGAAACGCCTCGGACCAGACGCCGCGGCACTGCAGGTACTGATGATCACCGTCGACCCGGGACGGGACAGCAGGGACATCATGTCCCGTTATGTGCCGTCATTCGATCCGCGCTTCATCGGGCTGGTCCCTTCCGAAGAACAACTTAAGCAGGTCGCGGAACGATTCAAGGTTGTCTATATCCGCAACAAACCCAGTGCGTCGGGCTTCTACTCGGTCGATCACACTGCGGCAACCTTCGTCTTCGATCGGGAAAATCGCGTGCGCCTGTATGTCCCGCACGAGATGGGCATCGATGACAGGATCGAAGATCTCCGCAAACTGCTGGCCGGACGATGAAACTCAAAGACCGTATACCGAAAACCGTGCACACCGCACAAACTTGCAGCCGCAGCCCCCTTCAAAAGCCATCCACGTCTCGCGGACTGCAATCTTGGAAACGCTGAATGTCGTACACCCCTCTCACGCCCTGCCCGTCGTCATCGCGATGGTCTGGATCGCAGGGGAACTTCTGTCCCTTCCGAAATCCCGCGCACAGCTCCGGTTGGGGCAGGGCGACTGGTTATCCATTGCGCTCGGTACGGTGCCGGCCGTCGGCGCGGGCGCTGCGCTCCTGTACGAATTCCTGCAACCAGCGAAGGTGGTCTCAGTTTCCTTCGCATTCCCCGGCCTCGTCCTTTTTCTTGCGGGCATCAGCCTGAGGATCTGGAGCCGGCTGTCTCTCGGGCGTTATTACACCTTCGACATCAGCGTGACTCCGGAGCATCGGGTGACGACCGCAGGGCCCTACCGGTTCGTCCGGCACCCACTCTACCTTGGTACTTTCCTGACAGCCGCCGGACTTCCCCTGATAACGCAAGACTGGATGTCCGTCTGGCTGTTCGCTGTACCCACAGCAGCAATATACGGACTCCGCCTAATGCGGGAGGACGCCTACCTGATGACAGCCATGGGCAGCGCGTACCGCGACTACGCCCACCGCACGGCCCGGCTGATCCCGTTCATATGGTAACGGGCCTCACAACAAACCCATGCAAACACGTAGCGATATATTGCTGAACAATGACGCGATCCAATGCAACTGGTGGCTGCTGCTCGCCGGCGTGATCCCGACGGAACTTCAGCCCTGCAACCCAGGCGTGCCGAGCACGGACGAAAACGCGCGCCTGTGGAGCTTCATCACGATCCCCCTGCTGTCGTTCCTCGCTTTCACCTTTATCATTGGATGCCTGCTCGGCATCAAAAGGACACCGAAAAATGAAAAAACTGACCCTCTTCGCAGCAGCCATTCTCGCGATGATTGCCGTCTTCCTGTTTGCAACTAAATCCTACAAGGATCAGAAAACCGAAACCGTTCAGCAGATTGCACTAGCCGCCGACTCGCCGCTTAAACGCAGTAATGTCCCGACGATCGGCACGATCATGGCCAAGGTCGAGATCGTCGAGTTTTTCGACCCTGCCTGCGAAGGCTGCCGGGCCTTTCATCCTTACGTCAAATCGGTGCTGAACAAGTATGGCCCGCAAGTCAGGCTGGTCCTGCGTTATGCCGCCTTCCACACCGGATCTGACAAGGTCGTGATGCTTCTTGAGGCGGCACGCATGCAGGGCACGGATATTTACGTCAAAGTGCTGGAAAAGGTTCTCGAAACGCAGCCCCAGTGGGCCGATCATTCGAAACCCAGTCCCGACAAGGTCTGGCAACTGGTTAAGGATACGGGGCTCGACATCGAGCGCGCCCGCAAAGACGCGGATGATCCTTCGATTAAGGCCCGCCTGAAACAGGACGCCGAAGACATCGTAAAGCTCGGCATCCAGAAAACACCGACCTTTTTCGTCAACGGCAAGCCCCTCCGAGAATTCAGCCCTAACGGACTCGCTGCGCAGGTCACTGAAGAAATCCGCGCGAACTACGGGCAGTGAGGCGCCGGCTGAAACCTAGCGGCTAGGCCGCCCCTTCGTTTCCGCCGCCGCCTCGGGCCAGAACAAGAGCACTGATTCAGGCGTGCTGGAAGCGACATTCGGGACGCATGACTGGTTCTGGCGGAATCGGTCGAACGCCGATGTGACGGTCACCCTGAAAACCAGCGGAGACTTCGCCAGCATCAAACGCGTGCTTTGATTGCCAATGCAGAGGAGAGTTTTTTGATAACGGGTCGGCACAGGAGCCGTCGCCACCCCAATAGTAAAAAATATATTTAAAATCAATAACTTACATTAAATCCGCACAAGGTCATTTATACAAAGCCTCGCGCACCTTGCCGCGAAACACCCGATACGAAAACACCGTATACCCGGCGATACACGGCAGCACGATCGCAGCGCCCCACAGCATGAATGTCAACGCGCTGTCATGTGACGCCGCATCCCAGATGGTCATGCGATCAACCACCACGTAGGGAAAGATGCTGTAGGCGAGACCAAGGAAGGCCAGCACGTAAATTGCCACCGTGCCGGCGAAAGGTTTCCAGTCAGCGGCCCCGGGCCTCAGGCTGCGCCAAACCCAGATACCCGCTGCAAGACTCGCTGCAGGCAGGATCATCAGCCCGAATGTGCGCGGGAAATCGAACCATTTGTCATACACCGTTGCACTGGCCAGCGGCGTCGCAATCGATACCAGCGCGACACCCAGCGCCACCCACAACAAACCCCACTTCGCCCAGGCATAGGCTTTTTTCTGCAACTCGCCTTCAGTGCGCAGCACCAGCCAGGTCGCGCCGAGCAGTACATAACCGCCGCAGACACTGCCGCCGACGATGAACGCAAACAGCCAGTAGCCGATGCCCGGCTCGAAACCGGTGATGTAACGGCCGAGCATGAAACCTTGCGCGAGGCTGGCGACGAAAGAGCCAAACCAGAACAGCCAGTTCCACAATTCCGCATGCCAGCCCAGCGCCTTCATGCGGAATTCAAACGCCACGCCGCGAAACATCAGTCCGATCAGCATCACCGCCACCGGCAGATACAACTCGCCGAGCACCACGCCATGCGCCTTGGGAAAAGCCACCAGCAAGAGGCCGATGCCCAGCACCAGCCAGGTTTCGTTGGCATCCCAGAACGGGCCGATCGACGCCACCATCAGGTTTTGTTCATCGGGCGTTGCCGCCGGCATCAGCATGCCGACGCCGAGGTCATAACCGTCGAGCACCACATAGGCAAGAATCGAGATGCCCATCAACGCGGCAAAAATCATCGGCAGATCAAGGGACGACAGTTCCGGATTCATTTAAGCGCCTCCTGCTGTTCTGCGCCCTTGCCGGCCATGTGTGTGAGCACCACCAAATAGGCGCCAAGCATCAGGCTGTAGGTCAGCACATAACCGGTCAGACTGGCGCCCAGTTCGGCGCCGGAAATATGGCCGACGGCATCCTTGGTGCGCAATATGCCGGTGACCAGCCAGGGCTGGCGACCGACCTCGGTGACGATCCAGCCGGACAGCGTCGCGATCCAGCCGGAGAAAGTGAACGCGGCGAAGGTCCACAACAGCGCACGCGGCAGCGCTCCGCCACGGCGCAGCCGCCAGGCGCCGAACCAGGCCAGCAGCAACATGCCGACACCGATGCCGACCATCAGACGAAAACCATAAAACAACGGCGCCACCGGCGGCCGGTCCGGCTCGAATTCGTCGAGGCCCTTCAGTTCGGCGTCAGCATCGTGTTTCAGCACCAGCGCCGCACCCTTGGGAATTTCAATCGCGTAGTCGTTGCGCCGCTCTTTTTCATTGGGCACCGCGAACAGCACCAGCGGCGCGCCCTTTTCCGTTTTCCAGATGCCCTCGATCGCGGCGATTTTTGCCGGCTGATGTTCCAGCGTGTTGAGGCCGTGCAGGTCGCCGACAAAAATCTGCAGAGGCGCCAGCACCGCCGCCACCAGCACACCGACGCGCAGGGTTTTCATCGCCGAATCATCACCCGGCGCGCGCAGCAGCCGCCACGCCGACAGCCCGCAGATCACGAAGGACGCGGTCAACCCCGAGGCCAGCATCATGTGGGTGAAGCGGTACGGGAACGAGGGATTGAAAATCACCTGCAGCCAGTCGCCGGCGATCAGGTGGCCATCAACCACCACATGCCCGACAGGAGTGTGCATCCAGGAATTCAGCGCGAGTATCCAGAACGCCGACAGCGATGTGCCGACAGCAACCACCACGGTTGACAGCACATGCAGCCAACCCGGTACGCGATTCATGCCGAACAGCATCACGCCGAGAAAAGTCGCTTCGAGGAAAAAAGCGGTCAGTATTTCGTAAGCCAGCAAGGGACCTGCGATATTGCCGACCGTGTTCATATAACCGGGCCAGTTGGTGCCGAACTGGAAACTCATGACGATGCCGGACACCACCCCCATCGCAAAACTCAGCGCAAACACTTTTACCCACAATCTGTAGGTCACGAGCCAGGCAGTGTCGCGGCTGCGCTCGTAACGCACGCGGAAATACACCAGAAACCAGGCCAGCGCGATGGTCAGGCTGGGGAAAAGGATATGAAAGGCAATATTCAGTCCGAACTGGGTGCGTGCGAGTAACAGTGCTTCTGCAGCATCCATGGGCCGCTCCTTTATCAATGGCGTGGCAACGCCATCAGGAATCTACATGGTACAACATCAGAACACCGGCAAGCGGCGCCGCAAACTCCACGCTACGAAATTACCTGCCGGTGCAGGCCATGTTGCCGACCAGCCCCGGGCCACCCCACGACAGGGTCGCATCATCGCTCTTGTTCATCGTCGGTCCGCTGGCAGCACTCACCACGGCCATCATACTCAATACGCTGTTCTGCGGATTGATGGCGTTGCGTTCAGATGGCACGGGAGCGGCAATGACCGTCAGTTGTCACGGCGCGTAGTTGGGCGCATAGTTAGGCGACGACAGCCCGGCCGCATCGATCGCATGCAGTCCCGCCGGCGAGGCCTCAGCCGCTGGCGTGCTCAACAGCAGCGTCCCGCTCAAAGCAGCCGGCGTTTCACTCAAGCTGAATCCAGCATAACTGGCGCTGAATGGCGGATTGGGTGCGCCGAAAGCACACAATGCGCGCTGACCATCACCGTCAGCGGCGGGGGCGCTGCTTGCGAGGCACCTGCGGTCCCGCGCGACGCCAAATGCACTCTACCCGGTCACGGCTGACCCGCAAGCTGCTCCGGTTCGCCATCACTGTTATCCGGAGAATCGGGTGAAGCCCAGTTAATCACCGTTATAAGTGTAGTACGGATTGCCAACGTACACCAACACCTGCCCAGCATTAAAACCTTTGGGAGCGATCACTTGCAAAGGAAAGCTACGCTCACCCAAGGTATCAAACCTCCATGTAAAGCTTTGCCCTCCGCCATCCTCGAGCTTAACGGTCTCGTTGCGCTCGACATTAAGATAGCTTTGCGAGCCTTTGACTTTTAGTACTCTCTGCGCAGCCGCGGGCTGCGAAAGAGTTCCCAAGTCGCCCCTTTTCATCAGAGTCGGAAAATCTTGCTGATCGATTGCAATGGCAGGGGCAGCGGTTATCGATAAAATAAACAAAACCAGTGCAGAATATAATTTCTTCGATTTCATGATAGAGCTCCTTTTCCGTGGATAGACACAACAATTTTTGTTGCGTAAATATCATAGGAAACAAGCGCTGACCAGATGATGGCCTGACCATTACGAATTGGCAACACAGCAGAGGTAAATCACTTCTGTTTCAATATAAAACCTGACTTAGAACAAGTTTTTCTCAGACGGGCTTGTTCGGGACCTCGTGATCCCTCGGTAATTCAAGATAAAACGTCGTCAACCCGCCCTGCACGCTTTCAACGCGAACATCCCCCCCCATGCAGATGGGCGATCGATTTAACTATTGCAAGACCAAGACCGGAGGATGCACGCGAACCGGCCCTCGGATTGTCTACGCGATAAAACCGGTCAAAAATCTTCGGTAAATGCTCGGGAGAAATACCGACACCGGCATTCGTCACCGAGATGACGATTTTGCCGTCGTTTTTTTCCGTGCCGCGCAAAGTTATTCTCCCGCCACGAGGTGAATGCTGAATCGCGTTCATCACCAGATTGCTGATGGCGCGTCGCAGCAAGACCGGGTCGGCCATCAAAGTGTCGCCTCCTTCAGCATCGATGAACAGTTGTTGCTCCTCAGCCATCCCGGAAAAATACTCTGCAATGCGCCTTAATTCCCGATCCAGGGATATCGCATCATGAGAAAGTGAAATCTGTGCATTGTCGGCGCGCGCCAGAAACAACATGCTTTCGATCATCCGGTTGAGACGCTCGTACTCCTCTATATTTGAAGTCAGGAGCGCCTCGTATTCGCTTGCCTCGCGCGGATTCCTGAGAATCACCTGTGTTTCGATCATCAGATTGTTTATTGGCATACGAAGATCATGTGCAATATCTGAGGAGAATTGCGTAAGCCGTCGGAATGACTCCTCCAGTCGATCCAGCATCTGATTGAATGCATGCACCATTTCAGCGAGCTCTGCAGGGGCATCCTCCACCCGCAAACGCCCGCCGAGACGGGTGGCCGTGATTTCTCCCGCGGCTTGTGCGGCGACACGCAAAGGCCGCAGACCACGACGAACCATTAAATAACCGCAGACAAAAGTTGCCAATACGCCCACAGCCATGGTCCATAGAACATGCTGCAAATGTTCATCAAGCACTGCTGCGCTTTCAGCCCCATCATAGGCAACAGTCAGTTGCACCCGATCACCATGCGTTCGTCCGACCCGCCCCCACGCGCTGATCATACGGCCCCGCCAGGCGTCATTCAGGCGCCAGTCACGAACTGCAGCCAATTCGGGACGGTGGCCTTCCGAGACAGGCGAATTTGAGGGCAACAACATGTCGCCACCGGCATTGGCAACGATCAAAGCACCAGATGCGTCATATACCGACAGCAGCATGCCTTGGCGACCGAGAAAGACATCCAGCAACCGGTGGGGATCGTTCCTGACGGCTTCAGTATCGGAGAAAAGCTCAAGTTGATGCCGAAGCAAACTGACAATGTTGAGGATGGCGGCATCGTCCTGTGACCTCAGTTGCTCGGACAAGGAATGATACAAATGAATGCCGGCCACAATATAAATTGAAACCGTAGCCGCTGAAAAAAACAATGTCAGCCTGGCGGCCAGCGATATCCGCTGCGACAAACCTATCCCCTGTCCTCAAGCACATATCCCATACCACGCACCGTCTGGATGAGTTTTTTTGGAAAAGGCTCATCAATCTTGGCACGCAGCCTGCGAATGGCCACATCGACAACGTTTGTATCGCTGTCAAAATTCATATCCCACACAAGGGATGCAATGAGTGACCGGGACAAAACCTCTCCCTGGTGCGTTGCGAGCAAATGCATTAGCGCAAATTCCTTGGCCGTGAGATCAACGCGTTCGCCGCACCGTTTTGCACGATGCTTAAGCACGTCAACTTCCAGATCCGCAATCTGGATCAAATCCTCGCCTCGAAGCGGCCCCCGCCTAAGCAACGTCCTGACAC
>JAIETP010000036.1 GCA_019744975.1 Burkholderiales bacterium
ATGGTCTGTCACCGGTAAACTACGAGAAGCAGTATTTTGAGAGGCTCGCCAGTGTCTAGGAAACCGGGGGCGATTCAAACCACCCCTGCAGCAGCATTGGAAAGCACCTTCATTAGCTCAGACTTCTTACTTACTATTTTCTGAACTTGCCCAGCAACCATTCGATCGAGATCAATACTAAAACCTAGATCCTCTTTGGGAGGCAAAGGATTTAGAAAAACCGATGCTCCCCATAGCGAAAACTGCCCGCCTCCCTTCTCAGCCAAATAACGAATATCAATAGAGTATCCATCACACACCCATCCGTCAGCGGCAGATAAGAACGCATCTCTAAAAGTTGCATTCATCATTAGCGACAATCCCTATTTGGCTTTAACCAGCTCCAGCTCCGTCAAAAACCCCTTCAGTTCCGCATACTCCGCATCCATGTATTTGCGGGCATCGGCACTGGCCTTGAATTCATCGGCCCAGTTGTTGTCGGTGAGTTCCTTTTTCCAGGCATCACTCTGCGTCATCTGCCGCATCGCGTTGTCCCAGAAGGCCGTCTGCGCCGGGGTCATACCACCGGGGCCGATGAAGCCGCGCCAGTTCGACACGATGGCGTTGGCGCCCTGCTCTTTCCAGGTCGGCGTGCTGGCGAAAATGCCGGTCAGGCGCTGCGGTGCGGCCACGGCGATCAGGCGGATGGTGCCGGCCTCGAGATGTTTGCGCATCAGACCGACCGAACCCGGCACGGCGTCGACGTGGCCGCCGAGCAGCGCGGTGATCGCATTGCCGCCGGACTGGAACACCGGCGTCTTGGTTTTGCGCAGGTCGATGCCCGCGTCCTTCAACGCCATCGCGACACCCTGGTGATTCGGATTACCGAGACTGGTAGCGACGCCAAAGCTGTAAGCGCCGGGGTCTTTTTTCAGGCGCTCAATCAGCTCGCGCCCGCTTTTGATCGGCGAATCGGCCTTCACCGCCACGGTGATGTATTCCTCGAACAGGATGGCCAGCGGCGTCAGGTGAGTGTAGGTCACCGTCGCGCGGCCGGAGATGTGGTTGGTCAGCAGGCTTTTGGATGCGATGGACACAAAATGGCCGTCGCCCGGATGCTGGTTCAGGTAACCATAGGCAATGGCACCACCACCACCGGGTTTGTTGACGACAGTCAGCGAAGTCGGCACCGCTTTCCGGTCCTGCAGGATTTTTTGCATCAGCCGGCCGGTCGAGTCCTGGCCGCTGCCGGGCGCGGTGTTGATGACGATCTCGACATTTTTGTCGGGCTGCCAGGTCTGCGCAAAAGCCGGAAAGCCGGCCGCCAGTAAAACGGCCGCAGCCAGCAATATGGAATTACGTTGCGGCTGGTTCCGCTTTTTCGAATGTAACATTGGTGTTTGCTCCTCCGTGGTTGACACCCAGACTGCTGTTTCGGCGCGACGTTCAGCTTTGTCGCGCCGCGGCCCCTAACCAGGGCCTGTCCTTGTAATAGCCTTTTTCAAATCCTGCGATGCGTTCGGCATACTGCTGGGTGCGGGCAATGTCGTCCAGCCCTTCGAGCAGGCAGCGTTTGCGCACTTCGTGAATTTCGAATTTGTGCACCTTGCCGGCTACATCGGTCACGGTCTGCGCAGCGAGGTCGACGCTGACTTTGGCGCCGGGTTTGTCCTGCAACTGGCGGCGGATGGCGGCGCATTCTTCTTCCGGCAGCGTCAATGCGAGCAAACCGTTTTTGGCGCAGTTCGCGGCGAAGATGTCGCCGAAACTCGGTGCGATCACGCAGCGGATGCCGAATTCATACAGCGCATACACCGCGGTTTCGCGCGAAGAGCCACAGCCGAAATTGCGGTCGGCGACGATGACGCCCGACTGGTCATAGGGCGAGGCATTGAGCATGAACTCGGTTTGTGTGCCGTCGGGCCGGAAGCGCGAGTCGTAGAACAGGATCTCGCGATACTTCGGGCCGCGCGGCACTTTGTTGAAGCGTGTCGGACACAGTTGGTTGGTATCGATGTTCGCTTCGTGCATGGGCACGGCGATGGCGGTCAGTGTGGTGAATGGCTGCATTAGATGCTCCGCTTATTGATCTTTAGACGTCAAACGACACCGTTCGCCCTGAGCCCTTCGACGGACTCAGGACAGGCTTGTCGAAGGGCGTGGGCTTCGACGAGCTCAGCCCGAACGGTTTTTGGTATTTCAGCACTCACTTCAATATTTCCCGAACATCGGTCAGATGGCCTTTGATTGCAGCCGCTGCCGCCATCGCCGGACTGACCAGATGTGTGCGCCCGCCGGGACCCTGGCGGTTGCGGAAATTGCGGTTGGAGGTGGAGGCACAACGCTCACCGGGCTGCAGGTAATCGCCGTTGATGGCGGTGCACATCGAGCAGCCGGGATCGCGCCATTCAAAGCCCGCCTTGATGAAAATTTTATCCAAACCCTCTGCCTCGGCCTGACGCATCACACTCATCGAACCCGGCACCACCCAGGTCGGCACCACGGCGCGGCCGTGTTTCGCGACTTCCGCTGCGGCGCGCAGGTCTTCGATGCGGCCGTTGGTGCAGGAACCGATGAATACGCGGTCGAGCTTGATGTCCTGCAGGCCCATGCCGGGACGCAGCGCCATGTATTCCAGCGCGGTTTCGTATTCGGAGCGCTGCTGCGGATCCTTGATGCCGGCGGGATCAGGTACCACGCCAGTCACCGGCAGTGCCTGCGACGGGTTGACGCCCCAGGTCGCCGTCGGCGCAATGCTGGCGGCGTCGAGAGTCACTTCCTTGTCGAATGTAGCGCCGGCATCGGTGGCCAGAGCACGCCAGCCGTCGAGGGCCTGCTGCCAAGCCTTGCCCTTGGGGGCATACTGCCGGCCTTCGACGTAAGCGTAGGTCTTGTCATCAGGCGCGATCAGGCCGACGCGGCCGCCAGCCTCGATCGACATATTGCAAATGGTCATGCGGCCTTCCATCGACAATGCGGCAATCGTTGAGCCGGCATATTCCATCGCATAACCGGTGGCGCCGTCGACGCCGATCTTGGCGATCAGTGCAAGGATCACATCCTTGGCCGACACGCCAAAACCCAGCTTGCCGTCGATGGTGATACGCATCGCTTTGGGTTTGCGCTGCCACAAAGCCTGCGTCGCCATCACATGCGCAAACTCGGAGGCGCCAACACCGTAAGCCAGGCAACCGAAAGCGCCGTGGGTGGACGTGTGCGAATCATTGCCGATCACAAACAGCCCCGGCTGGATGATGCCCTGCTCCGGCGGCACGATGTGCATGATTCCCTGATCCCGGTGCGCCATGCCGAACAGCGTGACGCCGTATTTTTTCGCCATGTCCTGCATGTCGATCACCATGTTGCGGATGCCCGCGTCGGGAATCCCCGCCGGGCCCTTGGCGCGGCCGGTGGTGGGCACGTAATGATCAGTAAAGGCGTAAATCTGCTGCGGATGCAAGACCTTGCGCTTCGCCTTCTCCAGCGCCGTGAAGGCGTGCAGCGTGTTCTCCTGTGCCAGCGCGACATCGACGTACATCAGCGACTCGCCTTCATCGGTCAGGATGTGGTGTGAATTCCAGAGTTTTTCAAAAATCGACTGCGGTGACATGTTGCGGTGATCCTTTAAGGTCAAAACCTTTTAGCCACAGAGGACACAGAGTTCACAGAGAAAACCAAACCCGGATCGCTCTTGCTTTTGCAGTTCTCTATGCTCTCTGTGACCTCTGTGGCTGCTTTTGAATTTATCTCATTCATTTAATCAAATCGCGCACATCGGTGAAATGCCCCTTCAGCGCCGCCGCCGCAGCCATCGCCGGACTGACCAGATGTGTGCGGCCACCCGGGCCCTGGCGGTTGCGGAAATTGCGGTTGGAGGTCGAGGCTGAGCGTTCACCGGGCTGCAACTGGTCGCCGTTGATGGCGGTGCACATCGAACAGCCGGGGTCGCGCCATTCAAAACCGGCTTCCAGCAGTATACGGTCCAGCCCTTCCTTCTCGGCCTGCGCCTTGACGGTTTTGGAGCCGGGCACCACCCAGGCCGGAATCACCGCGCGACCGTGTCTGGCCACTTCAGCTGCGGCACGGATATCTTCGATGCGGCTGTTGGTGCAGGAGCCGATAAACACACGGTCGACCTTGATGTCGGTCAATGCCATGCCCGCGGTGAGGCCCATGTAATCCAGCGCCATGGTCCAGTCGCTGCGCCGGCGCTCGTCCGGTGCGTTTTTCGGATCGGGCACATTACTGCCCACTGCGCCGGCCATTTCCGGATTGACGCCCCAGGTCACCATCGGCTCGATCTCAGCAGCATCCAGCGACACTTCGCGATCGAATGTCGCGCCGGCATCGCTGGGCAAGGCTTTCCACCGCGCCATCGCCGCATCCCATTCCGCGCCTTTTTTCGGCGCAAACGGACGACCCTGCATATAGGAGAACGTGGTTTCGTCGGGCGCAATCATGCCGCAGCGCGCACCCGCCTCGATCGACATATTGCACACCGTCATGCGGCCTTCCATGCTCATTGCCGCAAATGTCGATCCTGCATATTCGATGGCATGGCCGACACCGCCGGCGGCGCCGATTTTGGCGATCACGGCCAGGATGATGTCCTTGGGCGAGACGCCGAATCCGAGCTGGCCGTTGGCCGTGATGCGCAGGGTTTTGGGCTTGCGCTGCCAGGTCGCCTGCGTGGCCATCACATGCGTCATGTCGGAGGCGCCCATGCCGAAGGCGATGGCGCCGAACGCGCCGTGCGTGGACGTGTGTGAATCGGCACCGGCAATCAGCAGGCCCGGCTGGGTGATGCCCTGCTCCGGCGGCACGATGTGCAGGATGCCCTGCCGCGGATCGTCAAAACCGAAAATGTTGATGCCGTGGCGGGCGGCGTTGTCCTGCAAGTTGCTGACCATGTCGCGGATTTCCGCGACCGCGATGCCGGGGATGCCCTTCTCGCGGCCCGTCGTTGGCACGTAGTGATCGGTGAATGCAAACACCTGCTGCGGCCGCGCCACCTTGTGATTGTTTTTTGCCAGCGCGACAAAGGCGTGGCTGGAACCTTCGTGGATCAGCGCACGATCCACGTAGAGCAGGATTTCACCCTCCTCTTCAGCCACCACGTGGCTGTTCCAGATTTTTTCAAACATTGTTCGGGCGGTCATCGCGACGCTCCTTATCTGAACCCTTTTGCCTACCAGCCCTTGATCAGGTCGGCGCTGGGTTTGAGTTCACCGCGTTCGACGCGGTGCACCAGATCATTCATCTTCGCATGCAGCGGCGCCGGCACACCGATGAAGGCGCCGCGCTCCGCGACATAGCCGTTGATGAAATCGGTTTCGGTGCGCCGCCCCTTGAACATGTCCTGCGCCATCGACGGGCGCTGGTCATCGGAGCGTTTTTTCGAACCTTCGCGCAGGATTTCCTCGATGCCGGCCAGCGCATCCTTGTTGCCCTCGCCGGCCAGCGCCAGCATTTCCGGCTCCATGCCCAGCATGCGTTCCAGCGAATAACCCAGCGCCTGGCCGACACGCACCGACTGCGAACCAAGGCGGATCGACACCGAACGCGGGCCGTCCGCCGCATCACGCTGGTTGCCGGACAAACCCGTCGCTGCACACAGGCCGTTGCGCATGGCATTCACCGTGAGCTTCGACCAGCGTTCACCCCAGAGGTTGGTGGTGACCTTGCCGCTGTCGGCGGAACGCAGCAGCGAAACCACCTCTTCGGCACGCGGCGTGATGCGACCATGCGGTTCGCCAACGCGGAACACGGTGTGTTTGTCGCCGCCCAGCGGCACCGTGCGTTTGATGCGCCCCGGCGCATACAGCTCGGCTGCAACCAGGCTGGCAATACAGCCCAGCAGCTTGCCCCAGCCGACGATGGCGGCGATACGTTCCTCGTTGATGCAATTCTGCAGCGAGACGAAATAACCGTCGGGCGCCATGTACGGCTTGATCAGATGCGTTGCCCATTCGGTGTCGTAAGACTTGACGCAGATGAAGGCGATGTCGACCGGACGCTCCTTGCAGAAACGCTGCACTTCGGTCAGGTGAATCGCATTGACCTTGATGGTGTGTGTCTCTTCCGGGGTCATGCCCGACAGATGCAGGCCCTGCGTACGCATGGTCTCGACATGTTCGGGCCAGGGATCGATCAGGGTCACGTCATGACCGGCGCGGGTCATGTGGCCCCCGGCGATGCCGCCGATCGCGCCGGCGCCGACTACTACGATACGTTTGCCCATGGTTTGCTGTCCTTCAAAAATCACCGGCACGTCTGGCGTGCCGGATTTATAAAAATATCAATAAAAACAAATACTTATAATGATACCTGCATCATAGTCTGCATTACAGCTTGGCGATGATCGCCGCAGTGAAGGCCTTGGTGCCCGCCGTACCGCCAAGATCGCGGGTGACGTGTTTCTTTTCGGCGAGCACCTGGGTCAGCGCGGCATCAATACGATCCGCAGCGGCGATTTCACCGATATGGCGCAGCATCAGCACACCCGACAGGATGACCGCCATCGGGTTGGCGATGTCCTTGCCGGCGATGTCCGGCGCCGAACCGTGCACGGCCTCGAACATCGCGCAGCTCTTGCCGATGTTCGCGCCGGGTGCCACACCCAGTCCTCCGACCAGCCCTGCCGCGAGATCGGACACGATGTCGCCGAACAGATTGGCGAGCAGCAGACCGTCAAAGGATTCGGGCTTGATCACCAGTTCCATGCACAGCGCGTCGATGACCCGCGAGTCGCAGGCAATGTCGGGGAAATCCCCGGCCACGTCCTGCCCCGTCTTCAGGAACAGGCCGTCGGTCAGCTTCATGACATTGGCCTTGTGGCCGATGGTCATTTTTTTGCGGCCGGTCCGCTTCAGGTATTCAAAACCGTAACGCGCGGTGCGTTCTGTGGCACCGCGGGTGATGATCTTGATCGCCTCGGCGGTGTTGTCGTCGATCATCCGTTCGTTGCCGACGTAGAGGTCTTCGCTGTTCTCGCGGAAGATCACCAGGTCGACGTTTTCATAACGCGAGGCCACGCCGGGATAGTTTTTGATCGGCCGCACGTTGACGTAGAGCTGCAGTTCCTTGCGCAGCGCGATGGCGATGCTCGGGTAATCGCCGCGCATTTCCTCGCCGTTTTTGACGCGTTCGATGTTGATGCGGTAGTTGCCGCCGAACGGCGTCTGCGTCGGGCCTTTCAGCGCCAGCTTGTTGCGCTCGATCGATTCGAGCACACTGACCGGCAGCGCCGTGCCGAATTCCTTCTCGGCGCGCAGGCCGACCAGCACTTCTTCGAACTCCACCTTGGCGCCGGAGGCCTTGATGATCGCGCAGGCGGAGCCCACCACTTCCGGGCCGATGCCGTCACCGGGCACTACTGTTACTTTGTTCAATCCTTTTTCTCCAGATGTAAAAACAAGAAAAGCCGCTGAATTTCACGTCAGCTGGGGTCACCGGAGCCACCCAGCGCCCGCAGTTTGGGGATGATGAACGGCAGCAGCACCGAGATCACCGACATCACCAGCAGGATGACGGTGATGGCGCTGCCGTAGAAAATCTTCAAGTCGCCACCGGAGATGGTCATCGCCTGGCGGAAGGACTGCTCCATGATGCCGCCCAGCACCAGCGACAGCACCAGCGGCGCCACCGGAATGTCCACCTTGTCAAACACGTAACCGATGACGCCGAACATCAGGATCAGCCAGAGGTCGACAACACTGCCGTTGATGGCATAGGCGCCGATCGCGGAAATGGCGACGATCAGCGGATAGAGGATGCCCTGCGGGATATAGAGCAGGCGCACGAACAGGCCGATCAGCGGCAGGTTGAGGATCAGCAGCATGACGTTGCCGATGTACATGCTGTTGATCAGCCCCCACACCAGTCCCGGGTTGTTCTGGAACAGCAGCGGCCCCGGCTGTACGCCGTACATGATGAATGCACCGAGCATCACCGCCGTGGCTCCTCCTCCCGGGATACCGAGGGTCAGCAGCGGGACGAGTGCGCCGGCGGTATCGGAATTGTTCGCGGCTTCGGGACCGGCCACACCTTCAATGGCGCCCTGTCCGAACTCTTCGGGATGTTTGGACAGGCGTTTTTCGGTGGTATAGGACATGATCGACGCGATGGTGCCGCCGGCACCGGGCAACACGCCGATGACAAAACCGATGATGCCGCCGCGCCAGATCGGCCCGATCGAACGTTTCCACTCTTCGCGGGTGAGCCACAGCTTGCCGCTGATTTTCATCGCCTTGGCTGATGTCCCGCTGTAAAGCCCCTCCAGCCCGCGCAACACTTCCGCCATGGCGAAAAGTCCGACCACAACAACGACGAATCCGACCCCGTCCTGGAATTCCGGTATGCCCATGGTATAACGGGCCTGACCACTCTGCAGATCGATGCCGATGGTCGCGATCATCAAACCGATTATCGTGGCCAGCACCCCCTTTGCCGGCGATTTTCCGGTCAGCGTGGATACCGCGGTCATCGCAAACAGCATCAGGGTGAAATATTCGGCGGGTCCGAACTTGAGGGCGATGGACGTCAGCGGTATGGCAAACAGCGTCAGGCCGATGACGCCGATGGTGCCGGCGATGAACGAACCGATCGCGGACACCGCCAGTGCTGCGCCGGCGCGGCCCTTTTTGGCCATTTCGTAACCGTCGATGGAGGTCATCACCGACGCGGCCTCGCCCGGCGTGCGGATCAGGATAGCCGTGGTCGAACCGCCGTATTTTGCGCCGTAATAAATGCCGGCCATCATGATCAGCGCAGAAGTCGGATTCATGCCGTAGGTAATGGGGATCAGCAGCGCGATGCCCGCCGACGGTCCGATGCCCGGCAACACGCCGATGATGGTGCCCATGAACACGCCAAGGAAGGTGTACCACAGGTTGATCGGCTGCATGCTGACTGCAAAGCCGTTCAGAATATGCGTCAGGGTTTCCATGCGCGCCTCAGAACGGAATGATGCCGCGGGCGAGGTTCACGCCCAGCAGCTTGGTGAACGCGACGTAACTGATGACGACAAACAGCACACAGGTCAGAACGTTCATCAGGTGGCGGCCGCGGTTGAAATACCCGGTCAGCCCGGCCAGGAAAATCAGCGTCGCCAGCATGTAGCCCAAGGGCTCGAACAGTGCGATATACAGCGCCGTCCATGCCGCCACTGCCACCACGATCCAATGCTGGCGCTCCCACTTCATGACCCCGGCATCGGCGACTTTTGCTTTTTTGCGGTCGCGCAGGATTTCCGCCAGCAGCATGGCCGCGGCAATCAGCAGCCCGACGCCCAGCATGCGCGGAAATGCCTTGGGCCCCAGCGGGTCGCCCAGTTCGAGGCTCGGAATCTGGGCCGTTGCCCAGAAATACACGCCTGCCAGCAGCAGCGTGCAGACAAAAATGATGCGGTCGGCCATTGCTGTTTGATCTCCTCCGGATAAACGGCGCCTCCGATCGGAGGACCACCCTTGCCCCGCACCGGCCTGCGCACATTATTCGTTTTGCCGGCGGGTTTCGCAGGGCAAAATCTTAACCGAGAACGCCTCCGCCGTGTTGCGCCATCCACAAGGTACAACACCGTATCGTGGAACCGGATTGCGCCGCATTTCGCATGAACGGACGGAATATCACTGCAACCTGGAAGCTGCGTCCGATACTCCGCACACATCACGTCGCATGTCTCGCGGCAATCTCATTTCCACAGGCGCCACGCCTCGTCCTGTCAATTGAGGATACTGATTGAAAAATCCGCATCTGGCTGAATCTGCCCGAGAATGTTGCCGCGATACAGGCGATGGCCTGTACCGCGCCGGGTCTCCTCCAACCGGCAATCGACCCACACGTTTGATATTCCTGTTGACCGACGGCGCCGTGCGCTGAACAATGCGGTGCCGGTACCGCCTTAGGCATTATCTTTTAAGTTATTGTTTTTATTAACTATTTTAATCAACCGTAATTACTACTCGCCATGCCTCAACCACTGATAGCCGCAC
Source organism: Burkholderiales bacterium (assembly GCA_019744975.1). Taxonomy (GTDB): domain Bacteria; phylum Pseudomonadota; class Gammaproteobacteria; order Burkholderiales; family SG8-41. The sequence goes on from JAIETP010000036.1 coordinate 9,972, forward strand.
TGAACAAATTGCTGGGACCGCAGGGCGTGCTGACCGCAGCAGCGGACCTCGAACCTTATGTCGTCGACTGGCGTGGTGTTTATCGCGGCGCAACCGCCGCTGTTGTGCGTCCGGCCAATACCGCCGAGGTCGCCGCGGTGATGAAACTCTGCGCCGACACCGGCACAGCACTGGTGCCGCAGGGCGGCAACACCGGCATGTGCGGCGCTTCGGTGCCGAATGCGCATGGCAGGGAAATCGTGCTGTCGATGGCAAGGATGAACAAAATCATGGAGGTTGATCCGCTGAACAACACGCTGACTGCCGAGGCCGGCTGTGTGCTCGCCAACATCCAGCAGGCGGCGGCCGACGCCGGCAGATTGTTCCCGCTGAGCCTCGGCGCCGAAGGCAGTTGCCAGATCGGCGGCAACCTGTCGACCAATGCCGGCGGCGTCAACGTGCTGCGTTATGGCAACACCCGCGACCTGGTGCTCGGTCTTGAGGTGGTATTGCCCGACGGCCGCATCTGGAACGGCCTGCGCGGACTGCGCAAGGACAACACCGGTTATGACCTGAAACACCTGTTCATCGGCGCCGAGGGCACGCTCGGAGTGATCACCGCGGCGACGCTGAAACTCTTTCCCCGTCCCGCCGCCAATGCCACGGCATGGATGGCCGTGCATGACCCGGAGGCGGCGCTGCAATTGCTGGCCTTGATGCGCCGCCACTGCAACGACCGCATCACCGCCTTCGAACTGATTTCGCGGCACAGCCTGGAACTGGTGTGGAAACATGTGCCGGGCACACGTGATCCGATGGCGGCGCCCTCGCCCTGGTATGTGCTGACCGAACTCGCCGATGCCGGGGATGAACAGGCTTTGCGTACGGATCTTGAGCGCGCGCTGGAAGCTGCGCTGACGGAAGATCTGGTGGTCGACGCCGTGATCGCTGAAAACAGGACCCAGGCCCAGGCGCTGTGGCATATGCGCGAATCGATTCCGGAGGGCGCGCGGCAGGAACCGGTGATGGTCTACCGCCACGACATCGCGGTGGCCGTTGGCCGTATTCCCGAATTCATCCGCGAAGCACAAGCGGCCCTGGAAAAACGTTTTGCCGGTGTGCGGCTGATCTGTTTCGGCCATCTCGGTGACGGCAACCTGCATTACAACGCCTACCTGCCGGACCGGCTGCGCAGCGATGCCGCGGCGCGCGATGCGCATGACGTGACTGAAACGGTTTATGACATTGTCCGCCAGTACGGCGGCAGCTTCAGCGCCGAACACGGCATCGGTTTGTCAAAAGTGGCGGAACTGGTGCGTTACAAGAGCCCGGTGGAACTGGACCTGATGCGCACCGTGAAACGCGCGCTGGATCCGCAGGGGCTGCTGAACCCGGGGAAAGTGCTCTAGGGATCCGGGCCGGATGGCTCAGGCAGCCAACTCAGGCGGCAGTGATAAACAGGCCGATCACGCAGAATACGCCGCCCAACCAGAGCAGCGATCGCAACGTTGGTTTGTCGTAGATATAGGCCAGCGTATAAGCCGCCCTGAAACCGACAAACGCCACGGCGAGTCCATTGACCCAGGCCTGATCGGCACGCGCCAGATGTGCGATGATCACCGCCGCTGCAAACAGCGGAAACGCCTCGAACGCGTTGAGTTGCGCCCAATAGGCCCGCTGGTTGCGGGGCGCCAGTTTGTCGACTCCCGCCCGCGGCGCGGCATTGCTGTAGTCGCGGCGCCATTTCGAGGTCACGGTCGGCCAGTACGGCAGCAGCCCGGCAAGCAGGATCATCCAGTAGGCAGTGGTCATTCGGGTAATTCCGGTAAGGATAGTCGCCGGGTGGCGACTGAGGTAGGGGAGAGGAACTTATCAAGTGGAACGCGGCCATAAACCATGGAGACATTATGAGCGAAAAAATCACCAAGCCGGAAGCTGAATGGAAGGCAGCGCTGACCCCGGAGCAGTTCCATGTGGCCCGCAAAAAGGGCACGGAGCGTGCTTTTACCGGGCAGTACTGGGACAACCATGAAAAAGGCATCTACCGCTGTATCTGCTGCGGCGCCGATCTGTTCCACTCGGGCGAAAAATTCGATTCCGGCACCGGCTGGCCCAGTTTCTGGAAACCCGCGAGCGCAGAAAACGTGGCGACGGAACAGGACAACGGTTTTTTCATGCAACGCACCGAAGTCCTGTGCAAGCGCTGTGATGCCCACCTCGGCCATGTGTTCGAAGACGGCCCGCAGCCGACCGGGCTGCGTTATTGCATCAACTCCGCTTCGCTGAAATTCGACAAAGAGTGAATCGCATAAATTGAGCTGTACAGCGTGAACCGCACAACGCGCCGCGTCTTTGAACAGGCGGCTGTCGCCCTGAACGCCGCGTTCGAGCAGGCGGGACCATTCCCGGGCCAAGAGGCAACACCACCACTGCTCGCCGACGAAATCAGGAAATGCCTGGATATCTGCCAGCAGGTCGATGCTGCGGAAGATGCCGCAGAAAATCCCCCGCCGCCGGAGGAAGTCGACGAACTCGGCACACATGCACTGGAGTGCCTGTCCGACCTCGGTTTATGGGCATGGCAGCTGAAACTGGATGATGTCCGCGCCACGATTGAAAACATCGCACTCGACATGGCGCATGTGGATCGCGCAGCACGGCGGCCTGATCGATGTGCTGGAACCTGTTGTTAATGCCCTCGCCCGCCAGGCCAATACTGCACAGGATCCAGCCGCACTGGCAGCGCTGTTCGACCGTGCCTGCAGCATCCTTTCCTGCACGGTGCCGGAGCTCGATGACGCAACGGACGCAGCGATATTGCAGCCCTGGCTGGCCCTGCATTTCAACACTGCAATCATCGCCACCCGCACCCGGCAGCCCGGCCTGATGAACGCCGCCTATGATTTGCTGGAAAGCCGCCTGCCCCGGCATTGCGCCGCGTTCTACGAGGAAGGCCTGCGCGAATCCGCCAAAACGGCTTATGGCGACCAGGTGCGGGAAATCATGCGTGAACGGCTCGCCAAATGGACGTTCCGGGCGTAAGCAGGGATAATTCCGGCCATGAAATTCCTGTTCGATATTTTCCCGGTCATCCTGTTTTTTGCCGCCTTCAAGTTCTTCGGCATCTACATTGCCACCGCAGTCGCCATCATCGCCACGGTGCTGCAGATCGGCTGGGTCTGGCTCAGGCACCGCAAGGTCGACAACATGCAGTGGATCAGCCTGGCGCTGATCGTCGTGTTTGGCGGCGCGACCTTGCTGCTGCGCGACGAGACTTTCATCAAATGGAAGCCGACGGTGCTCTACTGGCTGTTTGCGGTAACCCTGCTCGCCAGTGAACTGGTATTCCGCAAAAACCTGATCAGGGCGATGATGGAAAAACAGGTCAGCGCGCCGGATGCCGTCTGGAAAAAACTGCTGTTTGGCTGGATGGGATTTTTTGCCGTGATGGGCATACTTAATCTTTATGTGGCTTACAACTATTCCACAGACACCTGGGTCAGTTTCAAATTGTTTGGCGGCATAGGCCTGATGATCGTGTTTGTGATCGGCCAGGCCATCCTGCTGGCGCCGCACATGAAGGAAAAAGAGGCCGAATGAAGCAACCGAACAAGGAATCGGGATTGTGACCGTCGCCGAGACCATGCGCGACCGGCTGGCAACGCTCCACCCTGAATCGGTGGAAATCCTGGATGATTCCGGGGCGCATGTCGGCCACGCCGGCGCAATGGACGGTGGCGGACACTACCAGCTGATCATCGTCTCGATCGCATTTTCCAAACAGCCACTGCAGGCTCGTCATCGCATGATTTATGCGGCGCTGGGCGCCCTGATGCAAAAAGAAATTCACGCGCTCGCCATCAAGGCGTATGCGCCGGATGAAATCTGATTACCTGAAAGGAGTTTTCATGCATAAACCCACCTTGCTTACACTGGCGTTCGCCATGACCTTAACCCTCGCCGCCCCGGCGGCGATGGCCCAGGTGGCCAAGGTCAACGGCACCCCCATCCCGCAGTCCCGCGCGGACGCACTGGCGCGGGAAGCCGCAGCCCAGGGCCGCCCGGATAATCCGGAGCTCCGCGACATGATCAAACAGGAATTGATCACTCGCGAGATCATGGCTCAGGAGGCCGTCAAACTCGGCCTGAACAAGAATCAGGAAGTCAGCACACAACTCGATCTGGCCCGGCAATCCGTACTCAGCCGCGCTTATATCAACGACATCGGAAAACGCAATCCGCCGACTGAAGAAGCCATGCGCAAAGCCTACGAGCAAAACAAGGATCAGCCTGGCGCCAGCGAATACAAGGCACGGCATATCCTGGTCGCCACGGAAGCCGAAGCCAAAATGCTGATCACGCAGATCAATGGCGGCGCCGATTTTGCCAAACTGGCGGCGGAAAAATCCCGTGATGAAGGATCCAAACCGCAGGGTGGCGAACTGAACTGGAGCCCGGCAAACAGTTATGTCCGCCCGTTCGCCGAAGCCATGGTCAAACTCCAGAAAGGCGCCATGACCGCCGCGCCGGTTCAGTCCCAGTTCGGCTGGCATATCATCCGCCTTGATGACAAACGCCAGTTGAGCTACGAAGCACTGAAACCGCAACTGCAACAACTGGTGCAGCAGGAGACTGTGCAAAGAACCATTGCCGACCTGCGCGCCAAGGCCAAGATCGAATAAGGGACGCAACAGCGGTCGTAACAGCGCCATCGACCCTCCGGCATCTCCGGAGACGCAAAAGCCCGGACTCCTGGAGTCCGGGCTTTTTACTGGTACTGTGCAATCATTGCAGCACGATCATTGCAGCAAGGTGAAAACGGCAGCAAACCGGCAACAGGTCGCTTGCACAACACCGACAGCCGGCGGCGCCCAATCGGACAAACTTCGTTGGCACAATCCGTGGCAGCACTAACAAAAAAGCCCGACCTCATTGAGGCCGGGCTTTTTCTTCATGGGTGCCTGACAATGTCCTACTTTCACACGGGTAATCCGTACTATCATCGGCGCTGAGTCGTTTCACGGCCCTGTTCGGAATGGGAAGGGGTGGGGCCAACTCGCTATTGTCATCAGGCATAGCTGTTTGGCGTCACAGACAACACATCAAATGTGCCAGCTGCACGCCGTATCTGGAAGAAGTAAAGTTTAAGTTATTCACATAACTTATTGATTTGATTGAACATTAACATGAGCCTACCTGAGCCAACTGATCCGACCAAGGACCAGCACACGCTCAAAATTATAGGATCAAGCCTCACGGGCAATTAGTATCGGTTAGCTCAAAGCATTGCTGCTCTTACACACCCGACCTATCAACGCGGTGGTCTTCCGCGACCCTTCAGGGGAATCAAGTTCCCGGGAAGTCTCATCTTGAGGCGAGTTTCGCGC
>JAIETP010000044.1 GCA_019744975.1 Burkholderiales bacterium
CGTCTTTAGCGGCAGCTTGATTGGTATTTACGACTGTTTTTTTCGTATCGGGGTCGCTACAGGCAGCAAGGGTTAGCACGCCGACCAAAATGGGGAGTAACAAGATTCGCTGAATAGATTTGAATTGCATGGCGACGGCTCCAGTAGTTTTTTTGTTAACTGAAGATAAATAAAGATCGTTCATTTCACACCTGCGTTAGCTGATCCACCCGCCGCCTGCTCAAGGGCGATTCGTGCTTGCACAAATTCAGCGAGCGCATCAAGGTAATCGCGACGGGCATCCAGAAGCTGCCGGTTCACCACAAGCAGCTGTAGCAATCCGATTTCGCCAGCGCGGAACGACGTAGTCGACAGGCGCTGGTTTTCATTGAGTTTCGGCAAAACCGAATCTGAAAGACGAGTCACTCTGGTGCGAAGGCTGTTCAATCGCAACCAGAGGGTTCTGACCTGTGCCTGAATGTCGCGTGTAGCGGCCTCTTTCTCGATCTGAGTCTGCGTCAGTTCTGTCCTTGCGCGTCCAATGCCGCCCGCATTCCGTTTGAATAGCGGTAGTGGTACTGACAACGACAGCATGTTGAACCGCTCTCTGGCGTCTCCCGGACCGTCGCGGCCAGTGGTCAGGCCCACGGTAACGTCCGGGTAGACCGATGCGCGCTCCAGGTCGAGTCTGTTCTGTGCTGCGCGTTCGCGATAATCCAGCGAGCGCAGATAGGCGCGATCTGCCGCTGTAGCCAGCAGGGATTCAAGGGTATAGCCCGCGGAGGTGACCTCGATGATGCCGCTCACTTCCGGAAAATTAGTCGGTGGCAACTGCAATAACGCGGCAAGCTCCGAACGCGCATCAATCAGTTGTTCATTCAACACCGTGAGCTGATTTTGGCTGCGCTCCGCTTCTACCGAGGCGAGGTTTCCATCGAGTCGGCTGTCTTCGCCGGCGGCAACACGCTTCTTGACTGCCGTCGCTGCATCCTCGACGAATTTCAGTGCTTCGCGTTCGATTTCAATGCGATGCTGCAGTGTCAGGACACGGGCGAAGCGGAGTTCGACTTCGGCGCGGACCCGGCGCCGAATTTCCGCGATGCTTTCTCGTGTGGCATCCAGATCAAGTTCCGCGGCGCGGCGCCGGTAACCTTGCTGTCCCGCAATTTCGAATGTCTGGGAAAGGCCAAGGGTCCATTCCGGAAATGTCTGTGTGGTGCCGCCCGGCAGCGGCGCGCGGCGCCGAAGCTGATCAGTCGCAATCTGGGGGTTATTCCAAAGCAGGCCTTTGGCATCTGTCAGTTGTCCTTCGACGGTCTGCATATTGGCTTCGGCTGCGCGCAACTGAGGATTGGCTTGTTCGGCAATACGCCAAGCCTGATCCAGAGTGAGCCGTTCTATGGCTGAACTGGGTGCTGCAAAGACTGTGGAGCCGAGAGGGGCATCCGACGGCTTCTGAGCATGGGCAGGCATGGCAATAGCCAAAGTAAACAACAACAGGTAATTTTTCATGGCGTGCGCCCAATTGAACAAGAAATGTCCGGAGAGCCACTGATCATCAGTCAGCAGTGGCCATATCATGCGAAATCTCATGCTGATCCCTTACAAAAGCATCCGCGGCAGGGCCGGGTGCGTAAAACAGTGGAGAAGGAATGGCTGCGACAGACGGTCAATAGACCGGTTTCGCCGACGGCCGGGATTAGCGGCGTGGCGCGTGTGACGCGGCGGGATCAGCGATTATCGAGGGGGTCGAAAAGGGGCGCCAGTAAAACCCTGAGGCGCGAGTGCCAGGTAAAAAACTGGAGGCAATGGAGAAGAGACTCGTGGAAATACCAGCGGCGTTGTAGAGACGTGGCTCTGGAAAAAATGGCTGGTATGGCAATCGTGCTTGTTTTGTGTCTTGCCGGTGGGTTTGTCCGGCGCCGATTGCGGGCTGTCCGGAGATTCAGTGTCTTGCAATGCGGCGAGATGGTTTTTTTCGTGTTGGAACCAGTCGGGGGAGGCGCTAAAGCCGGGGCCTGCAGCCAGAATATTGGCGATGAAAACCGCAAGCAGCATGTAAACGAGCCGCGATTTGATGTGTAACAGATGATGTAAGCCATTCACGATGCTTGGGATTTTAGCACAGGCAATAGCACTGGCAAAGCAAACGATGTGGATGTGGATCTCGATATCACGCGCTGGACGCCCGGTCCAGCTGAGCGAGGCCCACCCCTGCAGACCCCTGCGTGGCCGACGAACGCCGTCATTCCGCTCAACTATCATCCCGTTCCGATATCGCGTAAGCCGCGCGAGGTATCCGGCGGCCACGCATGTCTCATTTAAAGCCCCCACAGTTGCGTTGTGCAGACCCGCGGCGTGGGATCCTCGAGCTGGGCACATTGCGTTCGGGCGAGCGGAGCGGTAAGGTGCTTAGCACCACTACCACACGAGCACCGCCATGGGCCAGCCGCGCGAAAAACCCAGGATTGATTCTCTTATTGTTGGCGATCGCTGCACAGGACTGCGCCCAAAGTGGGCATACAGTCACCGGATTTTGGTTTCTCGCATTTTTGTCGCGGGCATGATCGGCGTCTGGGTCGTGTCGTCGCCGGCGTGGCATGACTTGAGTCGTGCGCTCGCCCATGCGGTCGCCGCGCTTGGGATCGCGCTCGCAACGGTGGGTGCGTTCGGGCGACTGTGGTGCAGCAGCTACATTGCCGGAAACAAAAGTAATCGCCTCGTCACCACTGGACCCTATTCCTTGTGCCGCAATCCGCTCTATTTCTTCACCTTTGTCGGAGGCGCAGGTGTCACCCTGACGACGGAAACCGGCACTCTTCCCGCGCTATTCATCGCCGCTTTCTGGCTTTATTACCCAGGCGTTATCCGTGCCGAGGAACAGTCGTTGCAACTGCTTCACGGCGATGCTTTCGAGGACTATCGAGGCCGCGTACCGGGCTTCTGGCCTGCTTTCAGCGCTTACCAGGAGCCCGAGCGCTACGAGATTTCCCCGGTGCTGTTCCGCCGCTCGCTGTGCGAAGTCGGGTGGTTCATCGCGGCAGCGGTAGCCGTCCATTTCGTGGATGATCTGCGCACTGCTGCGGTGCCTTTTACTGCTTGGATGAATTTGTACTGAAAGGATGATATGAGCTTTCTCGGGAAAATCTTCGGCATGATGATGGGCGGACATCACGGTCGCTCGCGCGGCGGGCACCAAGGCGGAGGCTATGGCGATTATTACGGCAACCCCACTCCGCCTGGTGCGCCGCCTCCGACCCGCGCTTGCTCCGCATGTGGAGCAGCCAACGCGGCGAATGCCCGGTTCTGCCAGCAATGCGGAGCCTCTCTCGCTGCCCAGAAGTGCGGCGGGTGCGGCAGCGAGCTCGCTGCGGGCGTTAAGTTCTGTCCGCAATGCGGCGCCCCGCGGGCATGAGCGAGATTCTGTGGCAGGAATTGACCTACGGCCTTCCGGACGCGACGCAGTTGATTCATGTGATCGTCCGTCTCGCTGCGGCCACGGTGCTCGGCGCCATCATCGGTATCCAGCGCGAGCAGGCGGGGAAACCCGCCGGACTTCGCACGCACATCCTGGTCGCGGTCGGCACAACGCTGTTCGTCATTGCGTGCGCCGGAGTCGGAATGTCCCTGGAGGGTCAGTCCCGCGTCATTCAGGGGATCGCGACCGGCATCGGCTTCATCGGAGCGGGGGCGATCCTGAAGCTGAGCGAAGAGCGGGAGATTCAGGGTCTGACGACTGCAGCGGGCATCTGGATGACGGCCGCCATCGGCGTTGCGGTCGGACTGGGCAGCTTGGGATTGGCTCTGCTGAGCACGGCTCTGACATGGATCGTGCTCGCACTGCTCGTGCGGTATGAAGAGCGTATCGCAAGAAAGCACCGATAGCTGGATTCATGGCGCGGAATCCACCGGATTGTGCCCCGGCGGCACCGCATGTTCCCGCCCGGTTTTGCGTCTGCACGAAACGAGGAGCGGATCATGAGCATATTGACATCGGTCACGAGCCGCAATCGCCATGCGCTGTGGATCACGTTGGGGTTGACGTTCGCTTACTTCTTCGTCGAGGTCGTGGGCGGGATTCTCACGAAGAGCCTCGCGCTCCTTGCGGACGCTGCGCATCTGCAGACCAATTAAAGAAGGTAATTCCCAGGGCCTGTTAACAATTTCTTCATGAGATGCGTTGTGGCCAAAATCGTCAGTGGCAAAGCGCTTGCCGCGGCCCATATCGTGAAATATGAGCAAGGCAAGCAACGCTCGGTATTGGTGCAATCGTCGGGATGCGAATAACGTCGCTCGAACTTGGTATTGCTCTTGGCGCGGGTGATAAAAAAACATGCGCTTGATGAATGGTGAACAGGCGCCCGAAGTCAAAATACCCGCGGTCGAGCAGGGTGTGCAGTTTGATCGCGGCCTTGGCCGAACGGAATGGCGCCCACGGATAAACCGACAGGCACAGGTCGATGGTGGTGGCATCGAACGCATAGACCGTCGCGTCCAGATCCACCGCCAGAGGTTCCTCGGCATACAGCGGACGGGCAATCCCTATCAGGTGCTGCGCGAAGTCGGCGTACATCTGCCAGGGCGTGTCGCATTGGCATTGGCCGGCGTGTTGCGCGCAATTGGCTTGCAGCGAAAGCCCATGTGGTAGAGCCGCGCCGATTGCGCACGCAAGTTCACTTCGATGTCGCGCAGCGACTCGCGCGCAGTCAGCTGGGCGAAGCCATCGCGAAGAACTGATCGAGGCAGGAGAACGCCTGCACCTTGTGATCGCCGCAATGCGCGGCCACGCAGCGGCGGAATGTGGAGAGCGGCAAATGGGCCATCAGCTGCGCAAACACGAGCATGCCTTGATGCATGGGAGCCTTCGGCGGATGTCCGCAAAAGGCTCAAATTCCGCACCTCGATGTTCAAATCGAGACCAGACAAAATCGCTCGTTTCCGTATATCAATCATCAGACTACAACCGTCTCTCGTGGAAACGGTGGGACACTACTGAAAAAATGTAATATCTCAACTCAATTTTTTCAGTTTGTTGAAGACAGACACTCGTCTTTGCAGGGCCATGGAGGGGGTTTTCCTATGACAAACAGACCGGCGAACGCGCCCAGCAGTCCGGCATGGGGGTTTCTGTTCGTCGCATGGATCATTGCGCTCGCAGCAACGCTGAGCGCACTCTTCATTGGCGAGATCATGGGGCAGACGCCGTGCAATCTATGCTGGCACCAGCGGGTTTTCATGTTTCCGCTCGCGGTCATGCTGGGGGTGGCGAGTTTTCGTGGCGATGCCGGCGTCTGGCGCTACGCGCTGCCCGTCGTCGCGCTGGGCTGGTTGGTTGCGGCCTTCCATACGATGCTCTATATCGGCGTCATTCCCGAGACGATCAAGCCCTGCACCCAGGGTATTTCCTGTTCGGGCGCCGACATGACCATATTCGGCGGCCTGCCGCTGCCTTTACTATCACTCGCGGCCTTCACTGGCATCGCCATACTTCTTGTGCTCGCCCAACGGAGGATTTCTTCATGACCAGGCGTTCCATCGTCATCACCACGGTGCTCATCGCGGTTGTCGTTTTCGTTGTTTTCACTTTCCTTTATGAGCGCAACAGTGCCAATCGCACCCCCGCGCCCGCACAGGCTTCAGGAAACACGCTGGTGCGACCGCATTCTCCGATCTTCGGACCCGCCGATGCGCCGGTCACCATCGTCGAGTTCTTTGATCCGTCGTGTGAGGCATGCCGGGAATTACATCCGGCTGTGAAGCGTCTCCTCGCCGCCTTCCCGAAAGAGGTCCGTCTGGTGTTGCGCTATACCCCGTTCCACAAAGGCTCTGACGAGGCCGTCAGAATTCTCGAGGCTGCCCGGTTGCAGGGGAAGTTCGAGCCGGTTCTCGAAGCACTGCTGGAGAAGCAACCGGTATGGGCATCTCACGGCGCTCCCGACCTGAGCAAAGCATGGGAATTCGCCCGTGCAGCTGGCCTCGATGTCGACCGTGCGCGAGGTGAGGCTTTATCGCCCAATATTGATCTCGTGCTCAAGCAGGATATGGCTGACGTCAATGCCAACAATGTGCGGCAAACGCCGACCTTTTTTGTGAACGGCAAGCCGCTGCCTTCATTCGGTCCGCAGCAGTTGGGCGATCTAGTGCGCAGCGAAGTGCGGCGCGTCAGGGACGGGTCGTGACGGCCTTATCTAAATTGATCTCTCGACATAGTATTTCTTTAAGTCGTATAACATTTATTAAAAATATCAAATCAGTACTCGATCCTGCCCTGGATTGGTTCCCCAAGCAGGGCAAAACGGTGAGCTCTTGGTTGCTGAGAATGTTACAGGCGTAATGTTTGAGATCAACGGCAGCCAAGGGTGCTCTTTGGGCTGAACTTTTAGGGATTTTCATGATATTCCGGGTGCTCGCGTAGTCGAGCTGCCACGAAATCAACAATCTCTTTAGGCACTTCCTTCGAGACAGCCAAGAACTGATCTAGCACTTGCTTGGCTTTAAAAGCGCCATCAGGATGAAGAATGGCCGCCTCCTTTCCCATGCCGCTTTTTTCACCATCATCGACCTGATAGTGAGTGAAGCCTCGGCCAGCCTTCCATCGAATAGCCTTCTCATCGCGATATTTGCTGTAAGCCAATTGAAATGCTTCCGGCTGGCCGTCATCCCCAAACCAAACCAAGAAATCCTGCTCATGCGAAAAAAACCAGCGGCGCGGAGATTCGCCAGGAACTTGCTGAGTATTTCTGATTTCTCTGAGCATTTCGAGGATGCTTAACTTTAATTTAGAGCGGCAGTTTTGCCGGATAACTCAGCTCTGCGGGCATGTGCAAATCTGGGCACTTACGCGAGGTTATATCCGTATCCTGAACCAACTAAATGCGAAACGCGACACTTTGTATTGTTCTTGCTTAGGACTTGCCGGCACGGACGCCGCTATGCACCCCACGCAGATGTCCAACCCCTTTCGTTGGACCATCGTGAGGAATCTGTGACAACTCGTTCAGAATGCCGCAGTGAGCAGCGTCCCGCACCTCGCGGCATCGTTCGCGCAAGCTCTTGAGCTGTTTCTTCAGCGCGTGAAGTTCGCGGATGCGAGCAGCCACATGCCCGATGTGCGCGTCGAGCAGTTTGTTCACATTGTCACAATTCTCTGTGGGCGCGTCTTTGAAGTGCGCCAGCGCCCGAATCTCGTCGAGAGCCATGTCCAGCGATCGGCAGTGGCGGATGAACGAAAGCCGTTCGGCGTGTGCATCCAAGTAGATGCGGAAATTACCCTCGGTACGCGCGGGCGCGGCCAGCAGCCCTTCTCGTTCGTAATAGCGGATGGTCTCTATCGGTGTACCGGTGATATTGGAAAGTTCGCCAATCTTCATGTGTTCTCTCTCGTGAAGGAGTGGGAAATTCTTATAATTTTAACTGCTTGACTCTGTAGTAGCTACAGGTTGTTTAATCACTGCTACAGCTAACTTAGAGAATCAAATATGAGCGAATGCAAAACCAGCGGGTGCGGTGGTTCATCTGCATCACCCAATCTGATGGATTCATCCCCCGTGGACGCGGGGAGGGTGCGTTACCGCATCGACAACATGGATTGCCCAACCGAAGAGACATTGATCCGTAACAAACTTGGGGCTCTCGACGGCGTGACGGGGCTGGACTTCAATTTGATACACCGCACCCTTTCAGTGAGACATCGGCTCGATTCGCTTGCGCCGATCGAAGACGCCTTGCGCGCAATCGGTATGCAGGCACAACGTATAGACACGCCGATCGATCAGAAGCGAACGGTGCTGGCCATCGTCAACATGGACTGCCCGACCGAGGAAGGGTTGATCCGGAACAAGCTCACCGGGATGGACGGTGTAGTAGCGCTGGAGTTCAACCTGATGCAGCGTAGTCTGACTGTGACGCACGGCCATGAGGCTCTGGACTCGGTCTTGGCGGCCCTTCAGTCCATTGGTTTTGACGCGAAGGTTGTGTCAGACGGCACAGTGGATGTGGTTGCGCCAGCGGAAGCACAGCCCAAGCTACTCTGGTGGCCGCTGGTGCTTGCCGGGGTGACTGCAACACTGGCCGAGACCGTGTACTGGATCAACGGCGGCAATCACTGGGCTGTTGTGCTGCTCGCGTTGGTATCGATTGGCAGCGGTGGCCTGTCCACATACAAGAAGGGCTGGATTGCGCTCAAGAACGGCAATCTGAACATCAATGCACTCATGTCTATCGCTGTAACGGGTGCGATGGCCATCGGAAGCTGGCCGGAAGCTGCGATGGTGATGTTCCTCTTCACGCTGGCCGAGGTGATTGAGGCGAAATCACTAGATCGGGCCCGCAACGCCATACGTGGCTTGATGGAACTTGCACCTGAAACAGCTACGGTGCGCCAGGAAGACGGAAGCTGGGTGCAAATGCCCGCTAAGGGCGTGACTTTGGGGGCGGTGGTCCGTCTGCAGCCCGGTGAGCGTATTGCACTGGATGGCGTCGTAACCAGTGGGCGTTCGACAGTGAATCAAGCCCCCATCACAGGTGAGAGCCTGCCTGTGGACAAGGCAGAAGGAGACAGCGTGTTCGCGGGAACGATCAACGAGACCGGGTCATTTGAATATCGGGTGACGGCTGAAGCGAGTCATTCCACTCTTGCTCGAATCATTAATGCCGTCGAGTCAGCCCAGGGAAGCCGAGCTCCAACACAGCGTTTTGTGGATCAGTTTGCCCGCGTTTACACACCTGCCGTATTCGTGGCCGCGCTGCTGGTTATCTTCGTACCGCCTCTGTTCTTTGGCGGCGCATGGATGGATTGGGTCTACAAAGCCCTGGTGCTGCTGGTGATCGCCTGTCCGTGCGCACTGGTGATCTCGACTCCTGTCACCATTGTAAGCGGTCTCGCAGCGGCGGCTCGCAAAGGAATATTGGTTAAAGGCGGCGTGTATCTAGAAGAGGGGCGCAAGCTGATAGCGCTGGCACTCGACAAGACGGGAACGATTACACAGGGCAGGCCGGCGCAGACTGACTTCATTTCGCTGAGCGGTGATGCCAAGCAAATCCGCGTACTGGCTGCGAGTCTCGCCGGGCGCTCGGACCATCCGGTCTCACTGGCCATCGCCCGTTCGGCCACCGAGGCGGGAGTGGTGCTCCGAGAGGTGGCCGACTTTGCCGCCCTTCCTGGTCGGGGGGTGCGGGGGCGCATTGACGAATACCTGTATCAACTAGGCAACCATCGGCTGATCGAGGAGCTGGGGCTGTGTTCAGCGGAAATTGAGGTCAAGCTCACCGCGCTGGAACGCCAAGGCAAGTCAGTGGTGCTGCTGGTTAACCAAGTCAAGGTACTGGCAATTTTCGCGGTCGCCGACACGATGCGCGCAACGAGTCGCCAGGCTATCGCTGAGCTTCATGCTTTAGGTATAAAAACAATAATGCTCACTGGCGATAATGCGCACACTGCCGAAGCCATCGCCCGAGAAGTGGGTATCGATGAGGCAAAAGGAAACTTGCTACCCGAAGATAAATTAAAAATTATCGAAGATCTCCTGGCGAGCGGGAATGGAGGCAAGGTTGGCATGGTGGGCGATGGCATCAACGACGCCCCCGCGTTGGCCCGCGCGGACATTGGATTTGCCATGGGGGCCGCTGGCACGGACACCGCCATTGAGACAGCAGACGTGGCCTTGATGGACGACGATCTGCGCAAAATCCCCGCTTTCGTGCGCCTGTCCCGGGCTACGGCTGCGGTGCTGATCCAGAACATCGTGCTCGCACTCGGCATCAAGGCGGTGTTTCTGGTACTGACTTTCACTGGGCAAGCAACGATGTGGATGGCGGTGTTTGCCGACATGGGCGCGAGTTTGCTGGTGGTGTTCAACGGCTTGAGGCTACTGCGTCGATGACGTTCAAGCAGTTATTCTACGATTGGGGCGGCCTGAACACTGCGTTGTTCGAAGCGATTAACCAAGCCACCCCTGATTGGCTTGCGCCTCTTGCCCAAATCGGCAGCACACTCGGCAGTTACTGGGGCGGACCACTCCTGCTGATCGCGCTGTTATTGTGGTCTTTGTACCTGAATGCAGCTTCCCAACCGGCAATTTCAGCATTCTTAGTGCGAACCCAGGCACAACACTTCGCGCTTGGGTTCGCATTGACTTGGCTTGCGGTCACATTGTTAAAATTGCTCGCAGATTTCTCTCGGCCGTTGGTATTGCTACCCGATGTAGTGCGGATTATCGGTGAGCCGGAACTGCAATACAGTTTTCCAAGCGGGCACGCAGCCTACGCTATGTTGGTAGCCGTAACCCTGTGGCCGTTTGTAACGCGCCGATTTCGAATACTGTTGCTGACGTGGCTGGTATGGGTGGGATGGTCACGAATCGCAGTCGGAGCACACTTCCCAGCAGACATAATTTTTGGCTTTTTGATGGGTGGGTTATCGGCGGGAATTGTGCGATTTTTCATTGTCAGACCATGGGTTTGGTGGGGCGTGGCCATGGTAATCACTTTGCTCGATCAGATATCCAAGCAGATCATTCACAGCCAGTTGGAATATGCTCAAGTCATTCCGGTGACGCCATTTTTTAACCTTGTACATGTATGGAATACAGGTGCGGCTTTCAGCTTTCTGGCTGATGCCGGTGGTTGGCAGCGCTGGCTCTTCATTGCGCTTGCGACAGGGGCTTCGTCGTGGCTTGCATGGGCATTACTTAAGCCGCGCATACAACTGGAAGCGGCTGCGTACTGCTTGATTCTTGGCGGCGCACTGGGAAATCTGGCCGACCGCGTGTTTCGTGGTTACGTGGTAGATGCACTCGACTTCCATTGGGGTGGCTGGCACTGGCCGGCTTTCAATCTGGCCGATGTGGCGATTTTTTGCGGCGCCGCACTATTAATTTTCGCATCATTCATGGTGACCCAGTCGTCGAGGACGCGAGGTACGGTTGGTGTTTAGGCTGATTAACAGCCCAAGAGGTCGATATGTTTGGCAGTAAATCAGAATATCGATCGATTGATCAATCGATCGCATCGCGGATCTCATTAAGTTAAGCACTCCACGCCGCAACAATCCAATGTCGCCAGAACGGCATATCACGCCAGAATCAAGGCAGAGGAGGCCGCTCAGCTGAAAAGAGTAAAGGAACTGTGTGCATCAAATATGAGTAGCTCAAGCGTCTGCAACTCTTTCGAGCAAGCGTGGGGTGTATAAAGCGTAGCGTGCAAACCTATTTATTGTGTTTATGCTGGCGTTGTCATTTTGGACATAATTCAAGAAGCGCACGTGACGATGAAGGCAAAGTACCTTACCGCTTGGGCACGCTAAGCCCCGAAGGAAGTCCTCTTGGGGGACGCTTTGTCCACCGGCTTTCAATATAATGATTTACGTTGGTAACAGCGCACCGATACCTGCCGCACGCAATTGTTGCTCATCCGGACCACGCCCGGCGCAGCAATCGGCGAGCTTGCCGTCGATGACCACGGCGGGAACACTCCGAACTCCGTATTGGCCGGCTTTTTTTGCAACTTCCGGCTTGTGCATGTCGAGGACAAGCACCTCGCAGGAAGGGCAGGCGATGCGGTTGATCAGCGCGACGGTGTCGTCGCACACAGCGCATCCTGCGCTGAACACTTCAATTTTCCGGGTTGCAGCCATGTGGTTTTCCTTTAAAGTGCTTTGACCGGCAGATTGTTGCCGCCACCAATGCAGGCCGGGCAGGTTGCCGTGTTGGTTGATCGGGTACGGTTGCCGAGAACAATGGCAATGATCAGCAGGATCACACCAGCGGTTGCCACAGCGGTGGATTCAAAATAAAACTTGCCGGTCAGTACAACGACTGATGCAGCCGCACCAGCCAGCAATCCGCGGATATTGCGGGTGCGTCGAGCCTGAAGCGCCAGTACTGCAAGCACGATGGCGAGAAACGTCGCTGTCAGCGGTACCAGGTATGGCGTGTAATCAATGAATTCCAGCCCCAGCGCACTGAGTATCGCGGCATAAGCCGGGAAGCACAGCGGGCAGACCAGCTTGGGCAGAAACACCACGCCGAGCGCCGGGAAAGCGGCGGCCAGTGTCTGCCAGCGGCCTTTGGTTGACGGCATTACAGGGGAGGCCTTTGCCAGCAGGGCTGAACAAACAGCTTCCAGCGGCGGGATGCCGCTCAAGCGCCCTTCGCTGTCGCTGTAAACACGGCAAGCGCCGGATCCTGATACGGCGCCCGCTTCAACAACATCCTGTTCATCAATGAGTATGGTCGGCGAGCCATAACCTTTCGCATACCCGGGGCTGTTGGGCGCGGACCGCTCCCATTCCAGCCAGCGCGCTGAAATGCCGGTGCGTGTGTATGCCTTGATCAGCAGGGCGCGAGCCTTCGTGACATTGGGGCAATCGGCGTCGTAAATCAGTTCGACTTTCATGTTGAGTGTTCCGTTTCCAGCGCTTCGAGTATCGGGCAGTCGGCGGTCGGGCCTTTGCCGCGGCAGGCGGAGGCCAGTGCAGTCAGTGCGTTTTTGATCCGTTCCAGGTCTTCAATTTTCTTTTCGACAGCCGCGATTTTTTCTTTAGCGCGCATTCTGATGTCCGCGCAGGTGGTGCCGGGCTGCATGCGCAGCGACAGCAGATCCTGGATTTCGCTGAGCGAAAACCCCAGCAGCTGGGCCTGGCGGATGAACTGCAGGCGCCGCACCGCGTCGTCGGCGTAGAGCCGGTAGCCGGATGCCGTGCGGGCGGGCGCGGGCAGCAGTCCCCGCCGCTCGTAGTAGCGGATGGTCATGATGTTGACGCCACCATGGCGGGCCAGTTTTCCGATGGTCAGTGCTTCCGGGTTTTTCATGTTGACCTCTGCAGTAAGTTCACTATAAACCCGGTACCTTGGTATAGAGTCAACAGGCAGGTTTATTCAGCCGCAAGTCCACGGTTGCCCGGTTCGGCGGCCGTGTTTTCCCGCATACGCCGCCGCATCAGCAACCACGCCGCCGGGATCACCAGCATCGACAGCAGTGGCGCGGTGATCATGCCGCCGATCATGGGTGCGGCAATGCGCTGCATGACTTCCGATCCGGTGCCGCTGGACCACATGATCGGCAGCAGGCCGGCGATGATCACGGCCACCGTCATCGCTTTCGGGCGCACGCGCAATACCGCACCCTCAGTAATGGCGTCGACCACCATCCGCAGGCTGTATGTTTCGCCGGCGGCGATGCGTTTGTCCAGCGCCTGCCGCAGGTACAGCAGCATGATCACGCCGAACTCCGCAGCCACACCCGCGAGCGCGATGAAGCCGATGGCGGACGCCACGGACATGTTGTAACCGAGCAGCCACATCAGCCACAGCCCGCCGCTCAGCGCAAACGGCACCGTCAGCATGATCAGCAGGGCTTCGTCGGCGCGGCCAAAGGTCAGGTAGAGCAATACAAAAATGATGACCAGTGTGAGCGGTACGACCAGTGCCAGACGTTTTTTCGCGCGCTCCAGATATTCGAACTGCCCGGACCATGCCACTGAATAGCCGGCGGGCAGTTTGACCTGTGCGCTGACCGCGCGCTGGGCATCATTGACCACCGATTGCAGGTCGCGGCCGCGCAGGTCGACATAAACCCAGCCCGACAGTCGCGCGTTTTCACTTCTCAGCATCGGCGGGCCGTCCACGATGGCGAGTTTGGCGATCGTGCCCAGCGTGATCTGCGCACCGCGTTCGGTGACGATGGGCAGATTGCGCAGTTTGTCGATGGAGTCGCGCAGCTCGCGCGGATAACGCACGCTGATCGGGAAGCGCTGCAGGCCCTCCACGGTTTCTGCGATGTTTTCACCGCCGATCGCGGCCGACACGATGTCCTGCACATCATTGATGTTCATGCCGTAGCGCGCTGCGGTCAGGCGGTCGATGGTGACGTCGATGTAGCGGCCGCCGGTCAGTCGCTCGGCGAGCGCCGAGGTGACACCGGGCACGGTCTTCACCACGCGCTCAATCTCCTGTGTCACGCGCTCGATCTGCGCCAGATCAGGGCCGGAGACCTTGATGCCCAGCGGGCTCTTGATGCCGGTGGCCAGCATGTCGATGCGGTTGCGGATGGGCGGCACCCAGATGTTGGTCAAACCCGGAACCTGCACCGCGCGGTCGAGTTCCTCGATCAGTTGGTCCCGGGTCATGCCCGGACGCCATTCGCTTTTCGGTTTGAACTGGATGGTGGTTTCCACCATTTCCAGTGGCGCCGGATCGGTGGCGGTTTCGGCGCGGCCGATTTTGCCGAACACGCGTGCGACTTCCGGCACGCTCTTGATCAGGCGGTCGGTCAGTTGCAGGATTTCTGCGGCCTTGCCCGCGGACAGGCCGGGCAGGGCGCTGGGCATGTAGAGCAGATCGCCTTCATCCAGCGGCGGCATGAATTCGCCGCCCAGGCGCGTGGCCGGAAACAGGCTGATGACCAGCAGCAATGCGGCGATCGCCAGTGTGCCGCGCGGAAAGCGCAACACTGCAGCCAGTAACGGTCGATAGAGAGATATCAGTAACCTGTTGATTATATTGTTATTTTCGTCAGGTATCCGGCCGCGAATCCAATATCCCATCAGCACCGGGACCAGCGTCACCGACAAGCCGGCCGCCGCCGCCATCGCGTAGGTCTTGGTGAAGGCGAGGGGTGAAAACAAGCGGCCTTCCTGCGCTTCGAGTGCAAATACCGGAATGAACGACAGCGTGATGATCAGCAAACAAAA
>JAIETP010000001.1 GCA_019744975.1 Burkholderiales bacterium
TCGGCGCCCAAGGGTTTGAGCGAAGACACCATCCGCATGATTTCGGCGAAAAAGAACGAGCCGGAATGGCTGCTGGAATTCCGTCTCCAGGCCTATCGTCACTGGCTGACGATGACCGAACCGCAGTGGCCGAACGTGCATTACCCGAAGATCGATTTCCAGGCGATCAGCTACTACGCTGCGCCCAAACCCAAGCTGAAGAAGAGCATGGACGAGGTCGATCCGGAGCTGCTGCGGACTTTCGAAAAACTCGGTGTGCCGATGCACGAACGCGCCGCGCTGGCCGGCGTCGCGGTCGACGTCATATTCGACTCGGTGTCGGTGACGACCACCTACAAGGAAAAACTCGCCGAAGTCGGCATCATTTTCTGCTCGATCTCGGAGGCCGTGCATAACCACCCGGAACTGGTCAAAAAATACATGGGTTCGGTGGTGCCTGCGGGCGACAACTACTATGCGGCGCTGAACTCCGCGGTGTTCACCGATGGTTCGTTCTGCTTTATCCCCAAGGGCGTCAAATGCCCGATGGAGCTGTCGACCTATTTCCGCATCAACACCCAGGATTCCGGGCAGTTCGAGCGCACGTTGATCATTGCCGAAGAGGGGGCGCAGGTGTCGTACCTCGAAGGCTGCACCGCGCCGAAGTTCGATACCAATCAATTACATGCGGCTGTGGTCGAGCTGGTCGCGCTGGACGATGCCGACATCAAGTATTCGACGGTGCAGAACTGGTATGCCGGCGATGAAAACGGCAAGGGCGGCATCTACAACTTCGTCACCAAGCGCGGTCTGTGCAAGGGTCACAACTCGAAGATTTCCTGGACCCAGGTCGAAACCGGTTCGGCGATCACCTGGAAATATCCGTCCTGCGTGCTGCTTGGCGACAATTCGATCGGCGAGTTCTACTCGGTGGCGCTGACCAACCACAAACAGCAAGCCGACACCGGCACCAAGATGATCCACATCGGCAAAAACACCAAAAGCACGATCATCAGCAAGGGCATCTCGGCCGGCCACTCCAACAACAGTTACCGCGGGCTGGTCAAAATCGGGCTGCGGGCTGATGGCGCGCGTAATTTCTCGCAATGCGATTCGATGTTGATTGGATCCCAGTGCGGCGCAAACACCTTCCCCTATATCCAGGTGCAGAACCCGACGGCGAAAGTCGAGCACGAAGCGACCACCTCGAAAATCGGCGAAGACCAGCTGTTTTATTTCCAGAGCCGCGGCATCCCCACCGAAGAAGCGGTGTCGATGATCATCAACGGCTTCTGCAAGGATGTTTTCCAGCAACTGCCGATGGAGTTCGCCGTCGAGGCGACCAAACTTCTCGGCCTGAAACTTGAAGGTAGTGTCGGCTAAAGATCAAAATCAATTTACAGGATAGGCAGGATGAGCAAGATAGACCAATGTTGTTTTTATCCTGTAAATCCTGTTCATCTTGTTAATTTTTCTTTGTTTTCTCTGTGACCTCTGTGGCTAAAAAGTTTTAGGTTTTTAAATGATCAACGCAAACGCAAAAAAAATACTCGAAGTCAGCAACCTCACCGCTACCGTGGCGGGGGTCGAAATCCTCAAAGGCATCAACCTGACGGTGCGCGCCGGTGAAGTGCACGCCATCATGGGGCCCAACGGTTCCGGTAAAAGCACCTTTGCCAAGGTGCTCGCCGGTCATCCGGCCTACACAGTGAAAAGCGGCGAAGTGCTGTTTGAAGGCAAGGACCTGTTTGCGCTGGCCTCCGATGAACGCGCCCGTGCCGGTATTTTCCTCGGTTTCCAGTATCCGGTGGAAATCCCCGGCGTCACCAACAGCGCCTTCCTGCGCCTGGCCTACAACACGGTGCAGGGCGGTCGCGGCAAGGATGAACTCGATCCGCTGGAATTCGACGATCTGGTGCGCGAAAAAATGAAGCTGCTGGAAATGAGCCCGGAGTTTTTGAGCCGCAGCGTCAATGACGGTTTTTCCGGCGGCGAGAAAAAACGCAACGAAATCCTGCAGATGGCGCTGCTCGAACCGGTGCTGGCTTTGCTCGACGAGACGGACTCGGGCCTCGATATCGACGCATTGCGCGTGGTTGCCGGTGGTGTCAACCAGCTGCTGACCCCCGACAATGCCTGCGTGCTGGTGACGCATTACCAGCGCCTGCTCAATTACATCACGCCGGATTATGTACACGTGATGTCGGCCGGTCGCATCATCAAGTCCGGTGACAAGGCCCTGGCGCTGGAGCTGGAAGAGCGCGGTTACGATTGGTTGCTGGAGCCGAAAGAAGCGGACAAAAAAGCGGCGAAAAAGGCGGCGGCGTGACAGTCCAGACGACACATTCTTACGTGGCTTCGCTGCTGGCCGGCAGCACTGCCGTGCCGAAAAGCCCCGCGGCCTGGCTGGACGCACGCCGTGCCGTGGCGCTGGAGCGTGCCAATGCGCTGTCCGTACCGACCACGCGTGACGAGGAATGGCGTTTTACCGACCTGACACCACTGACCAAGCTGCAGTTCCAGCCGGTCACGACCGCTGCGAACGTATCCGCCGCTGACATTGCTGCTTATGCGGTTGCCGAGGCCGCGGTGCGGCTGGTATTTGTCGACGGAATTTATGCGCCGTCGCTTTCGCAGCGAGCCGCATTGCCCGCGGGCATTACCGTAGAGCTGCTGGCTGATGCATTAAAAAGCCACGGCGCATTGATCGAACCGCATCTGGCGCAGTTGGTGAAGAACGACAATGATTTGTTCTCGGCGCTGAACACCGCCTTCCTGCAGCAGGGCGTGTTTATCCATGCCGGGAAAAACGCCGCACTGAAAGCGCCGATTCACTTGTTGTTCGTCGCCACCCGCAAGGGCGCTGCCGCTTATCCGCGCTGCCTGATCGTCACGGACACGGGCAGTGAGGTCAGCGTCATCGAGGATTACGTGGCGCTGGGCGGCGAAGCCTGCCTGACCAATGCCGTGACCGAAGTCGTGGTCGCGCCGAATGCGTCAGTGCGCCACATCAAGCTGCAGCGCGAAAGCAGCAGTGCCTTTCATATCGGCAGCTGCGCGGTGACGCTGGCCAAAGACGCGCGGTACCTGGCGCATGCCGTGACTTTCGGCGCGCGGTTGTCGCGCAACAATCTGACGGTGACCCAGCAGGGCGAGGGCGCGCATGCGCAGATCGACGGCATTGCGCTGATCGGTGGCCGGCAACTGGCGGACACGCACACGCTGATGGATCACACCAAGCCCAACGGTACCTGCGAGCAGTCGCACAAGACCATCGTCGGCGGTGCGGGGCATGCGGTGTTCAACGGCAAGGTGTTCGTGCGCGAGGGTGCGCAACAGACCGATTCCTCCCAGCAAAGCCGCAACCTGCTGCTGTCGGACAAGGCGCATGTCGATACCAAGCCCCAGCTGGAAATTTTTGCCGATGACGTCAAATGCGCGCACGGCGCGACGGTTGGGCAACTCGATGCCGATCATTTGTTTTATCTCAAAAGTCGCGGCCTGCCGGAAGCGCAGGCGCGCAATCTGCTGACGTACGCCTTCGGCGCCGAGATCATCGACCGCATCCCGGTGCCGTCGCTGGTGGCGCAGTTGGAGAAAAGCGTCATGGCGCGCACGGAGATTGCGGTATGAGCGGTCACAGCACACTGGTGACCACGCCAGCGGCAGCACTCGACATTGAGCGTCTGCGCCGCGATTTCCCCATCCTTGACCTGAAGGTCAATGGTAAGTCATTGATTTTTTTGGATAATGCGGCGTCCAGTCAGATGCCGCGCCAGGTCATGGAGCGCTGGACCAAATACCGTTCCGAGCAGCACGCCAACATCCATCGCGCGGTGCATTACCTGTCGGAAACCGCGACGGCTGAATATGAAAAAGCGCGGCTGAAGGTGCAGGCCTTTATCAATGCCGGGGAATCG
The DNA here is from genome assembly GCA_019744975.1 of Burkholderiales bacterium. Taxonomy (GTDB): domain Bacteria; phylum Pseudomonadota; class Gammaproteobacteria; order Burkholderiales; family SG8-41. The sequence goes on from JAIETP010000001.1 coordinate 3,900, forward strand.
CGCGAGTGCATATTCACCAGCGGCACCACCGACGGCATCAATCTGGTGGCGCATGGTTATGGCCGCAAATTTTTCCAGGCCGACGATGAAATCATCCTGACCACGCTGGAACATCACTCCAACATCGTGCCCTGGCAGATGGTGGCGGAAGAGCGCGGCGCAAAAATCCGCGTCGTGCCGATCAGTGACCGCGGCGAATTGCTGGTCGATGAATACCGCAAACTCTTTAACGCAAAAACCAGGTTTGTTGCGATGACCCATGTGTCAAACGCGCTGGGCACGATCACCCCGGTCAGGGAAATGATCGCCATCGCCCATGAACACGGCGTGCCGGTGCTGGTCGATGGCGCGCAGGCGGCGCCGCACCTGAAAGTCGATGTGCAGGATCTCGACTGTGATTTTTATGTGTTCTCCAGCCACAAGCTCTGCGGTCCGACCGGCGTTGGAGTCTTGTACGGCAAAGCCGCGCTGCTGGAAAAAATGCAGCCCTTCAAGGGCGGCGGCGACATGATTTTGTCCGTTACTTTCGACAAAACCACTTACGCGCCCATCCCCGCCAAGTTCGAGGCCGGCACACCACCCATCGGCGAGGCGATCACGCTGGGTGCGGCCATTGATTACCTGTCGGCCATCGGCATCGAACGCATTGCCGCGCATGAAACCGATTTGCTCGATTACGCCACCGACCAGTTGAACCGCATGCCGGGCATACGCCTGATCGGCACTGCCGAGAAAAAGGCCGCGGTGCTGTCATTTGCGGTGGAAGGCGTGCATCCCCATGATGTGGGTTCCCTGCTCAATGATGACGGGGTGGCGATCCGTACCGGACACCACTGCGCGCAGCCGGTGATGCAGCGTTTCAAGGTGCCGGCAACCTGCCGCGCGTCCTTCGCCTTTTACAACACCATGGCCGAAGTCGATGCGCTGGCGGCGTCGATCGCCCGGGTGCAGAAACTGTTTGCATAAGAAACTACGTGAAAACCATTAGCCACAGAGTTCACAGAGGCCACAGAGAAAACCCGGTTTTGCAGTTCTCTGTGCTCTCTGTGTCCTCTGTGGCTTGTTTTGGATTTTGAAATGGACAGCCGCGAGCTTTATCAGGAGATGATCCTGGAACATAACAAGAAGCCCCGTAACTGGGGGCTGCTTGCCGATGCCACGCACAAGGCGGAAGGATTGAATCCGCTGTGCGGCGATCATCTGCATCTGTCGCTGCGCGTTGCCGGTGATACCGTCGAAGCCGTGGGTTTCGAGGGCGAGGCCTGTGCGATCTGCAAGGCTTCGGCGTCGATGATGACTGCAGTGGTCAAAGGCAAGACCCGCGCCGATGCCGAGCAGATGGTGCAGGAGTTCCGCGACATGACCACCGGCAAGCTGGATCCGGCGGCGCCGCATCACCTCGGCCGGCTGACGGTGTTTGCCGGCGTGCGCGACCTGCCGACACGCGTCAAATGCGCGATCCTTCCCTGGCATACGCTGCATGCCGCCTTTGCCGGCACCAATACCGCTTCCACCGAATAACGCCATATCAGCAACCAGCAACATTCAAATGCCGAAAATCGCCGAAATCGAACAGACCCCCAATCCGAACGCGATGAAGTTCATCCTGCGCGAGCCGCTGACCTGGGGCGTCACGCGTTCGTATGACAAGCCGGAGCAGGCAGTGGGTGACCCGCTGGCCATGGCGCTGTTCGACATTGAACATGTGACCAATGTGTTTTATGTCGACCACTGGGTCACCGTGACCCAGGACGGCGGTGCCGACTGGCAGGAACTGATGCGCGATCTGGCGGTGCCAATCCGCGAGGCCCCGTCGGCCGACGCCAATTCCGACAAACTCGCCGAACAATCCAGTGAGGCCATGGATCCGGAAAAGTTGAGCCCGGGGGACCGTGAGCGGCTGGACAAGATCAACGCCATTCTCGACGAGCAGATCCGCCCCTATCTGCAGAACGATGGCGGCGACCTCTACGTGATGGGGCTCGAAGGCAACAAGCTGACTGTCCATTACCAGGGGGCCTGTGGCAGCTGTCCCAGTTCGTTGTCGGGCACGCTGGCAGGCATCGAAAACCTGGTGCGCCAGATCGAGCCCGACATGGAAGTCGTGGCCGTTTAAAAAAGATGACGGACTGGGTCAAGGTGGCTGCGGTTGGCGAGATCGCCCCGGGTGGCTGCAAGGTCGCCGATGTCGATGGCACTGCGGTTGCGGTGTTTAATGTCGGCGGCGAATATTTCGCAATCGAGGATGTCTGCACCCACGACGGCGGCGAACTGGCGAGCGGCGTCATCGAGGGTGACCAAGTCGTCTGTCCGCGCCACGGCGCGCGCTTCTGCCTGCGTACCGGCGAGGCGCTGTCGGCGCCAGCCTATGAACCCACGGCAAAATTTCCGCTGCGCGTCGAGAATGGTTTTATCGAGGTTTGCGACGACCGCTGGGGATAGAAGGGCAGTGATGAGCGAGGAGTGATGAGTGCTGAGCGGAAAACCGCCACCCCATCATGTCGGGCGGAGCTCTCAACCGTTGCCAAAGAAGCGGGCGGCGGTCACAATCCGCTGCAGGTAAGTCGGACATTTCAACCGGGGGAGGCCAGTATGAAATCCAGTTCCGTTCGTCGTGCTGTCGCGGGTGTTTGCTGTGCTGTGGCTGTTGTGCTGCCTTTGGCGGTGGGCGCCCAGCAGTATCCGACGCGACCGCTGTTGATAGTCGCGCCGTTTGGCGCCGGTGGTGATTCCGATATCGCGGCCCGCAATCTGGCGGCGGTGGTGCCGAAATATCTAAAACAGAACATGGTGGTGGTCAACAAGGTCGGCGCCAGCGGAGCGATCGGCTCGGAATATGTCAAGAATGCGAGCCCTGACGGCTATACCTTCCTGCTCGCGCGCGTGGGTTCGCAGGCGACGCTGCCGGCGCTGAAGCCGGATCTCGGTTACAAATGGAATGACTTCAGTTTTCTCGGCATACTCGAGCTGAATCCCTATGTGTGTGCGGTCGTTACGGCATCGCCGATCAAGAGTTTTGGCGATCTGGTTGACTCGATCCGCAAGAATCCGGGCAAGCTGAAATACAGCACTGCCGGCGTCGGCACCATTCACGAAATGGGGCCGCAGTTGCTGTTCGATGCGCAGAAGCTGGGCAGTGAAGCGGCGACCCAGATTCCGTACAAGAGTGGCGGCGAAGCGGCCACGGCCTTGCTCGGCCGTCATGTCGATTTCAGCTGCTCCAATCTTGGCACCGTGCTCAATTTCATCAAGAACAAGCAGATGCGCGCACTGGTCACCACCACCCCGGAACGTTTCAAGGACATCCCCGACGTGCCCACGGCAAAAGAAGTCGGTTACCCGGCGCTGGAGCGCATCATCGGCTGGTCCGCGCTTTACGGCCCGCCCAAGATGGACAAAAAAATCATCGCCATCTGGGGTGATACGCTGCAGAAAGTCGGCAAGGATCCGCAGTGGATCAACGCCACTGAAAAGATCGGTTCCGTGCCGCACATCAAGTCGCCGGAGGACACGGCGGCGTATGTCAAAGAGCAATACGAGACTTATTACAAGCTGGGCAAGTCGCTCAATATCGTTTTGAAATGAGGGCGTGAACGAGTGAAAAGTGAACGAGTGAAAAGTGAACGAGTGAACGGGTGTAAAGGGAAATGATGCGGTTCCACGTTCACCCGCTCACTCGTTCACCTCTCACGGTCTGATACATGGACACCCTGACCCACGCGCTGTCCGGCGCGCTGCTGGCGCGCGCCACGGCCGGCATTGAAAAACCGGCGCTGCCAACCGGTCGCCGTGTTGCCATCGGCGCGCTGGTGGCGGCTTTCCCCGATATCGACGTGGTGACTTCGTGGATTTCACCGCTGTCCTATCTCTACAACCATCGCGGCGTCACCCACTCACTGGTGATGCTGCCGCTGTGGACCATCCTGCTGGCATGGATTTTTGCGCTGATCTGGCGCGGCGGCCCCGGCTGGAAAACCTATGCGCCGGTGGTGGCGCTGTCGCTGACGGCGCATATTGCCGGCGACTGGATTACCACCTTCGGCACCATGATTTTTGCGCCGCTGTCGGATTACCGCCATGGCATCGGCACCACGTTCATCATCGACCTGTGGTTTTCCGGCATCATCATCGCCGGGCTGCTGCTGTCGCTGCTGTGGCGCCGGTCGCGCGTGCCGGCAGTGGCGGGGCTGGCCGTGCTGGTGGCATACGTGGTGCTGCAGTATGCGTTGTTGCAGCAGGCCATCGATTTCGGCGAGCGTTATGTCAAGTCTGCAGGTATCGCTCAGGCGCGGGTCACCGCGATGCCGCGGCCGGTGTCGCCGTTCAACTGGATGGTAGTCGTTGAAAATGCCGAGGGTTATCGCTACAGCCACGTCAACCTGATCCGTAAGGATCTGCTGCTGGCCGGTGACAATGCAGGCTTCATTGGCAGACTGGATGCGGTGTATCGGCCACTGGATCAGGCACTCTGGGAATCAAATATGCGTTATGGCCGCGGTTCTCAGGGCAGCGTGGTACGCGCAGTGTTTGAGCATCCGGAGTTCGAGTTTTTCCGCTGGTTCTCTGCTTATCCGGCCCTGCATCGCATCGACAGCGAAGCGGCATCATTGTGCATCTGGTTCAAGGACCTGCGGTTCCTGACACCCGGACGCGACGGTTTCCCGTTCATTTACGGCATGTGCAGCGAGGGTGCCGGGCCGATGCGTCCGTACGGCCTTGATGGCGCCGCGCGTTTCCCGGTTTACTGAGGGGCCTGTTAACCCTCGTTTCATGAGTGCGGCAACGCACTGGGGCCAGATTGTCGCTATCCCTCCAGGGTATGGCAAAAATCATCACTGGCTGCATTGTTTGCCTTGCCACCGCAGACCAGGAATATCCGCCGTCGCCGCCGGACGCTGAAACGACAGAGTTTGACGCAAGTCAATCTGCGGTGGCGCCGTACTGGCAAAATGATGCTATGGAAAACCGCCATCTGCTGCCGCTCTGCGCCGTCATGGCGTCTGCACTGACCTGCGCAGCGTTGCCGCCCGCTGTCGCCGCAGACCCCGCGCCGATCCAGCGCGAAATCATTCCCGGTTCCGAACTGATGACTGCGCAGGAGCGCGAGCGTTACCGCCTGCGCCTGCGCGGCGCCGCCACCCCTGAGGAGCGCGAGCGCCTGCGCGCCGAACATGTCAGGGCGATGGAGGAACGCGCGCAACTGCGCGGCCTGCAAGTGATCGATTATTCACGTCTGAAAAACGCACCGTGATGCGTCTGCTGCTGGTGATGGTTCTGCTCTGCGGCCCGGTTGCCGTGCACGCCGCCGGTGATCCGGTGCGTGGTGAAAAACTGCATGACAGCTGCCTGGGATGCCACGGCACTGCGCTGTATGAGCCACCGAAGGCCAAGATCAAAACTCTTGCAGCGCTGAAAAAGGAAATCGAGCGCTGGAACGATCGCATGAATCCCAAGTTCAACAAACAGGAAATCGATGATCTGGTGGTTTATCTGAATCGGGATTTTTATAAATTCGCGCAGTAGGCGGTGGCCCCGATAAATTTATAAGGATCTGATTTTATTAATATTTTCACTGCTCCGCAGAGAGCAGATAAAGCATGGCGTCCAGCCCGGCATGGTTGATCGCATAGGTCGTTTTTTCGCGCACCACCGGTTTTGCACGGTAGGCCACGCTGACACCGCACTCCGCCATGAATTTCAGATCGTTCGCGCCGTCGCCGACGCCGGCAATCTGCGTACGTGAAATACCCAGCTCCGTCGCCACGCGCAGCAAGGTCCTGCGTTTCATGTCGGCGTTGACGATGTCGCCGATGACTTTGCCGGTCAGTTTGCCGTTGATGATTTCGAGCATGTTCGAATGCGTGTAGTCGAGTCTGGCGCGTGTCTTCAGCCTGTCTGTCATGTAGCTGAAGCCGCCGGACACCAGCAGCGTCCTGATGCCTGCCGCGCGCACCTGCTCAAGCATCCGTTCCGCGCCTGGTGAAAAGCGCAACCGTTCGTCGTAGACACTCTGCAATGCGCTTGCATCCAGTCCCTTGAGCAACGCGAGTCTGCGGCGCAGGCTCTCGTCGTACTCGATTTCACCGCGCATCGCACTTTCGGTGATTTTTGCAACCTCGGCCTTGATGCCGACCATGTCGGCGAGTTCGTCGATGGTTTCCATGGTGATCAGCGTCGAATCCATGTCCATCACCAGCAGTTTGAAATCAACGAGCCGGCGGCCCTCGGGTACAAAGCCGTGATCCAGTCTGGCGTTGTCGCACAGTTCGGCAATACCTGATGCCGGTTGCGCATTACTCAGGCGGAATGCGCTGTCAGACAGGCGGTCGATGGCGCTGGCGCCGGAGAGTTTGGCGAGTGCCTTTAGGTCGCGGGTTTCGATATCCGCGCCCTGGATTACGAGATGCATGGCGGCTTCCGGAAAAAGAGCCGCGATTATAGCGGAGGCCGCAGGGTTGCCTCTTCAGAACATCCGGTAACGCACCATCAGCCAGACGATCAGCGCGACACACAGGGCGACCAGTGGCAGCACCACATAACTCAGCTTGCGAAAACGCTCGACGGCATTGCGCTGCAATGCCACTGACTCGTCGCGGACACGGGCATCGTGTTCGTAGCGTTCGCGCAGGAAACTCAAACTTTCCTGCTGTGCCTCGCGTCCCGCTTCCAGCAGCGTGACGATTTTTTTCTGCTCGGCCAGTATCGCCTGCAGCGCATGCGTGGTTTCAGGGTCGGTGCTCATGGCGTCATGATCCAGGTTGCAATGCGTTGAACGACCTCGCTCTCGATGCCGTTGAAGCCATGATAGGCGCGGGCCTCACAGGGATCGCCGGTGCTGATGCCGCCGTCGAAAGTGATCAGTTCCTTGCGCGGCGGCGTGGTCAGCCGTTCCATCAACCGCGGCACGTCGCTGTAGAGACAGACGCGGCAGCTGTCCTGGCGATGATGCGCGACCAGCACGGGGATGCGGATGCGGTCCAGCGCCATTTCCGGCACGGCGCGGCTGCGCGGGTCGTTGACCACGCTGGCGGTGAGCACGATGCCGTCGGGACCACCGTCTGCCGGCGGCAGGCGTGTTGCAACATGGGCGGCGGACTGGGTGCCGCGGCTGGTGCCGATCAGCCACACCGGGATTTTTGCCTGCTGCCGCAGCCAGGCGATGACCGCCTTGACGTCGGCGACATGGTCGTTGGTCTGGCGATAACCGGACAAAAACGGATATGACTGTTTGTCGGAGGGCGCGTCGATGACCACCGTGGTCAGTCCCTGATCGGCAAACAACTGCCGCGAACGCACCAGGAAATTGCCGGAGAGTTTGGGGATGCGGCCATCCGCTTCCAGCGTCAGGCCGCCGTCGCCGCCGGCGAACAGGATCACCGCGGCCTTGGGTTTGTCCGGCGTGAGGACAAGGATGCGCTGGGTGACGCCGGGGCGTGAGGGTATATCCACCACCTGCGGCGATTGCGCCCAACATGCGGATGTGGTCAGCAGCAGTAATGCAAAGGTACGGATCATGCAGAGCGTGGTGCAAACAGGATGATGGCCATGCCGGCGATCGCCACGCCGGCGCCGGTCAGATCCCACATGGTCGGACGGATGCCGTCGACGGCCCACAGCCAGAGAATGGCAACGGCAACATATACGCCGCCGTATGCGGCATAGACACGACCCGCCGCGGCAGGATGCAGTGTCAGCAACCAGACAAACATGGCCAGTGATGCAGCGGCCGGCGCCAGCACCCAAACCGGCGCGCCCTTGTTCAGCCACAGGTAAGGCAGGTAACAGCCGACGATTTCGGCGAGGGCGGTGGCGATAAACAGCAGTGTGGTCTTGAGTTCAAACATTTCCAGTGTGCTCGCGTTTGCATTGATAAATGACTGCATAGGTTTTTTCCGCAACCGCGTCGTCGATCAGGCAGCCGACGGCTGCGATGAATTCCCGCGGCGCTTCGGCGATGATCAGATCGCTCACCCAGCTGTGCACCACGCCCCGGCGTTGCGCGTCAGGCATCACCAGCAGGCGCTCCAGTGTGCGGTTGATCTGCGGATCATCGCAGGCGGCTTTGAGCAGGCCGACAAAACCCTCGATGTCGGCGACGGAGCGGGGTGCTGGTGAGCTCATATTCATATTGTAGTACGTCAGTTCATGGTTCGACAGGCTCACCACGAACGGTTCCCAAAATGACCGTTCGCCCTGAGCTTGTCGAAGGGTGGACGATCATTTTGAGATGCGGTGCGGAGTGATGTCATATCTATTTGATTTTATTGATAAAAAATATCGCTTATAATGCGCGCCGCAATGCGCCCGTTGCATTCTGCGCGGGCGGCGCACAAGGTTTCCGATGAGCATCGACAAAGAAGTTTCGCGGCGACGCACTTTCGCCATCATTTCGCATCCGGACGCGGGTAAAACCACGCTCACCGAAAAACTGCTGCTGTTCGCCGGTGCGATCCACATCGCCGGCAGCGTCAAGTCGCGCAAGGCTTCGCGTTACGCGACCTCGGACTGGATGGAAATCGAAAAGCAGCGCGGTATTTCAGTGGCGAGTTCGGTGATGCAGATGGAGTACCGCGACTGCGTGATCAACCTGCTCGATACCCCCGGCCACCGCGATTTTTCCGAAGACACTTACCGCGTGCTGACGGCTGTCGATGCCGCACTGATGGTGATCGATGCCGCCAACGGCATCGAACCGCAGACCCTGCGCCTGTTGCAGGTCTGCCGCGCGCAGAACACGCCGGTGATCACCTTCATCAACAAGATGGACCGCGAGGTGCGTGAGCCGACCGACCTTGTCGATGAAATCGAACGCACGCTGGGCATGCCGGTGGTGCCCTGCACCTGGCCGGTCGGCATGGGCAAACAGTTCAAGGGTGTGTTTGATCTGCGCAACGACCGCATGCGGGTGTTTACTGCCGGCGAAGATCGCGTCGGCGCCAATGACGATGAAATCATTGCCGGCATCGACAATCCGGAAATTACCGCGCGTTACGGCGATACCTTCACCCACGCCCGCCAGGAAATCGAACTGGTACAGGGCGTGTCGCCGACCTACGACCGCGAGGAATTCCTCGCCGGCAAACAGACGCCGCTGTTCTTCGGTTCGGCGATCAACAACTTTGGCGTGCAGGAAGTGCTGGATGCGGTGATCGACTTTGCCTCGCCGCCTCGCGCACACAAGGCGCTGCAGCGCACCGTCGAACCCGCAGAGCCCAAATTCTCCGGCGTGGTGTTCAAGATACAGGCCAATATGGATCCGGGGCACCGCGACCGCGTCGCCTTCATCCGTGTTTGCTCCGGTCGCTTCGAACGCAGCATGCGCCTGAAAAACTGCCGCACCGACAAGTTTTTCCGGCCCAGCAGCGTGGTGTCCTTCCTGTCGCAGCGCCGCGAACAGGTCGAGGATGCCTGGGCCGGCGACATCATCGGCATTCCCAATCACGGTGTGCTGCAACTCGGTGACACACTGACCGAAGGTGAAGACCTGCAGTTCACGGGCCTGCCGTTTTTCGCACCCGAGCTGTTCCAGACTGTCGAGGTGGCCGATCCCTTGCGCAGCAAGCAGTTACGTACCGGGCTTGCGCAACTGGGCGAGGAGGGCGCGATCCAGGTATTTAAACCCGTGGCGGGCACTCTGCTGCTGCTCGGCGCCGTCGGTCAGCTGCAGTTCGAGGTGGTCGCGCACCGGCTGAAACATGAATACGGCTGTGAAGCGCGGCTGTCCCCGGCGCGTTATGTCGCGGCGCGCTGGGTAACCTGTGATGATGAGCGGGAACTGCAGCGTTTCATCGATGCCAATTCACACCGTGTCGCGCACGATGCGGTCGGTGCGCCGGCGTTCCTTGCGTCAAACTCGATTGAAATCGATGTTGCGGCCGAGCAGTGGCCGAAAATCAAATTCCATGCGCTGCGCGAACATGCCGGACTGATTTTTCATTCGAATGCTGTTAGCTGAGGCGGTCAGTTGACCGCATGAATCCGTAGCCCGGATAAGCGCAGCGCCATCCGGGGGACGGGGCGGAACGTCGGCGCCAACTGTATTCGATGAACCCGGATAACGGCCTGCGGCCTCATCCGGGCTTGTATATTGATCGTGCACCCTTAGACGGCAGTGGATAGGGGTGCCGAGGTGGAGGGACGATACGGGCCATCTGCCGCATTTGCGGACAGACTGTCGTAGACCTGTCCCCACTTCGCTTGCCCGAGCGTCGATTAGGAATGCAGCGCGCGAATGTAT
>JAIETP010000026.1 GCA_019744975.1 Burkholderiales bacterium
GGCAGCACTGTCGCCGCCGAACTGGTGGTGGTCGCCATCGGCATCCGCCCCAACATCGAACTCGCGGAAAAAGCCGGCCTCCACTGCAACCGGGGCGTTGTCGTCAGCGACACCATGCAAAGCTACGATCCGCGCATCTACGCCGTCGGTGAATGCGCCAACCACCGCGGCATTGCCTACGGGCTTGTCGCGCCGCTGTTCGACATGGCCAAGGTCTGCGCCAACCACCTCGCGGGACATGGCATCGGCCGCTACACCGGCTCGATACTCTCGACCAAACTCAAAGTCACCGGCATCGAGCTGTTCAGCGCGGGGGATTTTCAGGGCAGCGACGGCAGCGAAGACATCACGCTGTCGGACCCGGTGCGCGGCGTCTACAAAAAACTGGTGATCAAGGACGACAAACTGATCGGCAGCGTGCTCTACGGCGACACCGCTGACGGTGCGTATTACTTCAAGCTGCTGCGTGAAGGCATCAAGGTCGACGCAATTCGTGACCAGTTGATGTTCGGCGAAGCCGCTCATGGTTCGATGCCTCGATCTGGCTCAGCATCGCCACGAACGGATTTTCAAATAGCCGTTCGCCCTGAGCTTGTCGAAGGGCAATTTAAAATGTGCGGCACTACTTCTGGTCATGCCTGAAGTTCATTCCACCTGCTGCTACTGTGGTGTTGGTTGCGGCATGATCATCGACCGCCGCGACGGCCGCATCACCGGTGTACGCGGCGACCCGAAACATCCCGCCAACTTCGGCCGGCTCTGCGGCAAGGGCCAGACCCTGCATGAAACCGTCGACGGCCACGGCCGTGCGCTGTTTCCCGAACTGCGCCATGACCGTAACTCTCCGCGCACACGGGTGTCATGGGATGCCGCGTTGAGCCATATAGTCGAAAAATTTGCCGACACCATCAAAAAACACGGAGCCGATTCGGTGGCCTTCTACATCTCGGGCCAGTTGCTGACCGAAGACTATTACGCCTTCAACAAGCTCGCCCGCGCGCTGGTCGGCACCAACAACATCGATTCCAATTCGCGGCTGTGCATGTCCTCCGCGGTTGCCGGTTACAAGGCGACGCTGGGCGCCGACGCGCCGCCGGCCTGTTACGAGGACATCGACCACGCCGACTGCATCGTGATCGCCGGATCGAACGCGGCCTGGGCGCATCCGGTGCTGTTCCGCCGCATCGAAGACGCCAAAGCCAAAAATCCGGATCTCAAAATCATCGTCATCGACCCGCGCCGCACCGCGACCGCGGAAATCGCCGACCTGCACCTCGCCATCCAGCCCGGCACCGACGTTGTGTTGTTCCACGGCATGCTCAACGCGCTGCTCTGGGAAAACCTGGGCAATACCGCATACATCGAAGCCCATACTCAGGGTTATGACGCATTAAAAACCCTGGTGCGCGAATACTCGCCGGGCTTCGCCGCCGAAATCTGCGGCATCACCACCGAAGAACTGCTGACGGCAGCGCGCTGGTTCGGCACTGCCCGCGCCGCCCTTTCGCTGTACTGCATGGGACTCAACCAGTCCGCTTCCGGCGCCGACAAAAACGCCGCGCTGATCAACCTGCACCTCGCCACCGGCCACATCGGCCGCCCCGGTGCAGGACCGTTTTCGCTGACCGGCCAGCCCAACGCGATGGGCGGCCGTGAAACCGGCGCCATGGCCAACCTGCTGATTGCCCACCGCGACATCAACGACGCCGCTGACCGCGCCGAAGTCGCCAAGCTGTGGGATGTGCCGGCGATTCCTTCGCAGCCCGGCAAAACCGCCGTCGAAATGTTCGAGGCCATCAGCCGCGGCGAAATCAAGGCGGTGTGGATTGCCTGCACCAACCCTGCGCAATCGCTGCCTGGTCAGAACGCGGTGCGCGATGCACTGATGCAGGCCGAGCTGGTGGTGCTGCAGGAAACCTACTCCGACACCGAGACCGCACCGTACGCCGACGTGTTGTTGCCGGCGGCGGGCTGGGGTGAAAAAGAAGGCACGGTGACCAATTCCGAACGGCGCATTTCGCGGGTGCGCGCCGCCGTCGACGCGCCCGGTGAAGCGCGGCCCGACTGGCGCATCGTTTGCGATTTCGCGATGCTGCTTGAACGTAAATTGCACGGCCATGCCTCGACACGTTTTGCCTTTGACAATCCGCGACAGATTTTCAACGAGTACCGCGAAATGACCCGCGGCCGCAATACCGACATCACCGGCTTGGGTTATGCCACGCTCGACGCCAAAGGCCCGCAGCAGTGGCCTTATGCCATAGGCGCACGGCAAGGCAAACAGCGCCTTTATGAAAACGGCGTGTTCCCGATCGCCGGCGGACGCGCGCATTTCGCCGCCGTGCCGTACAAGCCCGTCGCCGAAATGGTCGATGCGCGTTTTCCGTTCCGCCTCACTACCGGGCGCCTGCGCGACCAGTGGCACGGCATGACGCGCAGCGGTCGTGTCGCACGGCTGTGGGGCCACGCACCGGAACCCGCAGTCTCATTGAATCCGGCGGATCTCGCGCGGCGCGGTATCGCCGTCGGCGACATCGTGCGTCTTGAATCACGGCGCGGCAGCTTGAACGTGATCGCCGCCGCCGACGCCGGCATCGCCCCCGGCCAGGCCTTCCTGCCAATGCACTGGGGCAGCCGTTATCTGTCGGGCGCCGGCATCAACGCCCTGACCCTGCCGGTGATTGATCCCAAATCCTTCCAGCCTGAACTCAAACATTGCGCGATCAAAGTCAGCAAGGCCGCGTTGCCGTGGCGGCTGATCGCCTTCGGCACGCCGCGCGACGGTGACGCGCTGGCGCAACTGGCACGGGTGCAGGCCTGGCTGCCGGAATTTGAATTCGCATCCTGCGCGCTGATGTCCGATGCCGGCGGCGTGCTGCTGCGCGCCGGGGCCAGCGTCGCACCGGCGGCCGATGTCCTCGACGCCATCCATGCCCTGTTCGAACTCGACAGCGCCGATGTGCTGCGTTATGCCGACCCCAGCCGCGGCAATGCGCGCCGCGTCCGCGTCGATGGTGACCGCGTCGTCGCAGTCTGCCTCTCCGGCGACGGCAGCAGTGAATCCTGGCTGCGTGAATTCCATGCCCAGGGCCTGCCCGCTGCCGCGCTCGGCTCACTGCTGCTGGCACCCGGCGCAAAGGCCCCGGCCGGCGCAGCATCGCGCGGCCGCATCATCTGCAGTTGCCACGGCATCGGCGAAACCGCCATCGTCGCGGCACTTCAGGGCGCCGCTGGTGATGCCACCGCCAGGCTCGGTTCGGCACAGCAACAATTGCTGTGTGGCACGCAATGCGGCTCCTGCCTGCCCGAACTGCGCAAACTTGCTGCGATGGCAGTCAGCGCCGCATAACCAGGACATCACGCCCATGAATACAACGAATATTTCCGGAAAACTCCCAGGAAAAGTCTGGCTGGTCGGCGCCGGCCCCGGTGATCCCGAACTGCTGACGCTAAAAGCGGTGCGCGTACTGGCCGGCGCCGATGTCGTGCTGGTCGATGACCTGGTGGATCCGCGCATCCTTGCCCATGCACGGCCCGGCGCGCGCATCGTACAAGTCGGCAAACGCGGCGGATGCCGCTCGACGCCGCAGGCCTTCATCGAAAAACTGATGATTCGCCTGGCGCGGCGCGGATCGGTGGTGGTGCGTCTCAAAGGCGGCGATCCCTTTGTCTTCGGCCGTGGCGGCGAAGAAGCTGAAACATTGAATCGAGCAGGAATCCCCTGCGAAGTCGTCAACGGCATTACCGCCGGCATCGCGGTGCCGGCAGCGATCGGCATTCCCGTCACGCATCGTGAGCTGGCCCATGGCGTGACCTTCATCACCGGGCACGCCCGCGACGGTGGCAGTCCCGACTGGGCTGCGCTGCGCGCCGGCGGCACCACGCTGGTGATCTACATGGGTATCCGGCGGGTCAAAGCTCTTGTGGAAGGCATGATCAAAGCGGGTTATCCCGCCGACACGCCGGCCTGCGCAATCCAGAACGGCACCCTGGAAACACAAACCACAGTCGTCTCCACACTCGCCGCCTTGCCCCAGGCCATTGCCGAAGCAAAACTCGGCAGCCCGGGCATGCTGGTCATCGGTGATGTCGTCAGACTGGCCCAGGTCACCGCACTCTCTTCCCAGCAACGAGCCGCCTGAGCCAAGAGATGACTGCGAAACAAGGTTGCAATACCCATCCCCACCCTAACCCTCCCCTTGAAGGGGAGGGAATTCCGCGGAACCCCTTCCCCTTCAGGGGGAAGGCTGGGATGGGGGTGGTGCTAAGTGTGATTTATTTGATTTCATTTTATAGACGCGCTGAATCATGAAAACACAAAAAATCGTCGTCATCGGCAACGGCATGGTCGGTCAGCGCTTTCTGGAGCAGCTCACCAGCCGCCTGTCGAGTGAGGCCATCGAGGTCACGGTGTTCTGCGAGGAGCCGCGTGCAGCCTACGACCGCGTGCAGCTCACCAGCTTTTTCGCCGGCAAGTCGGCGATGGACCTGAGCGTGGTGCCGGAGCGTTTTTTTGAGGACAAGGCGATCACGCTGCGGCTCAATGATCCGGTGATTGCAATCGACCGCAACAAAAAAACAGTACGCTCCGCCCGCTATCGCGAAGTGCCCTACGACAAGCTGGTGCTCGCCACCGGATCCTATCCCTTCGTGCCGCCGATACCGGGACATGATCGGCGCGGCTGTTATGTCTATCGCTCGATCGAAGACCTCGAAGTCATCCGCGCCGCCGCCAAAAAATCGCGCATCGGCACTGTCGTCGGCGGCGGACTGCTCGGCCTTGAAGCCGCCAAAGCCTTGAAGGATCTCGGACTCGAAACCCATGTCGTCGAATTCGCGCCGCGGCTGATGACGGTGCAGCTCGACGAGGCCGGCGGCAAGCTGCTGCAGCGGAAAATCGAAGCCCTTGGCGTCACCGTGCACACCGCAAAAAGCACCAAAGAGATCGTCAACGGCGAAGGACACGCTCACCGTATGGTGTTTGCCGACGGCTCGGCGCTGGAAACCGACATCATCGTGTATTCGGCCGGTATCCGCCCCCACGATGCACTGGCACGCACGGCAAAAATCGCCGTCGGTGAACGCGGCGGCATCAGCATCGATGAATACTGCCGCACTTCCGACCCCGACATTTACGCCGTCGGTGAATGCGCGTTGTGGAACGGCCGCATTTTCGGCCTGGTCGCCCCCGGTTACCAGATGGCGGAAATCGCCGCGCGCCATGTTGCGGGCGATGACTCCATCCGTTTCGGCGGCGCCGACATGAGCACCAAGTTGAAGCTGATGGGCGTCGATGTCGCATCATTAGGCGATGCCATGGGCAAAACCCCCGGCGCGCTCGACTATCTGTACACCGATCCGGTGCAGGGCATTTACAAAAAGCTCGTGGTCTCCGGCGACGGCAAACAGTTGCTGGGCGCGATTCTCGTCGGCGACGCCGCCGAGTACAACGGCCTGCTGCAGATGGCGCTGAATGCGATCCCGCTGCCCGAACATCCGGAAGACCTGATCCTGCCGGCCCGTGAAGGCGGCGCCAAGGGCCTCGGTGTGGACATGCTGCCGGCAGCTGCGTTGATCTGCTCCTGCAACAGCGTCAGCAAAGGCGGCATCTGCGATGCAGTCGCGGCGGGCTGCACCACCATCGGTGCGCTGAAAAAAGAAACCAAGGCCGGCAGCACCTGCGGCGGCTGCGTGCCGATGGTCAAGCAGATCCTCGATGCCGAACTGCGCAAACAGGGTATCGAGGTCAAAAATCATCTTTGCGAACACTTCCCTCATTCACGCCAGGAACTGTTCCACCTTGTTAAAGTCAGCGACATAAAAACCTTCGATGAACTGATCAGCAAACACGGCCAGGGCCGGGGCTGTGACATCTGCAAACCGGCGGTCGCGTCCATCCTCGCCTCCTGCTGGAACGAATATGTGCTAAAACCGAAACACGCGCCGCTGCAGGACACCAACGACCGCTTCCTCGCCAACATGCAGAAGGACGGCACTTACTCCATCGTGCCGCGTGTGCCCGGCGGCGAGATCACCCCGGAAAAACTGATCGTACTCGGCGCGGTCGCGAAAAAATACAAGCTTTACACCAAAATCACCGGCGGCCAGCGTATTGATCTGTTCGGCGCGCGCGTCGAACAACTGCCGCTGATCTGGCGTGAACTGGTCGATGCCGGTTTCGAATCCGGCCACGCCTACGGCAAGGCACTGCGCACCGTGAAATCCTGCGTCGGCAGCACCTGGTGCCGCTACGGCGTGCAGGACTCGGTGGGCATGGCGATCCATCTCGAGAACCGCTACCGCGGCCTGCGTTCACCGCATAAATTAAAGATGGGCGTATCGGGCTGCACCCGGGAGTGTGCAGAAGCGCAAGGCAAGGACGTCGGCATCATCGCCACCGAAAAAGGCTGGAACCTCTATGTCTGCGGCAACGGCGGCATCAAGCCGCGCCACGCCGACCTGCTCGCCACCGGCATCGACGATGCGACGCTGCAGAAGTACATTGACCGCTTCCTGATGTTCTACATCCGCACGGGAGACCGCCTGCAGCGCACTGCAACCTGGCTCGACAACCTTGAAGGGGGAATCGACTACGTGAAACAGGTGGTCTGCGAAGATTCGCTGGGCATCGGCGCCGAACTCGAAGCCGACATGCAAAAACTCGTCGACACCTACGAGTGTGAATGGAAAATGGCCATCAACGACCCGGAATCGCTGAAACGCTTCTGCCATTTCGTCAACAGTGACCAACCCGATCAAAACGTCGTGTTTGTTGCGGAGCGCGGGCAGATCCGGCCGGCGCGGGCGGATGAAAAAGAGGGAGCGCTGGCATGACTGCGCGCCCGAATATCGACATGAGCCTTAAAAACTGGACTGCGGTCTGCGCCCTGGACGATATCGTCCCCAACTCCGGCGTCTGCGCGCTGATCAGCGGCCGGCAGGTCGCGGTGTTCCGTGTCAGCGATGATCGGGTCTATGCATTATCCAACCACGATCCCTTCTCCAACGCCAACGTGCTGTCGCGCGGCATCGTCGGCGACATCAAAGGCGAACTGGTCGTGGCCTCGCCCGTCTACAAACAGCATTTCAACCTTGCCACCGGCCAGTGCATCGAAGATGAAGCCGTCAAAGTGACCAGCTTTGCTGCGCGTGTCAGCAACGGCATGGTCGAAGTGGAAGCCTGATGAACGCCCCCGAAAGCCGCCCGCCCTTCCCGCCCTTCACCCGCGAAACGGCGATGCAGAAAGTGCGCAAGGCCGAGGACGCCTGGAACACCCGCGACCCGGTCGCCGTATCACTCGCCTATACCCCGGACACGACCTGGCGCAACCGCGCCGAATTCCTCAGCGGTCGCGCCGACGTCGTCGCCTTCCTGACGCGCAAATGGGTCAAGGAACTCGACTACCGCTTGATCAAGGAACTGTGGGCCTTCGACGGCGCACGCATTGCCGTGCGGTTTGCCTACGAATGGCGCGACGATGCCGGCCAGTGGTATCGCGCCTACGGCAACGAGAACTGGGAATTCGCAGCCAACGGCCTGATGCACCAGCGCCATGCCAGCATCAACGACCTGCCGATCAAGGCAGGCGAGCGCAAATACTTCTGGCCGCAGGGTCGCCGGCCTGACGATCATCCGGGACTTTCTGATTTGGGCCTGTAAACTCCTTTAGAACCCGTTCGTCCCCGGATCAAGTCCGGGGCAGGCTCTGAGCCTGTCGAAGGATGACCTGCCAAAAGATGAACGGGCTTCGACAAGCTCAGCCCGAACGGTTTAGAAGAAAGCCACAAAGAAGGAGCCGTTCGTCCCCGGATCAAGTCCGGGGCAGGCTCTGAGCCTGTCGAAGGACGCCTACCGCACCACCCGAGCCTCGCGCCATGTCATCATTGGCGCATGGACCACAAACAACTCACTGGATACATCAAGGAAATCGGCCGCGGCAAAAACGCCGCCCGCGACCTGTCGCGCGAAGACGCCCGCGCCCTGTTCACCGCAATCCTGAACAACGAAATCCCCGCGCTGCAATTAGGCGCAGTCCTGATCGCAATGCGCATCAAGGGCGAATCGCTGGACGAACTCGCCGGATTCCTCGAAGCCTGCGAAGCCTCATACCCGCACCTCAAGGCCCCCGCCGGTACCGTGCCGCTGGTGATCCCCGCCTACAACGGCGCAAGACAACTGCCCAATCTGACGCCCCTGCTCGCCTCGCTGGTCGCCCGCGAAGGCGTACCGGTGCTGGTGCACGGCGTACCTGACGATCCGGGTCGGGTCACCACGATTGAAGTGTTTCAGGCGATGGGCATAACACCTGCAAACTCCCTCGCCGAAGCTGAACAACAACTCGCCACACGCAAACTCGCCGTCATCAGTATCGACACGCTGGCGCCACAACTGGCCCGTGTGCTGAAACTGCGCCGCGACATCGGCCTGCGCAGTTCCGGGCATACGCTGGTCAAGATGCTGCAGCCCTTCTCCACCAAAGCTGTACGGATGGTCAGCGTCACCCATCCCGAATACCTGGACCGGATGCGGGCGTTTTTTACGTCTTACCAATCACATGCGCTGTTGCTGCGCGGCGCCGAAGGTGAAGCCGTGGCGCATCCGCGACGGGAGCCGGTGATTGAGTGGCTGGATGGGAAAACGGCGGAAGTGTGGCGCGGCACTGCGGAAGAGAATCCGGAGTTGCCGGATGGGCGGGATGCAGCGGTCACGGCGGCGTGGATAGTCGAGGTTCTAGCCAGGAAACGCGTAGAACCCGCGGCCATTACTCATCAAATGGAATGCTTTACCAGAGCAGTAACGAGTCACTAAACTCGCTTGCTAAGCCATTTTTCGAAAGCCGGGAGGTCATGCGACCAGAACACGTGCACGTCTGCGTCAATTAGCCGCGCCACATCTTTAGCAGCAATCACACCCTGAAGAAGCGCAGCAGTCTCAACAAAGCTACCCCAGTGCGCCTTCCAAGCTGTCGCCTTCTTCAGTACATCGTTAATTCGCTTTACCGAGTTCGTCTCATCGTTTGTAACCTTGCACTCCATGGCGAGAACATAAGTTCCCTTGAGCCCACAAGCAACATCCACTTCTTGCGGTCTCGCCGTGTTTGTCGCAAAACGCGTTTTGTGCATGTAGTGCCTCGCCGGAAGAGCGCCACGCGTATCAATCAGCCTGCTAGGAAGTTTTGCCCACCCCTTTGCATGGAGCATATTCGTAACAGCATTCTCCTGTTTGCGCGCCAAATGGTTCCGCAAGGTCGTAGCGAACTCTTGATTAGCAATAAGGAGGGCTGTGTTTGCCAGAATCAGTCGCAATTGACTTTGGGAAGGAACACCATTTCTATCGAGCCATGACGTGAGATGGCGTTGGCGCCGAACCTTAAAAACATCCGCGCAAGCCAACGCACTAACAGGTGGCACCTTTGAACCCATCTTTTCTGTACTTTTAGGCCACTTGGGACAAAGAAGCTTGAACTGATCTTGGCTTATGGGTGGCGCCATCAATTGCCGCAAAACCTGCATATGACTGCCATCGGATTCAAGCGCCGACTTAATGTCAGTCAACATCTTCGATTCGCGTAAAGTCGCGGCCACCTTTCGCCGCGCATCCCTCAACGCAAGATGCCAAGCTGCCGCCTCCGTAGTTGGCGTTCGCGTCTTAAGATAAAGTCGAGCCGCTTTCTGGGCCTCTTTGGCGTGAAACGCTTTCAGTTGCGCTCGCGTCAATGCTACTTACCAGAACGCGCGAGCCTGACGATACGCTTCGGCAGGGTCGCCCGACGTGACTCGCCATTACGAGCCTCGTCTTTTCTCGTGTACTCGATAGCCGAGGTGAGTTGCGGGGGCAAGGGAAGCAGTGCACTGTGACGCTTGCCCGAACGATATCTAAACGAATCCTGTACATGCCCTCGAAGAACTTCTGCAACGGCATATGCCAAAGTAGGGGGCACGGCGTTACCAATTTGCCGATATTGGGTGGAGCGATTTCCCACAAAAGACCATTGCTCTGGAAATGCTTGGATGGCAGCACACTCCCGGGGAGAAAGACGACGCAATCCGTACTTCTTGTCCCGGATCCAATCCTGCTGGCTACTTGCGGTTATCGTACGCGAAGGCAACCGAGGATCAGCAATGAAGCAGCCTTGCCTGTATCCCCAATGGCCTCCAGGACGCGTTGTCTCCGGTTTCCCAGAACTCCGTAGTCCGCTTCCGTCTGGCACATCACGAAGTTGACGCTCAAGCTTAAGCGACGGACGAATAACCTCGTTATCCTGCAACGGCCCCAAGGTGCGAAGACACTCCTTCAGGGTAACCCACGGTCTGCGATCTGATTCGAATAGGTCAGTCTCACGGGAATGAGTCGGCTCAGGAAAGTAGGGACGGTCCCCACGGCGAAATCCTATAAGAAAAAGTCGCACTCGCCTTTGTGCAACACCGTAATCAGCAGCGTTCAGCAAGTTTACTTCTGTCTGGAAACCAGCCCGAAACAGCGCTTGCCTGACGAACGCCAGTGCGGAACCCGGCTCCCCATCTGGTCCTCTCGCTGTTAGCAAACCCCGCACGTTTTCAAAGACAAGCCAACGAACGTCCAACTCCGACGCAAGACGAACGTAGTCTCGAATTAACTTCCCCCGAGGGTCATCGAAACCAAGTTGATGCCCAGCACTACTCCAAGATTGGCAAGGTGGCCCCCCTACCAGTGCCGTGGCATCACCTCTCCGCATTCCTACCTTCGCAAGAATCTCCTTGCCACGAAGGTCTTGAACATCCGCTTGCTCGATAAGAGCATCGGCAAGTACCGGTACGCCAGCGAGTCGGATACCTTGGTTTCTCTGGAGCGTAGCAACAGCCTCTTGGTCGATATCTGATGCGTAGGCACAAGACCATCCCGCAGTTTCGAAGCCGATGTCGAGGCCACCCGCTCCGGCGAAGAGGGAAATAAACTTGAGGTTGCTATCTGACTTTTTCATCTTCTCTTTGCTGCTCCTGTGTTTAGCAGTGCAACAACTAGTTTGTAATTGTCTATCCGCAGTTTGCGATTCAAAGACCGACTACCGAGCATTGATACTGTATATTTTTACAGTATCTAAAATTAACGTCAAGGAACGAATTCGTAGCAAGCAACCTCCCCAATCCCTTCCAATCTTGACCAGACCATTGCCCTCATTTTACCCACCAATAACTCCAGCACATGCACCACCAGCGCATTTGTGTCCCCAAGGCCTCATCTACACGCCTCGCATCGCCACATACAGATTATATTCACAAATATTTGATTTGTTTATGTTTTTTGGCGCTAAATATGGTCGAGTGTGTTCTCGGGAAGTTACTCAGCTCCTCGTTTACATTTACATTAGCCCCCAACCACAACCCCACCGGAGTTTTCAAGGATGATCATCGATTCCCAAGTCCACGCCTACGAAGCCAACACCCCGAAACGCCCCTGGCTGACCAAACCCAACTGGCCGGCCAGCGCCACCGGCGACGAGATGGTTGCTGAATTCGACCGGCTGGGCATCGACGGCGCGATTTTCATTTCCTCGTTTTCGATGTACGGCTACGACGCGAGTTATGCCGTGGAAGTGCAGAAGGCACACCCCGGCCGCTTCGGCCTGGTCAAACCGGTGGACCCGGACCGTCCCGATGTCGAGGACGTCATTGCCGACTGGAAAAAAACGCCGGGCACGGTGGGCATCCGCGTCATCCTGAAAAAGGACGGTGGGCGCGATCCCAATGATCCGAAGCTGGACCGTAT
Source organism: Burkholderiales bacterium (assembly GCA_019744975.1). Lineage (GTDB taxonomy): Bacteria > Pseudomonadota > Gammaproteobacteria > Burkholderiales > SG8-41. Next base: position 11,747 of record JAIETP010000026.1, read on the forward strand.
CCTGCGCGCAGCCGTGCGCCATGACTTTCCGGTAAACATCCTGTGCTGGGGCAATATCGACGCCGGCACCACGCTGATGGACCGCCACCCCGACACACGTTTCATCCTCGATCATCTGGGCATCCTGCAGCCGCATGAACCGGCCGCGCTGGCCGCGCAACCCTGGGCCGACCTGCCCAAGGTGCTGGCA
>JAIETP010000028.1 GCA_019744975.1 Burkholderiales bacterium
GCTGGTTAGAGCACCACCTTGACATGGTGGGGGTCGTTGGTTCGAGTCCAATCGCGCCTACCAATTCTTGAAATGCGTATTTTTGCCGGCGGAACACAGAAAGTGGGCGTTATGACACCGCGAACTTGCAAGGTTTCTGAGCCCCGGCGATAGCTGCGTCATTTCTTTGGTAGTTTTGAGATGGAACAAGAAAAAGTGCGGCTGGTCCGCACTTTTTTTATTGGCATTTACAAAATGCGCAACATGCTCAGGCTCACATGATCAATATCAAATTACCCGATGGCTCGCTGAAATCCTTCGATCACCCGGTGACCGTGGCGGAGGTTGCGGCTGCCATCGGCGCAGGCCTGGCCAAGGCCGCTCTGGCCGGCCGCGTTGACGGCAAGCTGGTGGACACCTCGCATCGCATCGAAAGCGACGCCGAGTTGTCGATCATCACCGACAAAAATACCGATGGCCTCGAAATCCTGCGCCATTCGACGGCGCATCTGCTGGCGCATGCCGTCAAGGAACTGTTTCCCGATGCGCAGGTGACCATCGGCCCGGTGATTGATGACGGGTTTTTTTACGATTTCTCCTACAAGCGGCCGTTCACGCCGGAGGATCTGGCGGCGATTGAAAAACGCATGGCGGAAATCGTCAAACGCGACATCAAGGTCGACCGCCTGGTGATGCCACGCGACGAAGCAGTGCAGTTTTTCTCCGCCATGGGCGAGAAATACAAGGCCGAGATCATTGCCTCGATCCCGTCGAATGAAGCGATTTCGCTGTACCGGCAGGACAATTTCATCGACCTCTGCCGCGGCCCGCATGTACCGTCCACCGGCAAGCTGAAAGTGTTCAAGCTGATGAAGGTCGCCGGCGCGTACTGGCGCGGTGACTCGAAAAACGAAATGCTGCAGCGGATCTACGGCACGGCCTGGGCGAAAAAGGAAGACCAGGACGCCTATCTGCACCGGCTGGGGGAAGCGGAGAAACGCGATCATCGCAAACTCGGCCGCCAGCTCGATTTGTTCCACATGCAGGATGAAGCGCCGGGCATGGTGTTCTGGCATGCCAATGGCTGGGTGATCTGGCAGGCCATCGAGCAGTACATGCGCCGGTTGTTGACTGAAGCCAGCTATCGCGAGGTGCGCACGCCGCAGGTCATGGACCGCGTGTTGTGGGAGCGCTCCGGGCACTGGGAAAACTACCGCGAATACATGTTCACCACGGAATCGGAAAAACGCGATTACGCGGTGAAGCCGATGAACTGTCCGGGGCATGTGCAGATTTTCAACCAGGGCGTCAAAAGTTACCGTGACCTGCCGCTGCGTATCGCCGAATTCGGTTCCTGTCACCGCAACGAACCGTCGGGTGCGCTGCACGGCCTGATGCGGGTGCGCGGTTTCGTGCAGGATGACGCGCATATTTTTTGCACCGAAGAGCAAATTCAGGCTGAAGCCGGGGATTTTGTCGATCTGCTGCGCCGGGTTTATGCGGATTTCGGCTTTGAACAAATCCTGGTCAAGCTGTCGACCCGGCCGCCGAAGCGGATTGGCGACGATGCGGTCTGGGACCGGGCCGAAGCGGCGCTGAAGGCCACTTTGGACGCCAAAGGACTGGATTGGGACCTGAATCCGGGTGAAGGCGCGTTTTATGGCCCCAAAATCGAGTTTTCACTGAAGGATTCACTGGGCCGGGTCTGGCAGTGCGGCACGCTGCAGCTGGATTTTGCGCTGCCGGAGCGCCTGGGCGCCGAATACGTGGACGAGAACAATGCCCGGCGCACCCCGGTGATGCTGCACCGGGCCATCCTGGGTTCTCTGGAGCGCTTCATCGGCATCCTGATTGAGCACTACGCCGGGGCGATGCCGGCCTGGCTGGCGCCCGTACAGGCCATCGTCAGCAATATTTCCGAGGCCCAGGCCGGGTATGCGGCGGGGGTCGCTGAAACCCTGAAAAAGGCCGGTTTCAGGGCTGAAGCCGACTTGAGGAATGAGAAAATTTCCTATAAAATCCGCGAACATAGTCTGCAAAAGCTGCCTTTCCAGCTCGTGGTCGGAGACAAGGAAGTGGCGGCACAACTGGTGGCTGTGCGTTCCCGTAAAGGCGAGGATCTGGGGCAAATGACCCTGGATGCCTTTTTATCGCTGTTAAAAAGCGATATTGCAAAAAAAGGGCGCGCAGTCTGAGAGTCACGAATTTAAGGAGTTTGTCGCATAGCTCAGGAAAAAGAAGCCCGGATCAACGGTGAAATCACCTCTCCGGAAGTGCGGGTCATCGGAGCCGACGGTTCCCAGATCGGCGTGATCAGCATAGCCGCAGCCAACAAGCTGGCGGAAGAGGCAGAACTGGATCTGGTAGAGATCGCGCCGACGGCGGTACCGCCGGTCTGTCGCGTGATGGATTACGGCAAGTTCAAGTACCGCGAAAGCAAAAAGCAGCATGAGGCGCGGCTCAAGCAGAAGCAGATCGTCGTCAAGGAAGTGAAGTTTCGTCCCGGAACGGACGAGGGCGACTACAAGATCAAGCTGCGCAACCTGACCCGGTTTCTTGAAGAAGGCGACAAGGCGAAAATCACGCTCCGTTTCAGGGGGCGCGAAATGGCCCACCAGGAATTCGGTATCCGGTTGCTGGAACGGGTCAAGACGGATTTGCTGGAACTGGCGGTAGTCGAGCAGTTCCCGAAAATGGAAGGTCGCCAGCTGGTCATGGTGCTGGCGCCGAAAAAAGTGCAGCCGAAGTCGGCTGCACCCAAGAATTCACCCAAGGCTGAAGTCAAGGCCGCGGGAGTGAAGCCGGCGGAAACGCCGGGCAAGGTGGCCGCAGCGGATGGCGCGATAGCGCAGGACGCCGTGGTCGTTGACAAGAAGTAGTGATCGGGCCTCAAGTCCCGCGGCAACGCAGGCGCCCGACGCTAGGCTAAAACAGGAACTGGAGTTATTACCATGCCGAAAATGAAGAGCAAGAGCGGCGCGGCCAAGCGATTCAAAAAGCTGGGCAGCGGTTTGTTCAAGCGCAGCAGTTCGCACCTGCGCCACATCCTCACCAAGAAGAGCACCAAGCGCAAACGTCATCTGCGCGGCACGACCATGGTGCATGCTTCCGACCAGCGCTCGGTTCGCGCGATGCTGCCTTACTGATCGGGGAGATGAGCCATGCCTAGAGTCAAACGTGGAGTAATCGCCCGCAAGGCGCACAAGAAAGTCCTGAAGGCCGCCAAAGGTTTCCGCGGCCGTCGCAACAACGTATTCCGCATTGCCAATGAAGCGGTGATGCGCGCCGGGCAGTATGCCTATCGCGACCGCCGCACCAAGAAGCGCGAGTTCCGTGCATTGTGGATCGCCCGTATCAACGCCGCCGCCCGTGAACACGGCATGACCTACAGCGTGTTCATGAACGGCCTGAAAAAGGCGGCGATCGAAGTCGACCGCAAGGTATTGTCCGACATCGCGATTGCCGACAAGCCCGCGTTCCAGCGGTTTGTCGAGCAGGCCAGGGCGAGCCTCGGCGCCTGAGCGACCGCAGCCGAAAAAGGAGGCTCGACACGAGCCTCCTTTTTTTTCACTGAATTCCGCTACCATTCGTCTATGCAGGAACTCGACAAGCTTGTGGCAGAGGCGACGGCGCTGTTCGCCGGCATCAACGATGCCGATGTGCTCGAGCAGGCCAAGGCGCGTTACCTCGGCAAAGCCGGCGCGCTGACCGAACTGCTGAAGGGGCTGGGCAAGTTGTCCGCGGAGGAACGTCCCGCGGCCGGCGCCCGCATCAATGTCGCCAAACAAAAACTCGAGGAAGCGCTCAACGCGCAGCGCGAACTGATCGCCGGCCGCGCGCTCGAAGCGCGCCTCGCCGAAGAGTCGGTCGATGTCACGCTGCCCGGCCGCGGCAGGAACACCGGCGGACTGCACCCGGTCAGCCGCACCATGGAGCGCATCGAGCAGTTGTTTCGCTCCATCGGTTTTGCCGTCGTCGATGGGCCGGAGATCGAGACCGATTTCTATAATTTCACCGCATTGAACCAGCCGGAGAATCATCCCGCGCGTTCGATGCACGACACCTTCTACCTCGCCGACGGCAAACACCTGCTGCGCACCCATACATCGCCGATCCAGATCCGTTACATGGAGCAGCACCAGCCGCCGATCCGCATCATCGCGCCGGGCCGGGTTTACCGCGTCGATTCCGACGCCACGCATTCACCGATGTTCCATCAGGTCGAAGGTTTGTGGATTGATGAGCAGATCAGCTTTGCCAATCTGAAAGGCGTGCTGATCGATTTTTTCCGGCGCTTTTTCGAGAACGACAATCTCAAGGTGCGTTTCCGCCCGTCTTTTTTCCCGTTCACCGAACCGTCGGCGGAAATCGACATGAGTTTCGGCGACGGCTGGCTGGAGGTCGGCGGTTGCGGCATGGTGCATCCCAACGTGCTGCGCAACGTCGGCATCGACAGCGAGCGTTACCAGGGATTTGCCTTCGGTCTCGGCCCCGACCGGCTGACCATGCTGCGTTACGGCGTCAACGACCTGCGGCTGTTCTACGACAACGACCTGCGTTTCCTGAAGCAGTTCGTCTGAGCGCCGGGTTCAAACCATGAAAATTTCCGAACACTGGCTGCGCGAACTGGCTGATCCGGCCTTGTCCACGGCGGAACTCGCGGACCTGCTGACCTTCGGCGGCGTCGAAGTCGAAGCCATCGAGCCGGCCGCGCCGCCGTTCGACCGCGTGGTTGTTGCCGAAGTGCTGAGCGTCAGCAAACATCCGCAGGCTGACCGGCTTAGCGTGTGCCAGGTCAACGTCGGCACCGCGCCGCTGAGCATTGTTTGCGGCGCGCCCAATGTGCGCGCGGGGATGCGGGTGCCTGCGGCGCTGGTTGGCGCAAAACTTCCGGGCCTCGAAATCAAGCTGGCCAAGGTGCGCGGCGTCGAGTCGCAGGGCATGTTGTGCTCGGCGAAGGAACTGGGCCTCAGTGACGAAGCGGCAGGATTGCTGGAACTGCCGGCCGACGCAGCCATCGGCCTCGCGCTACGCGATCTGCTGGATCTCGACGACCAGATACTGACCACCAAGCCGACACCGAACCGCGGTGACTGCCTGAGCGTGCTGGGCATGGCGCGTGAAGTGGCGGCACTGGGTGGAACAAAACTCAAATGGCAAACGCCGGCGCCGGTGGCGTCAACCATCACCGACGTCATGGCGATCCGGCTCGATGCGCCTGCCGACTGCCCGCACTACAGCGCACGCATCATCCGCGGCGTCAACGCCGCGGCCGCGACGCCGCAGTGGATGGTGCGGCGTTTGCAGCGCAGCGGCATCCGCAGCATCAGCGCGGTGGTCGATATCACCAATTACGTGTTGCTCGAAATGGGGCAGCCGCTGCATGCCTTTGATGCGGCGAAGTTGACGGGCGGTATCCACGTCCGTCGCGCCAGGGCTGACGAGTCGCTGCTTTTGCTCAACGGCACGACGCTGACACTGTCATCCGCATATCTGGTGATTGCTGACACAAAACAAGCGCTGGCTTTGGCCGGCATCATGGGCGGTGAAACCAGTGGTGTTACCGCAACGACCCGCGACGTGGTGCTGGAAAGTGCATTTTTTAGCCCCGAAATCATTGCCGGCAAGACCCGTATGCTCGGTTTCGGTTCCGACTCCGCCTATCGCTTCGAACGCGGCGTGGATTTTGCCGGTGCGCACGCAGCGCAGGAACGCGCAACCCGGCTGATCTTGGAGATTTGTGGCGGCCGGGCAGGGCCGGTGGCTGAAGCTCAAGGCCAATTGCCGGCGCGCAACAAGGTGCAGTTGCGGCTGGCACGGGCCGCGCGGGTGCTGGGTTTTGCCATTGATGCCGCGCAGGCCGTATCGATACTGGAACGCCTGGGATGCCGGCCGAGCCTCGCTGGTGACGTGATCACTGCGCTGCCACCAAGCCACCGCTTCGACATCGCGATCGAAGAAGACCTGATCGAGGAACTGGCGCGTATCCACGGCTACAACAAAATTCCGGCAACACTCCCGGCCGCGCATGCCGCCTTGCTGCCGGTCACGGAAAACCGTCGCGGTGCGGCGGCGGTGCGCCGGCACTTGGCGGATCTCGATTTCCAGGAAGTCGTGACCTACAGTTTTGTCGAGCAGGGCTGGGAAGTCGATTTTTGCGCCAACCCGGAACCGATTGCGCTGGCCAATCCGATCGCCAGCCAGATGAGCGTGATGCGCTCCAGCCTGATCGGCGGACTGGTCAATGCCCTTGTATTCAATGCCAGCCGCAAACAGCAGAGAGTGCGCCTGTTCGAGGTCGGGCGCTGCTTCCTGAACCAGCCGGGTTACCCGCAGCCCTGGCGCGTGGGCGCGATTGCATTTGGCGAAGCCGAGCCGCAGCAATGGGGACGCGAAGCGCGTATTGTGGATTTTTTCGATATCAAGGCCGATCTTGAGGCGCTGCTGGCGCCGGCGACGCCGGAATTTGTTCCGGCAACCCATCCGGCGCTGCATCCCGGCAAATCGGCGACGGTAATGCTCGATGGAAAAGCCGTGGGATGGATCGGAGAATTGCACCCGCGCTGGCAACGCAAGTATGATCTGCCGTCCGCGCCGGTGCTGTTTGAAGTGGAGTTGGGCGTTGCCGAACAGCGGACATTGCCGGTTTATCAGGAAATCTCGAAATTCCCGGCCGTGCACAGGGATCTGGCCGCGGAGTTTGACGAAGCGGTCCGCTACGGGGATATCAGCAGCGAGCTGAAACGCTCCGGACCGGCCATTTTGCGGGACGTCACGGTGTTCGATTTATACCGTGGCCAGGGGGTCCAAAAAGGGAAAAAAAGTCTTGCATTCAGTGTGTTATTGCAGGATACTCATAAAACCTTGACGGATGCAGAAGCCGAAAATGCCATGATCGAATTGCGCCGGATTCTGCAAGAAAAGTTTAACGCGAAGCTTCGTTGAGAGGGGACAACATGACGTTAACTAAAGCGGAACTTGCCGATCTCCTGTTTGAGAAGGTGGGTTTCAACAAGCGCGAAGCCAAGGATATGGTTGAGTCCTTCTTCGACGAAGTGCGCCACGCACTGGAAAATGGCAGGGGTGTCAAACTTTCCGGTTTTGGCAATTTCCAGTTGCGCGACAAACCGCAACGCCCGGGCCGCAATCCGAAAACCGGCGAAGAAATCCCCATCTCCGCTCGTCGCGTTGTGACGTTCCACGCATCACAAAAATTAAAATCGATGGTGGAACAGCATTTCCATGGAAGCCAGCGGAAGCCTTAAAGTCCAGCTTCCGCCGATCCCGGCAAAACGTTATTTCACGATCGGTGAAGTGAGCGAGCTGTGCGGCGTGAAGCCGCACGTGCTGCGTTACTGGGAGCAGGAATTCACCCAGCTGCGCCCGGTCAAACGCCGCGGCAACCGGCGTTATTACCAGCACCACGAAGTCCTGCTGATCCGCCGCATCCGCGAACTCCTCTACGATCAGGGTTTCACCATCAGCGGCGCGCGTAACCGTCTTGATGAAATCGCCAATGAGCCGGCGCGTACTGCACGAGTCAGTGCCGCCGCATCAGCCGCCAAACCGGCGCTCGCCCAACTGCGGCAGGACCTCAAAACCATCATCGATCAGCTGCGCACCTGATCTGCGCCGCGCGGTTCCACGCATCCGCTGTTGTATAATTCCGCCTTCGGGGCGTAGCGCAGCCTGGTAGCGTACCTGCATGGGGTGCAGGTGGTCGGAGGTTCAAATCCTCTCGCCCCGACCAGTCAAATCAAAGGGTTCCGTCAGGAACCCTTTTTTTATTTCTGCACTGGAAGTTGAACGGCGGCTTTCGAGCCCTCGATCATTCAGGGGCCAGATTTCCACGAGGCAACACCTCACAGATCCAATGCGGGCTTACACGCATGAAGTATTATAAGTATTTGATTATACACATATTTTATATAAGGTTTGTGAGGTGATTTGCATTTCACAGCTTTTTGCATCGAGTAAATTTATCGTTTTGGTAGATTTGACGGTATCCCGCTTGGCCCACACCATCGAATAACAATAACGGTCGGCAGCGCAATGCTGTCAGCCTTGCACAGGGGTGTGCGCATGCGGCAGGCAGGGGGCTTCTGCAGGGATGACGGGGATGGCGGGGATGGCGCGTTTATGCGTCGGTTGCCTGCTTTTTCCGTTTTTCACCATCTATTTCCCGTTCGCGCGCCTTTGGTGACTTTCTTATTGAGTTCCTTCGCAAGAATCGTTGGAAAGGAATCAGCATGAAAAAAATACTGATCGCATCGCTGTTCTTCATGACATTTGTTGGGTGCATAGGCTATGCGCCGGGGCATCAGTCTTACTGGGATGCGCAGGTGCGGGAGATGTGTGAAAAGGATGGCGGGGTAAAGATTTACGAAAAATTGAAAATTACGAAAATAGATATCGATTTACTTGGAAAGGTCGACGGAAATATCGGTGTGCCAATTAAGGCACTGGCGCATCCGAATGCCCTTGCTTACGCAGAGCTAAAAATAACGGATATAAAAGAATGGAATCCTCGGGTTACGCGAAGTGAATCAATAATTATAAGGCGAGCAGATCAGGCGGTAATCCCCCCATTTTTAGCATCAGCCAGAAGTGGGGTTAAGCAGCGAGCTTTAATTTCTGCATGGGCGTGATGCCGCCCAGCGCCATATTCGGCCGTTC
>JAIETP010000039.1 GCA_019744975.1 Burkholderiales bacterium
CACGTCAACTTCCAGATCCGCAATCTGGATCAAATCCTCGCCTCGAAGCGGCCCCCGCCTAAGCAACGTCCTGACACGAGCCAGCAACTCAGCAAACGCAAACGGCTTGACGAGGTAATCGTCAGCCCCAAACTCGAGGCCCTTGACCCTCTCCTCCACGGCATCCCGCGCAGTCAGGCAGAGCACCGGTGTATCCTTTCCGGATCGGACTTCACGCAGCACCTGCCAGCCATCCATACCGGGAAGCATGATGTCCAGCACAATCAGCTTATAGTTTTCAGAGAGAGCCATATGCTTTCCGTCAAAACCGGTACGAGCCAAATCCACGATATAGCCGGATTCATTCAATCCCTTCCTCAGGTATTCCCCAGCCTTGATCTCATCTTCGACCACTAGGATGCGCATTGTTTTTCTCCATAACTGTCTTTGGTACACACGGCAGCAAAGTGTGCCCACGTCGATTTGGTAATTTCCATGCAATCCTCAAGCAACTAATTTACTGCTACCGAACGATAATCCACGTGAACAAGGGAAAGCTTAAGGATTTCTTAAGCTTTCCTCCGGTTATGCAGAGATTTTATTACAGAAATGTAACGATCGGGTCATGACGGGGTTACAGGTGCAGGCGTATAAACTTCTCAAGCATCAAAACCGCGCCGGCTTCCCCTAGGACTGGCACCACGGCTGGTGTGAGTAAAGCCTGGTTGAGTGAGCAGGCTGATCGCCGTTGCCGACGATTGCGAAGCACTCATTCTAAGCAGTTCTCCTACGAAGATTTTAGCCGGCCGCGAGGCCGGCTTTTTTTATCTTCCGAATCTTACGCACTCTCGATTTAAATCCATCGTTCAATGTTGTGTTTTCACAACAGATTCACCTTTTGAACGAAAGCGAAAATTTTTACCTCTGCATTTATCGCGGGGCCCCAAGAATCCCAATCGCAATCAATGACATGAACATCAGTGAGTTGCGTTATTCAATCGCATTTTGAATATTTTGATTACAACAATGTAATTGCGGCGACTGCTTCGCGTCAGAAACGCTCATCTATAAACGAACACAGGAGCGGATATCCATGCCTCCTGAGAATTTTCAGTATTTTCAATAAACAAGGAGAAGAGAGATGCAAAAGAAAATCATTGCGGTTGCCGGCGTTTTGCTTGCCCCTGCACTGGCGCTTGGGCAGACGAGTACCGTACAGATTTACGGGGCAATGGACGCATCCTTCGAGACTGTCCAGGCTGATGGCGCCACTCCAAGCCTAAATGGCACTCCATCAAACCAATACACTTCGCGCGGGAGGATTGCGAGCAACAGCTCGCTGCTCGGCTTTAGGGGCAGCGAAAAATTGGGGGGGGGATTAACCGCAATCTTTCAAGTTGAAAACCAGATATCCATTGATGGCGCATCTACCAGCGCCAACAGCAACAATTCTCAAACAATGGCCAATGGCTGGAACCTGCGTGATACTTATGTAGGGCTCAGAGGGAACTTTGGCGACGTAAGAATCGGCTATTTAAATCCGCCCCGGCGCGCGCTTGCTGCATCTTACTCACTGCTGCCTGGCGGCACTGGCGACGCAGCTTCTCTAAACTGGATGGGCCGCGTGAATGTTGGCGCCGCACTAAGCCCGCTTACCGCCGCCGGCACAACAGGTAACACATTTGGAACCACAGGCACTGGCGGCATTGGCAATCTTGTCAGCACGATCTATCGTAGTCAGGGTGTGGGCTATATCACCCCAACCATCGGGGGCTTGCACGGCCATATTATGTACACGCCCGGTGAAAATGCGGACAATGCTGCACCCGGCGCCAATACGGTCAAGCGCGACCCCAGTCTCTGGAACATGAGCTTGAATTATGCGCAGGGCCCACTTGTAACCGCCCTCAGCTACGCAGAAATCAATGACTTTGCGACCCAAGCTGCCACCGCAGCCGGACTCACTGCCATCGGACTCAATGGCAAGAACAAAACCAAGCAATGGCTCTTTGGCGCATCCTATAACTTGGGTAGCGCAACCACGTTTGCACTCATAGTCGACAATACCGATGTAGGACTTGGCCAAGTCGCGGGTGGCAACTTGAATGTCGAGCGCACTCACTGGACTCTTCGCGCAAGACACATCATAGGGCCGCATGAACTATTTGCCGGATACGTGCTCTTGGGTGACAACAAGGTAAGCGGGCGCGCACTCCCTGCCGGATCCACTTACGGCGAGAGCGGGGGACAGGTTTACAAGTTGCGCTACGGCTACAATCTGAGCAAACGCACTCAAGCGTATGCAATTTACACCCAGATTCGTAATGATAAGAATGGCATTTACGAAATCTCTGCAATCAGCCCGGTTCTCGGCGGCGGCACCGGCGGCGGCGCAGGCATCATCAATGCCGGCGCAGATCCGACCTTGATCGGCATAGGCTTACGCCATACCTTCTAACCAACCCGTGATACTTCTCGAAACGGGCGCCTAGGCGCCCGTTTTTAATTCGAGATACCGCCTGATCTACTTCCGGGATTGCACTAAATTCCGCATTACCTTTTGCCGAATTAATAAACCCGCCCTCAGCCTTCAGAATTCAACAATGAATCGAGCCACCTCTAACTTCTATATACCCGTGGCGGGCTTTCCAACGCATCCACCGGCAACAAGCAGGACGGCGTAGGGTTGCGACATCACTTTTGAAGCACTTGATACTCCTTTAAACAGGCGCCATGGCGCCCGTTTTTCTTGCAGAAACGCTCTTCTCAGTCCTTCAGAAATCCTTCAGCTTGGGTGTCGATAATGATTTCGTGGCCTCGATGAACGATGCCTCTGTTAATCAAACCCTGAAAGGAATGACACCATGAAAACCACTTCTCTGAAAATGCTTATCGCAGTTGCGCTGGGCATCAGCGCCGTTTCCGCAGTAAATGCCGCTCCGGCGGACTTCAAGACCCCCTTGACCATCGCCCATCACCAGGGCGGGACGGATCCGTTTCCGCCTTCCACGGATGCGATCTCCGATATCCGGTCGGTAATCGCCACTCACCAAGGCGGCACCGATCCGTTCCCGCCTTCCACGGATGCGATTCCCGATACCCGGTCGGTAATCGCCACTCACCAAGGCGGCACCGACCCGTTTCCGCCTTCCACGGATGCCATCCCTGACGCCCCCTCGATAATCGTCTAAGATCAGGACGGCAATAATCCGTTCCCGACCCCGGCTCCAGAAGCCGGCGGGACGGCTTGATTTCCGGCCGGGTTCATCCAATCATCCGCTTGGTCACATGGCTTAGCCAATCTTTTCATCAAGTCCAGTGGCGCCCTGCACTTGTTGTCGCTTGGAGTCACTGATAAAATTTTTACTCACAAATAGGATCATTCAAATGAATATTTACAAAACACTCCTTGTTGCCATGGCCTTTGCCGCCACGGCGCCGTTCGCGATCAGCGTCCACGCCCAGGCAATGGACCACAGCAAAATGGGCGACATGAACATGCCCGGCATGAAGATGGACGGTATGCCCGCCTCGATGACTGAAGGCGAGGTGCGCAAGATCGACAAGGAAACCAAAAAGATCACCCTGAAGCACGGCAACATCAAGAACCTGGACATGCCCGGCATGACCATGGTCTTCCAGGTCAAGGACATTGCGCTGCTGGACAAGGTCAAGGCCGGTGACAAAGTCATGTTCACCGCCGAGAAGGCGAACGGCGCGATCGTCATTACCGCGATCGAAGCTGCGAAATAGGAAATCCGCCGGATGGACACACTCAAGCGCCGCACTCTGCAAACCCTGGCCGGCCTGGGCGCGCTGGCAGTATTGCCACGCGCCTGGGCGCAGGTCCGTGCGGTCGAACTGCGCGACGTGCCGGTGTCGCGTTCGTACGACCTGACCGTGGCAGAGACCATGCTCAATGTCAGCGGCAAGCCCGCGCAGGGCATCACCATCAACGGCACAATGCCCGGCCCCGTGCTCCACTTCCGCGAAGGCGACGAGGTGGTGATCCGCGTCACCAACCGGTTGCGGGAGCTCACGGGCATCCACTGGCATGGCCTGCTCGTGCCCAACGACCAGGACGGCGTGCCTGGCGTCACTTACCCCGGCATCCGTCCCGGCGAAACCTTCACACACCGCTTCAAGCTGCGCCAGAGCGGCACCTACTGGTACCACAGCCATGCCGCGTTGCAGGAAGCTGCGGGCTACTTCGCACCGCTGATCGTTGAACCGGCCCGTCCTGACCCCTTCCAGTACGACCGGGACTACATCGTTGTCATCTCCGACTGGATCGACACCCCGCCGGCGCAGGTGTTGGCCAACCTGAAAAAGGTGGACGGCTACTATAACTACCGCCGCGTGACCACACCGCAGTTCTTCGCACAGTTGCGCAGCGCCTCCGATGCCAAGGCACGGGAAGTCCTATGGGCCGAGCGCATGGAGTGGGCCAAGATGCGCATGGACCCCACCGATTACAGCGACGGCGGCGACGAGTGGTCGTTCCTGCTGCAGGGCAAGCGTCCCGACGAGAACTGGACCGGTCTGTTCAAGCCTGGCGAGCGCGTGCGACTGCGCTTCATCAACGCATCGCCGATGAATCTGTACGACGTACGCATCCCTGGCCTGCCGATGACAGTGGTGCAGGCCGACGGCCAAAATGTCAGGCCGGTGGAAGTGGATGAGTTCCGCATCGGCAACGGCGAGACTTATGACGTGATCGTGCAACCGAAGGAGGCCAAGGCCTATACGATCTTCGTGCCGACGATCGCTCGAATCGGTTACGCGAGTGGCACGCTTGCCCCCGAGCTCGGCATGAGCGCACCAGTGCCCGCGATGGGGCCCAGGCCCGTGCGCACAATGGCCGACATGGGCATGGCCGGCATGGACATGAGTGGCGGCGGCATGGCAGGCATGGACATGGGCAAGACGCCCACGGGCGCGAGCCATGCCGGCATGGCGACGCCGGCCACACCCAAGCCTGCCGACCCGCACGCCGGCATGCCGGGCATGGCACCGAAGCCGGCCGATCCGCATGCCGGGATGGCGATGTCCGCACCGGTCACACCGCGTCCCGGCGCCCCCGCAGAAATGACGGGCATGGCCGGCATGGGTGACATGCAAGGCATGGGTGCCGCGCCATCGAAAATCGAGACTGACGCGGATGGCCTGCGCCGGCTGAATTACGCGCATCTGCGTGCCGCAACCCGCAATGCCGACGACCGCGCCCCGGAGAAGGAATTGCTGGTGCGGCTGACCGGCGACATGACTCGTTACTTCTGGACCATGAACGGCCAGAAGTTCTCGCAGGCTGCGCCCTTCGAGATGGGGCTGGGTCAGCGCGTGCGCATCAAGTTCGTCAACGAGACCATGATGGAACACCCGATGCATCTGCACGGCGTGTTCATGGAGCTCGTCAACGGCAACGGCATATTCGGGGCGCGCAAACACACCATCATTGTGCCGCCCGCACAGACCGTCGAACTAGACGCCACCTTCGAAGACGAAGGCATGTGGGCATTCCATTGCCACCTCTTCTACCATGCCGCCACCGGGATGATGCGCCTGGTCAAAGTAGCTTGAGGATCGCACCGATGCAGAAAAACATGATTGCGGTGTTGCGCCGCGTGGGCGTCGCGCTGCTGCTGTCCACCGCAGCCCTGGCCGCTCAGGCGATGGAGGATGAGTCGATCTATTCATACACGTTGATCGAGACCGGCGCCGGCAAAGCGCGGGGACAGCCAGGATCGGTGCAGTCCCTCGCCATCGACGGCTGGGTCGGCGGAGATTTTAATCGCCTGTGGTACCAGTTCGATGCCGAGCGACGCGGCGGGCGAACCGAGACGGCGGAACTGCAATTGCTTTACGGCCGCTACATCATGCAGTTCTGGGACGCGCAGATCGGACTGCGCCGGGATGAGCGGCCCGATGGACGCGACTATCTCGCGCTGGGCGTGCGCGGGCTGGCGCCCTACGCCTTCGACATCGACCTGAAGCTGTTCGTGCGCGACGACGGCAAAGTCTTCGCACGCACGAGATTCGAGAACGCATTCTTGATTACCAACCGCTTTATCGTTACACCCTCCCTGGGGCTCGAGTGGTCCACGTCTAATGTGGATTCCACGGTACGGCGCGGTGCTTACCAAGCAGATTTGGGCGTGCAGGTGCGCTATGAGTTCAACCGGAGAGTCGCACCTTACGTCAGTCTGTCGCGCACTCTCTACCCAAGGGCAAATACCGGTGGCGACTCTGCGACAACGCAGTTTCAGGCGGGACTGAGGTTGCTGTTCTAACGAGGCACACCGGTGAACATTGACACCCGTATGGATACGACAGCGCTCGTTCGCTACAGCTCGGCGGCCGTGCTGATGCACTGGTTGGTCGCGCTCGCGCTGGTGGGGACGGCGAGCGCAGGCCTGATCCTGGGTGACCTACCTGAGGAGGCGGTGGGCCGGCAAGGCTGGTTCGACTGGCACCGCTGGCTCGGCGTCAGCGCCTTCGTGCTGATCCTAGTGCGACTCGTTGTACGCGCGCTACGGCGGCCGCCGCCGGCGCTGGTGTCGTGGCCACGCACGCAGCGTTTGCTGGCGCATGGCACACATGCCGCGCTGTACTTATTGATGGTGGCCGCCCCGATCAGCGGCTACCTATTGAGCAACCGGATGGGCGAGGAGGTAATACTGTTTGGCGCTTTGCCACTGCCATCGGTGGTCGGCGCCGATCACGCGCAGATGCAGTTGCTGGAACGATTTCACCTTTGGATCAACTACGCGCTGATGGCGGTGGCAGGGTTGCATATCGTGGCGGCGCTAAAACATCACCTCGTCGATCGTGACGCCACGCTGCGGCGTATGTGGTTCGGCTGAACGCCGCCGACGAGCAGCGAAGCCGTCTTGCCCCATGCGGGAAACGGCAGTGGTTGCGGGCAGTCCCATGACACATGACGTCGCTATTACGATCAACCCCGCATTTACTATTTCACGCCTTTTGCCAAGTTAACTTTGCTCTTAATCAGTTCTTTTTTGCATCTCTCAAGGTTTGGCCGTATCGTCTTTTTTCTTTGCCATCGGCTTTTGTTGTCCGTGTGGCCGCTTGTCATGTCATCCCGAGTTTCACGCAAAGTTGCAACAGCATTTTGCTTACTCTTATTTAAAATGCAACAATAATCCCACAAATTAAACAGGCGCCAAGGCGCCCGTTTTTCTTGCAGAAAAACCATTCCCAGTCCTTCAGAAATCCTTCAGCTTGGGTGTCGATAATGATTTCGTGGCTTCGATGAACGATGCCTCTGTTAATCAAACCCTGAAAGGAATGACACCATGAAAACCACTTCTCTGAAAATGCTTATCGCGGTTGCGCTGGGCATCAGCACCGTTTCCGCAGTAAATGCCGCTCCGGCGGATTTCAAGACCCCCTTGACCATCGCCCATCACCAGGGCGGGACGGATCCGTTTCCGCCTTCCACGGATGTGATCTCCGATACCTGGTCGGTAATCGCCTCTCACCAGGGCGGCACCGACCCGTTTCCGCCTTCCACGGATGCGATTCCCGATACCCGGTCGGTAATCGCCACTCACCAGGGCGGCACCGACCCGTTTCCGCCTTCCACGGATGCGATCTCCGATACCCGGTCGGTAATCGCCACTCACCAGGGCGGCACCAACCCGTTTCCTCCCTCGGAACTCGAAGCCGGTGTCATCGCTTGATTTTCGGCCGGGCTCGCTCAATCATCCGCCTTGCTCCGCATCCCGGGGCATTGCGGATGATTATTTTCAACACCTACTAAATGTAGCAATCCCTCAAGAATCGCGACGATGCGACTGCTGCTGATTGAAGATGACGAGATGATCGGCAAGAGCATTCGCGAAGGCTTGCGTCGCGAAAGTTATGGGGTTGACTGGGTACGTGACGGCTGGGCCGCTGAACAGTCCCTGATCGCCACGGATTACGATCTGCTGATCCTGGATCTCGGGTTGCCGCGGGTGCATGGCCTCCAGGTCCTGAAAAATGCCCGCCTGAAAGGAAAAAAAGTGCCCGTGCTGATCATCACCGCGCGTGACGGTGTGGAAGACAGGGTCAACGGTCTTGATGCCGGTGCCGACGATTACCTGGTTAAGCCTTTCAGCATGTCCGAGCTCAGCGCCAGGGTGCGCGCCCTGCTCAGGCGCAGCGCGGGGCAGGCCGCACCCGTGTCCCGGCATGCCGGATTGGAACTCAACCCCCTTACCCGGGAGGTGCGATTCAACAATAAAGCCGCGCCTCTTTCCCAAAGAGAGTTTGCGATTCTGGAAAGCCTGATACGGCATCCCGGCACGGTGATATCCAGAGCCAGCCTCGAGCAAAGTGTCTACGCTTGGGGACAAGAGGTGGAAAGTAATGCTGTGGAAGTGCACATATCAAATCTGCGCAAAAAGCTGGCCCCGAAACTGATCAAGACCGTCCGTGGCGTCGGCTACAAGCTCTCAGACCAATGAATTTCTCCATCAGAAAACGCCTCCTCTGGACGATGCTGTCCACATTACTGGTTCTC